>NZ_VDCS01000004.1 GCF_006265225.1 Allotamlana fucoidanivorans | reverse complement strand
AGTATTTTTAGCATGGGGATCAACCGATGTAGATGGTGATGCCTTAACCTTTGATGTTTATTTAGACACCAATAATCCGCCAACAACGGCAATAGTAACGGGTCATACTGATAAAGATTATATGATTTCTACTTTATTAGGAGGAACAACATACTATTGGAAAGTTGTAGCAAAAGATGACAAAGGAGCCTCATCTATAGGACAGGTTTGGAGTTTTACAACAGAATAAATTTTGTTTAGTTAATGTTAATTGTTTATTAGCGTATAATCCATGGG
Source organism: Allotamlana fucoidanivorans (assembly GCF_006265225.1). Lineage (GTDB taxonomy): Bacteria > Bacteroidota > Bacteroidia > Flavobacteriales > Flavobacteriaceae > Allotamlana > Allotamlana fucoidanivorans. The sequence goes on along the minus strand of NZ_VDCS01000004.1, from coordinate 309,990 downwards.
TTGTGCGCTTTTATTTATAATGCGAGGATATTAACTTTTTGTGTGGTCTAGCAAAAAGCAATAATAAAAAGATTTTTAAATTAAGATAAATTAGTATTTGGTGACAAGTATATACTTACAAAAAGACACCATAAGAGCAAAACGATTAAAAAGCCTATAAAAATGAAGCAAATAAAAATTAGCTTAATGGTAATTGCGTTAGCGGGAATTGTTGGTTCATTATTTTCTCAGCAACGTTTCAATACAATCAATCAGAAACCACATTATGTTCCAGAGTACAGTAATTCGTATACACAAAACCAATTAGCTCCAATATTAAAGCCAGGTAAAGTGTTTTATGTTTCTACTAATGGCGATGATAAAAATGAAGGGACTCATGAGTTACCATTTAGAACTATTACTGCAGCTAGAAATGCTGTGAGAAATTTAAAATCTTCAAAGGGATTGCCAGCAGGTGGTGTTCACGTCATACTAATGTCTGGTAATTATCAAATAGATAACGCGGTTAATTTTACATCTGAAGACTCAGGTACTAAAGAAGCCCCTATAGTGTATCGAGGTATTAAACGAGGCGATGTTGTACTGTCTGGAGGTTTGAATGTTGATACCAAAAAGCTAAAAGTTGTAAAGAACAAAAAAATATTAAGCTATTTACATCCAAAGGCCAAGGGAAATGTAATGAGCATAAGTTTGTCTAAAAATGAGGTTTCTTCATACTTTCCTGGAGAAGGTAGTTATGGACAGATTTCTATGAACGGACATATGTTGCAACTTGCCCAATGGCCCAATAGGGGGTATAATCATATAGGAGAAATTCTTGAAGAGGGGCCCACAACACGTTGGTTAAAACCAGGAGAAGAGCCCATGTCTTATTCAAAAGAAAATCCAACAGGGGGTAAGTTTGTTTTTAAAGAAACACTGTCTCCGTTAGTTATACAAGAATTTGAAAGAACGAAGGATATGCGTGCTCAGGGTTACTTTCATAACGATTGGTATTTTCAAGATGAACCTGTTGGGCAAATAGAAAATAATGTGGTTCAGCTGCTACATCATACGCGTTACGGTATAGTGAATAAAATAAAGACCATACCAAGACGTGTAAGATTATTTAATGTTTTGGCAGAATTAGATGAACCTGGTGAATGGTATTTTGATAAGAAAGAACAGCAACTTTACATTTGGCCCATTAAAGGTTTTGAGGCTGGAAAATCAACATTAACAATAATTGGTGAACAAGGCTTAGAAGATAAGGAATCTGTTTTATTAAATGAATCAAAACCCACTAATACACCTGCGTTGATAAATTTTGAAGATACGGAATTTATTACATTTAAAAACTTGATTATTGAAAACACAGGAGATTTGTCTTTTTCTATAACAGGTGGGAAATATAATTTAATAGCGGGGAGTACTATTCGTAATGGTTTAGGCAGAGGCGTAAACATTAATGGCGGTGAGTATAATGGTATTTCTGGTTGCGATTTTTATGATTTATATTCTGCATTTAGTATTAATGGTGGTGATTTGGTCAGTTTAACACCATGTTACAATTTTGCTACCAATAATATAGTTCGAAATTGTCGTTTAAGAGGATATGGCGTTATTGGTCTTAACGGAGTTGGGATTTATTTTGGACATAATTTATTACATGATATGAATGGAGCGGTTTCATACAAAACCGTTAATTTGTTAATGGAATATAATGAATTTTATAACATTGGTTATGAAATGGGTGATTTTAACGTTGCCTATTGCGGAGCCCAATGGTATACTATGAATAATGTATTGCGTTATAATTTTGTGCATCACCTTATTGAACCAGGAGGGCATCCTATAACAGGTTTTAGAAATGATGATAATGGAGCCGGTATGAAGGTTTATGGAAACGTGTTTTACAGATCGGGTAGAGGAAGTTGTATATTTCATGGATTCTTAAATGATTTTGAGAATAATATAAGTATTGATGCTGCTATCATGTGGTGGACATTAAAGAAGCCTATAACCCAAGAAGGTATTCAAAAAAAATGGGATGATTTATCTAGATTTGGAAGAGATCTTCCTAAAGGAGATAAGGGCGATTATATATATATTATGGAACAAAAAATAGGTAAAGATGGATGGAAAAAAGGGGTTTGGAAAGAAACGTTTCCTGAGTTAGAAGAAACTATTGATAAAAACCCATGGGCACAGACCAACTGTACTGTAAGTGATAATTATATTTTTGATATAAGAAAACCTATATATGTTCACGGTGGCTCTGGAACTGTTGAAGGTTTAGAAAGTAAAAAATCTGGATATTATACGGATTTGCCGAGGGATGAAATTTTTGAGTATCCAAAAACTATAAGTTTAGAGGCATTTGAAAATGTGGAGACATTAAACTTTTCTTTCAAGGAAAGTTTTGTGCCCATGGAAAATTTCAAAACCATTCCATTTGATAACATAGGTTTAGAAAAAGATGAGTTTAGAACAGAGGTTCCAAATAGAAGTGAGTACCGATCAAAAATTTATGAGCGTTTTAAAAATGACAAAGGTGGCCGGTACAACGCAAAAACAGTAAACTCTAGGTATCCAGTACCAAGTTATTTAGAATAATTAGTAGAAATTAATATTTAAAAAAATAAGAGCCCCGATGTTTTAACATCGGGGTTCTTATTTTTCATGGATGCCAGAATCTAAATAAAAATAAATTAATACCATTTGTGATTTGAATTTACTGTAAAATAAAATGATGATTTTTTTTCTTTATTTGAGTTTAAAAAATCAAGCATAGCTATAGCTACGGTTTCTTTTATAAATAAAAAGGAAAGGGAAAAAGGTTATTTTACTACGGTAAATTCGAGTTATAAATGGTATAAAGCGAGATTAATATAGAAAAAATCAATTTTGCTTGTATATAGCATAAAGATCTTGCAAAACATATTGCTTTAAAGAGGTTGCACTGCATTTATTTTGATATAAGTCAGTATGCTTCAGAAAATGAGCTGTAAATAGTATTTTTTAGAATTTAACCAAGTTTATATTCTTAAATGGGCGTATGAATAGTTTGTGTATTATTATGAACATTTTAACCCCCTTAAAAAAGAGTAAAAATCATAATATTTGGTAAAGCTTATTATTATAAGTGTAATTAATAGATTAATTAAACTAAAACCAAGTACTTATGAAAACAAAATTACTCAAAGCAATACTTTTTGTATTTGCATTTGCAATGTTTCAAACATCTTTTGCTCAGTTGGTAAATGTGCCATTGTCAAATGCAACGGCAGGATTACCTCATTATACAAATGGGACACGTGATGTGCCAAGTTATAATATAGATGACACGTTCGCTTATGATCCAAGTAGTCCAACAACTCCTTACCCTAATTGTAATGCTAGTAATACGGATAATTATTATTTAACACAAAATGTTGCAGATCAAAATTGGTGGGCATGTGAAGTAGCTATTCCATCAGGAAAGTCACTAAAATATCTTGATTTTTATGGGAGAGATGGAAAATATACCAATTCGGGGCAATTAAATAGATGGAGAAATTTAACGATTACTTTATCTGATGGAGTTAACACAGAGGTTAAAACCTGGGCAGGTATAGCTGATGCTACAGCAGCAGATGACGATCCTAAGAATTATGCACAAATGGATTTTGCGGCTCAAGAATTTTCTTCGGCTATGTTACAAAATGCTACAAGTATAAGACTTGATCTTAATAGTACGGCAATGCATCTAGAATTCATGGAAATGAGACTGTCTGCCGATACCACTTTAGGCACCGATGATTTTAGTGCTACCAGTATAGTTGTTAGCCCTAATCCAGTAAGAAGTGGAGAGCAGTTAACAATTAATTTAAGCAACTCAAACACTCAAACTCTAGAAGTATATTCTATTGTTGGTGCGTTGCTTTACCAAACAAAAGTGTATGATAATGTACTTTCTTTAGATTACAGTATATTTCCTTCCTCTGGTTTATACCTCGTAAAAGTGGGTAGTGCTGTTTCTAAAATACTTGTAGAGTAAAAAGCACAAGTAATATCTTTTTGTTAGTTACTATTAAAACATCTTGGTTCTATCAAGATGTTTTATAGTTTTACTGTATTTAAATCCAATTGAAAGTTGAATAGACTACCAGATAGTTTTCGTTTTATATTGATCAGTGTTTTCGGGTCATTTTTTTTCAATTGCAGCATAGCAAAAAAGGAAAATGATTTCAATAATGTATTATTTATAATTGTAGATGACTTAAGGCCAGAATTGAATTGTTATGGGCAATCTCAAATTATATCTCCAAATATTGATAAGTTGGCAGCAGATGGTATGGTTTTTAAGAACGCCTATTGTAATGTTCCGGTTTGTGGCGCATCTAGAGCAAGCCTGTTAACAGGGGTATTTCCAACAAAAAATCGATTTACAAATTACGGGTCTAGAGTAGATAATGATGCACCTGGTTTAATCACTTTGCCAGAGCATTTTAAAAATAAGGGCTACATAACTAAAGCAGTGGGTAAAATATTTCATCATCCAGATGATGCTCTTCAAAGTTGGACAGATATTCCGTATAGACCAGATTATCCTAACTCGATAAAACAGCAGGAGTTATGGCGAGATTATCAGGCTCCTATAAATAGTTGGACTAAAGAAAATAATTTACCCTTAGGCTCCGCTGGGCCAGCTTGGGAGGCAGCGGATGTTGAAGACGCTGTGTATTATGATGGTAAAACCGCTAAATTGGCTTTAGCGGAATTGAACAAGTTGTCACAGTCTAAACAGCCATTTTTCTTAGGAATTGGTTTTATAAGACCGCACCTTCCTTTTAATGCGCCTAAAAAATATTGGGACATGTATAAGGAAGAGACTATTGCTTTAGCTAAAAACCCTCAAATGCCTATTAAGGCACCACGAGAAGCATGGTTTAATTATAAAGAATTGAGAGGGTATTCAAATATACCTAAAGATACCCTACCTATCGAGAGTGATATTGCTAAGAAACTTCGACATGGCTATTATGCAAGTGTTAGTTTTATTGATGCACAAGTGGGTAAAATACTTGATAAATTAAAAGAATTGGAACTTTATGAGAGCACAAATATAGTTTTAATAGGTGATCATGGTTGGAGTTTGGGAGAGCATTCTTTATGGTGTAAACACTCGTGTTTCAATAATGCCCTTAGAACACCTCTAATTGTTAAACCTAAAAGATCTCGTTTTAAAAATGATACTCAGGCTAGCTCAGAATCTTTAGTGAGTTTTGTAGATATATATCCATCGCTTTGTGATTTAAGCAATGTTGAAAAACCATTGCATTTAAGTGGTAAAAGTTTTGTTGAAATTTTAACAGATCCAAACCATGAAATTAATGAGTATGTATTTTCCAGATGGGGACGTGGAGAGACCGTAATTTCAAAAGCATTTAATTATACGAGGTATTTTAATAAAGATGGAAGTGTAAATTCTCATATGTTGTATGATAGGATTCTAGATCCAGATGAAAATGTTAACGTTGTTGATGATAAAGACCATGCGGAAAGTTTGAATAACCTAATAAGAATCTTACAAAATCATATTAATAAAAATAGAGCTTAGAGTTGAAATGAGAAAAAACATAAGGATTGGTGTAGTACTAATGAGTAAGAAAGTAGGTATAACTGGTTTTCAAGAGCGTTGAACAAAAAATTCACTAAAAAGAATTATTTATACCCATCGGCATTAATTTAATATTTCAATATTTGATAAACTAAAACTAAAACTAAAACTAAAACTAAAACTAAAACTAAAACTAAAACTAAAACTAAAACTAAAACTAAAACTAAAACTAAAACTAAAACTAAAACTAAATAGAGCTAGCCAACTTCATTTTATACAAATTACAGATATAATCTTCTAGGTTAGATATTTAGATATGGTGCCCCGTAGTACGCTACTTTGTAAGGAGTAATCTCGTTATATCATGAAGAGTGTTGAATACTTATACTAAATAAGTTGAGACCATTATAAAAATAAATAAAGAACTAACTAAATTTTAATATACTAAATAACTTATGAAATACATTAGAAATCTTTTTCTCTTAGGTGTAGTGTCAATGCTAGCGCCTTATCTTATTTCATGCGAAGATGATGATAATGGAATAGTGATTCCAGTAATTTCCGTGTCAAATGTGTCTCCATTAGATAATGCTGAATCTATAGGCTATAATCCCACGTTTACATGGGAAGCTTCGGCTGATAATTTTGAAAATTTAAAGTTTGATTTTTACATAGGAACCGAAGAGAATAAATTAGGGTTGAGAGCCCAAGATATTAAAGATACTCAATATAAGATAACCAAAAATACAGTTATGAAAGGTGGAGTGACCTATTATTGGAAGGTTGTTGCTAAAGATGGTTTTTATGATAATGAGAGTGAAGTTTGGAGTTTTACAACAGCAGCTCCTGATGTTCCTGTTATTGAATCTCCTCTTGACAAAAGTCTGTTATTTGTATCAGAAGGTGATGTGTTGCTAGATTGGACGGATTCTGCTGGCCCTAATGGAGAAACGGCTATCTATGATGTGTTTATAGATACAGTGAATCCTCCAGTAAATTTAGCGACTAGTTTCTCTGGTGAATCAGAATTTAATGCAACTTCAGAGCTAACACCAGATCAAAGGTATTACTGGCGCGTAGTGTCTAGAGATGGTTTGGGTAATTCGTTTTCTACTGAAACCTTTAGTTTTGATTATTTGGCTGCAAAAGAACCTGTAAAACCTGAGTTAAGTGAAGAGGTTGAAGATGGAGTATTATCATTGGATGAATCTCTAGTTTGGGGTGTGGCATTAGGCGCAAACACTTTAGATGTTTACATTGATACGGTAAACCCTCCTTTAAATAAAGTGGCTAGTGACGTTACAGGAGAGGGGTATGTTGTACAAACTAAAGATACGCCAAGTGATATTAATGACATAAAAACATTTTATGCACAAGTGGTTGCTAAAAATGATGATGGAGAATCTAAATCTGAAGTAATTTCGTTTACACCGCAAGTTACAGGAGTTTATACAGATGTTAGAGGAAGTGAGTCCTTAGACTATTCGTGGGTTCGAATAGGGTCTCAGATTTGGATGTCACAAAATTTAAGGACTAAAAAACTGACTACTGGGGAGGATTTAGAAAAGATTATTCAGCCTACAAGTGCCGATTACCCTATTACGGCCTCAACAACAACGTTATATTATGATGAACACCCAGCTGATAATGGGCCAATTCCGGGGTACCCATCATTTACAGCGCCTTGGAGTGATGGGGATAATGGGCGTGTTTATTCGAGTAAAGTGCCAAGAAATGCATTAATAGCGCCAGAAGGTTGGCATGTTATAACCGATACCGATATTTCTACTATAAGAGCGTATGTGCCAAATGCTTCTGATTTATTAGATGAATGGTACGGAGGAACGGATTCTTATGGTGCAAATTTTTTAATTGCAGGATATCGTTATAATAACTTTACTGATGATAGACCATTTGGTTTTAGATATGTAGTTGAAGAGGGTAGAGTGGCTTTATGGATTAACCCGATAGCAGGGACAAATGACGTATGGGAGTTGTATCCAGCAGGAAACTACAGATCCTATAACCAAGGCAATGAACATAATAGAATGTTTGGAATACGGTTAGTTAAAGATTAAAGAAAAACACAAGATAATATATTATGAAACATATAAAAAAGATCCTTTTATTTATAGTGATCGTGGGAATTATTCCATTTGTATCATGTGACGATGATGATGTTATGGTAGAGCAAAAACCCAACCTAACATTGGTGTCTCCAGAGGATAATTCTAATGGAATTGATATTGCACCTTCTTTTGAATGGAAGGCATCAGATCCGAATGGCCGACCTCTAAAGTATGATTTTTATTTAGGTATGGATAGTACAAAACTATTTCTAGAGGGGCAAAACCTAAAAGAGACAACCTACCGGCTTGAAGATTATAAGATTAGAAAAGACGCAGTTTATTATTGGAGAGTTATAGCTAAAAATGGCGTAAAAAATACCGAAAGTGATATATGGCGTTTTATGTCCATTCCTGCTCCTGAACCTCCAGTACTGGTTAGTCCAGAGACAGAAGTATTTGTTAGAAATGATGTAAATCTTGAGTGGGAAGCTGTACCGGCAGGCGAAGGGGAAACAATAATCTACAATGTGTTTTTATCAACAACTGATCAGTTTGAAGAATCTGATCTTATTGCCACAATTGAAGATGGTAGTACCTCGTATACCTTAGATGTATCAGGTCTTGATATAGGTGAAGTATATTATTGGAAGATAGATGCTTCAGATTTGATTAATGGTTCCTCGAGTGAAGTGCGTTCGTTTAAAAAATTACGTCCCGGGGCACCAGATGAGCCAATTATTGTATCTCCTGCGAATAAATCACCAGCCATGTCAGGTGTTGTTTTAGATTGGACGGATGTGACGGATCCTGAGGGCGATGCTGTAAGTTATGATGTGTATTTAGATAAGTTCAATCAACCAGCTACACTGGTAGGAACGGTTACAAATAGTGAGTTCACAACAACAAACTTAGATGTTAATTCAGCCTATTACTGGTATATAGTTGCTAAAGATCCATCGGGGAATTTTACTGAGTCGGAAGTATCTGGGTTTTCGGTAGTAGGAGCTAGTCCAGGATTTCCTGGAATTAAAGATTTCCAAGTGGCAAATGTTTTGTCCTTAGATGAAGCATTGATTTGGGAGCCTGCTAGTGGTGCTACATCGTATGACGTTTATATAGATACGGTAAACCCTCCAGTAAATAAAGTGGCAAGTGATATTGTAGAAACCCAATATTTAGTAAAGAATAGTGAAATACCTAGTGATATTACCGATGTGAAAACCTATTATGCACTGGTAGTTGCTAAAGATGGAAGTGGTGGAGAAACCAATTCTTTCCCTGTAGAATTTACACCACAAATGACAGGTGTGTATACCGATGTTAGACTGACTGAAGTTAATGATTATACATGGGTGAGATTAGGAACCCAGATATGGATGTCTCAAAACTTACGAACGAAGAAACTGACTGATGGAACAGATATTCCAGTATTAGGACCAGTTCAAATTCCGCTTACGCCTACATCCACAGATATATACTGCGATGAGCATCCTGAAGGCTTACCTGGATTTACACCAAATTGGAATGAAGTTCATGGGCGGGTGTATTCAAGCTTGTTGCCAAGATCTACACTTATAGCACCTCCAGGATGGCATGTTATGAATGACAATGATATTTCTACTTTAAGAAGTTATGTGTCGCATGCAAGTGAAACTATGGGAGCATGGCATGATGGGTCTGATATTTTCGGTTTAAGTTTTGTAATGGCAGGTTATCGTTATGATACTTTGGCAGCAAATAGACCAACTGGTTTTAGAACAGGTATAGAAAAAGGTAGAGTCACTTATTGGACAAATGGTTCTGGAGATAATGATGTTTTAGAACTATACCTGAGTGGACAGGTTAATGGATTTAGGTACTATGCCCATAATAACGAACATTTAAGGATGTGGGGAATACGTCTTGTAAAAGACTAAAAGATGGTAGCAAGTAATATTTTAAAACAGACAAACTAACTTATTAAACATATGAAATACAAAATAGCATTTTTCTTAAGTTGCTTTATTTTCCTCGGGCAAGCATTAGGAGCTCAGAATATTAAGGTTTCGGGAAAAATAGTAGATGAAACAGGAATGCCGCTAATAGGAGCGAATATTATCAGTTCCAATACTTCAAATGGTATAAACGGTACAGTAGCAGATTTTGATGGTAATTATACCATAACAGTAGGTCCCAATGATACCCTTAGTTTTACTTATGTGGGCTATATTGCACAAGAAATAAAAGTAAGTGGTAAAACAATAATTGATGTTACCATGATGCCTGATACCGAGGCACTGGAAGAGGTTGTTGTATTAGGTTATAACAAGGTGAAAAAGGCAAATGTTGTTGGAGCTGTAGCTACTGTAACTGGTGGAGAATTGAAGGAAACAGGGCTTACCAATATGTCTCAGGCCATTCAAGACCGCTTACCAGGTGTTTATACCGAAATTCCCTCGGGGCAACCTGGGGCTGATGATGCCAATATTACCATACGTGGAGTCTCTAGTTTTAGAGGGAATAATGCACCGCTCATATTAATTGATGGGGTTGAGGCTACCGGTGGGTTTTCTCAGTTAGATCCTAGTGAAATTGCATCTATTTCTGTGTTAAAAGATGCCGCTTCACTTTCTGTATATGGTGTACGTGGCGGTAATGGAGTTATTTTAATAACAACAAATAGAGGTAAAGAAGGTAGCGCTAAAGTAAGTGTAGGAGGAGCTGTAACAGCAAAAAGAATTAGTGACCTTCCGCAACAGTTATCATCTTATGACGTTTTAATGTTGGGGCAAGAAGCTATTAAAAATTCTGGGCAATATGGCGATTTGAGACCGCAGCGCTATATCGATAATTTTTTAGATCCAAATAGAAATATTTATGCTTATCCAGATATTAATTGGTATGATGAGTTGATTCGGGATATTGGTTGGGAAACCAACGCTAGAGTCAATGTAAGTGGAGGTACCGAGTTTGTTAAATATTTTAGTTCACTCAGTGCAAACCATGTTGGCGATATATTAAAAACGGAAGACTTTAATGGATATTATGATCCTGAGTTTACCTTTGATAAGATAAACTTTAGAACAAACCTAGATTTCGATGTTAGCAAATCCACGAAATTATCGGTTGATATATCTGGTCGGTCAGAAATTACTAAAACGCCAAATTCAAATGTGGGTAGAAATGATTTTAGTAATGTGTTTAAGTTTTTAGATGAAGCAACACCATACTATTTCCCGTTGTATTATCCAAAGGAATTTTTGTTGTCAAATCCAGATCCTTTAGCGCCATTTCCAGAAGAGTTTAGATTAAGCTCGGCAATCTCTGAAAATCCTTTTCAAGAAAATCCATACCAAGCGCTTAACTATTCTGGTATGAGACGCTTCAAGAAAGATGTAGTGGATATACAAATAGCATTAACCCAGAGTTTAGATGCTATTACCAAAGGCTTGTCTGTATCAGGTAGGTTTAATTATAGTACGATGTTTGAGTATAAGAAAGTGGAAGCTTTTAACCCTCAATTATGGTTGTATGATCCATTATCAGAATCATGGCGTGGACAAAAGGGCCAATCATATTATGATTCTAACCCTCGGTTTAGAAGTTCAGGAGGTGAAGAGTATGACGGCGTAGCAAGAAATTTATATTATGAGTTTAAGTTAAATTACCAACGTAGTTTTGGAGTCCATAATGTAGCAGCTGTAGGAGTGTTTAATCGAAATGAGAGAGAAACAAGTGTAGGGTCACTCCCAGAGTTTACCGAAGATTGGGTGGGAATATTTAATTATGATTATAAAGAAAAATATTTGCTAAAGCTTTCGGGTGGTTACAATGGTACAGAGCGTTTTGCACCAGGGAAACGGTTTGCGTTTTTTCCTTCAATGGCTATTGGTTGGAATATTGCTAAAGAGAAAATTGTTGAAGATAATTTACCTTGGTTAAATGTATTTAAAGTAAGGTATAGTTATGGAGAAACGGGCGTATACAAGAACTCACCTAGATTTGACTTTTTAGGGGGATATACTACAACGTCATTACGCTTAAGTGAAGCTATATTTGGGTTTCCTGCAAATCCTGAAGTGGCGAGATGGGCTGAGGTTAAAATTGCAAATCCAGATGCAACGTGGGAAACCCAAAAAAGTCATAACCTAGGGTTTGATGTGAAGTTATTTAATTATGAGTTAACCCTTGGACTTGACTTGTTTAAAAAGGAAACCACAGGAATTGCTATAAATGAACCTAGACCTTCTTATTTTCAACCAAGTTTAGGAACAAGAGATCAAGGTAGGGTATCTTTACCTCAGGTAAATTCAGGAGAATCAAAAAATCATGGTTTTGAGTTTTCTGCTAATTACAGACACTTAACACCAAGTGGTTTAGGATATTCTTTTGGAGGTCATTTTACCTTAGCTGACAGTAGGATTGTTTATAGGGGTGACCGTGTGTTAACACCAGATTACAGGAAAAATGCAGGAAAGCCTATAGGATGGTTGTCTGGGTACCATAGTAATGGATTTATAGATAATTTTGAAGAAACAATAAATGCTCCTGAAATATCTAGAACAAGAATAGCAGGACATTATTCTTATGCTGATTTTAATGGGGATGGACGAATTGATATTAATGACAATATACCATTAGAAGGTACTAGTCAACCTGCTGTTGTTTACGCCTTTAATGGTAGTGTTGATTACAAAGGGTTTGATTTGAGTATACGCTTTTTTGGTAAGGACGGTGTAACCTACCATTCTAGTAATTTGTTCCCTAATTTTAACGGACCTTTACTGGAGGCTAAATCAATTCATTTAGATAGATGGAGTCCTACAAATCCAAATGCCGATTTTCCAGCACTAGGACATATATCTACAGCCCAAGGTTATGAGGAAAGAAGCAATCAAACCATTGTAAATTCATCTTACCTTAAGCTTCAAAATGTGGCTATAGGATATAGTTTAAAATCGGAGTTTTTAAGACGAGCTTTAAAGATAGAAAAAATGAGATTGAATTTGTCAGGTCAAAATCTATATACATGGTCTAAAGTGCCATTTGGTGATCCTGAAGGAGGTAATGGTGTATCAGGAGGATATGGTCAATATCCTTTGGTGAGTCGATTTATTTTCGGTGTAAATATTGATTTTTAAAAAATTATAAATTATGATAAAATATAAATATATAATACTTTTTTTAGCTGTTTTATTGTCAGTAGGTTGCGAAGATTATCTAGACAGAACGGAAGAAGGTACGGGATACTCTACTGAAGATGAGGTGTGGAGAGATAGAAACGCCATTAATAGTATGGCATACAGGCTTTATGATACCTTAGGGTGGATGTTTGAAATTAGAGTAACTCATCCAGATAGATTACGCTCTGGGATGGGTAAGAATTATGGCTGTATCGAGGTTTTTTCAGGTGATGTGATTTTTAAAAGGTCACTAGCTGTGCATAATGCTGTATTGTCTGGAGATTATGTTACGGCTTTGAATCAAGCTTTTGGTAATCCAGATTTTTATGATGCATGGTATGATAATTGGGAACTTGTTTACACAACAAACGCTATTCTTGATAGAATTGATGGTGTGACCACAGATATTATGCCTCAGAGTGAAATTGATCAAGTAAAAGGTGAGGCATTATTATTTAGAGCATTTGCATACCATGAATTATCTAAACGATGGGGAGCATTACCTTACATAAAAACAAAAATTTTACCAGAAACAGATTTAAACTTACCCAGACCCACTTATAAGGAGTTAATTGCTGATATTGTTGCAGACTGTGATGCAGCTATTAAAATTTTACCTGAAGTGAGTTACCTCAATCACCCGGTAAATATGGGACGTATGGGGAAAGCTGCGGCTATGGCTTTAAAGTCTAGAGCATTAACAACAGCTGCGAGCCCTAATTATACACTTAATAATCAAAAGGATACCGAACTATGGGAAATGGCTGCAGCTGCAGCTTGGGATTTAATACAACTATCTCAAACTTCAGATAAGGTAGGGTTATACCAAGGAGATTACAATAATATATTTAGTACTGAGCCAGGAACCATTGAAGGTGTATGGCCAAGATATAATCTGCCAATTGCTGCCAGTAGAGATTTATATAGATTGAGCTGGCTTTGGAGAAATATAGATGGTGATGCAGGGTATTCACCATCACAAGAGATTGTTGATAGGTTTGAAACTGCCGATGGATGGCCAATAGATCACCCTAGCTCAGGTTACAATGAGCAAGATCCATATAGCAACAGAGACCCAAGGTTCTACAAAGATATTTTGTATCACGACGCACCGTTCGCCAAAGTATCTGATAGTGATAGAATGGATATGAGAACAACGCCATTAGGAGAAGATAGAACGGCCCCAAATAGTTCTACATATGGTAATTCTGCCACAGGATATTTTGTAAGAAAACTGATTCCTGAAAAATATAATAAAAAGGCATATAATAGAACGGTATATTTAAATGCTCCATATATTAGAATGGCAGAAATATATTTAAACTACGCAGAAGCTGTTAATGAAGCTTATGATAATCCTAACGCTATGGCGCCTGGAGCAAATTTAACTGCGGTAGATGCATTGAATGCAGTTAGAAATAGAGTGGGACATGTAGATGTGAGACCAGAGTTCACTACGAATGCCTCTGATTTTAGGGAGGTTGTGAGAAATGAGTTTAGAGTTGAACTATGTTTCGAGTACCATTCTTGGCATGATATGTTAAGATGGAGAACGGCAAAAGAGGAATTAGATGGGAAAGTGTTTCATGGCATGTTAATTACTGATGACCCTTCACAACCAACTGGTGTTCGCTACGAGAGATTTGAAATTGGACAACCTGCTAGAGTTTTTGATGATAGAATGTATAGATATCCTATTCAGCAATCTGATTTAGAGGTGTATGAAGCTCCTAAATTGACTCAAAATCCAGGGTGGTAATATGTTAACCTTTAATGATTTTAAAATGATAAAGACAAAAACATTATATATAGTATTGGTGGTTCTATTTTATATTTTACCATTTAAAGTAAAAGCTCAAGTTGAACTAAATTACATAAATGCAACAATTGTTAATAAGGCTGGAGTTGGTCTTGAGGGTGTTAATATTCTGGCCTCAAAGTCTAAAAATAGAGCAGTGACCAATGCCGAGGGGCTTTTTAGAATTTATGTTCAAGACCAAGATATTCTAGTAATTACGCGTTTAGGGTATGAAAGAGCTGTAATTTATGTAAAGAATGGAACATTGGCTAATGAAACAATAGAGTTAAAGCAATGGGGGGTTATTGATGGAGAGGAAGATACTAATATAGCCTTAGGTAGTATGCCTTTTGAAAGAATAACAGGTTCGGTGGAGCGAATAACAGGAGAGGAGTTAAATGATTTTCCAACAGCTTTCACAAGAGAAGCATTAGCAGGAAGACTTTCAGGGTTAGAAACTTTTTATAATAATGGTTCTCCAGTTTCAGAAGTTTTTGGAAATAGTATTCGCGGACAAGGCGTAGGACAGCTTATTGTTGATGGTGTACCATCTAATGATATTGTGTTAACTCCTGCCGAAGTTGATGATATTGTGATAGCTAAGGATTATGGATCTTCTTTCATGTATGGAGCCCTTGGTGCTACTGGTGCCATGATTGTAAATTCTAAGCATGGTCTTCCTGGAGGACGTTTATTTAGGTTTAAGTCTAGAACAGGTGTTAGAACACCAACGTTTTTGCCTAATACCATGAATGCACAGAATTATGCAAGAGCTTATAATCAAGCTTTAATCAATGATGGGCTTATGCCTATTTATACTCAAGAAGACATAGATAATTATGCAAATGGGAATCATCCAATTAAAAATCCTAACAATGATTACTATGATGATTTGGTAAACGGAATAGCAACATATAGCCATCTCACAGGAGATTTTTCGGGTGGTAATGAGACCGTACAGTACTTCTCTCACCTTGGATATTACACAACAAATGGAATAGAAAGTGTTGGTGACGGCAGAAAATTGACCAGATTAAGGATAAATAATAATGTTCAAATTAATTTAAAAAACTCAGGCAAGGTAAGTGTAGGTGTAGGAGGAAGTTTTAACAGACGAAATGAGCCTCGTACAAATGCAAATTCAGCTTTTAACACCATGTATAATTATCCTGCGAATGCCTTACCCTACAAGATCAATGATACTATTTTTGGGAGAACCCAGGAGTTTCGTACAAATTTATTAGCCGATTTGGCACATTCTGCAGTCATGGAAGACGAAAGAAGAGATGCTTTTGCTAGAATTGGTTTAGATTTAGATTTGGATGAAGTGACAGAAGGACTTTCCGTTAATGGTTTAGTGGGTATGTATACACTTAATGTACTTTCATCTTTCCTAGATCTAAGACCACATTTTGCAGAACCAGTTTTTACAGAAAACAACGATGGTACATATGACGTTGGCTTTCGTGAATATAGACCTGGAAAAATTGCTTTTAATTTTAATAAATTAGGAGATAGAGTAGATAGAAGTCAGTTTGTACAAGCTAATTTGCATTACGATAGAAATTTTAATGAAAACCATAAGGTTATTGCCGATTTCTTTTATACCAATCAAAAAATAACGGGTAGTCAATTAGAGCAAAACACTATTTATAGAAATTTAGGAGTTAGAGTAAATTATTTGTTAAACAATAAGTATGTTTTAGAAGGGAAACTCTTAAATGCTCCTATCAGACAGTTGACTCAAGATGAAAGAAAGAAGATTAATTATGATGCTGGGGTAGCTTGGTTATTACATAAAGAATCATTTTTAAAGAATGCCGATTGGTTAGATTTTTTAAAGTTGAGAGGTAATTTTGGTGTTCAAACAAGAGCTGTAAGTCAGTTTTTTATTTCCGAGAATCGGTACGGAGGTGGAGGTGCTGGGACCTTTGGTGTGTTTCCAAAACCTAATGCTGGTGCGGGAGGGTCAAATAGAGCGTTTACTGCATCTAGCCTAGTTAGACCCAAGCAAGAGTATTTAAGTATTGGTTTAGATTTCCAAATGTTCAAGTCGAAAGTTAATGGACAAATTAATTATTTTAATATTCGAAATTATGATCAAATAACATTGCCAACTGATTTATATGCTTTAATTCCATCTAACTATACGCCTTTAGTGAATTATGAGGATGCAAGACGCAGAGGTGTTGATTTTGGCATGTCATTCAATAATAAAATAGGAGAATTTGCTTATAAAATAGGAGTGAATGCCATGTACAATGTTAGTTATAACACGTTGTCAAACAATGTTACTTATCCAGAAGGTGAGGAACAAAGAAATGTTATGGGAAGTCAAGGTGGGTTAATAAGAGGTTTAAAGGCATCAGGAATCTTTCAAGATGAAGCAGAAATAGCAAGTGCTCCAACACAATTATTTGGTGAAGTGAAGCCTGGTGATATTAGATATGTAGATTTTAATAATGACGGTGTAATTGATGAAAAGGATATCCATGAAATAGGAAAATCACCTAGAGTTTCAATAGGCTTTAACTATATGATGCAATATAAAAATTGGAGTTTTAGTATTCATGGTGATGGCGTTTTGGGCGGTAGTTATGTAGAACAACTTAATTGGAATAGAGGAATTAATGATTACACTAATGATTTGGCAAATAGCTGGCCAGTTTCCAATAGTTTACCTAGGTTGACGACATTATCAAATCCAAATAATTACAGGACGTCGTCATTTTGGTTAAAGGATGCTGGGTATTTTAATGTAAGAAGTATTATGGTAGCCTATTCTTTACCTCAAAATTTGTTAAAGAACCTTGGGATGAAAGAGTTTTCATTTTCTGGATCTGTTAAGAACCCTTTCATTATATCATCTAATGAAGACAGGTTTATGCCAGATAGAGATAAGGGATACTCTGAGCATCCAGTTTTAAAGGCCTTTGAATTGGGTATACAAGTGTCATTTTAATTAAAAAAAGAATAGAAATGAGAAAATATATAATTATATCATTGTTAGTCATGATTTTAGGCTTGAGCAGTTCATGTTCAGGAGAGTTTGATCAAGTGGTTCCTAATACACAAAATGAATTTGACGATGTTTTCAAAGATATTAGTCGTACAAGTACGTTTTTAAATCCGGCCTATTCTGGAGTTAGAAATACCCCCTGGATTTCATTGGAGTATCATACTAATAATGCAGTTTCGGTAAATGGTGTTCAAAGAGAGGCTGCCTTTGGAGGGACTTCAGAATCATCACCTGTAAGTGGAGAATGGGGATCAGCAATGAACCAAATTTTTAAAATTAATGAGTATTTTAAGTATGGATTTGATATTACTTATGATCCATTGAATGAAGAGCGAGGTAAAGCATTAAAGCAACGACTTAGGGGTGAAGCTTTTGGTTTAAGAGCATATTATAAATGGGTATTATTGAAAAATTTTGCAGGCCCTTCGTCTGTTGATGGTTCCATGTTAGGTATTCCAATTATTGATGATTTACTAACCTTTGAAGAAGTGAATGATGTGCCTAGAAGTAGCTATATGGAAAGTTACCAAAGTATCAAGAAAGATTTAGATAGTGCTTATCAGTATATTGAAGTAATGCGCTATAATAATGGTATTGATGATATAGATGGAGAGCAACATGTTAGTCGAATTTCAAGAGAAATGATTTGGGCTTTAAGAGCTAGGTTAGATGTTTTTGCAGCAAGTCCAGCTTATAATCAAATATCTTGGGAAACTGCAGCTCAAACAGCTTATCAAGCCATAGAAGCCATTGATGGTTCTGTTTTAGGGCTTCAAGATTATGGAGACTTTAATGATTCTAAGAATTTAGATCATTTTTGGAGAAGATCGTATAGTAATGACGGGGATTTAGAGCGTGCTCATTTTCCTTTATCACTCTTTGGTAGAGGAGAGGCAAATCCTAGTCAGAATTTAATTGATGCTTTTCCAGATATTAATGGTTACCCTATTAATCATCCTAATTCTATTTATAATGGTGTTGTTCCTTATCAGAATAGAGATGGACGCTTTGAACGTTTTGTGTTTTACAATGGACAAAATGAATTTAGAAATGTTTTTATTGAAGTTTTTGATGGAGGAAATGATGCCAATGGCGGTATGCGTAAAAAATATACGCGTACAGGTTATTATATGAAAAAATATTTGAGTTCAAATATTAACTTTGATTCAGATCAAGCAGATTCAGATGGTAATGATATTAAAGTATATCCCATTTTTACAAGAGCTGGATTATATTTAGATTTTGCAGAAGCTGCTGTTGAAGCTTATGGTGTTAATGGTAAGGATGGTGCTATGTTGTTTTCTGCTAAAGATGTACTTCGAGCTGTTCGTGATAGAGCAGGGATTCAGAACGACCAGTATTTAGATGAAGCCGATGATTTTTTAAATAGTTTCATAGGTTTAATACATAATGAAAGACGCTTAGAGTTCGCTTTTGAAGGAGAATATTATTATGATGTAAGACGTTGGATGTTGCCTGTTAATGAGTTAAGTTTACCAGTGTTAGGAGTTAATGTAATAAAAAATTCAGATAGTTCATTTTCTTATGAAACAAAGGTGGTAGAGTCAAGAACGTTTTTAAATAGAATGTATTACAATCCAATACCTAGGAATGAAGTTTTAAAATCAAATGTTATCATCCAAAATGCAGGATGGTAACGGTAGAAAACAAATCGTTAAATATTATGAAAATTATGAAATATAAAAGTTGTTTGTTGTTAATGTTATTAGTTTTAATGGCGTTTTCATGTGATCCATATGATGATTATAAGGTTGATACTGTGGGATTTAAAGCGGTTTATTTTCCAAATAAGGATTTTATAGAAAAGACTGGGCGATCAATAATATCAGGAGAGGGACTTGAATTTAAAATAGGAGCTTACATTGGTGGTGTTAAAGAAAATACACAAGATGAGGAGGTCTTATTTGAAATAGATGAAACATTGTTAGATGGTACGGGGTACACCTTAATGCCGAGCAATTATTATACATTAGGTAATGAAAATAGAATAACTATACCAAAGGGTGAGTATCTAGGGCTGTTACCAGTAAAGTTTGATTCCTTGGCTATTGCGAATGATGAGTTGTTTAAAGATTTAAATTATGCCTTACCTTTAAGAATGGTTGAAAGCTCTGTAGATTCTATTCTAGAAGGAATGGGAGATATTGTAATACCTGTAAAACTAATTAATACTTACGAAGGTAATTTTTATCAAATTGGAAGTGTAAAGGAATTTTTTACAGTGACCAAAGTTTTAGACACAGCTTATGTTTATGGAGATTATGGAGATTTAACCTCAAACATTAGTATTAGAAACTTGAGTTCTATTATGATGGATACTGTTAAAGTTGATGGTGTTGCCAATAGAACAGGAGATAACTACTCTATGAAGCTTAAAGTAAACCCAGAAGATAATTCTGTAACCATAATACCAGACCCTAGTTCTGATTATCAAGTAGAAGAAAATGGTTTTAGTTTGTGGGATCCTGTGAAAAGAGTTTTTACCCTAAAGTATAAATATACTTATGAGGATAAGGATTTTGAAGTAGAAGAAACTTTAACCTTTCGAAACAGAATAAGAGATGGTCAAAATGAATGGAGATGGGAAGGCTTTGAAGGAAATTAAGGCTTGTAGCACTTTGTTAGAGAGGTGTGGTAGTAATCCATAATAAGCAAAACAAAAAAATATCGAGGGTGTACACGACACCCTCGATATTTTTTTGTTTTGCTACCCCAGTGCAATTAACTTCATAAAAAGGTTTTTTAAAACAATATAAGTTATACATGTAAATATATTAATCTTGCTAGGTGAAAAGTCAGAATATTTGGCACATTAAAAATACCTCATTTAAATTCGAAAACGAGAATATCGAAATTTTCTATTCAATTTAAGAACCCCACAACAAATATATACTGAACCTTTGGTAAGCAGTTGCTTACCGAGTTCGGAACCTTATTTTTAGTATTTGTTTCTCCTGATAGTATGGCAGAGCATTTATAACCCTATAAAGGCCTAATACACCGCCTAAAAGATGTTATAATAAATGTTTTATTTAAATTGGTTATTGTAATGGGTTTAGTTTTGGTTAATACCTGTTATTGAGTTTGAAGTGTTCTTGTTTTTGTTTCTTGGGCTTTTTTTAAAGACTATTTTGACTACATATACCTAGTTTTTAATTAGCTGGCAATACTTAATTTTTGCTCTTTTTTAGTTTAATGTGTATAGTAAATAATTTAGTGTTTTTAACTAAGGTCTGTTTGAATTTCACGTTCTGTATTTTCATATTTTTTTGAAAATTCAGTAGGAGACATATTAAAAACCTGTTTAAAACATTTACTGAAATATTTTGGGTCATTAAAGCCAGATTTGAGACATACTTCTGAAATTAGCAAACCTGAATTTTGTTTTATTATTTGAGCGGCTCTCTTCAATCTGTAATCTCGGATAAATTCATTGGCAGATTTTCCAGTTAAATGCTTAAGCTTTCTGTACAAACCGGAGTGACTCATGTTCATTTCTTTTATGAATAGATTGGCTGTGAATTCAGGGTTGTCAAAATTTTTATCTAAAACTTCGTAGGCATTTCTTATGAAAACATCATCAATTGAGTCTATATCTTTATTTTCTGGTACAAAATCAACTTTTGTTTTTGATTTGGCCGATATCTTTTTGTTTGTATCAATAATATTTGCAATTCTAGATTCTAAGAAATTGAAACTAAATGGTTTTTTAATATAATCAATAGCGCCAATACTTAATCCTTTAGCCTTGAACTCATCAGATGTCCATGCGCTTAGAAATAGGAATGGAATATGACTTGTTTTCTCATTGTCTTTTACCTGCTTGCAAAATTCAATCCCATCCATCACAGGCATTAAAGTGTCACTTAAAATAAGGTTAGGTAGATATTTTATGGCTTTGGCTAACCCTTCCTTTCCATTAGGTGCTTCTAATACTCTGAATTTTTCTGATAAAGAGTTAGCTAAATAAGATCTAATGTCAAAATCATCTTCTACTATTAAAACTCTTGGGGTGTCTTTGGTGTGTTTTGATTTTATCTGTATTTTGGGTTCTTCATCTTTGTTAAGATTTGTTGGTTTTAGTGGCGCTCTTTTTGGCACCATATTTTTTATGTTCTCGATATTATAAAATTCTTCTTTGATAGGAAGAGTGAAAGTGAATGTTGATCCAATATCTATTTCGCTTTTTACCGAAATTTCACCTAGGTGAAGTTTAACTAATCTATTCACATAGTCTAAGCCTATACCTGCACCATTAGGGTTTAATTGTTTTGCAGATCTCACTTGATAAAAACCTTCAAATATTTTGGATAATTTATCTTCGGGTATGCCAATACCATTATCTTTAACACTAATCACTATATAATTTTTTGTGTTATCAGAATAATTAAGGTGTATTGAAATAGTACCTTTTTTAGGTGTGAATTTAAAGGCATTAGAAAGCAAATTATAAATTATTTTTTCTACTTTGTCTTCATCAATATATCCGTTTATGATATCATGTTCCCTTACGAATTTAAATGTAATTTCATTTTGAATTGCAAATTCTTGAAAGGCACTTGCAGTATCCTCAATGCATGTAACAATGTTTTGGTCTGCTACTTGTAAACTTAGGGTGTCACCTTCAAGTTTGCTGATGTCTAATATTTGATCTACCAAACGTAATAATCTAAATACATTTTTGTTGATCAGTTTAAGAAAGTGATAATCTTTGTCTGTTTTGTCTTTTTTGTTTTTAATGAGCTGAGATATAGGATCTGAGATTAACGTTAGTGGTGTACGTAATTCATGTGATATGTAAGTAAAAAAACGAAATCGCATTTGATTAAAATCTTCTTCACTCTTAAGTTTTAGTCTTTGAAGTTCATTTTCATTTTTTTGTTTAGTACTTATAATAGTATATTTATTATAATAATAGACGAGAGTAACAAGAGTACACAGTATAAAAAATTTAAACCACCAAGTTGCATAAAAAGGAGGGGCTATAGAGATGTTTAATATTTTCTCACTAGCCTCAGAGGAAGTATTAATAACTTTAAGTTTGAGTGTGTAGTCTCCATGATTTAAGTTGGTAAATCCAACAGATTTAGAGGTTCCTATATTGACCCATTCGCCCATGTAGCCTTCAAGAATATACGCATATTTGTTTCCTCCTAACTTATTGAAATCTAATGCAGCAAATTCTAAGGAAAAGTCATTTTGATTAGATTTTAGAACTAAATTTTCAGTATTAGCTATACTTTTTTTTAGAGGTGATCCTTTAGTTCCCACACTTGCATCTTTATTATCTATTTTTAAAGATGATAGTACTATTCGGGGGTTTCTATGTTTTTTAAAAATACTATCGGGATGGAATATAATCAAACCTTTAGAGCCACCAAAACCAATACGGTTATCAGGTAATATGACCGATGCCTTTGGTTGAAATTGCTTGGTTGGAAGGTTGTGCCAATCTCCAAAGTTTTCAAAAGTTTCATCTTTTTTATTAAATTTCACTAAACCATTAAATGTACTCACCCAAAAGGAATTCATGTCGGTTGATACAATGCTAGAAACAAAATTACTTGATAAACCATTTTCTTCGGTATAAAAGGTAAATTGATTAGTATTCATGTTTAAATAGCCCATGCCAGCACCTTGGGAACCAAACCAGATACGATTATCATTTTCTTCTAAATGTACCTCACTTATTGGAAAGGAAATTAATTTTTCAGAATAAAAACTATCAAACTCTTCAGTTTTTGGGTTGAATATTGATATACCACCTATAGAGCCTAGAATCAAACGACCATCATTTGATAATTTTATATCTCTAATACCAATATTACCAAATCTTTTAAAATCGTTCGTTTTAGGATTATAAAGATTGAGTCCAGTTTGAGTGCCTATCCATAGATTATCAAGTTTGTCCTGAGCAAAGCAATAAATTTTATTATCACTAATACTGTTTTCATGTTTTGAACTATACTTGTAATGAATAAAACCGTTCTTCTGTTTGTTTAACACATTTAAACCACCCGAATAGGTGCCAAACCACATATTACCCTTACTGTCTTCAAATATAGAGGTAACGGTATTAAAGCTAAGCGACTCTGATTTTTTAGGATCATGTGAATAGGATGTATATTGTTTTGTTGTTTTATCATAGTAACTAATACCTCCCCAAGTGCCAAACCAGAGGTTCTCCTTAGAGTCAATAAATAAACTTCTAATTTTACTTTCAACGATACTATTCTTATCATGTACTTGATGACGAATGAGTTTGAATATATTGTTTTTAGAAGCGTTAAAACAAACACCTTCAGCATATGTGCCTACCCATAATATACCGTCTCTATCTTCATAAGCTGAATATATAGAATTGGTTGTCAAACTTTGTGGATGATTTGAATTGTGTTTTATGTTATCAAATGTGAAGTCTTTAGTTTTTAGTTTACTTAAACCACCTCCATTTGTAGCAATCCATAAATCTCCTTCAACGGTTTGATTTATATCAAATATTTCATCATGAGGAAGGTCGCTATTCTTTGTGTTGAATATACGGAATGAATTGTCAGTTTTGTTATATAGAGATATACCACCATCTAATGTTCCAATCCAAAGATTTCCATTTTTCGTCAAGGATAACGCCTTAACATAATTACCTGAGATAGAGTTAGGATTTGTGTCATCATGTTTGAAACTTGTAAAGTGTTCATTATTTTTATTAAGTACGTTTAATCCTCCAGTTGACCCTACAAATAAATAATCTTCACTGTTTGCTAGGGATAAAATATCAGAATTTGTCAATGAATTAATTCTCTTTGGGTTAGATCTATAGTGTTTTTTTATATCACCTTTTGAACTATACAACACTAATCCTTCCGATGTGCCTAGCCAAAATAAGGAGTCATTTTCTTTTTCAATTGAATTAACTCTAATCGGTACATTAAAGTTTTTAAACAAATCATAGCTAGTTACTTGATTTTTTATGGGGTTATACATTTTTAGACCATTATTTGTACCTATCCATAAATTATTATTATCGTCTTCATAGAGCGCTAGTATTTTTTTGCCTGTTAATACTTTTCTTTTCTCTACATTAAGATCTATGTATTTAATGTCGTAGCTATTGTACTTATTTAATCCATTGTCTGTTCCAAACCAAACATAGCCTGTTTTATCTTTTAAAATTGTATTTACTGTGTTTTGAGAAAGACCATCTGATGTAGTAATTGTATAAAAATCTTCAGAGGATGAATCATTGATATATTGAGCATGAAAGTTTAATATACAGAAAAAAGTAAAAAATGTTATAACTCTCTTTAGCATGATGGTTTAGTTTACAATCTAATTTAACAATAATAAGTTCTAAGTATGAATTAATACCAACTAAACAAAACTAACTTAGGGTGTTGTAAAATGAATAGTATAAGGAGTTGTGCCTTTAAGTATTAAATCGGGGTGAAAATTTACAAATTTTTGTTTTTCTGAACATTCTTTCTACTCATATTTATAGAGTTTGAACAATTTATATACCATTTATAGCATTGAGTCTACCTGTCATCCTTATTAAATCCTGTACTTTGATATTTATTTTTATTTGACTATCCGAATAGATGTAAATGTATGTGTGCAACATCTTAAAGTTAGTTAAAGAAATATATCGATAATGGAGTAATAATTAACTGAATTTTGATTTATCAAATGCTTAATATGAGGTTACGTTTATTTTATTTTATTTTAATAGGATTGTGTTGTTCTAATTCTGTTGAAGCTCAAAAAAGTTCTAGAAGGATTACTTCGGCTACATCAAGCACTAGCAGTATATATCACCAAACGTGGGTAGATTTTAATAAAAATGGAAAAAAGGATATATATGAAGATGCTTCACAGCATGTCGACAAGCGAATTGAAGATTTGTTGTCTCAAATGACATTGGAAGAAAAAAGTTGTCAGATGGCAACACTATATGGTTTTGGTAGAGTGTTGAAAGATGAGTTACCAACCCCTCTTTGGGAAAAAGAAATATGGAAAGATGGCATTGGTAATATAGATGAACAGTTAAATAATTTGGCCTATCATCCTAGATCTGTCACAGATAAAGCGTGGCCACCATCTAATCATTTAAAAGCTGTAAATGAAATTCAGCGTTTTTTTGTTGAAAAAACTCGACTTGGAATTCCTGTAGATTTCACAAACGAAGGCATTAGAGGCTTGTGTCATGAGAAGTCAACAAGCTTCCCATCACAAATTGGTGTTGGGTCAACATGGAATAAGGATTTAGTCAGTCAGATAGGTAGAATAACAGGCCAGGAGGCAAAATTGTTAGGATATAACAACGTATATTCTCCTATTTTAGATATAGCAAGAGACCCCCGGTGGGGTAGAACAGTAGAGTGTTATGGTGAAGACCCTTATCTAGTTGGAGAATTGGGTTATAATATGGTTAAGGCCATTCAAAAAGAAGGGGTAGTAGCAACCCCAAAGCATTTTGCAATTTATAGTGCACCAAAAGGTGGTCGTGATGGTCATGCTAGAACAGATGCTCATATTACGGAGCGAGAGTTATTTGCGTTATATCTTCACCCATTTAAACGAGCCATAAAAGATGCTGGAGCTTTGGGTGTTATGAGTTCCTATAATGATTATAATGGTGTTCCAGTGACCTCTTCAAGTTATTTTTTACAAGATATTCTTAGAGATGCTTGGGGGTTTAAAGGATATGTGGTGTCTGATAGTAGGGCAGTTGAGTTTATTGCGGATAAACACCACACTGCCAAGAATAGAAAAGAGGCTGTTCTGCAAGCTGTAAACGCAGGATTAAATATAAGAACAGACTTTACCATGCCAGAAGATTATATTTTACCTATTAGGGAATTGGTAAAAGAAGGTAAACTTTCCATGCAAACTGTTGATGATCGTGTTCGTGATATTTTAAGAGTGAAATTTTGGCAAGGTCTTTTTGATAAACCTTATGGGGATGAATTTGATAAAGCGGATAAGGTTGTATCTAATGATGAGTTTCAAAAGATAGCCTATCAATCGTCTTTAGAATCTATTGTTTTATTAAAAAATTCAGAGAATATGTTGCCTCTGGATTTTAATAAATACAAGTCAGTATTAGTTACGGGGCCAAATGCTAAGGCAATAAATCATTCTGTTAGCAGATACGGGCCATCAAATATCGAAGTGGTTTCTGTTTATGAAGGTATCAAACAAAAATTCCCAAAGCATGTTGAGGTTAAATATACCAAAGGATGTGATTTTTTTGATGCAAATTGGCCAGATAGTGAAATTTTAAAAACAGAGCCAAGTGATTCAGATCAAGAAGAAATAGATAAAGCTGTTGAAATGGCTAAAACGGTTGGCCTTGCCATTGTTGTGGTTGGTGATGATGAGGAAACTGTGGGAGAATCTAGATCTAGAACATCCTTAGAATTACCAGGTAATCAACAGCGGTTAGTTGAAGCAATTTATAGTACAGGTACGCCGGTGGTCATTGTTTTAATAAATGGAAGGCCCTTAACAATAAATTGGATTAATAAGTATGTTCCTGCGGTTGTAGAAGGTTGGTTTCAAGGAAAATTTGGAGGATCGGCAATTGCAGATGTATTAGTAGGTAATTATAATCCTGGAGGGAAATTGCCAATATCGTTCCCTAAAACAGTTGGTCAAATTCCTATGAATTTTCCGTCAAAACCAGGAGCACAGGCAGATCAACCAGCTAATGGGCCTAATGGGTCTGGAAAAACACGTGTCGGTGGGTTTTTGTATCCATTTGGTTATGGACTTAGTTATACAACATTTAAGTATTCAAACTTAAAGGTGAAGTCTCATATTAAAGACAGAAAAGGAGAGATTTTTGTTTCAGTAGATATTACAAATTCAGGTAAAGTTAAGGGAGATGAAATTGTGCAATTATACTTTTCAGATGAAACATCAAGTGTTACCGTATATGAGAAACAGTTACGTGGTTTTGAGCGAGTTTCATTAGGGCCTAGTGAAACAAAAACTGTAAACTTTGTAATAAATCAAGATGATTTATCACTTTACAATAAAAATATGGATTTTGTACTTGAGCCAGGTATATTCGAAATAATGGTTGGCGCGTCGTCTGAAGATATTCGCTTAAGAGAAAGCATTGAAATTAAAGGTTGTTCAGAAAGATAAATAAGGGTAAACGCTTAAGTTTTTTCATCTATATAAAACCCTAAGGCAAACAGTCATGTTAATACTTAAGCATAATTCCTTTTATATGTTGATAATAAAATTGATATAGCGAAGTAAATATTTAAATGATTAAAAAAAATGAAAAAAGTAATATTAATATTTGCAATAATTGTAAGTTTTGGTTCTAAAAGTTTCTCGCAAGAGCAAAAGTATGAGCCTACTTGGAAATCTATTGATAGCCGGCCAATACCTTCTTGGTATACCGATGCTAAATTTGGAATATTTATCCATTGGGGGCCATATTCGGTACCAGCCTTTTCAAAAGTTGGTGCATATTCAGAATGGTATTGGATGAATTTAGTCAATCCAGATAGGGTTAGTAATGGATATAACGAGACTAATGAATTTCATAATCGTGTGTATGGAGAAAACTTCACTTATCCCGATTTTGTGCCGTTGTTTACAGCAGATATGTATGATCCTGAACAATGGGCAGATATTTTTGAAAAGTCAGGAGCAAAATATGTGGTTTTAACCTCTAAGCATCACGATGGTTATACCTTATGGCCAAGTAAAGAGGCAGACAAATCGTGGGGAAGGCCATGGAGTTCAACTAATTCGGGGCCAGGTAGGGATTTGTTAGGAGAATTGACTACAGCAGTGAGAAAAACAAATGTTAAGATGGGAATTTACTATTCCTTATATGAATGGTTTAATCCCCTTTATACAAATGATGTAAACTTGTTTGTAGATAATCATATGATTCCACAGTTCAAGGACGTGGTTGAAAAATATGCACCATCACTTATTTTTACTGACGGAGAATGGGATTATCCTTATACTACCTGGAAGGCAACAGAATTATTGTCATGGTTATATAATGATTCAGCTAGTAAAAATGATGTCGTAATAAACGACCGTTGGGGAAAAGAAACTAGACATAAGCATGGTGGGTATTACACAACTGAATATGGTTCTGGGTTACCTAACGCTGATGTGCCTTGGGAAGAAAATCGCGGTATGGCACACTCATTTGGGTTTAGTAAAACGGAAAACTTTGAGGACTATAATTCAACACAGCAACTCCTTTATATGTTGGTTGATATTGTGAGTAGAGGCGGGAATTTTCTTTTAGATATTGGACCAACAGCCGATGGAAGAATACCTGTTATCATGCAAGAGCGTTTATTAGAAATGGGTGATTGGTTGGCTGTAAACGGAGAGGCAATCTATGGAACTACACTTTGGGAAAATACGTGCCAGTGGACCAAAGGTAAAGTTCAAGATGCTAAACGTGGACGTTATAAAGTAAAATATGACGTCATGAAATTAACTGTTAATCCTGACAAAGGTTTTGCAACAAAAGAAATTTTCTTTACAAAAAAGGATGATGCACTTTACGGCATCTGTCCAGTGTACCCTAAAGGACAATTGGTAGTAAAGGATGTGAGACTAAAATCTGGAGCTAAGGTAGAATTATTGGGTTATGATAAAAAATTAAGCTGGAAGCAAAGAGGAAAAAATATTGTTATTGAGGTGCCTGCGCTAACAGCTTCTGAGGTTCCATGTAATTACGCATGGACGTTTAAAATGTCTGGGTTAGCAAAATAAGTTTAAATAGTAGAATTCATGTATAGCAAAATCTTTGTAATACTATCTTTTTTGGCCTTTCTTATTGGCCAGAACAAAGATGAGCAGCCAGATGCCAAAAACGTTATGTCGGTTATGGAGAAAGTCGCTGATTGGCAGCTAGAAAATCCTACCGATAAAGCCCTTTGGGTTTGGGATTACGGTGCATTTTATTCAGGGCTATCAAGCTTTTATAAAGTAAATAAAGATCCTAAATATCTTAAAGCGATGTTTGAGGTTGGGGAAACTTACAAATGGGGTATTAGACCTCGCCCCTGGGATGCCAATGTTCTAGCTATTGGGCACATGTATCTCGATATGTATGAAATATCAGGTGACAAGGCTATACTTCACGATATTGAGTTTTGCTTAAATGCACATTTTGACAGGCATCCTAAACAACCCGATGTTACTTTTATGAATAATAAATACTGGTGGAGTTGGTGGAGTTGGTGTGATGCCTTGTTTATGGCGCCACCAACTTTCGCGAAATATGCTGAGGTAACAGGAGAAACCAAATACTTAGATAAAATGGACGAATTATGGGAGATAACTCATAATTATTTATTTGACACTACAGAGAATTTATATTATAGAGATGACCGTTTTTTTGAAAAAGAATCAAAAAATAGGAAAAAGGTGTTTTGGTCTCGTGGTAACGGTTGGGTTTTAGGTGGTTTGGTTAAAGTGATGGAAGCAATGCCCAAAGATTATAAAAATAGAGATTTTTACGAAGAAACGTTTAAAAAGATGTGTGCTGCGGTAAAGAATAGTCAGCATAAGAAAGGCTACTGGACAGCAAGTATGTTAGATCAAAAGGATTTTGAAGGTATTGAATCTAGTGGAACCGCTTTTTTTTGTTATGCTATAGCTTGGGGTATTAATAAGGGATACTTAGATGAAAAGGCGTATAAGTTGACTGCCTTAAAAGCTTGGGATGTATTAGTTAAATGTGTGCACCCTACAGGTAAAGTGGGTTATGTACAGCGTGTTGGCTACGGACCAGATTCGGTTTCCTATGATGATAGTGAAGAGTATGGTGCAGGAGCTTTTCTTCTAGCTGGTAGTGAAATCTACAAAATGGTTGCTAAATAGATAATAGATTTCATGAAAAGAAGACATTTTGTTAAAAATTCGCTATTGGCCATAGGAGCTACAGGGCTAGTGCCTTATGAAAGTTTGTTTGCACAAATTCAGAATGGAAATTTTAGGTTTAAAGAATTAACTTCCCAATCAATTTCAGAGTTTTGGTTTTTACTATTGCAATATTATCAGAGAAATTTATCGTCATCTAAAGCTTGGTTTACTGGTGAAGGTCCTCAAAAAAACTGGGGAGGGCAAGAAGATCCAGAAGGACCATTAAGAATGATGTTTGCTTTTGGGGGTTGGTTGTCAAATCCTGAAAGAAAATCTAAAGTTCGATATAACGGTGTTGAGATCGATATTCAAGACCTCTTTTTAGAAGCCGTAATTAATGGTACAGATCCGGGGTTAAAACAAGGTTGGAACCTTGAGGATAAATCAGCATGGATTTACCCCGTTGATGCTCCTAATGTTGGTTGGGCCTTGTGGTTGGCCAAAGATAGATTTAATTCTAAATTAAGTTTGCAACAGAAGAAACAAATTGAATCGTGGCTTAACGGGGTTAATTATAAAAAGCGGTACAACAATTGGGCACTTTTTGATGCTGTAAGATTAACAGCGTTAAAGGCAATGGATATGTCTTATGATGCGTCATTGCTTGAAGAAAGATTGGTTTTTAATGAAACCTTGTATAGAAGCGAAGGCTGGTATTCAGACCAAAACAACGAAAACGTTTTTGATGATTATAATAATTGGGTGTTTCATTCGCACCTGATGTATATTATGCTCATGGAAGGAGAGAACAGTAGACCCGAGTTTGCGGAATGGAAAAAGCGAACAAAAACATTTTTGACCAAGCAGGTTTATTTCTATGGTGCAGATGGCAGTTATCCTCATTATGGTAGAAGTCAATTGTATAAGTTTGCCCGTTTAGTATCTTTTATATTGGGTTATAAACTAGGATTGGTTTCAATACCTACGGGGCAACTCAGACGTTTAATTAGGCTTCATTTTAATTATTATTTAGGTAATGGTGGGGTTAATCCGGAAACAGGAAAAGTTGAACAAAAAATATCTGGAAATGCAAGTCACGCCTCTAGAGAATTTTATAGCGCCCCTGGCTCTGTCTATTGGTGTACAATGTCAATTGGTGCCTTGTTTTTATTAGAAGATGATGACCCTTTATTTGCGGTTAAAGAATCTCCATTGCCCATAGAAATTAATAGTTATGATATTATAGAACAAGTGCCAAATTGGGTGGTTCATGGTAAAAAGAAAACAGGGCATACCATTTTATATAGAACAGGACCTCATAAAAAAAATATACAGAAATTAAGTGAAGATCTTGAATTAAACTACGCAAGTAAGTATAGAAGATTTGCGTATCATAGTCATTTAGGGTATTGTACAGGTAGGAGTTGTGATAATATGCTTTACCTAAAAAATGGTAATGAAACTGGTTCAGAAATTTATCTTCCAATCCACATTACATCAGACGTCTTTAAGGTTAATGGGGTGCCAATTTTAAGAGGTGTTTATAAATATACAATTGAGAATGCAACGGTCATTATAAGTACCATTATTATAGTTAAAAGTGAAATACATTTAAGGTTTCATAAAGTGCTTTCTGGTTCAAATAATGAAAATATTTATATTGATGAAGGTGGGTACGCTTTAGGGAGAACAGAGTTTGATCGTATCAATACGCAATCAAAAAATGATTATGCCTGTATTTCAAATAAAAATGGTATGAGCTTCATTAAAAGCATTAAGGGATATGATCAAATTAAGGTCTCGGACTTTGGGTATGAAGGAAAACAAAAATCACATACCTTATTTCCGTATGGAGCATTACCTTACGTGACCGTAAGTAAACCTGTTAAAGATAATGATGTTTATGGACTTATGGTTAAAGGGTCTGCTAAACATTTTTCACAAAAAAAAGCTACTAAAATCATTAGAGATTTAAGTGTCAATAATTCTAAAATTTCTATTACCCTCAACGATGAAAATGTTATTGAAACTTTATTCTTAGAAGCTCATTAGAATCAATAGCCTCAATTTTTAGTGATTTTCAGTTACACCTTTCTTTCGGAAAGAAGTAGGAGAAACGCCCATAACTTTTTTGAATACCCGCGTAAAATAATATGTGTCTTCATAGCCAACAGACGCAGCAATTTCATAAACCTTTAATGAACTGTAGTCAAGTAAATAACAAGCTCGTTGCATTTTAAGAAAGATAAAATGTTCTATGGGTGTATGTAGCGTTCTTTTTTTAAACAGCAAACAAAAATGAGAAACAGATAACTCGGAATATGAAGCAATAGTTTCTACGTCAAGTTTCTTGTTCAGGTTATCTCTCATATATTTTATGGCTTTAGATATAGGATCTTTGCCTTTAACTAGTTTAGATTTTCTAAAAAGAGAAAAATACTTTAATGACCCCAAGAGAGCGGTAAGTAATACGTTGCTATATTCAATATTGTTTGTAAAATGTCCTTCTTCTAGTGTGTAGAAAATGTCTTCAAATAATTTAACCCTATCACTCATTTTAGAGTTCTCGAGAGTATATAGCTCTCTTGGGTAATTATTTGGATTAACAAAGTGATCTGCATGATTACCATTAAAATGTAACCAGTAAATAGACCACGGATTCAAGTCATTGGCTCCATATTTATGTGGTTCTAACTTTGGAATAATAAAGTATTGATTATTCTTTAAATGGTACTTTTTACCTTTAATTTCAATCCAACCAGATCCATCAATGCAAAATATAAGAATATATTCTAAACAACCTTCCTTTCGTTCGCGATAATGAAATTGCGCTTTAGGAAAATAGCCAATGTCTGTAACATATAAATGCTTAGCAATAGCGTTTTTTTTAATTTTTTTTATTGCTTTTTTATGTAAGACTAGCATCTTTTGCCCCTTAAATGTGTCCTTTTTGTAATGTCGACTCATAGTAACATAAGAATATAATGCATTAAATTATTAAAAATCATCTAAGCTATAATTTAGTAAATCTATTTGATTATAAATTCTAAATGTGTTCAAAATAATGCTGTAAGTTATTTATTGTTTTTAATTATATACAAATGCAGTTGCATTAAATCTAATATGTCTTGGAGGACTTTTATTGAAAGCATTGTATTTATGTTACTTGGTATAAGGCAACAAAGAGGTCAATAAATAGGTTTTCGGAAAAAGAAAATCAACCTCAACTGACCAATATATTATAGATGTTAGTGAAATTAAATGAACTTAAAGGTCTCTGTCTTTTTAAAGATAGTTTTAAAACCCATATATCGAGTATAAAAAAGTATTTCTTTAAAAATTAAAAAATTTTTTATGGTTTAGAGAAATAAAATCTTGCTTTATGCATTAACCGCTAATTATAGAGCTTCGTAAATATATAATATGCATTTGTGATTTAAAGAAAAATTTTATGCTATTTTAAAATGGAGCGTATTTGCATAGTAACCTAGGGAGAGGGCATATCATAACAGGGAAGCTTTAATTGTGTAAAGCATACGTAATATCTTATTGTATAAATCTTTTTGTTAAACTATGCTTGACCAATCTAGGGTTAATAAAAAAATAAGATTAGAAAGAAACAAAATATGAATACAATACAAATGGGTAAACCCATATTCTGAATATCACTGAGATCTACTTTTTTACAAGGGGGAAGGATAAAAAGTTTGTTTGAGGAACAAATTGACTATCTACATAGAGAAATATGTCTACTTGAAAAGTGTGATTTGTATTTAACTTTGAAAGGATAGCTTTGGTCATGCTTTATCAATAGGGTGAGTTAATATAACCATGCTCAGGTTTTGTTGGTAGAGTTTTAGTGAATCTAATTAAATGTATAGGCTAAGGTAATATGATGATGTCATTACAAAATGATTAAATTAATAATGTCTGGCTCTGTGCATCAAGAAGCCATAACTAAACTAAAAATACTAATGCGTAAAAAGAAATACTCATATACAATTTTAATTTTATATTTTATATTATCAAGTTATGCTAGTGCTCAAGTAACAGAAATTTTTGTTTCTGAAGCAGGTAGTGATAGTAATACAGGGAGCGTAGATAGTCCTCTAGCCACAATAATTGGCGCGCGAGATAGAGCCAGGATTACAGGTGCTAAAAGAATATGGATTCGAGGAGGAAGATATAACTATGATGCCACTTGTAACCTTGATAGTCAAGATAGTGGTCTAAAAATTAGCGGCTATAATGATGAATTGGTGATTTTTGATGGAAGCAAGTTTATAGACCCAGAGGGGTTTACCGATGTTGTAGATCCAGTTTTACTTGGTAAACTGCATGCTAGCGCAGCGAGTCCAGGACGTATAAAGTCTACTGTAGTTACTGATAACCAGATTATAGCATTATTAACAAAATCAACTGCTCAAATTTCAATAAATGATAAAATGAAAACCTTAGCTAGGTTTCCAAATCTTGGATATGCTACCTTTAATAATAATACAATCAATACAAGCGGTGAGGTAACATGGAATGCTTCGAAAACACATTTGGGAGATTATTCCAATCCCAAAGGGGGAGCGTTTAGATTGTTAGAAACGTCACCAGACTTTTCTAAATGGAGTGCAGAAGCTGCGAGAACAGAAAGAGTAGGAGTTCGAGGGTATTTTACAGCTGTTTGGTTAAAAGAAACTAACAGGGTTTTTTCGGTAGCATCTGGTAGTGGGGAGATTAAATTAGTAGATGGTTCTAGGTATGGGCTTGCTAGTGGAGGTGCCAATAGTAAGATAAGGCGTGTTTTTATTTATAATATGCTATGTGAATTAGATGAGCCTGGGGAATGGTATTTTGATACTGATGATAACAGGTTATATGTTTGGTTTGATGAAATTTTAGATGCATCTACTAAGATAGGCGTTTGGGCAGGACCTCAACTTTTTCAAATTAATAATGCCAACGACATTACAATAGAGAAAATAACCATTCAAAATGTAGGAAGTGGTAATAATGGTGATGGTGCAATAAACGTGGAGGGTGCAAGTGATAATATTAGAGTGGCTGGAGTACGTTTTAGGTTTATTGCTGAACCAATCACTGCCTTAAATTTTTGGCATGATGTCTCTAATAGTAAGGTTTTAAGCTGTGATTTTTATGATATTCCAAATGCAACAAGGTTGTATGGTGGTGGCAATAAGCCAACTAAATCTAGTCCCCCAGGAAATAATAGTATTGAAAATTGTCACTTTACTCAAGTTTTTTCAAAGGACTTTTACGGTAAAGCATGTGGTGTAAACGGTAAGGGTAATAAGTTTATAAATAATTTAGTGCATAATATGAATGGGCAGCCCATAACCCATAGCGGTTTCAATCATACTTTTGAAAGAAATGAAATTTTCAATGTAGGTATTGAAGAAGGGGATGGTGGGGCTATTTATACAGGTAATGCTGTTTGGACTTATGGAAATACTTTAAAGCATAATTTTGTGCATCATCTTATGAGTGTGCCTTCTTTATTGGGTAGAGCTGCGTTTTTTTCTGATGACGTGGATGGCGGAGAAACAATAGAAGAAAATGTATTTTACAAAGCAGGATGGGAAACTATTAAAACAAATAAAGGAGCTGGTCATGATGTACTTAGAAATGTTGTTTTGGAGTCTTATACAGGCATAAGAAGTGGAACTTCAATCTCAACCTATAACACAGCTATGGATTATTTAACAACTAATCCGGTGTCAAATGATAAGAGTAATTATATAGGACGTATGTTGAAGGACATAGGCTTGTCAAATTGGCAAACTAACCTAACCGTCGATAATTGGAATACGAAAATAGATCCCGATTGGTTTAATTTATACCCTCGATTCCAAAATGTTATGAATGCTTATATTACTAATAAGAAGTTTAGTGACTACAGGTGTTATTACACAGGAAACATGTTTTTTGGTAGCAAAAATGTTGATATTCAAAAAGGCGATGCGGCTAGTGTTTCAGGAAGCCAATCCATTACATTAAGTCTTTTTGAGGACCCGAACAGTTTAAGTTTTAAGTTTAAGGAGCCACGACCAGCTTATGCTCCTAGTATTCCGTTTCAAAATATAGGACTTTATCTAGATGATTATCGATGTGCTGTGCCTAATAAGAATATTTATAGGCGTAATATTAAGTTGCGTTTTGATGGTCAAGATGCTCATAACCCTAGTGCTAGTTATAATTATAATACCATTAATGATCGATTATATTATAATACCGGAGTAATGGTTTATGCAACGATTCCATGTGCTAATATATTACCTGAAATTTCTGAAGCTATTGAATATTTATTTGATTTAGGTACACCGTCATCTGTTGTGTTTACTGACTATACAAGAGTTTCAGATATTACCACTGGAATTAATTTTGGATGGGTAGATTCAACCGGACTGGAGTCTTTAGACAGAGGTGCAGAGCCTGGTGTTAACGCATTAAATAGAGACTTTGTGACTTCTGCCGATGCGAAAGTGTTTGAAGCAAGGGTGGTAGATGGTAATTGGAAGGTTGTAATCACCTTGGGCGACAAGGAGATTGCACGTGATAATATGCAAATAAAGGCCGAAGGTGTTGTTCAGAAAACGGGTATAAATAGAGATGCTAAACAGTTTTTGAATGAAGTTTTTGATGTGGATGTTATAGATGGAAAATTAACACTTGAGTTTTCAGATGAAGGAGGCACTGATCCGAATTGGGTAGTGACAAGAATAAAAGCTACAAGAAATGGCGATGCACTAATGATACCTGAAAATCAAGGAGACTTAAATCTAGTTCAGATTTATCCCAATCCAGCAGAGACATCACTATATATCAATTTAGAAGGGGTGTTCAGAAATGATAAAGTTGATATTGATATTATTGATAATTTGGGAAGAATAATATTATCCCGAAAAAGTATGGATTATGATAGGAGTATTGATGTGAGTAATTTTTCTCGTGGTATTTATTATATCAAGTTAAAATTGGAGAATCAAACAACAATAAAAAGATTTATTAAGCAATAACGTGACACCGTTAGATGTGTTTCTTTGTTATGGAGCGTTCTTTTAAGTTAGTAAAGAAAAGCTTTTTTGGTCTTAGCAGAATTTATACAAGGTTTCTTGGCTGGCTATTGACTATTATTAGCGTTTGGTTTGAGTGTGTTCTGTTCAATCTATTTGTTTTTATAAAACTATATTCATGGAGAAATAAGAATATAATCCATTAAATCCATAATATCATCTATTTTTTGAAGTTGTAAATGTATGTAATTTTACAACAATTCTATTTCATTTTAATTTTGAGTTGCAGATGGTGAGTCTTAATCAAGGTGTAATGTCTTTAGAGGTTTAGTTTTATTTCTTGCATGGTAGTTTAGTTTGAAATAAAGATATCTAAGTAAAATAATCATTTATTAGTAATAAAAATGGAAGTAAAAGTTTGGTCTGAAAAAGTAGTAATACCAACATATGAAGTTGGTTCGCCTGAAAAGAATCCAATTTTTTTAGAAAAAAGAATTTATCAAGGAAGTAGTGGTAAGGTATATCCTTATCCTGTTGTGGAAAAAATAAGCGATGAAAAAATAGATAAAGAATGGATTGCTTGTTATCTAGAAAACGACTACATAAAGATTATGATATTGCCAGAGCTTGGAGGAAGAGTTCAAATGGCTTTTGATAAAATAAAAAACAGGCATTTTGTCTATCATAATGAGGTTATAAAACCCGCTTTGGTTGGTTTAACAGGACCGTGGATTTCAGGAGGTATTGAGTTTAATTGGCCACAACACCATAGACCTAGTACTTATAGTCCAGTAGATTTTTCTATCGAGGAACACGAAGATGGTAGTAAGACCGTTTGGTGTAGTGAAATAGAACGTATGTCTAGAACAAAGGGTATGGCAGGTTTTAGATTATATCCAAACAAAGCTTATTTGGAAATTAACGCAAAATTGTACAATAGAACTTCCCAGCCACAAAGTTTTTTATGGTGGGCAAATCCGGCTGTTGCGGTAAATGATGACTATCAATCTGTGTTTCCCCCTGATGTAAATGCCGTTTTCGATCATGGAAAAAGAGACGTGTCAGAGTTTCCAATTGCTAAAGGTGAGTACTATAAGTTTGATTATTCTCCAGGTACTGATATTTCGCGCTACAAAAACATTCCCGTTCCAACGTCATACATGGCCATAAAATCTAATTACAACTTTGTTGGTGGTTATGAACACGATTCAAGAGGCGGCTTGCTTCATGTAGCAAATCATCATGTGTCCCCTGGGAAAAAACAATGGACATGGGGTAGTGGCGATTTTGGTAAAGCCTGGGATAGAAACCTCACAGATGAGAATGGTCCGTATATTGAATTGATGTGCGGTGTCTATACAGACAATCAACCTGATTTTTCTTGGCTAATGCCGTATGAGGAAAAAACATTTACTCAGTATTTTATGCCTTACCAAGATTTAGGTGTCATAAAAAATGCCTCCAAAGATGCTATGGTTAACTTGGAATTTTTAGGGGAATTGATGGCATTTAAAGTATATAGTACAGGTGTTTTTAAGAATGCGACTGTTAAAATTACTTACAAAGGAAAGGTTTTATTTGAAGAGGTTACCAATTTAAAACCAGCAAGCGTATATAGTAATGAGATTAGATTTGATAAGAATTTAGATAAAAACGGTTATCAAATATCTGTCCGCTCAGAATCTGGGATTACCTTAATTGATTGGAAGGTTGAAACCCAAAATGAGGCTGAAATTCCTGAGGCGGCAAAACCAGCTAAAGATCCAAAAGCGATTGAGACTAATGAGGAGCTATATTTAAACGGTTTGCATTTAGAGCAGTATAGGCATGCAACATATAGTCCAATACCTTATTATAAAGAAGCATTACGCAGAGACCCAGAAGATATTAGATGTAATAATGCTCTGGGATTGTGGTTATTAAGAAATGGTCAATTTGAAGCTTCTAAAAGCTATTTTCAAAAAGCATATGAACGACAGATTTTAAGAAACCCTAACCCTTATGATGGAGAACCTCTATTTAATTTAGGATTGTCATTAAAGTACCAAGGAAAGCTAGAAGAAGCTTATGATGCATTTTACAAATCTGTTTGGAATTCGGCCTATATGGATTCGGGGTATTTTCAAATAGCCTTACTCGATACGAAAAAAGGAGATTATACTTCAGCATTAGATACTGTTGATAGATCCTTAGTGCGGAATTGGCATAATCATAAAGCTAGACATTTAAAAGTCGCCATACTTAGAAACCTGAGTAGAACAAGTGAAGCATTAGCTTTAATAAACGATTCCATAACATTAGATAAGTTTAATTTCGGGATGTATTTTGAATCGTACCTTTTAGGAAATGTAGAAGCAATTGATCCATTAAAAAGTTTAATGCGCATTGATATTCATAATTATATTGAAATTGCATTAGACTATGCTGATGCTGGCCTTTACAGCGAGGCCATCGAGTTACTTGATCTCGGTATCGGTCAACAAGACGTAATATATCCAATGGCGTTATATTACAAATCATGGTTTCTAAATCTGTCTGGTAATATTGAAGAGGCAGTAAAAACCATTGAAGCGGCTGAAAAGTGTGATCCTAGCTATTGCTTTCCCAATAGATTAGAAGCAGTTCTGGCGTTAAATAATGTAATTAAATTAAATCCAAAAGTATCCAAAGCACCTTATTATTTGGGTAACCTGTGGTACAATTTTAGGCAGTATGATGAGGCCATAACTTCTTGGGAGTTATCAGTTACAAATTTTGCTGGTTTTCCAACGGTTCAAAGAAATTTGGCTTTAGCTTATTACAATAAGTTAAAGGATGCAAATAGAGCATTTGAATTTATGGAAAGAGCATTTAATTTAGACCAATCTGATGCTAGAGTTTTTATGGAATTAGATCAATTGTATAAATTGCTTGGCAAAGCTACAGATTTTAGAATAGACATGTATCAAGCCCATAGTGAATTAGTTTACCAAAGAGACGATTTATACATTGAATATGTATATCTACATATTTTGACAAAAGATTATCTAAAAGCCTATAATTTGTTAAAAAATAGAATTTTTCATCCATGGGAAGGAGGCGAAGGCAAAGTTACTACAGCTTATGTTAATAGTTTACTAGGACTTGCGCAGGAGGCCTATAATAAAGAGGATTACAAAACTTCAATTAAATATTTGCAAGAATCTAAAGTGTTTCCACATAATCTTGGAGAAGGCAAACTAACAGGAGCTCAAGAAAATGAAATTGATTATTATTTAGGCTGTGCCTACGAAAAATTAGGTGAGACTGAACAATCAAATTTCTATTGGACTTTGGCTTCTGAAGGTTTAAGTGATCCTGCAATTGCTTGGTTTTATAACGATCAACAACCAGATACAATCTATTACCAAGGGTTGGCATTATTAAAATTGAATAATCCTGAGGCAGCTCATTCTAGATTTGATAAATTAATTAACTTCGGAAAAACACATCTAAATGATGACATAAGAGTCGATTATTTTGCGGTGTCTTTACCAGATTTAATGGTTTGGGAAGAGGACTTGAATAAAAAGAATAAGGTGCATTGTAATTACATGATGGCATTGGGGAGCAAAGGGAAACAAGATTTTGATAGTGCGACCAAATATTTTAGTGCTGTTAAGCAATTAGAAGAGCACCATCTTGGTGTTGCGAAAAACGAAATTCTAGAAAATCAAGACTAAAAATTTAATTTATGGCTAACACAGCATTCAATTATAAATACATAACGGCTATATCTTTAGTGTCAGCCTTAGGAGGGCTTCTATTTGGGTATGATTGGGTTGTTATTGGAGGGGCTAAGCCTTTTTATGAACAGTTTTTTCAAATAGCAAACAATTCTTCGATGCAGGGCTGGGCAATGAGTAGTGCCTTATTAGGCTGTGTTTTAGGTGCTGTTCTTTCTGGTTTTATTTCTGATTTACTGGGTAGAAAAAAATCACTCATTATAGCATCGGTTCTATTTACCATTTCAGCCTTAGGGACGGGTTTAGCGGATAACTTTAGTTTTTTTATTATCTATAGAGTTATAGGTGGTATTGGTATTGGGTTGGCTTCAACTATATCTCCCATGTATATTGCCGAGGTTGCTCCAGCTAAATTTAGAGGAAGATTTGTATCTATAAATCAGCTTTCTATTGTTATTGGTATTTTGGCGGCTCAAATTGTAAACTGGTTAATAGCAGAGCCCATTCCTGAATCTGTTTTACCTGAAGAATTGCTGCACTCATGGAATGGACAAACCGGTTGGAGGATTATGTTTTTAGCCGAATTGGTTCCTGCCATTTTATTTTTTGTTTTGATGTTTTTAATACCTATGAGCCCGAGGTTTTTAATTAAGTTTAATAAGGAAGAAAAGGCACTAGCGGTTTTAAAAAAGATTGGCGGTAATAATTATGCTTTTGAAGAACTAAATAGTATCAAATCCACATTTCAAAACTCAGGTGCTGAAAAGCCTTCGTTATCTGATTTTAAAAGTTCTAAGGTTAAGCGAATACTAATTATAGGTCTGGTACTTGCTGTTTTTCAACAATGGTGTGGTATTAATATTATTTTTAATTATGCACAAGAAATTTTTACGGCGGCCGGTTATAGTGTTGGTGATATGTTGTTTAATATTGTAATTACGGGAAGTGTAAACTTAATATTCACTTTAGTTGCTATGAAAACTGTAGATAGTTGGGGACGTAGAAAACTAATGCTTTTGGGGTCTTTAGGACTTGCTATTGTTTATTTAGTTTTAGGGACTACATATTATTTTGAATTTAAAGGACTACCAGTACTTATTTTAGTGATTACGGCAATTGGTATATACTCTATGTCTTTGGCTCCAATTACATGGGTGGTTCTGTCTGAGATTTTTCCTAATAAAATAAGAGGAATTGCTATGTCCTTAGCAACATTTGCCTTATGGATAGCTTGTTTTATGTTAACTTTTACATTTCCTCTTTTAAATGAAGCTTTAGGTGCTTATGGAACTTTCTATATATATAGTGGTATATGTGTTTTAGGGTTTCTGTTTATTTTGAAAAAATTACCAGAAACAAAAGGGAAGACTTTAGAAGAAATAGAAAATGAAATCTAAATAATATTGTATTTTCAATAATAGATATGAAATTTTTTTTGCTGTGACTATTATTTAAATTACGAGAGTAAGACCTAGTTTCGATGAGGTTTTTGGTTGAAGAATAATATGAGAACAGGAAAGATATAAATAATAAACAAGGAAATTAAACATTAGTTTTTAAGGTCTTTAAGTCAAATTAAGGTTGATAGAATCGTGTAAAATATAAGACCAGATTACGGTTCAAGGATGTGTTTTTTTTGAAACTTCAATACTATTATTTTTAGCCTCTCTTTTTAGTAAATTTGGATAAAATTGATTCGCTACAGGATAAATTTTGTCTAATCTTAATA
Source organism: Allotamlana fucoidanivorans (assembly GCF_006265225.1). GTDB lineage: Bacteria > Bacteroidota > Bacteroidia > Flavobacteriales > Flavobacteriaceae > Allotamlana > Allotamlana fucoidanivorans. The sequence continues at coordinate 267,024 of NZ_VDCS01000004.1, read as the reverse complement.
GTTAATACCTTCTAACTTTGTAAAACAATTAATGAATATCTATAATGAAGAAAAAGGATTTGGCTCATTTAGAAGAAGTCTCCTTTGCTAATTATGAATTATTTAATTTTAATAAAAGAGAGAGTTTATGGGTAGTAAATCCATAAAATTTAGAACGGTAACATATTTGTTTAATGATTAAAACACATATAATGAAAAAGCTTTTGTTTTTTTTCATAATGATAACTTTATGTAGTTGTCAATTCCCTATCAATGCTCAAGAAAAACCTAACATCATTGTATTATTTGCTGATGATGCAGGTTATGGTGATTTCGGATTTCAAGGTAGCACTGTAATGAAAACACCTAATTTAGATAAGCTTGCTGCTTCGGGAATTAAATTTACTCAAGGTTATGTTACCGATGCTACCTGTGGCCCTTCAAGAGCAGGGTTGATAACAGGTAAATACCAACAGCGATTTGGTTATGGAGAGATAAATGTTCCTGGTTATATGAGTCCTAGTTCTAAATTCTTAGGGGATGATATGGGCTTGCCTTTAGATCAAAAAACAATAGCAGATTATTTAAAAACCTTGGGGTATACCAATGCAGCTTATGGCAAATGGCACTTAGGTGACGCTGATAGGTTTCATCCTTTAAAAAGAGGTTTTGATGAGTTTTATGGTTTTAGGGGAGGAGCCAGAAGTTATTTCGGTTATGAGAATTTGGAAAAGGTTCATAAGGACAATAAAATGGAGCGTAATTTTGAAAACTATGAAGAGCCAGATGGATACGCAACAGATGTTTTTGCTGATGAAGCTGTTGCTTTTATTGAGCGTAATAAAAATAATCCTTTTTTCATTTATTTAGCCTTTAATGCGGTTCATACGCCTATGGAGGCTACTGAAGAAGATTTGGCCAAGTTTCCTAATTTAAAAGGTAAACGAAAGGAAGTTGCCGCCATGACCTTGGCTTTAGATAGAGCTTGTGGTAGAGTAATGGCTAAGCTTGAAGAGTTAGGTCTAGACGAGAATACAATTGTTGTGTTTTCAAATGATAATGGCGGACCTACAGATAAAAATGCGTCATTAAATTTGCCTTTAAGTGGAACAAAATCTAATCACTTAGAGGGCGGAATTAGAGTGCCTTATCTTATAAAATGGCCTAAAAAGTTAGATCCAGGAACTGTTTATAACTATCCTGTAAGTACCTTAGATTGGTTGCCTACTTTTTATGCTGCTGCTGGAGGAAATATGTCAGAACTTGAAGATATTGATGGCGTTGATTTGGTTCCTTATGTTAATGGGGAAAAGGAAGGCAGACCTCATGAAGATATGTTTTGGAAAAAGGAAGCACGAGCCGTTTATAGACACAATGATTGGAAATTAATTCGTTTTGCTGATAGACCGGCTGAACTTTACGATTTAACAAAAGATAGTACGGAACAGAAAGATTTAGCGTCACAAGAACCCGAAAGGCTAAGAGCCATGTTCAAAAAACTTTTTGCGTGGGAATTAACTTTAGAACGTCCACTCTGGATGCTTCAACAGCAATTTGAAAAATACGATACCGACAGAATGGATCGCTTTAGAACACCTATACTTGTTAAGAAAGAAATGCAGCAGTATCAAAATATTGAAAATGATAATTTAAAAGATTAAGTTTTTTTGGTCAATGTTTAATAGGTTATATTGTTTTACTAAGCTATATCCCGTCGGTTAGGTTGAGAGTTTTTCTAGTAGTTATCTGAATTCAAATTCAGTAAGAAAAATTTAAATATGGTTACAACTGAAAAGGAGTATTAATAAAACAGAGGGTTATTCTAAAGGTATTGGCAACACGGTAAACAGAGGGTATTAATATGTCTGATATTTATGGAGATAATAACAACATTTCTGTCAAATAATTTATAAAGGAAATAACCGCCCCCCTTTTTTTTCATTACTCTATTGATTAATTTCATCAATAAGTATATTCTAATCAATGTTAACCGAAAACGATTTAAAGAGATTATCTTCTATGGCACATGAGAAAACACTTTTTTGTTTCTATATTTTACTTATAACTTTTAATATAAGCTTTACTCAAAACCCGCAGTTTTCCACGGCAGGTTTTTATCCAGTAGAAGGTAGCAACCGCAAAGTTTATAATTTCAATCCTGGATGGCGATTTTACAAAGGAGATATAGAAAATGCCTATTCAATAGGTTTTGATGATTCCAATTGGTTGGCTGCCAATTTACCACACGGGCTAGAGATATTGCCCGAAAACGCTAGTGGAGGCAGAAATTATCAAGGCATTGCGTGGTATCGCAAAGAGTTCCAAGTAAAAAAGGATGATCTTCAAGACAAGATGTATATCTATTTTGAAGCTGTCATGGGTGTGGCCAAAGTTTGGGTTAACGGTCAACAAGTTGCAGAACATTATGGAGGTTATCTGCCTTTTGTAGTAGATATTTCGGAAATAGTGACCACAGGTAAAAATGTCATAGCTGTCATGGCTGATAATAGTGATAGTAAGCTCTATCCACCAGGAAAAAATCAATCGGGACTTGACTTTAGCTATTTTGGAGGTATTTATAGAGATGTTTATTTCATTAAAACAAATCCTACTCATGTAACTTTTAAAGAACTTAGCCATACAGAAGCTGGAGGTGGTGTTTTTGTTGGGGTTTTAGATATTAAAGACAACAGTGCTAAAATAGAGGTGCGAACCGAAATTGTAAACGCATCCAAAAGGTCACAAGATATTATTGTAAAAACCATTCTTGAAAATCAGGAGCAAAAGAAACTAAAAACCATAACCCAAAAAATAAAGTTAAAACCCAATGAAACCAAGCAGTTAGTAGAAGAACTTGTTGCAAAAAATGTGCGACTCTGGCATCCAGAAGATCCCTATTTACATTTTATAAAAACAGAGATCATTGTTGATGGAAAGCAAGTAGATCAGTTACGCACCCGTTTTGGCATTCGGCTTTATGAGATGAAAGGAGCTGAAGGCTTATTTATAAATAAAAAGCCCATAGGGAAAAAGCTTATTGGTGTAAATAGACATCAAGATTATATGTATGTGGGTAATGCGTTGCCAAATTCAGCACATTACAGAGATGTAAAATTGTTAAGGGAGGGTGGAAGCCACATCGTTCGCGTAGGACACTATCCTCAAGATGATGCGTTTTATGATGCGTGTGATGAGCTAGGAATGATTACCACAACGGCCAATCCTGGTTGGCATTTCTTTAATTTCAAGGAACAAATTTTTGAAGAGCGCCTCTACGAAGATTCCCGAAACCTGGTGAGAAAGGATAGAAACAGACCCTCCATTTTGCTTTGGGAAACAGCACTCAATGAAACCCCTTCACAGCCAGGCCATGTCATGAATAATATGCATAAGGCAGCCCATGCGGAATATCCATTCCCAGGCATGTATACGGTAACTGATTATGAAGAAGCTAAAAAAGGAGGCTTGGATGTGTATTATCACGGTTATGATACAAACATAAACTCATTCAACAGGGAGTTTGGTGATGGTAATGAAGTAGATGACTGGTATTCCCAAAATTCCATAGTAAGGGTTAAGCGTGAATGGGGTGAGAAGGCTATGTTAGATCAATCTTTAAGGCAAGCCGAGCGATTGGCAGAACGTTACCTAACAGGTAAAGTTAGAATTGGTGCCGCCATGTGGGCGGGTATTGACCACCAAAGAGGCTACCATCCCGATCCCTTTTGGGGAGGTCATTTGAATGTGGCACGCTTACCACGTTATACCTATTACCTGTACCAAAGTCAAAATGATCCTAACTATAAAATAAAAGGGACAGATAAGGTTACCACGGGACCAATGATATACATAACAAATGAATTAACACAATTATCACCTTCAGATGTGGTCATTTTTAGCAATTGTGATGAAGTTCAATTAACATGGTTAGGTAAGGACTATGGTATGCAAAAGCCTAGTAGAGATGATAAATACAAAGGATTACCACATCCACCATTTATTTTTAAAAACGTTTTTAGTTTGATGCAAGTCACAACCAGAGGCCCTCAAGGTAAAAAAGAGCTTCCCAAAATGATTGTAAAAGGTTTTATAGAAGGAAAGGAGATAACTGAAGAAGTGAAGGTGTACGCCCAACGTTCAGAAAAGTTGAAATTGTGTATTGATGCTGAGGGCTTGGATTTAGTCGCTAATGGTTCTGATTTTATTCCTGTTAGAGCAACTATTGTAGATAAAAATGGAACAAAAAAAGTATTGGCAGAAGATTATGTGTATTTTGAAGTTGAAGGACCAGCAGAAGTTATTGGAGGAATAAGTAATATGGCGAACCCAGCAAAATCATCCTTTGGAATTGCTACAGCGTTAATCAAAACTACTCTGAAATCAGGTTCCATTAAAGTAAGGGCTTATGTTGATGGCCTAGAGTCTGACGAAATTACTTTGGAGTCCAAGCCTACAAATTTGCCTTTATACTATTATGAGGAGTATATGAACAACTCTAAGAAACAAAACCTCGACATTGTAGTAATTGAACAAAAACAAGAGGAAAATTTACCAACAGACGTCAAAGAATTGCAAGAAGAATTAAAAAAGCTAAAATTAGAATTAGTGGGGAAAACACAGGCTTTAATGGAACTGAGGAATAACCCGAAAGGGGAATAAAAGACTTAACTCTAATTAGTTTAGTGCCGTTAATAAAAGGAGACTCTTTGGCTAATAGAGCTTTATTTTAGCAATATCCACATTATGGAAATCAAGGTGGAGAACCTTCTAGTATTATTAGAAAGGGAAATTGGAAGCTTATTCATTATTACGAAGATGGTCGTGATGAATTATATAACCTATCTACCGATCCGTATGAGCAGCAAGATGTTTTTAAAGACAATATAATTAGGTCAGAAGCTTTAAGACTAGAATTAAATGCTTTTTTAACGGAGACTAATGTGCAAATTCCAACCGTAAACCCAAATTACGATGAGGTTTTGGCTGAAAAACAATATGAAAACAGAAAAACAAACATGCTTCAAAGATTAGAAAAAGAACTTAAACACTTCTTGGATAAAGCGTTTAAACCAAATGAAGATTGGTGGAATAGTAGCCTTACCAAAGATTAATTATTTAAAGTTGTCTTTTTCTGTTAAGGCTTCAAACACTAGTTTTAATACCCATTTGTTTAGACTGTAAATCTTCAAGTTACTGTTCTTTAGAAGTAGAAGACTCTCTTACAATGAGTTCGGCATCCAGAATTATCTTATTTAGAGCCTGTTTTACTGTTTTTTTCTTGGTGTAATTTAAAAATGTTTTTGCCGCTTGCTTACCAATTTCGGTACTATGTTGGTTAATACTTGTTATAGAAGGTGAAAGCATGGCTGTAAAAGGTTCATTGCCAAAACCAACCAAAGCAATATCTTGAGGAACTCTTATATTATTTTCTTTAAGCACCTGAAGCGCTCCGAGAGCTGCGTAATCACTGGCCACATAAACAGCATCGGGTTTGTTCTTTAAACGGAGTAATTGTAGCATTTTATCTCGGCCGTCATCGGTGGTCAGGCTACATTCAATAAGAAGTTCGCTGTCAAGAGGCAAATCGTGTTTTTTTAAGGCATCAATATATCCCTTAATACGGTTATTGAAAATTCTAGTATGTCTATACCCACCAATATGTGCAATGCGTTTACAGCCTTGGTTTACAAGATGTTCTACAATAACATGGCTGCTTTTGTAGTCGTCAATACCTATATAGTCTACATTTAAATCATTTTCTCCTCTATCAAATAGAATTAAAGGAATACCCTTAGATTTTATTTTTTCGTAGTATGATAGGTCAATAGTTTCATTGGCCATAGATGCTATAATACCATCTACTTGGGTAAACAGCAAGGTGTCTATATTATTACATTCTTTTTGGTAAGATTCATTAGACTGGGTAATAATAATATTATAACCTTCTTTGTTTAAAACTTCCTCAATATTTTGAATGACTGAAGAAAAGAAGTTACTGTTAGTACGGGGTACAATAACACCCACTAAATGACTTTTACCTTTTCGTAACGCACTGGCTAGGTGATTGGGCTGATAGTTTAAATTTTTGGCTACCTGCTTAACAGCTTTTTTGGTTTTCTCGCTAATTCTAGGATCATTGTGTAGCGCCTTTGAAACCGCTGCGGGAGATATGTTTAAGACGTTAGCAATATCTTTTATTGTAGTTTTCTTTTTGATATTCAATTTTTTTATATATTTGCTTAAACGTTTAAGCAAATATACTCTTAAAGTTTGTGTAATCAAAACCTTATTGTAAAATAATAAACTAAGTGGGTTTTGATTTATTTACGGTAGAATGGTTAAACGTTTAACCAAAGTTTAAATAAATTAAAATAAGACTATTAAAATGAGTAAAGTAGTAACATTTGGAGAAATCATGTTAAGATTAGCTCCTCAAGGATTTTTAAGATTTTCACAAGCAAATAGTTTTGATGTGATTTACGGGGGCGGTGAGTCTAACGTAGCAGTTTCTTTAGCTAATTATGGTGTTGATGTTGATTTTGTAACACGTTTACCAAAAAATGATATTGGTGAATGTGCCATGATGGAAATGCGTAAACGTGGTGTTGGTGTAGATAAGATTGTTTGGGGTGGAGACCGTTTAGGGATTTATTTCTTAGAAACTGGAGCTGTATCTAGAGGATCTAAAGTAGTTTATGACCGTGCTCATTCTGCAATGTCTGAAATTGAATCTGGAATGATTGATTGGGATGCTGTTTTTGAAGGTGTAGAATGGTTTCACTGGACGGGTATTACGCCTGCTATTTCTCAAGGTTCTGCTGATGTTTGTTTAGAGGCTGTTAAGGTGGCTAGCGCAAAAGGAATTACTATTTCAACCGACTTAAATTATAGAGCTAAATTATGGAAATATTGTGATGCGGCTCATAGAGAAAAGGTAATGACAGAATTGACTTCTTATTGCGATATCGTATTAGGAAATGAAGAAGATGCTGAAATGCATTTTGGTATTAAGCCAGAAGGGATTACAGTACAAACACAAGGGCATGATGTAAAAGCTGAGGCATTCTTGTCTGTATGTCAACAAATGATGGAGAAATTCCCAAGAGCTAAAAAGGTAATTACTACACTAAGAGGTTCTATTTCTGCATCTCACAATACTTGGGCTGGTGTACTATATGATGGTAAGAAAATGTATGAAACACGTCAGTATCAAATTACTGATATTGTTGATAGAGTAGGTGGAGGTGACTCATTTATGGGAGGTTTAATTTACGGATTATTAAAATACCCTGAAGATGATCAAAATGCATTAGATTTTGCTGTAGCTGCTTCTTGTTTAAAACATACTATTAAAGGTGATGCAAACCTAGTATCTGTGGCTGAAGTAGAAAAATTAATGGGAGGTGACGCTTCGGGTCGTGTAGCAAGATAATACATGGATTTCATTATTAACCTGTTGCATACTGTAGCTATGTAACAGGTTAATAGTTTCTATTAACAATAAGAAATATTAAAGAAAAATGGCACAATATTCAAGATTAGAAGTAGCTCAAGCTATGAAAGACACAGGGATGATTCCTTTATTTTTCAATAGTGATATTGAGTTAAGTAAAAAAGTTTTAAAAGCGTGTTACGATGGTGGCGCTAGATTATTAGAGTTTACTGCACGTGGTGATTTCGCTCACGAAGTTTTTGGAGAGTTAACCAAGTATGCTATTAAAGAACTTCCAGGAATGATTATGGGAGTTGGCTCTGTGACCGATGCAGCTGCAGCTTCATTATATATGGCTTTAGGCGCAAACTTTATCGTTACACCCGTATTAAGAGAAGATATTGCTATCGCTTGTAACCGTAAAAAAGTATTATGGTCGCCTGGTTGTGGAAGTTTAACTGAAATCGCTAGAGCTGAAGAGCTTGGATGTGAAATAGTGAAATTATTCCCTGGTGATTTATACGGACCAAAATTCGTAAAAGGTATTAAAGGACCTCAGCCTTGGACAAGCATTATGCCAACAGGAGGTGTTTCTCCAACCGAAGAAAACCTTAAAGGTTGGTTCGATGCAGGAGTAACTTGTGTGGGTATGGGATCTCAATTAATTTCAAAAGAAATTATAGCCAATAAAGATTATGCTAAGCTAGAGCAAGATGTAAAAGCTGCTTTAGATATCATTAAAGCCGTTAGATAGGTATTGAATCATATCAATTAGTTAGTTAAAGAGAGTCGCTTTTAAGTGGCTCTTTTTTTTGTCATAATATTGACTAAAATGAGCAAATTAACCGATTTAATTTATTGTTCGTACAAAAGTATTCTTTTTTTGAACGATTCATTTTTTTATTATTGTTACATTTAATTTATGTATCAATTTAAAAGTAACCAAGCTTAAGGGTGTTTGATTGAGTAGAGGCTTTAATTTTATGCTCACCTATATTTACTTAATGTCAATAAAAAAATAATGCGCCTAATACTAAATATTTTTTTTCTCACTTTTTTTCTGTTCAACGGTTTTTCTCAACATAAAACATATCAATTTACACATTTATCAACAGCCGAGGGTTTATCGCAAAGTTCAGCAATTACCATAGAACAAGATAATTTAGGTCAAATATGGATTGGTACTAGAGATGGCCTTAATAAATATGATGGGAGTAAATTTAAGATTTATAGAAATGATATTGACAACGAGAATTCTATCAGCAACAATGATGTATTATCCATTACCCAAGATAGTCAAGGCTACATTTGGATTGGTACGTATAACGGTTTAAATAAATATAATCCTAAAACAGATAGGTTTACACGCTATTTTCATGAGCAAAACAGCAGCTCCCTAAGTAATAATACCGTATGGGCTATTAAAGAATTGTCTAATGGCGATATTTTAATAGGTACTTCAAATGGGCTCTCTGTATATGATAAAAAAAGTAATCGTTTTTCTTCATACGTTCAAAATGAGTTGTATAGCGGTTTGGCTGGAAACCATATACTTTGTATTAAAGAAACAAGGAAAGGACGGGTTTTTATTGGCACAGCAACGGGTTTATGTGAGGTGGTCAGTCTGGAACCGGCGCATTATCGTTTTAGGTATGTTGAAGAAAGTCAGGCACTTTATATTCAAGATTTAGTTGAGTCACAAGAGGGACATATCTTAATAGCAACAAAGGCAAAAGGCGTGCTAAGTTATGATCCTGTTAATCATAGTGTTGAGTCCTATTTAAAAACAGATAAATTACATGAAGATGAAAATAATGTAAGACGCCTCTTATTTGATAAAAAAAATCAGTTATGGATAGGTACTTATAATGGCATAAGAATTATAGGGAGCAATAATGAGATAACCTACTTGAAGTCAAATATTAGTGACCCCAAAAGTTTAAGTAAAAACTCAATAAAATCTTTGTTTTTAGATAGAAAAGGATCGGTTTGGATTGGTACTTATTATGGGGGGGTAAATATATGGGATGATGCCAATGTGAATTTTTCCAATTTAACCCAGAGTGCAGGTGTACTTGGTTTGAATTATAATGTAGTGAGTTCAATGGCTCATTTCAAAAATCGTATTTTTTTAGGTACAGAAGGAGGAGGTATTAATGTCTATAATAAGACCAATAAATTGTTTTCCTATATAGATCAGAAAAATTCTAAGTTGTTACCCGATAATAATATAAAAGCGGTCAGTGTAATTGAAAAAAATGAGTTATGGATAGGAACCTTTAATAAGGGGATAGCAATTTACAACTTAGAATTAGGAAAGTTGGAAAATCATAAAGTCCCGGTAGCGCTCATAAATGTTTTGAAAGATGTCGGAGTTTATAGCATAAAGCAAGACTCAAAAAGAAATGTTTGGCTGGGTACTTTTGGTAAGGGAATAGTAACCTATAATTTAGATACAAAGAATATTTCGACTATTACAACCTCAAATGATTTTTCACAGTCACTTTCTAGTAATTTGGTGAGAGTTATATGGTGTGATTCTAAGGGCAACATTTGGGCTGGAACCGAACGTGGATTGAACAAAATTGATCAAAACGGTCTTGTTACCTCATATTTTTATGATATGAACAGACAATTCGGTGAAGATATCTTATCGGTTTTTGAAGATAGTATTGGAGATATTTGGGTAGGAACGAAAGCCAGGGGCCTATTTAAACTAGAAGGAACTACCTTTAAGTCTATTGAACTTATTGAAAATAATATTGAAGTTTCAGCGGTTCATAGTATTCTTGAAGATGATTTGGATAATCTTTGGATTAGTACCAATCATGGCATTGTGAGGTTTGGTAAAAATTCAAATAAAATTGACTTTTTTAATCAAAAGGACGGGCTAGTTGGAAATGAATTTAATAATAACGCATCCTTAAAAGTTAATCGTTCTGAGTTTTATTTTGGAGGGCCATCAGGGGTAACATCTTTTAATACAAATCAGTTAACAAAAAACGCGTATGCCCCTCAAGTTATTTTAACAGATTTTGCAGTAAAAAATGAAGTCATTATTCCGCAAGCAGAAAATGATATTTTAAAAGAAGCGCTTCCCTTTACAAAATCGATAAAACTATCTTATGACCAGGGAAATTTTAGTGTTAGCTTTTCAATGCCCAATTTCATAAATTCAAAAAACAATAGATATAAGTATAGATTAAAGGGACTAGAAGATAGTTGGAATTATACTTTGAGTAATGCGGTGTCATATACAATTCAAAATCCGGGGAATTATGTATTCGAGATAACAGGATCTAATGGTGATGGAGTTTGGAACGAATCAGTAACATCGCTTAGTATTGTTGTTAAGCCAGCGCCTTGGCGTAGTTGGTGGGCGTTCTTAATTTACGGATTACTTATTACTACAGCTCTATATATGTTATTAAGTATACTAAAGTCAAAAACCAAGTTGCGTCATCAATTGGAGTTAGAGTACATAGAAGGAGAAAGAACTAAAGAAATAAATAAAACCAAGCTTGAGTTTTTTACAAATATTTCTCACGAATTTAGAACCCCGTTAGCATTAATACTTGGGCCTCTTCAGCAAATTATTGAAGATTATAGAGGAAGTAATAAAATATATAAGAAACTTTTAGTTGTAGAGAATAGTGCCAATCACTTATTGCAGCTCATTAATAGACTTATGGATTTTAGAAAGTTAGAGAATAACCTTTATAAGTTGGAAGCGGCAGAAGGTAATGTTGTGAAGTTCTTACAAGAAATTTATTTGTCCTTTACAGAGTTTGCAAAGGATGGAGGTTATCAGTATAACTTTACAGTTTCTGAAGAAGAATTACTGGTTTATTATGATCGTAATAAATTAGAACGCGTGTTTTATAATCTCATTTCAAATGCCTTTAGATATACGCCAAAAGGAGGAATTATTAACCTCCGCATCTTTAGAAAGGAAAACGAAGTTGTAATTAAAGTTGAAGATACGGGAGTTGGTGTAGCTAAAGAATATCAAGATAAAATATTTGAACGGTTTTTTGAGGTAGCTGTGAATAACAAACCAGATAACGATTATAATAAAGGTACGGGGATTGGTTTGTCTATTGCTAAAAATATTGTAAATCTTCATAAAGGAGAAATTTCTGTTTCAAGTAATACAGATGATAAGGGGTCTGTATTTACAGTTGTTTTACCAATGGGAATTGATCATCTTTCTGAAGAAGAGATTGTTAAAAATTTTAAGTTTAGTGATGATCTTTCTCAATATGTGGAACAATTAGAAAAAAATGACATTGTTTTAGATGATGCCATTAAAGAAGTTCCTGAACCTGAAAATCAAACTATTTTATTGGTAGAAGATAACAAGCCTTTAAGAAAGTTTATGAAGAGTATCTTAAAAAGTACATACAATATTCTCGAAGCAGAAAATGGAAAAGTAGGGATGGGGTTAGCCCAAAAAGAAAGTCCTGACCTTATTATAAGTGATGTGGTTATGCCCGTTATGGCCGGAACAGAATTATGTGCAGCTATAAAAGAAAATATAAAGACCAGCCATATCCCGATAATCTTACTAACATCCAGAACTTCACTTATATACAAACTGGAAGGATTAGAGCGAGGGGCTGATGATTACATAAGCAAACCTTTTAATGTAGTTGAGTTTAAAGCCCGTATTAAGAATTTATTAGAATCAAATGCAAGATTAAAGCGCAAGTTTACGGAGCAAAGTGTTTTACAACCTAATGAAGTTACAGTTACCTCTATAGACGAGCGACTCTATAAAAAAGCGGTTCAAATAGTTGAAGCGAATATAAGCAATGGCCAGTTTGATGTGCCTTTTTTCTGTTCTGAGTTAGGGGTTAGTAGAACGATGCTTTTTACAAAAATAAAAGCATGGTCTGGTTTCACTCCAAATGAATTTGTGCAACATTTTAGAATGCAGCGAGCAGCTCAACTTTTAGAACAAGGTAAAATCAATGTGTCAGAAGTAAGTTATAAGGTCGGATTTAAAAACCCAAAGTACTTCAGTAGATGTTTTCAAAAGAAATTCGGGAAATCTCCAACCCAATATGCGGATAAATTTGGTGCGATGTAGTTGAATTTTTGTTTGTAAGTAGTTGTTTTTTAGTGTTTTGTATTTTTTTACCCCTTTTTATGGACTTTTAAATCTATGTTTTGTTCTAGTTTTAAAATATGAAAAATCAAGAACCAAAAAGACCTTTTATTGAGATTTTATTAGTCTTAATAATTGTTGTGTTTAGTTTGATTATCATCTATCTAATCTAGAATTAACTAAATTTTAAACTAATGAAAAAAAACAAACGATTAAAGAATGTATTCTTTTTATTGCTAGTGTTTTGTGCTGTACTTTCTACTAGTGCGCAGCAAACCACAGTAAGTGGTATGGTTACATCGACTACAGACGGGATGTCACTTCCGGGAGTTAATGTTATTATTAAGGGTACACAATCAGGAACATCAACCGATTTTGATGGTAATTTTAGCATCGATACAGAAATAGGTTCTGTGCTTGTGTTCACGTATATTGGTTATATGGCACAAGAGGTTACTGTTGGCAATTCTAACACTATTAATGTAGTGTTAACTGAAGATGTAAGTGCTCTAGATGAAGTTGTGGTTGTTGGGTATGGTGCAGCCAAGCGTAGTGACTTAACGGGTTCGGTGTCATCTGTAAAGGCTGAACAACTAAGCGCTTTTCCTGTTTTAGATGCGCAACAGGCTCTACAAGGTCGCGCGGCAGGGGTGTCTGTTCAGTCCAATAATGGTGGTGAGCCAGGAGCGCCTATTAATGTTACCATTAGGGGTAATACATCAATTGGTGCAAGTAGTGCGCCACTAGTTGTTGTTGATGGTTTTGTGGGGGGCACATATCCACAACCACAAGATATTGCTTCTGTTGAAGTGTTAAAAGATGCTTCGGCAACAGCCATTTATGGTTCTCGAGGGGCTAATGGGGTTATTATGGTAACCACCAAAAAAGGTAAAAAAGGGAGAATGACAGTTGAGTTAAATACAAATTACACTGTTCAATCTGTCTCTAATACTATTGAGCTTTTAAATGCCGATGAGTTTGCAGCTTATCAACAGCAAATAAATTCAAACTACCAACAAGGACCTGCAAGAACAGATTGGCAAGATTTAATTTATCAAAATGGTCACACGTCAAATCATCAATTGTCGTTCTCAGGTGGGTCTGATAAAATTAACTATTACATTTCAGGAAACTATTTTGATCAAAAAGGAATTGTTGTTAATTCTGGGTTTGAGCGTTTTTCGTTTTTAAGCAATGTTGACGCTGATATTACCGATAAACTTAAAGTAGGGTTTAATGCCTTTGGAAGTCGCAGTACAAAAGACGGTGTTTCTACACAAGCCAATTCTGGAGGTCGAGGTAGCGGAGATGTTATATCTATTGCTTACCGATTTGCTCCCGATTTAGGAATAACTGATGAAAATGGAAATTACACTTTTAACTCAGTTGGTGATGATGTAGATAATCCTTTTGCTATAGCTACACAAACTCAAGATCGAACAACAACAGATCGCTACAGAGCAAATTTTTACGGACAATATGAAATTATTGAGGGCTTATCCTTTAAAACTACCTTTGGCTGGGCCACTCGTAATGAAGGTAGGGGAAGATTTCAACCATCTACTTTAATTACAACTGCTGGAGCTCAAGGTGGTATTGGCTCTTATCAGACTTTGAAAAATTCAAACATACTTTCCGAGAACTATCTTACCTATACTACCGAACTTGGTAAAGGTAATTTCACAGCTTTATTGGGGTATTCATTCCAAAAAGACAAAACAGAAACTGCATTTGCAGGTGCACAAGGTTTTGTAAGTAATAGTGTCTCGTATTATGATTTAGGTGGTGGTGCAGTGCCTTTGTTTCCTCAGTCTTCATTGTCTGAATTCGAATTACAATCGATTTACGGACGATTAAATTATGATTGGGATGATAAGTATTTAATCACACTCACAGGCCGTCGTGATGGCGCTTCAAATTTCGCTAAAAATGAGAAATATGCTTTTTTCCCGTCAGGAGCTTTAGGCTGGAAAGTGTCCAATGAAAATTTCTTAAAAGAAAATAATACTATCAATAACCTTAAATTAAGATACAGTTACGGGGTTACGGGTAATCCATCTATTGCACCATACCAATCTTTAGCTAGTTACCAGCCCATTTATGCGGTTACTGGTGGTGAAACAGTCAATGCCGTGGTTCCGCTTCAATTGGCTAACCCAGACTTAAAATGGGAATCTTCGTATCAATCTAACTTGGGGGTTGATTTGGGTTTATGGAAAAATAGATTGTCTTTATCTGTGGACGTGTATAATATTAACACCAAAGACTTAATTTTAGGTGACAGTTCGGTACCTGAATACACCGGATTTTTGAGGCTGGAAGCCTTGAAAAATATTGGAGAAATGAATAATAAAGGGGTGGAAATTGTGCTAACAAGTAAAAACATTGCTAATGATAACTTTTCTTGGACAACCGATTTTAATTGGTCAAGAAACCGAAATACAATTAAAACATTAGTAGGAGAACAAGACATATTTTTAAATTCAGCACCCGGACATTTTTTATTAAGTGAAACACATATTTTACGTGAAGGTGAGCCGGTGGGGCAGTTCTTTGGTTATGAGTATAAAGGTGTATACCAAGGTGGTGATTTACCAGCAGGCACCGCAACTTTTGGTGGAGCAGAGTCTGGAGCAGGTAACGAATTGTTTACTGATATTGATGGTGATGGGGCTATTACAACAGCAGACAGAAAAATTATTGGAGATCCTAATAAAGACTGGACGGCTGGTTTTAATAACACCTTAAGATACAAAAACTTCGATCTAAATGTTTTCTTTCAGGGAGCCGCAGGGGGCGATATTTATAGCTATACTTTATCTGAATTGGCCTCGGGTAGTTCTAATGCTACTAAAGAGGCTTTAAATGCTTGGACCCCCGGTAATCCTTCTAACGTTCCATCGGTTGCCGTAAGAGAAAAACGTATATCTTCAAGATTTGTATATGATGGCAGTTATATCAGATTACGAAATCTTGCCTTAGGGTATAACTTTCCAAGTACGCTTGTAAAAAAAATAGGAATGCAAAGTGCACGCGTTTCTGTGAGTGGTCAGAATTTATGGACCATAACCGACTATCCGGGTACAGATCCAGAGGTAAGCTACAGAAGTTCAGGTGGACAAAATAGTAATGTAAATCAAGGGTTTGATTATGGTAATTATCCTAATGTGGAGTCGGTTACTTTTAGTCTTAATCTTAAGTTTTAAAACTGATTGATTATGAATGTTTTAAATGCAAAATATCAAAAAATGAAAAATATAAAATATATATTCATATTGACGCTAGTGTCAATAGTAGGGTGCTCAGATTTAGAGGAAAACCCGATATCTGTACTTTCGCCTGATGGATTCTATCAATCATCCAGAGATGTGCAAACCACCATTAATGGATGCTATGGTAATATGACCGAGGAAGCTTTTTGGGGTAGAAAATTGTCTTTACCACTTATGCTAAGAAGTGATATGGTTGGTATTGGTGATGTAGGTACGGCCTCAAGGCGTATTGATCATGATAATTTTACCGTGAATGCTGATAACGGTATGATTACAGCCTTTTGGCCAAGAACATATCAAATTATAGCAGGAGCTAATGAAGCTATTGCTGGTGCATCTAAAATTTCTGAGTCTGAAGATATTTTAAATCCGATTACAGCTCAGGCGTATTTTGTGAGAGCTTACACCTATTTTCATTTAGTAAGATTGTTTGGTGATATTCCATACATTGACAACCCTGTGGATAATATCGAGGCGGCAAAGAACATATCAAAAACACCAGCTACTGAGGTTTATACCAAGATTATTGCCGATTTAGAATATGCTAAACAATGGTTGCCCGACGTACAATCGTCTAGATCATTACCTTCAAAAGCTACTGCAGCTGGCTATCTGGCATTAGTACATTTAACGATGAATGAGTTTGATAAAGCATACACCGAAGCAAAATTTGTTATTGATAATGAAAGCCGATTTGATTTGGTATTAGCGGATGATTTTCAAGACTTATTTGATGCAACAAAACAAGATGGTTTAAAGGAGTCACTTTTTGAGATTGATTATAATGGGTTTAGAGATGGAAATTACGGTACAGATTATCAGCCTGCTCTAACAGGAATTAGAGCTAATCAACGTGGAGATATTGGTGGCGGATGGTCTGTAGCCGTTCCTAATGTTGAAGTATATAACCGTTGGGACGGAAGAGATTACAGAAAAGCCGTTAGTTTAGATACTACTGCTGTTTTTGCAGGCGTTGAAGAGCCTTTTATGAACTTTCCAAATTTCGATTCAAGAAACATAGCAAGTCCATATATAGCAAAATATACCAGATTAATTGGACTAAGTGCGCAAGGTAATGGAAGAGCATCACAATTAAATTATGCTCAATTAAGATATGCAGAAGTCCTCTTGATAGCGGCTGAGGCATTAAATGAAATCAATCCAGGTTCTGCTGAGGCTGACGGATATATAAACCGTGTAAGAGCTAGAGCCAGAAATCAAGCAGGAACTATTACAGTATTTCCAGCCGATGTAACACCAGGAATGTCTCAAGAAGCCTTTAGAGATATGGTGCTTGAAGAGCGTAAATGGGAGTTGGCTTTTGAGTGCAAGCGTTGGTATGACATTAAAAGACGTCAATTAGGTGATGAGGTGTTTAGTGCCAGTGGTATAGAGCAGCGCCCTAACTTTTCTGCCTCAAGAGATTATTTGTTGCCATTACCAAGTGATGAATTACTGCGTAACTCTAATTTAGAACCCAATAATCCTGGATACTAATTTTGAAATATGAACAGAACTAATTTGATTATTTTCATTCTTGGATTTACATGCATAGTAGCGTGTAAATCCAAGGAAGAAAATAAGGCTTCAGAACCAACTACGGATGTTGAGGCTTTACTAAAAAACCGATATGCAATGCTTGCTGCTTATAAAGCTATTGCGAATGCATTTCCAAGAAGCTACAATCATAAAACCAAAACAATTCATAAAGTGCCTTCTAAAGATTGGACTAGTGGATTTTTTCCAGGAAATCTGTGGCAGATTTATGAGATCACAGGTGACGAAACCTTCATGGAAAAAGCAAAAGTTTGGACGGCTTTGGTAGAAAAAGAAAAGCGCAATGGCGGAACCCACGATATGGGTTTTAAAATTTATTGCAGCTTTGGTAATGGTTTGAAGCACACAGATTCAGTACACTATAAACAAGTAATAATTGAAAGTGCTAAAACCCTAAGCACTCGATATGATGAAAAAATAGGGAGTATACGGTCTTGGGATTTTAATTCAGATACATGGCAGTTTCCAGTAATTATTGACAATATGATGAATTTAGAATTGCTTTTTGAGGCCACTAAATTATCAGGTGATAGTTTGTATCATGACATTGCTTTTAAACACGCTGAAACTACCATGAAAAATCACTTTAGACCAGACAACAGTACCTGGCATGTTTTAGATTATGATACCATTTCTGGTCAAGTAAGAGCGCGGGTAACACATCAAGGTATTCATGACGACTCTGCGTGGGCTCGTGGACAAGCCTGGGCTATAAATGGGTTTGTAATGGTGTATCGATACACGAAAGACGAACGTTTTTTAAACAGAGCAAAAGCAACAGCCAATTATTTTATTAATCATAAACATTTACCAGAAGATGGTATTCCGTATTGGGATTTTGATGCCCCTAACATACCCAATGAATCTCGTGATGTTTCGGCAGCGGTCATTGTGGCTTCTGGTTTGGTAGAGTTGTATCAATACACCCATGATGATGCCTATATAAACTATAGTAGACAGGTGGTTAATAGTTTAAAATCAGAACAATATATACTGCCGGCCGATTTAGATATCCCCTTTATTCTTGATCATAGTTTTGGTGATTGGTCACATAAAATGGAAATGGATGAGCCTATTGTTTATGGTGATTATTATTTTTTACAAACCATACTTCGTTTAAAGAATTTAGAAACTCAGAATCCATGATGGATCAGGATGGTTGAAAAACTTAATTAGAATATTTTTGATGCACAACAAGGTTTTTGCATCTTGTTAATAAAAGCACTTAATTTTACATCCGTTATTAAAATAATGAAATCAATTTTATATGTCATTACATTGGGATTTAGCATGCTATTGTCTTTGGGTTCTTTCGCTGCGAACAGTAACCCTTTAATTCGAAAAAGGACTAATATAAATTCCGATTGGGAGTATTTGGAGCGTGATGTTAAATCTCCAAAAGAAGCGCTCAGCCATTTCGATTGGGAAGAGATTGATTTACCGCACACGTGGAATGCTCTAGATGCAACCGATGTAACTCCCGGCTACAGACGCAGTGCAAGTTGGTATAAAAAAGACATATTTATTGATAAGGTGAATAATAAACAGATATACCAACTATATTTTGAGGGTGTTAACATTACAAGCGCTGTTTATGTAAACGGTGATTATGTTGGTGGTCATGTAGGTGGATATATTGGTTTTAGCGTGGATATATCAATGGTTGTACATAACGGGTATAATGAAGTGATGGTACGCGTTGATAATGGCTATAATCCTGAAGTTATTCCTTCTCAAAAAAGTGACTTTTTCATTTTTGGAGGTATCACGCGTGATGTTTGGTTGGAAGTATTACCAAAGCAGTATTTATCTGATTTAAAAATTGAGACACCAAAGGTGTCAGATACTATGGCTTTGTTAAGAGCTAATGCTTTCTTAAAGGGTTATAACAAATCCAAAAAACAAGTAATAAAGGCACTGTTAATAGATGCTGAAGGAAATACGGTGTCTGTCACCAAAGGAAAACTGAAAAAAAATAAGGTAGAGGTTCAGTTTAAAGCTATTCGCAACCCTAAGTTATGGGATGTAGAAACCCCTTATTTATATACGCTTAAATTACAGTTGGAAGAGAATAATAAGCTCACCGATGAAGTTGTACAAAAAGTAGGGTTTAGATGGTTTGAATTTAAAGACTATGGTGCGTTTTATTTAAATGGTAAACGTGTGTTGTTAAGAGGAACACACAGGCATGAAGAGCACGCCGGTGTGGGAGCAGCTATGAGTAATGCTCAACATAAAGCAGACATGGAGCTCATTAAGGAAATGGGGGCTAATTTTGTAAGATTAGCACATTATCCGCAAGACCCAGAGGTGTATAAAGCCTGTGATGAATTAGGGTTGTTAGTTTGGGATGAATTGCCCTGGTGTCGTGGTGGAGTTGGTAATGAAGCCTGGAAAAAGAACACCAAGAAAATGCTTCAAGAAATTATAAATCAAAATTATAACCATCCGTCCATTATTCTTTGGTCTTTAGGGAATGAAATTTATTGGTTACCCGATTTTGAAGGAGGAGGAGATATAGGGGCTATGAATGCCTATTTACAGGAATTAAATGATTACGCTCATGAGCTCGATCCTTCAAGAAAGACAGCGATAAGAAAGTATTATGAAGGAGCTCATATTGTTGATGTATTTTCGCCTTCAATATGGTCAGGTTGGTATTCTGGAAGTTATAAAAGCTATCAGAAAGCTATTGATACCTATAAAGCGCAATACCCACACTTTTTACATGCTGAATATGGTGGGTCAAGTCATGTTGGACGTCATACAGAGAATCCCATTACGGGCGAAGGAAAAATTGAATCTGATGGCTGGGAAGAAGCCATTGTGCAAACCGATGTGGCCAATATAGCTCAAATTGGCGATTGGAGTGAAAATTATATTGTTGATTTATTTGATTGGCATTTAAGAATTTCTGAGAATGATTCAACATTTGTAGGGAATGTGCAATGGGCATTTAAAGATTTTGGTACACCCCTAAGGCCTGAAAATGCCATACCTTATATGAATCAAAAAGGATTGGTAGATCGCGCGGGAAACCCCAAAGATGCCTTTTATGTATTTAAAAGTTATTGGAGTACGTCACCATTCGTGTATATAGAATCGCATACCTGGACAGAGCGTCAAGGGCCTAAAGGAAAAAAGCGGTCGGTTAGTGTTTATAGTAATTGTCCCGAGGTTGAACTATTTCTTAATGGCGAAAGTTTGGGGGTAAAACAACGTGATATAAAACAATTTCCTGCTGCTGGACTGAGCTGGGATATAAATTTTAAGGAAGGCGATAATACGTTAAGGGCTATTGGTGTTACTGAAACAAGTAATCCTGAGGATGAGTTAACTGTAAACTACAGATATGTTAAAAGTGGGAAAGCTCGTGCCTTGACTTTAGGTTATGAGCAACTTGAAAATGGAAATTATTTAGTAACAGCTACGGCTGTTGATGCTGACGGATTACGCTGTTTAGACTATGAGAAGCGGGTTTATTTTCAATGCTTAAATGGAGGAGAAGTCATGAAAAGTTTAGGAACACCAACTGGTAGCGAAGTTATTGAAATGGCCAATGGGAGAGCATCTATTGAAGTTAAAAGAGTGTCAAAAAGTAAACCTTTAAAAATGATGGTGCTAAACCAAAGTTTTAAAGGGACTTATTTAAACATTGAATAAATTTTGAGTTTGTTTTTATAGTTGTTTAACCAAGGTTCAATAGAATATTGGTTGATTTTCGAGTAGTTTGGTTTTAGTTGTTACATAGCATATCTAATTTTAGATATGCTATTTCTCTTTCTTTTGAAGCTTAGAAGTACCAGTGAGTTTATTAATAGTAATTTTTGGGTTTTCGTACAGGTAAATACCGCTGGTACCAGATGCTTCAATGGTAATGTTTTCTAGTACTTCAAGATAGGCATCACTATTCATATCACAAATAATATTACACGTGTTTATAGTAAAGTTTTTACCATCAAATTCAGTGGTATTGTCTAAGTCTATAATAGCCATATCGCATGCACCTTCAATGGTGCTAGTAGCACGCTGAAATTGCGTAACAGCGCATTGTGCACTATTAACTAAGGCTTCTAATTTTGAATAGCCGTTTAAAAGGGCTGTGAAATTTTTACTGGTTACGTTGAGTTTTACAGTGCTTTTATCGTCACTCTCTAAATTAAATTGATCAGATTTAACGGTTAGTCCTACTTTTGAAGTTCCTTTAACTTTCAGATTAAAATGCTTCGCATCCAATGTGACTAATGATAACACTTCAGCTTTATCATTGGTTTCAATACTTTTTAAGGCTTCATTGTATTTTACCTTTATATTCAGCCTTTTTTTTGAAGTGATTTTTGCTGCTTTTCTAAAACTAAGCACGCTATCAATAACCTCAAAAACAATAATATCATGAAGGTTTTCATCGGTTTCTATTTCAACCTCGGGTGTTCTACTATAAATTATTTCTACATTGAAATCGTCATCTAGTATGAGGGTGTGAAACGGACTTAACTCGGTATTTTGAGTGCTAACCATTCTATTACCTTTTACTTTTTCTGTTTTTTGTGCCTGCATATTTAAATGGCAAATAGAAAAGAAGGCCAGAAGTAAAGAAATTTTTCTCATACTATAATTGGATTAATTATAAGGTCAATATACAAAAAAGCCATTTCAAACCTTCTAATTGATTGAAATGACTTATATGATTAGTTGACAGCTAGAACTTTTTGTTATTTTTGAGTAACGCTCCCAGAGGGACCATCACTTTTTTCAACTTTTTCTGGATTTCCATAGTATTTAACATCGCCCCCGCTACTGGCCTTAGCAATTAATTCTTTCGAGGTGTTAACGGTTATATCGGCACCGCTTGTGGCTTTTACCTGACTTGATTCGGCAAATAGATCAGCAGCCTTTATGTCGCTACCGCTTGTTGCTTCGGCAGTTAAACGTATTGTGGACCCAGAAATTTTCATGTCGCTTCCGCTAGTAGATTTACAACTTAAGGATTGTGTTTTTACATTAAGCTTCATATCACTACCGCTGGTGGATTTCAAAGTCAGGTAATCTGTAGTAATGGTATTTGTAGTGTACACGTCACTTCCGCTAGTAGAAACAATGCTTTCTATGTCTTTGAAGCTCACTATAACTTTTTTTGAATGTGCTTTGCCAATATTTTCTTTGGTATGAATTTTTAAAACACCATCATTTATGTCTGTTAGTATGAGTTCATGAAGGTTTTCATCAGCCTCTACAACAATTTCTTCAATATTTGATTGTGTTAAATATACATCTAAACCTTCAGAAGCTTTGATGGTTGTAAAGGATTGGGTAACGGGCCGCGCTTTAGTTTTAATTTTACCATTACCGGTAACACCAGTTCCTAAATTGATATCAAAGTTGCAGGAAAAGACCGTTAAACTTAAAATAGTGGCTACAATGATTTTGATTAGCGTTGTCATAATTGTTCGTTTTTTGATTGATGAGTTGTTCAAATATCAAGACTTTGGTAATTGTTTTTTAATCTGAATATCTGAATTGTTGATTTTTATTGATGAATTGTTACTCTTCGGCTTTTATTTCTATACCGTTTGAATCTATTTTAACTTTTACGTCTTCAGCTTCTGCTTTAACCCCAGAGCGGTCTATTTTTACATGTGTTTCGTCTGCATGAATTTCAATACCATCATCATTTATTTTTAAACCAGGTGTATCTACTTTAATGGTTTTTTCTTCAATGGGGCAGTCTAAGCATTCTGAATTATTTTCAAGTATTTTTAAATAATGACTGGTGGTTTTACTAGATACAATGTTGCCATCATATTTTCTGTAATTTAAAAAGGATTTAGTGTTATTATTAAAAAAAACTACCATATCTTCAGGAAGATATAAGGTGATATTAATATCTTGATCACTAAACTTGTTTACTGGATCGGTACTGAAAAAAGAGTCTAGAAATAAGGTGTTATTATTGAAACTGAAATTATAGTCAATATTTTTGGCACGTTCAATGGCGCGTTCATAATTTCTGCCATCGGCACTTTTTTCTATGGCTATAGATGCCACAGAATCAGTGGTTGATTTTACTATAATATCTATGTCTGCAGAGTATATTAGCTTGTTTCCTTCGGCATCATGCGCCACTTTTAAATTGTTATGACGGTAGAAATTTCGATTGAATTTATCATCATTTACCATTTTTACAATTAATGTATCTGTTGCGGTAATGGCCAGCTCAGTTTTTGTAATATGTGATTCTTCAAAAGCATGTTCACTAGCCTGTCTTATACCTACAACAATGAGAGCTATGATAGACATAAGCCACAAGCCTAGAAGGGTGAATTTGGCGATGTTACCAATAGATTTTAAATTGTTGATAAGAATCTTTAAACCCAAATAGAATAGGAAAAAGAAAGGAATACCAGCGGTGAAAAATACAAGTAAAGAAACAAGCCATAACGGGGTGTTGCCAGCATTGGCAATTTCAACCATATCTAGTCCAGGGATGTGTACAATATCTGCTATACCTAATGAAAATAAACCAATGATTAATGCTATAATGGTTGTTGCCCCAACAATAATGAGTATCACACCAATGAATTTTGCAATCACCTTGAAGAAAAACATAATAACATCTGCTAAGGTGTCAAAAAAAGTTCTTGATGATGATTTTATAGAATTAGCATGTTTTTTTACATCTACATTTTTGGCTGCATTTGATACCGAGTCACTGACATTTTTAGCAACGTCGCCAACAGTATCGGTCACGGTATCAAAGCCATCTTTTATTTTTTTTTCAATATTGCTAATGTTTACAGGTTCACCTGTCATAATCAGTTTTTCAGCCGTTGTTTTAGCTTCAGGGACTAATATCCAAAGTAGAATGTATAAAAGAATACCTGTGCCAGCACCAAATATGAGTAGAATCCAAGCGAGTCTAATCCAAATAGCATCAATGCCAAAATAGTGACCTAAACCAGATGATACACCACCAATATAGGAGTTTTCAGTGTCTCTAAACAGACGTCTAGACGGTGAAGATTTTTGCTTATAGTTTACCTTTGGCTCATCTTCAAATATTTCATCATCTACCAGATAGTCTTCAGGTTGCCCCATTATGGCAATAATCTCGTCAACTTCTTTCAATCCAATAACTTGTTTGTCATTTTGTACACGTTCACTAAACAATTCAGAAATACGTGCTTCAATATCTGCTATAATTTCAGAACGACCTTGAGAGTCGGTAAATGAACGTTTTATAGCCTCCAGGTAGCGTTGTAGTTTTAAGTACGCATCTTCATCAATATGAAAAAATATACCTGCTAAATTTATGTTGACAGTTTTATTCATTTGTAGTATTTTTTTTGGCGGTTACTATGTTAACGGCATTTTGTAATTCATTCCAAGTGGTATCCAATTCTTTTAAAAACAGCTTACCTGTTTCGGTTAGGCCATAATATTTTCTTGGAGGACCAGAGGTGGACTCTTCCCAACGATAGTTTAGAAGTCCGGCGTTTTTTAATCGGGTAAGCAAAGGGTAAATAGTACCCTCTACTACGAGCAACTTGGCGTCTTTCAGCGTTTCTAAAATTTCTGCTACATAGGCGTCTTGATCTTTCAAAACAGAGAGTATGCAGAATTCTAAAACGCCTTTACGCATTTGTGCTTTTGTGTTTTCTATCTTCATGTTGTCATGCGTTTAATGTGGTGAAACTGTTCATTTTTTGATGGATTTGATGATGATTATTTTGATGAAATGTTTTATTCTTTTTAGTCTGTGTTTCTACTAGTAATCATTTGATTAAACTTATTTTAAAAACTGAATGGTCAATGGGTAGTTAAAGCGTTTTCCATCTCTAGCTTTAAGGCTGGCAATAACAATGAATACCAGTTCTATAATAAATCCTAATATAGCAATGGCTCCCAAAAATCCTCCTAAGTATAATAGTGGTGATGGTTTGCCTATATTAAAGCTAAAGTTTTCAAAGCCATGAAATTCAATAAAGTCTATACCGTTAAATATTTTGAATACAAAAAACGGAATGGTTAGTGTCCCCAAAATAATAGCATATAGTAGAATACTCATTTGGAAATTAATTGTCTGTTTGCCATGGTTGTCTATAAAATCAGATTTCTCTTTGTTAGTAATCCATAATATAATGGGGCCAATAAAGTTTCCGAAAGGAATAAAAAACCGACTAAAAGTAGAAAGGTGAATGAAGGTGGCGATGTTTTTGTGATGATTGTTTAACATGATTTTTTGATGAATGATTAAAACATATAATAGTTTCTTATGCAAATATATGTCTAAAAACAAGTATTATGTTACGCATAGTACTTAAAATTAACAAAATATTAACATTTACTAATAGGCATTAATTTCATAACTTACTGCAAATTAAAGTTGTGTTATTATGCGTTTAACAGCCAGAAAACTAAATAGTTTCATGTTATTTAAGCTGCCTGCAGCGTTTATTTGTGGGGTAAGAGCAAAAGAATTAAATGATTCAAAATGTGAAGTCACTGTAAAGTACCGTTGGATTAATCAAAACCCATTTAAATCTATGTTTTGGGCGGTGCAAGGTATGGCTGCAGAGTTTTCAACAGGCGCGTTAATGATGCTTAAAATTCAAAATACAGGAAGGCGCATGTCTATGTTGGTCACTTCAAATCAGGCTTCATTTACAAAAAAGGCAATAGGGAGAATCAACTTTACTTGTAACGACGGGCATAACATTGATGCTGTTTTAAAACACGCTATTGAAACAGGTGAGGGGCAGGTTGTCACATTAACATCAACAGGTGTAGATGGTTCAGGAGATATCGTTTCTAGCTTTTCTTTTGAATGGAGTGTTAAGCTTAAAAAGGAATAATCGCTTTTTTGTAACAAAATTCAAGGAACATTAACAAATAGTCTAATAACAATTAAAATAAAGTTTTATGACAGCACATGAAATAGATTATAAAATTTATGGTGAAGAAATGCAATATGTGGAGATTGAGTTAGATCCGCAAGAAGGTGTGGTAGCCGAAGCAGGAAGTTTTATGATGATGGATGATGGTATAAAAATGGAAACTATTTTTGGTGATGGCTCACAGAAAGATTCTGGGTTTTTAGGGAAAATACTTGGTGCAGGAAAGCGTATATTAACAGGAGAGAGTTTATTCATGACAGCGTTTTATAACACCTTATCGGGAAAACGGCATGTGTCTTTTGCATCACCTTACCCTGGAAAAATAATTCCTATTGATTTAACACGTTTTGGCGGTAAGTTTATTTGTCAAAAAGATGCCTTTTTATGCGCGGCAAAAGGAGTGAGTATTGGTATTGAATTTTCAAAAAGACTGGGGCGTGGGCTATTTGGTGGTGAAGGCTTTATTATGCAAAAACTTGAAGGTGATGGTATGGCGTTTGTTCATGCTGGAGGTACCACCGCCGTTAAAGAATTAGGAGTTGGTGAAATATTAAGGGTTGATACAGGGTGTATTATTGGTTTTGATCAAACGATTGACTACGATGTTGAATTTATTGGAGGTATAAAAAACTCCATTTTTGGTGGTGAAGGTTTGTTTTTTGCCAAGTTACAGGGGCCAGGAACCGTTTATATTCAGTCTTTACCTTTTAGTAGGTTAGCCGGACGTGTATGGGCCGCTGCGCCAAAAGGAGGCGGTAAAGATAAGGGAGAAGGGAGTATATTAGGAGGTCTTGGCGATTTACTGGATGGTGATAACAAATTTTAATGTGTTAATTTTCTACTAAAATAAATGCGTTAACGTTTTTTTTAGTAAATTTAAGCGTTAATAAAAATAACAAGCCTATTACCAAATCTACTATACAAACAACATCAAAAAACCTTAACAAAAAAATGGCGAGAGCAATGCTTGAGTACACTAAAACTATACTAAATAAAGTTAGTTTTGATACAACACTGTTTTGCAAAGAAGTACAAAAGGCACTTGAAAGATTGTTGCCTTATGAAATTGAAGAACTTAAAATATTTATTTATTCTTTAGTACGGCAAAACCCAGATTTAAATCAATGTTTAATTTATTTAAAAGAATAAAAACAGCGACCCATTGTGGTCGCTGTTTTGTTTCCTATTTAGGTAATGGACTTATTATTTTTACATTTTGAAATGCAATCGCACCGCGTATAATACCAGATATTACATCTTGAAGTGCTTCAATAATTTGCATTTTTAATTCGCTTTTGTGGTAAATAATGCTAACCTCACGGGCAGGTGAAGGCTCTTTAAAGTAGTGTAGATTCTCTTTTTCACTATCATTAATATCTAAAGTGTGTAAAAAGGGTAAGAGGGTCATACCCAAACCTTCATTTGATAATTTTATTAACGTTTCAATACTACCACTCTCAAGTTGAAATTTATCGTCTGTATGATTTTTTAAGCCTTTGCATAAGTGAAGTACGCTGTCTTTAAAACAGTGCCCGTCTTCAAGTAATAGCATGTCATTGATGTCTAATTCGGTAATATCTATGGTTTTGTTTTTGTGAAGCTTGTGCCCTTTTGGAATGTAACTTACAAAGGGTTCAAAATAAAGTACACGCTCTTTTATATTTTCATCTTCAAGAGGAGTGGCCGCAATAGCAGCGTCTAGGTGCCCTTCTTTAATTCGAGTTATAATTTCTTCAGTCGTTAATTCTTCTATTTTTAGTTTGACCTTAGGATGCTTTTTTATAAAGGTTTTAAGAAACATAGGAAGCAATGTAGGCATAATAGTAGGAATAATTCCTAACTTAAATTCGCCTCCTATAAATCCTTTTTGTTGATCTACAATATCCTGAATTCGGTAAGATTCGTTAACAATATTTCTGGCTTGTGTTACAATCTTTTTACCTACTTCAGTAAGTTCAATGGGTTTTTTGCTTCTATCAAAAATTTGAACATCCAGTTGATCCTCCAATTTTTGTATTTGCATACTTAAGGTAGGTTGCGTTACAAAACATTTTTCAGCCGCTTTGGTGAAATTTTGGTTTTCGGCCACAGCCAAAACATAGTATAATTGTGTTATTGTCATATCGTACAAATTCAGGTTATAAAAATATAAAAACTATCAATAAAATTTATAGTTTTGATAGTTAATTATAAATTAAATATGTTGAATAATAAGTAGTATATATGATATTGAATGGTGTTAAAAAGAAAAAACTAATTTTGATGATGAGGTCTTGGTTAAATGAAACCGCGTAATGGTTAGTAAAATAAATTCATTTGAAAGACCAATTTTCATGTAAAAATCACCTTGACCATTTATAACAAGCCTCTTGCTTTTAGTTCAAGGTATTTATTGATGGTATTAATGGTTAAATGTTCGGGTGATGTAAGGATAGCATGTATGCCATATTTTTTGAGCTCATTTACAATAAGACGTTTTTCAAAAGCAAACTTTTCGGCTATTACTTTGTTATACACGTCTTTAACTGTATTAGCCTTGGTTTGTATTATTTTATTGAGCTCAGTGTTTTTGAAAAAAATGACCACAAGTAAATGACTCTTGTTAATGGCTTTTAAATACGGAAGTTGCCTTTCTAAACCATCAAGAGTTTCAAAGTTGGTGTACATTAACAGCAAACTACGTTGGGTTATATGTCTTTTTATGTTTCCGTAGAGTCTGCTAAAATCGGTTTCAAAAAAATCTGTTTTAACATTGTAAAGGGATTCTAATATGAGTTGCATTTGAGCATTTCTGCGCTCAGCAGCTACAATATTTTCAATACGTTTTGAAAAAGAGAGCATACCTGCTTTATCATGTTTTTTTAATACAACATTACTAATAACAAGCGCCGAATTAATGGCATAATCAAGAAGACTTAAGCCTTCAAAAGGCATTTTCATAACACGCCCTTTGTCTATTAAGGTATAGACGGGTTGTGATTTTTCGTCCTGAAACTGATTCACCATAAGCTGATTTTTTTTGGCTGTAGCTTTCCAGTTTATGGTTCTTAAATCGTCTCCAGTTACATAGTCTTTAATTTGCTCAAATTCCATGGAATGCCCTAGGCGTCTCGTTTTTTTTAATCCGTATTCTAATGCATTTTTATTGATATTTAAAAGTTCAAATGCTTTTAGCTGCAAGAAACTAGGATAGGTAGGTACCATAGTATGATGGCAAAACATGTAACGTTTGGCTACTAATTTTAGCACGGAACAGGTGTATATATTTAATTTTCCAAAGTGATATTCTCCACGTTCTGTTGGTTTTAATTGGTATGAAATCTCTTTTGCTTTTCCTGATGACACACACGTATTTATTTTGAAATCTCTAATCTGAAATTGAACAGGGATTTCGTCAATAATTTCTAAATGTGTTGAAAATGAATACTGGTTGGTTAGTTTTAGTACTACCGTATTTTTGTCGCCGTTTGAGAATTTATCTGGTAAAATACGTGTTGCTACAATTTTATTTTTTCCTATAAAAATGATTAAAAAATCAAATAAAAACAGAAGTGCCAGAATAAAAAGAAGAAGTTGAGCTACATTAAACAGCACCGAAACAAAATAGCTTAAAGCAAATAGAACAACAATGCTTATACCTACATAAAAAAAACGGGGTTGTATGTAAAATGACTTTAAAAGTGTCAAGGTTATATCTTTTTCTGGTATATTATTTACTATCTAGGAATTTCAGTCGATTCAATAATTTGTTTTATAATCTGCTTACTATTCACGCCTTCCATTTCGCGTTCTGGTGTTACAATGACTCTATGATGAAGCACAGGAATAGCAGCACGTTTTATGTCTTCAGGCGTAACAAAATCTCTGCCAGCCATAGCAGCAAAAGCTTTGCTTGCTTTTAAAATGGCTATAGAAGCTCTGGGTGATGCCCCCAAATATAAAAACGGATTATTTCTTGTGGACACAATGAGTTGTGCAATATATTTTAAAAGGTGTTCTTCAACTAAAACTTGAGTAACTAAACTTTGATAATGTGTTATTTGATTGGCTTGTAAAAAAGAAGAGACCTCATTGGTTTTTATTTTGTCTTGCCATTGATGTTCTCTGTTTAATATTTCAACTTCTTCGTCTAAATTAGGGTAGTTCACATCAATTTTAAATAAAAACCGGTCCAATTGCGCTTCAGGTAATCTATAGGTGCCTTCTTGTTCAATGGGGTTTTGTGTAGCTAAAACCATAAAAGGAGCGTTAAGTGTAAACCTATTACCATCAATGGTAATTTGTTGTTCTTCCATCACTTCAAAAAGAGCCGCCTGTGTTTTTGCTGGAGCGCGGTTAATCTCATCAATTAGAATCATATTTGAAAAAATAGGCCCCTTTTTAAATTCAAACTCAGAATCTTTAAGGTTGAATACAGAAGTACCTAGAATGTCGCTAGGCATTAGGTCTGGCGTAAATTGTATTCTGCTAAACCCAACGTTCAATGCTTTTGCCAGTAATTTGGCCGTAACTGTTTTTGCTACACCAGGAACACCTTCAATTAGGGCGTGGCCTTTCGCTAAAAGTGAGGCAATAAGCATATCAACCATGTCTTTTTGGCCAACAATAACTTTGCCAATTTCGTTCCTTATGATTTGAACATTTTGTTGTAATTCGGATAAGTCGAGTCTGTTTTGAAATGTCAATTCACTTTCAGATTCCACGGTTGGTTGGTTTTCTGAACTAGTATGTGGGTCTTGCTTTGGCATGAAATCTGAATGATCTTGGGGCATGTTGTTGTCGTCCATAATTATTTCGCATAAAATGATTCAATATGTCTATTAAGCTTGATGAGGTTTTCTTCAAAAAACTCATTTTTACTGTTAAGCCAATTGATGTAATCTACTATTTTTTTTACATCTTCAATGTTCTTATCTGATTTTGAAGCCAGTTTTTTAATAAAGGACTCATCTAAAGTAGACGTATCCATATTGTAATCTGTTCTTATTTTTTCAAGAAAGTAAGTTACTTTTTTTTGTACTAAGTTTTTATGATTTTGAGTTTCAAAATATAAGTTTGATACCGTTTCTACAAAACCAACGGTTGTATTTTGCAAGGGACGGATGGTTTTTACAATACGTTGCCGCCGTTTAGCATTAAAAATCATAAATAATATTCCAAACAGAATGGCGGTATACCAAGCCCATTTAAATGATGTTTGGTCAAGAAACCAACTTAAGTTAGATTGTTTTTCAACATTACCATCATAGCCCGTTTGAATTTTAGAGTAAGAATCAAAATATAAATCGCTATTCGGTAAGTGGGATAATACACCTTCTATATACCTAAAGCGATTCTCTTTTAAGATGTTGTAATTGGTAAAGGCTTTCGGTTCTGTATGAAGAAAAACAGTGCCTTCACCAAAAGGAATTTTAATAAAATTTACATGTTTGTAATTTATTTTAGAATAGCCTAAAGCGTCACATGTCGTTTTGTCAAATCTTGAAAAATAGTTATCACCTACATTTTTATCAATTTTAATATCTGGAATATCGAAATGTTTGAGGCTTAAATAGGACGTACTATCGATTTCATTTTTTATATACTCAATATCAAAATTTAACGTATCGTGAATTTTTTGAGGAAATACATAATCTGAAACAAAGAGCGTGTTTCCCGTATGCACAAAGTTTAAAAGCGCATCAATGGAGCTCGCTTCCAAATAATTTGAGTTTCCAATAATAATAAAACTGCCTTTGGCTTCATGATCTCCAAACCCATCTGCCTTGTGAGCTTTCAAGTAACTGGCAGGTTGATGGTACACTGTTCTTACCTTGTTTGGTGTGAAGAGGTTAGGGAGTTCTTTGTACAACACACTTACCCCGTAAGGCTTGTTACTCGTTTCGTTGAAAGACTCCTCCCAGTCTATAGTTTT
This sequence comes from Allotamlana fucoidanivorans, assembly GCF_006265225.1. Classification (GTDB taxonomy): domain Bacteria; phylum Bacteroidota; class Bacteroidia; order Flavobacteriales; family Flavobacteriaceae; genus Allotamlana; species Allotamlana fucoidanivorans. Next base: position 234,866 of record NZ_VDCS01000004.1, on the reverse strand, counting down.
TTGAAATTTTACCCCGAGCATAATCGCCGCAGAGACCACCAAAACAATTAGGATGATTAAAACGGGTAAAATCTTTTTCATGAATTTACCTGTTTTAAAAATAGGGTGAAGTGCTGTTTAGCCTTTTCATATTTGGTCATATTTACGGGAAATAGGCCATACCAAATATAATTGTACAGGTATGAAATATAGGTGAATGTTTCACCAAAGGGTGTGCCCGAAACCTCGTTTAAATAGTCGTTATTGGTTTTGTCATCTTCAAATTGTATGTGATTATTAGTACTTAGATTTTGTAATATAAGAAGGTAATAAAATCGGATAGCTAATCTGTAATTGTTATTCTTTTCAGCCTCTAAAATAAGGGATTCAATATTGGTGCTGTTAATATTCTCAGCGTTTATGTCCTCATAAGAAGCTATTGATCTTTTAGCTTTTGAAGAAAATAACCCCGATCCTCCTTCATTTATAAGTATAAACACAAGATAACCAACCGCTAGAGCAATAGCTATATAAAACAGATAGGCCAGTGGGCCTAGATTAAAAATAAGCTGTTTTGAATTATCGTCATCCTTTTGCTTTAGTTTCTCTTGTTTGTAATCTTCATAATGTCCTGAACCGCTAGGGGTAGTTTTAATAACCACTTTTCCTTCATAATTGAATTTGTCACTAGAGTATCTTGATTTGAAGTTATCATCAAAACGTCTGGCATGAATAGGTTCTTGTATTAACGTTATGGCATACACTTGATTCACCTGAAACATTGCAATAAGTGAAAATAATAAGACGTATGTAGGGTTTAATTTCAATTAAAGTTAAAATTTGTTGGTAATGTTTGGGTGATTTTTTTCTGAACTTTTATAGGGTAAATTAAATAATAAAATGAAATAAAGCTTAGAGTAATAGCAATAATGCTCACCGATAACCAATGTGGCATAATGTTGGAGTAACGCGTTATAAAACCTTCAAGGAAACCTGCAACAAAAGTAAAAGGAAACGTACTTATTAGAATTTTTATTCCTGTTTTAGCCCCATGATTCAAAGATGCATACCGTGAGTAAGTACCAGGAAATAAAATACTGGCTCCAAGAATTAAGCCAGCGGCGGCTTCAATCATAATGGCAAAAATTTCCATAGCGCCATGAATCCATATGCCTCGAACACTTTCCCAAAACACCTGTTTTTCATAAAAAAAGTACTGAAAGGAGCCTAGCATAATAGCGTTTTTAAACATAATGTACAGGGTGCCAATACCCAAAAAAATACCAAGTACAAAGGCTATAATGCCTACTTTAAGGTTGTTTATGGTTATTCCAATAAAACTGCCCCAATTACTACCACTCTTATAAACCGCAACTGGATCACCCGCTTCAATATTTTCTAGAGACATATTAACGTAGTCATCACCTAAAACTGAACGCACAAAACCACCATCATTAGCTGCAGAAATAGTACCAATAAACGTAAACGCAAGAAATATAATTATAGCAACATAAATAAAAGTTCTGTATTGATAGCATATAAGCGGAACTTCTGTTTTCCAAAACCCAAAAATACGGTTGGTGTCTTCGCGTTTTGTTTTATATATTTTTTGAAAGGCCTTAGCTGCAAGTTGGTTAAGATATACAATAACTTTACTTTTGGGGTAGTAGGTTTGTGCGTAGGCCAAATCGTTAATAAGGTGAATGTATTGTGAAGCCAATTCATCAGGATTTTCAAAATCATTATTAAACACGGCTTTTTCAAAACTAAGCCATTTTTCTTTATTTTGCTTGATGAATGAAACTTCTCTCATATAGACAATAAATTAAAATATAAAATGTCAGAGATACAAATTAACACGACTCAAAATGTGAAAATAACTTTTAATGCCGCAGGGCCAGGAGAGCGGCTATTGGCATTTATCATTGATATGGTTATAAAAGTAGGTTATTTGTTGGTTTTAAACTGGTTTTTTGGCGCTTTTGAGAGTATGGACAGATGGTCTCAAATAGCTATTAATACGATATTAAGTTTTCCCGTGATGTTTTACACATTGGCATTAGAATCTTTTTTTCAGGGGCAAACCATTGGTAAACGCGTGATGAAAATTCGTGTTGTTAAAATAGATGGGTACCAAGCCGCTTTTTCTGATTATTTAGTACGATGGTTTTTTAGGATTGCCGATGTTTATATTTTTGGGCTCGGTTTTTTTGTGATGTTAATTAATAAAAAAACACAACGTATTGGTGATATGGCTGCTGGTACCGCTGTAATAGCTTTAAAAGATAAGGTGACTATTAATCATACTATTTTGGAGCATTTATCAGAAGACTATAAACCAACATATCCTAATGTGATAAAGTTGTCAGATAACGATGCACGTATCATAAAAGAAACTTTTAATATAGCGAGATCTGCAAAAGATTATAAAACACTTATAAAATTGAGAACAAAGATTATTGAAGTAGCCGATATAAAGAATGTAAAGCATAACACAGATACCGAGTTTATTGCTGTTATTTTAAAAGATTATAATTTTTATACCCAAAATATGTAATTGGTTTTACTTAATATTTAACGCTTTATGTTTTATATAATTGATATTTTAGGGGTTATAGCTTTTGCCATTTCGGGTGTTTTAGTGGCTATTGAAAAGCGTATGGATTTATTTGGAATCCTAATTATTGCGTTTGTAACCTCGGTAGGAGGCGGGACGTTGCGCGATTTGCTTATTGGTGACACCCCCGTGAGTTGGATGCGCGATATGACTTATACCTATGTTATCTTTATATCGGCTGTATTTGCCATTCTTTTTAGAAGTAACATCAATTATTTGAGAACATCCTTGTTTTTGTTTGATACTATTGGTATAGGATTATATACACTAGTAGGTATTGAAAAAGGGATTCATGCCAATTTACACCCTATAATATGTATTGCCTTGGGGACTATTACTGCTAGTTTTGGAGGTGTTATTAGAGATATTTTGTGTAACGAAATCCCCGTTATTTTTAGAAAAGAGATATATGCAACACCATGTATATTAGGGGGTGTTACTTATTTTTTATTGAGAGAATTTCCTATAAAGGAAAATCTGGTTTTTGTAGTAGCAGGTGTTGTTGTAATCGTTACCAGGCTTTTGGCGGTTAAATTCAAGATATCCTTACCGTCTATTTACCCTAAATAATTATTCTATCACTTCTACTTTTCTAATGTAAATGTTTCTTAGAGGCCAATCGGCACTGTCTGTTTCAACTGCTGCAATTTTATCAACCACATCCATTCCTCGTGTTACATGCCCGAAAATGGTATAATCGCCATCAAGAAAATGAGCGCCTCCTTTTTGCTGTACAATGAAAAACTCATAAGGAGAAGCTAGTTTATGAGGATTATCAATTTCACTACTTGGCATTGAAATCACACCTCTGTCATGTGTGAAACCGCGCTTGGTGTCTGGTGGTAAAAGATACTTGCCAATATGCGCCCGTTTTCTAGCTGTTTTTTTGTCGTCACTATTACCCCCTTGAATCATAAAATTATCAATAACCCTATAAAACTGCGTGCCATCAAAATATTTTTGTTTGGCTAACCAAATGAAATTACATCGGTGAAAACGTGTTTCATTATAAAGCAGGATGTCTATTTCTCCAAAATCGGTTGTAATTCGTACTTTATTCTCTTTATGGTGTTTATTATACTCTAAAAAGAAATCCATAGCACTACGAGAGTCTAGTTTAGGAAACTCGCGTTTTGGTGTGGTATTAGAAAGCTCAGGCTCCTCTTCGTTTTTTAGAGGTTTTTCAATAACTTCTTTGTCTGTTGTTTTCTTTTTAGTTTGCTTATCTTCACAATTTAAAAGAAGAAGAAACATACTTAAAAGGAATAGATATCTCATAAATGAATTTTGATTTTTTTTTGCAATCGATTTCAAAAATAAAAAATATCCCGCTTCCAGCCGAAAGCGCGCATTTTAAAATGGTACCTACATTTCGAAAAGCCTTCTTAAGTCAGCAAGAGGAGGCCATTAAAAAAGCAAAGCATGCTGGCGTGTTAGCACTATTTTACCCAAATGAATTACAAGAAACCCAGTTTGTTTTAATTTTAAGAAAAACTTATAAAGGAGTGCATTCTGCTCAAGTAGGCTTTCCAGGAGGCAAGCTAGAAAAGCAGGATAAGTCCCTAATGGAAACGGCACTACGTGAAACCTATGAAGAAGTTGGCGTGCCCACAGATAGTGTTCAAATATTCAAGGCGCTTTCAAAGGTTTATATTCCGCCAAGTAATTTTTATGTATACCCTTTTATTGGAACAAGTATGCATAAACCGCGTTTTGTTAAGCAGGAAGATGAAGTAGAAGATATTATAGAGGTAGACTTAGATGTTTTTTTAGATGAAAAAGCTCTCATAGAAAAAAAAATTAAAACCTCATATAGCGCTGCCACTAATGTACCTGCTTTTCTTCTTAACGGCCATGTGGTTTGGGGAGCAACAGCCATGATGCTTAGTGAGATTAAAGACTTAATAAAAGCGGTGGTTTAGTCTGTAGATTTACTACATTTGCAATACCAACTAAATTTGACGTGTGATTTATGGGATTGTTTAAACGAAATCCATTCGGACATATACTTTTTATTAAAAAATGGTTGATTAGAGTTCTTGGAGCCATGACGCACAGGCGCTTTAGAGGCTTCAATGAGCTTCAAATAGAAGGTTCTGAAATTATCAAAGATCTGCCGGATACTAATGTGTTATTCATATCGAATCATCAAACGTATTTTGCTGATGTAGTAGCCATGTTTCATGTGTTTAATGCCAGTTTAAGTGGTCGGGTAGATTCCATTAAAAATGTGGGTTACTTATGGCATCCAAAACTCAATATTTATTACGTAGCCGCTAAAGAAACTATGAAAGCAGGTTTGTTGCCAAAAATTCTAGCTTATGTGGGGTCTGTAAGCATTGAGCGTACATGGCGATCTGAGGGTAAAGATGTTAATCGTCAGGTAAGAATGAGTGATATTTCTAATATAGGAAAAGCACTAGATGATGGTTGGGTTATTACTTTTCCCCAAGGAACAACAACGCCATTTAAACCTATTAGAAAGGGAACAGCTCATATTATTAAACGTTATAAGCCTGTAGTAGTGCCTATTGTTATAGACGGTTTTAGGAGATCATTTGATAAAAAAGGACTGCGCATTAAGAAAAAAAATATTCTACAATCCATGGAAATTAAAGCCCCATTGGAAATTGATTATGACAATGAATCTACAGAAGATATTGTAAAAAAGATAGAATTTGCCATTGAACAGCACCCTTCCTTCTTAAAAGTTATTCCGCAGAAAGAGCTTGAAGCTCAGGAAGCTCTTAATAAAATGCGTGAATGGTAGTTACGTTAATAACTACTAAGAATTCCTTTTTTTAATATATTCTGAATTTTCTATTTTGCGCTTTCCATTTTAAGACACCCAAATGAAAGTCTGTATTGCAGAGAAACCAAGTGTAGCGCGCGAAATAGCAGCCGTTTTAGGAGCCAATACCAAATGCGATGGCTATTTTGAAGGTAACGGTTATGCGGTTACCTACACTTTTGGGCATTTGTGTACCTTAAAAGAACCTAATGATTATAAACCCTATTGGAAAAGTTGGGATTTAAATAATTTACCCATGCTCCCTGAGAAATTTGAAACCAAGGTGGTAGCTAATTCGGGTATTCAAAAACAATTTAAAATTGTAAAAAGCTTATTTGATAAAGCAGACGTTATTATCAATTGCGGTGATGCTGGACAAGAAGGTGAGCTTATTCAGCGTTGGGTGATGAATGAGGCGCAGTATAAAGGAGAGGTTTTAAGATTATGGATTTCTTCACTCACTACCGAAGCTATTAAAGAAGGTTTTGAGAATTTAAAACCAGCTACAAATTATGATAATTTATATTACGCCGGATTTTCTCGTGCTATAGGCGATTGGTTATTAGGCATGAATGCTACGCGACTTTATACGCTTAAACATGGTGGTTATAAACAAGTTTTGTCGGTTGGTAGGGTGCAAACACCTACGTTAGCTATGGTGGTAAATCGGTTTAAAGAAATAGAAAATTTTAAACCACAGCCCTATTGGGAGCTTCAAACCCTTTATAGAGATGTTTTATTTAGCTATGAAGAAGGGCGTTTCTTTAAAAAAGAAGATGGTGAGGCTTTAGCCACCAAGGTGAAAGAAAGTGATTTTGAAATTGCTTCAATTACTAAGAAAAAAGGGAAGGAGTACGCACCAAAGCTTTTTGATTTAACAGGCTTGCAGGTATATTGTAATACCAAGTTTGGTTTTTCGGCTGAAGATACTTTGAAGATTGTCCAGGCATTATATGAGCGCAAAGTGGTCACTTATCCTAGAGTAGATACCACATTTTTACCTACCGATATTTACCCAAAAGTTTCTGATATTTTACAAAAATTGACCAATTACAGCGCGTTGACGCAGCCTCTTTTGGGTAAAAAAATTAAAAAATCTAGCAGGGTGTTTAATGATAAAAAAGTAACCGATCACCATGCTATAATACCAACGGGGATTCAAACCAATTTACAGTACAATCAGCAACAAGTTTATGATATAATTGTAAAGCGGTTTATTGCTGTTTTTTATGATGATTGTACCGTAGCTAATACTACAGTAATTGGTCATGCTGCGGATGTGAATTTTAAAGCCACAGGAAAGGAGATTTTGGAAAAAGGGTGGCGTATTGTATTTGAAACGTCCGATAGTAAGAAAAAAGAATCAGGTATTTTGCCTGCGTTTAAAAAAGGAGAAAAAGGCCCTCATGAACCCTCGTTTTTAGAGAAAGAAACTAAGCCACCGAACCAGTATACAGAGGCCTCATTGCTTCGGGCAATGGAAACAGCAGGGAAACAGGTTGATGATGAAGAGCTAAGAGATTTAATGAAGGAAAATGGTATTGGCAGGCCGTCTACGCGAGCCAATATTATTGAAACGTTATTTAAGCGTAAGTATATAAAGCGCAACAAGAAACAAGTGTTGCCCACGGTTACAGGAATTCAACTTATTGATACCATACAAAATGAGTTGCTAAAATCGGCCGAACTTACGGGCTTCTGGGAAAAGCAACTGAAGGATATAGAAAAAGGAACTTATAGTGCCAGTGCTTTTATTAGAAACATGAAGCGCATGGTTGATGCTTTGGTTTATGAAGTGCGGAGCGAAACGAAGCGCGCTAATATTTCACATGCCACTACAATTAAAAAACGTCAAGCCAAGGAGGAGGCAAAAAAAAATGCAGGTATCACGGCTGAAACTTGCCCTAAATGTAAAAACGGACAGCTTATAAAAGGTAAGTCGGCCTTTGGTTGTTCAAAATATAAAGAGGGTTGTAATTTCGTTCTTCCGTTTAAATTTCAGGAAAAAAAGATTTCTGACAACCAATTTTTAAGGCTCTTGCAAAAAGGGGAAACCGTTAATTTAAAAGGCTTTAAAACCAAAGCCGGAACGGAGGAAGGAGTGTTAACTTTTGATGAAAATTTTAAATTAAAACTAATCTCAAAAACACCAGTATCAAAGAGTACAAAACCCGAAGAGATGCTTTGCCCTAAGTGTAACACAGGCACCATTTTAAAAGGTAAAACAGCTTATGGGTGCAGTGCTTACAAAACGGGATGTGATTTTAAAATGACTTTTGAGGCTGTGAAGTTAAAATTAGAAGGCCAAACACCAACCAAAGCACTTGTGTATAAAATTTTGAAGTCAAATGTCTGAAAGCATTCATAGGCATTTTTTAATTTTTAAACCGTATGGTTTTTTGAGTCAGTTTAAGAGTAATGATTCTAAACAGCAATCTAAACGATTCTTAGGTCGATTATATGATTTTCCTGAAGAGATAATGGCTATTGGGCGTTTAGATGAAAAGTCGGAAGGCTTATTGTTACTCACAACCGACGGAAAAATGAGTGATTATGTAAATAGTAGTTATGTAGAAAAGGAATATTTTGCTCAGTTGGATGGTGACATAACTGATGAAGCTATTGCGTTGCTACAAACAGGTGTTGCTATAGGCCTACATGGAAAAAAGTACCAAACTAAACCTTGCCAGGTTTATAAGCTAGATCAAGCACCTCAATTGCCTAGTCGCCAAAAAAAAATACGAGATGACAGACACGGACCAACATCATGGGTGTCTGTTACTTTAAAAGAAGGCAAGTTTAGACAAGTTAGAAAAATGACATCGGCTGTTGGTTTTCCTACCTTGAGATTGGTTCGGGTACGGATAGGTGATTTTTATATAAATAACATGTTGCCAGGTGACGTTATTGAATTGCCAGATTGGCGCGTTAGGGATTGAAGCGGTAGCTTTTGGCGAGCTGTGCTTTGAGTCAAAACTTTAGCGTAAAGCCCGACCTTTATCATGAGCACAACTCAGGAAAAAGGAACGCTATAAACATTATAATTCTAGTTTTTGTAATTCATTATAATTTCGGTTAAGGCGCTTTAATAACAAACCGTAAATGAGTTTGTAAAACAACCAGATAATAACCACAAAAACAGCCGTAAAACCAATCATTACAGCATACATGAGTAAGAGTTGCTCATCTGTGGCGTTGGCAAATTTACGAGAGGCCTCTGGGTTGTTTTTTAAGCCAAAATAAATACCAATAACCATAGCAAAAAAGCTAACAACAAGGTTGTAAATAACATAGTATTTTATGATTTTTCTGGTTTTTAAAATACTTTCCATAAGTTTTTTAGCACTATCGGTCACAGAAATGGCTTTATGCGCTTTAAAGAGTAAATAAACAAATAGAAATATAATACCATAGCTTATCATGTTTACTAGGGTAAAAACAGTTTGATTGGTGTAAACCATATCTAACTTGGCACGGTAGCTAGCCGACATAAAATAGGGTGAAACATTAATTAGTGTCCAAAAAACAAGTTCTGCAATACTAATGTAGAACAGTGTTTTTACAATACTGGATGATTTTTTATGTAGCATTGGATAAATATCTTTTGCAGATAGGTTTTTATCCTGAGACGGCTTATTCCAGTCTTTTTTTAATAAATCTAATTCATCCATAATCTTACGGATTTAAAATGGTTTTTAGCTTGGTTTTAATCCGATTCATTTTCACGCGTGCGTTCACCTCACTAATTCCCAACGTTTCACTTATCTCTCTATAGTCTTTGTCTTCTAAATATAAAAATATCAGTGCCTTATCAATATCATTTAATTGGCGTATGGCTTTGTATAATACTTTAAGTTGTTCTTCTTCAGTATTATCATAATCTTCTGATTTTATTTTAAACTCTACACCGCTAAAATCTTGCGTGTTTATGGTACGCTTTGATTTTCTGTATAGAGTAATAGCGGTGTTTAATGCCACTCGATACATCCAAGTGCTAAACTTGGCATCTCCTCTAAATTTTGGATATGCCCGCCATAGTTGAATGGTGATTTCTTGAAATAAATCATTGTGTGCATCATAATTGTTTGTGTACAGACGACATACCTTATGCGCTATATTTTGATGCTTTTCAAGTAATTCAACAAAACTATGTTCTAGTTCTTTATTCAAATGTGATGGTTTAGTTACTCTGTAAGTAGTTTAAATGTTTAGAATGTTACAGCTATTTTGATATTATATGTGATAAAACTATGTAAGTGGTTGTAAATTATATTTTTAATGAAGTTGTTTTTGGTGGTGTTATCATGGTAAAAGTAACAAATATTTGTTGAAACACTTATGCTTTCGTGTTGAAGATAAACTTTAACCTTGTTATTGGATATGTTGGTCATAATCTAGAAAAAACAAAAAGCCACTTCATACAAAAGTGGCTTCTATTAAAAGGGGATACTCATTTTAATTGTTTACTGAAATGAGATTAATATCAAAAATTAAAACAGAACCTCCAGGTATTCCTGAATAATCATAACTTCCGTAAGCGAGGTGTGATGGAATTAATAATTTTCCACTTCCGCCTTCACTAAAATATGTGATGCCTTCGGTCCAGCCAGGAATCACTTGATTCAAATTAAAAGAAATGCCAGCTTCATCACTTTCATCAAACACTTTTCCACTAGTAAAATAACCTTTATAAGCTACAGTAACATTACTACTGTATGAAGGCGTGTCACCGGTTCCTTGTTCTTCTATGATATAGTATAAACCCGTGTCACTTTTTGTGGCCTCTAAATTATTAGCTTCAATATAGGCCTGAATTTCTTCGTCGTTTTTTACTCTGTAGTCTATATACTCATTGTCATTTTTATCTTTTGAGCACGATGCTAAAATAGCGCAGGTAAATAGGAATAAAAATTGTTTCATCATTTAAAATTTAGGCGCTAATATAGCACAGATGTTAAGTATTATTTCCTATAAATATGTTAAATGATGTTCAAAAAAAAACCACTTCTGTTAAGAAGTGGCCTTTATTTATATAGAATGCTGAACACATTAGGGCGTCAACTATTTAATCATGTCATAACTGCGCTTAATAAAGTTGGTTAATTCTTCACCCTTTAATAAACCTTGAGACAGTTTAGCTAAATCTAAACTTTGATTAATTAAACGCTCTTGTTTCTTTTTGGTTTTTGTGTTAATAATTTCACCAACTAATTCAGAGTTTGTATTTACAACAAGGTTGTACATTTCTGGCATATTACCCATACCAAACATGCCGCCACCGCCAGTTTGTTGCATTTCTTTCATTCTGCGCATAAATTCAGGTTGTGTAATGATGAACGGACTTGCGTTGCTATCCATAGCTTCAAGTTGTACCATAAATTTATCAGAAGGAATCACTTCTTTTAACAACTCATCAAGCGCTTTCTTTTGATCTTCATCTAATTTAGAAATTGTGTTTTCGTCTTTCTTGATAAGGTTGTCAATATGATCACCATCAACACGAGCAAATGAAATCTTCTCTTTGGTAGTTTCAAGCTTTTGAATTAAATGTGATACAATAGGAGAATCTAATAGTAACACTTCATAATCTTTGGCTTTAGCAGCTTCAATATAACTATGTTGTGCATCTTTATCAGACGCATAAAGAATCACTAATTTATCATCTTTATCGGTTTGTTTTGCCTTGATTTTGTTATATAACTCGTCATAGGTATAATACTTACCATCAACCGTTGGGTAAAGTGCAAAAGCTTCTGCTTTTTCAAAGAATTTTTCTTCAGAAAGCATACCATACTCAATAACGATTTTGATATCGTTCCATTTAGCTTCAAAATCTTCACGATTGTTGTTGAACAACGATTTTAATTTATCAGCAACTTTTCTGGTTATGTATGATGAAATCTTTTTTACAGCGCCATCAGCTTGCAAGTATGAACGTGATACATTTAACGGAATGTCTGGTGAGTCAATCACACCACGCAACATGGTTAAAAACTCAGGAACAATACCTTCAACATTATCGGTTACAAAAACTTGGTTTTGGTACAGTTGAATTTTGTCCTTTTGTATTTGCATATCATTACTCAACTTAGGGAAATATAAAATTCCTGTCAAGTTGAACGGATAATCAACATTTAAGTGAATGTGGAATAAAGGCTCTTCAAACTGCATGGGGTACAACTCACGGTAAAAGTTGCTGTAATCCTCATCTTTTAAATCGGTAGGTTGTTTTGTCCAAGCCGGATTAGGGTTGTTAATAATATCGTCAACCGTAATTTTTCTATGAGGTTCTTTGGTTTCTTTACCGTCTTTATCTGTTACAGTAGCAGGCTCATGCTCAGGGTCATTGATTTCCTTAGTTCCAAATTTGATTGGAATTGGCATGAATTTATTGTATTTTAATAGCAGTTCACGAATTCTGCCATCTTCTAAGAACTCAGTAGAGTCTTCTGCAATATGAAGAATGATTTCAGTACCTCGTTCTGTTTTGTCGGCAGTTTCTAGTGTGAATTCAGGAGAACCATCACAAGTCCAATGCGCGGCGGGTTCATCTTTGTATGATTTAGAAATGATTTCTACTTTTTCAGCAACCATAAATGCTGAATAAAAACCAAGACCAAAATGACCAATAATTCCTGAATCTTTTGCAGAATCTTTATACTTATCTAAAAATTCTTCAGCTCCAGAAAAAGCAACCTGATTAATGTATTTTTCAACTTCATCAGCGGTCATACCTAAGCCTTGGTCAATAATATGAAGCTTTTTTCCTTCTTTATCAATTTTAACTTCAATTTGAGGGGTTCCGTATTCAACCTTTGCATCACCAATATTAGTAAGGTGCTTTAGTTTTAAAGTAGCATCTGTGGCGTTACTAATAAGCTCACGTAAAAATATTTCGTGATCGCTATACAAGAATTTTTTAATGAGTGGGAAGATGTTTTCAACCGATACATTAATATTTCCTTTTGTCATGATTTATAATGATTTATTTATTGTTTTAATTACTTGTTTAACCAGTCAACAAAAATGCCATTTAAAGAAATATGACAAACTGACACCTGTTTTAGAATTTACATCTATGAAACTGAATAGATTATTTTGTAAATTGGTTATCTTAAAAAGATAATAGCCATGTATAATTCAAAAATAATAGGTTTAGGAAAGTATGTTCCAGATCATGTGGTGACCAATGATGATTTATCTAAAATCATGGATACCAATGATGAATGGATTCAAGAACGAACAGGGATAAAAGAACGACGGTGGATTCCTGAAGGTTCAGAGGATACTTCAGCTGTGATGGGAGCCAAGGCTGCAAGAATAGCTATTGAGCGCTCTGGATTAACAAAAGATGATATAGATTTTATTGTATTTGCTACGCTTAGTCCCGATTATTATTTTCCAGGGTGTGGGGTACAGATTCAAGATATGCTTGATATGCCAACCGTAGGAGCGCTTGATGTGCGTAATCAATGTTCTGGTTTTGTTTATGCCATTTCTGTGGCCGATCAGTTTATCAAAACAGGTATGTATAAAAATGTTTTGGTTATTGGTGCTGAATATCATAGTAATGGCCTTGATAAAACAACCCGAGGAAGAGGAGTAACAGTTATTTTTGGAGATGGTGCAGGGGCTTGTGTGTTATCTAGAGAGGAAGACCAGTCTAAAGGTATTTTGTCTACACACTTACATAGTGAGGGGAAGTATGCCGATAAACTGATAGTAGAATCACCTAGTATTGCACATTGGGTGCCTGAAATATTACAATCAAAAGAAGAGGATATTTCTTATTTTCCTTATATGGATGGCCAATTTGTTTTTAAACATGCTGTAGTACGTTTTAGTGAGGTCATTATGGAAGGGTTAATGCAAAATGGCATGCAAAAAGAAGACATAGATATGTTAATTCCGCATCAAGCCAATTTAAGAATAGCTCAATTCATTCAGAAAAAGTTCGGATTAAATGACAACCAAGTTTTTAATAATATAATGAAGTATGGTAATACTACGGCGGCATCTGTAATTATAGCGTTAACAGAGGCTTGGGAAGAAGGTAAAATAAACGCTGGAGATAATGTGGTTTTGGCAGCTTTTGGCAGTGGCTTTACATGGGCTAGCGCCATTATAAGGTGGGTTTAAATATTTAAAATAAACAAGAGAAAACAAAAAGCCCAAAACTAATTAGTTTTGGGCTTTTCTAGCTATTAATCAACTTCAACTAACACTAATGTGAAGAATCTTGTTATATAAGACGTAATATTGTCTTTTTTATTGCATTGATTATTAAAGTTTTAACTTTTTTTAACATACAAAGAAAAACTCGAAAATAAATTTCGAGTTTTTTATATACTAATCATAAACTACGAATTTTTTGAAATGTGTAGACGACTAACTCTAAATAATTATTTATCCGCTTTGGTTAGATAGTATATAACCTCCTAACGTTAATTGTGACGTTTTATTGTTGATAATCAAAAATTTAACATATAAATGAACGTGTGAGATAAAAAAATCGAACTCCCACGGTAAAATACTATGGGAGTTCTTTTTCAATAGCCTTTTAAATAACACTAACCATCAACTATTATGCACAGGCTATTGCGTTTATATTATAGAAAGCCACCGCTACCTGACTTTTCATTATTATCACGAGATTTTCTTCTTAAAGCCTTATATTTGTTACCTCCAAATCGGTATGAAAGGGCAATATTCCATGTGTTACTTTCCCAATTAAAATCACCTCGTGAAGGGTAAGGCGTTCTGCCTTCAAAGGCAAATTGCATGGTGTTAAAAATATCGTTATAGTTAAAACTGAAAGTAGCTCTGTCATCTTCCATGAAACTATATCTTAGTCCTGTATTTACAAAATACATGGGTTTTCTGGTAAATTGAATACCTTTTTGTTGGCCTCTGTATAACCCAAATAAAGAAAAGCTTAATTTTTTTGAAGCTTTAAAATTATTAAACAATCTTAAGTTCCAAATCACATTATCCACTTCAATTTCTTCTCTTACAATGTCCTCTGGGGTTGCGTTGGGTAAATCGTCTGTATCAAGGTACTCAGTGATGCCTTTTTGAGTTTGTGAGTACAGATCAAAACTACCATTTAGGCTCCACCATTTAGCCACTCTGTAATTAGATGACAGTTCAAAACCGTAAGCCGAAGTGTTTGAGAAATTATCAAAAGATAGAATGACTTTTCCCGAACTAATGTCTGTTCGATCAATATAAACATATCTGCTAATGTTGTCTTCAATAATTCTATAAAATACACCAGCTGTTATGCTTCCCTTTTCAAATTGTCTGGTATAATTGGTTTCAATGGAATTAGTGAACTGGGGTTGTAAATTGGTGTTTCCAAACGAAGAAATAAGTGGTGTGCTCCATTCTCTAATTGGGTTAACTTGTTGTAATCCAGGGCGATCTACACGTCGACTGTAACTTAGTTGATAGGCGTTTTTTTCTGAAGGTGAGTAGGTTAAAAACACCGATGGGTAAATTTGAAAATAATTGTTTTCAAACGGAATGAGTTCAGTTGCATTGTCATCAAAAAGTCTTAACGCTTTGGCATTAACATTTACTTGTTCAGCGCGTATGCCTGCTTGATAACTCCATTTTTCGGTTTTTCTTCCATAGGTGAAATAGATCGAATAAATATCGCGTTTATAATCAAAATCTGTGCTAGGCGTGTTTATAATGTTACCTTCGCCATCAAAAGTTTTACCTGTTGAAAAATAGTCAACGTTTGATTCAAATAACCTCGCCTCTAAACCAGCTTCAATTTTAGCCTTTTCACTAATTGGGTTAACGTAATCTGCATTTATTGTGGTTCTGTTTCTATCAGTGTTAACATGGTCTACGTAATTTTGAGGAAAAATAAAGTTGACAAAATCAAAATTTGCCACTTCTTCTTGCTCGTAGTCGTTGAAGTTAATCTCAATGTCTAACGTTTCATCCTCTTTATCAAAATTGTGTTTATATGCCAAATTATACTGACCCGAGTTGTTTTCTGAAATGTTGTTAAATATTTGTTCTTGAACAGGTTCTCCTGGAAAGGTGATAACGGTATTACCAAACGCTTTTCCTGAAAATATATTTTGGTTGGTGAAAAAAGATATGGTGTTTTTATCATTCATATAAAAATCTACCCCAACTTTATACAGATGGGATTTGTTATTATTTCCGAATGTGAAATCTTGTCTATTAGATTGATCGTCTAAACGATTAATATTTCCAAAATTGTCATATTTACCAATATTATTGCCATAGTTTCCATAAAAATTAAACTTTCCATGTCTATAATTCATATCAATAGAACTATTGAACTTAGCAAAAATCTCTTTGGTCAGGCCTATATTAAGATTGCCGTTGAAACCGACTTGCGTATTTTTATGTAGCTTAATATTAATAATACCACTCATACCTTCAGGATTGTATTTTGCTGAAGGATTGGTAATGAGTTCTATTTGTTTAATTGATGTAGAAGGAATTTGTTTTAATAACTGGGCAATAGGTACGTTGCTTAATTTGCCGTCAACCATAACTCTTACATTTTCGTTTCCTCTAAGACTAATGTTTCCGGTTTGTTGATCAACATTAACAGATGGTAGATTATTCATAATATCACTGGCACTGGCTCCAGCCGTTGTTAAATCTTTGCCTATAGTGATTACCTTTCTGTCTACTTTTTGTTGTATGGTAGATAGTTCAGCTACCACGGTTACCTCATCAAGGTTTTCGGCTTCTTCTTCTAAATAAATTTTGCCCAGATTTACTTTGTAATTACCTTTCTTTATGGTTACTGGTTTGCTGTAAGTTTTGTAACCAATGTATTGAATGCTTACTAAAACATCGCCTTCAATGATATTATCTATATTGAAAGAACCATCGTCAGAGGTAATGCCACCCGTTAAGGTAGCGCCATTGTTGTTTTTTATTATTACGTTTACGTAGGGTAAGGGTTCCTTTAAATTTGCGTCTAAAACAATGCCTGATATCGATCCGTTTTTATCGCCATTTATAATTGGAGGGTTGAGTGCGTGAGTCAAAGTTGTAATGTGTAAAACGCACATGAAAAATAAGTTTTTCATTGAGATAAGTTTGTTGATTGATGATGAATAGTTTAATAGATAGACGTTTGTAGGTAGAGTCTGTTACGGGTTTTGTTTTACTTAACAATAATTTAACATTATGAATAAAAAAACTTTAGTGCTAGGCGCGTCCTTAAAACCTAATAGATACTCAAATTATGCCATTCAAAGATTGGTGGCTAACAATATTGAGGTGGTTGCCATTGGTTTGAAACAAGGAGAGGTTTCTGGTATACAAATTGAAACTACACTTAAATCACATAATAAAATACATACGGTGACCATGTATTTAAACGCAACACGTCAAAAGGCATATTATGACTATATTTTATTATTGAAACCAGAGCGCGTTATTTTTAATCCTGGTACCGAAAACCCAGAACTTTATAAACTGTTACAGCAAAACAATATTTTTTATGAAGAAGCCTGTACTTTAGTTTTGCTTTCTACGAATCAGTATTAATCCAAGAAATGTAAGCAGGCCATTAATGATTAATATTTCAAAGCCTATTTGGTAACCGTTTAAAAGCTCTGCTGAATAGCTGTTGAGTAAATATGAAATTAAAGGCGCAATGAGTGCAACTATCCAAACATAGGTGTCTTTCAGTTTTATTTTAGTGAATATACCAAGGGCAAATAAACCAAGCAATGGGCCGTAGGTGTATCCTGCCGCTTTAAATAATTCCCAAATAACAGAAACATCCTTAAAGATGGCATCAAAAAGAACAATAACTACAACCAAAAGGGCGCTAATGAAAACATGAGTGCGTTTTCTAATACGTTTTTGCGCTTCAATAGGTTTTTTATCTAATTCAATAATATCAATGCAAAAAGATGTAGTTAAACTGGTTAAAGCAGAATCTGCGCTTGAATAGGCTGCGGCAATTAAGCCAAGTAAAAAAAATGCTGAGGTTAAAATTCCTATTTCGGGGAGCATCGCTATAGTAGGGAATAAATCGTCTTTTTTTGCCATAATACCATGCTCATTGGCATATTGGGTTAATAAAAGCCCCAACACTAAAAACAAAATGTTTACAAAAATTAATATGATACTGAAAGAAATCATATTTTTTTGCGCTTCTTTTAAATTTTTGCAGGTTAGATTTTTTTGCATCATATCTTGATCTAATCCAGTCATGGTAATAGTGATGAATATACCTGCTAAAAAGCTTTTTATGAAATACTGAGCGTCATTTACATTATCAAGAAAGAATACCTTGCTCAAGGCACTTTCTTTAACATTTGTGTAAATGGAAGATATGTCGTTAAGGTTAAGGGTCGAAGCCAAAAAAGCAATAGTAATAACTACTGAAACCAGCATAAACAAGGTTTGTAAGGTGTCAGTAAAAATAATAGTTTTAATGCCGCCTTTAAAGGTGTAAAGCCAAATCAGTCCTATGGTAATAATTACGGTTACAGTAAAAGGAATATGATATTGATCAAAAATTAATAATTGTAACACTTTAGCCACTAAAAAAAGTCTAAATGAAGCCCCAACGACTCTAGATATTAAAAAGGCAATGGATCCTGTTTTATAGCTTACTCTGCCGAAGCGATCTCTCAAATAAGTGTAGATTGAAGTGAGGTTGAGTTTATAATAAATAGGAAGTAACACATAAGCTATAACAAGATATCCAAAAAAATAGCCAAACACTACTTGGAGGTAGCCAAACTGTTTTGTTTCAACCGCACCTGGGACCGATATAAAGGTAACGCCAGATAAGGAAGCACCTATCATTCCAAACGCAACCAAATACCAAGGCGCCGATTTATTTGCTTTGAAAAAAGCATCGTTACTGTCTTCTTTTCCAGTGAAATAGGATATTAACATCAAAACGATGAAATAAGAAGCGATAAGAAAAATGATTTGTATTGAGGACATGTATAAAAATTAATGTTTTGAAAAGTACAAATATAAACTTCCAAAAACCAAATGGAATATCACCTATTTTAATGAAGAATCATTAAAATTAGTTAATGTCATTGTGAAATGTTAAATTCGCCGCCATGGAGTTTTCGTCAAAATTATTAGAACGGGCGGTAAATGAAATGTCTCAGTTACCAGGAATAGGAAAGCGGACAGCATTACGTTTGGTTTTGCATATGCTTAAGCAACCTAAAGATCAAACTTTAGGGTTAGCAAATGCTTTACAAAATATGCGCAATGATGTGAAATTTTGCACTTCGTGTCACAACATCAGTGATGTGGCACTTTGTGAAATTTGTTCAAATCCTAATAGGTTGACTGACGTTATTTGTGTAGTAGAAGATATACGAGATGTTATGGCTATTGAGAATACAAGCTCTTTTAAAGGCTTGTATCATGTTCTAGGAGGTAAAATTTCTCCAATGGATGGCGTTGGGCCTCACGACCTAAATATTGAGTCTTTAGTAACAAAAGTGGCCAAAGGCCAAGTGAAAGAACTTATTTTTGCATTAAGTTCTACCATGGAAGGTGACACTACTAATTTTTATATTTACAAACAAATTCAGCAGTTTAATATAACAACGTCAACCATTGCCCGAGGGATATCAGTTGGTGATGAATTGGAGTATGCTGACGAAATTACGTTGGGAAGAAGTATAGTAAACAGAATCCCGTTTGAATCTTCGTTAAAACATTAAAAAGAAGTTTAAGTTTGAAGTTATCTGTAGTTATTTTAAATTACAATGTTCGGTATTTTTTAGAACTCTGCATTAAGAGTGTACAGGCGGCATTAAAGGATATTGATTCTGAAATTATTGTTGTTGATAATAACTCTGAAGATGATAGCTGCAACATGGTAAGAGAACTGTTTTCAGAAGTTATCTTAATCGAGAACAGAGAAAACTACGGCTTTTCAAAAGGGAATAATATTGGTGTTAAAAAAGCTCAAGGAGAGTACGTGTGCATTTTAAATCCTGATACCGTAGTAGGCGAGGATACCTTTGAAGTTTTATTAAAATTTGCAGAGTCAAAAGAGGATTTAGGAATAGTAGGGTGCAGGCTGATTAATGGCAAGGGAGGTTTTTTACCAGAAAGTAAGCGTAATATACCATATGTTCAAGCGGCTTTTAAGAAATTGCTAGGAGATTCAAAAGCGTATTATGCACATAATGTACCAAAGGAATCAATATCAAAAGTAGATATTCTGGTAGGAGCTTTTATGTTACTGAGAAAGAACGTATACAATGAATTAGGAGGTTTTGATGAAGATTATTTTATGTACGGTGAAGATATTGATATCTCTTATAAGTCCTTGCAACAAGGATATCATAATTATTATTATGGCGGTATAACAGTCATTCACTTTAAGGGAGAAAGTACATTACGAGATAAAAACTATGCGAAACGTTTTTATGGCGCTATGCAAATTTTTTATAAAAAACATTTCAGGAAAAACATTTTGTATGATCTTATAGTTTGGTTAGGTGTTCAAATAGTCTATACTTTTAGAACAAAACCAGAGTTGAAGAAAAAAAGAGTACAACAGTATGCTTTTATTTCAAATAAGCAGAATGAGTTATTAAATAAAATCTTGGGAAAAAATATTTTTTTAATGCAGAAGTTAAAATATTTTTCTGTACCTACAGAAGTTATTTTTGATGCTAATTTTATGTCATATAAAGAAATCATTTGTAATATTGAAAAACAAAATAACATAGCTAATACGACTTATAAAATATTGCCAAATAATTCAAAATTTATATTAGGTAGTGATAGTACTATAGATAGAGGAGAAGTTTTTGTTTTTGATGAGTAATTTGAGTATTATCTACTATTCAGCTTTTATTTTTATTATTTTTGCAAAATTAAATTAAAAAACAAGGAATACGTTACTAATATGGCAAGGGTTGAACTTAAGTTACCAAAAATGGGAGAAAGCGTTGCTGAAGCAACCGTAACTACATGGCTAAAAGATGTTGGTGATTCTATTGAAATGGATGAGCCCGTTTTAGAAATTGCTACAGATAAAGTAGATAGTGAGGTGCCTAGTGAGGTAGATGGTGTTTTGGTAGAACGACGTTTTAATATAGATGATGTGGTTCAAGTAGGTCAAGTTTTGGCTATTATAGAGACTGATGGAGACGAAGATACTGAGGGGTCAAATTTAAGTAAAACCGAAGAATCCGCAGAGCCTGAAATTCAAGAGGCTGTAGAGCAGGTGATTCAAACTATTTCGGTTGCGGAGCATGCGGTAACGTCTGTAATATCTAGTGAAGAACGTTTTTATTCGCCTCTGGTAAAAAATATAGCAAAAGAAGAAGGGATTTCGCAAGAAGAGTTAGACGCTATTCAAGGTACAGGAAAAGATGGCAGAGTTACCAAAAATGATATTTTAAAATTCATTGAAAATAAGGGTGGTGGTGAACTTCAAGTATCAAAACCACAAGAGGTTAAAAAAGAGGTTACTCCCAGAGAGGCTGTCAAACCAGAAAAGCCTAGAGTTCTATCAAGCGGAGAAGACGAGATTATAGAAATGACTAGAATGGGTAAGCTTATTGCTAACCATATGGTAGAATCTATTCAAACTTCAGCACACGTGCAAAGTTTTATTGAAGCTGATGTGACGAATGTTTGGAATTGGAGAAAAAAGGTGAAAGAAGGTTTTATGAAGCGTGAAGGAGAAAATTTAACCTTTACTCCAATCTTTATGGAAGTGATTGCTAAGGCGCTTCGTGATTACCCTATGATGAATATTTCGGTACAGAATGATAAAATCATAAAAAAGAAAAATATCAATATAGGAATGGCAGCGGCGTTACCCGATGGTAATTTAATAGTTCCTGTTATAAAAAATGCGGATCAACTAAATTTAGTAGGCATGACCAAACAAGTTAATGATTTGGCCAATCGTGCCAGAATGAATAAGTTAAAACCAGATGAAATTCAGGGTGGCACTTATACCGTTACTAATGTTGGGTCTTTTGGAAGCATCATGGGAACGCCTATAATTAATCAACCTCAAGTAGGTATTTTGGCCTTAGGCGCTATTAGAAAAGTGCCCGCAGTTATTGAAACACCAGAGGGTGATTTTATAGGGATTCGTTATAAAATGTTCCTGTCTCATTCCTATGATCACCGTGTAGTCAATGGGGCTTTAGGTGGTATGTTTGTAAAGTCTGTAAAAGATTATTTAGAGGCTTGGGATGTAAACAGGGAATTATAAAGTATAGAATTAAAGCACTTATAAACCTAATCATTTATACGGTTAGGTTTTTTTATTTTTGCACAAAGCGCAGTATAATTAATTAAGAACTAATGCAGTTACACTTAACAAAACCCATTTGTTTCTTTGATTTAGAAACAACAGGTGTCAACATTACAACAGATAGAATTGTAGAAATATCAGTTTTAAAGATATATCCTAATGGTACGGAAGAAAGTAAAACCTGGTTAGTTAATCCTGAAATGCCTATACCAAAGGAAGTGACAAAAATTCATGGTATTACTGATGAGAAAGTGGCCAATGAACCAACGTTTAAAGAGTTGGCTAGAGACATTTACAACATGATAAAGGATTCAGATTTAGGAGGGTTTAATTCTAATCGATTTGATATCCCATTACTAGCAGAAGAAATGTTACGTGCCGATGTTGACTTTGATATGAAGAATAGGTTAGCTGTTGATGTGCAAACTATTTTTCATAAAATGGAGCAACGTACCTTGAGTGCCGCCTATAAGTTTTATTGTAATGAAAGTTTAGAAGATGCGCATAGTGCTGAAGCAGATACCAAAGCGACTTATGAGGTGTTAAAAGCGCAAATAGACAAGTATGAAGAGTTGGAAAATAGCACAAAATTTTTAGCCGAGTTTAGCGCCAGAAAGAAGTTTGCAGACTTTGCAGGATTTATTACTTATAATAAAAAAGGAGAGGAATGTTTTTCTTTTGGGAAACACAAAGGAAAATTAGTAACAGAAGTTCTTGAAAAAGAACCAGGGTATTTTGGTTGGTTGCTTAATGCTGATTTTCCATTATATACCAAAAAAGTACTTACAGCCATTAAATTAAGAAGTTTTAATAATAAACTAGGCTAAAATAAGAGGTTTACTTTTTTTAGGTGGTGTTACACAAGAATCCTTACTTCAAAACCAATGATAAAAATAGATTATGAAGCTGATTTGTATAGGAAGAAATTATGCAGAGCATATTGAAGAATTGCAAAATGAAAGGCCAGAACATCCAGTGGTGTTTTTAAAACCAGATACCGCTATTTTACTGAAAAAGCAGCCTTTTTTTATTCCTGATTTTTCTGATGATGTACATTATGAAGTTGAGGTTCTTGTTAAAATTAATCGCGTAGGAAAGTATATAGATAAAAAGTTTGCGCATAAATATTACAAGGAGATAGGGTTAGGGATAGATTTTACAGCCCGCGATATGCAGAGTCAATTAAAAGCAAAAGGGCTGCCTTGGGAAAAAGCTAAAGCATTTGATGGAGCCGCTGTAGTAGGTAAGTGGATGGATAAAAATGCTTTTTTAGATATAAACAACATTGAGTTTTCTTTAAAAAAGAACGATAATATTGTGCAAAATGGAAATACAAGCCATATGCTTTGGAAAATTGATGAATTAATAGAATATGTCTCAAAATATTTCACTTTAAAGATAGGAGATATTATATTTACAGGTACTCCAGCAGGAGTTGGTAAAGTAAATGCTCATGATAAATTAAAGGGGTTTATAGAGAACAATGAGATGTTTTCAATACATGTAAAATAAAATGGAACAGCATTATAAATTATTTAGAGTAAAGGAATTAGCAGATAATGATACCGACTTTATAGCGGCGTTGGCTGCAGCTTTTTTAGAAGAAGTGCCCGTAGATGCAGAACGTTTAAAGAAAGCCGTAGCAGAAGAAGATTATTTTAACGCTTATCAAGCCGCTCATAAAATGAAGCCAACGGTTGATTTGTTTGAATTAGGCGTGCTCGATACTTTAATAGAGGTACAGGATTGGGGAAAGTTTGAGAAAAGAGGTGAAGATATATCCTCTCAATTGGCTATTGTAATTTCAGCGGTTGATAATGCTACTGCCGAAATAAAATCTGATTTTAATTTGTAATTATGTTAGCCGAAATTATAACCATCGGCGATGAACTTCTTATAGGGCAAGTTGTTGATACAAATTCTGCCTTTATAGCTAAACAACTTAATAAAATTGGGGTTTCTGTATATCAAATAACCTCAATACAAGATGATAAACTACATATTTTACAAGCATTAAAAAATGCAGAAAGCCGTGTAGATATAATTATTTGTACAGGTGGGTTGGGACCCACAAAAGATGATATTACAAAAAAGACAATAGCAGAATATTTTGAAGACACCTTGGAAAGAAACGATGCGGTTCTTGAAAATATTGAAACTATTTGGAAGCAGCATGTGCGGACTACCATGCTACAAGTTAATAGAGACCAGGCGCTTATTCCTTCAAAATCAAAACCTTTAATGAACCGATTAGGAACGGCACCAGGTATGTGGATTGAAAAGCAGGACAAGGTATTTATTTCATTGCCTGGGGTACCTTATGAAATGACCGAATTGGTTGATAATGAGGTTATTCCTAAGTTGAAAGAAAAATTTAATTGTCCGTTTATACTTCACAAAACTATGATTGTATATGGTTTAGGTGAAAGTGCTTTAGCCGACAGAATAGCCTCTTGGGAAGATGCTTTACCTAGTCATATTAAACTTGCGTATTTGCCAAACTTAGGAAAAATGCGATTGCGGTTATCTACTAAAGGTTCTGATGAAGCACAATTAAAAAAAGACATTCAAGATCAAATCAACAAGGTCATTCCGTTAATAAGAGAAGAGTATGCAGGTTTAGAAGATGAAGATGGTTCAGTAGAAGTAGTAATTGCCAAGCAGTTAACAAAATTGGGCGATACTTTAGCTATAGCAGAGAGTTGTACAGGAGGTGCGGTAGCAGAACGGTTTACTGTGCATTCAGGAGCTTCAGCCTTTTTCAAGGGAGGTTTAGTTACCTATTCGACACAATCAAAGATAAAGGTGTTGCAAGTTCCTGAATCAGATATTAATACATATTCGGTAGTAAGTGCTCAAGTGGCAGAATCTATGGCTCGGAATGCAAAGGCCTTATTTCAGTCAGATTACGCAATTGCAACCACAGGAAATGCAGGGCCCACAAAAGGAGATTCTGATGCCGAAGTTGGTACAGTACATATTGCTATTGCAACCAATACAGAGGTGTATTCCCAAGCCTTTAACTTCGGAAATTCAAGAATAAAAGTCATTAATAAAGCGGTTAATAAAGCTTTAGAAATGCTCTTGAAAGAAATTTTTAAAAATTGACAACATTTTAATTGTCATAATATAAAGAATTTGTATATTTGCACCTCGAATTTAAGCAACAAAGAATTTAAAGTTATATAGAATGTCAAGAGTTTGTGAACTTACAGGGAAGAAGGCAATGGTTGGAAACAACGTGTCTCATGCATTAAATAGAACTAAGCGCAAATTTAACGCGAACTTAGTGAAGAAACGTTTCTACATTCCAGAGGAAGATAAATGGGTAACTTTAAAAGTTTCTACATCTGCTTTAAAAACTATTAATAAAATAGGTATATCTGCAGCAATTAAAGAAGCAAAATCTAAAGGATTTTTAAAATAATAGCTGTATTTAATAAGTAAAAGACATGGCAAAGAAAGGTAACAGAATACAAGTAATCTTAGAGTGTACTGAGCACAAAGAATCTGGTCAACCAGGAACTTCAAGATATATTACTACAAAAAATAAAAAAAATACGCCAGGAAGAATGGAGATTAAAAAATTTAATCCTATCCTAAAGCGTATGACAGTTCATAAAGAAATTAAATAAGACATAGATCATGGCAAAGAAATCAGTAGCATCATTACAAACAGGATCTAAAAGATTAACAAAAGCAATAAAAATGGTTAAGTCTCCAAAAACAGGAGCTTACATGTTTGTTGAGTCTATAATGAGTCCAGAAGAAGTTAACGACTTTTTAAAGAAATAAAAGGTTTCGTTTCAAGATATTATAAGCTGCTTTCATATAGAAAGCAGCTTTTTTATTTTTATATTTGAATGCTTTTCTGTCAAAATAGCAGAAAAGTAAATATGGTAAGAAAATTGACTACCATGTTTTAAGGTGTTATCTGATTGTATATGTAGAATGCGTTTCTGGCAACTTTATAAGGAAGCGTTTTTAACAGATATTTCAATCGTTAATACTATAGCGTTTAACCAACCAAAAGAGACCATGAGTTTTTTTAAAAAAATATTTTCTTCCGAGAAAAAGGAAACTTTAGATAAAGGCTTAGAGAAATCAAAAACTAGTTTTTTTGGAAAGCTAAGTAAAGCCGTTGCAGGAAAATCAAAAGTTGATGATGAAGTATTAGATAATCTTGAAGAAGTTTTAGTGTCAAGTGATGTTGGCGTAAATACTACACTTAAAGTGATTGAGCGCATTGAAGAACGTGTGTCTAAAGATAAATACTTGGGAACCGATGAACTCAATCAGATTCTTAGAGAAGAAATTGCAGCGCTGTTAAGTGAAACAAATTCTGGTGAAGCAACAGATTATACCATTCCTGAATTACCTAAACAAGATGGTGGCCATAAAACACCTTATGTTTTAATGGTAGTGGGGGTTAATGGTGTTGGTAAAACCACTACTATTGGTAAATTGGCCTATCAATTTAAAAAGAAAGGATTAAAAGTCGTCTTAGGAGCTGCTGATACGTTTAGAGCTGCTGCTATAGATCAACTGCAAGTATGGGCAGATCGTGTAGAAGTACCAATGGTACGTCAAAATATGGGAAGTGATCCTGCTTCTGTGGCTTTTGATGCTGTAAAATCTGGTGTACACCAAGATGCAGATGTAATAATTATTGACACCGCAGGGAGACTCCATAATAAGGTAAACCTTATGAATGAGTTGACAAAAGTAAAACGCGTTATGCAAAAGGTTGTGAGTGATGCCCCGCATGATGTTCTTTTGGTGTTAGATGGTTCTACAGGGCAAAATGCTTTTGAACAAGCTAAACAATTTACGGCAGCCACTGAAGTTACGTCATTAGCGGTTACCAAACTTGATGGAACAGCCAAAGGCGGTGTTGTTATCGGTATTTCAGATCAGTTTCAAATTCCTGTAAAGTATATTGGCGTAGGTGAAGGTATTGAAGATTTACAAGTATTTAATAAATATGAATTTGTGGATTCGTTTTTTAAATAAAAATTAAGAATTCAAGATATTTAAAAGAGACATGATGCGTTATGTCTCTTTTTTGTTTTTAGAATGAATTCTATATCCATCATCATTACGTATCTTTGCAGCCTGATTTATAGAAATTATGCGTACAAAATCTCTAAAGAAAAATAAGATCAATGTAGTTACACTAGGTTGTAGCAAGAATGTTTATGACAGTGAGGTCTTAATGGGGCAATTAAAGGCCAGTGGTAAAGATGTAGTTCATGAAGAAGAGGGTAATATAGTTGTAATAAACACTTGCGGGTTTATAAACAATGCCAAAGAAGAGAGTGTAAACACCATTTTGGAGTATATGCAAAAAAAAGAAGAAGGGGAGGTAGATAAGGTATTTGTTACGGGCTGTTTAAGCGAGCGCTATAAACCCGATTTGGAGAAGGAAATTCCTAATGTAGATCAGTATTTTGGTACAACAGAATTACCAGGTTTATTAAAAGCCTTGGGGGCAGACTATAGGCATGAGCTGATAGGAGAGCGTTTAACCACCACGCCTAAAAATTATGCTTATTTAAAGATTGCTGAAGGGTGTGACAGACCTTGCTCGTTTTGCGCTATTCCAATTATGAGAGGTAGGCACAAAAGTACTCCTATAGAAGATTTAGTTATTGAGGCAGAGAAATTGGCAGCAAATGGGGTTAAAGAATTGATTTTAATAGCTCAGGACTTAACCTATTACGGGTTAGATTTATACAAAAAAAGAAATCTGGCAGAATTACTTGAAGCCTTAGTTAAGGTTGAGGGTATAATGTGGATTCGTTTGCATTATGCTTTTCCAACGGGATTTCCGATGGATGTACTCGATTTAATGAAAAAAGAACCGAAGATTTGTAATTATTTAGATATTCCGTTACAGCATATTTCTGATGATCTATTAAAAAGTATGCGCCGTGGTACTACTAAGGAGAAAACAACAAAACTGATTGAAACTTTTAGAGAGAAAGTTCCAGAAATGACTATCAGAACAACGCTTATAGTAGGATATCCCGGAGAAACTGAAGCGCATTTTGAAGAGTTAAAAGCATGGGTGAAGACCATGCGTTTTGAACGTTTGGGGTGTTTTACGTATAGCCATGAAGAGAATACACATGCCTATAATCTTGAGGATGATGTACCTGAGGAAGTTAAAACTGATCGTGCCAATCAAATCATGGAAGTGCAATCTCAAATTTCTTGGGAACTTAATCAGGAAAAAATTGGTCAAGAGTTTAATGTGGTAATAGACAGGAAAGAAGGAAACTATTTTGTTGGAAGAACAGAGTTTGATTCTCCTGATGTAGATAATGAGGTGCTTATTGATGCTACAACTACGTATTTAAAAACAGGCGAATTTGCTAAGGTTAAGGTTGTTGAGGCTGAAGATTTTGATTTATACGCTGAGGTGGTTATCTAATTTTCAGGTTTATTATTTTAAATAATATTGCGTTACTTTTGGATATTTAGCATAGTATGTATGGGATCTAGTCTATTTTCAGAAGTTATTAAATCGGCGTGTTTTGAAACGTTACAGGTTTTGGATATTCCCAATACTGGAGATAACTATATTGCGATTGATTTATCTGAATCGAATACGGACTTAAATGATATAGACCTGACTTCTTCTGAAAACTTCAGTGTTTATATAAATAATTATCTCAAAAATTATAAGGCTCAGGTAGCCTATGGTGGTTATTTAGAAATTCGAAACATTTATAAGCGTAGCTCCCATTTTAATGAAAACACAGAAACAGAACGTAATATCCATTTAGGGTTAGATTTATGGTGTGATGCTGGAACTAAAGTGTTGGCAGTGTTTGCTGGTACAGTACATAGTTTTAATAACAATACCAATTATGGAGATTATGGCCCTACTATTATATTAAAGCATCAAATTGATGAGGATGTGTTCTATACGCTTTATGGTCATTTAAGTTTAGAATCGCTGCATGATTTAGAGGTAGGACTAACAATTGAACAAGGACAACGCATAGGTTCTTTAGGAACTTCGAATGTTAATGGAGACTATCCGCCACATTTACATTTTCAAGTCATTAAAGATATTGAGAGTTTTTGGGGAGATTATCCTGGAGTTTGTAGTCAAGAAAATCTAGCTTTTTATAAAACCAATTGTCCAGATCCTAATATTTTACTGGGGTTAAATCAATGATTTAAAAAGCTTCCATTACTCCAAAGTAAAGTCCTTGATTTCCATCTACACCATAGGCATAGTCTAATCTTAAATTAATTTTTTTCGCAGGAGAAACCATAAATCTTAATCCTGCCCCGGCGCTTGGAAGCCATTGGCGTTCAAATTCTTCTTCGCCATTATTCTCATTGCCCCAAACACTCCCGGTTCCAGCAAAAAATACGGCACCCCATTTTCTATAAAAGCGCCATCTTAATTCAGACTGGAGAGTGATTAAATGTTTTCCTCTATATTTTCCTGCTTCATACCCTCTAAGACTACTTCTTGAACCATAGGTTTGATAGCCGTCAAAAGGAACATCTCCAAAAGCAGAACCTCCCGAAAGTCTCGTTGCTAAAACCTTATCTTTTGCTAATGCGTAATAATAGGTGAAATTATAATCGGTGTCTACATAATTATTATCACTTCCCAGCCAACCATTAAAGAGTTTTGGCCTGATACTAAAAACAAATCCTTTGGTTGGATAGTACACATAATCCCTACTATCATAAGAAAAATTTAGCCCAATACTTGAAATAAAATTATCTTCAATACCATTTTCTTTAAAAAACTCCTCCGTTAATTCGTTTTCTTCTTTGGTGCCTTGGTCAAATTTATAAAGTGTTTTGGTGCCCCAATAAAGAAAGCCTAAATAGAAGTCACTAATTATTTTTCTACTGTATTCAAGAGTTATAAAGTTACGAATTTCCGAGTATACTAAACGTAAATCATTACCAAGTTCATTGTATATGAAATCATTATTAACACGATAAGTTCCTAGGGCTACAGAGGCTCTGTTTCTATCTTCGTTCCAAAAAAAACGACCTGCAGGAACAGCAACATAGCTTTTATTGGTTGAATAAATAGCGTATAAAGCAGCTAGAGAAGGCGGGGAAATTGTGTCTTTTTTATTAAGACTAAAAAGGTACATACCTAAGCCGCCAAAGCCAGTTTTCATTGCAGGATTATTAGTAATTAATGGCACTGCTACAAAAGTTTTTGATGCAGCATTAAAAATAGTATCTTTTTGGGGCTCTTGAGCTTGCATTAAGGTAACATGTAATACAAGAATAAAAGCTGTTAATAATCTGTTTGGTTGCATAACGTGAAATAATGGTCAGTTTAAAAATACAATAAACATTTGAAATTTAAAGATTAAAATGGGACTCAGTGAAAGCATAAAAAACCCAATAGATTTTCTATTGGGTTTTTTATGCTTTTTATAAAATGAGGCAGAATTAATCTTCAATCAAAACCCATTCTCCTTTGGTGATTAAAGGCTCAGCTTGCTTATATTTTAATGTTTTGCTTTCACCGTTCAATACATTTTTAATGGTAACACGGTCGTTACGTCCAATTTTAGGTTTATCACGTACAATAGTTTCAACAACTTCTGGCTGACGTTGGGTGTTTCCTGCAGCGCGATTTTGTGCCGAACGCTCATCCAAATTGGGAATTTCTTCTTTTTGGGTATTCAATTTTTCTTGCTTTCTTGCTCTAGCCTCTTGAATAGTATCTTGTGTTTCCTGAGGTAATTCACCTTTAAAAAGGAAAGAAATCACATCTTTATTTACCTGATCAATCATACTTTTAAACAATTCAAAGGCTTCAAATTTGTATATAAGAAGCGGGTCTTTTTGTTCATGCACAGCTAACTGTACTGATTGTTTCAGCTCATCCATTTTGCGTAAATGCGTTTTCCAGGCATCATCAATAATGGCTAAAGTAATGTTCTTTTCAAAATCGGTAATCAACTGTTTACCGTTAGTTTCATAGGCTTTTTCAAGATCCGTAACTACATTTAAACTTTTTGCCCCATCGGTAAATGGTACTACAATACGTTTAAATTTATCACGCTGATTTTCGTAAACATTCTTTATTACAGGGAAAGCAATATCAGCATTACGGGTCATTTTCTCTCTGTAATGCTCAAAGGCGGTTTTATAAATTTTTGAGGTGATTTCTTGAGCCGATAATGTTCCGAATTCTTGCTCAGAAATAGGAGAACTCATTGAGAAATACCGAATCAATTCAAACTCAAAGTTTTTAAAGTCGTTAGCTCCTTTGTTGGTCTCGGCTATACCTTCAGAAGTATCAAAAATCATATTGGCCAAATCTACACGAAGACGTTCTCCATGTAAGGCATGATGACGACGTTTGTAAACAACTTCACGTTGAGCATTCATGACATCATCATATTCTAACAAGCGCTTACGAACACCAAAGTTATTTTCCTCTACTTTTTTCTGTGCACGCTCAATAGATTTTGAAATCATAGAATGCTGAATCACTTCGCCTTCTTTTAATCCCATGCGATCCATCATTTTGGCAATACGTTCACTACCAAATAAGCGCATCAAGTTATCTTCAAGTGAGACGTAGAATTGCGAACTTCCTGGGTCTCCTTGACGTCCAGCACGACCACGTAACTGGCGGTCTACACGTCGAGAATCATGGCGCTCTGTACCAATAATAGCTAAACCACCAGCTTTTTTAACCTCATCAGATAGTTTAATATCTGTACCACGACCTGCCATATTGGTTGCAATGGTAACTTGACCTGCATGACCTGCTTGTGCTACAATATCAGCTTCTTTTTTATGTTGTTTTGCGTTTAATACATTGTGAGGAATCTTGCGGATACTAAGCATTTTTCCAAGTAACTCTGAAATTTCAACCGAAGTTGTACCAATCAGCACTGGGCGACCTGCCTGTGATAATTTGGTGACTTCATCAATTACTGCATTGTATTTTTCACGTTTTGTTTTATATACTAAATCGTCTCTATCATCACGTGCAATTGGACGGTTGGTAGGAATTTCAACCACATCTAATTTATAGATTTCCCAAAACTCACCGGCTTCAGTAACGGCAGTACCTGTCATACCAGAAAGTTTGCGGTACATTCTAAAGTAATTTTGAAGGGTTACGGTAGCAAAGGTTTGGGTGGCATCTTCAATTTTCACATTTTCTTTAGCCTCAATAGCCTGATGTAAACCATCTGAATAACGACGACCATCCATGATACGGCCTGTTTGCTCATCAACAATCATAACTTTGTTGTCCATCACCACATATTGTGTGTCTTTTTCAAACAAAGCATAGGCTTTTAATAGCTGATTTAAGGTATGAATACGTTCTGATTTTACACCAAAATCTTTAAATAAGTCTTCTTTTAAGGTCGCTTCTTTTTCAGGATCTAGACCTTGTTCTTCAATTTTGGCAATTTCAACACCTATTTCGGGTAATACGAAAAAATTAGGGTTATCTTTTCCAGAAATATAGTCAACACCTTTATCCGTTAATTCTACTTGATTGTTCTTTTCTTCAATAACATAGTACAATTCGGCATCAACCTTTGGCATTTCACGGTTATTATCCTGCATGTAAAAGTTTTCTGTTTTTTGAAGTAGCTGCTTTACACCTTCCTCAGATAAAAACTTAATTAAAGCTTTGTTTTTAGGCATACCACGATAGACGCGTAGTAATTGAAAACCACCTTCTTTGGTGTCACCTTCCTTAATTAACTTTTTAGCTTCAGCCAGAACGCCAGTTAAATATTTACGTTGTACCCCAACAATATCGTCAACTTTTGGTTTTAGCTCATTAAATTCATGGTGATCCCCTTTTGGAATAGGACCAGAAATGATTAATGGTGTACGTGCATCATCAACTAAAACAGAATCTACCTCATCAACAATCGCATAGTGATGCGGACGTTGTACCAAGTCTTCGGGTGCGTGAGACATGTTATCACGCAGATAATCAAAACCAAACTCGTTATTGGTTCCGTAAGTAATATCAGCATTATAGGCTTTTCTTCGTGCTGGTGAGTTGGGCTGATGATGATCTATACAGTCTACACTTAACCCATGGAATTCAAAAATTGGTGCCATCCAAGCGCTATCACGCTTAGCAAGGTAATCATTCACCGTTACTAAATGCACGCCTTTACCAGCAAGAGCGTTAAGATAAACAGGAAGTGTGGCTACCAAGGTTTTACCTTCACCCGTTTGCATTTCGGCAATTTTTCCTTGGTGCATGGCAATACCGCCAATTAATTGAACATCATAATGAATCATGTCCCAGGTAACCGGTTTTCCAGCAGCATCCCAAGAATTGGCCCAAACGGCTTTATCGCCCTCTAAAGTCACATAGGCTTTATCGCCCGAAATCAATCGGTCAAATTCATTGGCGGTTACGGAAATGGATGTGTTATTTACAAAACGCTTTGCTGTTTCTTTCACAACGGCAAAAGCTTCAGGAAGTATTTCATTTAAAACATCTTCGGTGATTTTATAAGCCTCGTCGTTTAGTTTATCAATTTCTTGATAAATATCTTCACGTTTGTCAATGTCTTCGGTGGTTTCAGCTTCTTTATTTAAACTAGCTATTTTAGCATCTATCTCTTTATTGGCTTCAGCTATTTTAGTTTTAAATTCAGATGTTTTAGCTCTTAGTTCATCGTGACCCAAGGTTTCTAAAGCAGCTTCAAAACTTTTAACTTTATCTACAATAGGCATTATGGCTTTTACGTCTTGTTTAGATTTATCGCCAACAAATATTTTTAATACAGAATTTAAAAAACTCATGGTGTAATGTTATATGTTTTTACTAGGTTAATCTAGTTTTTTTTGATGTCAATTTTGCGCTTTCAAAAGCATTCAAAGATACATCTTGTTGCGCTTTTATGTGTGATTTAAAACAAAAAAAAAGCCTCAAATCGAGACTTTTTTGTTATTCTTTATGCTTTTTTAATATTCATCTTCATTCCAGAGGTAATCTTCGTCTGTTGGATAATCAGACCAGATTTCTTCAATAGAATCATAAGAGTCCCCTTCATCTTCAATAGATTGTAAATTCTCAACAACCTCTAATGGCGCACCAGTTCTAATAGCGTAATCTATTAACTCGTCTTTTGTTGCCGGCCAAGGTGCATCACTTAAATATGATGCTAATTCTAATGTCCAATACATTTCTTACGTGTTTAATTTTTGTGCAAAAATAATTTTTTACTTCAAACAAGCAAGAAAAAAATGAAATATTTACTTATTAATTTTAAGAACGTATGTTTTTGTTGACTAAACCGTTGCAAGTTATTTCAATATGGTGTCTTTTAACTTGGATTGAAACGTCCTTTTTTGCCTTCATTTATTAATTTGGGAAGGATTTCTCAATACCATTCAGAGCCATGTAGCAAAAATTAAATTATCGCTTTTCAGGCATCCATTTAATCTCATCAGCTTGCAAATCAAAAGTCAATTTTCGTGCCAACACAAAAAGGTAGTCAGAAAGACGGTTTAGGTACATTAAGGTATGCGGTTCTATGGGTTCAATTTCATCAAGTGCAGTAGCTAAACGCTCAGCTCTACGGCAAACACAACGGGCTATATGACAGAATGACACGGTTTGATGACCGCCAGGAAGTACAAAATGCGTCATAGGAGGCAAAGCCTCGTTCATGGTATCCATTTCCTTTTCTAATCGTTCTATGTTTTCTGGACTTATTTTGGGAATGTTTAAGCGTTCTTTTCCATTTTTTAATAGGGCTTTTTCAGGATCTGTAGCTAAGATGGCACCAATAGTAAACAGGCGGTCTTGAATATGTGTAATTACATCTTTATAATTTTGATTGATGTCTTGGTCTCTAATTAGACCCATGTGTGAATTGAGTTCGTCAATGGTTCCGTAGCTTTCAATGCGTATATGGTGTTTTGGTACACGTGTGCCACCGAATAGTGCGGTGGTACCTTTGTCTCCTGTTTTGGTGTAGATTTTCATATAATGTGTCTCGCAATGACGTAAAAAGCGTCAAGTTTTTTCAAAAGTAATAGAAACCAGACGACTTAACAACTATACGTTTAAACTCAATTGAGAAATGGACTTTAGTATTCTAGTTATTATCAATATGAAATACAAACTTTTTATTATGAAACCCAGTAGGTAAGTCTTTATGTGGCTTGGTAAAATTAGGCATCTCGGAAATAATAGATTTAAGTTTTTCAACAGCCCAATTACCGTTTCCTGAAATACTATTAGATGTGTCTTTAATATGAATGGCGATAGGACTTATAGAACCATTTTTGGCGATTGAAATATAAATTAAAATTTCATTGGTATTATCACTTTTTGCTTTTTGCTTTAGTTTAAATGAATAGTTAGAGGATTTTACCTTGCTCTTTATGTGGTTGCTAATTTCTTCGTTATTGTGTTTTTTAATGTCGTTTAAATTTTTGCAATCTTCACAAGGAGTATATTCCCCAATAATAGAGCATTGAACTTTTTCATCGCATAAAACATATTTCTTATTCGCTATATCCCTAATAACAACTAATGAGTATAGTTTATTGATTGATTTATCGAGTTGTAAACTATCCAGAGGATATTTTTTAAAAGCACTCACAATGTCTTTATTCAAATCTACATTGAGTGCATTGGCCCAAACTTGGTCTAATTTTCCCTTATGGTTAAAATAAAAAAAGACCTTAACTTGAGCACTTTGCTTTAAGAAATTTGGCATAAAGCGAGGATACTGCTTGGGTTTATCACAGGCTGTAACTAAGTTTTGGTCCAATTTATCATTAAAGAATTTGGTGAAGGCACATTGTTCTAAAGTCTCAATTTCATTTTCATCTAGAATCTCTGGGATAAAAAGGTCGAATAGACCTGAAAACATAGAGGCCACTGCTACATTATTCCTTTTAGAAGGTGCTACAACATTGGGTTCAAATAATTTCATAAGTCTAACAACTTCTTTGTTTATTGGATTTAGTTGCTCATACGCAACACCAACAGTGTCTGAGATTTTTTCAAAGCTATCTAGCATTAAAGAGTTAGAATCATACGTGTCATTTATAGGGCGTAAATAGGTTTCATTGGATGTGGTTGTTTTTGGGTTAGCCTTAATATTAGTTTTGAAAGTTTTGGTGCTATCTTTTTTTTGAACTATATTTTCTGGTGATTTGGCATTTAAAATAACTGCACCAAAAGCTCTCGCGTTAGCATTCCATGCACTTTGGGATTTTGTTAGTGTTGAAGTAAAAATGGAATTTGAATTTGTGGAGGGAATAAAATGAAGTTTACCCTTTTTGTCAATTTCAAACTTAACAGGAAGTTTATAGAAACCTATGATGTTTTCTTCTTTAAAAATCCTTTTGTTAAAATTGGCAATAATAAATTTTTCGAAATTTCTTGAGAAACAGCCATAAGCATCAGTATAGCGAGGAGCACTTTGACAGTCTTCAATAGCGTGATAATTAAAAACATCTGAAATAGAAGAGTTAGCGTTAGGCTTCGTTTTATTTAATTTTATTGCCGTTTTTTTGTTCCTTTTGTAGATGTCAAATTTTGGTGGATAATCACTAACTATAACCGTGCTTGCATTAATAAAGGTGGTGTCATTCTCTCTAGTGAATAATTGTATTTTATGTCTTGCTTGATAAAGGTCTGCCAAATTTGGTATTTCGTTAGTTAAAAAGAAAGTCACAAGTTGGTATAATTTTTGATTTAGCTGTTTATTACCAGTATAACCTCTAAAATTCCATGGTCTTCCATTTTTATTTATATCAAATACTATTCTTAAACTATTAATATTTTTGGTCTTGAGTGAATTATTAATTATTTGGAGCTCTTCAGCTGTTATGTGAGATTTTAAATACTGTGAAAGTTTATTGTTAGGAGAAGGTCGGTGCAACATTCTGAAGGATTTTTCCTCAAGACTTTCATCTGTTAATTTGAACTGAGAAAAACTATTTAAGCTAACAAGGAGGAATAAGATTAATAATTTATTCATTTTAATTTGTAAGGTAAGTTGTAAAAGTATAAAATATTGAAAGAATTTCTATCAAAAATAGCGAGAAGGAAGTTATTTTACTAATTATTATAT
Organism: Allotamlana fucoidanivorans; assembly: GCF_006265225.1. Taxonomy (GTDB): domain Bacteria; phylum Bacteroidota; class Bacteroidia; order Flavobacteriales; family Flavobacteriaceae; genus Allotamlana; species Allotamlana fucoidanivorans. The sequence continues at coordinate 198,105 of NZ_VDCS01000004.1, read as the reverse complement.
ATTGATAAAATCATGAGTGGTTTTTCTGTTAGAAAAAATTATTTTTGTTAACTCATGATTCAAACCAGCTTATGAAAAGAATACCTTTACTCCTTATTTTACTAATAGTTTCAACAGTCAGATCTCAATCTTATATAGGATTTATGGGTGATAATTATAACGGAGTACATAACGTTATTAACAACCCCGCAAACATTGTAAGCACACCATTTAAATTAGATATTAATTTAATGGGTTTTAATGCCTTTGGAACGATGATTATTATGGTGTTGATTTATTAGATGCGCTGAAAGATGATTATAGTTTGATGAGGGCTAATAAATATCCAAAATCTGGGAATCATGCAGCTGCAAATGTTGATGTTCTAGGACCATCTGTGTTGTTTAATTTAGGGGAAACCACATCGATTGCGCTCTTTACTCGAGGAAGATCATTTGGAAATATAAATGATTTAGATGGCGCTTCAATTCAAGCGATTGAAGATGATACAACCGATGATTTTATGATTCAAGAAGACCACGTCAATGTACTTGCACATGCTTGGGCCGAATTAGGTATATCTTATGCCCAGATTTTACTTCATAAAAAGCAGCACGTTTTGAAGACCGGAGTTAGTTTGAAATATTTACAAGGATTAGGAGGTTCTTATGCGGTTGGGGAAAACTGAGGTGTAACTTATGATGCTGATGGAACCGATTTAGGAGGCGGTGAAACCACAGGGAGTATATCATCTACTGGGTTTTTAAATTTTGCACGATTTGATGATTTTGATAGTGATGATTATGAATATGAACTTCCTAAAAAAGCCAAAGGTTTTGGTGCTGATTTTGGATTTACTTATGAGTGGCGTCCCAATCAAAATGAACAAAATCAGGCTGGAGGTTATGAGTTGAAAATAGGCTTATCAGTCACAGACATTGGATTTGTTAATTATAAAGAAGGTATTTGAGAGGGCTACATTGTGACTAATTCAAATATTAGTGAAGAAGATTTTGATAATGCAGAGGACTTTGGTTCTTTTTTAAGGAATTTTTACACCTTGCAAGATTCTGGTAGGGGGGTTAAACTGGATTTACCAACGGCCGTTCATGTAAATGCCGATTGGAACATAAATAATGCATTTTATATAAATCTCAATACAGACGTTTCTTTAATATCTAAATCAAGAAAAACTGCCAATTATATATGGAATACAGTATCCTTAACACCACGTTATGAAAGTAAATGGTTTGGGTTTTACTTGCCATTCAGTGTGATTGAAAAAAGTGGGTTTAGAATAGGGGCAGGTTTAAGGGCAGGCCCGTTGTACATAGGTTCTGGCTCTGTGATTTCTGCAGTTTTGAGTGATAATAATAAAGAGGCTGATGTATATGCTGGTTTAAAAATTAGTTTGTTCAAAAATGAAGCAAAAGATAAGGATGGTGATGGTGTTATTGATAAAGACGATGAATGCCCAAAAACACTCGGCCCTGTTGAAAATAAAGGATGCCCTTGGGGAGATCAAGATGGTGATGGGGTTTTAGATAATGAAGATGAATGTCCGAGTGAAGTAGGACCAGTAGAAAATAATGGTTGCCCTTGGAAAGATACTGATGGCGATGGTGTTCTTGATAAAGACGATAAGTGTAAGTATGACGCTGGCACTGTGGCTAATATGGGATGTCCTGAGGTAGAGATTACCGAAGAGGTTCAAAAAGCGTTAAATGATTTTGCAAAAGTTATTTTATTCAATCATGGTAAGTCTGAAATAAAAGAAGAGTCGCATGAGGTTCTTAATGAAATTGTGAAAATATTAAATGCTTATCCAAGTGCAAAGTTTTCCATTGAAGGACATACCGATAGTATTGGTAGCTATGCGTTTAATCAGAAGCTGTCTGAAGAACGTGCACAATCAGTTTTGGACTTTTTAGTTGAAAATGGTGTAGATGCGAGCAGGTTGAAGGCTGTTGGGTATGGTGAAAGAAGACCAATAGCAACCAATATGTATAAACCTGGTAGAGCCCAAAATAGAAGGGTTGAAATTAACTTGGTTAAGTAAATACTAGAGGAACTCTTTGTTTTAGGTTCTTATTGTAAAATGCTCTTTAGCTTGCTCTTTCCTAAAAAAAACAAACCCCCAGAAAAAGGTGTCAATAGTTACCGTTACTTTGGGGTGTTTTTTTATGATATCCCAAGCTTGTGTCATTTCTTTTGACCAATGGATATCATCAAAAATAAAAACCGTGTCATTATTTACGGTTGGTAAAAGGGTTTTAAAATAGTTTAAGGTAGCTTCCTTTTGGTGATTGCCGTCAAAGAAAATAAGATTGTATTGATTTTGGCTACGCTTAGTAATCGCTTTATAAAAATCTTGATTAATAATCTCAACAGAACTATTGTTGAGATTACCTAATTGGAGTCTGGCAAATGTAGCAGTATTGGGGCAACCTTCAATAGAGGTGATTTTAGCTTTTGGATTACCTAACGCCATAGCATGTGTTGCAATACCTAAAGAACTGCCTAATTCTAAAATTTCTTTCGGCTGAAGGTATTGTACCAAGCGATATAAAAGTTTTGCTCTTTTTAGCGGAGTTCCAGCATGCTTGGCCATATCACATATTAGGCGTTCATGTTGGTTCATGCGTTGTGAGCCTGCACCCAAATCAGTAATTTTTATTGTTGATTTGTTGTTGCGCAATGTGTTTTTGTACTGCTCAATAAGGTGGTAATTGGTATAGCTTTTCTTGTCATAAAAACACTGGGTAACCAAATTAAATACAAAAGGCGAGTGTACCCCGTGTTGATTGGTAGAGGCTATTAGGAATTTTAGGTACTGCTTAACCTGGTAAAGCATGATATGTGATTAATCTTCTAGTTTTGATGAGAGTTCAAACCAACGTTCTTCTTTAGCTTCAATGAGATTAAGAAGTGCTTGAAGCTCTTGAGAGAGTGTGTTAATCTCATCTTGTGACAGGTCTGGATTATTAAACTTGTTCTCCAGTTCCTTTTTATCGAAAGCCAGCGCATTGAGTTTACTCTCAATATTTCTTAATTCCTTTTCTTCGTTAAAAGATAGTTTAGAGGCTTCATTTTGTTTCCAGGATTGTTTTTCTTTTTTGTCTTCGGCTATAGTGGGTGTGTCGGGTTGGCTGTCTTCATAAACTCTATAGTCTGTATAGTTGCCAGGAAAGTCTTCAATGACGCCTTCGCCTTTAAATACAAAAAGGTGATCAATAATCTTATCCATGAAATAGCGGTCATGAGATACTACAATAATACATCCAGGGAAGTCTAAAAGAAAACTTTCTAAAACGTTTAAAGTGACTATATCTAAATCGTTTGTTGGCTCATCCAGAATTAAAAAGTTAGGGTTCTGAATTAAAACAGTGCATAAGTATAAGTGTTTACGTTCGCCGCCACTTAATTTTTCAACAAAGTCATATTGCTTTTTTCTGCTGAATAAAAAGCGTTCTAATAACTGTTGTGCACTTATTTGTCTGCCTTTTTTAAGCGGAATATAATCACCAAATTCACGAATAACATCAATGACCTTTTGTTCGGGTTTTATGGTAATACCATTTTGGGTGTAGTAGCCAAACTTAACAGTGTCGCCTTTTACCACTTTACCTGAGTCAGGTTGAGCTGATTGGGTTAAAATATTCAAAAAGGTTGTTTTACCTGTACCATTCTTACCTATAATACCAACTCGTTCGCCCTTTTTAAAGGTGTAATCAAAACTATTAAGAATCGTTTTGTCTTTGAAGGCTTTAGATACTTTATGGAATTCTAAGATTTTGCTTCCTAGCCGTTCCATATTGAGTTCTAACTGAATTTCGTGATCTTTTCTACGCTGGTGTGCCTTGTGTTTTATTTCAAAAAAATCATCTATTCTTGACTTCGACTTTGTAGTTCGTGCCTTGGGTTGCCTACGCATCCATTCCAATTCTTTCTTAAATAATTGTTTGGTTTTTCCAGTTTCGGCAGCTTCACGCTCTTTACGTTCGGCTCTTTTTTCTAGGTAATAGGAGTAATTTCCTTTGTAATTGTACAGTTCACCTTCGTCTAATTCAATAATTTCGTTACAAACGCGTTCTAAAAAATAACGGTCATGAGTGACCATAAAAAGCGTTATGTTTTCTTTGGCAAAAAAGGCTTCCAGCCATTCAATCATTTCAAGATCTAAATGATTGGTAGGCTCATCCAGGATAAGTAAATCAGGTTTATTTATCAAGGCATTAGCCAAGGCTAAGCGCTTAATTTGTCCGCCTGAAAGCGTGCTGACTTTTTCGTTGAGATTCTCTAGTTTTAATTTAAAGAGAATCTGTTTGTAAAGGGTTTCAAAATCCCAGGCCTGATGCCGTTCCATAGCGTCAAACGCGGCTTGATAAGTATCTGTGTCTTCTGGGTTTAATAGGGATTTTTCGTAGTTAGAAATAACTTTTAAAATGGGGTTATCACTTGCTAAAATGGTTTCTTCAACCGTACGCGTTTTATCAAACTTAGGGTCTTGTGATAAGAAAGATACTTTGATGTCTTTTCTGTAAATAATATGTCCAGAATCGGGTTGGTCATCTCCAGAAAGAATATTTAAGATAGACGTTTTTCCTGTGCCATTTTTGGCTACAAAAGCAATTTTTTGATCCTTATGTACGCTGAACGAAAGGTCTTCAAATAACACCAGTTCACCGTAAGATTTGGATATATTTTCTACGTTTAAATAATTCAAAAGCTAAAGTTTTTTGCAAATAACGGACAAAAAACCAAAAAATACCGCATAAGTTTTATTGTTCCCCCCTAAAACTTATATTTGTGAGAAATCAAACAGCCTCATAATGAAGAGAAGTATTCTTCTGCTAGTCATAATACTACATGTTGTTTTTGTATCCTGTATCACGAATAAAGATACGGTTTACCTTCAGAATAAAGGAACAACCACCGATAGTACTTTGGTAATTAATGAAATACCCAAACCTTATAGAGTTCAGGTCAATGATATACTAAGTATTAATGTAAAGGCTTTAGATGAGGAATTGGTAGGTATTTTTAATCCCGTTCAAAGTGCTACTTCAAGCGGCAATATTTCACAAGGAGGGGCAGGTTTGTACTTTAATGGCTTTACGGTTGATCTGCATGGCAATATAAAGTTTCCTGTTTTAGGAGAGATTAATGTGTTAGGATTTACCATTGAAGAAATAGAAAATAAGGTTAAGGATGAATTGTTAAGTCAGTATTTTAAAGAAAGTGCCGAGATTTTTGTACGTGTAAAACTAGCGGGGTTGCGGTATACGGTAACTGGAGATGCCAAATCGGGGGTGTATACCTTATATCAAGATCGAGTGAATATTATTGAAGCGCTTGCCAATGCAGGCGATGTAGCACTGACAGCGAATAGATCTGATATACTAGTAATAAGGCAATATCCTGATGGGCAAAAAATACACCACATAGATTTATTGGATATAAAGGCCATGGAATCACCTTATTATTTCATTCAACCCAATGATATTATTTTGGTAAAACCTTTAAAACGTAAGGCCTTAGGATTAGGTACTACAGCTACGCAGACTTTACTCACGGTAGCGTCTATATTTTCGTTAGCGGTTTCAACGTATTTTTTAGCAAAATCTCTTTAAATAGTTAAGGCATGGAAGAGGAATTTGAAGTTTTAGAGTCAAGTACTACATTCGATATAAAGAAGTTTCTATTTAGAGCCTTAAGCTATTGGAAGCTTTTTGTGGTATTACTTGCTATTGGTGTTTTTATAGTCTACCAAAAAAATATTAGAGAAGAGTTTTCTTATCGGTTGGGTACTAAAATCTCAATTGAGGATGATACGAATCCTTTATTTACATCTAATGCCAGTTTAACTTTTAAATGGGGTGGTGTTACCGCAAAGTTGCAAACCATAATAGTTACTTTATCGTCTAGAACACACCATGAGAAAGTGGTGGATAGGTTGGAGTTTTATAAGAGTTATTTAAAACAAGGACGCTTTAGAAAACAAGATATTTATAAGGCTGCACCATTTCGGTTTTATCATGATTACAATACCGCGCAGCTCATCAATATACCTATACAGGTTACTTTTCTTGATGCAGCTACGTATGAGCTGGAGATTAACTTTGAAAGTGCTGTAGTTAGTGCTCAAAATTACATCACTAAGCAGATATCTCGGGTTGATGTACCAGTTGGACTTTTTAAGAGACGCTATACCATAGGAGAGGCTATAGATTTACCTTTTTTAAAGGGTGAATTGAAACTTGCAGAAGGTAGAACCCCTAATATTAACACTCCTTTGTTTATTCAGTTTAGTCATTTTGATGGGGTTGTAGCGAGTTATAAAGGGCGGTTGAACGTTAATAATATGAAATCTTCCCCTATTTTAGATATTTCATTGATAGATAAAAATACGCATAAAATTGTTGATTATTTAAATACCGTTGTGGCGGTGTTGAGTGAAGATCAATTGGAACGTAAAAATCAGTATGCTACCAATGCCATTACTTTTATTGAAGAACAAATAGCACGCGTTAAAGATGAACTTTCAGAAAATGCCAGTGCCTTAAATAGTTACCGAAAGAAAAATAAAATATTCAGTTTAGATAGTGAAAGTGAGCTGCTCAATGATAAGTTCTCTAAGTTGGATGCTAGTAAAGAAAGTATAAACAGACAGTTAGATTATTATTCGCAGTTAAAACATTATTTGTTATCAAGTAGCAGTTTTACGGATATACCAGCCCCAAGTATAGCAGGAATTGGAGATCCTAATATATTATCTAACGTTGCAAAAATAAATGAACTTTCAGTTCAAAAGTCTAAACTTCAATATTCTGTACGGAAAGACGCTACTATTTTTGATGATTTAAATAGACAGATTGAAGGATTGAAGAATGTTTTATTAGAAAATATTAGTTCGGTAACCAATGGTTTAAAGCGCGAGTTGGATGTTGTAAACCAAGATTTAAAGCTTGTAGAATTACAGTTTAGTAAATTGCCAGAAGATCAGCAAGAGCTTATTGGTATGGAACGGCAATACACTTTGAGTCAGCAAACTTATAATGTGTTTTTGGCCAAGCGTGGTGAGGCTGAAATTATTAAGGCGTCCAATGTTTCAGATATATTGGTAATTGACCCTGCAAAAAATACTGGAGCGACAGTGTTGGGAAGAAATTTAAATCAACGTTATGTGTTTGCAGGCTTTATAGCGCTTTTAATCCCATTGCTTATAGCGCTAGTGTTAACATTTTTAGATCATAATATTCACAGTCCGCTAGATGTTGAAAAACTAACGTCTATTCCTATTCTTGGGGTGGTTGGTAAAAACCTTTTAGACAATAATTTGATTGTACATAGAAAACCAAAATCGGCTGTGGCAGAATCTTTCAGAGCCATTCGTTCGGGATTACAGTATTTTTATAAAGGGTTGAATCTAGACGGGGCACGTACCGTGATGATAACCTCGTCAGTGAGTGGTGAAGGGAAAACCTTTTGTTCTATCAATATCGCTACCGTTTTTGCGTTAAGTGGTAAAAAAACGATTTTATTAGGGTTGGATTTAAGAAAGCCTAAGATTTTTGATGATTTTAATATTAAAAATGATTTAGGTATTGTCAATTATTTAATAGGAGACGCATCGCTAAACACTGTTATTCAATCTACAGATATTGCAGGGTTAGATCTTATAACCTCGGGACCTATTCCTCCTAATCCTTCTGAGTTGTTGATGCATGATAAGCTTGAGGAAATGATTGAGGAGCTTAAGAGAACCTATGATTACATCGTATTAGATACACCACCAGTAGGGTTGGTTGCGGATGCTTTAGAACTTAATGAACATGTAGACGCTTCTATTTATGTTGTCAGACAAGACTATACCAAACGTGAAATGCTTAATTTTATTAATGAAAAGTATCGAACCAAACAGGTGAAAAACATCAGCATAGTTTATAATGGCTATGATCAAAAGGCGAAATATGGTTATGGCTATGGTTACGGTTATGGTTATGGCTATGGTTATGGGAATTATGCTAATGGGTATCATGAAAGTGGTGGGAAAAAAGGAGGTGTAGTGCGTAAATTGAAGACTTTGTTAAAAAGAAGGTAGTTCCTTATATTCGTTTAACATGGAAAAGGATACACTTTTAGCTATAGCGGTTGAGGCTGCCATAAAAGCAGGGGCTGAAATTATGATGGTTTATGAAACCTCTTTTGAGGTGCAATTCAAATCAGACCATTCGCCGTTAACCGTGGCAGATGAACGTGCTCATCAGATTATTCATTCTTATTTAAAATCAACTCATATTCCTGTTATCAGTGAAGAGCATAAACAAGCTCCATATGAAGAACGTAAGCATTGGCGTACTTGTTGGATGGTTGATCCTTTAGATGGCACTAAAGAATTTATAAAGAGAAATGGGGAGTTTACTGTTAATATTGCTTTGATAGAAAACGGACAACCTGTTATGGGGGTTATTTATGTACCTGTTTTAAAGACCTTGTATTATGGTGTGGTATCAGATGGAGTAGCTTATAAGATTTCATTAGATAAGGCGGTATATTCAACCGCTATATTTAAAGATAAGATAAGCATATACCCGAAGCATGAGGACGGTAAACCTCTTCGTGTGATAGGGAGCCGTTCGCATAAAAGTAGAGAAACCGATGCTTTTATTGCAGGGTTAGAACAAGAAGGGAAGTCGGTACAAATAGTTTCAAAAGGCAGTTCATTAAAGTTTTGTTTAATGGCGGAAGGTGACGCCGATATGTATCCTAGATTTGTGCCTACCATGGAATGGGATACGGCTGCCGGACATGGCATTTGCTCGGCTGTTGGTCTTACAGTGCAACGCATAGATACAGGAGAACCCTTGCAGTACAATAAGGAAGATTTATTAAACCCGTATTTTTTAGTACAATAGAATCTATATGGAGCAGGTAAAAAAACAAAAGTATACCATAACCAAGCAAGATAGAGGCGCTTTAAAAGGACATATGCCTTGCTTAATATGGTTTACAGGACTATCAGGATCGGGGAAATCTACTATTGCTGATCTTTTAGAGCGAACCTTGCATAAGCAAGGAATACATACCTATAGTTTAGATGGTGATAATTTAAGACGAGGATTAAATCAAGATTTAAAATTCACTAAAGCAGATCGGTTTGAAAACTTAAGGCGTACGGCTGAAGTGGGTAAGTTATTTATTGATGCTGGTTTAGTGGTTATCGCAGCGTTTATAACCCCGTATACTAAAATACGGGCCGATATTAAGACCATTGTAGGTGAAGAAAACTATATTGAAGTGTTTGTCAACACGCCCTTGGAGGTTTGTGAACAACGTGATGTAAAAGGGTTGTATAAGAAAGCACGTTCTGGCGCTATTAAAAATTTTACAGGTATAAGTGCGCCCTTTGAAACACCAGTAGATCCTACTATTGAAATTAGAACGACGGAAGAAACGCCAGAAGCAGCTGTGGCTAAGATTTTAACTTATTTGGAATCTAGGTTGTAACTGGTTATGCTGTATATGGTATGTGATTTATGTTATATAAGTCAATTTTAAAAGGGATTCATTTTTTTGAATGCCTTGAGCAACTTATATTTACTGCATAGTTGGGTTTGTTTTTATAAATAGGCTTGATTTTAGTATAGCATATGGCATTAGAAACTCGAATTTACCAAAAGGATAATCATTTAAAATTTGGCAGATTATTAAAGGCATCGGTCCAAGATGTTTTAGGCTCCCATTTTTTAGCCAAGCAATTAGCACTTAGAGATATTAAGGCGCAGTATCGGCAATCGTATTTTGGTATTTTGTGGGCTTTTGTGATGCCTTTAACCACCGCCTTTGTCTGGATTTTTTTAAGTAGTTCGGGTACAGTAAAACTGTCTGATACAGGAATTCCTTATCCTGTGTATGTGTTTTCAGGAACCTTAATCTGGTCTGTTTTAAAAGAAGCGATAAATACCCCTACAGCCAGTACGAATAGCGCCCGAGGGATATTGAGTAAAATTAATTTTCCTAAGGAAGCCCTTGTGGTATCTGGATTATATAAATTATTGTTCAGCAGTAGTATTAAAATGGTGTTGTTGCTTATATTGATGCTGGTGTATCACATGTCATTGAGCTGGTATATCTTGTTTTTTCCTTTGGCCTTATTAGCTGCTATTTTTATTGGTACTATGATAGGACTATTTATAACTCCGGTAAGTATGTTGTATGGAGATGTTAACAAGTTTATAAGCTTAGGATTATCGTTTGTGATGTATATTACTCCCGTAGTGTATGCTATTCCCGATTCAGGTATTATGAAAACCTTGATGCTGTACAATCCGCTTACTCCAATTATTGAAGTTACCAGGAATGTACTAACGGGCGGCTCGTTAGAATTTGTCAATTATTATATGATGTTGTTACTAGGAAGTATTCCTTTAATGTGCGTGGCTTTGGTATGGTATCGGTTGTCTATTCCTATTATTGTTGAACGGGTTTGAAACGTGTGAGAGGAGAGCAGTGGGATGAGAAACGTGAAGGGTGAGACGTGAGATGTTTTTCGAATAACAAAAAATATGGATCATAAGGATTTAGAGGTTTGGAAATCGAGTATGGATTTGATTGAACTGATTTATAAAATTACTTCGGTTTTTCCTGATGCTGAGCGTTATGTGTTGACCAGTAAGATGCAGCGTGCCGAGGTTTCTATTCCTTCTAAAATATCGGACTAATATATCGGAGGGATGCGGTAGAAAAAGTGATAAGGAACTGATACAGTTTTTGTCTATTGCTTTAGGGGCTTTAGCTGAAGTGGAGACTCAGTATTTAATTGCAGTTCGCTTACAGTTTGTTAATGATAATCAAGATACTGTTGATATGTGTTTAAAAGTAAAACAGTTGTTATTTAGGATTAAGAAATTATTTGAAACGGAAGGGGTAAAGTGTGAGGGGTGAGACGTTTCACCATAAACGTTTCACATTTCACAAAAGACGTTTCACGAACAAAAACAATAAATTGAATAAAAAAGACCAACATATAGATACAACTAACGAAGTTCTCGTTAAGGTAGAAGGCCTAAGTAAGAAGTTTTGTAAGGATCTTAAAACGAGCTTGTGGTATGGTGTTAAAGATTTGATTTCAAATGTTCAGGGGCAGTCCCATACACGTCTGTTACGCCCTAAAGAATTCTGGGCGGTAAAAGATATAAGTTTTGAGCTACGCCGCGGCGAGTGTCTGGGACTTATAGGGCATAATGGGGCGGGTAAAAGTACTTTGCTTAAAATATTAAATGGCTTAATAAACCCTGACGCCGGTAAAGTCACTATTAAGGGGCGCGTAGGAGCGCTTATTGAACTTGGCGCGGGTTTTAACCCCATACTTACCGGACGAGAAAATATCTACAACAATGGTGCTATATTAGGTTTTACTAAAAAAGAAATAGACGCTAAAGTAGAAGCCATTATCGATTTTGCTGAAATACGCGAGTTTATCGATATGCCTGTACAAAATTATAGTTCTGGTATGAAGGTACGCTTAGGCTTTGCCGTAGCTGCTCAAATGGAACCTGATGTGTTGCTTATTGATGAGGTATTGGCGGTTGGGGATGTAGGATTTAGAATGAAATGCTTAACTAGGATAGGTGAGTTGTTGCAAAATACAGCAGTTATTTTTGTATCTCATACCATGCCGCAGGTAGCGAGGATAGCTAATAAAATATTGTTAATGGACCATGGAAAAGAGCTTGTATGCGGTGATGACGTCTCGGACGGAATCCAGCGGTATTATCAATCTTTTCAAAATACCGATAAAATTGTTGGAGGTAATGGTTTGGTTAAGTTAAAAAGCATCAAAATATTGAATAATGAAAGCAAAGAGATTGTAAACACTACTGGTTTTGTTGAATTAATACATAATGAAGCGTATAGTTTTGAAATTAACTTAGATATAGATGATAAAGTGAGCAAGTATTGGGTTAACTATTCCTTTATTGATAAAGATGCTAAACAGGTTGCTAATTTCTTTTCTTTGTTTTCCAAGAGTATTTTTGAAGATAAAGGGCAAGTCTCTATAAAAAGTAAAATAGAAAATATGATATTAGGGCAAGGTATTTATACGGTAGGAGTATCTATTAACGAAGTAAGGACAGATAAATCCAGAGGTGATATTTATTGTTTTGATTCAAATATAGCCTCTATAAGTATAACAGGTATCTCAACTGGTCATGCACCAATTCAATTTGTTGGTGAATGGAATTTAATGGAAGCAAATGAAGCATAATTATATTAAGATATATTCTCACCCTAGAAGTGGTACTCATTTTTTAGAGGCGTTTTTGGCTAAGAATTTTTATCCAAGTCAAGATTTGTCTTCCAAAGGAAGTATTTATTTTGGGCATTGGTCAAACAAAATCTTACTGGAAGAAGGGGAGCCTTATCATAGATTGTTCGGGTCGCATTTATTTCCTGAACAAAACAAGAAGTTTTCAAATGCCATTTATATTTATAGAGATGGGAGAGATGTGATAGCATCACTTTGGAATTCTAAGTTTTATCAAATGGATTGGTTTGGTATTTCTTTCTCTGAGTTTCTGAGAAAGGAGATAGATTGGTATGGAGGCACGGGGCAAAAAGCATTACCAAAAGTAAATATAGTGCAGCATTGGTTTAATCATGTAGACTCCTGGGTTAATTATGATGAAGAGGATATTTTTATATTGAGATTTGAGGATATGAAAAATAATCCTAAAAAGGCTTATCAGGATATAGCCAAAAAATTCTTTCCTTTTAAGTATTATAAGGGTAGATTATTTGGAGTTAAAAGGTTTGATCCTATTAAAAATAAAGTAGGATTAAAACCAAATGCTGCAAAAATAAATAGCTGGGAGAAGCTTTTTTCTGAAGATGATTTAGATTTTTTTTACTCTCAGATACCGCATAAAAAATACCTTTATGAAGAATAGTCTGAATATGAAGTTGTTTTTTTCCTGCGTATTAGATTATTCATCTGTTATGGCTGTTCAGGTTTATATATGGCTATCAAACTTATTAGCGAACAATGTTAATCCTAATCTAATATATGTCCATCTAGTAAGTGAAGTGCCAGGTGATTTTCTTGATCTGCTAAACGGCTATGGTATAAACCTTATTAAAAAGACTCCTTTTGATTTTAGAAACAAATACTGTAGCAAGTTGGTTCAACTAGATACTTTTAGTCAACTGGAAGATTTTGAGTATGTGTTTTTAATGGATTGCGATACAGCTATTGTAGATTTGGAAGGACTTGATTTGGAAGCTGAGGTTTATGCTAAAATAGTTGATTTTCCTAACCCTCCATTAACTATTCTTAAAACGATTTTTGAAGCTCACCAATTACAGGTTTTTGAGACCCTGACCACATTTTCAAACAATAATGAACAAGTAACAGATTGGAATAATTGTAATGGTGGAGTCTATATTATTTCCAAAGACTTTCTAAAAGAGTTAAAGCCTTTGTGGGAGAAATATGCTTTATGGAGTATTGATAATGCTGAGCTTTTTGGAAAAGAGTATGACAAACATGCCGACCAAGTAGGGTTTGCTTTGGCTATGGGTAAACTGAATAAAAAAGTAACGCATTTAAGTGTAGAATGGAATTATCCTATACATGTATCTAATTCAATAAAGGTGTCTCCAAGAATTGTTCATTTTCATAATCAAGTAAATGAGCATATGCAGCTAAAGAGACATACAGATGTCATTTCAAATGAAGCAATAGATGTAATAAATGCTAGGATAAATTTTAGTTTAAAAAAGCATTTAAATAATTCTCTGTTTTGGGATTATAGATATCGAACATGTCCTAGTTTGGGAAGTGGCGTCGGGTCACGCGGTACTGTACTTGAATTAAAAAAAACGTTAGTAAAGCGATTGACTTATGGAAGGGAGGAGGATTCAATTATAGATGTAGGTTGTGGCGATTTGGAATTAATGAAAAATATGCCGTTTAAAAAATATTTAGGACTTGATGTTTCTATAGAGGCGTTGGTATTAGCTAAGAAAAAGCGTTCCGATTGGGAATTTAAAACATACTCTATAAATCATGAACAGGTTTCGGAAGCAGATATAACCATGTGTTTTGATGTTTTAATACATCAAAGTAACTCAAATAGTTTTAAAAATATAGTTAGAGGTTTGGTTGAGAAAGCAAATTCAAGGATTGTAATAGGAGCTTACAACGATAAACCTTCATTAAATTCAACTATAACTCATTTTCATAATTCTATTTTTGATGAAGTAGCTGCCTATGGTAAATTTGATGAATTAGCCATAGTAAAAAAGTATAGAGACGTATCTGTTTTGGTGGGAACGGTTCATAATAAAACACATCAAAGAGACTTGTCTTCTCAAAATTTAAATAAAGCGTTTAAGGAAGTGACAAGGCCTGATTTATTACAATATGTAGTAGATGTGTCAAGATGTAATTTGGGGTTTTATACGTCTCATTATCCTCGAGTATTTGAGTATACTTGGATTTTAGAGCAGCTAGAAAACAAGTCTAATTTAAGTGTTTTAGACATAGGTGCAGGTGTTTGTCCAATACCTTTATGTCTTAGTGATACGGGGATGAAAGTTACTACTGTAGACTTACATTCAACAATTAGAAAACTCAAAGACAAAGAAAAGTGGAATGAATGGGGGTATTTAGATTATAGTATGTTTGACAAATCTATTGAGTCAAAACATCAAGATTTTACAAAAGTTAAAACCTTTAAAAAGTTTGATTGTCTATATTCTATTTCAGTAGTAGAACACATGCCTGTTAACATTCGTTTAAGGATGCTAAAGAAAGCATCCAAATTATTAAAAAAAAATGGTGAGTTGCTTTTGACAATCGATATTGTTCCTAATTCTAACTATATATGGAATTATTCGGAAGGAAAAGAAGTTGAAAATCAAGGGACACACGGGACTATTGATAGTTTTAAAATGGAACTCACTAAATATGGTTTCAAGATTATATCAGAACATATTAAGAGAGATATTTTCGAATCTAAAACTGATGTGTGGTTCGTTAAAAGTAGATTAGTTAAAAAAAGTTTTTTATGATAAGTCATAAACATAAATGTATTTTTATTCATATACCCAAAACAGCAGGGACAAGTATTAATAGTTTTTTTCATCCTGGGGTTAAATTTCATTTTGATAATGCAGACTATGAACGATTGTTTGGATGGTGTTCAAAGCGCCAATTGCATATGCAGCATGCAACTGCCAAACAGCTTTTAGAGACAGAGCTTGTAACTCAAGAGCAATGGGATTCTTATTTTAAATTTACCTTTGTGAGAAATCCTTGGGATAGGTCATATTCTGATTATCAATGGATTCAGGAATTTACTAAAATAAAAGGCTCCTTTAAAGATTATATTAGAGGAAAAGGAGTCTTTAAAGACATTTTTAACAATAAATCAAAGAGCTCTTATCTTGGAGATCATTTGTTAACACAAACTAGTTTTTTTGATTTTGAAGGAAAATTTAAACCTAATTTTGTGGGTAGATTTGAAGATTTTCAGAGTGATATAAAAACTGTTTTAAAAGAACTACATATAGAAGAGGATTTTAACATATTTACCAATAAAAGTAAGCGAAAAAATGATTACTCAATTTTTTACACTAAAACAAAAAAAAAAATGGTTGATGATAGATATGAAAAAGATATTAAGTTGTTGGATTATGATTTTATCGATGGGAAAAGCGGTCTTCAAAAATTAAAAAATTTTGTTTAATTGATGTTAAAACGTTTAAAAAAATATTTAAAATATAAAATAGTTAATTTATATGAGCTAAGGTACGGAACTTTTTATTTTAGGCATACTGGCTTTTGTCCGTGCTGCGAAAAGAATACGGTTTTCATCGCCAACCACCATTGGCTTAGAGATCATTTTAAATGTAATAATTGTGGGTGTATTCCAAGGGAACGCGCTTTAATGCAAGTCATAAAAAAACAATATCCAAACTGGGAATATTTGACTATTCATGAATCGTCACCAGGTAATCGTGGTCATAGTGTATTGTTAAGGCAAAAAGTTGATAATTATATACAAACCCACTATTTCCCAAATAAAAAGTTAGGAGGGCTAGTTAATGGATATCGTAATGAAAACTTAGAGCAGCAAACTTTTGAAGAAGAGTGTTTTGATTTGGTAGTTACTAGTGATGTCATGGAGCATATATATCAT
Organism: Allotamlana fucoidanivorans; assembly: GCF_006265225.1. Taxonomy (GTDB): domain Bacteria; phylum Bacteroidota; class Bacteroidia; order Flavobacteriales; family Flavobacteriaceae; genus Allotamlana; species Allotamlana fucoidanivorans. The sequence goes on along the minus strand of NZ_VDCS01000004.1, from coordinate 181,918 downwards.
CCAGACCAAGCATTTAAAGAGATTCATAGAACTTTAAAACAAGGAGGTGCTCATGTATTTTCGGTGCCTCTTGTTAATAAGCATAAAACTAGTGAACGTTGGGCTAATTTAGGAGATAACGGAGTGCTAGAATTTTTACAGGAACCTGACTGGCATGATAATCCAATAGATAAAAAAGGATCGCCAGTAACTTTTCATTGGGGTTATGATATTAAAGAATATATAGAAAAGCATACTGACGCTGAGTGTGAAATTATTTATTTGGATAATTTAGATTTAGGCATTCGAGCTGAGTATATTGAGATTATAGTTGCTAAAAAAAGTGTTAAATGCATAAATTACGACCAATAGCCTTTGTGCTGCCTCAATTTCATCCCATTCCTGAAAATGATGAATGGTGGGGAAGAGGATTTACCGAGTGGACGAATGTAACTAAGGCGAAACCATTATTTGAAGGGCATTATCAACCGCATTTGCCAGCCGATTTAGGGTTTTATGATTTACGCTTACCAGAGGCTAGAAAAGCACAAGCAGATTTGGCTAAGGAGTATGGTATACATGGTTTTTGTTATTATCATTATTGGTTTAATGGGAAACGCTTATTAGATCAACCTGTAGATGGTATGTTGGATCAACCTGATTTAGACATGCCGTTTATGCTATGTTGGGCAAACGAAAATTGGACAAGACGTTGGGACGGTAAAGAAGAGGAGGTTTTAATGAAACAAAGTTATAGTTTTGAAGATGATAAAGCCCATATTCGTTGGTTATGTGAAAAAGTGTTTTCGGATTCGAGATATATAAAAATAGATGGTAAGCCTATTTTTGTTATTTACAGACCAAGTTTGTTGCCTAATATTAAAGAAACTGTATTGATTTGGAGGACGATTGCGAAAGACGAGTTTGGTTTTCCTGATTTATATTTAATGTGTACTGAAAGCTTCCATGAAATAATAAAACCTTCGTATATAGGTTTTGATGCTGCCATTGAATTTTCCCCGCATGCAGTAATAAAGCATAAAATAAATAATGAGTCTAAGAAGAAAAGGTTTAGTATTTTTAAAAAAAAGCAAAATCCTATAATAGTAGATTATAGAGATTTTAAACAAGGTGTAAAAGATTGTTTGAATAGGCAGTGTGTTGAATATAAATTGTATAGGAGTGTGACACCTTCATGGGATAATACAGCACGTAAAAAAGAAGGAGGAATTGTAGGAAAAGGTAGTAGTCCGAAATTATATGGTAAATGGCTTAGAGCTATCATAGAGGAGTTTAAACCTTACTCAAAAGAAGAAAATTTTGTATTTATAAACGCAATGAATGAATGGGCAGAAGGCAATCATTTAGAACCCTGTGTTAAATATGGTAAGGCTTATTTAGAAGCTACTCAAAAGGCGTTACAAAATGAATCCTAAAGTTTCTGTAATTATACCAAATTACAATCATGCGCCGTTTTTACAGCAGCGTTTTGATACGGTATTTAATCAAACCTTTCAGGATTTTGAGGTGATTTTACTGGATGATGCCTCTACTGATGGAAGTTTAGAGTTATTACAGCGGTATGCTCAACACCCTAAAGTATCTCAATTAGTTTTAAATACAAAAAATTCAGGGAGTCCGTTTAAGCAGTGGAAAAAAGGGATAGATTTAGCGCAAGGAGCGTATATTTGGATAGCAGAGAGTGATGATTATTGTGAGCTTAATTTTTTAGAAACTCTGTTAAAGTTATTTGAAAAAAATACAGTTTTAGTCTATTGCGCTTCAGAAATAATAAATTTTTTAGGAGAGCAAGAAGGACGACATGTCTGGGCTGATGCATTGGATAAAAAACGTTGGACTAAAAGCTATACTAATACAGGAGAAAATGAAATACTTGAGTATTTACGATTTAGAAATACCATAACCAACGCTAGTGCCGTAGTATTTAAGAAAAAAGCTGTTGATGATATAGCGTTTCCAGTACATATGACATTTTGTGGTGATTGGTATATTTGGATAGAACTATTGAAACAAGGCGAAATAGCCTATACTTGTCAACGGTTAAACTACTTTAGAAGACATAGAGACACAACAAAATCAGTTAAACCATTGCCTCTTGAGCAAAAGCGAGTTCATGAATATATAGAAATAGTAATGAAGCATAGCAATGGTTTTAGTCGGTTTATTAATAGATCTAAATATTATTGGATATTTGACGAATGGAGAGATAAGTTTAAATCTAATCACAAAATAAAAAATTTACCATTGGACTTTTTAATTTATAACACATTTAGAAAATTTTAAATGAAAGATGCCGTTTGTACTATTATTACTAATGATTATGGGCATTATGCCTTGGCATTGCATGATACATTGCAGGCTTATGGAGATAATGAATTTTTCTATGTTTTTGTAACTAATGGCAGGCTGCCAGAGTATGTCAATGAACAATTAAATACTAGAGAGCGCGTTTTTATTTTGGACGAAAGTAATTTTAAGAATTCTGAATTAGCTGTTCAATTAAAAATAAAATACAGCTCAACATATCATGATGCTTATCGTTGGGGCATGAAACCTGTTTTAATGACATATTTATTAGAGCATAATCTGGATAGGGTTATTTATGTAGACAGTGATGTGCTTTTTTTTAGCAAATTTAGGTTTCTATTTGATACCTTGAATTCACATTCTATATTGCTATCTCCGCATTGGCGATCAAGTTATCCAGAACAGGATTTAGATAATTTTAAATTGAACTTTTTAGATGGTATTTATAACGGCGGCTTTTTAGGAGCTTCTAAAAGAGGAATTTCTGCATTAACCTATTGGGCAAAACTGTGCTTGCATGAATGTAAAGTAGATCGATCCGAGGGATATTATGTAGATCAACGCTATCTTGATTTATTGCCTACCCGATTTGATGGTGTAGGACATCTAACTCATAAAGGGTGTAATGTAGCCAATTGGAATCAAATAGATTGTCAGCGTACTTTGCAAGATAATGGAGAGGTGATGATTAATGATACATGGCCTATTGTATTTATTCATTTTACTAACAGTATGTTAAGAGGTGTTTTGCTGGGGGAAGATGTCTTGTTAAAACCATTTTTAGAAAAGTATAAACAAACATTGTTAAAATATAATGATATTGATATTGTTAAAATGTTTTATGAAAAAGGACGTTTTGAGTCAGCAAGAAAGGATGTTTCTGAATTGGATAATAAAAAGAACAGAAATACTTTCTTGAAAAGAATTTTAAAAAGAATTAAATGAATATAGCCATATTTACCCCCTGTCAGAATCCATATTCTGAAACCTTTATACAGGCTCATAAAAAAGGGTTGAAGGGTACGGTGTTTTATTATTATGGCTACGGAACACAATTAAAATTAGAAGGAGTAGATAGGTTAATGCCCTTGTATCTATATAAATTACATAGGATAAGAGCAATGTTTAAAAAAAGAGGAAGTGCTGATTTATGGAAGCAATGTGTACTTTATAGTTTGAGCAATAATAAGATAGATGTTGTGCTTGTGGAGTATGGTAATCATGCTCATTATTTATATAGCGTACTTAAGGAGGCTAAAATTCCTGTAGTGGTACATTTTCATGGTTATGATGCTAGTGTTGCTACTGTTATTGAATCCTGCAAGGGCTACAAAGCTGTTTTTCAATTTTCAAGAAAAATAATAGCGGTTTCTAAAGTCATGGAAAGTCGTTTACTCGCTATGGGGTGCCCAAAAGAGAAAATGGTTTATAATGTATATGGGCCCAATAGAATATTTGAGAGTGTAATGCCTAAATTTTCTAAGAAACAATTTTTATCAGTTGGTAGATTTACCGATAAAAAGGCACCTTATTATTCTATTATGGCATTTCAAAAAGTTTTACAAAAATATCCTGAAGCCACATTATTAATGGCAGGAAATGGTGTCTTACTTAATGTTTGTAAAAATTTGGTAAAACATTTAAAGTTAGAGAATAATGTGTTTTTTTTAGGGATTATAACACCAGACAAGTATGTGGATTTGTTAAGCGAATCATTGGCGTTCGTACAACACTCTATCACTGCAGATAATGGTGATATGGAAGGAACGCCCCTTTCTGTTTTAGAAGCAAGTGCTGCTGGTTTACCTGTAATATCAACTTGTCATGCTGGTATACCTGATGTTGTTGAACATGAAAAAACAGGGTTATTATGCCAAGAGCATGATGTTGATGGTATGGCAGAAAATATGTTACGTGTTTTGGAGGATTTAAGTTATGCAAAATACTTAGGGAAAGCAGGAAAAGAATATATTACATGCAGCTTTAGTTTAGAAAGACATTTAAACCAACTAGAACGTATTTTAAAGAATGAAGTTAAATAGTTGAAAATCTTATTAGTATACAGTGACTCCATTAATATCCATAATAATACCTACCTATAATAGGGGATACCTTATAGGAGAGACCTTGGATTCGATCATAGCTCAAACTTATATTTATTGGGAATGCATTGTTGTAGATGATGGAAGTACTGATAATACCTTTGAAGTATTAAATAAATACAGAGAAAAAGATTCGAGAATACAGTATTACAGTAGACCAAAAAACAAACCTAAAGGGGCTAATGCTTGTAGGAATTATGGTTTTGAAATTAGTAAGGGTGATTATGTAAACTGGTTTGATAGTGATGATATTATGCTGCCCAAGAAATTGGAAACTCAAATTAAAGAATTGCATTTATCTACTTTTGACTTCGCTATTTGTCAAACCCAAGTTTTTGATGTAGAGAAGAAATTAAATATCGGATTAAGAGCAGAGAAATTAAAGTCTGATAACATTTTTGAAGACTATATTACCTATAAAATATTTTGGTTAACAGGTGCGCCACTATGGAAAAAGAGCTTTTTAAAAAAACACCGTGTAAAGTTTGATGAAAAGTTACAGCAAGCTCAAGATTACGATTTTCATATGCGTATTTTAAGCATTTCACAAAATTATTTTGCAAATGAAACCCATCTTGTAATGTTTAATATTCATGCAGAAAACATGTCTAAAACTATTCTTGATACCCCACCAAAAACATTTTCAAACATTCAAGTAAAATATAATATACTTAATAATTATAGGGAATTACTAAATGAAGATGTTAGAAAAAATATTTTAAACGAAGTAGGACAGTTATATAGTTTCATTGTTAGAAAACGATATAAAAAAATAGCATTTAAAACCTCATTATTGTTGTTGTTATTATATAAAAGTAATGGAGAGTTATTTCAATCAAATGCATTGAAAATGTTATATAGAACATTAGCACCTTTATTTTATACGTTTTTGGGGAAAGGGTTTAAGTTGACTAAATTAGCGAACAAAATTGTTTCTTAATAAATCAAGTTATGCCTTTAATATCTGTTGTGCTTCCTGTTTATAATGTAGCAGAATATGTGGATGAAGCCATAACTTCAATATTAAATCAAACCATACAAGACTTTGAAATTTTAGTAATTGATGATTGTTCTACAGATGAGACTTTACCAGTTGTTAAATCGTTTAAAGATAGTAGAATTAGAATTATTGAAAAGTCTGTAAACAAAGGACTTATTGATAGTTTAAATATTGGTTTTAAAGAAGCAAAAGGAACATACATTGCCCGGATGGATGGAGATGATATAAGTCTACCTAGTCGATTTGAAAAACAATTAAAAGTCCTTCAAAACAACCCCGAAATTAAAGCATGTGGTTGTTGGTTACAGTGCTTTGGAGTTAGTTCTAAAGTATTAAAATATAAAGAACTTCATGAAGAAATTAAAACTCAAATGTTATTGGCTAACTCCATGAGTTTGTGTTCTTCAATGTTAGAAAGAAAGACGTATGTACATTTTAATTTTGATGAGACCAAAACCCATGCGGAAGATTACGATTTTTGGGCAAAGTCGGCGTGGACATGTAAAATGTACAATATTCAAGAAACTTTGTATTATTACCGAACTCATAAAGAACAGGTGTCCATCTTGTATAACGATATACAAAAGGTACAGGATGTTAAAATTAAATTGAGCCTTTTACATAAAATAGATTATGACAAAGAGAGGTATGAAGATGTGTTTATTAAACGGGTGTTATTTTCAAAAGAAGCAATAACTGTTGAAGATTGCAAACATTTTTTTAAATGGCTTAACCAATTAAAAAAGATAAATAAAGTACAACAAGTTTTTGATCATAAAGAGTTTATTGAGGTGCTTAATGTTTTTAAACAGCAATTTGTTTTCTATTTATTTTTCACAAATTGCAGAAAAGGAATAAATTACAGTATAAGGATAAGTATTCTAAATATTTTACCTTTTAAGCAAAAATGGTTTGTTATTAAAAAAAAGATAAATGAGATTATGCGTATAAAAACAAACAAAGTCTTTAAGAAATCAATATGAATCAAAACCATTTAGGCTTATCTATTTTAAGGGTGCAAGCAACTTTTTCGGTAATCATAATTCATGTTTCAGCGCCAATTTTAGGGGAGTATGGAAAAATACCACTTTTTTATTGGCACGTAGGTAATTTTTTCGATGGTGTAAGCAGATACTCTGTTCCAGTTTTTTTTATGATAAGTGGCGCTTTATTGTTGAATCAGAACTACCCTTTAAAAAAGTTTTTAAAAAAAAGGTTTGTCAAAGTACTACCACCGTTTATATTTTGGTCATTAGTTTATAGTGCGGTAAAGCGATTTGTAAAAGGAAATGAACAATTTGATTTTTTATTGACCACTGATAAGGTTATAAGAGATGTTTTTTATGGGAGTGAATATCATCTGTGGTTTGTTTTTGTGCTTATGGGAATTTATTTGATAACACCAGTAATCAGCAGATGGGTGAAAAATGTTCCTTCAAGCGAGGTTTTATTTTTTTTATTAGTTTGGTTGTTTACTTTGATTATTAAAATACCAGGTATTGGTATATATTTTCCCAAAATAGATTTAATATATTTTTCAGGCTACATAGGGTATTTTGTTTTAGGATATTACCTACTGAATTTAAATTTAAAAATAAAATGGCACATCGTTTTGTTATATGTATTTGGCGTTTTTGTTACAGTTTATGGAATGTTTTATTTTACAGAAAGGAACGGAAAACTTTTTAATTATTTTTATGATTTTTTAAGCGTTAATACATTATTGGTTGCAACAACATTATTTTTATTGGTAAAAGATTGTTCTATTCAGAATAAAAAAATAAAGCGTTTAATAATAAATATTAGTAATTGCTGTTTTGGTGTTTACCTTATGCATGTTCTAGTTTTAGAACTTTTTAATATGTTGAGGTATGATTGGAGGATAATAACACCTATAATTAGTGTTCCTGTAGTTTCAATATCTTGTTTTTTTGTTAGCATTTTTATAGTTTATTCGATAAGAAAAATTAAATATGGAACACTAGTAACTGGGTGAATTAATTGATGAATTTTAACAATAAAAATATTTTATTGGTTTTTCAAGGTGGTAATCTTGGAGGTGCAGAGCGTCAGGGTTTTGGGTTGGCACGATTTCTGGCTCAGAAAAAAAACTGTAAAGTAGATTTGTTATTTGTTTATTCCAATAAGCAATCTCAAGAATTTAAAGAAGTTCTCGAAACCTCTCCTATAAACAGAACGTTTTTTTTTGGAGAACCTTATGTTTTTTTTAAACGTGAAATCTCCATAAAGAACTTAAAAAGACTCAAATGGTCTGCTCAATATTTGTTAAACTTAAGAAAGGAGTTGATTCAATATAAATATCACACCATTATACCTTTCCAAAATACACCATCAAAAGTAGCCTACTATTTATATAAATTGTTACCAACAGTAAAGTTTGCGTTTTGGCATCAATTAGGGCTGGATATTTTAAAGTATGATATATTTGAGCATATTGCAGTAAATAATATACCTTGTATTATTGGGAATGCTGAAAATTGTTTGGAGGTATTTAGAAGTGATTATAAAATAAAAGACAATAGATTAAATCTTTTGCCTCAATACTTAAGTTTAGAAAAGGAAATAAAAGATAAAGAGGCTATTAGACAAAGTCTTAAAATACCCCAAAACAGCTTCGTATTTGGTATGGTGGCACATTTTACAAGTTTTAAATACCATATGTTGCTTTTGAATGTTTTTAAATTAATACAACATCAATATCCAAACGCTCATTTGGTATTAATGGGTAACAAACGTCATGGAACTAAAGCAATGGAGATTTACAATAGCTTAAGCAAAGAAATTAAAAAAGATAGTTTACAACAAAAGGTAACCCTACTGAGTAATAAAAGTGTTGTTGATGTGTTAAATATTCTTGATGTCGGGGTGCTATTGTCTTTGATTGAGGGTACTCCAAATGTAGTTATGGAATATATGTTATATGGGTTACCTGTAATTTGCTCAAATCATCCTGGGTGTGTCAGTTTGCTAAAAGACTCTGAGCTTTTGGTAGAAAATAATGAACAAGACATATTTAGAGCTATGAAAATGGTATTGACCTCTAAATCATTACGCGAAAAAGAATCTCGAAATAATTTGGAGAATATTAAGAATTATAACGTAGAATCATACGTGGACAAACTTGAAATAATTCTAAACAAATGCTTTAGTTAGATGTTGCATAACAATAATCCTCATATAAGTATTGTTTTGCCATGTTACAATGGAGAACGTTTTTTGTCAGATGCAATTAAAAGTTGTTTAAACCAATCCTATACAAATTTTGAACTCATCATTATAAATGATTGTTCAACAGACAAAACCGCTGATATTGCAAACCAATTTGCTAAAAAGGACCATAGAATTAATATCATAACAAATAAGACAAATAAAAAATTACCTGCAAGTTTAAACATCGGGCATCGCCGTGCTAAAGGAGATTTTATCACTTGGACGTCAGATGATAATGTTTTGAAGCCTAATTTTTTAGAAAAAATGATACAGCAAATTATTGAGAGCAGATCTGATTTAGTTTATTCTAATTATGAGGTTATAAATGAAAATGGTGGTTTTAAACGAATACATATAACGGGACCAACAGAGCATATTTTATTTGGAAACAAAATAGGAGCTTCATTTCTTTACAAAAAAGAAGTCTTTTCTATGTTAAATGGTTATGATGAATCGCTGTTTTTATTAGAAGATTATGAGTTTTGGTTAAGGGCTAGTATGCAGTTTAAGTTTATTCATGTTAAAGAAGTATTGTATGAATATAGGTTGCACGAAAAAAGCTTAACAGCGAATATTCAACAGAAAAATAAAGCTAAAAGCAATCATAAAAAAGGCGTTTTAAAAATGTTCAATAAATTGGCAGATAAATTGTCTTGGAATTATGAAACACTTCAGTTTATAAAAGACCATTTTTTACATGAACAGGTAAATTTGTTGCATTATATGAGTCATAAAAATAAAATTGATCAGGATATTTTATTGTTTAATCCTAAGAGATTTAATGAAATAGAGGTAGAAAGGGGAATTAATGAGGTGCTGAGAAGTCATTTGCTGTCTGATATCTGTAATCGAAACTTGAAAACATGCTTTAGGGTTTTAAGATCAAAAAGAGAGTTGTTGTTACACACTTCATATAGTAGAAGATATACATTACAGTATGTTTTAAAAAGTATTTTTAAATAGAATTTTGATGAAACAGGCCATTTTAATAACCGCTTATAAAAACATGCATCATTTGGAAGAATTAGCCGCCTTCTTTGATGATAGCTTTGAGTTGTATATACATATTGATAAAAAGAGTGGTATTTCAAAAAAGGAGTTAGAAAGCTTAAAAAAGTATGATGTAGTCAAGCTTGTTAGTCAAAAATATAAGGTTAACTGGGGTGGTTTCAATCATTTAAAAAGTATTCTATTTTTAACAGAACAAGCATTAAAAAATTCTAAAAATTTCTATTTACATCTAATAAGTGGACATGATTTTCCTATTAAGCCGAAACAGTTCTTTTTAGAATTTTTTAAAAAAAAGAATACGGAGTTTATTAGTTATTTTGAAGTGCCAAGAATAGGGTGGGCAGATAATAATGGAATGGATAGACTTGAGTATTTTAATTTATATGATGTCTTTGATGCTAAAAAATCTAAGCATAATAAATGGATTAAACGCTTAATCAGTTTGCAGAAGAAATATGGATACAAAAGATCAATACCTTCAAGTTTTCCTCAGCTTTATGGAGGGGCTACTTGGTGGAGTTTAACGAGAGAATGTGCGGAGTATGTAATAGAATATACTAACGAAAATAAATCTTTTTTTAATAGATTTAAGCATACATTATGCTCTGAGGAGTTTTATTTTCAAACCATAATCATGAATTCTAGGTTTGCAGAAAATGTGTCTACAAATACGTTAAGGTATATAGATTGGAATTCAAGAAATGGTAATAGACCTGCCGTATTAGATGAATTAGATTATGAGAAGTTGACTTTAACGGATGCAGTTTTTGCCCGAAAATTTGAATATCCAATTTCCGAAGATATAATGAAAAAGTTAAGAGCTCTAAATGTCGGTTAATCCAAAAGTCACTATAGTTATGGCTACCTACAATAGGGAGCATTTTATATTGGAATCTTTAAAATCAGTACAAAGCCAAACATTTAAAAATTGGGAATGTTTAATAATTGATGATGGAGGTAACGATAATACAGACCAAATAATAACTCCATTTTTACAAAAAGATACTAGATTTAAGTTTCTAAAACGTCCAAACAATTATTTAAAGGGCTTACCAGGATGTAGAAATTATGGGTTAGATTTGGCAAAGGGAGACTATATTGTGTTTTTTGATGACGATGATATTGTACATCCACAAAACTTAGAGTTATGTGTAAACGAATTATCCATAGGTAGTGTTTCATTTTGTAGATATTTAAGATCTGTTTTTTTTGAAAATTTTGATTATGATTTCGATTTTTCAAAAACATATAGTTCGTTTTATATCGATGAAAAGGCTATTGACGATATTGTGACAAATAAATTACCTTTTAATTCATGTGCAGTAATGTGGAAAAATACATGTTTTAAAGAGCTTCGTTTTGTTGAAACTCTTATGTATGCAGAAGAATGGGAACTATACTCTAGAATTATTTCTAATGGTTTTAAGGGGATTTCTATAAATAAAGTACTTTTTTATGGACGTAAACATCCACAATCAAATACAGGTGAGTTTTGGAACAATTCTCCCATACGTGTGAATTCAAAAAAAGAAGCTATCAAGTTGGTGGTAGAAAACTTGTGTCAAAAGGAACTGCTTAGTCCATATTTATTTAAGTATTTAGTAAATTTAGCTATTTCGTTTAGAGATTTTAAATTGGTGAAAAATGTTTTTAAAGAAACTGTTTCCAGTTCAAGAATAGAAATTTTTTATTCGATAAAATTTTTTTTATTTCCATTATGGCAAAAAGTTTATAGGCTAAAAAAGAAACACTTGAAATAAACGTAAACTATAATTAATGAGAGTTGGAGGAAACCCACAAAAGGCAGAAGGACTAATTACTTTAAAGACAAATCATAGGGTAGTAATGGTTGTTTTTGTTCCTGAGTTAACAGGATATTATACTAATATGTTTGAAGTGACTAAATTGTCCATAAACTCTTTGATAAAAACAATCCCGTTGACTTCTGCTATAACTATTGTTGACAATGGTTCATGTTCAACTGTTACCAATTATTTAACAAAATTACTTAAAGAAGGTCTTATAGATGCTCTAATGTTGCTTAAAAATAATATAGGCAAAATTGATGCTTTAATGGCCGGAGCTAGAGGAGCCAGAGAACCCATTATAACGCTTACCGACTGTGATATTTTGTTTGAAGCCAATTGGGTTTCTGAAACTATAAAAGTATTTAATACTTTTAAAAATGTAGGCTCCGTGTCTCCAATACCTACACGAACGGCGGTGAAATATTTTACCTTTAGCACCCAGCAGGCTATTTTACAAAAGCGATTATGTTTGAAATTTGAAAGTATTCCCGAAAATTTTAAAGCATATAATATGTTTTTAAAAAGTATTAATTGGAATCAAGAACCAGATAAGTTTAAATTATGGCCTGTGGTTATCAATAAAAATGTAAAAGCCATAGTTGGTAGTGATCACCAAGTAGTTACTTTACGTAGAGATATTCTTTTTAACTGTACACCAAGCAAACCATCTTTTACAAAGGTAGGAAAGGAATCGGAGCGTGATTATGTTGATTTAGCTATTGACATGAGCGGCGGATTTAGATTGTCAACCTACCACTTTTATGCGTTTCATATGGGTAATAAGCTTGAAAATTGGATGACTATAGTATATGATAAATTAGAAAACAACTCTGAAGAATTAGATCTCAAGTTATTTCCAAAACTTAAATATCAAGATATAAACCCGTTTTGGTACAAATTCAAAAAGAAACTTTTAAAGAAAGTATTTGAAACACAGATACCTTCTAACTACTAAAAAATAAAAATTGAAAATACTCATTTGTTTTGGTACGCGTCCTGAAGCTATAAAAATGGCACCTATTTGTTTGGCGCTTAGTCAAAAAAATATTCCGTATAAATTATGTGTCACTGCCCAGCATAGAGAAATGCTAGATCAGGTTTTAGAATTTTTCGGTTTAGTGCCAGATTACGACCTTAACATTATGCAGCCTAACCAAAACTTGAATGTATTAAGTGCAAGGATTTTAGCTGATATGGATGCAATATTCAAAACAGAATGTTTTGACCTTGTTTTAGTTCATGGCGATACAACTACCTCTGCTATGGTTGCATTGGCAGCTTTTCATAGACAAATCAAAGTGGCACATGTTGAAGCAGGGTTAAGAACTTATAATAAGTTATCGCCGTTTCCAGAGGAGTTAAACAGACAATTTACAGGAAGAATAGCTGATTTTCATTTTGCCCCAACTGAGAAAGCAAAAGACAACCTGCTAAAAGAACATGTTGATAAGTCAAAAGTTTTAGTGACTGGAAATACGGTTGTTGATGCCCTTTTTATTACTTTAGAAAAAATTAAGAATGGCTTCTCAAATAATGCTATTGAAAATTTAAAGGAACGCATCGGTTTTAGTAAAAGAATAATTTTAGTTACGGGGCATCGTAGAGAAAGTTTTGGGGTAGGGTTTGAAAATTTATGTAAGGCTCTTTTAGAAATATCAAAAAGACAAGATGTAGACATTATTTATCCAGTTCATTTAAACCCTAATGTTCAAGATGTAGTATACAACAAACTATCCAATATAGCCAACATACATTTAATAAAGCCATTGGATTATCCGTCGTTCGTTTGGTTGATGAGTAAATCTACCTTGATTATTTCCGACTCAGGGGGTGTTCAGGAGGAAGCACCATCACTACGTATTCCTGTTTTGGTCACCAGAGAAACAACTGAAAGAAATGAGGGAATTAATGCCGGATGTTCTATTTTGGTTGGTACAAATCCTAGTAAAATTAATGCGGCAGTGAATGAATTCTTAAAAAAAGAGAAGTTTCAGTGTGAAATTAATCCATATGGAAATGGAGATGCGGCTAATAAAATAGTTGACTTTCTTCAAACTTATATTAAATGAATAAACATATTGCAGTAATAGTAGATTCTATCGATGTCAATGATAGTAGTGGTTCTAAAGCAAACGTGGCTCTTATTAGTAATTTAATTGCTGTTGGATGTCGGGTTTCCGTTTTCCATTATACACGAAAACAAATTGAAATTAAAAATGCAGAATGTTTTGCAATCAAAGAAAAAAGAAGCACCCTATTGTTTTTTCTTAGTAGATCCCAACGAATCATACAAAGACTATTTAATGTAAACCTAGCTAAATGTCTAGAGCCTATTTTTGGGTTTTCCTTTACGTTTTTCAATGATGTAAACAGTATTAAAACAGTATTAAAAAATATTGATATATCACAGGTTGATTTAGTTATAACACTGAGTAAAGCGGCTAGTTTTAGGCCTCATTATGCGGTTAATGAGTTACCAGAGCTTCATGAAAAATGGATGGCATACATTCATGACCCTTATCCTTTTAATTGCTATCCAAAACCTTATGATTGGAAAGATCCAGGACATGAAATAAAGGAGAAATTTTTTAAAAGTCTTTCTGAAAATGCTAAATATTCTGCTTTTCCAAGTTTATTGCTTAAAGAATTCATGGGACAGGTTTTTGATAATTTTAATAATACGGGCATGGTTATTCCTCACCAAATAATAAATGTAGATATAAAAGAACAAAAGCCTCCAAGTTATTTTGAGAGAAATAAATTTAATGTGATGCATGCAGGGAGTTTATTGAAACAACGAAATCCCGAAGGTTTGATTAAAGGGTTTCAACGGTTTTTAGATAACAACAATAAGGCAAAAAAAGATTCAAAATTAATCTTATTAGGTAATGCAGACTATCATAAGCAAATGATAGAAAACTACTCTAAAGAATTACCCCAGTTATATGTTAAGCTATCAAATATTTCATTTAAAGAAGTTTATTGTCTACAATACCATGTTTCAGTAAATATTATTTTAGAAGCAGATTCTGAAGTTAGTCCGTTTTTACCTGGTAAATTTCCGCATTGTGTGTCTGCAGATAAGCCTATTTTACACTTAGGGCCTGAAAAAAGTGAATCTAAGAGATTATTGGGGGTTAAATATCCATATAGTTCTGAAATAAATGATATCAATAAAATAGCTGAAATATTTGAAAGACTTTATGAAGAATGGAAAAATAATGATGAAAAGCTGATTTTAAACAGGCCAGATTTAGTTAATTATTTAAGTGAGAATCAATTAAAAACACAGTTGAAAAAAGTTTTTAAAAATGATTAAATTCAGTATACTCATTACTACTAAAAATCGTTTAGAAGCCTTAAAGTCTACTTTAAAAAGTATAAGCCATTTAATTGATAGTAGCGATGTGGAAACTATAATTTGTAATGATGGATCGAAAGATAAAACCACTGATTTTATAAAAACCAACTATCCTAAGATTAAATTAATAAACAACCAAAAATCAAAAGGGCTAATATTCAGTAGAAATAGAATGTTACATCAAACAACAGCAGAATATGCCATCTGTTTAGACGATGATGCACATATAGTTTCCACGTATACCTTAGAGTTGATTTCAAACTTTTTTAAGGCGAATGAAAGATGTGCTGTTATGGCATTTAGAATTTTTTGGGGAGAAACATTGCCACAATGTATAGACTATACAGATACGAATACACGGGTTAAAGGTTTTGTAGGATGTGGCCATGTTTGGCGTATGGAAGCTTGGAAATCGATTCCAGATTACCCAGATTGGTTTGTATTTTACGGGGAAGAAGAATTTGCTTCATACCAATTATTTAAGAATAATTGGGAAGTATGGTATGTCCCTGATATTTTAATACATCATCGTGTTTATTTAAAAGGAAGGAAAAAGCATAAAGATTATAGAGTCCGTTTAAGAAGGTCATTAAGGTCTGGATGGTATCTCTATTTTCTTTTTTATCCTATAACAACAATTCCAAGAAGGTTCTTATATACCTTATGGGTTCAAATAAGAACTAAAGTCCTAAAAGGTGATTTTAAGGCATTTTTAGCTATTGTGCAAGCTACAGGAGATTTGGTGATAAATTCTCCACGTTTAATTAGTAATGCTAATAGACTGTCAAAAAAAGAATTTTTAGATTATTCTAAATTAGCAGATACTAAATTATATTGGAGGCCTGAAGATTCATAAATGTATAAACACAAAATCAAATTAAAATTGAATATAGATACTTACCAAAATAGAGAGGTGTTTGCAAAAGCCATGTTAGAAAAATACATGTCACAATCACCAAATAATTTTGTGAGCGATATAGGTGCAGGCTACGGGCATATGAAAACTAATGTTGAGCAACTAGGAGCGAAATGGCAACCTTTTGATTATGTGCAAAAGATACCAGAATCTATTATTTGGAATTTAAATGATAAGGCTCCTGAAAATGTTAAAAAGGCCGGTATGGTTCTGTTCTTAGAAGTTTTAGAACATTTAGATAATCCACTTTTATGTTTGCAGAATATTTCTAATCACATGGAAAAGGGAAGCGTTTTAATATTAACAACCCCTAATCCGCAATCCAGTAAAAATACCTTAAGTTTGTTTTTAAGAGGAGCGCTTTATGCATTTCAAGAGAAGCATATTAAAGAGAATCATGTGTTTACGCCTTGGAAACATGTGGTTTACGCGTTTTTAAAGCGCAGTGGTTTTGAGATTTTAGAATATGCCGTTGTAGATATGCAATATAAAGACAGGAAAATACCGTCTGTAAAAGATTGGATTAAGTATAACATAGAATCGTATCTTGAATATCGAAATCCGTTGGCTAAAGGTATGAGTTATGGTATTGTGGCAAGAAAAGTAACATAATGAGCGTAAAACTAATAGCAGAAATAGGACAAGCACATAATGGCAGTTTGAACAATGTTCACCGTTATATTGATGCCTTAGCGCATACGGGGGTTGACGCAATTAAATTTCAGACCCATATAGCTGAGGCTGAGAGTAGTATGTATGAACCGTTTCGGGTAAAGTTTACGGATGCTTATGCTACGCGGTTCGATTATTGGAAAGCGATGGAATTCACACGCCAAGAGTGGATAGATATTAAGCAACACTGTGATGATGTAGGGTTAGAATTTATGAGTTCCCCCTTTAGTAATGCTGCCGTAGATTTGTTAGAAACCGTAGGGGTTAATTGCTATAAAATAGGCTCAGGAGAAGTAACCAATTTTTTGTTGTTAGAAAAGATAGCGCAAACCCAAAAGCCCATAATCCTGTCATCTGGCATGAGTTCTTTTGAAGAATTGGATAAAACCGTTGCTTTTTTAAACTCAAAAAATACCACATTTTCTATTTTACAGTGTACCACATCATACCCTACTAAACCTGAACAGTTGGGGTTAAATGTCATTCAGGAATTAAAATCTAGATATCAAGTTCCTATTGGGTTTTCAGATCATTCCGCAAAAATAGAAACAGGAATAGCGGCGGTAAGTTTGGGAGCCGAAATATTAGAGTTTCATGCCGTGTTTAGTCGAGATGATTTTGGGCCTGATGCTACCTCTTCACTAACCATTGAAGAAATCAAAACACTTTCAGAAGCGGTTCGAAACATTGAAAAGGCACAAAATAATCCCGTTGATAAATCGGATAATTCGAGTTTTAAAGCATTAAAATCTATTTTTGAAAAATCATTGGCCGTAAATAAAGATTTAAAAGCGGGGCATTGTATCAGTTTTTCTGATTTAGAAGGCAAGAAACCAGCTAATAAAGGAATACCTGCTTCAGATTTTAGAACAGTAATTGGCAAAGTTTTAGTAAACGATTTGAAGCAGTGGGATTTTTTAACCGTAGAAGATATTAAATGAACAAACGAAAAATATGCGTGGTTATTACAGCGCGACCTTCCTATAGTAGAATAAAAACTGCATTAACTGCTATTAAAAAGCATCCAAAGTTACAACTGCAATTGGTTGTAGCGGGTTCTGCCTTATTGGATCGTTACGGGAATGCCGTTGATTATATAGAAAACGATGGCTTTAACATTGATGCCAAAGTGTTTATGGTTTTAGAAGGGGAAAATAAAACCTCAATGGCCAAAACCACTGGGTTGGGGGTTATGGAACTGGCCAATACCTTTTACAATTTAAAACCCGATGCTGTGGTGACCATTGCAGATCGGTTTGAAACCTTGGCAACTTCTATTGCAGCTGCCTATCAAAATATTCCCCTCGTACATATTCAAGGCGGTGAAGTTACTGGTAATATTGATGAAAAGGTGCGCCATGCCAATACCAAATTGGCTGATATTCACTTAGTGGCTTCAGAGGATGCCAAGAAAAGAGTTTTAAAGATGGGGGAAGATGAAAATTATGTGTTTAATACGGGATGCCCTTCTATAGATATTGCGTATCAGGTAAATAAAACACCGAACTTAAATTTTGATCCTATAGAGAAATATGGCGGTGTGGGTCATGATATCCATTGGAAAGATGGTTATATGGTGGTTATGCAGCACCCTGTAACTACAGAATATAACCAAGCTAAAGCTCATGTGTTAACCACTTTAAAGGTGATACATGATTTAGATATGCCAGCTTTTTGGTTTTGGCCCAATGTAGATGCAGGAGCCGATGGGACTTCTAATGGTATAAGACTATATAGAGAAATTTATAAACCCGAAAACATCCATTTTTTCAAGAATATGATTCCTGAAGATTTTTTAAGGTTGCTGATAAACAGTAAATGTTTGGTAGGTAATTCAAGTGTCGGTATACGCGAGTGCGCTTATCTGGGTGTTCCTGTAGTAAACATTGGTACACGCCAACAGGGAAGATGTAGAGGGAAAAATGTTTTAGATGTTAACTATAGTGAGGCAGAAATAAAGTCGGCCATTTTAGATAGATTAGAACAACAAAATCCAATGCCAAAGGACAGTATATATGGGGACGGGAATTCAGGTGAAAAAATAGCTCATATTTTAGCAGAAGTGGCATTGCGTTTTCATAAAACTATAGCATATTAATGCGTATTCTAGGACTTATACCAGCACGAGGAGGATCAAAATCTGTTCCTAAAAAGAATATTAAAAAGCTTTGTGGAAAACCTTTGATTCAATATACCATTGAAGCGGCACAGCAATCTAAAAAGCTATCAAAGGTTATTTTAAGTTCTGATGATGAGTCTATAATAACCGTGGCTAAATTGCTTGATGTAGAAGTGCCTTTTGTACGACCCAAGCATCTTGCGGAAGATACATCGCCCACGCTTGGCGTGATTCAACATGCGTTACGGTTTTATCAAGAAAAACAGGTTTATTTTGATGCGGTTTGTTTGTTGCAGGTTACCAGTCCGTTTAAAACAGGAGATTTTATTGATGAAGCCATTGAGGAATTTTATAAAAGTGGTTGTGATGCCTTGGTTTCGGTACAAAAAGTCCCTGATGAATACAATCCGCACTGGACATTTAAAACCACGAAGCATGGTAACTTGGAGTTGTTTACTGGTGAAAAAACTATTATTTCAAGACGACAAGACTTACCAGATATCTATCATAGAGATGGTTTAATTTACATTACCAAAACACACGTGTTGTTAGAACAGAATTCCTTGTACGGCGAGAAACTCACTTATATAAAATCACCTTCAGATTATACCATAAATATTGATACTGAGGAAGATTGGAAAAAGGCTGAAGCCTATTTGAATTCAAAAAACTCTTAATATTTATGTGTGGTATTTTAGGGTTTGTAGGTTCAGGTCAATATAAAACCGCTTTGAGCCGTATGTTAAGTATACAAGCGCATAGAGGGCCCGATTTTACAGGAACTTATTTTGATGAAGGGTTTGCTGCTATGGGGCACAATAGGTTGTCTATTATTGATTTATCGTCAAGTGCCAATCAACCATTTCAAGACCATTCAGGGCGATATATCATGGTTTTTAATGGTGAAATTTATAACTATTTAGAGCTTAAAAACACCTTAAAACAACAGTACAATTTTATAACTTCGTCTGACACCGAAGTTTTATTAGCCGCATTTTGCATCTATGGGAAGGGATGTTTGGATATGGTTAACGGTATGTTTGCTTTTGCTATTTGGGATAAAAAAGATAAAACATTGTTTGCTGCCAGAGACCGTTTTGGTATTAAACCATTCTATTATTTTAAGAATGCGGAATCCTTCATTTTTTCAAGTGAAATTAAAACTATCCATGAAACAGGAGTATGTAAAGCACCCAATGAAGTTGTTTGGGGTCATTATTTTTTAAATGGTAGTTATGGGCAACCTCATGAAACGTTTTGGGAGGGAATTCAACAACTGCCAGCAGGACATTATTTGGAGTTTTCAGAAGGGAAATTGCATGTGGAATCTTGGTACGATTTTGTATATCGTGTAAAAAATAAACCACAAATAACCGATTATCAGGAAGCTCAAGCCGTTTATGAAAATTTACTGATTGATAGTATTACCTTGAGATGTAGAGCTGATGTACCTATCGGCTTCAATATTAGTGGTGGGTTAGACAGTTCTGCATTGTTAGCAATGGCCAATATATCGCAACATGATATTTCAAACATTGAGGCATTCACGTTTTATACAGGCGATGAAAATTATGACGAATTACCATGGGTAAACCAAATGATAGAACGGTATAAAAATCCGCTGCAAAAAGTATGTCTAACTTCAAATGAGGTACCTAGTTTAGCAAAAAAAATAAGTCATTTTCAAGATGAACCTTATGGAGGGCTTCCTACTTTAGCCTATTCAAAAGTATTTCATTCGGCATCAAAAAAAGGTGTTAAAGTGCTGTTAGACGGACAAGGCATGGATGAGCAATTAGCAGGGTATGACTATTATCAAAAAAACTCTTACTCAACCATTCAAGGTGTTCATAAAAGTCCGTTTAAAAGGCATTTATTTAACACCAAATGGGCTGAAAATTTTTCAAAAGTGATTTACCCTAAACCCTTTGAGTCATCTCTGGAAAACCTTCAGTATAGAGACTTATTTTACACCAAAATTCCAAGAGCATTACGGTTTAATGATAGAATTTCTATGGCGTTTTCAACAGAATTAAGAGTCCCGTTTTTAGATTATAGATTGGTGGAATTAGGTGTTTCCTTGCCTAAGGCTTTTAAAATAAAAAACCATCAGGGGAAACAAATTTTAAGGGATATTGTTGCGAATAGTGTTGGAAACAATGTTTCGTATGCCCCCAAAAGGCCTTTGCAAACACCACAACGCGAATGGTTAGGGCGTGAATTGAACGGCTTTGTAGAATATGAATTGGAGAAAATTAAATCGACCCATTACAGTACATGGTTTAATATGAAAGCCATTGATTTAGAATGGCAGAACTATTTGGCAGGCGACAATCAATCAAGTTTTCATATATGGCAATTGGTGAATTTTGCTTTGTTAATGGCTTAAAAGTTTACTTGGTTGAACTAAAATAGTATATTTGGGTTTGTAACGAGAATCACTATAATTTGCACATAAAAAAATCAAAACTAGCACTTGTTATTACCGATGGTGTCGGCTTTAGAAATTTTATTTTAAGCGATTTTTTAACCCATGCAAATACTATTTTTGATGAGGTTGTGATTCTATCTTGTTTGCCTAAGAAGGTGTATGCAACACATACCCATTTGCGTGTTGTAGAGTTAGCTGTTTTTGAAGAAAGGTTTAAAACCTGGTTTTTTAGAAAGGCGAAGGAGATAGCCCATTTAAAATTAAATGCTAAAAACAATTTTGGTATCCTAGATAATTTACAAGCCAACCACTCTAAATTAAAAACGCCCAGAGGATATGCAACGCGTTTTATATACAAGTTAACAGCATTATGCCATTCAGAAGCGTGTATTCAGATGTTTCAGAAGTTTCAAAATTATACCTTTAAAAATCATCAGATTACTGAAGCATATCGCGCTATTTTAAATGACGAGGAATTTTCAATGCTGTTTTTTACACATCAACGGCCTCCCTATATAGCGCCATTGGTGTATGCTGCACAAAAGCAAAAGCTAAAAACGGTGGCGTTTATTTTTAGCTGGGATAATTTAGCTTCAAAAGGACGCATGGCTTCAAATTTTGATTATTATCTGGTGTGGAGCGATTTGATGAAGCAGGATTTACTTCAGTTTTATAGAGCTATAACCGAGAAACAAATTGCGGTGGTAGGAACCCCACAATTTGTGCCTTATGTTATGGAGGATTACCAGGTTTTAAAATCAGAATTCCTCAAAACATTTGATTTAGATGAACATTTAAAGACCATTTGTTTTAGTTGTGGTGATATTTCAACCAGTAAAAATGATGAATTGTATATTGAAACCATTGCTGAAGCCATACAGAATAAAACCATTGCCCCAGTTAATTTTATAGTGCGTACCTCTCCAGCAGAAGATCCTGTGCGGTTTGAAGGTTTAGTAAAGCAATATCCGTTCATAAAGTGGCATTTCCCAAAATGGAAACAGGTAAGACCTAAGCATCAAGAATCTTGGTCACAACGCATCCCAACGATTGAAGATGTTAAACAATTGCGAGCCTTGTTAGAATATTGCGATTTGAATATCAATATGTTGTCCACCATGAGTTTAGATTTTATGATGTTTAATAAACCTGTTGTGAATCCTGTTTTTGGAAATACTGAAAATGGTTTGTATAACGATCAGCGTTTTCTCGGGTATGCCCATATTGAACACCTAGTACACAGTAAAGCAACTAAGATAGTAAAAAATAAAACGGCATTGTTGACTGCTATTTCTCAATATTTGGTACATGATAATGATGCTGTGTGTCGTCAGGAATTTATAAAACAACAAGTAGGTGTGCCTCTAAAGCAAACAAATGAAGTTCTAGTTAATAGCATGAAGCAATGGCTGTAAAAAATAAACATATTGCCGTGGTTTGTGATTATAGGCTTATTGAAGAGCGAGTGGGAGGCATGGATCATTTTTTTTGGCGGTTTCAAAAAGCTTGTGAGGCGCAACACATAAAAATTGATTGGTTTTTTCCTAATACGGCAACGCATGGCGCGTATCATCAATTTAGGATTATTCCAGCCTTAAAGCATTTAAGTTTAGAACAGAATTTTCTGAATTATATTGAAGCAAATAATGTTCAATATTCATATATCATTACCCATTTTGTAGAACTTTGTACTCCCTTTTTTAAGAGTTTAAAAAGGCTTCAAAATTCAAAAGTTATTGCTGTTGACCATAATCCACGGCCATTACATGGCTATCCTTTAAAAAAACGCATCAAAAAAAGACTAAAGGGCTGGTTGTTTTCAAGGTATATAGACCAGTTTGTGGGGGTTTCAGACTATACGGTAAATGAAATTTTAAAAGATTTTGGAAATCACATACGTAATAAAAGCTTAGTAATTTATAATGGTATTGCGATTGAAAACATTATAGTCAATGAAAACAGAAAGAAGACGTTTCCTAAATGTCTTGTGGCTTCTCATTTACGACCATCAAAAGGAGTTCAAGATTTAATAGAGGCTGTATATCAATTACCTGAGTCTGTTAAATATCATATTAAAATTGATGTTTATGGTGAAGGACCTTATGAAGAAATACTTAAAAATAAAGTAAATTCATTATCATTAAATAAAATATTTTCGTTTAAAGGAAGTGTTGCTAATCTGAATGAAATATACTGTTTATATGATTATATGTTGCAACCCACACATATGGAATGTTTCAGTTTGTCTATCTTAGAAAGTTTAGCGGCAAATGTCCCCGTAATAACTACGCCAGTGGGAGGCAATACTGAGGTTGTAAAACAGGGAAGGAATGGGTTTATTTTTGAAACGAAAAATATAAAAGCACTTGCACAACTATTAGAAAAGATGGTTAAAGGTGACATGTATATTAATGGTAATACGAGAACATTAATTAAAGAAAAATTTTCAATAGATACCATGGTTGTGAATCATTTGAAACTTTTAGAATTATGAACATAGCCTTTTTAACCCCAGAATTTCCACATCCTAAAACAGGAAAAGCAGGAGGTATAGGAACTAGCATTTTAAATCTGTCTGAAGCTCTGTCAAGTTTGGGACATCATGTTACCGTATTTGTTTATGGGCAGGATAAAGACGATTATTTTGTTGAGAATAATATACATTACCATAAAATTAAGAATATTAAAGTAAAAGGTTTATCGCTAATTCTTACTCTAAAAAAAGTAGAAAGGTTAATAAATAAATTACACGATTCGGGGAAACTAGACATAGTGGAAGCGCCAGATTGGACAGGGTTTACGGCTTTTGTTTCTCCTGTTTGTCCGTTGGTTTTAAGACTACATGGCACAGATACCTATTTCTGTCATTTAGAACGTAGAGCAGTAAAATTGAAAAACAAGTTTCTTGAAAAAAGGGCATTAGAGCAAGCTAAAGGTATTATTAGTGTAAGCAATTATACGGGGCAATTAACCAATGAATTGTTCGCTTTAAATAATAATTATACGGTGATTCCTAATGGAGTTGATGTAAATATATTTGAACCCAAACAGAGTAACTCAAACAAATTAATTATTTTGTATTTCGGAACCCTCATTCGGAAAAAAGGCTTATTAGATTTGCCTGAAATTTTTAATATCGTTCATAAATCAAATAAAGAGGTGACACTTTTGTTGGTAGGAAAGGATAGTGGCGATGTAAAAACGGGATCTCCATCTACATGGAAACTCATGCAACCTTTATTTGATAAATCAGCCATTAAAAAGGTACGTTATTTAGGTGCTGTTCCGTATGCTAAAATTCAAGATTTAATTAATGATGCCACAATTTGTGTGTTTCCTACATTTGCTGAAGCCTTACCAGTATCATGGTTGGAGGCTATGGCTATGGAGAAAGCTATTGTAGCCTCAAATATTGGCTGGGCAAACGAAATGATTGAAGATGGTAAGGAAGGTTTTTTGGTGCATCCAACACATCACAAAGTGTATGCAGCACGTATTTTAGAATTGTTGGATAATGCTAATAAAAGACGAGAATTTGGTAAGGCCGCTAGAGAAAAAGTGTTAAAACAGTTTAGTCATGATTTGGTAGCTAAGCGTTCGGTTGAATTTTATAAAAACATATTAGAGACTTGCTAAGTTTAAAAACATACATAGCTTCAAATGGGGTAGAAATATTATACACAGGTACTCCTGATTTTGAATGTCTTGATACATTGGTTCAAAGAGAAGGTGATATCTGGCATAGCAGCTTGAATCAAGGGTATAAAAATACGTTTCCTGAAATTATTTATCAAACCGCTGTGTTTTTTTGGTATGCCAAAGATTTTGATGGACTAAAAACGTCAGTTAGTTGGCGTATTAATCCGAATGCTTTTGCCGTAAGAAAGGAAGTTTGGGAGACTGTTGGCGGCTTTGATTATGATTACGAGAACATACAAACTTCGGCTTTTGATTTTGGGTTTAACCTACTTAGGTACCAAGGTGCTATACCTTTATTTGTAGATGGATTGTTTGAGACAAAGCATGAACAGGTGCAAATTTCTATACAGGATGTTTATACTTTTTACAAGAAAAATTTTAAGCACTCACAAGGTGTCTATATGCTTTTGCGTCGTGGTATTTGGAATATCCATGAGTTTAAAAGTTATAGATTTGCAAAAAATAACCACAGCTATAAACATAAAAAGAATGTACTGTCACCGAGAGTTTTAAAACCCATTACAGGTCAACCTACCGTAAGCTATATTATTCCAACCATGATGCGGCAGGCCTTCACAATCAATCTTTTAAATGATTTAGAAAATCAAACTTATAAGCCACATCAGGTAGTGGTTGTAGATGCCACCCCTGAAGACCAACGGGATCAATCACTGTATAATAGGCATTTTTCTTTTGATTTAATTGTTAGATGGCAAACTAGCAAAGGAAGTTGTAGAGCTAGAAATGAGGCTATTACATTGTGTTCTGGTGATTATATTGTTTTTGGCGATGATGATATTAGAATTCAGCCGCATTTTATTGAAAATCATATACGATTGTTGCAAACCTATAAGGCTGAAGCTTGTAACGGATTCGATATAAGAGCCGATCACCAGCAACAAGATTTGAAGGATTTAGATACAAAGTTAAAAGCCTTGGGTGAAAAACGATGGAAAGTTGGTGCGGCACAATCTTTTAGTAATGCTAATTCCTGTGTAACACGTCGTGTGGTGGAGCAATTAGGTGGAAATGATATAAATTATGATGGGGGTTATGGGGAAGATGCAGATTTCGGACTTTCTATTTCAAAACTTGGGGTAACGGTATTACAAAATCCGTTTTCGGTTAATTTACATTTAAAACCTCCTGTTGGGGGGTATAGGTTTTGGGGAAAACAGGCTAGTCTTAAAGGTAAAAAAAGGAAACAACAACCCTGGGAACTAGATAAACCAGTAAGATGGGTTGTGCCTAAGCCGAGCCCCACTATTATGTATCAATTGTTTAAACATTTTACAAAGGATCAAAGAAGAGAGTATAAGATTAAATATTTTGTATTCTACTTCACAAAGGCGAGAAGGATTCTGCTACCATTACGGTTTTTAGTATGGCCTTGGCGTATGTTACAATTTAATCGGTCAGAATTTTATGCCAAACAGTTAATGGCATTAGGAAAACGAATTAAATGATGTTGAATTTTTCATTGATAATATGCACTTATATGCGTCCGAAAGCATTGGTCTCTCTATTGCAATCGGTAGAACATCAAACGCTATATCCTAATGATATTTTAGTTGTGGATGGTTCTTTAAATGATGAAACCAAGCAGATTTTAAAACAAAACAGGTTTAAAAATGTAAAATACTATAGTGTAGGTAGCGTGCATAGAGGACTTACAAAGCAAAGAAATTATGGTATAAAACGTGTTCCTGATTCCACTGATATCATTTGTTTTTTAGATGATGATATCATCTTAATACCAGATTATTTTGAGCAGTTAATAGCCACTTACACTCAAAAACAAGACGCCCTGGCTGTTGGCGGTTACATAACAAATGAAGTAAATTGGGAGCCATCTGACAATCAAGACAGACCTTCAAAATTTTATTATGATGGTTTTATGCGTAACGAACCCCAACGCTTTAAAGTTCGAAGAAAGTTTGGCCTTTTGCCAGATGTGCCTCCTGGATATATGCCAAGTTTTTCTCATGGACGTTCCATAAGTTTTTTGCCTCCTTCAGGTAAAATCTATGAAGTTGAGCAGCTTATGGGTGGGGTGTCCTCTTATAAAAAAAGTGTGTTTGAACAAATGTCATTTTCAGAATATTTTATAGGATACGGCCTATACGAAGATGCCGATTTCTCCTTGCGGCTATCAAAATTAGGCAAACTTTACATTAATACAAAAGCGCAGTTAGAGCATCATCATAATAGCTCTGGGCGTCCTGATGTATTTAAGTATGGTAAGATGGTTTTACGAAATGGATGGTATGTATGGCGTGTAAAATATACAAAGCCAGATATGACATCTACGCTGAAATGGCATGCTACAAGTTTACTTTTAACACTTATAAGGTTTACAAATATAGTCACGTCTCAAAATAAGAAAGCGGCTTTATTGGAGACTTTTGGACGTGTTGTAGGATGGTGGTCACTATTGTTTAATAAACCCAAGCTAGAACAATGACATTTGTAATTATTTCACATGTGTTGCATAAGGTTAATGCTGATGGAGTTTCGGCTTATGCTCCTTATGTAGGTGAAATGAATGTTTGGTTAAAGCATGTGGATAAGGTAGTTATTGTAGCTCCTGTTATTGAAACTGAACCCACCGCCATAGACCTACACTATAAACATGATCAAATAACCTTAAAACCAATTTCTGCTATACAATTTACATCTGTTAGTACCGCTTTTATTTCGACACTAAAAGTACCCTATATATTTTGGAGGCTTATGCAAGTTTGTTTTCAAGCCGATCATGTACATTTACGCTGCCCAGGAAATATTGGCTTGTTGGGCTGTCTTGTTCAAATTTTATTTCCTAAAAAAACAAAAACAGCCAAATATGCGGGTAATTGGGACCCCAAAGCCAATCAACCCTTAAGTTACAGATTTCAAAAATGGTTATTGTCTAATACGTTTTTAACCCGAAATATGACAGTTTTGGTATATGGTACTTGGAAAGGTCAAACAAAAAACATCAAGCCGTTTTTTACCGCAACCTATAAAAAAGAAGAAAGAGTAATTTCTAAAGTTCGTGATTATACGAAAGCATTAAAATTTGTCTTTATAGGAAGCTTGGTAGCGGGAAAACGACCTTTATTGACTATTCAAATTATAGAACAGTTAATAAAAGATGGTTATGATGTTTCACTAGAGATATTTGGTGATGGTATTTTAAAAGATGATTTACAAGCTTATATTATAGAACATAATTTAACAACACGAGTAAAGCTATTGGGTAATCAAAGTAAACCTAAAGTTAAAGAGGCGTTAAAAACGGCACACTTTTCTATATTACCATCAAAATCTGAAGGCTGGCCAAAAGCTATTGCTGAAGCTATGTTTTTTGGCGTTGTACCCATTGCAACACCAATTTCTTGTGTGCCTGATATGTTAGATTATGGTAAAAGGGGGGTGCTTATTGAGGGCCGATTATCCGGAGATGTAACTATTTTGAAAAAGGTTTTAGGGGCTCCTCAATCGTTAAAAGATATGTCGGAGGCGGCTTTCCAATGGTCTCAAATGTTTACTTTAGACTATTTTGAAAGCGAAATAGTAAAAATACTATCTGGTTCATGAAGGTATTGCAACTCATAGATTCATTACATGCAGGCGGGGCAGAACGAGTTGCTGTAAATTTAGCAAATGCTTTGTCTAAATATATTGAGTCTTCTTATTTATGCACAACAAGAGAAGAAGGAGTGCTAAAGGCGTCTATAGATTCAACCGTTTCATACTTGTTTCTAAATAAAAAGCAGACCCTTGATGTAAAAGCTATTAAAAAACTGAACACGTTTATAAAAGCAAACAATATTGATGTAATTCATGCCCATTCTTCGTCCTTTTTTATAGGCACCGTCATCAGAATGTTAAACCCGAAACTGATTTTAGTCTGGCATGATCATTACGGAAAAAGTGAAGCATTACATAATCGTTCTACGTTTGCTATAAAACTATGTTCCAAATTTTTCAGTCATATTTTTGCTGTAAATTCTAAATTAGAAGCTTGGTCAAAAATAGTTTTAAATAAAGTATCGGTTACATATCTACCTAATTTTGCTCATTTAAATATATCTAAATCTGGAACCATTTTACAAGGAAAGGATGGATGTAGAATTATTCATCTTGCTAATTTCAGACAACAGAAAGACCATTTAACTTTACTTGAGGCCTATGCAATTATTTTTAGACAATATCCTGATTGGACCTTACATTTAGTTGGTAAGAATTTTTCAGATAAGTATTTTACCGAAATAAAGCGTTATATTGAAGAGGAAAAATTGAATACGCATGTCTATATATATGGCAGTGCTATAGATGTTTCAAATATTTTAAATCAAAGTGATATAGGCGCCTTATCATCACAATCAGAGGGACTTCCCTTGGCACTTTTAGAATATGGTCTATCAAAATTACCGGTGGTATGTACCAATGTGGGCGACTGCCAAAAAGTAATATCGAATTTAAATGAAGGTATTTTGGTTAATCCTAATAATGCAGAAGAACTGGCAAAAGGTATTGAAAAGTTAATAAGAGATAAAGATTTAAGACAGGTGTTAGCATCAGGTTTACACCAAAAAGTGATAACCTCTTTTTCAGAGAAAAGCACAATGCATTCATTACTAAACATATATAAGTCATTTATTTAAATGAAGCTATCGCTCTATTATAAACTTCTTATTTTTCACATAGTTTTGGCTATTTTGGTTTTTGTCTTTAAACCATTTGCGCTGGCTTATTTTATGTTTATTACGGTGTTTTTTAGCTATAGAATATTCATGGCTTCTAAAAAATACAAATCGTTTTATGTGCTCGTTGCATGTGCCTACATCGTGGGGATTGAGGTTTTTTTAAGAATGAATGGCGGGACAATTTTTTATGAAGCCAGTAAGTATGTTGTTATCCTTTTTGTGTTGATGGGCATGTTTAGCAATGGTATATCAAGGTCGGCCTTTGTTTATATTGTATACATGTTATTGTTAATTCCAGGAGTTTTTGTATCCATAAGTGAAATGGGATTTGAAACAGATATTAGGAGAGCTGTAGCGTTTAATTTGAGTGGTCCTGTATGTTTAGGGTTGTCTGCTATGTTTTGTTTTAAGCGTAATATTAGCTTCAAACAATTAAAAGTTATATTGATAGCATTAGTATTGCCACTTGTTAGCATGGCGGTATATTTAATACTTTATGCACCTAATTTAGAAGAGGTTGTAACAAGTACAAACTCTAATTTTGCAGCTTCTGGAGGTTTCGGCCCTAATCAAGTGGCGACTGTCTTAGGTTTAGGAATTTTTGTCTTGTCGGCCAAGTTTTTTATGTCAAGAGAAAATGTTTTTCATAGAACGATTGACTTATTTCTGCTGGGTTTATTGGGTTTTAGAGCTTTGGTTACCTTTAGTAGAGGAGGTGTTTTAACAGCAGTAATTATGATATTTGCCTTTGTAGGGTTGTATTATCTAAAGGTTAATTTGAAAACCAAATTTAGAATTAAATTCTCTCTCATTTTATTTGTTTTGATAGGTCTAGGAACTTGGTTTGTAGGATCTATAGAAACAAGAGGATTTCTAGATAAACGTTATGCTAATGAAGATGCTGCGGGAAGAGAAAAGGAAGATATTACAACTGGGAGAGCCGATTTGTTAGCTTTTGAATTAGGAACGTTTTTGGAACATCCGTTTTTAGGTTTAGGCGTAGGAAAGGTAAAAGATGAACGTTTAAAAGAAACTGGTGTTGAAGCTGCTTCACATAATGAAATGAGTAGAATTGTGGCTGAACATGGCATGCTAGGTATTATTGCGTTTTTAATTTTATTAGTAACACCTTTATCGTATAGATTAAACAATAAAAGAAATGTACTCTTTTACTCTTTTTATTTATTTTGGCTGTTAACGATAAACCATTCGGCTATGCGCATTGCGGCACCAGCGTTTATATATGGATTATGTTTGTTAAATATCACGTATGACAAAACTCCTGTACATAGGAAACAAGCTCTCTCAAAACGGTAAAACACAAACTACCATTGAAACGCTTAGTGCACTTCTAGGGCAAGAGGGTTTTGAGGTAATTAGTGCTTCTGAAAAGCAAAATAAGATAATACGATTATGGGATATGCTGTGGCATGTATTGAAATATAGACGAAGTATTGATTATGTTTTGATAGACACTTACAGTACCTTTAACTTCTATTATGCTTATTTAGTGAGTCAGTTATGCAGATGCTTTAAAGTGCCTTATATTCCAATATTACACGGAGGTGATCTGCCTAAGAGATTAAAAACGTCGCCCAGATTATCAAAAATCCTATTTAAAAATGCCTATACCAACGTGGCTCCTTCTTTATACACAAAAGCCCGTTTTGGGGTATGTGGTTTTAAAAATGTAATCTGTATTCCTAATACAATAGAGATTGAGAATTATCCATTTAAACCCCGATTGTATAAAAAAATAAAACTATTATGGGTGCGTTCTTTTTCTAAAATATATAATCCGAAGTTGGGTATTGATATTTTAAAATTACTATTAGAATCTGGAATGGAAGCAGATTTATGTATGGTTGGCCCAGAAGGCGACGGAAGTTTAAAGGAAACAAAAGCCTATGCTAAGAAAAAAAACGTAGACGTAACCTTTACGGGAAAGTTATCAAAGAAAGATTGGGTTGCCTTGTCTGAACATTATAATGTTTTTATCAATACTACAATGGTTGATAATATGCCTGTTAGTGTGCTTGAAGCCATGGCTTTGGGTTTGCCAGTAATTACTACACATGTTGGTGGGATGCCTTATTTGATAGATAATCATGTAGATGGGATATTGGTGAAATCTAATCATTCAAAAGGCTTTGTAAATGCCATTCAGTATCTTATCAATAATCAAGATGATGTAAATAAGATGGTGCAAAAAGCGAGGATGAAAGTAGAACATTATGATTGGCAGGTTGTCAAAAAACAGTGGATTTCTCTACTTTCTTAATATCTGATCGCAGATAACTTATTATATTTACAGGGCAGACCATTTTAACCTACTCATGCCAAAAAGTAATATCCATTTTAATATTTCTGAGCGCAAAGTACTCCTGCGACTATTTGATATTATTTCCGTTTTATTGGTTTTATTTTTTGTAGGTAATACCTTCGAATTTGGTTATTTTCAAATCACAAAAGACAAATGGCGCTGGGTTTTTGTACTTATACTTTACATCTGGGTGTTTGGAACCATTTTTGAAATGTATGATTTGCAAAAGTCTAGTAAGATAGAAAGAATTAGTACCAGTATAGTATTTACGGTGTCAACCACTGTGTTATTTTATCTTCTAACACCTTATTTTACACCTACTTTGCCTTACAATAGGTTGCAAATTCTTTATTTTTATTTTGCCATACTTACAGCTCTAATGTTATGGCGGATAGCATACATTACGTTTATTGTGTCTCCTCGTTTTTATAAAAGTGTTTTGGTGATTGGGGAAACATCAAATATGGAAACGATTTTAGAAGCTTTTAAAAAAGCAGATCCTAATTATAAAATTGTGGGTTTTGTTAATTGTGATAATCGTTTGCAGGGCACCTATAAAACTACCGATGTACCAGAATATTCTATAAAACAAATAGAAGAAGTGATTGAAAAACAGGGCATTTCTGAAATCGTTATTGCGAGTTACAATTCAGATTCTATCACTTCAGAAATTTATTATACACTTTTAAGATTATTGGAAAAAGGGTTTCCTATAAACGAATATACGCAGGTTTATGAGGATATGACTCTTAGTGTTCCTGTTCAGTTTGTGGGTAAAGATTTTTATAGATATTTTCCGTTTAGTAGAAGTAATCAAAACCGTTTGTACAGATTTTTTCATCGATTATTTGATATCGTATTTTCATTTCTTGGTATTTTAATCGGTTTGATGTTTGTACCGTTTGTCGTATTAGGTAACCTCATTGGTAATAGAGGGCCGCTTTTGTATTCTCAAGAACGTGTTGGAAAAAATGGTAAAATTTTTAAAATCATCAAGTACAGAACCATGATTGTGGATGCCGAAAAATCAGGAGCGGTGTGGTCAACTAAAGGCGATGTTCGAATAACCCCTTTTGGTAAATTTTTACGCCATTCCAGATTTGATGAAGTTCCTCAATTTATTAACGTTTTAAAGGGGGATATGAGTCTTATTGGCCCCAGACCAGAACGCCCTTATTTTGTAAAGGAGCTATCAAAAATGCTCCCATTTTATGAAACGCGCCACATGGTTAAGCCTGGACTAACAGGCTGGGCACAGGTAAAAACAAGATATGGTTCTTCGGTAGATGATAGTTTACTAAAGTTGCAGTATGATCTATTCTATATAAAGCATCGAGGTTTTATGCTTGATTTAAATATTATTATTAAAACTTTGAGTACTATTATCTTCTTTAGGGGGCAGTAATTTAATGCGTATAATGGTAAACCAAATAGATATATCGAATAAATAATGCCATCATAAGTGGAATTAGTCCAATGGCAAACACCTGAACACCAATAATCCAGTGTAAGGTTAACAAACATAAAAGAATAACGAGTAGTTTAATATACCTAATAAACCAGGCACTCACTTTGGTTTTATATAATTGCCCAATAACAACTAGGTTTAATGCAAAGGCCCATAATAAATTATAGTTTTGGTGGGTACCTGTATGGTTGGTAGCAAACCAGAGTAACAATAATAAAACACCAATGATTCCTGTAATAGCAAAGAGTGCAATGTCAAGCCATTTACTTTGCGATTGGTTTCTGTAATCCTTATAGGTAACAAAAATAATAAGTAAGCTAACAATGCCTAAAATGAAAAGAGGGCTGGTGAAAAAGGCACTTGATTTTGTGGTGTCTTTTTGTTTGTATAAAACGGAACTTTGTTTTACTAAAGCTTGGTTTGTAGTTTTTAGTGTTGCTTTATTAAAAAAACTGTAGATGTTTTTAGGTAAAAACATATGATCTTCAGCAGGAGCTGTTTTATCAATTACAGAACCTAAAGCGATATCAATACCTAAACTACCCCACGAGTTTCTATTTAAGTTGTTTTGAATGAGGGCTCTAAAAGAGGCATTTTCAAAAGTGTCAGGTGTTTCAAAATGTATCTGATTATTTAGCGTATGATTTACTACGTCTTTAATTTTTGTGGCACAGTTGTCAAAGAAAAAGTCGTACAAATAGTTTCTGTTTTCTGGCTTGTAATTGTTGATTAAAAAATCATATAATTGCTGTTTTTCGCTTTGCGACAAATTTAAAACCTGTTCTTCAACTGTTCTGTTCTGATATATGTAAAATCTTAAAAAGTCGTAAAAATTGCTTTGTCCTAAAGCATAGTTTAGTTTTCCTTTAGCAAAATTCAAGTAAAAATTAGGCGCTTCAAAATCAAACCTACCGTAGTCATAGGTTTTATCAAGATTAATACTTGGATCTTGAATTCTGAAAGCATTATGTCCAAAGGCATCGTTAAGAGATGTACCAGGCGCAATGGTTAACACACTAATTTTTGCTTGTTCAGATAAAATAATGTCTTGCGCGTAACTAGTGAAGCACAAAAAAATAAAAAAAAGTTTGAGTGTTTTTTGCATTATCTAAAAATACTAAAATCAAGTTTTAAGGAAAACACATTCGAATATAACGCTACACTTTGATCACCAATATCGGTAAAAGCATAATCTATTTGAATACCATTGTATTTAAAACCTAAGCCAAAACTGGGTTGAAAGCTAAGTTGTTCTGAGTTATCAAGCTGCAACTCGTTTTGAAAATTTCCCATACCTGCTCTTAAAAATACAAGGTCGGTATATCCAAACTCAAAACCTACTGCTGGATTTATACTCACAAAAGATGTAGATATGATATCATTAGTTTGTGAAAAACGCATGTTCAGGTTTACCGATGTAAGTAAAGTATAGTCGTAGTGAAAGTCAACCAATTTAGAAATACCTACCTGTAATTTTGGAATAGTAATTTCAGTTGTTTCAGGCAGTTCTTGATTTTGACCTGCAACGGCATCTCTAATATCTTGGAAAGCTTCTTCATCAATGGCCCAAGTATTGAAAGTTGTAGTAATATCTCTTGCCATGATACCAAATTTCCAATCATTTGACGTTTCAAAT
The DNA here is from genome assembly GCF_006265225.1 of Allotamlana fucoidanivorans. Taxonomy (GTDB): domain Bacteria; phylum Bacteroidota; class Bacteroidia; order Flavobacteriales; family Flavobacteriaceae; genus Allotamlana; species Allotamlana fucoidanivorans. The sequence goes on along the minus strand of NZ_VDCS01000004.1, from coordinate 147,140 downwards.
TGTAATCCTACGTCAAAACCAAACCCCCAAGAGGTGGCAAATTTTCCAATGATACGGCGAATAACCTTTGCGTTTATACCATAGTTGAGACCTTGCACAGGCAAACTTCGGGCATATGAAAAGGTGAGTCCGTAATCGGCTGTTGAAAATAAACTTATTCTATCGTAGTTTATATTGCCTTGTTCATCAATGAGTTGCGTGGTGTTTAAAATGTCGTCAACAGCAAATCTAATTAGAGAGAAACCTACCGCGCTTCTATCATCAAGAGGCATGGCAAATGCGGCATAATCATAATTAGCTATATTGGCAAAATAACTGGAGTGCATAAGTGCCAACTGATTGTCCTCAAGTTTGATTAAACCAGCAGGATTCCAATACGCCGCATTAACATCCGATGTGTGTGCCGTAACAGCACTACTCATACTTAATGCCGCCGCATCAACACCAATGTTCATAAACTCATTAGAGTACTTTCTAACAGTTTGACTAAACATGGTTAATGATAAGGCGCAAAAAAAAGTGGTTAAGTAAGCTCTCAATCGCGAATTTTTTACAAAGATGCACATTATTTATCAACCTATAAACTTCAATTTTATATAGATATTGTTTAATACTTGTATTAGACTGTAATTGTTTGTTACTTTTACAAAAAAAAGGTAAAATATGAAGCAACATATTCCTAATGCGATAACATTGTTAAATTTATTCTGTGGAAGTATAGCGGTGATTTTTACGGTTAATAATAATCTGCTTACGGCGGCTATATTTGTGTTTTTAGGGATATTTTTCGATTTTTTTGATGGTTTTGCAGCAAGAAAACTAAAGGTTCAAAGTGAATTGGGCTTGCAGTTAGATTCTTTGGCCGACGTAGTTACCAGTGGATTGGTGCCAGGATTGGTCATGTACAAACTCTTAGTGCTTTCCTTGGACAGAGTGGTTTTAAATAGTTCTAATGGATGGTCTGGCAATGGTTTTTCTGGCATTACACCCGCTTCATTGTTGCCTTTATTCGGGCTATTCATTACTTTGGCGTCAGCATATCGTCTGGCTAAATTTAATATTGATGATGAGCAACAAACCTATTTTAAAGGTTTGCCAACACCTGCCAATGCATTACTTATTTTATCATTACCACTTATTTTAGAATTTCAAGATAATGACGTTATAAATGCAGTCATTCTTAATAAATGGTTTTTAATAGCGGTGACCATTTTAAGTTGTTACCTGTTGAATTCAAAAATTAAACTTTTTGCCTTAAAGTTTAAAGATTTTAGTTTTAAAGCAAACGCCATACGCTACATCTTTTTAATATTAAGTTTGGTAATGCTTATTGTATTGCAATTTGCTGCCGTTCCTTTTATTATTGTATTGTATATTTTGTTATCAGTTTTAGATAAGTCAACTTCAAAATAAAAAAAATGGCATCAGGATTTTTTGCACTTTTAGATGATATTGCCACGTTAATGGATGATGTTGTGGTAATGAGTAAAATTTCTACTAAAAAAACAGCAGGAATTTTAGGAGATGATTTAGCCGTTAATGCTGAAAAGGCCACAGGCTTTGTGTCTTCTCGAGAGCTTCCGGTACTATGGGCTATTACCAAAGGATCTGCACTTAATAAGCTTATTATTTTACCTATTGCTTTTTTACTCAGTGCTTTTGCTCCATGGGGGGTTACTTTGGCACTTATTTTAGGAGCCATTTATCTCGCATTTGAAGGTGCAGAAAAAATATATCATGCTTTAGTACCCCACACGTCTAAAAAAAATGAAGTTGAAACAATTAACAAATTAGAAGATTTTAAGGATGAAGCGAGTGAAGTAACAGAACAAGAGAAAATAAAGTCGGCCATTTTTACCGATTTTATTTTATCTGTTGAGATTGTTATCATAGCTTTAGGTACCGTTATAGGTAAGCCCATTTTGTTTCAAATACTTGTGGTCTCCATTGTTGCTATGGTTGCAACTATTGGGGTGTATGGTATCGTGGCGTTGATTGTTAGAATGGATGATTTTGGATTGAAATTAGTTGGTTTAAACGCTAATAAAAAAAGCTTTACCCATATAATAGGTAGTTTGTTGATAAGAACTTTACCATGGGTTATTAAAGGGCTTTCTGTTATTGGGACTATTGCTTTGTTACTTGTTTCAGGGGGTATTTTTGTGCATAATCTTGGGTTTTTGCATCATTTCTTAGAAAGCATACCAAGATTTATGAGAGATTTTATTGTAGGGTTGTTGGTAGGTGTTTTGGCGCTGATCTTTGTAAAACTAATTGGTTTTATAAAAAAAGGCCTAGCCAAAAGCTAGACCTTATTGAGTGTTTTTAAAGCACCATGTTTTTAATTTTGCATAACGCTTTTTGTCTTTTTTTCAAGCATATTAACTTTACTTGGGTCAATAACTTCTCCTTTAATTTTCAATGCTACGGTTGGAGTTTCAGCGTTTGAAATTACTGTAATAGTTTTTCTAATAGGATTAACTCTATTTGTATCATATTTAACTTCAATTTCGCCTGTTTTACCAGGTAAAATGGGGTCTTTTGGTTTTTTAGGAATCGTACAACCACAGCTTGACGTTACTTTAGATATGATTAAAGGTTCGTTACCTGTGTTTGTAAATTCAAAAACTCTTACACCGTTGGCACCCTTTTCAATTGTTCCATAATCAATCGTAGTTGTTTTAAAATCAATTTTTGCTTGGGCGCTTAAGGATAGGTTAACTAAACCTATGAATAAAATTGTAAATAATTGTTTCATAATTTATTTTTTAAGTTCAAAATTTGTTCAATTAAAAATGCTCAATCTAATTACGAGCATGTAGAATTTGGGTTTAAGATCATATCAAACATACTTACTTTTTCTGCAATCTGCAAAAATATTGGCTGTAATACATTGTTGTTAAAGCGTACTGATGCTTCAAAAGTACACATTGTCATTAATTTCATTTGTTTAAAAACTGTTAAAGTGTCACTTTTTTAATTTCTATCAGCTCAAATATTGTTTTATATAAACAAGAAATATAAGTACTTTTGCACCTCACATTCAAAAATTATTCCAAAGCATGGAAATTCCATCAAAATATGATGCCAGTCAGGTAGAAAGTAAGTGGTATGACTACTGGATGACACATAATTATTTTCATTCAGAACCCGATGAAAGAGAGCCTTATACTATAGTTATTCCACCACCAAATGTAACAGGTGTGCTGCACATGGGGCATATGCTCAATAATACGATTCAGGACGTATTAATAAGACGAGCACGTTTGATGGGTAAAAATGCTTGTTGGGTGCCAGGAACAGATCATGCATCAATTGCAACAGAAGCTAAAGTGGTGGCAAAGTTGAAAGAACAAGGTATTGATAAAAATGATTTGTCTCGTGATGAATTTTTAAAGCATGCTTGGGACTGGACACATGAATATGGTGGAGTTATTCTAGAACAATTAAAAAAGCTTGGTTGCTCATGCGATTGGGATAGAACCAAATTCACCATGGATGATGATATGAGTGAAGCCGTTATCAAGGTTTTTGTAGATTTATATGAAAAAGGATTAATTTACCGAGGCTATCGTATGGTAAATTGGGATCCAGAAGCTAAAACAACATTGTCTGATGAAGAAGTGATCTATGAGGAGCGACAAGGGAATTTGTATTATTTACAATACCAAATAGAAGAAAGTGATCATACATTAACCATTGCAACAACACGTCCTGAAACGATTTTTGGTGATACGGCTATTTGTATTAATCCTAATGACGAACGTTTCTCTCATTTAAAAGGAAAGAAGGCTATTGTACCTATCTGTAACCGTGTCATTCCAATTATTGAAGATGACTATGTAGATATGGAATTTGGTACAGGGTGTTTAAAAGTTACACCAGCCCATGATGAAAACGATAAAGTTTTAGGCGATAAACATCATCTAGAAGTGGTTGATATATTTAATGAAGATGCCTCATTAAATAGTTTTGGCCTCCATTATGTAGGTAAAGACCGGTTTGTTGTTAGAAAAGAAATAGCTAAAGAACTTGAAGAAAAAGGCATTCTTTTAAAAACAGAAACGTATACAAATAAAGTAGGAACTTCTGAAAGAACTAAGGCTGTTATAGAACCACGTTTAAGTGATCAGTGGTTTTTAAAAATGGAAGATTTAGTAAAGCCAGCGATAAAAGCTGTTTTAAAAGATGATGATATTAAACTTTTTCCCAAAAAGTTTGAGAACACTTACAGGCATTGGATGGAGAATATTCGCGATTGGAATATTTCTCGTCAATTGATGTGGGGTCAACAAATTCCAGCGTATTATTATGGAGATGGAAAAGAAGACTTTGTTGTAGCCAAGAACATTGAGGAAGCACTCCAAAAAGCTAAGGATAAAACAGGTAACACGCAATTAACTATTGAAGACTTAACCCAAGACAAAGATGCATTAGATACTTGGTTCTCATCATGGTTGTGGCCCATGAGTGTTTTTGATGGCATTAGACATCCTGAAAATGAAGAAATCAATTATTATTACCCAACAAACGATTTGGTTACTGGCCCTGATATTTTATTTTTCTGGGTAGCTAGAATGATTATTGCTGGTTATGAGTATAAGGGCGAAAGACCCTTTAATAATGTGTACTTAACAGGATTAGTTCGTGATAAGCAGCGTCGTAAAATGAGTAAGTCATTAGGAAATTCTCCTGATGCTTTGAAACTTATTGAGGCGTATGGCGCAGATGGGGTTCGTGTGGGGTTATTGTTAAGCTCTGCGGCGGGTAATGATTTGTTGTTTGATGAAGCGCTTTGTCAACAAGGAAAAGGATTTGCTAATAAAATATGGAATGCTTTCCGATTGATAAAAGGGTGGGATGTTGATAGCAGTATAGACCAACCTGAAACCTCAAAAATAGGTTTAGAATGGTACGAAGCAAAGTTTCAAAGAGCGCTTCTAGATATTGAAGATCATTTTAGCAAATACCGCCTGAGTGATGCATTAATGACTATTTATAAACTAATTATGGACGATTTTTCGTCATGGTTATTAGAAATTATAAAACCTGCATACCAAAAACCAATCGATGCAAAAACCTATAATGAGGTAATTACTGCTTTTGAAAACAATCTGAAAATTTTGCATCCGTTTATGCCATTTTTAACGGAAGAAATTTGGCAGTATATTTCAGAAAGAGCACCAGAAGAAGCTTTAATAGTAGCATCTTGGCCTAAGGTGCGTACCGAAATAGATACAGCACTTATTTCTGAATTTGATTTTGCCTCTGAAGTGATTTCAGGTATTAGAAATATTAGAAAACAAAAAAATATTGCATTTAAAGAAGTTATTGGTTTTTCTGTAATAAATAATGAAAACACTCAAAATACCTTTGATGGTGTGATTTCAAAATTAGGAAATCTGGAAGCTATCCAGTATACAAGCTCACAGGTAGAAGGTGCTTTAACGTTTCGGGTAAAAGCTAATGAGTATTTTATTCCAATGGTAGGAGCGGTTGATGTTGAAGCAGAGGTTAAAAAGTTATCGGAGGAGTTAACGTATACAGAAGGGTTCTTAAAATCTATTCAAAAGAAGCTGTCAAATGATCGTTTTGTAAATAATGCGCCAGAGCAGGTGGTAGCGATTGAAAAGAAAAAAGAAGCTGACGCTTTGGCTAAGATTGAAACTCTAAAATCTAGTTTGTCTAGTTTAAAGTAAGTTTTATAACAATTCTTTATATTAAATAAAAAAGCCTTGACTAAAAATAATGTGTCAAGGCTTTTTTATTCAATCCATGTTTTATATTATATTTTAACGTCGTGCACTAGGCCGCGGTGTAGGTCTTGGAGCCGGTCTTGGTGCAGGCGTAGGTCTAGGCATTGGTCTTGGTGCTGGCCGAACAGCAGGAGCAGGTCTTGGTGTAGGCTGTGTTGGTCTCACGGATGGTTGTTGTTGAGGTTTTTGGGCCGGACGCGTAGAAGGCACCGTTACCTTATTACCTTTATTTCCGTTTTGAGGTTTCCAATCCTTTTGCACAGGTTTCCCCGTTGCTTTATCGGGTCTTACTACATCTTTTGTTTTTGAATGATCTGCTCTTCTATTTTGTTTTTGAATTTTAACAGCATCTCTACTGCGTCGTACATCCGTATGTCTATATGTATTTTTTACGTTGATATGTACATTAACATTTCTTCTATACAAATGAATAGGGTAAGGTCGCCAAGGACGGTAGTAAGGTGGGTAATAACCCCAATAGAACGGAGAATACCACGGTCTGTAATAAGGCCCCCAGAACCATACTGAGATGATTGGCGGGTGCACATAAACAGGCTCTATAATGTAGTTGTTTCCATACATTTGTACATCACCTACTACTTGTATTTTTGTGTCTCCTTTACTGTCTTTTTCAACATCAATTACCGCAACATCTTGATATTTATCTTTCCCTATTACAGCTTGTATGGTAACTACATGTGTTTTACCTTTTGAGTTGTCTATAACTCTAAGGTAGTCTACCTCACCATCGTTATTAAGATCTAGGTTAGAGATTTGCGTTTTGGGATCATTTAATTTTTTTTCAAAATCTTCTAAATCTTTTGATTCTCCAAAAACAGAAGCTACGGCTTCTAAGTCTAAATTTTTACTAATCTCATCGTTCTTTGCGGTTACCGTTGTTTTATCTTGAGCAAACGTAATATTTAGAACAAAGAACAGACATAAACCGATTATTATACTATTTTTTGTCATGTTTATTTATTTTAATGTTTATAGTTTATCTGGTTAAATATTAACTTCAACGCTAAATTAAAAACAAAGTAAAACTATTGGATGAAATTTAAAGTAGAGTGACACATTTTACACGTTAAGCCACGAAATTTACATGTGAAATAAGTTGTGTTTCAATAAAGTATGGCGTGCTTTAATCTATAAATTCAACAATCCCAAAGGTGTTTGGTTGATGTACTTTTTTTGAAATATCTTCAATGGGGAAAATTGTAGAGATAACGCGTCTTCCTATTTCAAGTTCATTGCGTTCTTGTCTAAGCGCTGTAAATGCCCATCGTGTTCCTGTTTTTATAGGGTAGAGTTCAGAAGTTCTACTCAGCGCTTTTATAGGAATGGCTAGTTCCATAATCCATCCATTATCAACATCATCATTATTATTCATAGTGCCCTCATAGGTCACTTTTACTTGGTAATTCGGGTTGTAAGCTTTTATTGCTGTGTCTTGATTTTCATAAAAATTGTTTATATATAGCACGTCATTTTTAGTTTCGTATAAATTAATTTCAAAACAAAAATGAGCTATAGTACTTTTAGGAGCAGGAATAACAAAAAACTCGGCACAATCATCTAAATAAGGTTCGCCATCTCTTTCTTTTTCAGAGGATGTTAAATATTTGTCTTCACATTCAAACAATAAATACAAAGTCTCATCATCCCAAAGCATTCTAAACGTAGTTTTCTGTTTGTCATATGGTTGTTGGGTTAAATAAAAATAATTTAATGTTCTTGCTTCTGTTTTTTGCCAATCTTTTTCGTCAGCTAAACCATCAACGGTAATTTTATTAGTGGTTTTTTTTGCTGAAAATATAGGACGGTTATCAAGTGATAGCTCATAAGCTTGCGCAACGCAAAAGGATATGGAAATGAAAAAGAAAGAGGTAAAAAGGATTGCTTGTGCAATTGTTTTTTTCATTATGTGCTAAAAGGTGTTTTAATTTCTATATAAAAAATAATTATTTACCAAATCAATATAGGATTGCTTGGCTTCTTTTTCTGAAATACCTTTTGCTTGAAAAAGAGCGTTTGTTTTGAAAGCATTTATTATAGGTTTTTTGCTTCTCGGTTTGCCATAATCATTGGTTGCCTTTTTGTAGTAGGCATAAAGTTTTAAAAGCGTATCTGCAGGAAAGGGGTCTTTATGCGCATTAACTCTTTCAACAGCTTGTTCAAACTCTATATCTAATTTAGACTTGCCCATTACTTTTCTGCAATTACTGTTTCGCCTCCTCTTACTTTTTGATTGAGTTGTACTTTAATATTCGTGTCAAGAGGTAAAAATAAATCAACTCTCGACCCAAATTTTATAAAACCAGAATCAGCACCCTGTATAGCCTTATCATTTACTTTTGCATAATTAACAATGCGTTTAGCTAAGGCTCCAGCAATTTGCCTGTGTAAAACCTTTCCATAGGTTGGGTTTTCTACAACTACAGTGGTTCGCTCATTCTCTTCGCTGGCTTTGGGGTGCCATGCTACTAAATATTTTCCTGGATGGTATTTACTAAAAATAACATTACCTCCAATAGGATAACGGGTAACATGCACATTTACTGGAGACATAAATACACTTACTTGTAATCTTTTTTCTTTGAAATATTCTTTTTCAAAAACTTCTTCAATGACTACTACTTTGCCATCAACAGGCGAAATAACCTGATGATCATTTAATTTAGTATGACGCTTAGGATTTCTAAAGAACTGTAAAATCATGACTAAGAAAAACAATAGTAAAATCATGATTGAGGTTCTCAACCATGTTATTTGAACAACATTATCAATTAATAAAAAGCACCCAACAACAAAAACAAATGTTATTAAAATGATTTTATAGCCTTCTTTATGAAACATAATTTAAAATTCTTAAAAATAAATATACAAAAGGAGCAGCAAAAATAATACTATCTAACCTGTCTAATAAGCCACCATGCCCAGGCATGATGACACCACTATCTTTAACGCCAGCCTGACGTTTAAACTTTGATTCTATTAAATCTCCTAACGTACCAAATACACTAATAATAATACTTAATATGAGCCAATTGGTGGAGTTTAATGTTTCGGTAAAGGTAGCAATAAAATAGCTCGCAATACATGAAAAGAATAGTCCGCCTAAGAATCCCTCTACGGTTTTTTTGGGAGAAATAATTTCAAAAAGTTTTTGTTTACCAAAGTTTTTCCCAACTAGGTAAGCAAAAGAATCGTTTACCCAAACTAAAATAAAAGACCCCAACAGAATATTTGGGTTATAATCTTTATAGTAATTAGCTATCAAAATTAAGAATACAAACGCACTTGATAGATAGAAGGTAGTGAGTAAGAATCTTTTGGTTGAAAAAAGCGGTATTGTTTTTTCTGAAAATAAATCTTTGATTAAAAATAATTCAACAAAAATGGATAAAACCATTAAAATTTGAGTGAATTCATTGAGGCCTTTCGAGGTGTCAAGAACCGCATGCCAGTATCCAAAAACAATATATAAAGTAATAAAAATTATATAAGGGATATAACTTTTTAACTGAATAAGCTTATTGAATTCGGCCATGCAAATTAAACCAAATACAAAGAATAAAAGAATTAAAAGCTGTTCAAAACACAAGCAAACAATAAGTAATGCAACGTAGAGCAACCCTGATAATGATCGAACAAGCGTTTCTTTCATCCTATAAGTCTTCTAAAAGGAGTAGGTAAAGATTTTTAGCACTGCTTCCATAGCTTAAAAAATCTTTTTCATCGCTAGATTTAAAATGCTTTATTGTGGTGATATTGGTAGGAATTTGCTGTTTGTTTTTAGATTTAATGCCTCTTAAACCTTCGCCAATATTTTCAACAATTTGACTGGTTGTAGCAAATACTACAAAGTTAAACGGTAATTCAGGTAATTTTTTTTCAAAAATTTGTTTTGATGAAATGAGCAAAGAGCCATCATTAGCTATAAGATTTTCACAGGTTGTTAGAAAATAGGTGGATTGATTAAGTTTTTTTGAAGGTAATATGCCACTATTTTTAAATTTGGCTTCTAAATCAGAATCTAACAGAAAAGCTTTCTCAGCCTGCCAATCGTTTTCTTGTAAAATGTAATTTAGGTTTTCAAAAACTTCATCTATATTTTCACAATACAAGAACTTACCACCATTAGCTTTAAAATTTATTGTAAATCTCTCGTCTATTGGCAGCTTTATTTCTGGCATGTATTTGCCTCTGTCATCGGATTTTAATTCTTCGCCTGATTTGTCAGATTTTGAACCAAAAAGTTTTCTAAAAAGACTCATTTAGTAAATGCTATTGTCAGAAATCATGTCGAACTACATCAAATATAAAAAATCTTAAACTAACCTTACGACTAATTCAAGATTTTTACTATATCATTAGTAGAATACCTTAATTTAATTTATTCTTCTTCGTTTGTACCTTTTATTTCTTGATTATTATTTTCTTGTTTTACTGAATTTATAGGTAATTCTTTTGAAAAGGCTCTTTTTCCAAATATTTTCTCTAAGTTATCTTTAAAAATAACTTCTTTTTCCAATAAAACTTCAGCAAGTTCAGTAAGTTTATCTTTGTTTTCTTCAAGAAGTTTAACGGCGCGAACATATTGTTCTTCTATTATTCTAGATATTTCTTTATCAATGAGCTCAGCGGTTTCTTCACTATATGGTTTAGAAAACCCGAATTCATTTTGCCCAGAAGAATCGTAATAGGTTAAATTACCAATCTTGTCACTTAACCCATAAACAGTTACCATAGCACGAGCTTGTTTGGTTACTTTTTCTAAGTCACTTAATGCACCAGTTGAAATTTTGTCAAAAATCACTTTCTCAGCCGCACGACCACCTAAAGCCGCACACATTTCATCGAGCATTTGTTCTGGTCTTACAATGAGGCGTTCTTCTGGTAAATACCAAGCAGCACCCAATGAACGTCCTCGAGGCACAATAGTTACTTTTACAAGAGGCGCAGCGTGTTCTAGCATCCAGCTAACGGTGGCGTGTCCTGCTTCATGATAGGCCACAGCTTTCTTTTCGCTTGGCGTAATAATTTTATTTTTCTTTTCTAAACCACCAATAATTCTATCAACGGCATCAAGGAAATCTTGTTTGTCAACAGCTTTTTTACCATTTCTCGCTGCAATTAAAGCCGCTTCATTACACACGTTGGCAATATCGGCACCAGAAAATCCAGGCGTTTGTTTTGATAGGAAATCTAAATCTAGATTCTCTGCTTTCTTAAGAGGTCTTAAATGTACTTCAAAAATTTCCTTACGTTCTCTTACGTCTGGCAAATCAACAAATATTTGTCGGTCAAAACGTCCAGCACGCATTAAAGCTTTGTCTAAAATATCCGCTCGGTTGGTTGCTGCTAATACAATAACATTGGTGTTTGTACCAAAACCATCCATTTCAGTCAATAACTGGTTTAGGGTGTTTTCGCGCTCATCGTTACTTCCAGACATGGCATTTTTGCCTCTGGCTCTACCGATGGCATCAATTTCATCAATAAAAATGATAGAAGGTGATTTTTCTTTAGCCTGCTTAAATAAATCTCTAACACGCGAAGCTCCTACACCAACGAACATTTCAACAAAATCTGAACCAGATAAAGAGAAGAACGGTACTTTTGCTTCACCAGCAACGGCTTTTGCTAATAATGTTTTTCCCGTTCCTGGAGGGCCTACAAGAAGCGCACCTTTTGGAATTTTACCTCCTAAAGTGGTATATTTTTCAGGGTATTTTAAGAAATCAACAATTTCTTGAACCTCTTCTTTGGCTCCTTCAAGACCAGCAACATCTTTAAAACTTGTTTTTACTTCGGTATTTTGGTCAAAAAGTTTAGCTTTTGATTTTCCGATATTAAATATTTGCCCTCCAGCACCACCTCCAGCACCACCAGACATGCGTCTCATTATAAAAATCCATACGCCAATGAGTAAAATAAAAGGGAGGATACCCATGAGTAAATTTCCCCAATCATTCGTTTCTGTATCAAAGGTTACCGTTGGTTTGTCTGATAGATCTTTAATAACGTCATTAAGTTTATTTTCAAAATTCTGCAAATCACCAAACTCAAACTTATAGTTTGGTAATCTTGTGGTAGAGAGCGCAAAGGTTTGTGGCTTTGAGTTTTTATGCACCTCTTTAGTTTCTGCATCTTTTGTTAAGTAGACTTTGGCTACTCGTGTATTTTTTATAATATCAACACGTTCAACATCACCTTCTTCCAAATATTTAAAGAAATCGGAAGGTGTAGTTAGATTGCCATTTTGGTAATCCCCGCTACTAAATAGTTGAAAGCCTAAAAATAGAGCTATTAGAATACCGTATATCCAGTACGGACTAAATTTTGGTTTTTTGTCCTTTATGTTTTTCTTATCGTTTGCCATTTGTTTTTTTAGTAACTAGTTTCTATTACAGTTGTTTTTGCATCCCCCCAAAGACTCTCTATGTCATAAAATTCTCTAACGTGTTTTTGGAAAACGTGAACCACAACATTAACGTAATCAATTAATATCCATTCAGCATTATCAACCCCTTCAGTGTGCCATGGGTGATCTTTAAGCTCTTTACTTACTTTCTTTTGAATGGAATTAACTATAGCGTTTACCTGCGTATTTGAAGTTCCTTCGCAAATAATAAAGTAATCGCAAACCGTGTTTTCAATTTCTCTTAAATCTAGGATATTAATTTCTTTTCCTTTAACATCCTCAATCCCACTAATAATAACCGATATTAATTGGTCTGCGCTGATTTTTTCTTTCGCCATTAAATTTATTTAATTTGTGCAAAGTTATTATTTTTTTGCTTCTTTACACTTTAAAAATTCTAATAAGATTTTATTGAGTAATATCAACAATATAATGCGGTTAATCAAACTTGATGCCATTGATTCTACGAATAGTTATTTAAGGCAGCTTTATGCGAATGAAGCAACTGAAGATTATACGTGTGTGCTTGCTAAGCTTCAAACCAAAGGAAGGGGGCAAATGGGTACCGTATGGGAATCTGAATCTTCTAAAAACCTTACGTGTAGTATTTTAAAGACCTTTTCAGTCTACACCATGGATAAGTCTTTTTACGTAAGTATGGTAGTAGCTTTAGCCATTATTAAGAGTTTAGAAGCTTTTTCAATACCAAAATTGCAGATAAAATGGCCGAACGACATTTTGTCAGAACAAATGAAGATTTGTGGTGTTTTAATTGAAAATGTCATAAAGCATAACCAAATAGATGCTTCTATTATTGGTATAGGGTTAAATGTAAACCAAACTACATTTAACCATTTGCCTAAAGCCTCTTCTTTAAAACTACTTACAGGAACCACTTATAATCTTGAAGAACTTACAGTCACCCTTTTAGGGTATTTAAAAAAGTATTTTTCAATATTACAATCTGGAGCTATCCATGCATTGAAAGCAGAATATGAGTCGTATTTATTTAGAAAAAACAAACCTTCTACATTTACCAATGAAGAAGGTGTATTGTTTTCTGCGTATATTCAAGGGGTAACAAATACTGGTGAACTAAAACTTCTTTTGGAAGATAATATTGTTAAAACCTTCAGTTTAAAAGAAGTTACCCTTTTGTATTAAAGGGCATTAGGAATATTTGTAGCCAGAGTTTCAATGAATTTTGAAATAGGGCCTTTAATCATCATAGCCATCATCGGATTAAAATCACCAGAGAAGCTCAATTGAACCTCGCTGGTATTTGGGCTTGTTTCATCAATAGTGCCAACTAAAGTGAAATCAATTTTTCCGCCCGCGGCCCCCAATACTATGTTGTTGGGCGGTGTAACTTCTTTCTTTTTTAAGACAATTTCAGGCATGCCTTTTAATGCAAACACAAAAGTGTCTTCGCTTAAAACTTCAAACTTACTTATGTTTTCGGGCATTAAAGCTTCAAAGTTTTTAACTTCAGAAAGAAAATTGAAAATAGTTTCAGGCGATTTCCTAACACTTACTTTTGGAGATTCTAAATTCATATGAATATATTTTATTTCGCGTACTGTTAATGGATAATTACTTGTTGCTTATCAAATAGCGTTCCATTCACTAGGGTTTGCGTTCCATTCAGACAAAGTTTCAAGCTCTTTTTCTGTAATGTAGTTGGTTTGTAAGGCTTGTTCTAACAATGTTTCATAATTGCTTAAGGTTTGAAGTCTTACATTGGCGCTTTCAAAGTTTTCTGTGGCAACTTTAAAACCGTATGTGAATATAGCCACCATGCCCTTTACATTAACATTGGCTTCTTTTAAGGCTTTTACGGCATTTAAACTGCTTTTTCCAGTGCTAATTAAATCTTCAACAACCACAACGTTTTGTCCGCTTTCAATAAAGCCTTCAATTTGATTTTTTCTTCCATGACCTTTAGCATCGGGTCTAACATAAACAAAGGGTAGCCCTAAATACTCGGCAACCAGCATGCCTATGCCAATAGCACCCGTAGCTACGCCAGCAATGGCATCAGGTTTGCCATAATTTTTTTCTATCTGTTTACCCATAGTTTCTCTAATGTAATTTCTAATTGTTGGAAAAGAGAGTACAATTCTATTGTCACAGTAAATGGGTGATTTCCAGCCAGAAGCCCAAGTAAAAGGGGCGTTAGGACTTAATTTTATAGCATTGATTTGAAGTAAAACTTCAGCGGTTTTTTTTGCTGTATCTTTGTTAAAAATCATAGTTGCAGAATTTTGTACAAATTTAATTGTAATTGTATAGACTATACTACATTTAAAATAAATTTTTCAACATTGTCTTTTCTCAATTTAAAAATGATATTTTTACCCGAGTATAAATTCATTTGCCTATGCATAGAGTTTTTGTTGGGGACAAACCTATTGTATTGACTACCAGTATAGAAGAGGAAATAAACTTTAAGAATTACCTGTTAAGCACGGTAAATATGCCTAAAGTTATCCGACGGTTGAATAATACTTCATTAGCAGAAGTACGGCTAATTCATAAAAATGAAGATAAACTTCTTAAAAAATTTTTAAAAAAGTTACCAAATGTTATCGCGGGTGGCGGAAAGGTTTATAATGCAGAAGGTAAAATTCTTTTCATTTACAGAAACGATAAATGGGATTTGCCTAAAGGGAAAGCTGAAAAAAAAGAAAGTATTGAAGAAACAGCCATACGCGAGGTAACTGAGGAAACAGGAGTTTCTGGATTGAAAATTACAAAACCATTGGACGTCACTTATCATATTTTTAAAAGGAATGGTAGATATAAAATAAAAATCACTTATTGGTTTGAAATGAAAACCAAGTTCAGTGGTACTTTGACTGCACAAGAGAACGAAGGTATTACCAAAGTAGCTTGGTTGAATCATGAAGAAGCAAATGAGGCTCTTAAAAATTCATATGCCAATATTAAGTTGTTAGTTTAACGAAGTACTTAATTTAAGTTCTTATTGCGCTAGCTCTAACAATAAGATTTTTTCGTGTGGTTTTTTTGATTTTTCAAACGATTTCGATAGGCTTTGGGTTAATTATAATTGTTCTACTTGCAGATCAATATATTAACTGTAATTTTGCACCTTCAATAAAAAACCATGACTGAATTTATAAGAAAACGCGCTGCAAATGCCAAGAATGATATATTAAGTGGGATTACTGTTGCTTTAGCCTTAGTGCCAGAAGCCGTAGCTTTTGCCTTCGTGGCAGGTGTAGATCCTTTAGTTGGACTTTATGCGGCTTTTATGATTGGGTTAATCACTTCAATCTTTGGTGGGCGTCCTGGTATGATTAGTGGAGCAACAGGAGCTCTTGCTGTTGTTATGGTAAGTTTAGTGGCCGAAGGTAATGCCATGGGAGCACCTGAAGAACAATTAGGATTGTACTTTTTGTTTGTTACGGTTATTTTAATGGGTATAATTCAAATGCTGGCAGGCATTTTTAAACTAGGAAAGTTTGTTAGGTTAATTCCTCATCCAGTAATGATGGGGTTTGTTAATGGTCTGGCCATTGTGATTTTTCTATCGCAATTAGGTATGTTTAAAGATGCTAACGGTAATTGGTTTACAGGAACGCCATTGTATATTATGTTGGGGCTTGTGGCTTTAACTATGGGTATTATGTTTGTACTGCCTAAATTAACAAAAAAGTTACCTGAAGCCCTTATTGCCATTTTAGTGGTTTCATCTATCGTTATTTTTGGCGGATTTGATGTGGCTACCGTTGGAAGTTTTATTCGTGATGGTGGTGGAGAAGGGTTAAAAGGTAGTTTGCCTCAATTTCAAACAGATATTTTTACTAAGGTACCTTTTACTTGGCAAACTTTGAAATTTATTGGGCCTTATGCATTGATTCTTGCAGCCATTGGTTTAATTGAGTCGCTAATGACCTTAAATTTAGTGGATGAATTAACAGAAACTAGAGGGGATGCTAATAGAGAATGTATGGCGCAAGGCGGTGCTAATATTATTACTGGTTTCTTTGGGGGTATGGGTGGTTGTGCCATGATTGGTCAATCTTTAATTAATATCAAATCAGGGGGGCGCACAAGACTTTCCGGTATTGTTGCTGCTGTTCTACTTTTGGTCTTTATTTTATTTGCTTCAGGACTTATTGAACAAGTGCCTATTGCTGCACTGGTAGGTGTGATGTTTATGGTGGTTATTGGCACCTTTGCGTGGAGTAGTTTTAGAATATTGAATAAAATACCTTTAAGCGATGTGATTGTTTTGGTTGCTGTTTCTTCTTTAACGGTAATATTCGATTTGGCAATTGCCGTTATAGCCGGTGTTATTATTAGTGCCTTGGTGTTTTCTTGGGAGAATGCCAAACGTATTCGTGCTCGTAAACGCATACGTGAAGATGGTACTAAAGTCTATGAAATTTGGGGGCCTTTATTTTTTGGTTCTATTATAGCTTTTAATGAAAAGTTTGATGTAAAGAATGATCCTGAAATGGTAGAAATTGATTTTGTAGAATCAAGAGTTAGTGATCATTCGGCTATTGAGGCAATTTACAATTTGGTAGGAAAATATGAAGCGGCAGGCAAAAAAGTAAAATTGAAGCATTTAAGTGAAGATTGTAAAGTGCTTTTATATAAATCGAACCCCAAATTTAGAGAAGTAATTGTTGAAGATATTGACGATCCGCGTTATCATTTGGCAGAAAACCCCGAAGCCTTTACCAAGGGGTTAGCAGAGTATGATTTATAACATTACAGCATTATAAATTAAAAAAAGGTGGTTTTTTATCAACCACCTTTTTTTATACATTAATGTTTTGGTATTTACTTTATTCTTACACTATCAGGAACTAACTTGGTGTAATCTCCCTTATTTCTTATAACGTCACGCACAATAGAAGAGGCAATATAAGAGGTGTCTGCCGAAGTCAATAAAAATACGGTTTCAATGGGTGCTAAGTCTCTATTGGTATGAGCAATGGCTTTTTCAAATTCAAAATCGGCAGGGTTTCTTAAACCGCGTAAAATGAATTCAACACCTATGTCTTTACAGAAATCTACCGTAAGTCCTTTATAAGTCATGACTTTAACCTTGGGTTCATCAGCAAATGTTTTTTCAATAAAGGATTGGCGTTCTTTTAATGTAAACATATATTTTTTATCGGCATTGACACCAATAGCTACAATAATTTCATCAAAAAGGGTTACTCCGCGTTTAATAATATCATAATGCCCTTTTGTTATAGGATCAAAAGACCCTGGAAATAATGCTCGTTTCATGAAAACTTGTTTTCTTTCCGCCATGAGCGAAAAACATTTGTAGTGATTTATTTCAAAGATAACTAATAAATTACTTTAAAGCTTCTTCAATAGCATTATCAAAAAGCTCAAATAATGAGATATTCGCTGCAGCTGCCTGTTGGGGTAATATACTTTCTTTTGTCAAGCCAGGAATCGTGTTCATTTCTAATAAGTGTGGTTCGCCATCTTTAAAAATAAATTCACTACGACTGAATCCTTTCATTTTTAGTATTTCATAAACCTTTTTAGCTTCTCTAGTTACTTTTTCTTCTTGTTCTTGAGTAAGTCTGGCTGGTGTAATTTCTTTAGATTTACCTTCATATTTCGCTTCATAATCAAAGAAATCATTTTCAGAAACAATTTCAGTAATAGGAAGTACTTTTGTAGCACCCTTATAGGTAATAACGCCAACGGATACTTCAATACCGTCTAAAAAAGATTCTATAATAATTTCATCATCTTCTTTAAAAGCTACATCAATAGCGGTTTGTAACGCTTCTTTTTTATACACTTTACTGATACCAAAACTACTACCTGCTTTGTTGGCTTTAACAAAACAAGGTAAACCAACGCTTTTTATGATGGCCTGTTCATCAACCGCCTGCCCAAAATTAAGGTAATAAGAAGCGGCTGTTTTTATACCATAAGGTTTTAAAACGCTTAATAGGTCTCTTTTGTTAAAGGTTAAGCTAGCTTGATACATGTCACAACTTGTATTTGGTATGTTTAAAATTTCAAAATAGCCTTGCATAAAGCCATTTTCGCCTGGGGCACCATGAATGGCATTAAAAACACAGTCGAAAGTAGTTTTAAAACTATCTACATTAATAGAAAAATCATTTTTGTCTATAGGGAATTCCATGCCGTCTTCATCAACATACACCCATTTGTCTTTAAAAATATGAATTTTGTACGGTATGTATTTTGAGTCTTTTAAAGTTTCGTAAACAACCTGTCCGCTTTTCAAGGAGATTTTATACTCACTTGAATACCCTCCCATGATAATGGCTATATTTTTTTTCATTAAAGTTTAATTCAATTTTACTATTACCATCTAAAACAGATAATAAATCGTATTTATAATAGTGTGAGCTAAAATATCATATAAATAGCAAAAGAAAAAGCAGTTCTGTTTTTATATATTTGCCTAACTGAAAAATCTATACATGAGCATTGTTAAATTTCTTACCAGTAAAACATTTTTAAAGCAAATCATACTAGCTGTTGCGGCTCTAGTGGTTCTCTGTTTTTTGATATTGAAGTACTTAAATGTGTCTACAAATCATGGCGATTTTGAGACGGTTCCCGAATTAAAAGGGAAATCTATTGAGGTTGCTGAGGTAGAGCTTGCCGACAATAACTTAGTGATGAAAATTCAGGATTCGGCTAATTATAATCCAGATTATCCTAAGTATTCTGTGATTGAACAAGAACCTGTGGCTGGTGCAAAAGTTAAGGAAAATAGAAAGATATATATAACGCTCAATCCTTCAGGATATAGAAAAATGAATATTCCTGACGGACTAATAGATAGAACGCTTAGGCAAGTAAAACCAACCCTTGAAGCATTAGGTTTTAAGGTAGGAAAACTTACTTATGTAGATAATATTGGTAAGGATATTGTCTTAAAATTGTCGCACAAAGGTAAAGTTTTAAAGCCAGGAGACCAGTTGCCAAAAACGTCTGTAATTGATTTAGAATTAGGTAATGGTAACCGACCATAATTATGGATGACTATACCCCACAATTACCTGAAGAAGACAACTTGTATGAGCATCATGCATTTGTTGTAGGAAAAGGGCAAGCACCTCTTAGAATTGATAAATATTTGATGAATTTTGTAGAAAATGCTACCAGAAATAAGATTCAGGCAGCTGCAAAAAACGGAAGTATTTTTGTTAATGGTGTGCCCGTAAAGTCAAATTACAAAGTAAAGCCAGACGATTCTATCAGGGTTTTATTTTCTCACCCCACACATGAACAACTGCTAGTTGGTGAAGCTATTGATCTTGATGTGGTTTATGAAGATGATGATTTGTTGGTAGTGAACAAACCTGCTGGGATGGTAGTGCATCCAGGTCATGGTAATTACTCAGGTACATTAATAAACGCATTGATTTATAGGTTTGATAATTTACCCAATAATTCAAGTGAACGTCCAGGATTGGTGCATCGTATAGATAAAGATACAAGCGGACTTTTAGTAGTGGCTAAAACTGAGCAAGCCATGATGCATTTGTCATTACAATTTGCTGAAAAAACAAGTGAACGCGAATATGTTGCTTTGGTTTGGGGAAATGTTGAAGCCGATGAAGGTACTGTAGAAGGAAATATAGGGCGTCATCCTAAAAACAGGCTTCAAAATACTGTTTTTTTAGGAGATGAAACCGATAGAGGAAAACCAGCGGTAACGCATTATAAAGTTCTGGAACGTTTAGGGTATGTTACTTTGATATCGTGCAGGCTTGAAACAGGGAGAACTCATCAAATACGGGTACATATGAAACATATTGGCCACACCCTTTTTAATGATGAGCGTTACGGCGGTGATAAAATTTTAAAAGGAACCACATTTACTAAGTACAAGCAGTTTGTTGAAAACTGTTTTAAAGTATTACCACGTCAAGCGCTTCATGCTAAAACTCTGGGTTTTGAACATCCTACAACGGGCGAATTTATGAGATTTGAAGCACCTGTTCCTGATGATATTGAAGCCTGCGTTGAAAAATGGCGTAATTATGCCAAACATCAAGATATAGAGTAAGTCATGGTGTTTTAGCCAACATGTATTTTAATATCGGGAAATCTGATCTATTTCAAATTTTTTCATGGCTTCACCTTTTTTTAATTTGTATGTAATTTGACGTATACCTCCTGACGGAGCAGCATCAGAATCATCTGGTTTATAAACAGGAAAACGTTGTGCGAGGTTCGTTTCAATTAGGGTGAATTCGTCATGCCCTCTATAACCTTCATTTATTTTGGTTTGTTCAGCAGTGGGAGGGAAATAAACCATGCTCATAGACTTTTTGTTGTTTACCGAAAACCCGAAAACTTTACCTTGGTTATTCTGTGTTTCATTTTTAAGGTAAACCAGAAGTTCTGGTGAACCATCTGCATCTAAATCTTCAACCTCGACGTCTATAACATTAAAGCCATCAATATTAAAGGTTTCATCAAACGGGGAGACTTCTAAGCCAAAGGCATAAACATGCAATGTGTTTGTATTGTTTTGCATGATAGACGATACATTAAACCCGATACCTTGCAAGCTTAAATGCTTTGTAAACGCCGTTTTATCTATTTGATTTTGGTCTAAGTTGTTATTTATTTTAGAGTATGTGCCAGCTATTGTTGCTCCACCAGAACAAAAGAAGTAAAGTGAGTTTTCGTCTTCTTTTTTTTCCGTAGAAATTAAAATAGTATTATCTGTAAATGTATAGATGATGTTTTTACCGTCATACATAGACTCATAAGTAGTGTCGGTTTTTTTATAAGCTTTAGCATCGAAAGTACAAGTGGGCTTTTTCTTGTCGGCTCTTGAGCGTATAGAAATTAAAATGGTGTTTTTGGTGTCTTCTTTTACAGATACAGATACCCAATCATAACCCTGATCTCTTTTTGTATAACCGGTATCAACATAATTGCCTATAATACTTAAGGAGGCAGTAGGTGTAGCATGTTCAGTAGTTAAAGGGACATTGGTGGTATGGTTTTCTTTAGTTTGCTTACAAGCCAAAAGGAAGCAAATGCTTAAAATGTATGTAAGTGTTATGTTTTTCATGTGTTGTAAATAGAATCACTTATAAAGATAATATAATTTTAAGGATCCTTTAAAAGAAAAACAGAAGTACAATTCCTGATTGAATATGAAGCGCTTATGCTAATTCTTGCTCATAATACTTTCCTTGCCAAATGTTTTGTTGGGTAAGTGTTTTGTCAATTTTAGCAACAATTTCAAAATTTTTTAGACCATCCCATTTAGGAGCAATGAGCAAATCAAGAGGCGCTTCACTAATAAAGCGTTCTATGATGATATCAGGACGAAGTAAACCAACAAATTTGGCCATCAATTCTATATAGTCTTCAGAAGAAAATAAGTTAAAATCTTCTGGGGTACGTTGGTATTGATACGCCATGATAGAGCGTTTTACTATTTGTAAATGATGCAGTTTTAAGGTGTTTATAGGGAGCTTATTTAAGGCTTTTGCGTGATTTAGTAAATCTGCTGTAGTTTCGCCTGGTAGCCCCATAATAATATGGGCACCAAGAGAAATACCTTTGTTTTTACATTTTTGGTAGGCGGCTACAGTTTCTTCAAAGGTATGACATCGATTCACACGTTTTAATGTGCTGTTTAATGTGCTCTCAACACCAAATTCTAAAGACACATAAAAATCTTTTGAAAGCTTTGATAAATAATCTATGATGTCATCTGAAATACAATCTGGCCGGGTTCCAATAACCAAACCAATAACATTTGGAACTTGAAGGGCTTCCTCATACATAGATTTTAAAGACGCTATATCTGTATAAGTGTTGGTATACGCTTGAAAATAAGCTAAATATTTCTGCGTTTTATATTTTTTTGAAAACCGATCAATACCTTCTTCTAATTGTTGTGAAATACTTTTTTGAGGTTTGCAGTAATCAGGGTTAAACGTTTCATTATTACAATAGGTGCATCCACCGTAGCCTTTTGAACCATCTCTATTTGGACAAGAAAAGCCAATGTTTAAGGATATTTTTTGAATACGTTCTCCAAAAGTGTATTTTATATAAGATGAATAATCTAAGTAACGTTTACCTGTTATTTGCATATTAGAAAAAATAGAGTGCAAAAGTATTTAGAAATTAAAGTATGATTTATGATACTTGTTAGGTGGACTTTTTATTTTTAACAACAAGTCTCAAGGATTAAAGTGTCTAAGTTCATTAGAAATATTTATAGTTCTATTAGAATTATTATTTAAGGAAGATGTTCAAAAAGACTAAGGAATTGTACATTTGAAAAGAAAAATATAATGTATGAAACTCGTAATATCGCCTGCTAAGTCCTTAGATTTTGAAACTCAATTGCCTACAGATAGACACACAGAACCAAGGTTTTTAAAGCAATCTGAACGATTAAATAAACTACTTAAAAAGAAATCGGCCAAAAGTTTGTCTAAGTTGATGAGTATTTCTGATGCTTTAGGTCAGTTAAATTATGAGCGAAACCAAGCTTGGCACTTGCCTTTTACAACAGCTAATGCAAGGCCTGCGGTGTATGCTTTTGCTGGAGATGTGTATAGAGGTTTAGACGCTTACACCATTCCAGAAGAAAAACTTGAGGTACTTCAAAATAGTGTAAGAATCCTTTCAGGATTATACGGGCTATTAAAACCGACAGATTTAATTCAACCTTACCGTTTAGAAATGGGAACTAAAATGCCTGTTGGTGTTAACAAAAATCTATATGAATTTTGGAAAAAGGATATCACTAAGGCACTTAACGAAGAGTTAGAAGAAGACGAGTTATTTTTAAATCTGGCGAGTAATGAATACTTTAAAGTCATTGACGCCAAAGCCTTAAAAGTACCTGTGGTGACTGCAAATTTTAAAGATTTTAAGAAAGGAGAGTATAAGATGATTTCCTTTTTTGCTAAAGCAGCACGCGGACTCATGGCACGCTATGCAGTGGATACAAACGCGCAAACTATTGACGATTTAAAAGGGTTTAATTACGAAGGCTATCATTTTAGCGAACCCATGAGTAAAGGGAATGAATTAATTTTCATTAGATAAAACCTACTGGCTGTGTTTGTTGAATTTACTTAGGAGTAGCTTTGCCACTTATATTGATTTTGTTTTCAATAGAGGGCTTTTTCTTTATTTTTGGTCGTCTTACCCCAAAAGTACCTCGGTTGATTTTACCACGTTTTGATTTTTTATCACCTTTTCCCATGAGTCTTTAATTTATATGGTTTTTTGTATTATTAAAATAACAAAACTTCTCATAAAAACAAGTAAAAGATGTTTAAACATCATCATCCATATGAACCATTTATTAATTCAGATTCCACAAAACTGATTGTAGGGACACTGCCGCCTCCAAGGTTTTCAATAGGTGAGCTGTTAGAAAAAGACGTTAATTTTTGTTATGGTAGTTATTACAATTCCCTTTGGTTGTATCTTGATAAGATTCATAATTTGAATTTGACATTTGACAATTCGGAAGAAGCAATAAGTCAAAGAAAACAGTTTTTAATAAAACATAAAATAGGCATTTGTGATATTGTTGAAAGCTGTGAACGTGAAAAAATAGATGCCTCTGATCTAGGGATGACCAATATCGTGTTACGAGATTTAATAGGCTATATACAAAAACACCCAAGTATTGATACCCTCTTATTTACTGGAGGAAATAGTAAAAATGGGCCTGAATATTTTTTTAGGCAACACTTAAAAGAACACAGTTTGAAATTAAACCTGATTTCAAATGAGATTACTAGAATTCATCAGTTTACATATGCATCCAGAACCATAAAAACAGTTTCATTAACCTCGCCTTCAGGGTCTGCTAACCGCGCCATAGGGAGTATACCTCTATACAAACAGTTGAAAGCTTCAAATTCAAATTTCACGACGTTTGATTTTCGATTAATGCAGTATCGTGCGTTTTTTTAAGGGTATTTTTAAAAACAGAAAAGCCCAAGGTTACCTTGGGCTTTTTTTATGAAACGGTGTTAACTATTGTTTTTATTTAATCGCTTAAAGTTTCGCAGTAAACCCCTTTTGCTTTTAATTCGTTGATAAACCCTGTTTTTGTGATACTTCCATTAGCTTCTATTCTTAAAACATTGTCAATATCTTCAATATCAACAGACCAATCATGAATGTTTGAATGATTGTTGAAAAAAGAAGATATATGTTTTAATTTTTTTTTGGTTTTAATATTGGTTCTAAAGACCATAATAGTAATTGCATTCATAATTTTTAATCGATTAATCATGGTCTTTTATGCGTGAAACATAGGCTTCATAGGCTTCATTACCTTCTTCTTTCCAGAATTGATCGTAATACTTCCATTTTGAAAATTTACTTTTAAATTCTTTTTCGCATTCAGAGTCATTTGATGAAGATTCGCTTTTGCTGCCAAAGCCATTACATCCGCCAATTAGAATTTTTGAAAGGATAAAGATACCAGCGGCCTGCCAAAATGTAATAGTTGCTAAATGAAATAACTCGGGCATAAGCCAGTTCCATAACCACATAATAACAAATGCAAAAAGTATGGCTAAACCCGTTATGGTTATAGCTCCAAAAATGATCATTCCTGCAATAGCACCAGGTGATTTTCCTCTTAGTTTGTGTTTAAAAAAATGTGACATATCTATTATATTTAAGAAATTGTTTTTAGTTTTTTATTAAGCAAAGACATAGCTCGATGCCTTCTAGACATTAATGTGCCTATTGGCGTTTTGGTTATTTTTGCTATTTCTTTATAGCTGTATCCTTCAAAATCAATAGCAATTATAATCTCTCTGTATTTTGGTTTTAATTCAGTAATAGCTTTTCTTAGGGCCAATTTTAAAGTTTCAGAAAATGTTTCACCTGAACCTTCATCTCTAAAAGATTCAGCCAATGCTATAAGTTTTAATTCTTGTTTGTTTTCATAAGCCACAGTATAGTTTTTGTTAGATCTCAAAACGTCAATAATGCTGTTTTTAACTGCTCTATATACAAAACCAGCTACATTATTTATAGGAGAATAACGGTCTGCACTCGTAAATAGCTTCAGCGCTACATCTTGCAAAATATCTTCAGGGTCGCGATTAATATTAGTTTTTATTCTAGAACTAACATATCCTTTGAGTGCCTGATATTCTTGATTAAAAAAATCTTTTAGTTTTTTATTGTTATCTGGTTTCATGAAAAAAGCTCATTTTAATAGCTCTTCAACTATAAAGACGAAACATTTTAAATGCATTGCATTTTTTTTTGCAGCACACTAAAAAGTAGACGACTTAAACCTATAAATGTGTCATACGCAATAAGAGAAAATAGGGTAAATGAGGAGAGGTAAGTTTATTGGGTGGTTTAAGAGATTACAACAAGTTGTTTAAGGAATAAGGATTTTAAGTTTGTGGTTGGTATACTTGACCTCTGTGTGGCTTTAGTGCATCTCTTATAGGTTTCATGTCACAATCATCAACCACTAAAAAAGCAATAGCATGCATGTCATGTATGGCAGTATGTCCTGTTATTGAAATATTTAAATGATTGATAGTTATATATTCTTTTAAATGAATTTCATGATGCTCAGCCGTTTTTAGAGCATGTGGTCCATGAAAATCCCAAATCAGTTTTAGTTTACGCATGTCATTAGAAAAAACAATGATGTTTTTAGTGTTCAAATATAATTTAAAATTACGTAATAAACGGCTAGGGTATTCGTTAGATAAACACCTTGTAATATAGGTTAATATTAGTATTTTTGTACCTATTCAATTTTTTTAATCCATGAAATTAAAACAATTTTTACCTTTATTTTTTTGTTTTTTATTTACTCTATTAAAGGCTCAAACAGCTTCCGATGCTGTGCTTTTTACCCTTGACAATCAACCTGTTTACGCCGAGGAGTTTTTGCGTGTTTACAATAAAAATCTTGATTTAGTTCAAGATGATTCTCAAAAAGATGTTGATGCGTATTTAAAATTGTTTACCAACTATAAGTTAAAGTTACAAGAAGCAAAAGCTTTAGGGTTTCATGAAAAAAAGTCGTATTTACGAGAATTGTCAAACTACAAGAAACAATTGGCTCAAAATTATATTACGGATCCTAAGGTAACAGATGCCTTAGTAGAAGAGGCCTACCAACGTATTTCTCATGATATTAATGCCAATCATATTTTAATAAGGCTCGATGAAAACGCTTCTCCCGAAGACACCTTGGCAGCGTATAAAAACATCATGAAATTACGTGATAGAGCTTTACAAGAAGGTTTTGATAAGGTTAGGAAAGAAGTCCATAACGGGCAAACGGTGTTTGGAGAAGAATTGGGTTATTTTTCTGGATTTAAAATGGTTTATGCCTTTGAAACGGTTGCTTATAATACTCAGGTTGGCGCTATTTCAGAACCTTTTAGAACCCGGTTTGGGTATCATATTTTAAAAGTGTTAGATAAACGAGCTTCTGAAGGAGAACGTGAAGTGGCGCATATCATGATATTGTCAAAGTCAGGAGATTCTTTGTCTGCGCAAGCCGAAGAAAAAATAAAAAGTATATACAAGCGTTTAGAGGCAGGTGAAGCATTTGAAGATTTGGCGAAACAATTTTCTGAAGATAAGAATTCTGCCCCCAAAGGCGGTTTGTTGCCTGAATTTAGTAGAGGACAAATAAGCGCAAAAGCGTTTGAAGATGTGGCTTTCAATTTAAAAGCGGTAGGTGATTATTCAGAACCTTTTAAAACGAACTTTGGGTGGCATATTGTTAAACTCTACAAAATAAAACCAATTCCTGATTTTGAATCGATGAGACCCGAATTGGAAGGCAAAGTAAAGCGCGATTCAAGATCTAAATTAATTGATGAAGCTCTTGTTAATAAGTTGAAAACCAAATATAATGTGCCAGAGTTTCAACCAGCATTGGCATATTTTGAGTCTATTGTAACAGATGATTATTTTAAAAATTCATGGCAACTTCCAGAAAGTTTTACAGCAGATAAAACGCTATTAGTTATAGGCAACAAAAAGCTGTTATATAATGATTTTGGTCAATATTTATTAAATACCCAGCGTTTTTCAAGAAAAAAAGAACGTTTTAAGTCGCTTATTTCAACAAAGTATGAGGCATTTTTAAAGACTAACTTATTGCAATATCAAGAAGAGCATCTAGAATATGAAAATGAAGATTTTGCGCATATTGTAGAAGAATATAGAGACGGATTGTTGTTATTTGATCTTATGGAAAACACAATATGGAATACGGCAAAAAGTGATTCCACGGGAGTAAAACAGTTTTATAATAGTCATAAAGATAATTATGTTTTGCCCGAAAGAGTTGATGCCGTTGTGGTTTCCTCTACAAAACAAAGAACGCTAAATAAAGTTAAAAAACTGTTGCAACAAAATATGACGGTTGACGAGGTTAAGTCGTTAATTCGTGGTAATGACCAGATTGAAGCTATATTTACAGTGGGTATTATGGATAAAGAGCACCAAGCGCTTCCAAAACCATTTGAATTTAAAAAAGGCCTGTCAAAAGTTAATAAGTACAATGGCGCTTTTGTGTTAGTAAAAGTGAATGACATACTTCCTAAAACCCAAAAAACATTGGATGAAGCCAGAGGGGCAGTAATTAGTGATTATCAGGCTTATAAAGAAGAGCAGTGGGTCAATGAACTTGCCCAAAAGTATAAGGTTGTAGTCAATCAAGATGTATTAGAGCAGGTAAAAGCACAACTTAAATAAACCGGATTTGAAAATTAAATTAAGTCTTCTATTATTAGTGTTAGTCTGTTCCTGCGATTTTATAAAAAAATCACAGGAAGAGCACGTTGTGGCCAGAGTGAATGATACTTTTTTGTATTATGATGATATAAAGAATTTGGTAAAAGACGGTACATCAAAACAAGATAGTACTTTGCTTGTTCAAAATTTTATTAATAATTGGGCAACCAAGCAGTTGTTGGTAGATGGAGCTAAACTTAATTTGAGTCAGGAAAAGCAAGACGCTTTTAATAAGTTGGTTGTTGAGTATAAGAATGATTTATATGCAAAGGCGTATCTGGAAGCCTTAGTAAACAGAAGTATAGATACTTCGGTTTCAAAAGAAGAAGCAGAAGTTTATTATGATAAAAACAAGGAAGTTTTTAAGCTAAATGAAGAACTTTTAAAATTTAGGTATATTCATTTAGATGATAACATTATAGATTATACTACTATTAAAAAACGTTTTGAGCGCTATAATGAAGATGATAAAAGGAATTTAGATTCTATTTCAATTCAATTTAAATCCTATTCACTGAATGATTCTATCTGGATACGGTTGAGTCATGTTATTGATAAAATTCCTGTAGTTACAAAAGAAAACAAAAGTGAACTGTTAAAAAAATCTAATTTTATACAACTCAAAGATTCATTAGGAGTATATTTGATGCAAATAAATGATATTTTATTGCGTAATGAAACAGCTCCTCTAGAATATGTTAAACCAACAATTAAACAAATTGTTGTAAACAAACGTAAATTAGAGTTAATTAGGCAATTAGAAAAAGATATCACTAAAGATGCTATTAAAAACAACCAATTTGAAATCTATAAATAAATTGAAAAACCTATTGATGTTATGTGTGACCTTAGTTTCTGTTAATGTCATACTCTCGCAAGAAATTATTGAAGAAAAGGAAGAAAAAGAGGTTACAAAGAAAGTAGATACTTCCCAAGCAGTGAATGCCATAAAAGTTGATGGCGTAGCCGCAGTGGTAGGTGATTATATTGTGTTAGATTCTGATATTGATAAAACCTATTTGCAATTAAAAGCACAGGGCGTTAATATAGATAACATTGAACCTTGCCAACTATTTGGTAAATTATTGGAAGACAAATTGTATGCGCACCATGCCATACAAGATAGTATTTTAGTTTCTGATGCTGAAATTAGACGAAATGTAGATTATCAAATTCAACAGTTTTTACAGCAAACCAATGGTTCTATGGAAAAACTATTGGCTTTTTATAAAAAGGAGGATGAGGCGAGTTTTAGAGAAGAAATGTTTGAAATCAATAAGGCCAATCAGTTAGCATCAAAAATGCAACAAAAAATTGTTGAAGAAGTAGAGATCACACCAGAGGAAGTTAGAGATTTTTTCAACAAAATTCCTGAAGATGAACGCCCTACATTTGGAACTGAGTTAAAGGTGGCTCAGATTATAGCAGAACCGCAAGTTTCAGAAGAAGCAAAGCAAAAAATTATTGATAGGTTAGAGCAGTTTAAGGCTGATATTATTGAGAACGGAGCCAGTTTTCGTTCAAAAGCTGTGCTGTATTCAGAAGATCCTGGTTCAGCGAGTCGTGGAGGAAAATACACGCTAGACAGAAAAAAACCTAAAATGGTAAAAGAATTTAGGCAAGTAGCATTCTCATTGCAAGAAGGTGAAGTTTCAGATCCTTTTGAAACCGATTATGGCTATCATATTGTAACCGTAGAAAAGATTAGAGGGGAAGAGTATGATGTTGCGCATATTTTGTTAACACCTAAAGTGTCTAATGAAGCTATTCTTGAAGCAAAAGAGCGTTTAGAAAAAGTAAGACAACGTATTGTTGATGGCGATATTTCATTTGCGGATGCGGCTAGAGAGGCTAGTGATGAAAAAGAAACCAAAAATGATGGCGGACAATTGATAAACCCAACAACACAAGATTATAGTTTTGAGTTGACTAGAATGGATCCAGAGTTATATTCACAGATTCAGAACTTAAAAGATGAGGAAGTAAGCCTTGTTTTAAAAGAAGAAGATAGAACAGGTAAAGTGAAATTTAAAATTTTACGAGTTACTGATAGAGTTGATGAACATGCTGCTGATTATGCTCGCGACTATCTGAAAATAAAGGAGCTGGCCTTGGAAGAGAAAAAAATAAAGGCTATTGAAACTTGGCAAGAGGAAAAAATATTAGATACTTACATAAAGATTAGCGGAGAACATAGAGACTGTGATTTTTCTGGTAATTGGTTAAAAAAGTAAAATATATGTCTGACGTTGCCGCTATTGAAACCTTCGTAAAACAATTTAAAGCCTTAAAATCTGAAATCTCTAAAGTTATTATTGGGCAAGAAGAGGTTGTTAATCAGATTTTAATTTCCATATTCTCAGGAGGTCATTCGCTGCTTATAGGTGTGCCGGGATTGGCAAAAACCTTAATGGTAAACACCATAGCGCAAGCTTTAGGATTAAATTTTAAGCGCATTCAATTCACACCAGATTTAATGCCAAGCGATATTCTAGGTAGTGAAATTCTAGATGAAAATCGTCACTTTAAGTTTATAAAAGGCCCTATATTTTCAAATATTATATTGGCTGATGAAATAAATAGAACACCTCCTAAAACACAGGCAGCCTTACTTGAGGCTATGCAGGAACGTGCTGTTACAGTGGCTGGACATCATTATGAGTTGAGCTTGCCTTACTTTGTATTGGCAACGCAAAATCCCATAGAGCAGGAAGGAACTTATCCGTTACCAGAAGCGCAGCTCGATCGTTTTATGTTTGCTATTTATTTAGATTATCCAACTTTTGAGGAAGAAGTGCAAGTGGTAAAAGCAACAACGAATGATACGCCCAGTAAAGTAAATGCTCTGTTTAAAGCCGAAGAGATTGTTGAATTTCAACATTTAATTCGTCGCATTCCTGTAGCTGATAATGTCATTGAATATGCGGTAAGTATGGTTGGAAAAACCAGGCCTAATTCAATGTCTGCTTCAGAATTGGTTAAAACCTATTTAGATTGGGGAGCTGGTCCAAGAGCATCTCAAAATTTAGTATTAGCCGCTAAAACACATGCGGCTATTCACGGTAAATTTTCCCCAGACATAGAAGATGTGCAGGCGGTAGCTTATGGTATTTTAAGACATAGAATCATTAAAAACTATAAAGCTGAAGCTGAAGGTATTGCTGAAGAACATATTATAAAGAGTTTGTTTTAAGGGGCTATTAGTTTCATGTACTTTTGCTGATAAATTATTACCATAGAATTTTTGGTTTAGATGTTTTACGTGCATCGGCCATATTATTGGTGTTGTTTTCGCATTCTTCCCTGCTATTATTTCCAAATACAACACATATTTTATTAACCATTATTCAGTTTTTTGGAGCTATTGGTGTCGATTTGTTTTTTGTGTTAAGCGGGTATTTAATTGGAGGTATTTTAATCAAGCAAATAGAGAAAGGCCATACAAGTTATTCACATTTGTTTTATTTTTTATTACGAAGATGGTTCAGAACTATACCTAACTACTTTTTAATTCTCATTTTAAATATCATTTTAGTTGGTATATTAAATGGCGAGACTATACAAGGTATTGGCGATTATTTTTTGTTTTTACAGAATTTTTCATCACCACATCCCGATTTTTTCACAGAAGCTTGGAGCTTGTCTATTGAAGAGTACGCTTATATTTTTGGGCCTTTAATACTTTATATTTTATTGCAATTTTTTAGAAATGAAAATGCTTTAAAAGCCTATATGATTACGGTAATGATTGTAATTGTTTTAATCAGCTTAGCAAGGATTGATTTTCATTTAAGCCATGGTGTTATGTCTAATAAAGATTGGAGTCACGCCCTGCGTAAGGTTGTTATTTATAGAATAGACAGTATTTATTACGGTTTTATTATGGCATTATGTTATAAAAAATATCAGGATTTTATAAAACGCCATAGGTTTTTATTTTTAAGTATTGGTGTCATTGTATTTGTAAGTATGCATGCCCTAATTTTTATGCTAGATATGTTACCATCAAATACACCTTTGTTTTATAACCTATTTTATTTGCCTCTAGTGTCCGTAAGTCTCTTGTTTTTATTTCCTGTGTTTATAAATTGGCAAACAGGAAAAAGATTTAGAAACACAATTACAAAAATAAGTGTATGGTCTTATGGTTTATATTTGGTTAATTATTCGTTAGTGTTATTACCATTACAGACTTTTATTGATGTGGCACTACAACCTTGGTATGGTAAAATAGGCGTTGTGTTGAGCTTTTGGGCGTTAGCCTTTTTATTAGCGCGTTTACTTTATAAATATTACGAAAAACCATTGATGAACTTAAGAGATTTACCAGCATTAAAAGCTATGCTTAATCGATAGATGTAAATGAATGTCAATTTTATGGAGTCTAGTGATGTATTGCACTTAATATAAGGACTTCTTCATGCCATTGAGCCTACAGCAATTAGTATGTTAAAAATTCAAATACACCACATTAGAGAATCTTCATTAATATATCCTAAAAAATAGAAAATCACTAAACAATATTGAGAATTATGAAACTTATATAATTAAGTATAAATACGTAGTTTTAATATGGGGTTTATTTTTAGAACTTTGAATTTATTTCATATTTTGCGGAACTTTTTTAAAATAAACATTTGAAACACTTTTAAGGCCTTTGATAGTTTTACCATTAGAAGCCTTTATTCTTAATACATTGAAAGTTTTATGAACACATACAGCGATTACATCAAGGAGATCGAAGAGCGAAAAGGGCTGGGGCTTCACCCTAAACCAATTGAAGGGGCAGAATTACTAAGTGAAATTATTTCACAAATTGAAGACTTAAATAACCCACATCGTGAAGACTCATTAAAATTCTTTATTTATAATACCTTACCAGGTACTACGAGTGCTGCGGGTGTAAAGGCGCAGTTTTTAAAGAAAATTATTCTTGGAGAATCAGATGTAGAAGAAATTACTCCAACCTTTGCATTTGAATTATTATCTCATATGAAAGGTGGTCCATCTATTGAAGTATTGTTAGATTTAGCCTTAGGAGATAATAACACTATTGCGAAAGAAGCCGCTGAGGTTCTTAAAACTCAAGTATTTTTATATGATGCAGATACAGCGCGTTTAGAAGAAGCGTATAAATCTGGTAGTGCTATTGCTAAAGCTATTTTAGAAAGCTATGCTCAGGCCGAGTTTTTTACCAAACTTCCTGAAGTAGCAGAAGAAATCAAAGTGGTAACTTATATTGCTGGCGTAGGAGATATTTCTACAGATTTATTGTCACCAGGAGGAGATGCACACTCCAGATCAGATAGAGAGTTACATGGTCAGTGTATTTTTGAACACAATAAGGCCATGCAACAGGAACTTACCGCTTTAAAAGAAGAACATCCCGATAAGCGTGTTATGCTTATTGCAGAAAAAGGAACTATGGGCGTTGGGTCATCAAGAATGTCTGGCGTAAACAACGTAGCATTATGGACAGGTATTCAAGCGAGTCCGTATGTACCATTTATTAATATTGCTCCTATTATTGCAGGAACCAATGGTGTTTCTCCAATATTTTTAACTACAGTTGGTGTAACTGGAGGTATAGGGATTGATCTTAAAAACTGGAAAAGTAAAAAAGATGCAGACGGAAATACTGTAGTTGATGCTAACGGTGATCCTATACTAGAGCAGGTATATTCTGTTGAAACGGGTACTGTTTTAACAATCAATACTAAAGAGAAAAAATTATATAAAGGTGATGAGGAGTTAATGGATATCTCAGCGTCATTAACACCACAAAAAGTAGAGTTCATAAAAGCTGGTGGGTCATATGCCGTAGTATTCGGTAAAAAGATTCAAACCTTTGCGGCCAAAATTTTAGGTATAGAAGCACCTATGGTATTTGCACCTTCAAAAGAGATTTCTCATGACGGACAAGGGTTAACCGCTGTTGAAAAAATATTTAACAAGAATGCTGTAGGAACTACACCAGGTAAAACATTACATGCTGGTTCTGATGTTCGTGTTGAAGTTAATATTGTAGGGTCACAAGATACAACGGGATTAATGACGTCTCAGGAATTAGAGGCCATGGCAGCTACCGTGATTTCTCCAATTGTTGACGGAGCCTACCAATCAGGATGTCATACCGCTTCAGTTTGGGATAAAAAAGCACAGGCTAACATTCCAAAATTAATGCAGTTTATGAATGATTTTGGTTTAATTACTGCTCGTGATCCTAAAGGAAACTATCCAGCTATGACCGATGTAATTCATAAAGTTTTAAATGATATTACCGTAAGTGATTGGGATATTATTATTGGAGGCGACTCACATACCAGAATGTCTAAAGGTGTAGCATTTGGTGCAGATTCAGGTACCGTAGCATTAGCTTTGGCAACAGGAGAGGCATCAATGCCAATTCCTGAGTCTGTAAAAGTAACGTTTAAAGGAGAAATGAAAAGTTATATGGACTTCCGTGATGTGGTTCATGCAACACAGCAACAAATGTTAAAGCAATTTGGAGGAGAGAATGTTTTCCAAGGCAGAATTATAGAGGTACATATTGGAACTTTAACTGCCGATCAAGCCTTTACATTTACAGATTGGACGGCAGAAATGAAGGCAAAAGCATCAATCTGTATTTCTGAAGACGAAACCTTAATAGAATCTTTAGAAATAGCTAAGAGCAGAATCCAAATCATGATTGATAAGGGTATGGATAATGCCCAAAAGGTACTTCAAGGTTTAATTGATAAAGCCAATGATAGAATTACTGAAATCAAATCAGGTGCCAAACCAGCGCTTACGCCGGATGCTGATGCTAAATACTATGCAGAAGTCGTGATTGATTTAGATGCTATTGCTGAACCTATGATTGCAGACCCAGATGTAAATAATGAAGACGTTTCAAAACGTTATACGCATGATACCATCAGACCGCTTTCTTATTATGGTGGAGTGAAAAAAGTAGATCTTGGTTTTGTAGGCTCATGTATGGTGCATAAAGGAGATATGAAGATTTTAGCACAGATGCTTAAAAATATTGAATCTCAGAATGGTAAGGTAGAATTTAAAGCACCATTAGTGGTTGCACCTCCTACCTATAATATTGTAGATGAGTTGAAAGCTGAAGGCGACTGGGAGGTATTACAAAAATATTCAGGTTTTGAATTTGATGATAATGCTCCTAAGGCTGCGGCACGTACTTCGTATGAAAATATGTTGTACTTAGAGCGTCCAGGGTGTAACCTTTGTATGGGGAATCAAGAAAAAGCAGAGCCTGGTGATACGGTGATGGCTACTTCTACACGTTTATTTCAAGGGCGTGTGGTAAAAGATTCTGATGAGAAAAAAGGAGAATCGTTATTATCTTCTACGCCTGTGGTAGTGCTATCTACTATTTTAGGGAGAACACCTAATTTAGCAGAATATGAAAAGGCAGTTGAAGGTATTAATTTAACTAAATTTAAGCCATCTCATAAGTTGTTGGCTAATTAATCGAAAGGTTATAAATTCATAATGGAAAGCTCGAGTGTTTACTCGGGCTTTTTTGTTTCCTGTTTTAGGTGTTTCTACTTCAAAGCTCAAATATTTGGGTAACATTTTCAGAATGTATGAAGATATGTTTTTAAATGTTTTATGATATTTTTCATTCTAAATAAGTTCTATTTTTTTAGTAAATTTGAGGATAACCCAAAAAAAAAGAAATTATATGGCATTTGACATTGATATGATAAAAGGTGTTTATACCAACATGGCAGCACGTGTTGATAAAGCCCGTGAGATTGTTGGGAAACCATTAACGCTATCTGAGAAAATTTTATATTCTCATTTATGGGATGGAACACCATCAAAAGCTTTTATAAGAGGAAAAGATTATGTAGACTTTGCGCCAGATAGAATAGCGTGTCAAGATGCAACGGCTCAAATGGCTTTGTTACAGTTCATGCAGGCAGGTAAAGCTAAGGTAGCCGTGCCAACTACGGTACACTGTGATCATTTAATTCAAGCTAAAGAAGGCGCCGCTAAAGATTTAAAACATGCCAACAATGTAAGCAGTGAGGTTTTTAATTTCTTGGAATCGGTTTCTAATAAATACGGAATCGGTTTCTGGAAACCAGGAGCAGGTATTATTCATCAGGTTGTTCTTGAAAATTATGCATTTCCAGGAGGTATGATGATTGGTACGGATTCGCATACGGTAAATGCAGGAGGATTAGGGATGCTAGCTATTGGTGTTGGAGGTGCTGATGCGGTTGATGTCATGGCAGGCATGGCTTGGGAACTTAAGTTTCCTAAATTAATTGGTGTGAAGTTAACGGGTAAATTATCGGGTTGGACAGCACCTAAAGATGTTATTCTTAAAGTGGCTGAAATTCTTACGGTAAAAGGCGGGACAGGTGCTATTGTAGAATATTTTGGTCCTGGAGCTACGTCCATGTCATGTACCGGAAAAGGAACAATATGTAATATGGGGGCAGAAATAGGAGCTACAACATCTACTTTTGGTTATGATGATTCAATGGAACGTTATTTACGTTCAACAGATAGAGAAGATGTAGCGGATGCTGCTAATAAGATTAGAAAATATTTAACTGCTGATGACGAAGTTTATGTCAACCCTGAGGCATATTTTGATCAGGTCATTGAAATTAACTTATCAGAGTTAGGCCCTTTATTAAACGGACCATTTACACCAGATTTATCTACAGAAGTAGGTGAATCCATGACAAAAAAAGCCAAAGAAAATGATTGGCCTATAAAAGTAGAATGGGGGTTGATTGGCTCCTGTACCAACTCCTCTTATGAAGATTTATCAAGAGCTTCTTCTATTGCACAACAGGCTTTAGATAAAAATTTAAAAACAAAAGCTGAATTTGGTATTAATCCTGGTTCCGAACAAGTGCGCTATACGGCTGAAAGAGATGGTATTTTAGAAGTTTTTGAAAAACTAGATGCAAAAATATTTACCAACGCTTGTGGCCCTTGTATTGGGCAATGGGCAAGATATAGTGATCCTAAAAATGCCCCTAAAAATAGTATTGTGCACTCTTTTAATAGGAACTTTGCTAAACGTGCTGATGGTAATCCAAATACGCATGCCTTTGTAGCTTCTCCTGAATTAACAGCAGCTATTGCCATTGCTGGGCGTTTAGATTTTAATCCGTTAAAAGATAAACTGATTAATGAAAATGGTGAAGAGGTCATGTTAGATGAACCAACAGGATGGGAACTACCTCCAAAAGGTTTTGAAGTTAAAGATAATGGGTATTTGGAGCCTGAAGCAGATGGAAGTCATGTTCAGGTTGAAGTAAAAGAAGATTCAGAACGGTTACAGCTATTAACTCCCTTTGAACCTATTGGAGACTCTATTACAGGAGCTAAGTTATTAATAAAAGCCTTTGGTAAATGTACCACAGACCATATTTCTATGGCAGGACCATGGTTACGTTATAGAGGTCATTTAGATAATATTTCAAATAACACCCTAATAGGTGCTGTTAATGCTTTTAATCAAAAAACAAACTTTGTTAAAAACCAATTAACGGGAGAGTACGGCGGTGTGCCAGATGTACAACGTGCCTATAAAAAAGCGGGTATTAAAACAGTAGTAGTGGGCGATCATAATTATGGAGAAGGATCGTCTCGTGAGCATGCAGCCATGCAGCCTAGACATTTAGGGGTGGCGGCAGTTATTGTGAAGTCGTTTGCACGTATCCACGAAACTAACCTGAAAAAGCAAGGGATGTTAGGGTTGACATTTGACAATGAATCTGACTATGATTTAATTCTAGAAGATGATACCTTTAATTTCTTAGATTTAAATGAATTTGCACCTAATAAGCCATTAACCCTAGAAGTGGTGCATGCTGATGGTTCAAAGGATGTGATTACCTTAAATCATACCTACAATGAGGCTCAAATAGCATGGTATAAAGAAGGTTCTGCTTTAAATTTGATTAAGAAGCAAAATGCTTAAGTGTTTGTAAAGATAATGGAACAAGAATCCAGCTCTAGAGCTGGATTTTTTATGTAAATTAAAATGCTTTTGAACTTTATTAAAACAACTAATATTTACCAGAGCTAAGCAAAATTGTATTTTAGCCAAAATTTAGAAGCAATGAATAATAGAGAAGATCAACTTCGAGCCTTTGATAGACTATTAACCATTATGGATGAACTAAGAGCACAATGTCCATGGGATAAAAAACAAACCATGGAAACATTACGGCATTTAACCATTGAAGAAACCTATGAGTTGGGCGATGCTATTTTAGATCATGATTTAGAAGA
Organism: Allotamlana fucoidanivorans; assembly: GCF_006265225.1. Taxonomy (GTDB): domain Bacteria; phylum Bacteroidota; class Bacteroidia; order Flavobacteriales; family Flavobacteriaceae; genus Allotamlana; species Allotamlana fucoidanivorans. The sequence continues at coordinate 108,887 of NZ_VDCS01000004.1, read as the reverse complement.
GGTTAAAAAAGAGTTAGGTGATGTGCTATTGCACATTGTATTCTATGCCAAAATAGGTAGTGAAACTAATGACTTTGATATTGCTGATGTTTGTAATGAAATCTGCGAAAAGCTTATTTCAAGACACCCGCATATTTATGGTGATGTTGAAGTGGCTAATGAAGAGGATGTTAAGCGCAATTGGGAAAGTTTAAAATTGAAAGAAGGTAAAAAAAGTGTTTTAGAAGGTGTGCCGAATAGCTTACCAGCTTTAGTGAAGGCTAATCGCATTCAAGAGAAAGTGGCGGGTGTGGGCTTTGATTGGGAAGCACCTGAACAGGTTTTTGAAAAAGTAGAAGAAGAACTAAAAGAGTTGCAAACGGAGGTAGCATTGAGCAATCAAGACCGAATGGAAAGCGAGTTTGGAGACGTATTATTTTCTATGGTAAATTATGCCCGCTTTTTAAATATAAATCCAGAAAACGCCTTAGAACGTACTAATAAAAAATTCTCTAAACGCTTTCAATATCTTGAAGAAAAAGCTCAGGCGTTAAATAAACCTCTAAAAGATATGACACTTGCCGAAATGGATGTGTTTTGGGAAGAAGCTAAAAAACTTTAAGTTGGTTTAACTGCTAATTTTAAAAAAAGGAGACTACTAGTTGAGTCTACTAAAAAAGTCACGAACAGAAATAAAAGCGGTAAGTATTTTAGATACTTGCCGTTTTTTGTATTTTGTATTGATGATAGTTCAACAGGAATCATTTCGATTAAGCGAGTAGAGTTCTTTATATAATTTAATAGTTCCTAACACTAATTTGTTAAGGCGTACAAATGATTTAATAGGTTTTAGTTTCATCTATGAAGAACTTCAATCAAAATATTCTTAAACCCAAGACAGAAAATCAGAAAGTCTCATAAGACTATTCAAATATCTTCCTCTAAACGTAATTTATACCATTTCAGATGTAGATGTAGTGGAGGGTTCACGCTATGACATGTCTTTCAAATATTTTTTAGATATGTTGCCAGAAGAATATGTTATTGACTGAAGTACTTTAACCAAGTTTCGTAGGCAACGTTTAAAGGATACCAATTTACTGGATATGCTTATCAATAATAACGTTAGCATTGCTGTTGAAGAAGGCATCATAAAATCCAAATCAATTATTTTAGATGCTACTCATAGTTTATAAAAATCGAACCCCATCTCAACTATAAATGTTTTATGGGAGCGTTCAAAACAACTTCGCAAATCAGTTTATACTTACCAAGAAGATTGGACTGGTAAGATGCCAGTCAAGAATCAGGGCAATGATTTAGAAAAGGAACTAGCTTACTGCAAGGAATTAGGGATCTTATTAGATGGCACTCATACACTTAGCACAGTTCCAGCAAAAAAATAAAAACTGAACTTACTTAAAGAATCTGTTGATGATATTGAACACGTGGCTCAAAATGGAGAGTTAAAAAATGTTCATGGTTATGGAAGAGCTATAGCTTATGGCATAGGAAATATGCAAATGCAAGGGGCATTGACAAATTTTGTTAAAAATCTTAAACGAATCTTGAAATTAAGCAAGTCCAAATTGAGACAAAACAATACAATTTTGATTTACAAAGCTTATTAAACTAAAATAATCCATTTTAAAAGAGCAAAAACAACTTTAAAAATCAATAAACCAAAAGACACTATCCTGTAAAGTGTGTAAGTTATAAATCGAGGGTTGCAACCCTCGATATTTAATCTTTACACAGTTTATGAGATACTGCCTCGTGAAATCTCTTTTATGAAGCGCTCTTTTTGAAAAGAGACTAAATTTTTCAGTAGCCTCCAGATTAACGGCCTCTTTTTTTAGTATAAATCTTTAATTTTTTGAAGTTTGGCTTTCCAGACTGCTAATTCTGATCGATGCTTTTTTATGTTGTTTTTTACATCTTTTACTAGTGGATTATCATCATCTACATTGGTGAAAAACTGAAGGTTATTTTCTAATTGGTTAATTTGACCTTTTACTTCATCAATTTTTTTTCGAATAAACGTACGTTCATTATCTAGATTTCTACTGTCATCAGAGGCATTTAAAGCGTCTAGTTTATTTTCGTATTTAATGATTTCAGCTTCTGTTTTTTCAACCTTTAAATTGTTTAAAAGACTATCAATAATCTTTTGAAATTTTCCATCAATATATCGCTTGTCATTAGGCACTCTACCTATTGTTTGCCATTCCTTTATTTTGTCTTTAATCAATGATACACCAACTTCTTTATCATCAGGCAAATCAAGTGTTTTCAATTCAGTTAGAAATTGGTTCTTTTTATTGTAAGCATCAAGTTGTTCTTGACTTGCCGCATTGCGCTTAGCATGAATGCGGTCAAAGTAGTAATTACAAGCCGTTTTAAATTGTTTCCATATTTTGTCACTGTCCTTTCTAGGTACATGACCTATTTTTTTCCAGTCGCTTTGAATTTTCTTCATTAACGGTGTAACCGTTTCAAAATCTTCACTATCCTTATTGTCTTCGGCAATTTTTATAAGGTCTAATTTAAGTTGTAGATTTTTATATTGTTCTTTTTTTAAATCTTTGTAGAATGCATTTTTATTTCTATTGAATGTTCTTACAGATTCTTTAAATTTAGCCCAAGTTGCTTCATTCACTTTACTAGGAACTTTACCAGCATTAAAGAAGGCTTCACGAAGGGCTTCAATTTGCTTTATTTTCTTTTGCCAGGCACCATGTGTGTTTGTCTTCTGGGCTGAAATAGCTTCAATTTGGCTTATGATATCAAGCTTTTTTTCTAAGTTTTTCTCATAAACTTTATCAATTTCTTGGTAATAAAGGTGTCTTTTATCATTGATGATTTTAGTAGCCGCTTTAAACCTATCCCAAATTTCTTCACGGTGTTCTTTACCGACTGGTCCCAATTCTTCCTTCCACATTTTATGCAACTCTTGAAGTTCTCTGAAAGCATACATAACATTATCATCTTTGGTCAGCTCTTCGGCACGTTCAATAATGAGTAACTTTTTTTCTAGATTATGCTTAAAGTCTAAATCTCTTAAATCTCTATTTAAGTGTAAGAAATCATAAAAACGCTCTACATGATGGTGATAACTATTCCAGGCATTGTTGTATTTGTCTCTAGGAATAGGTCCCGTATTTCGCCAGCGTTCTTGTAATTCTTTAAAATGCTTATAAGTGGTGTTTATATTTTCTTCAAGGTTAATAAGACCTTTTAGTTCTTCAATAATAGCAAGCTTATCGGTTAAATTTTGCTTTAGGTTTTTCTCTAGGCTTTGATAATGTTCGTTTAATTTAGTACGGTAATCTTTATAAGCAGTTTTGTATCTTTTTTGAACGGGAGATGAATAATAGAAATCAATTTCATTACCACCATCGTTGATAAAATCTTCCTTCTTTTCGTCAATAAGAGCTTGGAATTTTAATTTGAACTCATTATTAATGCTATGAACATGAGATCTTATAGCTTGAACTTTTTCTGTTTTTAAAAGACGTTCTAATTCTATAGCCAAGGCTTCAAGAGACATACTATCATAATCTTTAACCTCTATTTTATGGCGGTCTTTATTACCTTCATCTTCAGCATCTTCAGCATTTGATTCTTCAATTTCATTTAAAACAGCATCATGTTCTTCTGTGGTACTTGAATGTTCAGCACTCTTTTCTGATGTGGTATAATCAGGTTTTTGGTTGGCTTCATTTTCAGCTGACGCAGGGTTTTCAATCTGTGAGTTTTCTTCAGAACTGTTTTGATTGTTAATGTTGTCAACTTTTTCTACTTCTTGTGCTTTGTTATTGTCAGACATTTTAAAAAATGTTAAGGTTCGTCAAATTACTTTTGACTTTAAAGATACTAACAAGTAAACTATAAACAAAGCCTTATGATGCTTTTACGCTATCTGGTTGTTATTTTACTTTATGCTCCAAATAGACCAAGCTTTTTCTGCTTGTAACTTTAACATATTTAAGCCGTTAATTATGGTGGCTCCATTTTGTTTGCCTCGCTTTAAAAATTTGGTTTCTTCAGGATTATAAATCAGGTCAAACAGAATATGTGATTTAGTAAAGGCCTGATATGGGATTTCAGGACAAACCTCTATATTAGGAAAGGTTCCTAAAGGGGTGCAATTAATAATAATGTGATGGTTTTCAATATCGGATTGTGTTAGTGTATCATATGAAAATGTTACACCTCCTTTTATAGTTCTAGATACAAAAGCATATGAGATGCCTAGTTCTTTAAGTGCATAGGCCACCGCTTTACTGGCACCACCTGTTCCTAAAATTAAGGCGCGGGTATGGTTTGGTTTTAAAAAAGGTTCAAGCGATTTTTTAAAGCCATAACAATCGGTGTTGTAACCAATGAGTTTGCCTTTTTTTGTGATTTTTATAGTGTTCACGGCTCCAATAGCTTTAGCTTCTTTATCGATTTCATCAAGAAAAGGCATCACGTCTTCTTTATAGGGTATAGTAACATTCATGCCTTTTAATCCTTTTGTGTTTTTAATTATGGAAGGAAATAAGTTAATGTTTTCAATATCAAAATTTTCGTATGATGTATCTTTTATCTGCTCTTTTTTAAATTTTTCTTTGAAATAAGCTCTTGAAAAGGAGTAAGATATATTTCTACCCAGTAAACCTAGTTTGTTCATTTTAATTTTCGTGTTTTTTGTCCGTACCATTCCAAAGCCAAAACAATAAGAATTCCTAAGACAACAAAAGCAATGGCATAGTAGGTTTCTTTATTTAAATGGGGAATATAGCGTTGATAATTTTCAATGATTTTTTCACCTCGGGAATCTAATAAAAACTCGCCATTAGGGTTCATTTTAAAGATTGTTTTTTTCCAAGGCCAAACCACACCTAAAGAACCAATAATGAAACCAATAATGGAAGAAATGGTAATACTTTTATAATGCTTTAAAATGTAACTAAGCACATGAGAAAAGGTTACTAACCCAGTAACAGAACCTAATGTGAAAACGGTCAAAACTTTAATCATTCTAATACGTTCTGGGTTGTTGATGAATGAAAAATTACCAGTTAAAATTTCTAATCCCGTATCATAAAGGGCATTGACCGAGTCTACTAATAGCAGCACATAATTTCCTAGTAAGATTAAAATGAAGGAGCCAGAGAACCCTGGTAGTGTCATCCCAGAAACACTTATGATGCCACAGAAAAAAACAAACCATAAGTTGTCATTTTCTTTAGCAGGATTTAAAAAGCTGATACTTACACCCAGTAGAATTCCAATTAAAAGAGCAGTATAGGTTTTATAATTCCAGTCGTTAAAATCTTTGTAGATATAGTAAATAGAACCTATAATCATACCAAAAAACACGCTCCAAACATAGAGTTCATAGTATTTTATCAGGTAGTCTAATACTTTTGAGACACTAAAATAGCTCACAATCATTCCGAAGAATAGTAAGCCTAAAAACCGACCATTAACATATTGATAAAAGCTTTTAAATCTGCCATTAAAAAGAAGAGCGAAAGCTTTTTTGTTTACTTTTTTTAGAGAGTAAATAAATTCTTCATAAAATCCAGCAACAAAAGCCACCACACCACCAGAAACTCCAGGTACTTTGTTGGCGGCACCCATGCCTAATCCTTTTAGAATTAAGAAAAGTTTGTCTCTGAACGTTCTGGTGCTTTGCATGTTTATTTTTTAGATCCTAGTTTCTCAAGAATAAAAATAGTTAAAAATCCAAGTATCATTAATATTACGGCAAAAAGAAGCTGGTGATCTCCTTCAAAGTTAAGAGGAGATACACTTTCTTGCAATAAAGGTGTTTCAATGCCTTTTGAGTTAGTGTGCCATGATAACGTTTTTTTCCATGGCCAAACTTTGTTGAGCGAGCCTAATATAAACCCAGTAAGTGCAGCAAGTGTTAAATTGTGATAATGTTTAAACAGCCATTTTAATATATGGCTAAAACTGAGTAAACCAATAACGGCTCCTGAAGCAAAAACGACTATTTTTTTTAAATCAAAATCATGAATGGCATCACTAAGTGTCTTATAAGTCCCAAGAATGATAAGAATGAAAGAACCTGAAATGCCTGGTAAAATCATAGCGCATATGGCTACGGCTCCAGAAAAAAACAGAAACCAAGTATCATTATTAGTACTTAATGGAGGCAGTTTACTAATATAAAATGCTATTGCAGTACCAAAACAAAAGGTTAGCAAAGTTCCTAAATTCCATTTTGTAATTTGTTTACCAACAAAGTAAATGCTCGCTAAAATAAGACCAAAAAAGAAGGACCAAATTAAAACAGGATGATGCTCTAAAAGGTGTTTGGCGAGTTTCATGAATGAAACAAAACTAATAATAATACCCGTTAATAGGGCCAATATAAAATTTCCGTTTAGTTGTTTCCAAAAGGGTTTAATCCCTTCCTTGAATAAGATTTTTAACAGATGTGTGTTAATATTACTAATTGTAGTAATAAGTTCTTCGTAAATTCCAGAAATAAAAGCAATTGTGCCGCCAGAAACCCCTGGAACAGCATCGGCCGCTCCCATGGCTAGACCTTTAAAAGAAATGATTAAATAATCGTAAAAACGTCTTTGCATACTTGATTTTTTAACGAAAATCAAAGGTATACAAATTAATGAAAGGTTTGATTATAGATTTGGATTTAGTAGGTTTTTTACTTGTACTCTATTTGAAACTTTAGGGAAAAGTTCATCAAGAATAAAGGCATAATCTATGTTCTGTTTCATGCCATTTTTTAAATGAAATGTACCTTTGTCACTTTCGTTTAGCAAAAAGTACAGGCCTGCTAGTCTGTACTCTATTTCAGCATTTTCAGGATAAAATTCAATGGCTTGTTCAAAATTATAAATAGCGGCTTCAGGTTCACCTAATTTTATTAGTAAGTCACCTCTTGATAACCAAGTGTTTAATTCGTAGTTTCCTAATTCTAAGGTTTTTTTATATCCGCTTTCAGCCTCTTCAAAAAATTTAAGACGATGATTGATTTGAGAGTACAACTTCCAATAGTGTACATTTTCAGCATCAATATTTATGGCTTTTTTGATGTAGTACAGCGCTTTTTGGTAATTTCCTTTTTTGTTGTGAAATTTTGTAATAGCAATCCAACCTTTGTCTAAAAGCGGATCTTCATGAACTGTTCGGTCGTAATACTGAAGTGCTAAATCATGATTGCCTAATTTTTCATAACACTTGCCAATTCTAAGCAATGCAAAAGACGTTGGGTCGTCTAATTTCAACGTTATGGTATAATTTTCAATAGCCTCTTCAAATTGTTTTAACTGTTCTAAAACCTTGCCGCGTTCAAGGTAAGCACCTACAAAAGTGTCATCAGAAATCACAGCAAAATCAAATGCAGTCAAAGCCTTTTTATAGTCTTTAAGAATACAGTATTGTTTGCCCAATTGATGCCAGGCCACTTCACAATAAGGGTTTTTGTCAAGAAAAATATTGAGGTATGCTATAGCATCTTCGGTTTGATCTAAAAATTCAAAGCAGTAAATGATATTGTATAAGGCAGAATAGTCTTCAATATCACTTTCTAAGCATTTCATGAAATACATTTTTGCTTCTTCAAACTTATCTAAAAACAAATATTCCATACCAATAAGAGAATATAAATCAACAATATCATCGGTAAGTTGGAGCGCTTTTTTTAGAACTTCAATAGCCTTTTCATGGTCGTCTTTTTTTGAAAAGATATTAGCTTTTTGAATGTATATTTCTTCATTAGTCGGGTCAAGGCTATGCAGTTCATTGAGTAACTCATCAGCTTCAACCAATTTGTCTTCAAAAACGTGAATTTCAACTTTAAAAAGTCTAAGATTGATGGAGGTAGGGTGTTGATCTAAGCCTAGTTTAATCGCTTTTTTAGCTAAGGCTATTTTGCCTTGGTTAAGGTAGTGGTGAATGATATTTTCAAATTCCTCAGAATCAAAAAACAAAACATGGTTTGTTTTTAACATTGATTCAAACTTGGTTAGAGGCAAATTATTGTTGTCATCACGACTAAACTCCATAAGCACGTATATAAGTGTTACTCGAATAAATTTAATATTCTATTTGACAAAAAGTGTGAGGTGATTTAAATGTTTTTAACAAAATAATCAACAAATGTGTGTTAGTGTTTTTTATATTGTTGATTTTTAGTTGTTTATGTGTTTTGGTTTATTCTGAATTTCGTTTAGAATGCCAATTATTATTTTGCATCCTTTCTTAATCTCCTCATTTGAAATGGTTAACGGCGGGGTAATACGAACAGCTTTTGGTTCAAATAATAACCAAAAGAGGATTAATCCTTGTGTTTGTGCTTTTAAGATTAAATCATTGGCGATAGCCACCGAGGGTGTTAAAAAGGCCAGCATAAGTCCCAAACCTCTTACTTCTTTAATTAGAGGGTGAACCAGTAGTTGCCTGAACAGGGTTTCTTTTTCTGTGGCTTGTGCCATAAGGTTTGATGCTGTGATTTCTTGTAGGGTTGCTAGAGCCGATGCAGCAATAACAGGGTGGCCCCCAAAAGTAGTAATGTGACCTAGCTTGGGCTGATCCTGGAGTAGATCCATTAATTTACCAGAAGCTGTGAATGCTCCTATGGGCATACCGCCTCCTAAACCTTTACCGCTTACCAAAATATCAGGAATGCATTGGTAATGCTCAAAACCATATAGTTTTCCTGTTCTTCCTATTCCGGGTTGAATTTCGTCTAATATTAATAAAGCGCCAACGTCTTCACACCTTTGCTTTACTTTTTTCAAATAATCGCCTTTAGGTACAATAAACCCTGCACCACCTTGAATAGTTTCTAAAATAACGGCGGCTGTTTTCTCTGTGATTTCGTTTATTTGATTTGTAGCATTAAAATCAATAAACTTTACGTCTGGTAAAAGTGGTCTGAAGGCTTGTTTTCGTTCTTCAAACCCCATAACACTCATAGAGCCCATGGTGTTACCGTGATAGGCTTTATGTGCTGCAATTATTTCACTGCGTCCAGTAGCTCTTTTAGCTAGTTTTAGGGCACCTTCAATGGCTTCGGTACCTGAATTTGTTAAATATGTTTTTTCTAAAGGAGCAGGAAGGTGTTTGGCTAAAAGCTTGGCCAATGCAACGGCTGGTTTTTGAATGTACTCACCATAAACCATAACGTGCATATATTTATCCAGTTGTTCTTTTATGGCTTGAACCACTTTTGGATGATTATGCCCTAATGGACAAGCTGAAACACCTGCAACAAAATCTAAATAGGCTTTTTTATTGCTATCATAAATATAAGCTCCGCTCGCATGCGATATTTCCATCGCTAAAGGATGGGGTGTGGTTTGCGCTTGATATTTAAAAAAATCGGTAATCATCTATTCTTTAGAAACTGTGTTTGGTGACACTTTTGGAACACCGTTGGTTGTGTTTTTAATTACGGGAGGTTTTAATTTTTTTGGTAAGTTCCTTGAAGCTTTTGATGTTTCATTGTCATTCACATTCGCATTTTCGTCTGCTTGTTTTACGCGATCCATTAAATCTTCATCTACAAAATCTTCTTGAGGGACATAATCATCAAGCCCTTTTATTATATGTAATTCAAAAGGTTCGTCATCATTAAACAGATCTTCAACATTTTTGGGACGTTCATTATCCCTCCAATCAAATCCTTTTAGAATTTTTTCTTTTTCGGGGTATTTAGATTCTGGATATAATTTACCATCTACTTGATTAAATCTTGTATATTCTTCAATATCACCATCGGCAAATAAAATAGAAATACTTCCCGATTTGGCTTTGTCAATACCTATAAGTTCTTGAAGTTCATTTCGCGCATAGAAAATAGATTCGGCATTTTTGGTGATATCAACTTGTCTCAATTCATTTTCATCATTAAACAGCCCAATGAGCTCTAAACCTGAAATTTGATTATACCCATTTTCGCTTATGGTATCTTTACTAATGATGAAGGCGTTTTCAAAAACGCGAAGAGAATCTATTCTTTCAGTTTCATTATTGGAAATAAGATGAATGGTGTCTCCCGTCATTTGGTTCTCCAGGTTCCAAAGTATGGGTTTGCGTTTTACTGAAAATTTATCACCACTGGAAAACCTCGGAATATTTATTAATTTTGTTAAACCCGTTCTTTGGTTAGAATGAATTGAATCTGCTTTTCCGCTGAGGTCAGATTTGTAAATTTTAGCCTTATAATACGCATTGATAATTCTATGGTCTTCTTTGCCTGTAACCATAATTTTATCGGCGTGAATGTAGATTGAATCGTTTTCTTGTTTGGTTACAGCCAGTGCTCGTTTTGTAATAAATAAAGAGTCTTTTGCTTTATAAACTTCGGCATAATGGCCCTTAATAACACTTTGGTTTATAGTGTCGGTTACTTTAATATTGTTTGTTGCTGAAGCAAATTTTGTTTTATCATCAAAATATAAACTATCACCTTCTATAATACGGTTGTCATAATTGATTTTAGCATTTTTTAAGGCATAACCAAAGTTTTTTTCGGTATCATAAAACCCTTTTTCACAATAGGTTTTACTAGTTTCAGTAGTTATAGTTGAAGGACCAAAGAGGTAGGCGTGTCCAGTATCTTCATAAAAATCAAAATAATTTGATTCTATGCGAGAGTCTTCATTGACCAATACCACGTCATTAACAAATTGAAATTTGGCATATTCCATGTAGTAGCGTCCAATACGGCTTGTTATGGTTCCAGAAGAATCTTTAATCACTGTGCCGCCCGTTCGGTAATAGGCTTGTTGTTTTAAACGATCAAAATATAAGGTGTCTGTTAAAATAGTTGAATTTGTGTTTTTTAAAACCACATCGCCACTGGCAAAAGCAAACTGCGTAATACCACTATACTCAATGTATTTTGAAGTCATGTTAATAGTATCGCCTTGTTTTACATTAACATTTCCATAGGCCTCAATAAAATCTTCTTGACTGTAATAAATAGCCTTGTCGCACCAAACGTTTGATCCGTTGTGTTCTATATGTACCTGTTGTTTATCATCTCTGGTTAAGACTTTTGCTCCAGGATAATTTTCTTCATCAATGGTTAATTTTCCAGCGTACTCAATTTGAATTTTCTTTTTTTTAGTTTCTTGAGCAGTGGTAACTACTGAAAATCCTAGGCTGATTAGGATAAGTAAAACCTTTAATTTATTCAAAATATATAATAGTTTGTGGCAAAAATAACGATTAATATGATGTTTTATGATATGCGTACAAAAAACGCTCCAATTTTTAAATGAAGCGTTTTTTTAATATTTCTTATTGGCTTGTACGAACTATTTTCTGAAAATAGTTTGTTTTCTATCTGGACCAACTGATACAATAGTGATTGGAATTTCAAGTTCTTTTTCAAGAAATGCAATATAATCGTTCAATGCTTTTGGCATTTGTGATGCTTCAGACATTTCTGTTAAATCCTCATTCCAACCAGCAAACTCTGTATAGATAGGGGTCACATTTTCAGGCTCAATATTATAAGGTAAATGTGTGATTTCTTCACCTTTATAACTGTAAGTAGTACATACTTTTAATGTTTTAAAACCAGATAGTACGTCACCTTTCATCATCATTAACTGGGTTACTCCGTTAACCTGACAAGCATATTTTAAGGCAACTAGATCTAACCATCCGCAACGTCTTGGTCGTCCTGTTGTTGCTCCAAATTCATTACCCACTTTGGCCATGGTGGCACCATCTTCATCAAACAGTTCGGTAGGGAACGGGCCAGAACCAACTCGTGTGGTGTACGCTTTAAAAATTCCAAAAACGTCACCAATTTGATTTGGTGCCACCCCTAAACCAGTACAGGCTCCTGCTGCTGTAGTGTTGCTTGATGTAACAAAAGGGTAGGTTCCAAAATCAATATCTAAAAGTGATCCTTGGGCTCCTTCTGCTAAAATGGTTTTTCCAGATTTTTGAGCTTGATAAATATATTCTTCTGAGTCAATAAATTTTAAACTTTTCAGCACATCAATAGCCTTGAAGAAATCATCTTCCAATTCTTCTAAGTTATATTCAATCTCAACATTATAGAACTTAATCATGTCTTCATGTTTGTTGGCAAGAGCTCTGTAACGTTCTTTCCAATCGCTGAGTTCTAAATCACCTACTCTAATACCATTTCGGCCTGTTTTGTCCATATAAGTTGGTCCAATGCCTTTTAAGGTTGAACCAATTTTAGCTTTACCTTTTGAGGCTTCACTAGCGGCATCTAATAGTCTGTGTGTAGGTAAGATAATATGTGCTTTTCTTGAAATAAGTAGCGATTTTCTGTAATCAACATCTTGTTCTTCAAGTTTATCTAACTCTCCTTTGAAAATAACGGGGTCAATCACAACGCCGTTTCCAACCAAATTGGTGGCATCATCATGAAAAATCCCAGAAGGAATGGTATGAAGCACATGCTTTTTTCCGTTAAAAACCAAGGTGTGTCCTGCATTTGGGCCACCTTGAAATCTTGCAATGATGTTGTAATTTGAAGTTAATACGTCAACAATTTTCCCTTTGCCTTCGTCTCCCCATTGAAGTCCTAGTAGTAAATCTACTGCCATTTTTTAATTCTAGTTATTAGTTGTTGATTTCCTATTTCCGTAAAAATAGAGCGAGTGGTTGTTAATTTCGATATCAAATATCTCTTCTATTGTTTTTTTTATAGACTGAATTCTAGGATCACAAAATTCGATAACTTCTCCAGTATCAGTTAAAATAACGTGATCATGTTGTCTGTCAAAATACGATTTTTCATAATGTGCTTGATTTTGCCCAAATTGGTGTTTTCTTACCAAACCACATTCTAAAAGTAATTCGATGGTATTATAAAGGGTAGCACGTGATACACGATACTTTTTGTTTTTCATGTTCAGATATAGTGATTCTATATCAAAGTGCTCCGAGCTGTTGTAAATCTCTTGCAGAATTGCGTAGCGCTCGGGTGTTTTACGATGCCCTTTATTTTCTAAAAAACTAGTAAAAACATTTTTTACTATTTCTTGATTTTTTGAGTCTGACTGTCCATCCATAATTTCCTGGCAAATTTACACTTTTTTTACACTCTAGTCACCTTATCTATACCATTAATTTTCTTAAGTTTCTCCAAAAGTTTTTTGATTATGGTGTTGTTTTTAACAACTACATTGATTTTTCCTGAAAAAAGCCCGTCATTACTTTCAAAACTGATACTTTTCATGTTGACTGCCATGTTTTCAGAAATAATGCTCGTAATATCGTTTACCAAGCCAATATGATCTATGCCTGAAACATTAATTTGAGCTAAAAATTCTTGCTGCGACGAATCTATCCATTTTGCCGTCATAATTCTGTAAGCGTAATTGGATTGCAGGCTTAATGCATTTGGACAGTTTTTTTTATGAACTTTTATGCCTTCTGAGACCGTTAGGAAACCAAATACATTATCACCAGGAATTGGGTTGCAACAATTGGAGAGTTTATAATCTAGGCGTTCTTCTTCTTTACCAAAAACAAGAGAATCATAATTTGTTGTAATCTCATTTTTGTTAAGCTCCTCTTTAGGAATATTCGCTTTTCTAGTAATTTTATTTTTTATGAAACTTACAAGCGTATTACTTCTGGATGACGCAAAGTTTTTTAGCATGGTATTGTCAATTGAGCCAATACCAACCCGATAAAATAAATCTAAACTTGTTTTTAATTTAAAATAGTTTACCAAATCATTGATGCTGCTTTCATTCAGGTCTATTTTTAGTTGCTTTAATTTTCTCCTTAGAATTTCTTTGCCTTCTTCACCTATACGTTTTCTGTCTTCTTTTAATGCCGATTTTATTTTTCCCCTAGCTCTGGCGGTTGTAGCATAGTCTAGCCAGTTGGGATTAGGTTTAGAGTTTTCTGATGTTAAAATTTCAACCTGATCGCCTGTTTGAAGCTCATGGCTTAGAGGAACCAATTTACCATTAACCTTAGCGCCTCTGGTTTTCATGCCAACTTCTGTATGAATATTGAAAGCAAAATCTAATGAGGTAGCACCTTTGGGTAATGATTTTAAGTCTCCTTTTGGTGTGAAAACATATATTTCTTGAGAATATAAGTTGAGTTTGAACTGCTCAACAAAATCTACAGCATTTGATTCAGAATTTTCTAGAGCTTCCTGAAGTCTATTAATCCAGTTTTCAAGACTATCCTCTTTCTCACGACCTTGTTTGTACTTGTAATGTGCCGCATAACCTTTTTCGGCAATTTCATTCATACGTTCACTACGTACCTGTACTTCAACCCATCTGCCTTTTGGTCCCATAACCGTAATATGAAGCGCTTCATAACCCGTGGTTTTTGGAGACGTAATCCAGTCTCTTAAACGCAATGGGTTGGGCCTGAAGTGATCTGTTACGATAGAATATATTTTCCAAGCTAAAAACTTTTCGTCAGTAATATCACTTTTATAGATGATTCTAATGGCAAACTTGTCATAAACTTCATCAAAGGATACACCCTGATTAAGCATTTTTCTTCTAATAGAGAAAATAGATTTTGGTCGCCCTTTTATGGTATATTCAAAATTCTCTTTATCCAGTGCTTTTTTTATAACATCACTAAACTGTTTTATATAAAGATCTTGTTCTTCTTTGCTTTCTTTTATTTTGTTTAGAATGTCATTATAGACATCGGGTTCAGTATACTTTAAACTTAAGTCTTCAAGCTGTGTTTTTATGTTGTAAAGCCCTATTCTGTGAGCTAAGGGGGCATAGATGTATAGCGTTTCAGAAGCTATTTTGTCTTGCTTGTCTGGACGCATACTGTCCATAGTTTGCATATTGTGCAGGCGATCAGCAATTTTTATAATAATAACCCTAACATCGTCATTGAGGGTTAAAAGCATTTTTCTGAAGTTTTCAGCTTGTAAAGACACATCCATGTCTTTTTCCTTGCTTAAAGAAGATATTTTGGTAAGGCCATCAACAATGGTAGCTATAGTTTTACCAAATTCCTTTTCAATGTTGTCTATTTCATAGTCAGGACTATCTTCAACAACATCATGCAGTAATGCTGCAGCAATTGATGTGGCATCTAAACCGATTTCCTGAGCTACAATTTTGGCCACAGCAATGGGGTGGAAAATATAGGCTTCGCCAGATTTTCTTCGCTGATTTTTATGCCCGTCTAAAGCTACTTCAAAAGCTCTCCGTATAAGTATTTTATCTTCTTTTGATAGCGTGGTGTAGCTTACCTTAAGAAGTTCTTTATACGCTTTTGCAATAGCAGCATTTTCCTTTTCTATATCTTCTGCAGTCATAATTTAAAAATAAGCTAAAGAATATTAATTAGCAACCTAGAATTTGTTTTTGTAAATTAAATAGTAGTTAAAAAAGTGACTAGCTTTGTTATGGCTTTCCCCCGATGACCAATTTTGTTTTTTAAGGTTAAGTCCATTTCGGCAAATGTATTTGAGAAGCCATTTGGCTTAAAAATAGGGTCGTACCCAAAGCCATTATGGCCTTGTTTTTTATGGGTTATTTCACCTTGACAAATGCCTGTAAATAATTCTGTTTCATCACCAATATTTAAAGCGATTACAGTTTTAAATTGAGCTTTTCTGTTAGTGTTAGCTTCTAATGCATTGAGTAATTTGTTCATATTATCACTGTCACTTCTTTGTTCTCCCGCATATCTTGCCGAGTATACGCCTGGGGCTCCGTTTAGGTGTTCAACTTCAAGTCCGGTATCATCAGCAAAGCAATCGTACCCATAGTTGGTTTTTATAAAATTGGCTTTTTGCATTGCATTACCTTCAATGGTGTTTTGGGTTTCAGGAATATCTTCTACACAATTAATATCCTTTAAACTTAACAGTTGAATATGAGAAGGAACAAGGGCTTGAACTTCTTTTAATTTGTTGATGTTATTGGTTGCGAAAACAAGTTTCATTGAATGGATTGTTTTTAAATTCAAAATTAGTATTATCTTGTTTTAAACAAAAGAAATTCAATAATATGAATAAAATGATTAAAACAGGGGTTTTATCTTACGGAATGTCTGGTAAATTGTTTCACTGCCCATTTATAAGCAGGCATGTTAAATTTGATTTGGTGGCTATTGTTGAAAGACACACCAAACAAGCCCAATTGGATTATCCTAACATAAAAAGTTATGATAAAGTAGATGATCTTTTAAAGGACACTGATATTGAATTGGTAGTTGTAAATACTCCAAATGTGACACACTATGATTTTTCTATAATGGCTCTACAAGCAGGTAAACATGTGCTGTTAGAAAAACCATTTACAGTAACACTACAAGAGGCAAAATCGCTTTATACCGAAGCTAAAAAACAAGACCGTTTTATTTTGCCTTTTCAAAATCGTCGATTTGATAGTGATTTTTTATCTGTGAAGCGAGTAGTTGAATCGGGCGTGTTGGGTGATTTGATTGAGGTTCATTTTAGATATGATAGATATACATTTGATATTAGTAATAATGTGACAAAAGAATTAGGTACCCAAGGAAATGGCTTGATGTATAATTTAGGGCCACATTTAATTGATGCTGCTATTAGTTTATTTGGAGCACCTGCTAAATACCATAAAATAACAGGTAAAAACAGACCAAATACTCAGGTTGACGATTATGCTTTTGTACATATGCAGTTTAATAGCGGTTTACAGGTATTTATTACGGCTAGTTTATTGGTAGCTGAACCACAAGCGGCATTTGTTTTACATGGAACAAAAGGATCTTTTGTAAAAAGCAGGTCAGATGTGCAAGAATCTCAATTGCAATCTGGGATGAAACCCGATAATAAACTATTTGGTAAAGAAGCCAAAGGGCAAGAAGGTTTATTAACCACAGTTAAAAATGGTTATGTGAAACGAAAAAAAGTAAAAGCAGAGTTGTCATCGTATTTGAATATGTATGAGGCTGTATATCAAACATTAAGGTGTGGTCAGCCTTTTTTGGTAACGGAAAATGACATTCTTAAACAAATGGAGATTTTAGAATCATAACGTTTTTTGTAATAAATTAATTAAGAAATAAATTATAAGTTTTTTATGATTTTTGTTTCTGTAAGAGTATAAAAAAACTTGTATCTTTCCAATGAAATATTAACATAAAAAGCGTTTGACTATGACAGTAAATTTTCAGTATGTAGGGGTAGATGTAAGCGAAACACTTTCGGCTTTCACAGAAGAAAAATTAAAAAAAATCTTTAATAGATATGAGTTTTTAATTGGTGCCACAATACACTTTAAAAAGGATGAAAAAGATCATAATGAGGGTAAAATTTGTAGTATTGAATTGAGTTTGCCAGGACCAAGATTATATGCTACATCAAATGAGAGAAATTTTGAAGTTGCGGTGCGAGAGACTATTGCTGATTTAGAAAGACAACTGAAAAAAAGGAAACAAGTTTATAAAACATATTAGTGTTAATTTGCAATCAAAAAAAGATTGCAGTTTTAATAAAAAACCATCAAGATAGTTTTGTTTTGATGGTTTTTTTGTTAGCGGTTAATAGTTTTCCTCTTATCTATGATGATAAGGCTCATTTTTTAAAATAGTAAACCCTCTATAGAGCTGTTCAATAAAAAATAAACGAATCATTTGATGAGAAAATGTCATTTTTGATAAAGAAATTTTTCCTTGCGCTTTTTTATAAATAGCTTCAGAAAAACCATACGGGCCACCAATAACAAAAACCAGTTGTTTTATCCCAGAGTTCATATGCTTTTGTAAATATGAAGAAAACGAAACCGAGTCGTGCTGCTTTCCATTTTCATCTAACAGAATCAAAACATCAGTAGGAGTTAACTTGTTTAAAATCAAAGTACCTTCTTTATCTTTTTGTTGCACCTCACTTAAATTTTTACTTTGTTTTATGTCCGGAATTATTTCAAGCTTAAATTTTATATAAAAGCCTAGGCGTTTTTTGTAATCGTCTATAAGTGAAGCTAATTGCTTGTTGTCTGTTTTACCTATGGCTAAGAGTTTAATGGTCATAAAATCAAAATTTATTCAAAGTCTTTATGAATTATGCATTATAATTGAAAAAAAATAAAAAATTCGTAAAACGAAAATTTAAAAAAGTAAATCAATTTGTTATTTTTGCTCAAAATACTAAAAATATGATTACACAAGAGCAGTTTGATTCAGAAGTAAAATCAATAATTGCAAACGCT
This sequence comes from Allotamlana fucoidanivorans, assembly GCF_006265225.1. Taxonomy (GTDB): domain Bacteria; phylum Bacteroidota; class Bacteroidia; order Flavobacteriales; family Flavobacteriaceae; genus Allotamlana; species Allotamlana fucoidanivorans. The sequence continues at coordinate 90,729 of NZ_VDCS01000004.1, read as the reverse complement.
ATCAGAGAAGATGTAGGTGATGGAGATCATAGTTCTTTGGCATGTATTCCAGAGAATGCAAGAGGCCGAGCTAAGCTTTTAGTTAAAGACAAAGGGATTATAGGTGGAGTGAATTTTGCTAAAAAAGTATTTGCTTATGTTGATAAGAATTTAAAGCTTGATGTAAGAATAGAAGATGGTACAGAGGTTACTTATGGTGATGTGGTGATGTATGTTGAAGGTCCGTCACAATCTATATTAAAAGCAGAGCGTACTGTTTTAAATGCCATGCAACGTATGAGTGCTATTGCTACTAAAACAAAGATGTTTGTTGACCTAGTTGAAGGAACTAAAACCAAGATTTTAGATACAAGAAAAACAACTCCTGGTATTCGTGTTTTAGAAAAATGGGCGGTAAAAATTGGAGGTGGAGAGAACCACAGATTTGCGCTTTATGATATGATTATGCTTAAAGATAATCATATTGATTTTGCTGGTGGCATTACTAAAGCCATAGAAATGACCAAGCAATACCTAAAAGAAACAGGTAAAAACCTTCAAATTATGGTTGAAGCAAGAGACCTTGTTGAGGTTGAAGAAATATTACAAAACGAGGGTGTTTTTAGAATTCTTCTTGATAATTTTGACTATGAAGATACCAGAAAAGCTGTAAAACTTATTGGAGATAAGTGCTTAACAGAGTCTTCTGGAAATATAAATGAAACAACCATCAGGCATTATGCTGAGTGTGGTGTTAATTATATTTCATGCGGTGCTTTAACACATTCGGTTCACAATATGGATTTAAGCTTAAAAGCGGTAAAATAATTTAGTTTTAAGAGGTAAAACAATTTTTTAAAAAGCCATTCTTATTTTAATAACTTTGCTATAGATTTAAAAGCAAATGTATTAATGACCAAACCCATTGAAGACAAACTAGACAAAATCCCTGTGATTAATGTTATAGTGCGTTTCTTGAAACAGCTTAAATTGCTAGGGCTTGAAGGGTTGTCTTTTTATGATTTATTAGAACTTTATATAACTGGTATTGTTAAAGGAGCGCTAACCACCAGAGCTAGTGCCATTGCTTTCAGTTTTTTTACAGCTATTTTTCCTTTTTTATTATTTGTAATCATCCTTATTCCTTATTTGCCTATTGAAGGATTTAAAGATGAGTTTTTAGTTTTTCTGGAATCATTTTTACCACCAAGTACCTCCGATTTCTTTTTTGACAATATTTTTGAAAATATTGAAAATTCTCAAAGAGGCGGACTTTTGTCGTCGGTTTTTATCTTGTCTATTCTCCTTATGGCAAATGGCGTAAATGCTATTTTTTCCGGATTTGAAAACTCTTATCATGAACAGCTTACAAGAAGCGTATACAAACAGTATTTTTTTGCATTAGGAATAGCGTTGATTTTAGCCTTTTTACTTATAATAACTATAACTGTTTTAGGGTATTTTCAAATTTATGTTGTACAAGAAGTATTGCACGCTTTTGAGCACCGAGGGTATAATTTAGATTCTAGTGGGGTGTTGTGGACCAATATAGTTCAGTATATCTTTTTTGTAATGATGATTTATTTGGCAACTGCTACATTGTATTATTTTGGTACTAGAGAGGGTAGGCATTCCAAGTTTTTTTCAGTTGGCGCGTTGTTTACTACTTTGCTAATTATGTTAACCTCTTATTTTTTTGGTGTTTATATTGAAAATTTTAGTCAGTATAATAAGTTATACGGCTCAATAGGAGCATTGTTGATTCTTTTGTTTTATTTGTGGTTAAATGCTAATGTGCTTTTATTAGGGTATGAACTCAATGCTTCATTAAATAATCTAAAAAAAAGAAGAGAGCTATTAAAAGGAAAAATAAAAGACTAAAAATCGATTAAAAATTTGTCTTACTATATAGATGTTATCATTCCAATACCACTCCAAAAGTTGTTTACTTATGGGGTAACGTCAGCTGAAGCTAAGTTTTTAAAACAAGGTATGCGGGTGTCTGTACCCTTTGGAAAATCTAAAATTTACACAGGTCTTGTTTATGCTATCCATGATAAAGCACCAGTAGGGTATGAGGCCAAGGATATTGAACAGATTTTAGATGAAAAACCCGTAATTACACAAGTGCAATTGCAACTTTGGCAATGGATAGCTAGTTATTACATGTGTACCTTGGGAGATGTAATGCGTGCAGCATTACCCAATGCTTTTATATTAGAAAGTGAAACCGTTGTGATAAAAGGTGCAAAAACCATTGACGAATCTGATTTAAAGGACGATGAGTTTTTGGTTTATGAAGCGCTTCATCATCAGTCCTCGCTGAAGATTCAAGATATATCTGGTATTCTAAATAAACAAGGGGTTTTGCCTGTTATAAAACGACTTATTGAAAAGGAAGTGGTTTTTGTTGAAGAAGAAGTTTATGAAAAATACATACCTAAGTTGGTTAGATATGTAAAGCTTCATTCCGAATTTACTTCAGAAACAGCCTTACATACTTTGTTAGATGATTTAAGTAGAGCACCAAAGCAGCGCGAGGTAATCTTAACTTTATTTTCGCTTTCTGCTAAAACAAAGAAACCTATCAAGGTGTCTGACCTAACTGCTGAGAGTGGTGCTTCTAGTGCTATTATTAAGACGTTAATTGATAAAGGGATTTTAGAAGAGTATCATATTCAAACAGATAGAGTTGAATATTCGGGAAAAGAGACCGAATTGTCAAAGATGTTAAATGAGCATCAAAATCAAGCCCTTGCTGAAATAGAGGCGTCATTTAAAATGCACCGTGTTGTTTTACTGCATGGAGTAACGTCATCAGGAAAAACAGAGGTCTACGTTAAGCTTATAGAAGACACTTTAAAACAAGGTAAACAAGTTTTGTATTTGTTACCAGAAATAGCATTAACCACACAATTAATAAAACGGTTGCAAAATTATTTTGGTGAAAAAGTGTCTGTGTTTCACTCAAAATATTCATCGCATGAGCGTGTTGAGGTTTGGAATAATGTTTTGAACAATCAGCAAAAAGCGCAAATTGTTTTAGGCGCTCGTTCCTCGGTGTTTTTACCTTTTAATAATTTAGGTTTAATCGTTATAGATGAGGAGCATGAGCAATCCTTTAAACAATTTGATCCAGCTCCGCGTTACCATGCCAGAGATACTGCGGTGGTTTTGGCGCATATTCATGGGGCTAAAACGCTTTTGGGATCGGCTACACCTAGCCTAGAAAGTTATTTTAATGCTAAGCAGAATAAATACGGTTTAGTTGAATTAATGTATAGGTATAATAATGTATTAATGCCAGACATTGAGTTAGTTGATATAAAAGACAAGCTGAAAAGAAAGCGTATGACGGGGCATTTTAGCGATAGACTCATTGAGGAAATGACAGAAGCATTGGGCCAGGGATATCAAGTTATTTTGTTTCAAAATCGTCGTGGGTTTTCTCCAATTGTAGAGTGTTTTACCTGTGGCCATGCCCCCCAGTGCCCAAATTGTGATGTGAGTTTAACATATCATCAATACAGAAATCAGTTGCGCTGCCATTATTGTGGTTATACCACTGTAATGCATAAAACATGTGAGGCCTGCGGAAGTCCAGAATTAGACACAAAAGGATTTGGTACCGAACAGATAGAGGCTGAGGTGAAACAATTGTTTCCTGAATATAAGGCGGCCCGGATGGATTTAGATACTACTAGAGGTAAATACGGTTATGAAAAAATTATTACGGCACTTGAACAGCAAGAAATAGATATTTTGGTGGGTACTCAAATGCTGACTAAAGGCTTGGATTTTAGGCGTGTAAAATTAGTTGGTATTATGAATGCTGATACGATGCTTAACTTTCCTGATTTTAGGGCGCATGAACGTAGTTTTCAATTGATGTTACAAGTTTCAGGAAGGGCAGGGCGAACCGCAGAACGGGGCAAGGTATTAATTCAAACCTATAACCCGCACCATAATATTCTACAGCAAGTATCAACTAATAATTATATCGATATGTTTTCAGAGCAAATGAATGACAGGTATAATTTTAAATATCCACCAGTTTATAAGCAAATAAAACTTACTTTAAAACATAAGGATTTTAATAGGGTTGATACGGCTTCTATATGGTATGCAAAATCTTTAAGGCAGGTGTTTGGTGACTATGTTTTAGGACCTGAAGCGCCTCCAATAGCAAGAATTAGAAATCAATTTCACAAAAACATCTTGATTAAAATTCCTAAAAAACAGTCTTTAGCAAAAACAAAAGAAGCTATCATTAAAATAAACAACAGCTTCTTAAGTATAAAAGATTTTCGGTCGGTTAATGTAATTTTAAATGTCGATAACTTTTAATTTAGTTGGTGTGTTCTAAATGTTGTTTAAAGCATCAACCAGTTGCGTCTTCTTATTTCTACTTAAAGGAATTTCGTAAGCACCAACTTCAACATTTTTACTGTTAAATCTGTCAATTTTATCTAGATTAACAATATAAGATTTATGGATTCTCAAGAACTTACCTTCAGGTAGCTCTGCTTCAAACGCTTTCATGGTAGATAATACCACAAGGCTGTTTTCTTCAGTTACTAATTTAACATAGTCGCCTAAAGCTTCAATCCACTTAATGTCTTTAATGTAGACCTTACGTTTTTTCAAGTTGCTTTTTACAAAGATATGTTCGCCATCTTCTTCTTTAAAGTCCTGAGTCAATCTGTGCTGTTCTAGGGCTTTGTCAACAGAGGTGTTAAAGCGTTCTCTTGTAATGGGTTTGTGCAAATAATCGGTAGCGTCATAGTTGAAAGCTTTAAAAGCGTATTCTGTTTTACCGGTTACAAAGATAATTTGAGGTTTGTTGTTTAATACGTCAAGAAGTTCAAATCCGTTTAACACTGGCATTTCAATATCCAGAAAAATTAAATCAACTTGATGCGTATTTAAACCATTTTTAGTTTCTAAAGCACTACTGTACTCTGCAATTAAGTTAAGAGATGGGTGATTCTCTACTAACTTAACAATAGAGAGACGTTGTATTGCTGAATCGTCTACTACTACACAGTTTAAAGTCATAACATTTATATTATTTCGGTTAAGATATCGACAATAGTACGAAAAATTCGGCTAAAAACCAAAAAACATCGGTAAACTGCTTATTTTAACATAATTTTAACATTGTTTTAGTGTTATAATTATTGTTACAAATATAAGGGAAGAATATTGTGTAATATACAGAAATTATTTATTTTTGCACCCAATTTTTAACAATAAAAACGATTTTTATGAATCATTATGAAACTGTTTTCATCTTAAATCCCGTTTTATCTGAAGATCAGATAAAGGAAACAGTAAAGAAATACGAAGATTTTCTTGTTTCTAACGGCGCTAAGATGGTATCAAAAGAAGATTGGGGGCTTAAAAAATTAGCTTACCCTATTCAAAACAAGAAAAGCGGATTTTATCACTTGTTTGAGTATCAAGTTGCTGGAGAAGTTATTGATGCTTTAGAGATTGAGTTTAGACGTGATGAGCGTTTTATGCGTTACTTAACTGTGAAGTTAGATAAACACGCAATTTCTTGGGCAGAAAGAAGAAGAGAAAAACTTAAACAAAAAGCTTAATTATGTCATCAATAGAACAACAATCAAAAGGAAAAAAAGACGGCGAAATTCGATATTTAACGCCGCTTAATATTGAAACAAATAAGCAAAAGAAGTATTGTCGTTTCAAAAAATCTGGTATTAAATATGTAGATTATAAAGATCCGGATTTCTTATTAAAATTTGTAAACGAGCAAGGTAAAATTTTACCAAGACGTTTAACAGGAACGTCATTAAAGTATCAAAGAAAAGTGTCTGTAGCTGTAAAAAGAGCGCGTCACTTAGCTTTGATGCCATATGTAGCTGATTTATTAAAATAAAATACACATAACAATGGAACTTATATTAAAACAAGACGTTGATAATTTAGGATTTAAAGACGATGTTGTAACAGTTAAGAACGGTTATGGTAGAAACTTTTTAATTCCTTCAGGAAAAGCAATATTAGCTACAGTATCAGCTAAGAAAGTTTTAGCTGAAAATTTAAAGCAAAGAGCTTTTAAAGAAAAGAAAATAGTTGATGATGCTAAGAAAGTAGCTGAAGCCTTAAGAGCTTTAGAAATTAAAATTGCGGCTAAAGTTGGAGCAGGAGACAAGTTATTTGGATCTGTAAACAATATTGACTTAGCAGAAGCCTTAGAAAAAGAAGGACAAGCAATAGATAAAAAATTCATTACACTTACTACGGTTAAGCGTTTAGGTAAGTATACTGCTGTAATTCGTTTACACAGAGAAGTATCTGTTGATTTAGAGTTTGAAGTTATTGCACAAGCTAGTTAATTAACAATAAGTTAATAAAAGCTTTAAATAAAATGAAACCACTCTTTCGAGTGGTTTTTTTTTGTCCTATTTTTGTTTGAATTCTTGTTATGCATGCATAGTAAGTACATATAAACCAACACAACCTTAACAATTTATTCAAATGAAAAAAAACTACTTTTCCATTTTTCTTATGTTTTTTGGGATTTTGGCTTTTTCGCAGGTCACCACCTCAAACATTAAAGGATTAATTCTTGATGATGCCTCAGAACCCTTGCCAGGCGCTAACGTTTTAGCTATTCATACACCAACAGGAACGCGCTATGGAGCGGCCACTAATTTTGATGGCCGATACAACCTTTTAAATTTACGCATTGGAGGGCCATATACCGTAACCATTAGCTACGTAGGGTATAAAGAACAAGTGTTTAACGATGTGTATTTAACCTTGGGTAAAACTCAGAATATTGATGCCGTTTTGTCAGAAGACAGTCAACAACTGGATGCAGTGGTGATTCAGGGCTCTAGTACCTCAGGTACGTTTGGAAGCGATAGAACGGGAGCAGAAACAAGTGTGGGGCGACGGGAATTAACCAGACTACCAACCATTTCTCGATCGGCGGCAGACTTTACCCGGTTAGAGCCTACCGCTAATGGTAATTCATTTGGAGGTAGAAATGATCAGTTTAATAACTTTTCATTAGATGGCGCCATTTTTAATAATCCGTTTGGCTTAGATGCGGCAACCCCTGGAGGACAAACTGATGCCCAGCCTATATCTTTAGATGCTATTGATCAAATTCAAGTGGCACTGGCTCCTTATGATGTTACACAATCTGGTTTTACAGGAGCCTCGGTTAATGCGGTTACTAAAAGTGGTACAAACGAATTTCACGGTACTTTGTATGGGTTTTATAGAGATGAATCTATGACAGGTAAAAAAATTAAAGGCGATAAAGTGACACGTCCAGATTTAAATCAGTCACAATATGGCGTGTCTATTGGAGGGCCAATTGTTAAAAACAAACTGTTCTTTTTTGCCAATTTTGAAAAGGATGAACGCGATGATTTAGGAACAAATGGATGGGTACCCAATAGAAATACTGGAGCTATTAATGAATCAAGAGTTGCCGTTCAAGATTTAATTGATGTAAAAGAGGCGCTTGCGGGATTAGGTTATAATACGGGAGCTTTTGAAGGGTTTACTTATGCGTCTAATTCTACTAAAGGGATTTTTAAATTAGACTGGAACATTAATGATAATAACCGCTTGGCCGTAATTTATAACTTTTTGAATGCATCAAAAGAAAAGCCAGCACATCCTACAGCGCTGGGTTTTAGAGGGCCTAATGCGTCAACATTGCAATTTCAAAATTCAGGCTATGAGATAAATAATAACATTCAATCTGTACAAGTTGAGTTAAATTCAACATTATCTGAAATGGCTTCAAACAAATTGCAAGTAGGATATACGCATTTTGATGATTTCAGAAATCCGTTATCAACGCCTGCGCCTGCAATAACCATACAGCAGGGTGGCTCAAATTATATTATTGCGGGGCATGAACCATTTTCAATCAATAATAAACTAGATCAAAAGGTGTTTCAGTTTACAGATAACTTAAACTTCTTTCTAGGCGATCATACATTTACCGTTGGGATTTCTTTTGAGAAGTTTGAATTTGATAATTCATTTAACTTAGGCGTTTATGGTCTTGGTGATGATCGTGGGTATGTTGGTGCTTTTGGTGCTTTTGCGTCACTTGCCGATTTTCAAACGGCCATTGGTAATGGTTTGATTTCTGATGCTATTTCTGGTGCTAGAAATACGTTTGACACCAATAATGCTAATGATTCCTGGGCATTGGCAGAAACTAATGTAGGCCAATTATCATTTTATCTTCAAGACGAATGGAACGTTACCGATAATTTTAAATTAACCTATGGATTCCGTTTTGATAAGCCTCTGTTTTTTGACACCGCTAAAAAGGCGCAAGATGTTATTGACAGAGCTTGTTGTTATGCACCAGATATACCATATGTAAATCCCAATACAGGAGAAACGGTATTTCTTGATAATACCAAAATGCCAAATAATGATTGGCTGGTATCTCCAAGAGTTGGTTTTAACTATGATGTTGAAGGCGATAAATCATTGCAAATACGTGGAGGAACAGGCTTGTTTACAGGACGTTTTCCATTTGTATGGTTAGGCAACCAAGTGGCAAATCCTGAAGTGTTTTTCTATCAAATGGTAGATCCAGATTATAAGTTTCCACAAGTTTGGAGAACGAATGTAGGAGCAGATTACAGATTTGAAAATGGTTTGATTTTAACAGGAGACGTGTCTTACACTAAAGATATTAATGGAGCTCATGTTCAAAACTGGGGTCTTTTAGAACCATCAGGAACATTGCAGGGGGTTGATAATAGACCTATTTATCTTGAAAGTGACATAATTAATAACGCCTATGTGTTCACAAATTCAGACAAAGGTAGAATTTGGAATGCCTCGGTAAAGGCTCAAAAAACCTTTAACAATGGTATTTATGCCATGTTAGCTTACAGTTATTTAAATTCAAAAGATGTTAATTCTATTGAAGCCGAAATAACAGGTGATGCGTTTGCATTTAATCCTGCTTTGGGTAATGTAAATGATGATGTGTTAGCCTATTCTAAGTATGGCGATACCCATAGGTTTATAGGGGTTGCTAGTAAAAAGTGGACGTACGGCAACGATGCATGGTCTACAACATTGTCTACCTTCTTTGAATATGCTCAAGGCGGACGGTTCAATTATACCTACGGAGGCGATATTAACGGTGATGGCTCAGGTTTAAATGATTTGATTTATATACCAACTTCAGATGATATTACACAAATGCAGTTTGCCAATGCTGGTGATGCTGCGGCGCTTGATACTTATATTAGTCAAGATGATTATTTAAAAGGCAGAAGAGGTCAATACGCTGAGCGTTATGGCGCATTGGCACCTTGGCGTGGCAAATGGGACATTAAATTATTACAAGATTACCGTTTTAAAGTATCAGAAGACAAAACAAACACCATTCAGTTTAGTATAGATATTTTGAATTTTGGGAATATGCTTAATTCTAATTGGGGCGTGATTCAGCAACCTAATAACGTACAGCCCATTGGTGTAACCGTTGATGAAAACGGTATGCCTACCTATTCTTTCAATCAAGATCAAAAAACAACCTTTGGTTTTGATTCCAGTTTAGCATCCAGATGGCAAGCTCAAGTTGGTTTGCGCTATATTTTCTAAAATAATAGCATATATATTCTTAAATTTGCGCTCCTCATTGAGGGCGCATTTTATTTTTATATCATGAAATATTCAAGACTTACAAAAGAGCAGTTTGAAGAATTACACCAAGAATTTATTAATTTTTTGGCAACACAATCTATAACGGCTGATGAATGGGCAAATTTAAAAGAGAATAAACCAGAATTGGCTGAAACGGAATTAGATGTTTTTAGTGATTTAATATGGGAAGGTGTTTTAAATAAGGCTGAATATCTTGAACATTTTTCAGCACAGCATATGTATTTGTTTAAGCTTTCAGAAGAAAAAATGCATGCCATTGTGGTGAATGTGAAAAACGATGAGGTTGATATCACCACATCTGAAGGCTATAATTGGCTAAGAGAAAACCTTATGGATGAACACGTAGAGTTTTTGCAAGCCGATAAAGACTATTCAGAAGATAAGAATCTAGATAAATTTACGATGATAGAACAGGGGGCTTCTATAACAAAAGGCGATTTATATAGATATTTTGATAAGTTAATCAATTAATTATTCGTTTTAATGTGTCGTCGTAACAGAAACTGAATTTTCTATTAAATAAGCATACTATAGCAATAAAAAACATGGCTCAGAAACCAGGTATACCAAAAGGAACTAGAGATTTTAACCCAGAACAAGTAGCAAAACGTAACTATATTTTTAATACCATACGTCAGGCTTTTGAAACGTTTGGGTTTCAAGCAATAGAAACACCAAGTTTTGAAAACTCCAGTACCCTAATGGGTAAATACGGGGATGAAGGTGATCGGTTGATTTTTAAGATTTTAAATTCAGGAGATTATCTAACCAAAGCTAATGTAGAGGCTTATAATAAAAAAGATTCAACAAAATTAACAGCTTCTATTTCTGAAAAAGCTTTACGTTATGATTTAACGGTGCCTTTTGCGCGTTATGTAGTACAACACCAAAATGAGATTGAGTTTCCGTTTAAGCGTTACCAAATACAACCTGTATGGCGGGCGGACAGACCTCAAAAAGGACGATTTAGAGAGTTTTATCAATGCGATGCCGATGTGGTTGGAAGTACGTCTCTATGGCAGGAGGTAGAGTTTATTCAACTGTACGATGCAGTGTTTTCAGCTTTGCAGTTGGACGGGGTAACGATAAAAATTAACAATAGAAAAATACTTTCGGGTATAGCTGAAGTTATTGGGGCCAGCGATAAACTTATCGATTTTACCGTAGCACTTGATAAGCTTGATAAGATAGGTGAGGAGAAGGTTAAGGAAGAAATGCGCTCAAAAGGTATTTCAGAAGCAGGTATCCAAGCATTACAGCCTTTGTTTTCATTATCGGGTTCGTTTGAATCTCAAATTGATAGTTTAAAATCTATATTGTCTGCTTCCGAAGAAGGCACAAAAGGGATTGAAGAATTAGCATTCATAAATGAAGCCATTTCAGAGTTAGGTTTAACCACAGCAACACTGCAATTGGATGTTACTTTAGCCAGAGGCTTAAATTATTATACGGGAGCCATATTTGAAGTGGCTGCCCCAAAAAGTATTAACATAGGTTCTATTGGTGGTGGTGGTCGCTACGATGATTTAACGGGTATTTTTGGTTTAAAAGATGTTAGCGGTGTGGGCATCAGTTTTGGTTTAGATAGGATTTATTTAGTTCTGGAAGAGTTAAATGTATTCCCTGAAACAGTGAGTAAACATGTTGAGGTATTGTTTATTAATTTTGGAGATAAGGAAGCTTTATTTGGATTAAAGGCTATTAAAGCTTTGCGCCAAGCAGGTATTCATGCCGAATTGTTTCCTGATGCGGCTAAGATGAAAAAGCAAATGAATCATGCTAATAAAAGAAACATTCCTTTTGTGGTTTTGGTTGGTGAGGAAGAAATAAACTCTAATTCCTTTACTTTAAAAAATATGATTTCTGGAGAGCAGTTTAAACTATCACTTGAGGAATTGATTTCCTGTGTGCATAGTTTTAAATAGCTAAAAGGGTTGGAGTTTTGTTAAGTAGGGATTTCTTTTTAGAAATTAGACCTTATTAAATCGGTTAAGAAAAAAAAGCCCTGATTCAATCAGGACTTTTACAAAGTTAAGTACATGGTAGATTTGGGGACAATTGACTAACTCAAACTTAACTGGTTCTAGTTGATTAATATTTTTTTTATATAGTATTGTTCATGCGTTTGAAATCTTATAATATATGATCCAGCAGCTAATAACTTTGATTTTATTTCAAAGTATTTTTCTTTTGGCAGATTCGTAACGTGTAAAACAGACTGGCCAAGTATATTATAAACTTCAAAGGCATGTAATGGAATAGCGTGAGGATTTTGGATAATAAAGCTAGATTTCTCATTTGAAAAATGCATCTGAATATTTTTTTCTTTTTGTACGTCAATATCTAACGTGGTCGTGTTTGAAAAAGCGAGTTCAAACCGATTAGAGTATGTATTGGGGTTCAAGTATATTTGATAGGCACTGGTTTTTAAATTGTGATATGTATTTAATTCCTTATCATGTAAAAAGATTTCCTGTTCATTCGGAATGTTTTCTAGAGCGTCAATTTTTATGGTTGTTAAGCCGTCTTTATCAATTTTTAAACCTAAAGGAAGTGGTTTTTCAGTATCAAAGCTGTTTATGGCTTGAATAGTAAACTTTGATTCAGCTATGTTCCAATAAATATCTTCTTTATTGTTTTCTATTAAATACCCGTCATACCCAAGATCAATACCATAAGTAGCATGTTCATCTTCACCAATAAGTAATTGTCGGTGGTAACCTTGTGGGGAATCAAACATGAGTTTTATTTTTTTTCTACGATCGGTTTTAGCTAGGATAGCAGATTTCGAGTTGCTCGGTGCTTTAAGGAAGATAGATGAAGCGCCTTCTTTTTCAAAAACACGTTGACTGTTTTTAAACTGAAGTGTGCCGCCAACCACCGTGTTAGGAGTGATTGTGTTGCTACTTTGGCTCACTAAGTTTGTATTAGGGTTTGCTGAGACAAAAAAGCCTTGTCCTACAGGGATATAGCGTTGAGGAATTTTAGTCCCAGAGGTGCCGTTAATATGTATTCTGGTATCGTTGTTTACGGCTACGGTGCCACCCATAAGAGTGTATGTAGCATAACCACCTTGATACTCTATGAGGTAGTGTGAGTTCGGTGCAAAATGATCCCAAAAGTACAAGGCTCCATTTATAACATTAACCCCTTTTTCCTCACCGTTTGAATCAACGAAACTAATATTGTCTTTTATAAATGCATCGGCATCTAAAGCAGATGGGTACGGGTTGCCAACTAAATAATCACTTCCCGCATTAATGGTTATGGAAATATCACCATTATTGGGTTTTCCTTCAAACACATAATTTTGTGTTAGGGAAATATTTCCACCAGTGTCTTCAACCCCTTTCATGGTAAAACCTTCACCCACTTGTAATAATCCATTACTTCTTATATGCTGCCAAGAGGAAAAATCATCACTTAATCTGTTGCCGTATTTCCAAATCCAATAATCTGCTATGGTAATATTGTTTCCAGAAATATTGCCATTATATCCAGATCTAGAAAAGGTTATGTTGTTTGGTGTGGCCGATATGGTACCATTTTTCATTAAGTTATTGGATAACCTAAAGGCATTGTTATTAGTAGAGCTATTACTAAAACCAACTGGTGATGACCAGTAGTTGTATGTATATACATCTTTGGTGCCTTGCTGATCGCGCTGTAATGTTCCACTACTTGTTGGATCTAAATAGCTTCCTTCGGTTTGAACTAATTGAGATTCACCTTCAAGATCAATATTCCCATCTAGTTTTAAATAATGCGTTACTGTAATGGCGTTTCCTGTTTTTAAAGCATTGTCGCCATTCAGCGTTAATGTAGCATCGCTATTTATCTTTAGTCCGAGTACTGTTCGGTTGTCATTTTTGTTTACAGGAATAAAATTGGGGTCTGAATTCTCTAAAATAAGGTTATGATTGATTTCAACAATATTGTAATCAATAGTTTCATGTGTGTTTGCATATGAGTTTGTGCCTGGCAGGTATTGTACATCACCATTTTGCCAAGTATTGGAATCATCCCAATTTCCTGCTTGCTTGGTTTTATATGGTAATGGTGCTGTTTGATAATCAATACCATCAAAATTTATCAGGCTAAGGTCATTACCGTTATTTGATTCATCTTTGAGGCTTCCAAAAATAATGTTGCTCATGGGGTAATAGCCTACTAAATTATCCCAAGGAATTTGCTGTATTTCATTTTTTGAAAGGATTGAAGGTAACTCTTTACCAACAACATAATCTATGCCAAGTACTTGGTCTTTGGTGATTTCCTGATTCATTATATAACGAATCTGGTCTGCTGATAAGGCTATATTCCATATTCTCACCTCGTCTATATTACCTTTTACTTTCTGCTGTAGTGCATTATAGGGAGTAGCACCTATGATGAAAGGAGCATGGGAAGAAGCGTTGATTGGATTTAAAGTATTATTGTAATCTTCTAAAAGGCCATCAACATAAAGACTTGCCATATTGGTTTTAGAATTATAGCTAACAGCAACGTGATGCCATTCTTGATTGGGGATGCTTACTTCGGATTTCAAGACATTATTGGCAGTATCTTCAGCGTTTTTCCAAGTCATACTAAATTTACCGTCTTGATTTATTTTTAAAGCGTACCCTTGGCTTAAGATTTCAGCTTCAAAGGTATCGTTATGAAAAAAATCATTTCTTTTAGAAACAATATCAAGTGCTGTTGAATCTCGTTTTACCCAAGCGCTTATCGTGTAGTCGGTATGAGCTAAATCATTAACGTTTCCGGCAGTGATGTAGCCTTCAGAACCATTAAAATGTAGTGAACGTGATCCTAAATTTAATTCTTGAGCTGAGCCAAATGTGATGTATTTTGTGCCCTCTAAATAGCAATCGACTTCTAAATTAGTATCGACTTCTTTCATGGTAACCGATGTAACGTTGGTAGTAAAGGTGTCATCATCTGCTACTATCATAATATATGTGCCGCCCTCAGAAACTGTTGAAGCCACCATAGTTTTTGGTATAGATAGCTTAATAGCTGAAACAGGATCTGTAACAATCACTTGCCATATTTTTTCAATAGGGGTAGCATTTACGGTTATGCCAAGTGCTGTGCCTTTGCCAAAATCTTTAACTATAGGATTTGTGGCCAAGGTAGAACCGATATTGTGTTCCCATAATAAAAACGATTCTTGTTCAATAGTTTGAACTACAGGTGTTTGTGCTAACCCTAGAAAACAGGTGGAAAGCATCCATCCTATTAATACATGTTTTAAAGGATGTATAACCTTTATCATAAGTGGTTCATTTTAGCTGGGGACTAATTACCCTACAAACGTAAGCAAAAAATCTATGAAATGCAAAAAAATACGACAAAATGCATTTTTGTATAAAAAATGCTAATAATTAAGTTATTCCCTTTCCAGAATATGTGCTAACAAAGGAAGAGGATAATACAAGTAAATCATCACTTGTTTTAATTCTTATGAATCAAAATATGGTGACTTTGCAAGCGGTAATTCTATCTTTTTAGGGGGCTAGTAATATTTATTGAGAATCAAAATAATTGACCAACAAGGCAACTACATAGTTGTAACTCTGCAAACCTTTGCTCTGTCTGTTGGCTTTGAGGAAGTTATTATAAAAAACCTTAAAAAAAGGTTCGGTAGGGTTTTGATGTGTTTCCCAAAACGAACGGACTTCTTCATAATTCTTTAAAATACCCTTATTAACGGTTTGTACTATCTCATTGTAAGCATCTTCATCACGTCTGTATATTTCATTGAGACAAAACCTTAAACCAAACGTGTATCCTGTGTATTTAAAATAAATGTTGTCGTGATTAATACTTGATAGGCAAGCAATAAAATTGGCTTCATTTTCAGCAGCATAACCTAATTGATGAGCCACCTCATGGGCTGCAGTTGTGGGAAATTTATAAATAGGTATAATGGCATCAACCTGAGCTTCGTTAGTGAAAGGGTTTAAATAGCCACTAAATCCCATATAGGTTAAAGGATAACTAAATAATGATTTTTTTATGCTTCTTGGGTGGTACTTTAGATGTGGGAATGCTGTTTGTAAATTATCATAGCCATGAGGAATTAAATCCAATATTTCGTGTTTAGTAAAAGGTAAAATCACTTTTATTGTGTCATTTTTGGTAATACTTAAATGTAAGTTGTTGGCTTCGGTTATAAGTTTTCTAGTTACTTCAATTAATTGCTCGGTGGTATAATCTTTTTCTAAATGTAAACTTTTGTGAAGCGGTAATCGGTAGTAGTTTAAACCCCAAAGTATATGGAAGGCACCGTAAAGTATTGCCAGAGCAGCAACAATATCAATTAGCCAATTTTTTAAATCATATTTTAGGCGTTTTCTGTTTATGTAAAACCATCTTATTATATAGATTATGGCACAGCTGTAAATGATATCACCAAATGAAAAGGGGAGCCAACCTAAGGTAAACCTAAACAGTTTTGAAATTAACGGATATATACCATTACTGTAATATTGCTCTATAAATTCGGGGTCATTTGAAAGCCATTTGACTACAACAATTTGTAATACAAGTGATAAGGCTACAATGTTTTTTTTCTTTTTTAGCATGAGTCAAAAATAATAAAAATTTGTACCCTTGTGTATTGACAATCTATTAAGGTTTCTTCCTGCTTTCCGTTATATCTTTTTTATTCGTTCCTCAAAAACAAAAGGATGCCACTTCAATCAGGAGTAGCCGCCAAAAGCTATCCGTTTTTGCTACCTTTGCCATCTAAAAATACAACTAAAAATGAGCCAAGAAATAAGACAGTTAGAACCACAAGCACTTTGGAATAAGTTTGCCGATTTAAATGCCGTACCACGCCCTTCAAAAAAAGAAGAACGGGTCATAGCTTTTATGAAAGAATTTGGTGAAAATCTGGGACTTGAAACCTGTGTTGATGAGGTGGGTAATGTTATCATTAAAAAGCCAGCAACACCAGGTATGGAAAATAGAACTACCGTGGTGATGCAATCTCACTTAGATATGGTACATCAAAAAAATAATGAGACCCATTTTGATTTTGATGCTCAAGGTATTCAAATGTATGTTGATGGTGATTGGGTACGTGCTAATGGTACAACACTAGGCGCAGACAACGGTATAGGGGTAGCAACTATTATGGCTGTTTTAGAAAGTAAAAATATACCGCATCCTGCTATTGAAGCCTTGTTTACTATTGATGAAGAAACTGGAATGACAGGAGCTATGGGACTCAAAGGAGGTTTGTTGTCTGGAGGTATTCTCTTAAATCTAGATACAGAAGAAGATAATGAAATAGGTGTTGGTTGTGCCGGCGGTATTGATGTTACGGCCAAAAGAACATATGATGAAGAAGAGACACCTGAGTTTAAGGTTGGGTATTGTATCAATGTAAAAGGGCTTCAGGGAGGGCATTCTGGTATGCAAATACATGAAGGCTTGGGTAATGCTAACAAAATTATGAACCGCATTTTATTTGATGGTTTTGAAAATTATGGATTACGTATTTCTGAGATTGATGGTGGTAGTTTACGTAATGCTATTCCGCGTGAAAGTACAGCCATTGTTGCTATAGATGCAGTACACGAAGATGCTTTTTTATTAGACATGGCCATGTTGGGCAATATCATAAAAAAAGAACTAAAAACTATGGAGCCCGACTTAAAAATTGAGGTTTCAAAATGTAAAACCCCAAAGCAGATTATGGATCTTGGTGTTCAGGAAGGTTTTACACGCGCTATGTACGCCGCTTTAAATGGTGTGTACAGAATGAGTGCAGATATTCCAGATTTGGTTGAAACATCAAATAATATAGCTCGTGTTATTGTAAAAGGAGGTACTATTCAAGTGGAATGTTTAACCCGCTCTTCTGTTGAAAGTGCTAAGATAGATTTAGCAAACACCTTACGTGCAACTTTTGAGTTAACAGGTTGTGAAGTAGAATTTTCTGGAGATTACCCAGGGTGGACACCCAATATGGATTCGGCTATCTTAAAAGTAATGTCTGATTTGTACGAAACATTAAATGGAGAAAAACCGCATGTGGCGGCATGTCATGCAGGTTTAGAGTGTGGTATTTTAGGAACTCATTATCCCGATATGGATATGATTAGTTTTGGTCCGAATATAAAAGGAGCACACTCACCTGATGAACGCGCTCAAATATCTTCAGTTCAAAAATATTGGAAGTTTGTGTTAGAAATTTTGAAGCATATTCCAGAAAATTAACAAGATACATTACATTTGAAATAAGGCTATAATCTAAAAGGTATAGCCTTATTTATTTTGGAGTGTTGCTTTCAAAAATATTTGTTTCAAAGCCGTCAATGCTTTTCGTGTTTTTGTTTTTCCAGTACGCTTCAATTCTGTCATGACCCTGCTTTTCAGCCCAATCATTGAGTAGTGTTCTGTCTTCTCTAAAATCCATGAAAGGCACTGAGTAGCCGCATGAAGATTGTACCAAATCTACTTGCATTTCAATAATTTGTCTGGCGCCCACATTTTCAGGAAAAAGATGTTTGTATTCTTGATATTCTTGATCTCTTTTGTGAAATATTTTGGCATGCCCATAAAGCCTTAAAATCATAGGCTTTCCTTCAAAAGCACAAAACATAATAGTCATTCTGTCATTTTTAGGAAGGTGTGCCGCAGTTTCATTACCACTACCCGTTAAATTAAGCCAAACTACTTTGTTCCTTTCAATAATTCTTAAAGCATCAGTTCCTTTAGGAGATAGATTAACACGTCCTTCTTGGGCAGCTGTGGCAACAAAATAGATATGCTGCTTTTCTATAAAAACTTTTTGTTCATTTGATATAAAATCGAATTGTTTTCCCATGTTTTTTGAAAAGAAATAGTTAATACGAAGTTTCGAAGGTCAGTATACTAGTATTGCTCTTAAATTATTTTATTGTTTGTTGCTAGTAATATTACTCAATGCTTATTTCATCAATTTCCCAAAGACCATTAAACGCATTAAAAATTGGTTTTATAGCTAACTGCATGAGACGTTTGTTAATATTACCGAATTGGGTTAACTCAATTGTGTAGGTTGCAAAATCAGTATCGTTTGCACTTATTGGAATAGTTACCCAATTTTGCTCATCCCAGTTAATGTTATCCATATCAATTGTCCAAAATCCTGCACCCTCGTTCCTCGTGTATAATGCAATTTTCATTTGATTGGCATAGCTACTATTTTTTAATTTTACTTTTAGTTTTTTACATGCACTTAAATCTGTGTATAACCATGGCGCACTTTTTACAGTAGCCCCTCGGTTAAAGGCATTTCCAGAAAGTACATCGCGGTTCACATACAAGTTGGTGCCATTTAAGGTTTGCCATCCCATGGTGCTAGCCTCAAATTCCCATGTTCTGCCAGGGCCAGGATACATCCGATCATCTTTGGGTATAAAAATAGTATCATCCGTATTAAAAAAGACAGGTTTTAAGCTTGCGCCACGGTAAAATGCACTTATGTCGTGATTTTCTTGTAACACATACCACTGACCGTGCCACTCAAAAAACTAGTATGTCCGCCTTTTAAAAAGGGGCCTTTATAGGTGTAAGGACCGTATAGGTTTTTTGACATGGCATAGTTTGAACCGTAAACCAAGTAATACCAATCATTACGTTTAAAAAGCGTTGATTTATCATCGGTTTTTAGGATTTCACCATTTTCATTTTGAACAATGATTGGTTTTGGTGTTGTGGTTAACGACTTCATGTCTTCCGCTAGGGTTGCCATATAATATGTTCCAGAACCAAAACAAATGGTGTACACATCGTCTTCAATAAAAATTTCAGGATCATAAGGGTGTACTGGTACAATGCCTTCTTTGAGTAGTGGTTTTCCTAAAAGATCTGTATATGGTCCTGTTATTTTATTGGCTACCATAACACCTGTATTAATATTTCTATTTGAGAAAAACCAATAGTATTTACCGTTTCTCTCACATATATCACCTGCCCAACAATTGGGTAAGTCTCCAATGTAGGTTTGTTTGGGGAGAATATCTCTGTGGTGTGTATATGTTTTTAAATCAACAGAAGACCAAACTTCCCATTTATCCATTCTGAAAGATCCTTTTCCTTCCCATGATTCATCATGTCCTGCAATAAAGAAAAGGGTGTCATTTTGCACCCAAGCATGGGGATCTGCCATGCCATGTTCAGGAACAATAATATCAATTTTAATAGCGTCGGGGTTTCTGCCAGCTGCGGCATTAGAGCGTCTTAAGAGTTCATCGCGCATCTGCTTGGCATGTAAGGCAAAGGCTTTTTCATTGCGTTCCTCTACTTCTGGAAAATTTACCCCATTACTGGCTATATCTTTTAGTGAGACGCCGTAGTTACCCAATAAGGCCCAATAAGTAGCGGCATCAGAATCATCAACTCTATTTTTTGTGAATTTCCCCTCAGCAAAAATTTTCCCTAAGTTACTGTCTTTAAATAAACTGTAATATTCTTTTCCTTTTGGGCCACCTTCAACAAGGCCGTATTGCCCTATGCCTCCACATTCGTAAAATTCAATATTGCCATTTTTGGCTTTGTTTTTCATGTATTCACATGCAATAGGGTCGGCAAAGCAGTTGTGAGTATGTTCAGGATTTTTTATACTACCTACATGAAAATTAGAGCTGGTCCAGTGGCTTATAAATCGTGTTTTTTTTAAAATATCGAATCGATTATTGTTTAAACAATAACTGACAAAAATAGCTTGCTCAGTTAATGGACCATAACATAAAACATTGATAGTTTCTTTGCTTTGATCAACCTCTTTAAATAAAGATAAAATAGACGGGTAATTCTTTAAAATATAATTTTTGGTTGGAGAAAAGCTTACCCCCATACCTTTTATTGAAGATTCTAAAAACCGAATAGTGGTTTGGTAGCCTCCTATGTATTTGTTTAAATTTTTTAAATCTTTTGAGTAGGCACTTGCATAAGTTTCTTCAGCCCATTTTTTTTGATCAATGGTATTTTTATTCCACGGATGTGTGGTACTTCCTATTACTACACCTCTCGTGTTAAACATATTTGACATTAAGAGATAACTGGCAACTGCTGAAATATCATCAGGGTCGTTAATTTGGTAACCACCATCACTGATAAGCCAAACTTTTGGTTTTTGAGAAAACATAGCAGTTGCTACTAATAACATGAAAAGACATAATTTTTTTGTCATTATATAAGAGGTATAGTTTAGTGTACTCAAATATATAATATAAGAAAAGAATTAACATAATGTTATAAGAGGTTAGTTTAGGGATTGCAAAAGGACTCTTATGAGGTGATAACAAGTGTCAAGGCACTGGATCATACCCAGAACCACCCCAAGGGTGACAACTAAATATGCGTTTTATAGCAAGCCAACCGCCTTTTAATAAACCATGCTTTTGTAGGGCTTCTTTACTGTAGTGTGAGCACGTTGGTTGGTATCTGCATGTTGCAGGCGTTAATGGTGATATAAAGGTTTGGTATACTTTAATCAATAGCAAGAAAGGAAAAATGAGTATTTTTTTCATTCTGAGTGTATCAAAAGAAACCAGCGCTTATATGATTTTATAATTTGGTTACCTGATTTTATTTAAATAAGTTCAGAATAACACTTGGGCACTTAGTTTATAGAAAAGGTAGTACCGTCTTTACCATCTTTTAACTGAATACCAACAGCAGCCAATTCATCTCTTATTTTATCTGAAAGAGCAAAGTCTTTATTTACGCGTGCTTCTTGTCTTAGTTTTATTAGAACATCAACAGCACCTGATAACTTATCAGAATTGGTGTTGCTTTCAGCCGTGTTTTCAAGCCCTAAAATATCAAATACAAAGTTATGTATAGTGATTTTTAATAGGTTTAAATCGTCTTTGGTTATAGAGGCCTTGCCTTCCTTGATTTGATTTATAAATTTTCCAGCTTCAAATAAATGAGCAATTAAAATAGGTGAATTAAAATCGTCATTCATAGCATCATAACATTTTTGTTTCCAAGTAGGAATATCAAATGTAGAGTTGTTTGATGTATTTATTTTATTTAATAGGTTTACAGCATCCATTAGTCTATAAAAGCCTTTTTCACTCGCTAATAAACCATCATCTGTTAAATCTAAAACACTTCTGTATGATGATTGCGCGTTAAAAAAACGAATAACACTTGGTGAGTAGGCCTTGCTGAAAAAAGAGTTATTTCCTGAGAGCAGTTCGTCAGGGTTTACAGTGTTTCCTGTGGTTTTTGACATGCGTTGTCCATTTAGCTCAAGCATATTAGCGTGCATCCAGTAATTAACAGGAGAATTTCCTTTAGCGGCTTCATTTTGCGCAATTTCACACTCGTGATGTGGAAATTTTAAATCCATGCCACCACCATGAATATCAAACTGTTCACCCAGATACTTAGTGCTCATAGCGGTACACTCTAAATGCCAACCAGGAAACCCGTCACTCCATGGTGAAGGCCAGCGCATAATATGTTGGGGCTCGGCTTTTTTCCAAAGGGCAAAATCTTGAGGGTTTTTCTTATCACTTTGTCCGTCAAGTGCTCTGGTGTTATGTATTAAATCGTCTAGCTTACGTTTACTCAATTTACCATACTCATGCGTTTCATTAAACTTATGCACATCAAAGTAAACAGAGCCATTAATCTCATAAGCAAAACCATTCTCAATAATGGTGCTAATTAGCTCGATTTGTTCAATAATATGACCTGTTGCTGTGGGTTCAATACTTGGAGGTAAAAAATTGAATGTGTTCAATATGTTATGAAAGTCAACCGTATAACGTTGTACCACTTCCATAGGCTCAATTTGTTCTAAACGCGCTTTTTTTGTGATTTTGTCTTCACCAGCATCAGCATCATTTTCAAGATGTCCAGCATCCGTAATATTTCTAACATAGCGCACTTTATAACCCAAATGCTTCAAATATCGAAATACCATATCAAAAGACATAAAGGTTCTTACGTTTCCTAAATGTACATTGCTATAAACTGTTGGGCCACACACATACATGCCTACATGCCCTTCGTTTATTGGTTTGAATAGTTCTTTCTTTCCGGTAAGTGAATTGTAAATACTTAATTGTTGCGATTGGTATAACTGCATGTTGGTTTAAGTAGATGAGTTATTTTGTTTGACTAAGGATTTAAAATGTGGTATCTAGCTTAATATAATCAAGGAATTCTCTGCGAGTAGCCATATCTTTGAATTTTCCACCAAATTCTGAAGTTACCGTGCTACTTTCAATATCTCTAATTCCTCTTGAATTTACACATAAATGTTTCGCATCAATAACACAGGCTACATCTTTAGTGCCTAAAACGTTTTGAAGTTCTCTTACAATTTGAATTGTTAATCGTTCTTGAACTTGTGGGCGTTTTGCAAAATAATCTACCACC
Source organism: Allotamlana fucoidanivorans (assembly GCF_006265225.1). Taxonomy (GTDB): domain Bacteria; phylum Bacteroidota; class Bacteroidia; order Flavobacteriales; family Flavobacteriaceae; genus Allotamlana; species Allotamlana fucoidanivorans. The sequence continues at coordinate 67,659 of NZ_VDCS01000004.1, read as the reverse complement.
CGATTCATTTTAGATAATCCAACCACGGTGCCATTTGAAATGTAGGCAATATGTGCTCTACCAACTATAGGCAATAAGTGGTGCTCACAGGTTGAGTATACAGTAATGTTTTTTTCAACCAACATTTCACCGTACTTGTATTTGTTATCAAACGTTGAGGCACTAGGTTTTTTATCGGGATCAAGCCCACCAAAAATTTCTTTAACAAACATTTTTGCCACGCGGTTTGGTGTACCTTTTAAGCTATCGTCTGATAAGTCTAAGCCTAAGGTTTCCATAATATGACGCACATCGTCTTTAATAATATCTATCTTTTCTTCATTAGAAAGTTTGAAAGCATCTTGCCGTAAAGGCGTATTTTCAGAGGTTCCAATGTGCTCATTTCCAAGAGCGTCAAAATCTTCTAAGTTGTTATCAAATTTCATCTGTAATACTCAAAATTGAATTTGCAAAGATAAGCATTTCTAGTTTGTTACACTTGGTCTTAACAAATAAATAATATGTACACTTAGTCTGATGCTTTTTGTAAAAATTACAGTTAACTTTTAGAGATAAAAAAGCCTGAAAGTTAATTCAGGCTCAGTATTGGTAATTTTGTGTGTTCTATATGTTAAAGGCAAGAGATAGGGTGAAATTAGTATATTTTCTATCAATGAATGCCTTGTCAATAAGTCCAATGGTATATAGAGGCGCTGCGAATGATCGTTTTGATTCATCAAATGCTAAGTCTAATCGAGTATTTCCAAAATTAAAACCTAAACCAAGGGAATACCCTGTTAAATCACCCACGGTTATACCGTCGGCATACGGACTTTCTTCAAAGCGATACCCACCTCTTAAGCTAATTTGTTTAATTCTATATTCAGCACCAGCTCTGTAAGTGTTTGTACTTTTGAAAACATCTCTTATAATTTGGTTTTGATCAATAAAATCTGGGTCTGAAGTTGGTCTGAACTGCATGTTGCCGTAGTTTTTTCTTGAATAGTCAAAACTAATAATACCTTGTTTATTAAATACATAGGCTAAGCTTCCTGTGAACTTAGAAGGTGTTTTAAGTCTATATCTAGGATATACGTTAACTATTCCAGGGTTAATGGCAGGAAAATCCTGATCTTCTAATTCATCGGTATCAATAAACTCTGTAGTTTCTTCATCAATAGAATACCAGGTTGGGGAATCATACACTAGACCCAAACGAAATTCTGGGCTTAGCTTAACAATACCGCCAAACTGAAAGGAGTATCCAACCCCTCTGGTAGATAAATTTTGCTGAAAATCAACAAAGTTTACAATAGAACCTACGTTAGAATTATTCTCACGAAGCCGGGTAGATTTATCATAACTTATAAAATGAGAGTTAAAGTTAAAACCTAAAGACAAGATGTCTTCGTATTGTGTGGCAAGGTTAAATGTAATTTTACCATTGTAACCCGTGGCAATATAAGAGTAGTTGTGGTTAAAATCACCTGAGGCTACATTGGCATAATAAAGTGTGTTATCGTCATCATCTACTTCAGGATCAAGAATAAAAGATTCAAAACCTAGAAACGCTTGCTGGTGGGCAAAACCAAAGCTGTCACCAATGTCACGATATGCAGAACTAATGGTTTCACCAGGTAGTGCCGAAATATCTGCTAAACGTTTTCCATCAGCATAATCATAAAAGTAACTAGCAATTGAATTACTGAATTGTCCATCGTCATTTGTGTTCAACCCTCTAGCGAACCAGCTTGTTTCATAATTGTTTGTTCGTTCAGAATTAAAACTTAGAGCAAACTTTTTCCAGGGAGACCGATTGCTACGATCTGCAAATACAAATGTTATGCCTCCTTGATTAATTGAAAATTTTGAGTCACTAGAATTAGTAAAACCATTAAAGTAAGTGGTGTTGTTGTCTATTTTAAAATTTGCACCAGTAACAGAGGCATGGCTTTGACTGAAAACAACAGAGCCTGCGGGGTTTAAACTAACGGCGCTCATATCGCCACCTAAAGCTCCAAAGGCGCCACTCATGGCTCTAAAACGCGCGGTTCCATGTATCTCTTCTTGTGAGTATCTAAACGCATCACTAATGTCTTGCGCATGTAATGAAGATAATGAAATAGCTGCAATTAATAGTAAATTTAACTTCTTCATGTGTTTGATGTTTTTAATGTTTGGGGCAAAAAAGGTGTTTGTCTACGTAAGATATTTAACTACTTAAATTTTTATAGAAATGATATTATCGTCTTCTTCCACCTCCCGATGAGCTAGCTCCTGAACTTCTGCCGCCACCAGATGATGATCTTGACATAGAACTACTAGATCTTGAACTGCTACTAGGAGAGTATGATGAACTTCTTGAGGAAGATGATGACCTATAGGTGTTTCCTGAATTATATCTGCTATTTGACGAAGGCTGCCTGTAAATGGTACTAGAACTTCTTCTTGTTGTTGAAGATGATGATCTTGTTGTTGAATTTCTAGACGGTGTTCTTACAGTTGCTGACCGTCTTGTAACTCCTGAGTAAGATCTGTTAACGTTACTTGAATTGCTATTTCTTCTATACGTTGAGGATGGTGTTGAAGCGTATCTACTAACACTGTTGCTTCTTCTATTTGTAGTATATTTTGATGTGGTGCCATTTGATACCCTTGAAGAACTGCGTCGACCTTCATAATTGCCAGCTACAGTATTTTTAGTATTACCATTTCTTGAATATGAACTACGTCTGCCTCCAGAATTAGCATCTGATCTGTTGTAATATGAGCTTCGTCTGCCTGATGTCGAACCAAAATAGTTGTTAGCATAGTAACCACCTCGTCTTGAAGCGCTATAAGATACATAAGGACTGCGGTAGTAGCCGCCCCAATAGCCTCCCCAGTAGCCACCCCAATAGCCTCCGCCCCAGTAATTATTCCATGGGTAGCACCATCCAGGGTATCCCCAATAGCCATTCCAGCCCCAGCCGTAACCAAAGTACCAGTTAGCCCCCCAGTAACCACCCCAACCCCAGCCGTTGTTCACGTAGTTAATGGTAACATTACTGTTGGTTTGCCCCCAACCACCATAACCAGCATAATTATTCGGTATGGAGTCATTTTCTACATAGGCAGAACTTTCATAGGAATCAATATCAGTGAAAATAGCATCTTCTGGTGTCATGCTTTCAGATTCAATAGCTTTTGTTTTAAAATAGTCACTATAGTAATTACTTCTGTTTGCTCTTGAAGTTTCAACAGGTCTTTCTTGGGTTTGTGCAACAGGATCACCATAAATTCCGTCATTGTTTGTACCAACATATTCATAAGATCCACATGATAAAAATCCAAACAATAAGCTAAATAAAGCTATAAATGGCGCTTTTAGTTTTAAGTAGTTGTTAAAATGCATATCTCTTGAATTTTATTGTTGAACATCACAAAAATAGTTAGTTTTGCTGAACTATTTTTTTATTTAACTAAGTCACAACATTTGTGCCAAAAAAATGATATGAGTAAAAAACTTACCAGTAGAGCAACAGATTATTCAAAATGGTATAACGAATTGGTTGTTAAGGCTGATTTAGCCGAGAATTCGGCTGTGAGAGGTTGTATGGTTATAAAACCATACGGATATGCCATATGGGAAAAAATGCAGGGCGAATTAGACAGAATGTTTAAAGAAACGGGGCACCAAAATGCCTATTTCCCCTTGTTTGTGCCAAAAAGTTTGTTTGAAGCCGAAGAAAAAAACGCTGAAGGATTTGCTAAAGAATGTGCTGTTGTAACACATTATAGGTTGCAGAATGATCCAGAAAATAAAGGTAAGTTAAGAGTTGATCCAGAAGCTAGATTAGAAGAAGAGTTAGTTGTAAGACCCACTAGCGAAGCCATTATATGGAATACCTTTAGAGGTTGGATACAATCTTATAGAGATTTGCCATTATTGATAAATCAATGGGCCAATGTGGTGCGTTGGGAAATGCGTACACGCTTATTTTTACGTACAGCAGAATTTTTATGGCAAGAAGGGCATACAGCTCATGAAACTCGTGAAGAGGCACTTGCTGAGGCCGAGTTAATGAATAATGTTTATGCTGCTTTTGTTGAGAAGTTTATGGCTATACCTGTTATTCAAGGGCTAAAAACTGAAAGTGAACGTTTTGCAGGAGCAGATGAAACCTATTGCATTGAAGCCTTAATGCAAGATGGAAAGGCCTTACAAGCAGGAACCTCTCATTTTTTAGGACAGAATTTCGCTAAAGCCTTTGATGTAAAGTTTGCTAATAAAGAAGGCAAGCAAGATTATGTTTGGGCCACTTCATGGGGTGTGTCAACACGATTAATGGGGGCTTTAATTATGACGCATAGTGATGATTATGGTTTAGTATTGCCTCCTAGTTTAGCTCCGAATCAAGTAGTTATAGTTCCTATTTATAAAAGTGAAGAAGATTTAGCTGCCATTACAGAAGTTGCAGAGAGTATAATTAGCGACCTACGAGTAAAAAACATCACGGTTAAATATGATAATAGAACTACTCAAAGACCAGGGGCTAAGTTTGCTCAACATGAGTTACAGGGGGTGCCTTTAAGAATAGCGATTGGTCCTAAAGATTTAGCCAATGGTACGGTTGAACTAGCCCGAAGAGATACCTTAACAAAGGAAATTGTAGGGTTACATGATATAACAGATAAAGTTGATGGTTTGCTACATGAAATTCAGGATACTTTGTTTAACAAAGCGTTAAAGTTTAGAAATGAGCATATCACAGAGGTTGATACTTTTGAGGCGTTTAAAGAAGTTTTAGAGGTAAAAACAGGATTTATTTCCGCACATTGGGATGGAACAACAGAAACAGAAGATAAAATAAAAGAGTTGACAAAAGCGACCATTCGTTGTATCCCTTTAAATGCTAAATTAGAAGAGGGGGTGTGTGTATATTCAGGAAAACCATCTAAGCAGCGTGTGTTATTTGCTAAGGCATACTAAATCAATGTTTAAGATAAATCAATGCAATTTTTTTTGAAAAAAAATTATTTTGCTCTTGCAACATTTAAAAATAGTTGTAATTTTGCAACCGCAATGAAAAACATTGTGAGTTATTTGAAAAGCGAATAAAAAAAGAATAAAAAATTATTTTTTTTACTTGTAGTTTTAAAAATAAAATTTATCTTTGCGCACTCAAAAACAAATGGCCCGTTCGTCTATCGGCTAGGACGCCAGGTTTTCATCCTGGTAAGAGGGGTTCGATTCCCCTACGGGCTACAATATTTTAATTATAGAAAAAGAAAATGGCAAATCATAAGTCAGCATTAAAAAGAATAAGAAGTAACGAAGCAAAACGCTTAACTAATAGGTATCAGCACAAAACGACTCGTAATGCTATTAAGAAATTACGTGAGTTAACTGATAAAAAGGAAGCTGAAGCATTATTTCCTAGTGTTGTTTCTATGCTTGATAAATTAGCAAAGAAAAACGTTATTCATGTTAACAAAGCGGCTAACTTAAAATCTGGTTTAGCAAAACACGTAGCAGCACTGTAATCTATATTTAAATTAAAATATATAAGGCCTCTCAAAATGAGAGGCCTTTTTTTGTATACTGTTTTTTACTCTAAATTTTATATAGGTCCTTTAACCAATTCAATATCTTTTAAAACTTTTGGGTAAAAATATGACCAAGAAAATTTGTAGGTTGTAATGAGTAGCAAAGACACCTCTTGATATTGTTTGATGGCTTCAGTGAGCCTTAACCAAAATTTAGCTCCATTTTCAAGATGAATGATAGATTTATTTTGAAGGGCTTTGTTCTTAGTTTTTATTGTCTCCTCAAGATGATACCTGATTCGGGTTTTTCTCAAAAGTACAAACTTAAATATCTCCAGACTTCCAAATTATGAACTTTTACTTGAAACACCACTGAATTTTTTACAGCAAAAGATACTTTAGGAGAATCCTTGTCAAATTATATGTCAGTTTTTTGTTTGGTGCATGAGATTAAAAAAACAATAAGTATAAACATAAAATGTTTCATACTTGAAATAGGTTTCAAATGTTGAAATTATGGAAAAATAATTACAATTAAAATTTCAAGAAAATAAAGCCAGGAATTCTGTATTATTTTTTAACCGATTTGGTATTTTTACCAACTACATAATACTATAATTAATTATTAAGAAATGGTCTCAAAATATCTGTTTTGCTCTTATAAAACCTCATGTGTATTGAAATGTTCGGTGTATTTTATGTTATTAACAACACTTGTTTTTTCCTGCAAACCTAAGAGTTTTAACGAACCTCAAATTTCGCTAGATAATTATCAAATAGAAGAAGGGTTTGAACTTAGTGTGGCGGCATCTGAACCTTTTATTGAAGCACCTGTGTCTATGGATTTTGATAATAAGGGACGTATGTGGGTGGTTGAAATGAAAGGATTTATGAGAAATCTTCAAGGTACTGGTGATGATATACCAAATGGCACCATTTCTATTCTTGAAGATTTAGACCATGATGGCATAACAGATCACTCTAAAGTGTTTATTGATAGTCTTATATTGCCACGAGCCTTGGCTCATGTATATGGAGGGCTTTTGTATGCAGAACCGCCAAACCTGTGGTTTGTTGATATTAAGGATGACCAGCCAATCAATAAAGTTTTAGTAGACTCTCTGTATTCTGATGGGGGTAATGTAGAGCATCAACCTAACGGATTAATGGTGCATATTGATAATTGGATTTATAATGCAAAATCAAATTTTAGATACCAAAGAAAACATGGTGAGTGGATTAAAGAACCAACATCTTTTAGAGGGCAGTGGGGTATTACTAAGGATAATTTTGGAAGACTTTATGTCAATACAAATTCCACTCAAATAATGGGGGATTTTGTGTTGCCTAATACGATAAATAAAAATGTTTTTTACAAACCAGAAGCAGCCCTAAATAAAACGCTAACAACAAATCAACGGGTATACCCGTTACATGCAACATCAGTAAATCGAGGTTATGTTGAAGGTGTGTTAGATGAGGATAGTTTACTTATAAATGTAACATCGGCGTGTGGTCCCATGATATATCGCGGTGATGCGTTTCCCGAGAATTATTTAGAAAATGCATTTGTATGTGCACCAGAGGCTAATATAGTAAAACGTAATATTCTGTCATTTGAAAATATCGTGCTTAGTGCAACTCAAGCGATTCCTGAGCAGGAGTTTATTGCGTCTACTGATGAAGGTTTTCGTCCTGTAAACTTGTTTAATGGACCCGACGGGAATATGTATGTGGTTGATATGCATAGAGGTATTATACAAGATAAGGCTTTTATGACGCCGTATTTACAGGAACAGACTGCTGTAAAGAAGCTTGACACTATAATTGGGATGGGGCGTATTTTGAAAGTAACTCATAAAAATAATCAACAGGTTTCTCCTATACAAAATTTAGATAAACTCAAGAGTACGGAGCTAGTAGATTTATTAAAACGTAAAAATGGTTGGTTCAGAGATAGGGCCCAGCAATTATTGGTATATAGACAAGATAGAACCGATGAGGTAGTTTCTGCTTTAATAGAGCTTTTACAAGATACTAATAATGATATAACGCAAATTCATGCATTACATACTTTAAATGGTTTAAATGTTTTGGATTTTGAACTATTAGAGTCCTTTGTTTATTCTAGTAAGAATATATTATCCTTGTGTCATGCCATAGTGTTATTAGAGCAGTTCGCATCTGTAGACAGGGTCGCTTCGGTAATAAAACTATTTCAAGAATTAGAATCTAAAGATGATGCATTTATAGATTTATATATTTTATCATCCTTGGGAAATTGGGTGTCATTAGCTGAAGAGAAATTATTTCCATTGGGGCATAACTTATCAAAAAAATATAAGGATGAGCCTATTTTTCAGGAAGCTTTTATTAATAGTTTAAGGGATCATGAGGAGGCCTATGCATCTTACATGAGTACGAATAAAGAACCTTTAAGTAGTGTTGTTTTTCAAAATATTTTAGAAACAACTTTATCTAATAAAAAACAGAATAAGAAGAATTTTATTTACACTAAAAAGGGTGTGTCAACAGATTCTAGAACTGAAGGATATGCTGTTTACAGAAATTTTTGTGCCACCTGCCATGGGCTAAACGGAGAAGGAGTTGAAAACTTAGCACCTCCCTTAATGAATTCAGATTATGTGTCTAACTCACCAGAAAAGTTAGCGCTTGTTGTGTTGCACGGATTAAGAGGACCCATACATGTGAATGATAAATTGTATGAATTCAATATGGTTATGCCTGGTTTGGCAAACAATCCTGAATTTAGTGATGAAGATATTCAAAATATTATTTTATACGTAACTAATGCATTTTCAGGTAATGGAGCAATACTTGATAAAGAAAAAATCATGCAATTACGTAAGCAGAAACCTGAAAAAGATGGTGGGTATTCTGAAGAAGAATTAATCCAGTTGCAAATCAATTAGGGCAATACTCTTTTTTGTAAAATTAAGGGAGCTTTTTTGGGTTGTAAAGTTCTGGTGTTACAGATATTTGAGTAAAAAAATCACCATTAACATCATAATATTTAAAATCTATAGTAACGTTGTTATCTCTGTAAAATTTTAATTCGGGGCTGTTTTTTACGTTTTCAATGACATTTGGTTTGATGTAATTTTCAACTTCTTTTAAATTAACCTCCGATTTTTTTAGATCCTTAAGCGTGTAGTGATAGATGAAATTTGTTTTTGCTATGGATGAAGCACTATCTAATCGTGTGTATTGATCAATTTCTAAGGGCGTTTGCTTATTAAGTTCTGTAGCAGCCTGTTGAAGTTTGTCAGCTAAATCATCTTTTAATAAGTAGGTGACACCAAAAAAGCCTATGGCAAAGGCTGTGATGCTAAAAACTATTCTAAATAGTAGTGTTTTATTTGCTTTTTTCACACGTATTGATTTTAAACTTAGGTGATACAATTTTGGGCTTAAATATAAATGTTTAATGTATTATTCATTGAAAGGTATCTCAAATAAATTTTGGAAAAGGATTAGAATAAGAACACGTTGTGTATAGGTATGCTTTTAAAGAAAAAGCCTCAACCATAAAACGGTCAAGGCCTAATTAAATTTGAGTTAGTTTGTTTTTTATTGAAATTATCCGTTCATAGATATTAAAAACTCTTCGTTGTTTCTAGTTTGTTTAAAACGGTCATTGATAAATTCCATAGCTTCAACCGGGTTCATGTCTGCTAAGTATTTGCGCATTACCCACATACGTTGTACGGTATTGTCATCTAATAATAAATCATCACGACGTGTACTAGATGAAGTTAAGTCTATAGCAGGGAAAATTCTACGATTAGAAATCTTTCTATCTAATTGTAGTTCCATATTACCAGTTCCTTTAAATTCTTCAAATATAACCTCGTCCATTTTAGATCCTGTTTCGGTAAGAGCTGTGGCAATAATAGTTAAAGAACCGCCATTTTCAATATTACGAGCAGCCCCAAAGAAACGCTTTGGTTTGTGTAATGCATTGGCATCAACACCACCACTTAAAATTTTACCAGAAGCTGGTTGTACCGTATTATAGGCTCTTGCTAAACGCGTTATTGAATCTAGTAAGATGACAACATCATGACCACATTCTACTAAACGTTTTGCTTTTTCAAGGACAATATTAGCAATTTTTACGTGCTCATGAGCTTCTTTGTCAAAGGTAGAAGCGATAACTTCACCGCGAACATTTCGTTGCATGTCGGTTACCTCTTCAGGGCGTTCGTCAATTAACAGAATCATTTGGTATACCTCAGGATGATTCGCTGCAATAGCATTAGCAACATCTTTTAATAACATGGTTTTACCCGTTTTTGGTTGTGATACAATCATACCACGTTGTCCTTTACCAATAGGAGAAAACAAGTCCATAATTCTTGTAGAAATAGTGCTTTGTTTTTCGGCAATATTGAATTTTTCCTGAGGAAATAACGGTGTTAAATGTTCAAAAGACACACGGTCTCTCACTACATTTGGGTTCTGACCATTAATCTTGCTTACCTTTATTAAAGGGAAATATTTTTCACCTTCTTTTGGCGGGCGTACATGCCCTAATACAGTATCTCCTGTTTTTAATCCGAATAAACGTATTTGTGATTGCGATACATAAATATCATCAGGTGAGGATAAATAGTTATAGTCCGACGATCTTAAAAAACCATAGCCATCTTGCATGATATCAAGAACACCTTCGCTTTCAATTATAGCATCAAACTCATAGTCTGGTTCGCGATAGCGATTGCGGTTGTCCTTATTTCCTTTATCAACATTAGCGTTTTTTTGGTTTCTATGTTGGTTTTTATTTCTTTGTTTTTGTTGGTTATCGTTTTGTCCCTTTTGCTGTTTAGAAGGATGTTCTTTTTGAGGCACGTCGTTTTTCTCTTCTTTTTGAGGCTTTTCGCTTGCAGCTTTTGCTTCGGGTTTAGTCTCAACAACAGCTTTTGTGCTATCATCGGTTTTTGGTTCTGCAGTATTGCTAGCAGGTCTTTGAACCCGTTGTCTAGGTTTTCTAGCTGGTTTAGCTTCTGCTGGTTTTTCGGTGTTATCTTCTGGGGTAACAGCAGCTTTTACAGCTTTTGGGTCTGCCGCTTGCTGATCAAGAATTTGATAAACTAAGTCTAATTTTTTTAATGATCGGTATTTAGGAACTTTTAATTTTTTAGCAATTTCCTGTAAATCAGCTAGTTTTTTTTCTTTTAATTGTGAAATTTCAAACATTGATGTTTAATTGAATATATTGAATGTTTTGTTTTGATTACTTTTAGTAAAGTAATTCTGAAATAATGATTTTATTCTGAAGAAATAACCGCTTGTTAATACGGTTGTTGAGAATTATTACTGCAATTATACAACTTTATTTTATTTTTTTACATTTATTCTGCTATTTTTGCGGTCTAGTTTTAAAAATAACATGTTACAACGCATTCAAACCATCTATTTATTATGTGCTGCTGGTGTATCGGCAGGATTGATTTATGTGTTTGAATTATGGGTGACTGAAGATCGGGTTAAAGTATTTGCTGCCGACGTGAATTACGTATTTGCGGCGTTTTTAACCTCGGCTTTTTTTGCCTTAGTTGCTATATTTAGATATAAAAATAGGAAGTCTCAATTTATGTTGGGGCGTCTTAACATCATATTAAACTTTATTTTACTAGGATTTTTCGTGTATCAATCTCTAAATTTATCTGGAGAAACGGCGGTTTCTGAGAAAGGTATTGGGATGCTTCTCCCTATTGTTTCTATCGTATTTCTGGCCCTTGCCAATAAGGCCATCAAGAAGGATGAAGATCTTGTAAAATCTGTAGATAGATTACGTTAAACCTAACATCTTAGTAGTATTAGTGCGTTAAAACCCAAAGTGAAAACTTTGGGTTTTTATTTATTCAGCTTATTTTATTTCAACAAGTTCTAACTCAAATGTTAAATCTTGTCCGGCTAAAGGATGATTTGCATCTACAACAATATGCTCATCATGAACTGAAGACACTCTAAATTGAACTTCTCTTCCGTCAGGACCTTTTGATGCTAGAGCCATACCAACCTCAGGTTCCATATCTGGTGGTAATTGTTCTTTCTTAACATCATAAAACAATTCTTCTTGAATATCTCCGTAGGCTTCAGCAACAGGAATTTGAATTGTTTTTTTCTCGTTAACTTCCATGTTGATTAATCCTTTTTCAAAACCAGGAATGAGTAATCCTTGGCCTAAGGTTACCTCTAGAGGTTCTCTTGCTAAAGAACTATCAAAAATTTGACCATCGCTAAGTTTACCTGTGTAATGCACTTTTATAGTGTCATTCTCTTTTACTTGACTCATAATTGTGTTTTCTGTTTATAAAGCCAACAAAGCTACAATTAAATATAAGGAAGACGGGTTTTAAAACGGTAAAATACTGTTAATTGGATTCTATATCCTATTTAGGATATCTTTCTGGGAACTCAATAACTTCTAAATCATCAATTTGTTTCCCATGAATGGTGAAGCGAAGCATAGTTCTCACTTTATGAAATCCGTATTTGCCAACTGCACCAGGATTCATATGTATAAGGTTTAATTTTTTATCGGGCATAACTTTTAGGATGTGAGAATGCCCACAAATGAATAGTCTTGGCGGATTTTTTTGAATAGCCTCCTTAATAGTTGCATTGTATTTTGGAGGATAACCACCAATATGCGTCATCCAAACATCAACATCTTCACACATAAACCGATTGTGTTCAGGAAACTCTACTCTAACCTTACTATTATCAATATTGCCGTAAACCCCTTTTATAGGTTTAAGGCTTTTTATAGCGTCGGTTACTCTTAAATCGCCTATATCACCTGCATGCCAAACTTCATCAACTTGTTTTACGTATTTAAGAATATCATGGTCAATATATCCGTGGGTATCAGATAGTAGGAGTATTTTAGTCATATAATGGTTTGAATCTCAATAAAGGTTTCTTAAGGAACACAAATCTACCTATCTTTGTGCTTTCGCAAAAGTATTAAATTACGTTGAGGTATTTTATAGAACTTTCGTATAACGGAACATCATATCATGGTTGGCAAAATCAACCTAATGCCATATCAGTACAAGAAGTTGTAGAAAAAGCACTTAGTACGTTACTTAGAAAACCAACAACCATTGTAGGGGCGGGAAGAACAGATACCGGTGTACATGCTGCCCAGATGTATGCACATTTTGATACTGAAGCTACTGTTGATAAGCAAAACTTAATTTATAAGTTAAATTCATTTTTACCGGCAGATGTAGCCATTCATGATATATTTCCTGTAAAACCTGAGGTGCATGCACGTTTTGATGCTTTAAGTAGAGCATATTTATACCGTATACATTTAAAAAAGAACGTGTTTAATGTGAATCAAAGTTATTATGTAAAGCAAGCGCTTGACGTTAATAAAATGAATGCAGCCTCTAAAATTTTATTTCAGTATAAAGATTTTCAATGCTTTTCAAAAAGTAATACCGATGTAAAAACGTATTATTGTGATATCATGCATGCAAAGTGGTTTTTTAAAGAAGATGAGCTTCATTTTGTAGTAAAAGCTAATAGGTTTTTACGAAATATGGTGAGAGCTATTGTAGGCACTATGATTAATATTGGGCTTGGTAAGTTAGAAGCTGATGATTTACATGATATCATTAAATCTAAAAATAGGAGTGAGGCTGGTTTTTCAGTACCCGCTCATGGTTTGTATTTAACAGATATTGAATATCCAAAAGATATAAAAATATAAATGAGTAAGATAAAGGAAAGTATTTTCGATTTTGACCTTTTTAAACGACTTTTTGAATACATAAAACCTTATAAGTTAATCTTTGTAGGATTAGTTGTTTTGGTCATTTTATTGGCTGTTTTTGGTGTGGCTACGCCAAAAATAACGCAATATGCTATAGATGAGAGTATTACCAAAAAAGAGGCACAATACTTTCTTTTTTATATTGTTATTATGCTTGCTGTTTTGTTGCTTCAAACAGTTTTTCAGCTACTATTTATTTATTACGCGTCGTGGTTAGGCCAAAATTTAGTCATGGATGTTAGGGTTAAGCTCTTTAATCACCTGCTCAAATTTAAAATGCAGTATTATGATAACTCCTCTGTAGGTGTTCTAATCACTAGAGCCGTAACAGATATGGAGCGTATTGCAGATATTTTTGGGCAAGGGCTTTTTATGATTATTAGAGACCTGTTAACTATGTCGGTTGTGTTTGGGGTTATGGTATATACTAATGTTAGGCTAAGCTTAATTGTATTCTTAATGCTACCTATTTTACTCTATGCTACTCGGGTATTTCAAAAATATATGAAGAAGGCTTTTGAAGAAGTAAGAACTGAAGTATCTAACCTCAATTCATTTGTGCAGGAGCGTTTAACGGGAATGAAAATTTTACAACTGTTTACAAGAGAATCTGTAGAAATTGAAAACTTTAAAGCGATTAATGAACGTCATAAAAAAGGTTGGCTTAAAACAGTTTGGTATAACTCCATATTTTTTCCGCTAGCAGATTTATCAGCATCAATAACCATAGGTTTGGTAGCGTGGTATGGTGGTTTACGGGTTGTATTAGACGGTACTGTTACGCAAGGCGTCTTGGTGTCTTTTATTATGTTTATCCCTATGTTATTTAGGCCTTTGCGTCAAATAGCAGATAAATTTAATACACTACAAATGGGCATGGTAGCGGCTAAACGGGTGTTTAAAGTTATTGATACGACTTCTCAAATTGATGATCATGGCACTTATGTGGCCGAGCATTTTAAGGGAGATATTTCTTTTGAAAATGTATATTTCAACTATGTTGAAGATGAACCCGTTTTAAAAGGTATTTCATTTCATGTTAAAGCAGGGGAAACTGCAGCGATTGTAGGCGCTACTGGCGCAGGAAAATCAACGATCATTAATCTTTTAAATCGGTTTTACGAAATAAACGAGGGGGTTATTGCTGTTGATGGTATTAATATTGAGCAGGTTACTCTGGCATCATTAAGAACCCAGATAGCAGTAGTGTTACAGGATGTTTTCTTGTTTGCAGATACAATATTTAATAACATCACCCTTAATCATCCAGAAATTACTGAAGAGCAGGTGTATCAGGCGGCTAAAGCTATTGGTATACATGATTTTATCATGACCTTACCAAACGGCTATCAATACAATGTTAAAGAACGCGGTGTTATGCTGTCTTCTGGCCAACGCCAGTTAATCTCTTTTTTAAGAGCCTATGTCACAAATCCGAGTATATTGGTTTTAGATGAAGCCACCTCTTCTGTAGATTCCTATTCAGAACAGCTTATTCAGAACGCTACAGATAAAATTACTAAAGGCAGAACTTCAATTGTTATTGCGCATCGTTTGGCTACCGTTAAGAAAGCTGATAAAATTATTGTGATGGATTCAGGTACCATTGTAGAGCAAGGCACACATGAAGAATTGCTGAAAAAAGAAAACGGGTACTATAAAAATCTGTACGAGGTTCAGTTTTTACAAGAAGAAGTAGCCTAATTATTTAGAAATAGTATTATTGGTGAATAAGGTTTTCAAGGTAGGTCTCTCCAAAAACAAAATAGATAAAACTTATTGTTACAAAGATGGTCAAGTAATAAATAATAACAATGAGTAAAGAAATACTTAATAGTTTTAAGGCCATTGACTTGAAGCTTTTGTTGTAAATACGTTTTAAAACAAAGCCAAGATAGAGTGTTTTAAAAACGAGTAATCCCCATCCAATATTTACCATACTAAGATTAATTAGTGCTGCAAATATGGAAATCACAACGGTGATTAATGTAGTATGCGCAAAAATATAAATGTGAGCTACCAATAATTCGGTATAATTATATGTTTTGTTTTTTCTAAAGACAAGTCTTGTTATGCCAGTAAAAATAGGTATTAGGCAAATAAGGACCAGCGTTTGATGACTTTGAAGGCTTTTTACAATTTGATTTGATAAATGAGCCGTTTCTCTTGTGGCTGTTTTAGATAAATCTGAAAACTCAGGAAAGTAATTGTTTAATATAAAAAGCTCTAACCCCGTAAAAGTCAAAGCTAGTGCAAAATAGCCAATCACATTAATGTATTTTTTTCTAATCCCCTTTATATATGAATTAATAACATCTTCAGGTGTATAGAAAAGTGATAGAAATGTTTTAAAAAATAGATTG
Source organism: Allotamlana fucoidanivorans (assembly GCF_006265225.1). Lineage (GTDB taxonomy): Bacteria > Bacteroidota > Bacteroidia > Flavobacteriales > Flavobacteriaceae > Allotamlana > Allotamlana fucoidanivorans. Next base: position 51,975 of record NZ_VDCS01000004.1, on the reverse strand, counting down.
TCTAAATTCAGAAAAGTTTGAATATACAATTGAAAAAGGCGCTTTAAAGTTAAGCGTTCTTGCGTCGCTTTTTCACCACAGCAATAACAATATTTAGCGTTTTCAATAAGTTTTGTTTTGCAGTTGAAGCATAACATATTAGCTTAAGTCTTTTTTAATCATATCGCTTAGTTCGGCAGCATCTTCAAAAACCACGAACTCTCCATCTTTAAAATAAGACATGTGTCCCGTTTCTTCACTAACCACCAACGCTAAGGCATCTGTTTTTTCCGTTACTCCAATGGCTGCTCTATGTCTTAAACCAAAACGCTGCGGAATATTTTTTTCGTTATTAACAGGAAGAATCACCCGTGTGGCTTTAACAATATTATTACTTACTATAATGGCGCCATCATGCAGCGGACTATTTTTAAAGAATATACTTTCTATAATGGGTTGGGTAACTTTTATATTCATTTCGTCTCCTGATTCCGATAGAAAATCAAGATTGTTATTGCGTTCAAAAACAATAATAGCACCTGTTTTGCTCATAGACATTTTGCTGCAGGCAGTAACAATAGCGTCTACATCGGTTGTATTTGAAACTTCGGTTTTTAAAAATTTAAAGGACTTTAAAATATGTCCTTTGCTACCAATGTTTGAGGATCCAACCATGAGTAAAAATTTCCTGATTTCAGGCTGAAAAATAACAATTAAAGCAATGATTCCAACCTTCATAAACCCACCAAAAATACCAGATAATAACTCCATGTTTAAGAAACTGGTTACCTGCCAGGCTACATAAATAATAATAATGCCTATAAATATGTTTATGGCTACGGTGCCTTTAATTAACCGATAAACATAGTACAGCAATAAGGCTACTAGAATAACGTCAATAACGTCAACAACGGTAAATTTTAAAAGGTCTTTAAAAATATCCAAAGGTGTGGGGTTTTGGTAAATTTAATAAAATATGGTTAATCATCAATAAACTCTTCATTTGATATTGAAGCGTTTTGTATTTGAGCCTTTTCTATAAGTGCTTTATAAGAGATGTACTCTTGAAATGATAGTTTTTTATCAAACCGTAAGGACCACACAAAACCCGTAGAATCAATGCGCTTAAGGTCTTCTATAAGGGTAGCTTTATTTGAAAGGGTTACAAAAGGTTTCGCATTGGGGTTAAGAATAAAAATATCGCCATTGGCATCAAAATTTATAGGCTTTATGTTTTTAGAAACTTGAGTGGTACTCTTATTTAGAGTATTTATAACGTAATTAATATTAGTAAATTCCAGAAAACCTAGATTTTTAATAATCAGATCATTACAAGTAAAATAATTTTTTGCAAGCTCATTTTTATGAGAAGATTTGGACTTTTTCTCCTGAAGAAATTTAATATGAGGTATGGCTTGATTTAAAGATAAGCGTTTGTCAACATTGATGAGCCAATTTGTAGTGCTGATAAGGTTACGCCTGTTAAGTTCAACACTATCAGGTTGGGATTCGTCATAAAATAAGTACGCCGCAGAAACGTCTTGTATTTGGGTTGTTTTAGCCTGATTTATTTCTGGCAATAGAACCACTTTATCTTTTCCGCAGGCCATAAATAAAAGTGAGAGCAAACCACTAATGGTTAAGTTTTTTGTTATTTTTCTAATCATCATGAAGTGTTTCAAAGAGTTTTACACATTCTATAGCTTCTTTTACGTCATGAACCCGCAAAATAGATGCGCCTTTTTGTAAGGCTAAAGTGTTTAAAACGGTAGTGCCATTAAGCGCTTCTTTTGCAGAAACTTTTAAGGTTTTGTAAATCATAGATTTTCTAGAAACCCCAACTAACAGGGGGCGTTCAGTAATGTTTAAGAGGTCTAGTTTATTAAGTAGCTCAAAATTTTGGTTTAAGGTTTTTGAAAACCCAAAACCAGGATCAATAACGAGGTCTATAATCCCTGCTGCTGTTGCAGCGTTGAGGCGTTCTGAAAAATAAAACAGCATATCTTTAATTAAATCATCATACTGCGTTTGTTCTTGCATATTTTGAGGTGTACCTTTCATGTGCATCATAATATAAGGTACTTGCAAGCTGGCTACCGTAGTTAACATCTGGTCATCTAGCTTTCCTGCCGAAATATCATTTATTATAGCTGCGCCTGCCACAACACATTGTTTAGCAACCTCGCTTCTAAAGGTGTCTATTGATAATAATACCTCAGGAAATTCTTTTAAAAGACATTGTACAATGGGCAGGATGCGTTTTAGTTCTTCATCTTGGCTTACATGTTTGGCATTAGGTCTTGAACTATAAGCACCAACATCAATAAAACTAGCACCATGATTAAGCATGTTTTCAACATGACGTAAAATCTCATTTTCTTTTTTAAATTGACCGCCATCATAAAAAGAATCGGGGGTAATATTTAAAATACCCATCACCTTAGGGGTAGATAAGTCAATGAGTTTTCCTTTGCAATTAAGAGTCATTCAGTTGTATTTAAAGGTGTTTGTATATCGTTTAAAACTTTAAACCATAAACCTTGAACATTCTAATAATTTATGCGAAATTTACGCAAAATTCAATTGATTCATGCAAGATACTTCAAAACAATATGACGCCGTCATAGACACTTGTAAAAGTTTATTTAGAAATAAAATGAGTGATTATGGAAGCGCTTGGAGAATACTTAGATTGCCATCTTTAACCGATCAAATTTTTATTAAAGCACAACGTATAAGAGGGCTTCAGGAAAATGCGGTAAGAAAAGTAGATGAAGGACAACAAAGTGAGTTTATAGGTATAATTAACTATTGTATTATGGCCTTAATTCAAATAGATAAAGGTGTGGTTAATCAGCCAGATATGTCTACCGAAGAAGCGATGACCTTATATACAGAAAAGGCAGGAATTACCAAAAAACTCATGGAAGATAAAAACCATGATTATGGTGAGGCCTGGCGTGAAATGCGCGTGAGTAGTCTTACTGATTTGATTTTACAAAAGTTATTGCGCGTTAAAGAAATTGAAAATAACCAGGGTAAAACATTAGTGAGTGAAGGCATTGAGGCCAACTATCAAGATATGATTAATTATGCTGTTTTTGCTATGATTCACTTAAACGAAGAGGAGGTATGAAGGTATTAGTAGCCGTTTCAAGACTATTTGTTGGTGTATTGTTTATTATATCTGGGTTTATTAAACTTAATGATCCGCTGGGGTTTTCCTATAAGCTACAAGAGTATTTTAGTCCAGATGTTTTAAATATTCCGTTTTTAGAGCCTTATGCGTTGGGTATTTCTGTTTTAGTTGTGGTTTTTGAAGTTGTTCTAGGCGCTTTTTTACTCGTAGGTTATAAACCCAAATTTACAGTTTGGAGCTTATTGCTTATGATTCTTTTTTTTACGTTTCTCACGTTCTATTCTGCTTATTTTGATAAGGTAAAAGATTGTGGTTGTTTTGGTGATGCTTTAAAACTTACACCATGGGAAAGCTTTACCAAAGATGTGGTGCTCTTGGTTTTTATTTTAATCTTGTTTGTAGGTGTAAAATATATCCAGCCTGTTTTTGGTAAATTACAAACTACCTCTTTGGCATTGTTAAGTTTTATTGTAAGCTTATGGTTTGGTTATCATGTTTTAGAACATTTACCGTGGATTGATTTTAGAGCTTATAAAATAGGTGCTAATATTGCCGAGGGCATGAAAGTTCCAGAAGATGCTGCAAAGCCTGTTTTGGAATATACTTGGACGTTTAATGTGAATGGAAAGGAACAAGACATTGTAACAGATGGTTCTTACCCTTCCGTTGAAGGCGATTTTGTATCTGTTGATACTAAAGTTATCGAGGAAGGTTATACCCCACCAGTAGTTGATTTTTCTATTGAATTTGATGATGAAGATTTAACAGAATATTTTCTAAGTCAAGAGCATGTTATTCTTGTGATATCCTATAATTTGGATAAAATTGAAAAGAATGGAGCGTTAAAGTTGAAGAACCTTCAAGATGATGCCTTAAAAATGGGCTATAGCATTATTGGTTTAACAGCCTCGGGAGCTGAAGCAAAACAGCGTATTAATGAAGCTTATAATTTAGATTTTTCTTGGTATTTATGTGACGAAAAAGCACTTAAAACGGTGGTGCGTTCTAATCCTGGTGTTTTGGTGCTTGATAAAGGAACCGTAAAACAAAAGGTACATTGGAATGATATAGAAACCTTAGAGTTGCCTGCAACTTTTTCAAATTTAAAACTAAAGAGCAAATTAGATACCATTTTTAGCCTTGATCAGAAGTATCGAGACACTTGGGAAAACTATGATAAGAATTTTAAAGAGCAATCGGAATTAGATAGTTTAAATTTGATTGACGTTGAAAAAATTATAAAAGAATTTGGTTATCCAGGCAAAACATTAGTGGGAGATAAAACAAGTTCAGTTGCCTTTTATGTTATACAACATTCTAATAAAATTGAAGATTATTTACCTACCCTTGAAAAAGCTGCAAAAATGGGTCAGTTAGATTTTGTCAAGTTTGCAATGGCAAAAGATCGCTATTTAATGAGTATTGGAAAGGAGCAAATCTATGGCACTCAAGGTACAGTGTTAAATCAAAATAGTGCTCCAACAAACATTATTTGGCCAATAAAAAATGTGTCGCTTGTTGATTCGTTACGTTTCGTTGCTGGTTTTAAAAGTACTGTGGAACAAAATGGCAAAAAATTATTTGGAAGTAATTTTAAGTTTGAGGCTTTTACCTTAAGTGACATTAAAACACAGGAAAAAGATAATCCATGGCTTATGGAGTTATTAAAAGATGTTGAATGATTATTAATTGTAAGACAAACTGATAAACTATATTATAAATAAAATAGGATATGCACTACTCACATTGTTTGGGGTAGTCACTGTGATATTCTTTTTATTTAATGTACTGCCAGGAGACCCAGCCCAAATGATGCTCGGACAGAATGAGGATAGTGAGCAGTTGTTAGCAGTAAAGAAAAAATATGGGTTTGATAAACCCATCACTACCCAATATGTGTATTATTTAAATGATTTGTCTCCACTTTCATTGCACTCTAAAACGGCTGGTCATTATACCAATTTGCAGACTGGAAAATATAATGCCAAACAACTTTTTAGTGTAGGAAATATAATTGTAGCCGTAAAGTTGCCTTACCTAAGAGAATCATTTGCAAAGCAAGGCAAAAGAGTGAGCGAAGTTTTAGCAGAAACCCTGCCCAATACATTTGTTTTAGCGGTATCAGCAATAGTGATAGCTATAGTTTTAGGAATTTTTTTAGGAATTTTTTCCGCGCTTTATAAAGATACTTGGTTAGATAAAACCATTCAAATATTAAGCACTTTAGGCATGAGTGTGCCATCGTTTTTTAGTGCTATTTTATTTGCATGGGTCTTTGGTTATGTTTTGCATGCCTATACCAATTTAGAAATGACAGGGAGTTTGTATGAGCTCGATGATTTTGGTGAAGCCATTCATATTAGGTGGAAGAATCTTATTTTACCCGCTATTGTTTTAGGTATTCGTCCTTTGGCAGTAGTCATTCAGCTTATGCGTAATTCTTTACTTGAAGTTTTTAATCAAGATTTTATTAGAACTGCTAGAGCAAAAGGATTAAGTGAGTTTCAAATAATAAAGAAACATGCTGTAAAAAATGCTTTAAACCCTGTGGTTACAGCTATTTCAGGTTGGTTTGCAAGTATGCTAGCTGGAGCTGTTTTTGTGGAGTATATTTTTGGATGGAATGGCTTAGGGAAAGAAATTGTAAATGCCTTAAATACGCTAGACCTGCCTGTAATTATGGGTTCTGTGTTAATTATTGCCATATTGTTTATAATTATCAATATTTTTGTAGACTTAATTTATGCATGGTTAGATCCTAAGGTGAAATTGGAGTAATGATTTGAATACTTACCGACTAATCTTAATAAATTAAAAGAAAAACTATATGAGGAAAGTAATTTACTTACTGTTGGCTTTATTAAGCTTTTCAAACTGTGAATCACAGGATAAAACAAAATTTTCTGAAGCAGCTCTAAATGATACTTTTGTTAATTTAGAAGGTGATACTGTAGTGTTTAAAGAGGTTTTAAATCAGCACCAAGGAAAATTAATCATTATAGACATTTGGGCATCGTGGTGTGGAGATTGTATTAAAGGTATGCCTAAAGTAAGAGCCCTGCAAGAAGCACATCCTGAAGCGGTTTATTTGTTTTTGTCTTTAGATAGAGGACAAGATGCCTGGAAACGTGGTATCAAAAAGTATCGTATTCAAGGAGAACACTATTATTTGCCAAATGGTAAAAAAAGTGCCTTTGGTGATTTTGTGAATATTGATTGGATTCCTAGGTATATGGTGGTAGATTCAGAAGGAAATATAAAATTGTTTAAAGCGGTAGAAGCTGATAATAATCAGATTACGGAAGCCCTTTTATAATTACATTTGCAATAAATTTAGAAGTAACTATTAATAAATAATCCTTCCGGTTGGGAGGTAAAATAACAAAAATGAGAAAACAAATCGTAGCTGGAAACTGGAAGATGAACAATGATTTATCACAAACCGAGGCATTAATTACAAGCTTAAAAGGACAAACCAAAACATCAAATGCAGAGGTCATGGTAGCGCCAACAGCAACTAATTTATGGCAAGCAAATAAAAGCTTAATGGGAACAGATATTGAGGTTATCGCTCAGAATATGCATTTTGCTGAAAGTGGTGCTTACACCGGTGAAATCAGTGCTAGCATGTTAAAAAGTATTGGCATAAATACTGTTATTTTAGGGCACAGTGAGCGTAGAGAGTATTTTAATGAAACCGATGAGTTATTAGCTAAAAAAGTTGATGCAGCTTTAGCAAATGATATGCGCGTAATTTTTTGTTTTGGAGAAGAATTAGCAGATAGAAAGGCTGGTAATGAAGAAACTGTTGTAGGAAATCAAATTAAAAATGCTTTATTTCATTTAGAAGCAGAAGCGTTTAAAAACATCGTTTTGGCGTACGAACCTGTTTGGGCTATTGGAACTGGTGAAACAGCCAGCCCTGAGCAAGCTCAAGATATGCATGCTTTTATTAGAAAAACATTAGCTGATAAATATGGTGATGCTGTAGCCAATAGCGTTTCTGTTCTTTATGGAGGTAGCGTAAAGCCAGCGAATGCTAATGAAATTTTCTCTAAACCAGATGTTGATGGTGGTCTAATAGGCGGTGCGTCACTTAATGCTGAAGATTTTTATGCCATTGTAAATGCATTTTAATTAAATCAGAATAAAGTATTTAAGTGTAACCTCTATATTTCATAGGGGTTACGTTTTTTAATGCGATGTGTTTCTGATTCTCGAAAAAGTTATTATTTCTGGGTTAGCCTTTTACTAAAAAAAAATAAAAATGTCAAATATCATTTATATAGGATACGAATTTGAAGTATCGCCCGAACAACCAGGAGTGGAAATCCTAATTGCAGAGTTAGGGTATGCTGGTTTTGAAAGCTTTGTGGAAACGCCACATGGGGTAACGGCTTATATTCAAAAAGAGGAATGGCATAATAGTATTTTGGATGACATTCAAATTTTAAATTCCGAGGAGTTTATTATAACGTATTCTTTCAATGAAATTGAGCAAACCAATTGGAATGCTGAATGGGAGAAAAATTTTAATCCAATAGTTGTGGATGATATTTGTGCTGTGAGAGCGCCTTTTCATGACAAGTTTAATACTCCATATGATATTGTCATTGAACCCAAAATGAGTTTTGGTACAGGTCATCATGAAACCACACATATGATGATTCAACATATTTTAAAGAATGACTTTAAAGGAAAATCTGTTTTAGATATGGGATGTGGTACTGGAGTTTTGGCTATTTTAGCTGAAATGAAAGGAGCAAAACCTATTGATGCGGTTGATTATGATAACTGGTGCTACCTAAATAGTCTTGAAAATGTTGATAGAAATCATTGCGAACACATCACGGTTATAGAAGGTGATGCTTCTGTATTGGGTGAACATACTTATGATATTATAATAGCTAATATCAACAGAAATATTCTGCTACAAGATATGGCGACTTATGTATCTTGTTTAAATGCAGGAGGCATGTTGTTATTAAGTGGATTTTATAATGATGATATTCCTGCTATCAAAGCGGCTTGTGAAACGCATCTGTTAAAATTTGAAGAAAAATTAGAAAGAAATAATTGGGTTGCTTTAAAATTTTTAACTTAGTCTAAGTTTTTGCATAAAAAAGTTAAAGCTATGAGTTTAAAAGAAAAAATATCAGAAGAGCTTCTGCTTGAGGAAGAGGTAGTTACGCAAAATGAAATTGTGTTGTATAACGATGATGTAAATACTTTTGATCATGTTATTGATACCCTTATTTATGCCTGTGACCATACTGCAGAACAAGCCGAGCAATGTTCTCTAATAGTACATTACAACGGAAAATGTACGGTAAAAACAGGCGAATTTGACGACTTAAAACCACGCTGTTCTATGTTATTGGAAGCTGGTTTAAGTGCCGAAATAGTTTAAAAAACTAGGCGTTCATTTTCCCCATGGCGCAACTTACAAAAGATTTTGCTTTAGTAGTAAGTACATTTTTATCTCCTTCCTCTGGATAACCAGCACTAGCTAGTACTTGTTTTACCTCATTAATAGTATCTGTGTTAGAGTAGCTGAAACTAACCGTTTTGGTTTCTGCATCTATGTTTAAATCAGAAATGTCTTCAATGCCCACTAATTTATTTTTTATGGTTGTTGCACATCCATGGCACTTTAAGTTTTGAACTTGAATATTTGCTTTCATAAGTAGTATATTTATAATGTTGACGGACAAACATATTCTGTTGTCGGTAACCCTGCCTTCTTCATAGCGTCAAAGCCACCATCAATGTCTATTAAATTATCAAATCCTCTGGCCTTTAAAATGGATGCAGCAATAACTGAGCGGTAGCCACCAGCACAATGAATATAGTAGGTTTTGTTTTTGTCAATGTCACCCATATGTGCATTGATAAAATCTAAAGCAAAATGGTTAACAGCGGCATGATCTAAATGTTCAGATTTAAACTCGCCATCTTTCCTAACATCTAGAATATGTATAGTTTCATTTTTTAAATGCTGAGCAAGGGTTTCGGCTGAAATCGAAGAAATAGTTTCAATATCCTTACCAGCAGCTTTCCAGGCGTCAATTCCACCTTCAAGATAACCTAAAGTATTATCATAACCAACACGTGATAATCTTGTAATAGCTTCTTGTGCTTTTCCTTCTGGGGCAACAAGTAAAATAGGTTGTTTTAAATCGGAAATTAAGGCGCCCACCCAAGGTGCAAACCCGCCATTTAAGCCAATAAAAATAGCATTGGGAATGTAACCTTTTACAAAATCTTGTTGTGTTCTAACATCTAGCACTAAAGCACCTTCTTCATTTGCTAAGTATTCAAATGCTTCAGGTGATAATGGCTTGTTACCTTGTTCAAGAACGGTTTCAAAATTAGCATACCCTTGTTTATTCATCATGGCATTTTTTGCAAAATACTGGGGTGGTGGAGCAATACCGTCAAGTACTTCTTTCACAAATTCGGCTTTGCTCATGTCTGATCTTAACGCATAGTTGGTCTTTTTTTGCTCTCCTAAAATACCAACAGTCTCTTTACTCAGGTTTTTTCCACAGGCGGAACCAGCACCATGAGCTGGGTAAACTATTATATCATCAGGCAAAGTCATAATTTTGTTGCGAAGTGAATCAAAAAGCATTCCTGCTAAATCTTCCTTTGAAAGATCTGATTTAACGGCTAAGTCTGGTCTGCCCACATCTCCTAAAAACAAAGTATCTCCAGAAAAGATAGCATGCTCTTTACCGTTTTCGTCAATAACAAGGAAAGTAGAAGACTCTAGGGTATGTCCTGGGGTGTGGAGCACTTTTATGGTAATCTCTCCCAATTTAAATTCTTCATTATCGTGTGCACTATATATGGCATACTCTGTTTTTGCATTTGGACCAAATACAATGGTAGCACCCGTTTTTTTGGCCAAATCTAAATGACCCGAAACAAAATCAGCGTGAAAATGAGTCTCAAAAATGTATTTAATTTTAGCATCTTCAGCCTTGGCCTTGTTAACATATTGTTGTGTTTCCCTTAAAGGGTCAATGATGGCAACTTCTCCCTTTGATTCAATATAGTAGGCTCCTTGAGCTAAACATCCCGTATAAATTTGTTCTATTTTCATTGCAATCTTATCTTTTGTCTTTTGTTTTAAAAGAGTATTTCTTTTTCTAAAATGAGCATACAAAATTACAATTAGAGCAGGATTTCTTTTGTAACTTATATTACATAGTTTAGTTAAGTTCTTTGTATATTATATAGCTGGCCATTAGGAGAACAAAAAAGCCAAAGCTTTTTTTTAGTTTCTTACCACTTATAAACTTTGATAGGAATACCCCAAAAATAATTCCTGCTATTGAAATAAGTGTGAAAATAATAAGAAAACTCCATTCAATATCTATGGTTTGAACATCGCCAATAAACCCGATGAGAGAATTAATAGTGACGATAATTAAAGAGGTGCCAACCGCTTTCTTCATAGGTATGTTGGCCCAAATAACCAATGCAGGAACGTACAGAAATCCACCGCCAGCTCCAATTATACCAGTTATCATACCAATTATTAAACCTTGAATAAAGGTTTTGTAATAAGCCTGCGGTATGGTATAAACAACTTTTTCTTTGTTGTCTTTTATCATAGATATTGAGGCTATTACCATAATAAGAGCAAAGAAAATCATGATCCCCATGTCTTTGGTTAGGGTGTAGTTTTCAAATGAGAATAGCGTTTCGGGTATATTTGGAACTAAGTATCTACGAGTAAGGTAAACAGCCGCGAAAGATGGAAAAGAAAAGGCTAAACCTGTTTTAAAATCTACAAGGCCTTTTTTATGCTTTTTATAGGTGCCAACTAAAGAAGTAGTACCTACAACAAAAAGCGAATAAGCTGTGGCTATAACAGGATTATATCCTAAAAGATATACAAGCAAGGGCACGGTTAAGATAGAGCCACCACCACCAATTAAGCCTAAAACAAGACCAACTATAAGGGCGCCTATATAACCTAATACCTGGATATTATCCATGATTAATGCGGAAGTTTATTTTTGAGTATGCCGTAAATAAAAGTACCTAGTACTGCTGCTGCAATAACAATAATCATGCTCCAAACACCTGCACCTAGTAAAATGTACATAGGGCCAGGACATGCACCAATTAATGCCCAGCCAAGGCCAAAAATAGTGCCACCAATAATTAATCTTGCAAATCCATTTTCTTTCTTAGGAACAAAAATATGCGCTCCTTTAAAGCTTTTTATATAACCTCGTTTTGAGATTTGAAGGAAAATAATACCAGAAATAACAGCAGAACCAATAATGCCGTACATATGAAATGATTGAAATCTGAACATTTCATAAATTCTAAACCATGATACGGCTTCAGATTTTACTAAAACAATACCAAAAAAGATTCCAACGAGTAAATATTTTAATAGTTTCATAATCTAAAATAGTAATGGTAGAATAAAATTCGTCATGATAAGTCCGCCTATAAAAAAGCCTATAACAGCAATAAGCGAGGGTTTTTGTAAACTGCTTAGTCCAGTAATAGCATGCCCAGAGGTACATCCGTCGGCATATCTTGTACCAAACCCTACTAATAAACCGCCAATAATGAGTAAAATAAGACCTTTAGGGCTGGCTACCGCATCAAAACTGTAAATTTCATCAGGAACAAGTTTCGCTCCAGGGGTTTCAAAATTCATAGTTTGAAGTTCTAATACTGTTTTTGGGTTAAGATCTGTTCCACTATCATTTGATAAATAATTAACCGCGATAAAACCACCAATCATGGCACCAACAAGTACAGTTAAGTTCCAAATTTGATCCCGCCACTTGAATCTGAACATATCGGAAAATTTTCCAGCACCACCCATAGCGCAAAGTGTTTTTAGGTTGGAGGACATACCAAAGGTTTTTCCAAAGTATAAAAGTAAGGCCATGACAAGGGCTATTAATGGCCCAGATACATACCAAGGCCAAGGATTTAAAAGAACTTCCATAGTCAATTTTTTTTGTGCAAAGTTATTTTCTTGTAATGATTGTTATGTAATATATGTTACTTAGAGAAAAAATATATTTACCTATGACCATTTATTGCTAAATGTGCATAGGTTAAATGTGTATGAATAAAAAGTGACCTCTTATTTAAAATTTAAAGAATCTCAATTTTATTTCTGCTAAGTTTTATTTTATTCTCGTTCTCAAGTTGTTTTAAAAGTCTAGATATAACTACTCTTGAAGTATTTAAATCAATGGCAATATCTTGGTGTTTAACTATAATGGTATTTGAACCATGTAATACCGTTTTGTTAATTAAATACTTAAGTAAACGTTCATGCATTTTTATAAAGGCTAGATTGTCTATGGCCTCAAGCATTTCATCAAATCTGGTTTGATAGCTTTCCAAAATAAAATTTCTCCAACTTGCATTTTCATGAAACCACTTTTCCATATATTGTACAGGAATCATGACTAAACTTGAATTCTGTTCGGCCACAGCTCTAATTTTGCTTTTAGTGGTTCCCATACAGCAGGTAAGCGACATGGTGCATGTTTCACCAGCTTCTAAAAAATAGATAAGCAATTCGTTACCATGCTCGTCTTCTCTCAAAATTTTAATATTACCACTTAACAATAAAGGAATATGTTTTAGTGGCTGATTAATGTCTATAATAATGTCATCTTTTTGAAATGTTTTAAAAATACCTATTTCAGCAATTTCATTTAAAACTTGTTCGTCAAGAATGTGATTATATTTCTCTGTTAGCAGTGAATCTGTCATGCATCAAAAATAATGATTTATAAGGCAAATAAGACGAAATATTTTGCTTTTATAAGGAGAATATTTCTTGAAATTTTAAATCTAATTTGTTTTTTTGAAAGAATTATCCTGTTTTTTAACGTGATTTTTATTAACTTTTAATAGATACAAATTTTTTGGTTCTCTAAAGATGTTATATTGTTGTTTTTATGTATAGCATTAAAAATCAGTATGTTGTAGTGTTTGTCAATATCATGTCAAGTTTATATTTAGAACAGGTTTTATATTTAAACTTTAATTTTAGATATATTTATCAACAGAATGAAAATCTATAACTAAACTAAAATAATTATGACAAGTAAAAAACCACACATTATTCCAATTTAAGTAAAGGTTGTTTTAAATAAACTTGACATTAAAAGTTTATAAGACCTTATTTCTAAATCTTTAGAAAACTCTTTTGTAATTATTATTTAAATCTTTTGAATGTTTACATGAAAAAGCTAATCATGAGGTGTTTTTTATGTCTTGATTTAAATAATTTAACAAAAAATTAACAAATTAACTAAACCCAAAATTAATTAAATATGAAAATTGATTTCCTTGAAAAATGGTCATTTAAGAAATGGCAATTCAAGTTGTGTCTTTTGGTATTGTTTTGTTTAAACATCAATACTATGTATGGACAATCCATTGAAATAACAGGAACCGTAAAATCTGAAACCGAACCTTTGGCTGGTGTTACTGTCTTAGTAAGGGGGACCACAAAGGGTGCTATTACGGATTTTGACGGAAACTTTACGTTAACCGCTAACAAAGGTGATGTTTTAGAATTCAACTATTTAGGATACATAGACAAATATGTTACCGTATCTGATCAAAAAAACATAATCGTTCAATTAGAAGAAGATCTCTCTGAGTTAGAAGAAGTTGTTGTAGTAGGTTATGGTACGCAAAAGAAGAAGGAAGTTACAGGTGCAGTTGCACGTGTTGATTCTGAAACTATCTTACAAACAGCCACCTCTGATTTGGGTACAGCGCTTCAAGGCCAAGTGGCAGGGGTAAACGTAACAGCAAGTTCTGGGGCTCCAGGAGCTGAGTCAAATATCCAAATACGGGGTTTAACCTCTATTAATGGAGCCAATAGACCTTTATATGTGGTAGATGGTATTGCCTTTGAAGGTGATCCAAGATTAAGTCCAAGTGAAATAGAAACTATCGATATTCTTAAAGATGCGTCGTCTACGGCTATTTATGGTACGCGTGGTGCAACGGGGGTAATATTAATTACTACAAAGAAAGGTAAACAAGGACAGATGAAGGTTGAGTTGAATGGTTACTATGGTGTTCAAAATATTACCTCGGGAACGCCTACCTTATCTGTTGAAGATAATTTTTATACGTTGTTTTTGCAGTCTCAAGCATTGAATAATAGAACTTATGGTAATACTTGGACCTCGGTTGAGAGAAATCCTTATTTGTTGACCAATAACACCAACTTAGTTGAAACAATTACAAATGATCAAGCACCAATACAAAACTATAATTTACGAGTTTCTGGAGGTAGTAATGGTTTAACCTATAGTGTTAATGGAAACTTCTTTAGTCAAGAAGGGGTTATCATTAAATCCAAATTAGATAGATTTAATGTTCGATCAAATACAGAATACAAAAAAGGGAAATGGCGAATTGCAACAGGATTATCGTTTAGAATAGATGATCAAGATAGTGCTCCTTGGGGTTTAATGTTAGACGCCATTAGATACCCTGCTTCAGGACAAGCTATTGATCCGAATCAAGAAGCTATTGATGAGGCTGATGAAGGTAGTGCTGCTGCTAACATATCTTACTTAGGGTATAAATTTCTTCAAAAGGATAATGCAGAAACGCAGTATTTTGACGGGAGCTTAATTGCAGATTATAATTTTACTAAGGATTTAAAGTACACGGTTAGAGCATCTGCAAGTTATGAGAATAGAACAAGACGTTTAATTAATCCCAAATTTGTGGCGGTAGATATTAATGGAGATGAGGTACCAAGTCAACGTTCAAGAATTAGAAATGAAAGTTCTCTAAGAAAAAGACAAACATTAGAAAATATTCTTAACTACCAAAAAAGTTTTGGTCACCATAATATTAATATTACGGCTGCTTATACCGCTGAAAAGTTCAATTATTCATCATTTTTTGGGGAACGTAGTGATATTCTAAGTAATGATATTACTGTATTGAATGGCGCAACCTCTGACCCAAATGCAGGATCTGGAACAGGAAGATGGGGACAAGACTATGAGCAGACACTTATAGGTATGCTTGGAAGAGTTCAATATAATTACAAAGGTAAATATATGCTTAGTGCTAGTGTACGTAGAGATGGTTCTTCTGTATTTCCTGCCAACTATTGGGGGGTTTTCCCAGGAGCTTCAGCCGCTTGGAATGTGTCTGATGAAAAGCTATGGGATCCTTTAAGGTCTGTAGCTAACTCCTTTAAAATTAGAGGTGGTGTTGGGTCTATTGGAAATCAAGGTATTGACCCATATTCTGCTTTTGCAGTTATTACACTAGATAATGATTATGCTCTAGGTCAAGGTGATAATGAAAATTTAAAACTTGGGGCGATTCAGACAGGATTTGCAAATCCTAATGTAAAATGGGAAACCTCAGTATCTACCAACTTTGGATTTGACTTAGGTATGTTTAAAAACAAATTAACACTTTCGGCCGATTATTATAGAACGGAGAAAAAAGACATGTTGTTTCCAGTTTTACTTCCGCCAACAGCTGGAGGAGGGAATAATGCAGAGGTGACTCTAAACGTAGGTGACATGACTAACCAAGGTATTGAGTACGCTTTAAATTATAAACAAGCAGGTAAATTTAGCTGGAATGCAGGATTAACGTTTACTAAAAATAAAAATAGAGTGACAAGCATGTCAGGTTCAAATAAGATAATCTATTTTGATGATAGTAGTATTTCAGGACACGATAATGATCAAGACTTAACTTCTGCATTAGCAGAAGGTTATGAGGCTGGTGCATTTTTTCTTATAAAGACAAATGGAGTGATTACAAACGATGAAGAATTAGCAGAGTACCAGCAGCTGGATCCTAATGCTAAGCTCGGTGATTTAAGATACGTTGATGCTTTAACGGTTGATACAGATGGTGATGGTGTGCCAGATGCAGGTGATGGTGTTTTAGATGTTAATGATAGGCAGTATGTAGGTAGTGGGGTTCCGGAATTTGAGATGGGACTTAATTTTGCTGCATATTTTAAAAATTTCGATTTTTCTATGTCTTGGTATGCATCTTCAGGAGCCGAAATACTTAATGGAAATAAAGCCTTAGCGTATAAAAGTAGAAACCATAAAGATTTAGCTTACGCTTGGGCACCTCAAAATGATAATTCTCCAGTTCCAGTAAATAGAGGGCCTAATCATAACAATTTTAGAGGTTTTACTGATTATTGGTTAGAAGATGGATCTTTTATAAGATTGAGAAATATAGCCTTAGGGTATACTATACCTAAAAAGCTTACGGAAAAGATAAATGTATCTCGATTTAGAATTTATGCTGCAGCTCAGAACCCTTTAACATTCACAAAGTACGATGGGTTTGATCCAGAGGTTGGGAATAACGGTATTAGTACAAGAGGTATCGATAAAGGGACTTATCCCGTGAGTAACCAATTTAGACTTGGATTACAGATTGACTTCTAATCTTTTAATGTTAAGTGTATGAGAAAAACAATTAAATTTGAAGAAGTAAGTATCATGTTATCAGTAAATTATGTTAATCAAAAAAAATAAGACAATGAAATATATATTAAAACCATACCATGCCAAGATAGCTGCCATAGCCGTATTGGTATTCTCTATGGCTCTATTTGGCTGTAAGGAAGAAGAGTTTTTGGAGCAAACTAATCCTAATCAAATTTCTACGGGCACATTTTGGAGAAATTTAGGAGATTTAGATAAGGGTATTATAGCAACCTATAAAGCATTTGCATCGGGAAATAATTATAAATTGATTGATGAAATGTTACGGTCTGACATAGCTTGGGGAACTGGATATCAAAGGCCCAATAATGTAAATCCTTATTATTTACAAATTTTTACTGAGGCTGATGCTTCTCCAAACCAAAAATGGGCACAATTGTATGTTACTATTTTTAGAGCTAATCAAGTTATAAAAGCGGCTAAAAGGTTAATGGGAACGTTTGGAGACGAAGATGACGAGGAAGAAGCTAGAGAGGTTTACGCTCAAGCAAGATTTTTTAGAGGTTTTATGTATTTTATTTTACATAACTCTTATAATCAAGGATCTGTTCCAATTTTTGATTTTGTCCCAGAGAATGAAGCCGATTTTTATCAATCAGTTTCCCCTGCAGAAGCAGTTAGAACTTTTTATTTAGAAGATTTACAATATGCATCCGAGAATTTACCATTTTCATGGGATGACCCGAAAGATTTGGGTAGAGTTACGGCTGGTGCTGCGGTTGCTTTAATAGGTCAATCTCATTTATATGCTGGTAATTTTTCTGAAGCGGCGGTATACTTTAAAAGAGTGATTGATGATTTTGGTTATTCTTTAGCTCCTAATATTGGAAGCAATTTTACTACGCTTGATGAGTTTAATGAGGAGTCTATTTTAGAAATAAACTATACCATGAACTATAAGAATGAACTAGGGCCATGGGATGGACGTGATACTGCAAATACATCGTCATTACAAAAGTTACTTACAGGCGGTCCAGGTGGCTGGTGGGGCGGTGTACTAGCTAATTGGTTAATTTTAGAATATAGAAATGAACAAATAGATTTTTCAGATGCCAGAAATAAAGTAATAGATGAAGATGGTAATGAAACGTTTAGAAAATTCAGTTTAAGAACCTCTTGGTCTGTAGCATTGGTTGATGATGAGGATACAGGATACTACGGGAGTCCAAAAACGGGGCAGGCCTCTAATTTTAATGTTAGAATGACGGCATTTTGGAGAAAACATACCAATTGGGATCTTGGTATGAAAAGCGAGGATGAAATATCTCCGGGTAAATCGCGTTCAGCAATCAACGAAAGGCTCATTCGTTTAGCTCAAATTTATTTACAATATGCAGAGTGTATGATAGAAATGGGTAATGTAGATGAAGCATTGCTATATATCAATAAGGTAAGAAGACGTTCAGCTGTACAACTATTAGGTCCAAATGGTTCAGGAGAGTTTCCACAAAATGATCATGATAATATTGTTTATGATGCAGCAAGTTTAATGGAGCATTTAAGATACAAAGAGTATCCTCTAGAATTATCTTGTGAAGGTTACGGAGGTATGAGAAATATTGATTTGAGAAGATGGGGTGTTAAAAAACAACGTTTTGAAGAACTATCAAAAAGAAGATACCATGCATTACATTATCCTATTACGCTAGAAGATGGTAGAAATGTAACACGATGGGCCTCTATTGTAGAAGAACTTACTCCAGGTGACCCAAATATTGATGAAGCTTGGAATGAGTTTGTAGAGGCCTCTCAAAACTACAATCCTGATTCACATGCGTATTGGCCACTTCCTAATAGTGAGATTATTGCTAATCCTAAGCTATATGGTTCTGACTTTTAAAGTTTAGGTATAGGTTAAAAAATGTTTAAAGAAATTAAAATATACAAAATGAAAAATAAATTAATATTATTGATGTTCTTGGTTGTGGGTGCACTGATAGGATGTCAAGACGATGATTATGAGCCACCCACAGATCTTACTGATGTTGGTTTTTACTTGAGTACAGGTCAAGCTAAAGAGTTAAACATTGCATTGAATAATTTCATTTCGTTTTCTGATTTGTCTTATGGTACTACGAGTCATGAATGGCAGTTAAAATCAACAGGATTAACATTCTTGAAAGGGCCTATAAAAAGACAAGATAGCATTCTTGAAAACTTCATAATAGAACCGAGAGAGCAGGTGTCAAATGCAAAAACGGTACATGTGTATTTTCAAGAAGCAGGTATGAAAGAGGTAAGGTTATATAATACGTTTAAAGACTCTGTGACTTTTCGTGGAAACAATGGTGTTGAAGATTATTTTGTAGGTTCTGAGAGGATTAATGGTCAATGGGTTATTGATACTACCTTTTCTGTTAAGGTATGGGATACTATTGCGCCTGTGATTAAGGTAAGACAAAACGGATTGGAGATTGATCACACCAGTACAGATACAATTTACGTCGAGGCTGGAGACTTTTTAGAGTTTGAAGATTTAACGACGCAAGGAGAGCCAACTGGGCGTAATTGGTTTGTACGCTATATGCCTAAAGAAGGTGTGCCATCAACGCCAGAAGATGTTGTGGCAGGAAGCAGCGAACAAGTAGCCAACATTATCTTTAAAAAACTTGGAGTTTTTCAAGCAGGGGTTAATGTAGTAAGAAGTGGACAGAATATTCCAGGAGGATCGGCAAGATACATTATAACATCTCCAATAAAAGTAATACCCTCATCAAAGCCATTTGTTGTGTCTGGTGATGTTATTGAATTAGAAGATGAAACAATACAAGTGCCTTTTAATGGTGAGTTTGCACCTTTTGTTGGTCAAGAGCCATATTTTAAGGTTACAGTTAATGGTACGGATTTTTCAATTGCTTCGGTTGAATTGCATCCTACTGATGCAACATTGTTACAGATTAAATTGAATGATCCTATTTATAGACCAGATGTGATTACAGTTTCTTATGATGGTAATGGAACATTAGAGTCTACAGATACGCGTAAGCCAGTTGCTTTTACAGATTTACCGGTAATCATGCATGATGTAAATATGTTACCACCCGCCATTGCTAGTTTTGAAGATGGAGGTAATAGATGGGGACCATTTACACCTGCCTGGGGAGAAAATCAAGGCGATTATGAATTTACAACCGATAAAGCATTTAAAGGCGATTATAGTATGAAGTTGACTATGGAAGATGGAAAACGTTGTGCTATGAGATCTATGTTGAATACTGATGCAATTACTTTTGAAGCAGGAAAAAAATATGTTATGCGTTTTTCAATGTATTTGGAATCTTCCACAAATTTACCAAGTGAAATTAGTTTGTGGAGATTGCAGGAATGGGCTAATTTTTGGGTGAATCCTGATCAAGTAAGAGGTCAATGGGTTACCGTTGAAAAAGAGTTTACATCCACAGGAGTATTATCACAATTATATTTTAGAATATTACCAAATGGAGCAGGTAATTCTGATTATGTAGCATATTTTGATAACTTCTACATTAATGATGTAGAAGAAAGACCATAGTGTTTTGTTAAGTTAGTTTTATTATTTTAGTAGCATAAAACCAAGTTTTATGTAAGAAGTTCAAGCCCGTTTATTGATTGTAAATGGGCTTGAGTATTTTTAATATATAACTCAAAATTTAATTGATAATTTAAGAACTGGTCGGGCTTTCAGTAAAATTGAGTTCATATTAAAAGCAAATGTTAATGGATGCATTTATTGACTCGATTTTTGCTTCTAAGATAAAGTAAAATTAAGATATGGTGAAGAAATAAATTTAGGGACTAAATCTAATCTATTTGCAAATTGTTTCAAAATAGAGGCCTCCTTAAAAGGGGTAGACGAATTGTATGAAAATTATTTTAAAATAGATAAAAATATTTGGTAGTCTTTTAATAAAAACTGTATATTTGCAGCCACAAAAATGGCCACGTGGCGCAACTGAATAGCGCACTTGATTACGGCTCAAGAGGTTCCAGGTTTGAATCCTGGCGTGGTCACAAAGAAAAACCCTGTAAATATTAGTTTATAGGGTTTTTTGTTGCTTCAATTTATTTTTCACAACTTTAAAATTCATTCAAAAAGGATTGTATTCTTTAGTAATTACTGTCCTAATACAAACGCTTTTTTTGTTTGTTTACAACTGTTGAATTATGAAAACAAGTCTATTTTATTATGAGGACACAAAGATTTCTAAAATATGATATGCATAACAGACCTTAATTTTTTTTAAGGATATATCAATTTTAAGCATAAATAAAAAGGATATGCTATATCTATCTTTGAGATAGGGTTTTAGGAGTTTTTATCGATTTAAATAATAGTTTTTTTAGAAATATTAAAATAACTTTATTCCAAAAGAAATACCTGTCAATTAAAAACAATCTATGGCTTTAAAAGTTATTATTTCTCATAAAACCTCATACAAATTTGATAAGAAAGTAAACTTATCTCCTCACATTTTTAGGCTAAGACCTGCACCACATAGCAGAACGCCTATTGAATCCTATTCTTTGAAAATAACCCCTGAAGAGCATTTTTTTAATTGGCAACAAGACCCTTTTGGAAACTATCAAGCTAGGGTAGTATTCCCAGAAAAAACAAAGGAGTTGTCTATTGATGTAGAAATTATAGCCGATTTAAAAACCATAAACCCTTTCGATTTTTTTGTAGAAGAAAGTGTAGAAGAATACCCTTTTGAATACGCCGAAAGTATAAAAAAAGAATTAACACCGTATCTTGAAATCAATGATTCCGGCGAGCTAATAGAGGCTTTTTTAAAAACCATTGATTATACACCAAGAAAAACCATATATTTCTTAACAGACCTTAACCAAAAAATATATGAATTCTTATCTTATAATATTAGGTTAGAGCCTGGAGTTCAAACGGCTGAAGAAACGTTGGCATGTAAAACAGGATCTTGTAGAGATTATGCTTGGTTATTTGTACAAGTTCTTAGGCGTTTAGGGTTTGGTGCCCGCTTTGTTTCTGGTTATATTGTTCAGTTAAAAGCAGATGAACCTTCTTTAGATGGCCCCTCAGGTCCAGCAGAAGATTTTACCGATTTGCATGCATGGACCGAAGTCTATTTACCTGGAGCAGGTTGGATTGGTTTTGATGCAACCTCAGGCTTACTGGCAGGCGAAGGACATATTCCACTAGCCTGTACCCCGCATTATGATAGTGCTGCAGCTGTAACAGGGATGACAGATCCTTGTGAAACTGAATTTGAATTTAGCAATTCAGTAACCAGAATATTAGAATCCCCACGCGTTACCAAACCCTATACAGAAGAACAGTGGAAAGCTATAAATAGATTAGGCCATAAAGTAGAACGCGATTTACAAAAAGGAGATGTTAGGCTAACCATGGGAGGTGAACCTACGTTTGTATCTATAGATGATATGGAAGCTCCTGAATGGAATACAGATGCCGATGGTTCTCATAAAAGGCAATTAGCTAATGAGCTTACTAAGAGGTTGTTAGGTAAAATGGGAAAAGGAGGTATGTTGCACCATGCACAAGGGAAATGGTACCCTGGAGAACCGCTACCTCGTTGGGAAATCCAGCTTTATTGGAGAAAAGATGGCAAAATGATTTGGCATAACCAAGAGTTATTATCCAGTTTTGCACCAAACCCTATGGTTCCCAAAGGGAGCGATATTACATTTTTGAAAACGCTTTGTGATTATTTAGCTATTTCTAAAAGCAGTGTTATACCTGCCTATGAAGATGCTTTTTATACTTTATGGGAAGAAGGGAATATGCCAATTGATATTGACTCTACGGAAGATGATAGTGACGCTTTAATAAGGGAGCGTATTGCTGAGATACTTAATAGAGGAACCCATAAGGCAGCAGGATTTATTTTACCGTTAAATAAGTCTGGTGACCAATGGTTTAGTTCAGAATGGGTTTTCCGAAGAAAACATTTGTTTTTAACTCCTGGAACATCACCTATAGGTTTAAGGCTTCCTTTAAGTTCATTGGAAACAAAGCCGGAATACGCTGATTTTCCTATGTATGAGCCAGACTTATTTAAAAAACGGAAGCAATTACCAAGTTTTAAACGCTTGGTAAACTTACGGTATAAGGCATTTTCTAAAAATGGATTGGACGCTAACAAGCCAAAATACTTTGTGCGAACAGCCATTTGTTCTGAAATAAGAGAAGATAAACTGTATTTGTTTTTACCACCTTTAAATTCAATTGGAGCTTTTTTAGACCTTGTAGCATCTATTGAAGCTGTGTCTAAAAAATTAAATATTCCCGTGATTTTAGAAGGGTATAATCCACCTCATGACAACAGGATAGAATCCATGAAAATCACCCCAGATCCTGGGGTGATTGAGGTAAACGTACATCCAATTCATAATTGGGGTGATTTAGTGAATAATACGCTTATGCTTTATGATGAGGCCAAAAAAGCACGATTAGGTACTGAAAAATTTATGCTTGATGGTAAACATACAGGAACAGGAGGTGGAAATCATGTAACTCTAGGAGGTATTACACCTTCTGATAGTCCATTACTTCGTAAACCTAGTTTATTGCGCAGTTTGCTAACATTTTGGCAACATCATCCAGGGCTTTCTTATCTGTTTTCAGGAGCATTCGTTGGAGCTACAAGTCAAGCCCCTCGTATAGATGAAGCACGCATGGAAAATCTCTATGAGTTGGAAATAGCATTTAGTCAAATTCCTAAAAATGGCGAAGTACCGTTTTGGCTCACGGATAGGTTGTTCAGACATTTATTAACAGATTTAACAGGCAACACACATAGAGCCGAATTTTGTATAGATAAATTGTATTCACCCGATTCGTCTTCTGGGCGTTTAGGTATTTTAGAGCTTAGAGGTTTTGATATGCCACCGCATCCCAAAATGAGTCTGGTACAAATGCTTTTAGTGAGGGCTTTAGTGGCTTGGTTCTGGAAAAAACCTTATGAACATGATTTAGTCCGTTGGGGTACCGAGTTACATGATAAATTTTTAATAGAGCATTTTGTAAGAGAAGATATTAAGGATGTAGTAGATCAGTTAAATAGAACAGGATATAAATTTGAAGAAAGTTGGTTTGATCCATTTTTTGAATTTAGATTCCCATTGCATGGTATGGTTGATATTAATAATATTCATCTGGAATTAAGAGCTGCCATAGAACCATGGAATGTACTGGGAGAAGAAATGACAGGTGGTGGAACTGCACGCTATGTAGATTCTTCGCTAGAGCGTTTACAGGTAAAAGTTTCTAATTTCACTAGAGAACGATATGTGTTAACCTGTAACGGAGTAAAAGTTCAGTTACAGCCTACAGGCGTAAAAGGCGAGTATGTAGCCGGTGTAAAGTACAAAGCGTGGAATCCGTATTCAGCCTTACACCCTACTATTGGTGTTGATACGCCATTAGCTTTTGATATTGTGGATACATGGAACAGAAAGTCTATAGGAGGGTGTAAATATTTTGTATCGCATCCAGGAGGCCGATCTTATGATACATTTCCAGTGAATAGTTTTGAAGCAGAATCGAGACGTATTAATCGTTTTTGGGATATTGGTGAAACACAAACAGAAGTTGATATTATAGAAGAGATTACAGCTAGTGATGTGGCTGGACCTCTTAGGGTAGTTGAAGCGCTGGGAAGTAAAAGAAAATTTAGATATAAAACGCTTCCTATTGATCCAGAATTTCCAAATACATTAGATTTGCGTAAAAAATAATGAAGTTCTAATGAAGCTGGATGTTGAGTCATTAATTGAAAACTATTTTGATGGGGTGTCTTACGATGAGATGTTTCATGAAAACAAGCAGGTTAAAACGACTTGGAAGAATTTATACGACACGTTAAAAACCTTGGGGCGCGACGAATTAATTTCTAGACAAAAAGAAATTGATTGGAATTTGGCCGAAAATGGTATTACCTACAACGTTTATAATGACCCCAAAGGCCTTAATCGTCCATGGAGTTTGAATCTTGTGCCTTTCATAATGCACAAAAATGAGTGGAACGATGTTGAGAAAGGGTTACAGCAAAGAGCTACATTACTTGATTTAGTAGTTAAGGATGTTTATGGCAATAGAGAATTGCTTAAAAACGGAATAATTCCTCATGAGGTCATTTTTGGGCATAGAGGCTTTTTAAGGCAGTGTGATGGTATTCAGCTGAATACAGAAAAATACCTGTCCGTTTATGCAGCTGATTTGTCTAGAGGCCCAGATGGAAGAATGTGGGTGGTTAATGATAGGGCACAAGCACCTTCAGGAATGGGGTATTCCTTAGAAAATAGAACAATTTCTAGTCGGGTACTGCCTCATGTATACAGAAGCATACATGTTGGTGATCAAGACCGGTTTTTCAATGATTTTAACCAGCTGTTAATCCAATCAGCTCCAGCTAAAACATTAAATCCAACGGTTGTTGTTCTCACGCCAGGACCACATAATGAAACCTATTTTGAACATGCTTATTTAGCCTCTTATTACGGGTTTCCTTTAGTACGCGGTAGTGATTTGGTAGTTCGAGACGGAAAGCTTTGGATGAAGTCCCTTAAAGCTTTAAAGCAAGTTGATGTGGTGTATAGAAGGGTAGATGATGTGTTTGTTGACCCGTTAGAATTAAGAGAAGATTCTTATTTAGGTGTTGCCGGCTTATTAGATGTTGTTAGGCGAAGAAATGTAAGCATTATTAATCCTGTAGGGGTTGGTATCATTGAAAACTCAGGGCTTATTCCTTTTATGCCTGCCGTGGCTAAATATTTTTTAGACGAAAAATTAATCTTACCCCAAATTGCCACTTGGTGGTGCGGACAAAAGAAAGAATTAGATCATGTAATGTCTGATATTTCCAAGTTAGTAATCAAACGAATAGATAAATCTAACCGAGAAAGTATTGTGTTTGCAGAGTTTTTAAACACACAAGAATTAGAAAAATTAAAAAATAAAATAAAAAGCCGCCCGTATTTATACGTTGCTCAAGAAAAAATAAAGTTTTCAACAGTACCTAATTTTGTGAATGGCAAACTTGAACCTAGAAATATGGTTTGTAGAGCATTCACTATTGCTAATACTGAGGGTTATAGTGTTATGTCTGGTGGGTTAGTTAGAGTATCTTCAACAAAAGAAACTGTTCGGGTAAGTAACCAGCGTGGCGGAACCAGTAAGGATTTTTGCATTATAGATGAAAATGCATCAAAAATAAAAGCGCCAAGAGTTGAAACCAATGTTACTCCAGTTGCCACTGGGTTAAATGATTTACCTAGTTTAACTGCCGAGAATTTATACTGGGCAGGACGTTATATTGGTAGAGCTTTGGTTACTAGTAGGCATTTAAGGATGGTGCTTAATCAAATGATTAATAATGAAGAGGATATTGATTTAGAAACCAATACCAAACTGAGTATTTTACTGCGTTCGGTAACACAACTCACAAATACCTATCCGGGTTTTGTGGGAGATAAAGGAAAACCTTCAATTTCAAATATCAGAGAAGAACTCATTGCTGTTATAGTTGATAAGAATAAAGTAGGTAGCTTAGCGCATACGTTATCTATGTTTAGTAATTCGTATTACTCCATTAGAAACCTGTGGTCCACCGATATGTGGCGTGTGTTTGAAAGTATTCATCAAATTTGGGATCCCGTTATCAATGCAGATGAAGAATCCGTATCCTATAAAGCATTAATTAAAGTTCTAGATCAATTAATTACGCGGCTTATTGCCTTTATGGGATTAATTGAAGAGAGTATTTTGGTAGATCAGGGACTTTTACTGTATTTTATTGG
This sequence comes from Allotamlana fucoidanivorans, assembly GCF_006265225.1. Taxonomy (GTDB): domain Bacteria; phylum Bacteroidota; class Bacteroidia; order Flavobacteriales; family Flavobacteriaceae; genus Allotamlana; species Allotamlana fucoidanivorans. Next base: position 25,557 of record NZ_VDCS01000004.1, on the reverse strand, counting down.
TCTTAACCTTGAACGCGTTATTTTAAATGTATCTAATTTTCAGAGCATGTTAACCGTGGTAACGGATGATTATATTGAATATGAAATTTTAGAAGCCATGTTACACAGCCATGAAAGTTTAAATATTTATAGATATAGTTATCGTTCATATATTAATATTAGTAGTGTGATTTCCCTCATTCTTTTAGATACTAAATATGCACGTTCTCTTACCTATTTGGTAAATAGGGTTAGAAAGGATATTATTCATTTACCGCACTCTAAAGTTAAAGGAGCATTACAAGATTATGAAAAACCTATTTTTGAAGCTTTTTCAAAGCTAAGATTGGCTTCAGTTGCCAATTTAGTCTCTGTTTCTGAAGAAAACATGTATTTGAGGGAAAATTTAAACAACTTATTGTCAGAGTTAAATGCCTTGCTTTATAAAACCTCTAAAACCATTTCCGATACGTATTTTAATCATGTGAATGATCAGAGTCAGCTCACAAGACAACAGTTTAGCTAATTAAGACTATGGATTTTCTTATTACACATATCACAGAGTATAGTTATAGCGAGGAAGTTGTGTTTTGCCATAATATAGCTACTATTAAGCCAAGGCAATCTCCTGGACAAAAACTTTTAGAGTATCATGTAGCTATTAATCCTGAGCCTACAGAGTTTTCTGAACGTAAAGATTTTTTTGGTAATAATGTGACCCGTTTTTCTATTCAGAAAGCGCATAAAAAGTTAGAGGTGACTTCAATCTGTAAAATATCTAGAGACTATACCGCTATCAAGAACAGTTTTTATTCAGAGGAGAGTGTTAAAGTGACTTTAGAGGAAGCTTTGAATAGTTTGAATAGGAATACCAAAGAAAATTTTGAGCCTAAGCAATTTATTTTAGATTCTATTTTAATTAAAAACAGTAAAGCGAACATTAAGGCATATGCTTTAGAATCCTTTAAACCAAATCGTTCTGTTTTTGAAGCGACCAAAGAGCTTATGCAACGTATTTATGTTGATTTTAGTTTTGTTTCGGGCTTTACCAGTGTTTCAACACCTTTAAGTGTGGTTATGGAAGAAAAGAAAGGTGTGTGTCAGGATTTTGCACAAATAGGAATTGCTTGCTTACGGAGTGTGGGGTTGCCAGCACGCTATATTAGTGGTTATATAGAAACAGTACCACCCCCTGGAAAGCCTAAACTTATTGGAGCTGATGCCTCACATGCCTGGTTTGCAGTATTTATTCCAGGATATGGTTGGGTTGATTTTGACCCAACGAATAATACTATTCCAGAAAACCAGCATATTGTTGTTGGCTGGGGAAGAGATTATTATGATGTACCACCCTTAAAGGGGGTAGTTTACAGCTCAGGAACAAGTAAACTTAATGTATCGGTTGATATAAAAGCATTAAATAGCAAGGCAGCGTCTAGTCAAGAAACAATTCAGTAAAATTTACTTAAACCTTTATTTACTGCTGCTGTTGCTGTTGTTGCTGAATTAATGACTCATCAGCTTCTGTGATGTTATTAGATTGCATTAACGCTTTTTTCATGGTATTAAATTACAGAAAAAAGCGTTTCAGAACTATTAGAATATAAAATGACTAGGTTTTTCTAGTTAATGATAGAAAAATTCTTCTTCCATTTTTTTACTGATTTCAACTAATTTATTTAGTATTTTTTCAATAAATGTTCTAAAATCTACTTCAATTTCTTCAATGTATTTATACTGGTACTCAGCATAAATTTTATTAACTAAAAATGCAGTAGTTCCTTTTTTGGGTTTTATGTCATCTGATAACACCTGTATGTGTTGTGCCACATCAGAAAGACTATTAATAACTGATCTTGGGCACTGGTGATTCAATATTAGGAAATCTAACGTATTAATGCTATTTGGGGTTTCTCTGGTAAAGCGTCTCATCATGTCATAAGACTCAACACATCTTAATAAGGTATCCCATTCTAGTGTAGGAGCAACCAAAGCGCCTTCTTCTCTTTTAAGTTCAATGGCTTGTATATCGTTATACTTAGCATTTATTATTCTAATAACTTGGGTAGCTCTTTCCATGTTAAGCCCAAGATTAATTATAGAATATACTTCATCATACAGTAAGGTGCATCTAATTTTTGCTTTCAATATAGCGGTAAACTCTATAATATGCGTGGCAAAATCATACAATCCTTTGGTAACCAAATAATCAGAGGAATAGTTTAAAACGAAATGATAAAACTTGTTTATAGCTTCATATAATTCGGTAGAGATTAAATCACGCGAGCTATTAGCATTTTCACGAGCCAATTTCACGCAATTTATAATGGAATATGATTTTTTAAGGTTTAAACAAATGTTATAGAGCACATCTGTTTCTGCTACATGTGTATCGTCTTTTATAGGGTCTCCTACCATAAAAAGTAATGACCTCAATACAAATTGTCTAGATTGAGACAGTTCATTAGGGGCGTCTAATGAAGAAAAGTAATTAACCCTTAAATACCGTGCTACATGTTCTGAGCGTTCTATATACCTGCTCATCCAAAATAAATTATCTGCAACTCTTGCTAACATAAATTTCTATTTTTTTAATACCCAAGTATCTTTTGATCCACCGCCTTGCGAAGAATTAACAACTAAATTTCCTTTCTTCAGTGCAACTCTGGTTAAACCACTTTTTAGCACATAACTTTTATCTTTTCCAAGTAAAGTAAACGTACGCAAATCTACATGCCTGGGTTCAAAAGATTTTTCATCTTCTATATAAGTAGAATGTACAGAAAGCGACATTATAGGTTGCGCAATGTACTTTCTAGGTGTTTTTAAAATAATTTTTTTAACATCTTCAATCTCTTTTTTTGATAATTTATTTCCGATAAAAATACCATAACCACCAGCTTCATCAACAGGTTTAACCACTAGAGATGCAATATTATTTAAAACATATTCAAGATCATCTTTTCGGTTACAATGATAGGTGTGTACATTTTTAAGAATAGGAGATTCCCCCAAGTAATATTTTATAATTTCTGGCATATAAGTGTAAATGGCTTTATCATCAGCCACTCCAGTGCCCGGCGCATTCGCCAAACATACGTTACCTGTTTTATAAGCCGAAAACAATCCAGGAACACCTAATACCGAGTCGGGATTAAAAACTTCAGGATCCAGAAAGGCATCATCAATTCTTCTATAAATAACATCAACTTTTTTAGGCCCGTTGATGGTTTTCATGTAAACAAATCCTTTTTCTACAAAAAGATCACGACCTTCAACCAACTCAACCCCCATGCCTTTAGCCAAATATGAGTGTTCATAATAGGCCGAGTTAAAAACACCAGGTGTAAGTACTACACAGTTGGGTTTATCGACACCTTGAGGTTTTACGGTTTCTAGAATATCTAATAGGTTTTGGGAGTAATCATTAACCGTATGTATTTTATATTTATCAAAGACTCCAAATAAGGCACGTTTTAAAGCTGTTCTGTTACATATTACATAGCTCACGCCTGAAGGACACCTAATATTATCTTCTAAAACATAGTAATTACCATCAGAATGTTTTATTAAGTCTGTACCTGAAATATGATTATAAATACCTCCAGGAGGATCAAAGCCTTTCATCTGTTCTAAATAATTAGCCGATGATTCAATAAGTGCTTGTGGCACAATACCCTCTTTAATAATGTTTTGATCGTGATATAAGTCTTCTAGAAATAAATTTAATGCCTTACTACGCTGCAATACACCATTTTCTATATGCTGCCATTCTTTATGATCTATTATTCTTGGAAACAAATCAAAAGGAAAAATCTTTTCTTTAGTTTCATTATTTCCATAGACTTGAAATGTAATGCCTTGATTAAAAAAAGAAGTTTTAGCATACTCATTTAAAGTTTCAAAATCTGATATACTATGACACTCATATAAATCAAAAAGTGTTTTGTATATGTCTCTTACATTACCTTGTGAATCAAAGACTTCATCTAGAAATTTGTTATCAAACGAATAGGAAGAAAAGATGGGTACATTTTTATACATAAATACGGGTAATTAGATATCTTAAAATTATTAATAAAAAACGTATTTAGTTGCTGTAAATTCATAAAAATAGCACGTTATAATAGAGATATCATAATATTAAAGGGAGCTTATTGTTAGTTTTAAAATTTAGGATACGTACCGTATTTATGAACTATATGTGCGTGTCTATCGGTTAAACATATTTTTTACCCTAAAAACAACTTTCTTTTTACAAAAAAAAAGCAACATCTCATTTCGTTAATGCAGACATGTGTTTTTTAACTATTTGTTTATCAATGCATTAATAAGAATTGGTTCTCTAGTCTTAATCTAGATTAAGATACGTTATTAATCTGCCTTATAAGTGTAAACTGTATTTAGCTCGCATCTTTGCAGTGTAATTATTTCACAAAACAAAGTATAACATTTTTAATAATAAAAACATGCAAGTGATTAAAAAACTAGAACCTTCAGATTGGCAAAACAGACTTCAAACGTTGTCAACAGGAAACCGGGGGCGAATAGCAAAAATAGATTTTGAAGACAAAACAATCATTGAAAGTGGGGTGCTTGAGTCTATAAACTATGATCCTAAAACAAAAGGCAATGATTTAGTGCTAACCCTTGATGGTTATATTCATAACATGGATTATCCAAAAGAATTGTTTGTGGTTGAACAAGAGAATGGAGAAGTCACCTCAATTAAGATTTTAGATAAAAAGGGTTTAACAACAACAGTAGGATTACTTTAAAACAAATAATAAATATAAAATAATAAACAAACATGGCTTTTTCGTTTATCGTCTAAGGGCATTGAGAAAAGCTTTTAAAATTTAAAATTATGAAAACATTGAAAAAAAATTGGTGGTTAGTATTATTAAGAGGTATCGTTTTAATTTCTTTAGGCTTCCTTATTGTAGGAAATCCTATGGATGCCTTAGTAGGTATGGGGATTTATTTAAGTATAACCTTATTATTCACAGGAATTATGCAGGTGATTGGAGCCTTATCTACAAGAAAAGTATTTAATAATTGGGGATGGAGCTTAACTATTGGTATAATAGATATTGTGTTTGGTTTTATTTTGTTATCTAGTCCAGGAATAACGGCTATAACTTTACCTTTTGTAGTTGGTTTTTGGATTATTATTTCAGGGCTAATGACGTTTTTAGAGTCTTTCAACTTTAAGAAAACTGGTGTTAAAAATTGGTGGTTTGGTTTAATAAGTGGGGTATTGTCTGTTATTGTAGGTTTTATCATTACAAATAATTTATTGGTGGGCACTCTCGCTATAAGTATATGGGTAGGAGTAGGTTTTATTCTTTCAGGATTGTTTAATACCAATATAGCATTCAAATTAAAATCATTGAAATTCTAAAAATGAAGTAGTAGAAATTACATGTTGCATAAGCCCAGAATCAAGCGCGTTCTGGGCTTATTGCGCACAACGGTTTGATATGTGTGTGAAAATTATATCAATATACTATTGTCATTATTGCAATTGATTTTTATAAGAGAAAAGATTTAATCATGTTAAAAAAAGGTCATGGATAAAATAGATAAACAAAAAATAATAGAGTTGTTAGAGAGTTATAAAACAGCATTAAATACTGGTAATACCAAAATGCTGGAACAGCTATTTTGTAAAGATAGTTTGTTTATGCCTTCAGAAACAATGACGGCTATAGGATTACAGAACGTTTTGAGTGCTCATGAAGCTATTTTTTTAAAGGGAAACTTGAAAGTAGATATCTATATTGAAGATATTGAAATTGATCACGATTTTGCATTTGCTGTGACCAATTCGGTTATTACTGTTTCAAATACAGGCTTGGTTAACACTGAAGATTATAGAGAACTTTTTGTTTTTGAAAAAATTTATGATGAATGGAAGATTGCTAGATTTATGTTTAATAAGTTGAACGCAGAAAACAGTATATCTGAATTTGATCGAAACTAGTAATTTAACGTTTAATTAAGCGTTTACGTAAAACACTCAAAAACTCAGGCGTCACTCCAAGAAAAGAAGCTATTTGAACGTTTGATATCCGGTTAAACAAATTAGGATAGGTTTCTAAAAAATGTAAATAACGTTCTTCTGCGGTAGAACTTATATTATGAAGCGAGCGCTGTTCTTCTTTAGCAAACGCTTTTTCTAAAAACAGTCTGAAATATTTATCAAATTTTGGGTAATTATCATAGAGCGATAATAAATCGTCTCGTTCTATTTGTAAAATGGTAGATTTTTCAATGGCTTCAATATATAATTCACTTTTCTTTTTGGTAAAAAAGCTCCCCAAATCAGCAATCCAACTTTCTTCAGTTGTAAAATGAAGGTTATGTTCTTTACCATTTAAATCTACTTTATACATTTTAAAACAGCCCTCAATAACAAATGTGTAATGATTGCAAATGTCTCCTTCATGAAGAATGAATTGACGTCGTTTTACATGGCGTACGGTTACACAATCTTTAAGCGCTTCAATTTCCTCTTCATTTAAAGGAACCGATGCTTTTGAAAAGTTTTCAATCAGTAAGGTCAAATCCATGATTCAAATCTACTTGAAAATTTTGAATTTAAGAAATGTATGGCTAGTAGAAAATGAGCAATAAAAATAGTTGGTATTATTCAATGGTTTGAAGCGTTGTTGTTTCGAGTCTAAAATTCAGAAATTGTTTATTTATTGTGTATTTAGAGAAAGTTTTTCAAACAGATGAATTGGCCGTAAATTGTACTTTTATAACATAATACATGCATATTTATTTAGCTCATTAATTGCTCTTTTAATTAAGGCGTGCACTTTCCTGAAATAGGTTGACTAAAAATTAAACAATTAAATAGTCACTTATGAAAATACAAAATGAACACTGGCGATAAAAATTTATGGATTCATACCCTGTCAAAACATCTATATCCTAATTGAGTAGATAAAAATGAGTAGAGGTGGTTTACTCATAACGCATTTAAAAAACTTGAAATACCTTTTATTAACAAACAGACCAACAAAGTATTTGATAAAAGTAATAGATGTAATCGTTATATTATAATAGTGGCGTAGTTAAAGGGTAATAATTACTATAATACAATAAAGAAAGCTAATTTTTGTGACAGAAAGCAAAGATAATGTAACTACAGGCTTCAATACCAGTCACCTTATTTGGTGGAAATTCATTGAATAGAAGCCTTAACCGAGGTGGATTAAATCAAGTTTGGGTATTTCATATTGCCTATGCCAAAACTCTAATGGATGACCGTATTTAGTTACAAACAGTAGAATTTTTTTATGATATTAAATTTAAAATTATTACACCGATAAAAACTGCTGTTTTTTGAGTACATAGTAATATGGTACAACAGGAAACAATTATACTCCAAGTTTCGGTTATAAAACTTTTTATGGCTTGGAACAGGAATTTATCAATTTAAAATATGTGGTGTATCTCAGCAATGCCATTTCAAGAAAAATAGTAATTTCTGTTCAATTTCGGGTTTTATTTGATACAGTTTAAGTATATGAAGCTGATAGTTATATATTTATCTATAAATAAATAACTGATATAAGCAAATGAGTAATAAAAGAATTAAATCGAACTCAAAGAAAAGATACGGTATATTAAGTATGGTTTTTATTACAGTAGTAATAAATTATTTAGATAGAACTAATATTTCGGTAGCGGCATTTGCCTTAAGAAAAGATCTAGGTATTGACACCGTTCAAATGGGGTATGTGTTTTCTGCTTTTGGTATTTTTTATGCATCGCTTCAAATTCCAGGAGGTATCTTGGCAGATAAGATAAAATCAAGAATACTATATACCGTTATTTTAATTTTGTGGTCTATAGCTACTTTATTTCAAGGACTCGTAAATTCTTTTGGAGCTTTATTAGGTTTGAGAGCAAGTATTGGAGCCTTTGAAGCACCTTCATATCCAATAAATAATTTAGTGGTAAGTAGATGGTTCCCAGAAAAAGAGAGAGCGTCGGCTATAGCGGTTTATATTTCAGGTCAATTTTTAGGATTAGCTTTTTTAATGCCTTTTTTAACACTGATACAGGATGCTTTAGGGTGGAGAGGATTATTCATTGTTTCAGGTATTATTGGTATTTCATGGGCGTTTATTTGGTACATTTTTTACAGAGATCCTCAAGATCATAATACTATAAGCGCTTCTGAATTAGAGTATATTGAAAGTGGAGGAGGGCTTGTTGGTACTAAAGTAGCTGATAAGCAAAAGAAAAAGTTTGCCATGAATGATTTTGTACAAGCATTTTCTTATCGAAAACTTTGGGGGGTATACATTGGTCAGTTTTGTTATGGTGCTACAGCCATATTTTTCTTAACCTGGTTTCCTACATATTTAGTAGAGTTTAGAGGGTTAGATTTTATTAAATCTGGTTATTTAGCTTCATTACCCTTTTTAGCAGCATTCGTTGGGGTTTTATTATCAGGTTTTACATCAGATTTTTTAATAAAGAAAAAGGTATCAAATGAGGTTGCAAGAAAGGCACCTGTAATTATAGGCATGCTGCTATCTACATGTATTATAGGTGCTAATTATACCAATAGTACTTTTTACATTATTTTGTTTTTGGGTATAGCCTTTTTTGGAACAGGTTTAGCTAGCATAGCATGGGTTTTTATATCGTTAATAGCACCTAAAGAAAATATGGGGTTGATAGGAGGTGTATTTAATTTTATAGGAGGCTTGTCTGCTGTTGTTATTCCATCTGCTATTGGTCATTTAGTTAAAGATGGTGATTTTAATCCAGCCCTAGTTTTTATTGCGGCAATTGCTTTCTTGGGTTTTTTCTCATATACTTTTTTAATAGGAAAAGTGGAACGTATAGTTCCTAAAAAATAAGATTAAAATGAAGATTACGTCAGTAAAACCATACCCTATAAATATAGGGGCAGGAACCCAATTAGTGGTAAAATTAGAAACTGATACTGGATTATATGGTTGGGGTGCTTCTGGTTTATCAGGCAGAGAGTATGCTGTAATAGGGGCGCTTAAACATTTTGAACCCTTAGTTGTTGGCAGAAGTCCTATGGATATTGGTGCTATTTGGCAGGATTTATATCGTGGGCAATATTTTGAAGGAGGCAGGGTGTTAACTGCTGCAATTTCAGCAATTGATATTGCTTTATACGACATAAAAGGAAAAGCACTAGGTGTTCCTGTTTATGAATTGTTAGGAGGAAAGCAACGCGATTACATACCATGTTTTGCCTCCGTTAGGTTTTCTACTCTGCAAGAACTCCTAAAAGAATCCAAAAGATTAATGGCTGAAGGTTGGGATATGCTCAGGTTAGCACCAGCTGAATTCGAAGACCAAGATGATATTTCGCGATTTGAGCCTAGAGAATCAATTTCAAAAATTGCAGAATGGATGGTTGTCTTGCGTAATGAATTGGGAAAAAGTGTTACTATTGGTATAGATTATCATTCAAGGTTGAGTATACCTGAAACCTACTCTTTTATGAAGCGAATGCCAGCAGGTACATTAGATTTCATAGAAGAACCTATTAGAGACGAAAATCCGGTTGCTTATGAGCGCTTAAGGAGTTTAATAGATATTCCATTTGCAATAGGTGAGGAGTTTGCAAGTAAATGGCAGTTTTTGCCATTTTTAGAGAGAAATATTACTCAATATACCCGTGTAGACGTATGTAACGTAGGTGGAATTACAGAAGCTATGAAAGTAGCTTCATTGGCTGAAGCCCATTATATTGATTTGATGCCACATAATCCTCTTGGACCTATCTGTACCGCTGCATCTATACATCTGGCTGCCGCTTGCCCTAATTTTAGTTGGTTAGAAGAAGTAAATACAGGAGCACATGTACTCACTAATGATTCTAGATTTTATCCAACTCAGCCAAAATTAAAAGGTTCAAAATATCCTGTATTGAATACGCCGGGCTTAGGTGTTGAAGTTAACGAAGAACTAGTAAAAAGAAGTAAGTTTGTTCCAGTTGAAATTCCTAGATTGAAAAAAGATGATGGGTCATTTACAAATTGGTAAAAATTATTAGTTATGAATAGAACTAGACTTGTAGAAATTATTCAGAAAGAGAAACTTATTTTTGTAACAAGACTAAAGGATCATACAAAGGCTCAGTTAGTAATTTCAAGTTTGGTTGCAGGGGGAGCTAAGGTGATGGAAATTACATCAAACACCCCAAATTTTGCAGAAGAGATCTCAAAAGCAAGAAAAGCTTTTCCAAACGTTTTAATTGGAGCAGGAACTGTTATTAATAAACAAGTTGCAAAAGCCGCTATAAAGGCTGGAGCACAGTTTTTAGTTACACCTAATACAAGTAAAAAATTAATTTCTCTTGCACATAAAAATGGTATACCTATTTTAATGGGAGCGCTTACCCCATCAGAAGTCTGTAATGCCTGGGAAGCAGGAGCAGATTTTGTAAAACTATTTCCTGCCGATATCATGGGTATACCATATTTAAAGTCTATAAAAGCTCCTTTAAACAAGGTTAATTTATTTGCCGTAGGATCTATTAATCTTGATGATGTAAAGGAATGGTTTGATTCGGGAGCGCAGGGTATTGGAATAGCAAGTATATTACGGGAACCTATTGAAACCGATGAGGATCTAGATTATATAAAACAAAATGCAGCAAATTTTATTTTAAAAGTAAAAGAAGTTTAATAGCTAGTAAATATTTATACAAGGTAAATAAAGGCTAATCAGCTAGCGTAATAGTTACTATTAGTAACTTATCATTTGAATGGCTTCATTATTATTTCCAATTAGTATAGCATTAATGTTGTTAATAGTAATTTTTTCCATGCTTTTTGCATTATGAGGTGTGAAAAAACCACTTTTTAAGGTTGGAATTGGTGTAAAATCACCTTGTCCGTTTCCTTTTAAAAACAAGCCAATACCAGCATCATTTCTGGGAGTTTCTATTTCAGAGCCATAAAGGTTACCCGAAACTAAAATGTCTTTATTACCATCAGAATCAAAATCCTCAATTAGAATATTATTTATGTTAGATATTTGAGCTAACATAGGTAGTTTATGCATTTTAAAAGACGTTCCTTTTATATTTTCAATATAATATGAAGCAAAAGTATAAGCTTTAAGGTTTAAGGCATTATTTAAGTCATTTCCATAAATATCTAATAAGTTAGAGTCTCCAAAAGATTCATAGGTAGGAAACTTTTCACTCAAAGAAGGTATTTGTTGAGTGGAACAAGATTTTCCTCGTACCGGATAGACCTGACCATGATCGTAGTAACTTAAAACAATGTCTTGGGTTCCGTTCTTGTCAAAATCATAACTGTGTACTTGAAAAGGCGAATTTACAGAAGCTTTGTATTTATAATTCAATCCTAAATTACCTACAACTAAATCCATATCTCCATCACCATCCATATCTGCACTTTTCACCTCAAAATACCAACCTTCAGATTTATCTATTCCTTCATAATTTTGAATTTTATATTTTCCGTTCACATTTATAAAAATAGTTATAGGCATCCATTCTCCAACAACCACCAGGTCTAGATTTTCATCATTATTAACATCCACCCAAGTAGCGGATGTGACCATACCAATATTATTTAAACCAGGAATGGTACTATTGGTAACGTCTACAAATTTTCCATTTTGGTTTTCAAGTAATTTAGAACTTGTTGGAAACGCATATTTTTGAGGTGTATGACGTCCGCCTATAAAAATATCCATATCTCCATCATTATCGTAATCTGCTTTTTCAACTACGGAACAACTAATACGATAATCGGGTACTTTAGTTTGGTCTTTTTTAAAGTTGCCATTTCCATCGTTAACATAAAGTCTATCTTGGTATTTTGGATTATTGACCTCAAACTCATTGCCGCCGCTAGCTACAAAGAGATCTAAATCTCCATCATTATCAATATCAATAAAACAGCTTCCTGCATCTTCACAATTTTTATCAATGGACCAACCTCCTATATTTTGAATTTCAAATATTCCGCTGAGCTTTTGTAATACCAGTTTTCCTGAATGATTTGCTGATCCTCCTATGTAAAAATCGTCTAACCCATCTCCATTGGCGTCTCCAACAGAAATATACGGACCAAATTGAGACATTTTATGAGGTAATAGAATTTCTTTTTCATAATCGTTATAGTTGTTTTCTTGATGTTTTAAAGAAAGACTAATTGATTTTGTAATATCTTTAAATAGTAAGCTGTTTTTTTGATTGGAAATGTTATAATTTTCGTTTGTGTGATCAGAGGACACTTCTATAGTTTGATTGGCATCTAATTTTTTTAAAACAGTATTTTTGCCATTTGGCCAGCTAATTACGGCTTTATCGATTGCTGTTGAAGAACCAATCCCGAAATGGGCAATATCTTCACTTTTAGACATATAGCCTCTGTTATTTGTAATCTCTACCATTTGCCATAATGAATCGTTTTTGAAAATTGAAACTCTTGTGCCAAAAATCAACATGTTATTTTCATGTTTTAATTTAAAACGGATAAAATTGCCAAGGTTACGTTCAACCGAATTATTTCTATAAATAAGGGCTTCATCATCAATGTTATTAATAATAAGGTCTAAATCACCATCTAAATCTAGGTCTGCATAAGATGCACCATTGGAAAGGGTTTTTAACGAAAATCCCCAATCTTCAATTTTGTTTTCAAAGGTTAAATCACCATTATTTTTAAAAGCATAGTTTTTTAGTTTATCTATAGGAGCCATTTTGGCCAATGTTAAGACATCTACCACGTCTTGAAAACGTTTGTTTTGTTGTTTGGCAACAACTTCAATGCTATCAAGAATCTGTTCATATTTGCTATTTATATCGCTAAATCGCATATTTCTTCTTATACCATTGGTAACAAAAACATCTTTAAGACCATCATTGTCAAAATCTGCGATTAAAGGTCCCCAACTCCAATCTGTATTGGAAACACCAGCAAGTTGGGCTATATCACTAAAAGAATTGTTGCCATTGTTTTTATGCAATGTGTTAAACATGTATTGATGGTGCCAACCCTTATTAACAATAGCCCAAAAATTTTCAGGGTTCATACCGCTCATATTTGTTTTTATGCGCTTGTGATCTTCAGCAACCATATCAACAACCATGATATCCAGATTTCCATCGTTATCAAAATCGGCTATGTCGCTACCCATACTAAAATTAGATATGTGTTTAAAGGAATGATTGATGGTATTTTTAAAGGATCCGTCTGCATTATTGATATACAAAAAATCAGGTTTGTCATAATCATTTGTTATATACAAATCTGTCCAACCGTCATTATTTAAATCGCCAGCACTGGCAGAGAGACCATGAGCAAGGTTTCTTGTTTTTGCAAGCCCTGATATTTCAACAAACCCTTTGTTGCCTCCTAAATTTCTGTATAATTTATCGCTGAATCTTGGATTTTTATATTTTAAGGGGGTTTGCCCCGTTTTTCTACTACCATAACTTGGAGGCTGATTAACTAAATATATATCAGGCCATCCATCTTTGTTATAATCAATAACATTGGCTTGTATTGAGAAACCTATGTCATTTACACGAAACACTTCACCTGCTTCGGTAAATGTTAAATCTCCATTATTTATGAATAACAAATTTGACGTTGAGCTATTCTCTTTGCTTGCATTTTTACAGACATAAATATCCTGTAAACCATCAGAATTGAAATCTGCAAAAGTAACACCTGTTGACCAGGAATTAAATTTATTGATACCAGACGATTCGGATATGTCTTCAAAAACTAAATTACCTTTATTTAAGTAGAGTTTGTCATTCACTTGATTTCCAGAGAAATAAAGATCTTGTAAGCCGTCATTATTGATGTCTCCTATTGCAACTCCAGCACCATTTACAAAGTTTTCGTTTATAATATGGTTTTCTTCTGCGGTTTCGGTAAGGGTATTAGAGAATTTAATATTGGTATAATCAGAATTTACCAAGGTAAAATGTTTGTCGGTTTCAAGTAGGGGGTAGGGCAAATCACGCTTACAGGATTGGATAACTATTGAAAGTGCTACTAGAAATAAAAATGAAATGATTTGTTTATTTTCTCTATTCAAGACTTAATGGAATTTAAAGGTTTATGGGATTATATAGTGTGTTATATCAAAATCTTAAAAAGTTTGGTATCTATAAATGAATTTAATAATTATTCGGTAATTTTTAGTAAAATTATTATTATTTGGTCATTTTGATTGAATTTTACTCTTTGTTGAATTCCTTTTACTCTTTAAAAGGATGGCTATAAACTAATTTGCAAACCTAAATGAAACACAATTTATTGACGCTCTAACAAGATAATTTTGGTGTTATAGAATTGCGTTTTTGACACAAAACAATTAACTAAACTATTAACTAAACTGAATTATGAAAAAAAACTATTTTTTCAAATGCATTTTCGGTCGATTTAAGTTTTCTTTTAAAAAGATAGCTTTGTTATCGTTATTTTTATTGAGTACTATTCTATCGAATGCACAAACGGTTACTGTCACAGGAACGGTTACCGATGAATCTAATGTTCCTTTAATCGGAGCTAACGTATTAGTAAGGGGAACATCTAATGGAACTGTTACAGATTTTGATGGGAACTATTCTATTACAGTAAATCAAGGAGATGTGCTTGTTGTATCTTATACGGGGTATCAAACGAAGGAGTCTACTGTTGGTACTGGTACAACTATTAATTTTACTCTATTGGAGGATGCTCAATCTTTAGATGAAGTGATTCTAATTGGTTATGGCTCTAGAAAAAGAACTGATGTGGTTAGCTCGGTGAGTACGGTGGATAACGATTTTTTAGAAGCACAACCTTCTGCTGATGCTACTAGAGCATTACAGGGAAGTGCCTCGGGTGTAACCGTAGTTTCTTCTGCTAGACCAGGGCAACAGGCTCAAGTTAGGATTCGTGGTCTTGGTAGTATTAATGGAAATTCTCCTTTGTATATTGTTGATGGGGTTAATGGTGGCGCTGTCCCTCCACCAGATCAAATTGAATCTATGCAAGTTTTAAAAGATGCCTCTTCTACAGCCATCTATGGCGCAAGAGGAGCGAGTGGGGTTATTCTTATTACTACTAAATCTGGACGTAGAAATCAGGCACCAAAATTTCAATTTAATGTAAGAACAGGATTTGGAAAAAGCAATGCAAAATATGATCTTATAACAGATCCTAACTTAATTGGTCAAATGATATGGTTGGAGCAGACAAATGATGGTATTGTTCCAAATCATCCACATTTTAGTTTTGATCCTAATGATATTAAGGGCACAAGAGTAAATGATTATTTGTTTCCTAATGGAGCCTCCATTGGAGACCCTTCAACAGACCCTTCCCTCTATCAAGAAAGAGATTATCCTATTACATTGACCAATAAGAATGGGACAGACTGGATGAAAGAAAGTTTCAGAACGGCTTTATTACAAGATTATAATTTGTCAGTGTCAGGAGGGTCAGAAAAAACAGTTTATTCCTTTAACGGTAGCTACTTCAAAGAGGATGGCGTTTTTAAAAATAACTCGTTCAATAGATATGCCTTTAGAACAAATGTAGAGTCTCAAATAACAGATTGGTTAACAGTTGGTAAACGTATTGGAGCTACTCTTTCTGAAAGTAGAGGAAATAATCCAGGTTTTAATGCATATGTTGAAACAAGTCCGCTAATACCTATATATGATATAGCTGGTAATTGGGCCGGAGGTGTTGTAGGAGGAAACTTAAATGACGGACCTAATCCCGTAGGGCATCTTTTCAGAGAAAGAAAGGATCTTAGAAAAAACCTTAATTTAGTAGGAACCTTTTATGTTGAAATTGAACCAATAGAAAATTTGAAATTTAAATCTTTATTTGGTTACAATATGAACTGGTATAGTAATCATAATCCTAGATTTGGTGACCCAGAAAACACAAATGGTAGCTTTGTAAATACGCTTGGCGAAACTAGAGGAAATAATTTAACATGGAACTTTACAAATACTGCAAGTTATTCTAAAACTATAAATGAGGCACATGCATTTGAGATAGTTTTAGGTATGGAATCAACAAAATTTAATCTTGATGAAATTGAGGCGGGCAGAGCTGGTTATATTTCAACGCAAGATGAATTTTATTATTTAGAATCAGGAGCCGGAGCAATTACAAATGGATCTGATGCAGCAGCTTGGTCTTTATTTTCATTATTCTCACGGGCTTTTTACTCTTACAATGATAAGTATATGATAGAAGGTACTGTTCGTCGTGATGGATCTTCTCGTTTTGGGGCCAACAATCGTTATGGTGTTTTTCCGGCTGTTTCTGCTGGTTGGATGATTTCAAATGAGAGCTTTATGGAAGGCACAAGTGGTTGGTTAAATCGATTAAAATTAAGAGCAGGTTGGGGTGAATCTGGTAATGATCAAATTGGAAATTACAATGGCTTTACAACCTTCGGATCAGGTTTAGGGAATTCTTATTATGGTATTGGTGGTGGTGATAATACCATTTCTTTGGGATATCAGTCTACTGAATTTGGAAATCCAGATGCCAAATGGGAAACTACAGAGTCTACAAACATAGGATTGGATGCTACACTATTTAAAGGGTTAGATTTAAGCGTTGAATTTTGGAAGAAAAAAACTAGTGATATGTTATTTCGAACAACTATTCCGGCTGTAGAAGGTCAGGCATTAGCTCCTTTTGTGAATGTAGGTACAATGGATAATAAGGGTGTTGATATTGAATTAACTTACAGGCAAACAGTAAACGAAGATTTCAACTATAGTATAGGTGTAAATCTTTCAACTTATAAAAATAAAGTGACTAAGTTATCTGGTGCAGATGGAGATCAACTTTTGGGAAGAGCAGAAAGAGGTCAAAGGTATACAAGGGCAGTGACAGGTCGTTCGTTCCCAGAATTTTATGGGTATATTGTTGATGGAATATTTCAAACACAAGAACAAGCAGATGCGCATCCTGTAAATGGAGATTATAATCAACCTGGAAATCTTATAATTAGAGACGTAGATGGAAATGGCGAAATTACACCTGAAGATAGAACATGGATAGGCAATCCTCATCCAGACTTTACAGCGGGTATCAATATAGGTGTTCAATATAAAAACTTTGATTTGACTTCTATATGGTATGCAAGTGTTGGAAATGATATCGTAAACTACCATGACCGTTTTCCACGTTGGGGGTTATTCCAAGGTCCTAAATCGGCAGATCGTCTTTTTAGGTCATGGGGAAGTCCATATTTGGATGATAATCGTAATGCCGTTTTGCCAAAAGCGTCAAGTACTACAAGTTTTGAGCAGAATACAAGTACAGAACACATTGAGGATGGTTCGTTTTTACGTATGAAATCTATACAGTTAGGGTATAACTTGCCTGATGCGATGTTAGAAAAATTAGGTTTTTCTAATTTACGCCTCTATGTCATGGGAACAAACTTAATCACATTGTTTGATACATATTCAGGGTTAGATGTAGAAGTTAGTCCTGAAAATGAGATTGATAGAGGCTTTGATGAGGGTACTTGGCCACAGCCCAAGCAAATAATTTTTGGAATAAACATTGGTATTTAAAAAAATAGAAAATGAAAAGATTAAAGTTAAAAATTAGTCTCGTGGTAATTCTAGGAATTACTATTAGTGCTTGTAAGGAAGAATTTTTAGAAGAGTTTCCTGTAGGACGTGTTACAGAGGAAACGTTGGCCGATGAACAAGGAGTAAACCTATTGCTAATTGGTGCCTATTCGGTTATTGATGGTTTTTCTCAAGGAGGACCCGGTGGAGCTGGTGAAGCTTCTGCCACGAATTGGGTATGGGGAGATGTGCCATCAGATGATATGCATCGTGGTGATCAAACAGGTGGATGGAGTGCAATTAACCTTATAGAAAGATATGAAGTTGATCCAACGAACCCATGGGTTGAAGGTCTGTGGGCTGCAAACTACGATGGCGTATCTAGAGCAAATGACGTATTGAGAGTTTTAAAATTAGCTGGGGATGCGATACCTGATAATAGTGCCAAGCAATTAGAAGCAGAGGCGAGATGGTTACGTGCCTGGTTCCATTTTCAGTTAAGAAGCAAAATTGAGAGAATACCATATATAACTGAAAATGTAAAGGCAAGTGAAGTTCCTAATGATAGAGAGGTTTGGGATGATATTGAAGCAGACTTGCAATGGGGAATAGACAATGGGATGGCTGAAGTGCCCTCTGAAGTAGGTCGTGCTTCTCGTTGGGCAGCTAAAGCCTTAAAGGCTAGGGTACATATGTTTCAGAAGGAATTTTCAGAAGCAAAACCTCTGTTAGATGATATCATTAACAATGGACCGTTTGTCTTAATGGATCATTTCTATGATAACCATGATGAAGAGAAACAAAACAATGCAGAGAGCATTTTTGAAGTTCAATATACAGTAAATGATGGTACCGGAGGCGGAG
Organism: Allotamlana fucoidanivorans; assembly: GCF_006265225.1. Taxonomy (GTDB): domain Bacteria; phylum Bacteroidota; class Bacteroidia; order Flavobacteriales; family Flavobacteriaceae; genus Allotamlana; species Allotamlana fucoidanivorans. The sequence goes on along the minus strand of NZ_VDCS01000004.1, from coordinate 7,112 downwards.
AAAATGCAGGTTCTGATCATAGAACATTATTTCCTAGAGGAGCAGATGTTGGTTTGTGTTGTGCTTATAGTGCCCCTAGTTTTGATTTGTTTAATGCTTTTAAAGTAGATGCAAATGGATTACCATTGCTAGATACCTTTCAAGATGATCTGCTTTTAGAAGATTATGGGTTGCTAGACACACAACCGTTTACTCCTACTGATGTTGAACTCGATCCTAGAGTAGATTGGACAATAGGAAGAAGAGGTATTCCCTTTTTAGACTGGGGGCCTATGAGTGGTGGAGACTGGATGCTTGACCAAGCTGGTATGGGGCCGTTTTTGAATAAGAAAATTATGTTCTATAAAAGAAACTTTAAAACCATTTCAATTGCAACACCAACATGGTCAGCTGGATTAAACGGAAATAACTGGAGATTGTTTAGATTAAGTCACGTGATATTATGGAGGGCTGAAGTTGCTGCAGAGGAGAATGACCTCATAAAAGCCAGAGATATGGTTAATATGATTAGAGAGCGCGCTCAAGATGATATCGTTATGGGGAAAATCAGTAATACCACATTTGGGGCAGGTGAACCGATAATAATTGATGAAAATGAACCTGCAGCCAATTACAATCTTGGTTTATATGCTTCTTTTCCTGATAAAAACTATGCATTGAAGGCTGTAAGACATGAAATGCGTTTAGAGTTTGCATTAGAAGGTATGCGCTTTCAAGATTTAGTACGCTGGGAAATTGATGGAGATGTCATTCCAAAATATTTACAATCAGAATTATCTAATGGTAAATTACCATGGATTCAAGGAGCTAATTATACTCCAGGTCAAGATGATTACTTCCCATTACCCCAATCGCAATTAGATTTACAAAGGGGAGTGCTAGAGCAGGACCCGAACTATTAAAATACACAATTTTGAGTTAGTTTTTTATATATTGTGAGTTTGATGGCAATCATTTCATGTATTGAATTGGTTGCCATTTTTTTAAATAGAAGGTAAAGTGTTTGGGATGAAGTAGTAAGAATAAAAATTTTTTTTACCTTGTATCTTTTAGCAGATTAAATCTCTTAATTAAATATTTTCGAACTTATTAGTAATGGATAAGAATAGATTACAGTTATGTATAAGAAATAGGTTTACGTTGTTTTTGATTTTTTGTTTAAGACTTTTTTTAGTTAATGAAATTTCTTGTCAAAATACAGACTTGAAATTTGAACATTTTATCGATAAACAGGAGTTTTCTCAACATTCAGTCATGAAAGTGATTCAAGATATTGATGGCTATATATGGATTGGTACTTTAAATGGACTTTATAAATATGACGGACTCAAGTTAACCGTCTATAGACATCAGTTAAATAACCCCAATAGTTTAGTGAGTAATTCAGTTTATGAGTTAGAGTTGGACTCTGAAGGAAATCTACTCATTGGTACCGGGAAGGGTTTAAGTAAGTATAATAGGCTGACCCAAACATTCACAACTTTTCCTTTAGTGCTTCAAAACGCTAGAATTACTGCCATTTGCCCTAAGAAAAATGGAGAATTATGGATAGGTACTTTACATTCTGGTCTTTTTCATTTTAATAGTACTGATGAAAGAGGAGAGTTTCCCACACAATATCTATATAAGCCAAATTTATCATCAAGTATTGTAAGCAATCAAATTCATTCTTTGGTAGAGGATAATTCAGGCAATATATGGGTAGGAACGGTTAAGGGGTTAAATAAAGTATCTATTATTAATGGAGTTACCGAATTTATTCATTTTAAAGAGATTGATAAAAGTATTAAGCTTTTATTCTTGGATAGTAAAGGAGCTCTATGGGTTTCTACAGTTGGTCATAGACTGTTAAAGATTGAAAACCCTGAAAAATATATAAATGTTAATAATGTAAAGTTTGAGGAGTTTCCTTTGAACTTGATTTATTCCGACACAGAAGAATCGGGAGGATTAATTACTATGTTTGAAAAAGAAGATGGCAATCTGTTTTTGGGCATTCATGGTTATGGGCTTTATTTATTGGATCTTTCAACTGGAGAATATTTAAAGTATCTACATGATCCCAGGATGCCTGAGAGTATAAGTAGCAACAATATTGAATCTGTTTTTATTGATAGAAGTCAAGTGTTATGGGTTGGTACAGAGGGAGGTGGGTTAAATAAATGTGACTTAAAACAAAAAGCAATTAATCATCTTGAGCATAATATTTTATCTAAAAACTCATTGAGTCATTCTTCAATTAATGATATATTAAAAGCAAGAGAAGGTGTGTTTTGGGTGGCTACACAAGATGGTTTAAATAAGGTGATGTTTATAGATGATGCCTATAAAGAACCAATCATTGAACGTTTTTATCTAAGCAAAAAGCAGCATGAAAAGGAGGTGAGATATCAAGAACCCATTTGGTCAATTTTAAGAGATCGAGATGGTGACTATTGGATAGGAGGTGTTGACGGGGTTTACCATATGGATATCAATGAAGATAAAAATGTAATCACCTTTAATAAAACCGATTTTAACATGCTTGAAGTGATGTCAATTATTGAAGATAGTCATGGAGTATTGTGGTTTGGTTCTTTAATTGATGGATTGATTAAGTGGCCAAAACGTAAAAAGCAAAATGGCTCTTTTGACTTTTCAAATAGAATACATTACAAGCCCGATAGTAACAATAAGTATAGTATTAGTGCAAAAGAAATTAGCTGCATATATGAAGATAGTCGTAGTAATCTGTGGGTTGGAACTTTACAAGGAGGCTTAAATCTAGTTGTTCCAAATGGTATTGACGGTGGCGATTTATTTGTGTCGTTTCAATATGACTCAAATGATATCAATTCTCTAAGTCATAATTCTGTGTTTTCAATTTTAGAGGATAGTAACGGTGAGTTTTGGATAGGTACCTATGGAGGAGGGCTTAATAAAATGACACTGTCTCCAGATGAAAATTCAGATCCAAAATTTAAGCACTATACGGAAGAAGATGGATTAATTAACAATTCAATATATGGAATCATTGAAGATGATAATGGTTTTCTTTGGGTAAGCACAGATAATGGCATATCAAGTTTTAATCGGTATACTGAAGCGTTTAAAAACTACAATAAGGAAGACGGTCTTCAAGGAAATAATTTTAGAAAGGGTGCATATCTTAAAAATGATGATGGCTATCTGTTTTTTGGTGGATACAATGGGTTAAATATATTTCATCCCAAAGATTTGAAAGAGAATGACATTTTTGCACCAGTTAATATAGTAGGGTTTAAAATTAAAAATGAATCTATTAATGTGGGTGAAACTTATAATGGTAGAATACTTTTCGATAAGAGTCTTTCTGCATATTCGAAACCTATTGAATTAAATTATCATGAAAACACATTGACTTTTGAATTTTCGGCTCTTCATTTTGCCGCTCCCGAAAAGAATCAATACAAGTATATGTTAGCTGGTTTTAATTCAGACTGGGTAGAGTCAAAGGGGATGAATTCTGCTCACTATACAAATCTTCCGCCAGGAAAGTACACCTTTAAAGTTAAGGCATCAAATAATGATGGCTTATGGAGTGAAGAGCTATCAACAATAAATTTATGTATTAGTCCTCCGTTTTGGCAAACATGGTGGGCCTATTTTATATACATGCTTATAGTTATTGCCTTACTTTGGAGTATTCAATCTTATTTCAATCTCCGTTCCAGAGAGAGAGCGTCCTTGCAAGTACAAAAGGAGATTGAAAATATTAACAAACTTAAGCTTCAATTTTTCACAAATATTTCACATGAATTTAAAACTCCAATAACACTCATTTTAAATCCCATTGAAGAGTTGATAGAGTTGTTTAAAGAAAATTTGTCTGTGCAATCAAAACTAAGAATGGTTGAGCGAAATGCAAATTCCTTACTTCGTTTAGTACAGCAACTTATGGAATTTAGAAGGATAGAGGTTGGAGAAACTAAATTAAAAGTAACAGAATCAAATATTGTACATTTTGTTAGAGAAATTATTTTTTCATTTCAATCACATGCTAACCGAAAGGATATACACATTTCTTTTGAAAGTTCCTTGAACACAATACCAGTATGGTTTGATTGGGATAAACTTGAAAAGATATTAAATAATCTTATTTATAATGCTATAAAGTTCACTCCCAATAATGGAAATATTGAGGTGAGTATTTGTAAAGTAGATACTAATAAAGAGTCAAAGTTAACCAGTGTTGATTCTGATACTGATTATGTGGAAATTAAGGTGAAAGATAGTGGTATAGGGATTGATAAATCTCAATTGCCTTATATTTTTCAGCGGTTTTATCAAATTAATCAATCAGACTTAGAAGCGGTAAAAGGTTCTGGTTTAGGCCTTGCTATAACAAAAGATTTGGTGGAATTACACCATGGAGAAATTCTTGTGGAATCAGAGAAAAATCTTGGAACTCAATTTACTATAAGATTACCATTGGGAAGGGTGCATTTTTTAGAAGAAGAAATTGCCGAAATTACTGTGTTAGAAAATATTAATGAGGAAGAGATTGATGAGGAAATGTTAAGGCGGGATAGTCAGATGAATTTCAACTCATTAAATGAAAACAATAAAAAGGTTGTACTGATAGTAGATGATAATGAAGATATACGTGAACTTGTATGCAATGGATTAAAAGAAACCTACAATGTGTTACAAGCAGAAAATGGAAAAGAGGCTCTTAAAATAGTACTCAAAGAAATACCTGATGTAGTTATTACTGATGTGTTAATGCCCGAAATGGATGGTGTACAGTTTTGTTATAAAATTAAAAACAATGTAAGAACAAGCCATATTCCTGTAATTATGCTTACGGCACTTAACTCTGTTGAGCATCGTATTGAAGGTTTAGAATCAGGAGCAGATGCCTATATTCCAAAACCATTTAAAATGAAATTACTATCGGTAAGAATAGAAAAGCTTATTGGCTCTCGTGAACTTATGCGTAAACGGTTTCAAACTGAGAAAGAAATTACTCCAGAACAAGTTACGCTTAATTCATTAGATGAAGAATTTCTAAAAAGTATTATGAACTTTATGGAACTAAATATGGCTAATGAGAACTATTGGATTGATGAATTGGCTTCTGATATGAATACAAGTAGATCTACTTTTTTTAGGAAACTTAAAAAACTCACTGGTCTTGCTCCTAATGATTTCATGCGAATGGTTAGACTTAAAAGATCATTACAACTCTTAGAACAAGGTCAGCACACTATTGCTCAGGTAAGTTATATGGTTGGTTTTAGTCATCCAAATTATTTTGGAAAGTGTTTTCGGAAATATTATGGGCAAACGCCTTCAGAGTTTTCTAAACATAAGAACAGAGATAAAAGTAATGTGTAGTTTATAGTGTTGTTCTATCTTGGAGCACGAAATTAATATATTCGTAGCTTAACTATTAACAAAGTAATATAACGCTAGAACCATCATTAACAGGAGGCCAATTGCTAAGAACTGCAAAGATCTATTAATGTTTTTAAACTTACTAGCCGCAATTTTTGAGTTAACATAAATTTGTTGACCTAATTGGTCAAATAATTTATCTTCATCCTTGCTAATGGTGTGAAATGTTTTTGAAAATTCTTGTATACTCCCATATTTCTGAATGACATCACCAAAAAAGAAAATATTTTTATCAAATTTTTCTTCAATCTTTGGTATAAAGCATCTTATACTATAATAAATAGAAATAACGGTAGAAATAAACCACAACCCCGCTAAAATATAGAAGATTGTTTTATTGTGTATGGATTGTAAAATATGTGGTATACTTTTAAATACAAAGTTTAAAATAATACCATAGAACGATAAAATGAGACCCGCTTTTATTTCAGAAGCTTTTATCAAACTAAAAATATAATTGATGCTTCCCCAGTAGTGGTCAATAAGATCATCAAGGTGTCTGTTTTTTTGAGACACTATCCTGTAAAGTGTGTAAGTTATAAATCGAGGGTTTAGCTTTTTTAAAGTTGAACCCTTTTTTCAAATATAGTTAAAAATTGGTTTAAAATAATGCCCCAGTTCCTAATAGGCATCGACCATTTTTTGGTAGCCTCTCTAAGGGCTAAAAAAGTGGACTTCATAACAGCTTCATCTGTTGGGAATGAGAGCTTGTTTTTAGTGTACTTTCTGATTTTTCCATTAAGGTTTTCAATAAGGTTCGTAGTGTAAATGATTTTTCTAATTTCAACAGGAGATTCATAAAAAGCGGTAAGCTCATCCCAATTGTCTCTCCAGCTTTTAATAGCATAAGAGTACTTGTGTTCCCATTTCAGAGCAAAGTCCTCTAGAGCGGCTTTTGCTGCGTTTTTGGTTGGTGCATCATAGATGTTTTTCATGTCTTTTGTAAATTCCTTCTTGTCTTTCCAAACAACATAGCGACAAGCGTTACGAATCTGGTGTACCACGCAAATTTGGGTTTTAGATTCAGGAAAAACGTTTTTAATGGTGTCGGTAAAACCGTTAAGATTATCTGTGGCCGTGATAAGCAAATCCTGAACGCCTCTGGCTTTCATATCGGTTAGTACGCTCATCCAAAAGGCTGCCGATTCATTCTTCCCCAGCCAAAGTCCTAAGACTTCCTTTTTACCATCTCTGCGGAGTCCTACGGCGATGTACATGGTTTTATTAATGACTTTGGAGTTCTCCCGAACCTTAAATACAATACCATCCATCCAAGTAATTAAATATACGGGGTCCAGGGGCCTGTTTTGCCAAGCGACAATATCATTGGTAACTTTATCTGTGATACGTGATATGGTAGATGTGGATACATCAAAATCGTAGACTTCGCGGATTTGCTCTTCAATATCAGAATTACTCATACCCTTAGCATAAAGGCTGATAATGACGTTTTCTATGCCGTCAACCATGTTAGTGCGCTTAGGAACCAGCATAGGGTTAAAAGAAGCTTCTCGGTCTCTGGGAACTTTAATATTAGTCTCTCCTAAAGCTGTTTTTATCTTTTTAGACCCATAGCCGTTACGGGTATTGCTATTATCGGACTGCTGATGCTTCTCATAGTCTAAATGAGCGTCAAGTTCTCCTTCTAGCATCTTTTCAATACCTCGCTTTTGGATGGATTTTAGAAAGGAGGT
>NZ_VDCS01000039.1 GCF_006265225.1 Allotamlana fucoidanivorans | reverse complement strand
ACTTAACTGAAAATTGTTGAATAATTTCTCCTGATACTCTTTTTTGCCTTGCATTATTAAACATAAGAATTATAATACAATTTATGAAATTTTATCTTATATTTATCACGTTGTGCAACAGGCACCATTGTTGGCGTTAGTTTTTTATTATTAAATATTCGAAAGATAAAGTATCAATTATCGCTTCTAATTTTTTATTTCCGTTTGTATATCTAACCGTTATTCTCTTATCCGAATCCATACAATATTCGGTTTCAGATTGGTCAAAGTCAAATTGCTCGTGTTGAGTAATTTCAAAAGCAATAGTTTCTATCTTTTCTTTAGATGACTTTTTTATATCCTCAAGATTTTTACAATAATTGGTGTTTTTTACTTCATTACAAGATGCAAAAATTAGAACAATAAAAAAGATTTTTAAAATGGTTTTCATTCGTCAAGATATGATGTTAAAGGTCTTAAATATTTAGTGAATCCAAGTGCCTTTATATATTCGTAAATTTCTTTCCGTGCGTTTTTACTAAATCCTTTTGCGGGATAAGAGTAATCATCTGAAATCTTTATCATTTTTAATTCTGTCGCAGGGATTTTTTCCGATGAGATTAAATAATTGCAATCCAAACAAATATCAATAGTTCCAACTATTTTTTCGTTCAGATAATAAATAACGGCAAAGTGAGGGTCAAAACAAGACATAGTCGTATTTCCATAGGCCTTTTCCGATGTCAAAATCTTTTCCAGTTTTCTTGTTTGTTCATCAGTCAGGTTTAATGTCTTATTTATTTTTTCTTTTTCCTTGTCAAGACACATTTCAATTAACAATCCGCCTTGTCCTTGATATTCATATGCAATAACCTTATCATATTCCAATTTTTCAAATGGATTAGTTTGTCCAATTGTCAAAAAAGGGATTAATAAAATGATGTAGATTGTAAAGTTCTTCATTTGGTTCAAATTAACGCCAACGGTTTTGTGTAAGCGTCAGTAACGGGAAAGTGCGCGAGTACTTTCAGCTGACGCACCTAATTTAGCAAAACGAGTTGAATTTCCGATTAAGAAATTCAGCCGTTATTGCGCTTACACGTTGTTGGGCACAGTTATTTATATTTTATTTCTCGGATTATTATTCTTTTCAGAATTCCGTTTTCAATTACCTTTTTTTCAGTCCAATTGTCAAATTCGTCCATTTTATACTCAAATTTCTGATTTGACAACAAAGAGTCTGTTTCATTATATTCTTTTAGTCCGATAAAATTCTTTCCGTCAAATTCGTATACTGCTTTTCGGTTTTGTCCTTTTCTGCGAAGATTGATTGATAAAATACTGTCAACTTTTTCGTTAGTATTGTAGTAAGTACTTACAGTTGAATTTCTAATTGTGTCATTGGTTTCTTTGTCAAGAAATATTTGTCTCATTATTGACTTCTCTTTGGTATCGTCATTTCTGTAATAATGAGTTTCTATTTGCTCAAACCTTTCAGTTTCATTATCCATAATTCCGCTTGATTGAAAAAGCAATGAGTTTTTATAGGAATAGTTTACTTTAAATGGCAGACTGTCTGTTGACATTTTCACAATTTCTTGCTTTAATCTGTCAGAATAGTCATAGACATACTCAATTTCCATCTGTCCATTGTCAAACAAAGTTTTTCGAGTTTGAAGTGCTAATTGGTCGTCATCTCTATATTTTTTTATTGCAATTAAAAGTGTGTCTCGAATTTCGTTTTTTAAGGAATCTTCTTGAATTCGAATCGTATATTCGATAATTTTTTCCGCACTTTTAGTCAATCCATTGTCCCAAATTTTCTTTTGTTTACTGCAACCAATTATGGATAAAGAAAGAAATAAAATCAGTAGTCTGTTCATTTGGTTTTAATGTCTAGTCCTGAAATATGGCTACAGGTTAAAAATTGATTTACGCTGTTTTTAAATATACCATATTTGGTGTTTTATAGTCTAAAGATACATGTAATCTAATTTGGTTGTATAGATTGATTG
>NZ_VDCS01000038.1 GCF_006265225.1 Allotamlana fucoidanivorans | reverse complement strand
TGGCGTTTAGTTCTCAAAAAAGGACTTGAGCCAAAACTTTGAAAATTAGAACTGATTTTTAGGCAAAAAACCAATATTTTAAACAAGCACCGAATATCGCTCTTGCACTATATTTGGTAACGGTTACGTATAAGAATAGTGCGGTTTTGTGTCCGAGGATTTTCCGCAGGAAAATCAGAGTGACCAAATACACACTAACCTTTAGATTTAGTATTAAACTTAAGCATTATTTTTATACTTTGTTGTAATGCGTTTTTATTTTTCTCTCTTTTTTAAATAGTAGGTGAATTCATATCCGATTCCCAAACTTAACTCGTTAAAACCTCCAATTTTGTTATAACGGATGAAACTTGAAAGTTGTTTATAAGTCCGTTTAATTTCTACTTGGTATTCGCTTAAGTTCTTAAAAATACTTGTTTTTGCTTTGACTGATGCATAAAACGGAGGTCCAATCCAAGTCCCAATTCCAACAAGAACACCGTTTGATTTAATAACTTTATTTTTATCTAATTCAAAAAAATCCACGTTGCTAAATCCTGTTATTATTTGAATGCCTCGTAGATTTATACTACTTTCTAGACTCAAAACATTGGAATCAATGTTATTGTCATAATTGAAATTTCTAACCGAAGAATTAATATCAATGCTAAATCCGCAGTCCACAAATAAGTGCTCTAGATTGATAAAGGCACTCAAAAATCTATTTTCATTAAAGTTTGTTTGGTAGCCAAATCCAGTTTTTAATGTTAAATCCCGAAAGAATGCTGGAAAAGAAAAGTCCAATTGGCCTCCTAAGGGGTTTCCAATTACTCCACTTTGAGCATATATTGCAATTTGTTGATGGTCTAAAAAACAAACTGTACAGTCTTCTTTGAGAAAAATTTCAAGAAATTTCTTTTCATTTAGTTTATAATCCAATGGCTTTATACCTACATATAAGAATGAAAGAGTGTTAAGAGAATCAGGAACATTAATTTTAAAATATCCGTCAAAGTCAGTTTGTGTTCCAATTTTTGTTCCCTTTATCATCACAGATACACCAGGTAAAGGATGTTTATCTCCTTTGATTTTTACAACTCCCGAATATTCAGTTGTTTGTCCGAACACGACAGAGAAAAAGGAAAATAGCAATATGAATAGGGAATATTTCAAAATAATTTTTTAAATTCTTTTTCAAAGTTATTCTTTACCTAGATGTAAAAAAGTCACAATTAGTGAAATGGACTTTTGAGTTAGTCAAATGCATTACAACGGTTCGGGCTATGATTTCGGCGTGGAAAATTCAGTGGAATTTTCAGCGACGGAATCAGCTTTCATAAAAGTACGTTTTTTTCCGATGGAAAAAAACCGCCACGCTGAATTATAGCCGTTGTTGCCATTAGTATTTTTCGGTTAAATTTTCAAATCCGTTAATTAAATCGACAAGTTTTTGTCTTTCTTCCCAACCTGGAAATTTATCTTCAATAAATGATTTCGGCGAATAACTCCCATAAGCTATGTAATTCTTTCCTTGACAAATCCAAAAACTATAGTCAACTCCATCAGAAATTATTTTTGTAACGACAGTTCCTTCTTCTTCTCCCTTTTTTTCGTCAATATTTAATTTTGATTTATCTATTATATAATCATTTTCTTGAATGATTTTGTTCAAATGATTCCAATAATATTGGTAATCCTTTTTCTTAATTCCTTTGCGCTTGATTTTAGTTTTTAATTCAGCTGAATTTGGTTGATAAACAACAAATCGTTTCACTTTTCCGTCATTTTGGTAAACGATAAATTCCGAATTCTGCCCTTTTATCCAATAAGATGAATATCCAATTTTAACAATTAATGAATTTCTATCTTTTATTTTTAGTAAGTCAACGTAATTATTTTCCGTTTCAGTTTTCTCTTCCCATTTGATTTCAGGGATTTGCCAATTTTGAGAGAAACTATTTAAAGGGACTAAAATTAGTAAGTAGACTATGACTTTTTTCATATTAATGGCAACGGTTTGGTACATGCTTTCGTTGCGTTTTCTTACGTAAAAATAGCAAATAAAGCCAGATATTTGGCAGTTTTGTAAAACTTTTCGTAAGCAAACAAAAACAAGCAATGAAGTATGTGCATTG
>NZ_VDCS01000037.1 GCF_006265225.1 Allotamlana fucoidanivorans | reverse complement strand
AGTATTTTTAGCATGGGGATCAACCGATGTAGATGGTGATGCCTTAACCTTTGATGTTTATTTAGACACCAATAATCCGCCAACAACGGCAATAGTAACGGGTCATACTGATAAAGATTATATGACTTCTACTTTATTAGGAGGAACAACATACTATTGGAAAGTTGTAGCAAAAGATGACAAAGGAGCCTCATCTATAGGACAGGTTTGGAGTTTTACAACAGAATAATTATTAAAGTATACTAAATAAGATAATACCAATAATGAAAGGATATAAAAAAAGAGAATCGTTGATAATGTTTGTGATTTGTATGTTTTGTATTGTAATTAATGCACAAACAGAACTTTATGTAGCTACCAATGGTAATGATGCCAATTCGGGTACCATAGATAGTCCATTGGCAACAATGATTGGCGCAAGAGACAAGGCTAGAAGTACAGGTATTAAGACCATTTATATTCGTGGTGGGCGCTATAATTTTGATACCACCTGCACCCTTGATTCACAGGACTCAGGTCTTACAATTAGTGGTTACCAAAACGAAAAAGTAATTTTTGATGGTAGTCAATTCATTGATGCAGATAAATTTCAATTGGTTACTGACGGCGGAATGTTAGCCAAACTTCATGCCAAGGCACAGGGTAAAGTTTATTCGCAGTTAATAACAGATAGTGGTTTAAAAGCAATTTTAGATAAAAATACGGCACAACTTTCTATAGATGATAAAATGGCAACAGTAGCCAGATATCCTAATATTGGGTTTGCTCATATAAATGTGTCTACAGTGTCTGGGGAGACTGTAAATGAAGAAGGAACACACGATAGCCCTAAAGGAGCCTCATTCAAGTTGCGAGAAAATATTGATGGAGCAAAATGGAGCTCAGAAATTAATAGGGTAAAAAAAATGCATATAAAAGGATACATTTCTGCAGATTGGCTTAAAGAAAATCATCCTGTAAACGCCGTTGAAGCTGATGGTACGATAAGGCTTCGTGATGGATCTCGGTATGGTATTAAAGATGGTGCAGCACATGTAAGTAGATTGTTTTTTTACCATCTTTTATGCGAATTAGATGAACCCGGAGAATGGTATTATGATTCTACAGATTCTAGGTTGTATTTGTGGCCACAAACACAGCTTACAAGTAACAGTTCAATTGGCGTTTGGGCAGGGCCTCAACGTTTTGAGATTAATGATGCTCAAGATATTCAGATAAAAAAAATGACGATACAGAACTTAGGTGCTGGTAATAATGGAGATGCAGCCATTAATGTTAAAGGTTCAAGTAAAAATATTTTGGTCGCTGGTGTAACGTTTAGATATATAGCAGAACCTATATTATCATTGAATTTTCTTGATGATACCAGGAATTGCAGAGCTACTAGCTGTGATTTTTATGATGTTCCAAATAACATTCGTTTATATGGCGGAGGTATTACTTCAACGTCTGTGGAATATGGAAATAATATAGTTGAGAATTGTCATTTTACACAGGTTTATTCTAAAGATTTTTATGGAAAAGCAGTTGGTATAAGAGGGGCAGGAAATATTTTTAGAAACAACTTAATTCATAATATGAATGGTCAGCCTTTAACACATACAGGATCAGATCATATTATTGAGCTTAATGAGGCTTTTAACATTGGTATAGAAGAAGGTGATGGAGGTGCATTCTATACTGGAGGGGATATCTGGTCATTCGGAAATGTTTTAAGACATAATTTTATACATCATAACATGACCGTACCTGGTTTATTAGGTAAAGGAGGGATACATATTGATGATGTTGATGCGGGAGACCAAATTTATGAGAACGTATTCTATAAAGGTGGTTGGGCATCGGTTAAAATGAATAAGGCTGGCGGACATTCTATTAGAAGTAATGTTATGATCGAACCGTATATTGGTATTAGAAATAATAGTAATGGTTTAACTTCCAATTATGATACGGCAATGAATTATTTAACAACTGATCCAACGAATACCATTAAGGCGAATTATATGGGTAGAATGCTTAAAGAGATAGGTGTGTCAGGATGGCAAAGTGGATTAACGGCAGATAATTGGCCAGATAGAGTAGAAAACTTTTGGTATTTAAGATATCCTAAAATGAAAGAGTTATATGAGGCACTTAACACAAATAATAGTCTGGGAGGATATGCAACTGATTTTACGGATAATATGTTTTACGGTGTGATATTACGAGAATACACCACATCTTCTTTAAATCTTGAAACAATAACAGGAACACAGAATGTTACTTTAGATATGTTTGCGAATCCCAGTTCCTTAAATTTTAAGTTCAAGGCGCCACGGCCTAGTTATGCGCCAGATATACCGTTTGAGAACATAGGGTTATATTCTGATGAATACCGATGTGCCCTACCAGATAAAAATGTGTATCGTCAAAAAGTTAAGCAACGTTTTGATGGGCGGCCTTGTCATAGTAGTTCAGCATCATACGATTTTAATTCCATTAACGAATTGCTCTACTACAATTCAGGTGAAGTGGTTTATAAGTTAGCGCCTTGTTTAGGAGCGGTAGAAGAAGTAGGCGATGACACTTATGTATTAAAGGCAATAGGAGAGACCTGTCCAGATAAGGGCAATGGTCA
>NZ_VDCS01000036.1 GCF_006265225.1 Allotamlana fucoidanivorans | reverse complement strand
ACAATGCACATACTTCATTGCTTGTTTTTGTTTGCTTACGAAAAGTTTTACAAAACTGCCAAATATCTGGCTTTATTTGCTATTTTTACGTAAGAAAACGCAACGAAAGCATGTACCAAACCGTTAGGGCACATTAAACCAAATCACGATACAAATGAAATATAAAATATTATTAGCTCTTTTTTTATTCATTACTGTTACTATTCACTCTCAAAGAATTGAAAATAACCCTGAATTTAAAAACAGAAATATAGTAATAGATACCACAAAAACAATTTCAAAAATTGTTGAGCTTGATAAAGTGGTAAAAGGGTTTGGTCCTTCTGGAAATAGAAGTATAGTTATCGCTACAAGAGATTTAATTAGTAAAGAAGAGCTGAAAGGCTACCCCATAATGAAAAATTTACCCGACTCATTGACAAACGTAAAAGAATACCTTTTTATCTTGAATGACTTTCAGTTCTACTACCAAAATTACAAGCAAGGTGTTTATAGCAAGGACTTATTTATAAAAAAAGCTAAAGGAAATAGAAGAAAGTTAGAGGACACAATTTATTTGACAAATAAAAAAGTTAAAAATACAATTTCAATAGTTTCAGGTATAACTTCTGATAATAGAATAGTATATATTGTTGACTCAAACAATAATAACGACTATTCAGATGACGAATTAAAATCTTTGTTAATTGACTTAAGAAAACAAGATGATATAATTAATAACTCTCAATTTGTTGACATCGAATATTTTGACGGTAAAACAATTAAAAAAGACAAACAATTAATTTCTGTCAGTAACCAATATCGCAGTAAAGATTTATCTTTTAGATTTCCTCAATTCAGATATGGTAAAGTTAAGCTAGGGAATGAAAATTATTTAATTCTTTCAGAATCCTTTAGTTTTAATCAATCTATTTACTTGGTAAAAGACCAACCTTATTTTGATAAACTTGACCAAAAGCATAATATATACCCTTCTCAATATTTAAATATAGATGGCTATTATGTTCAATATTCCAAAGTTTCACAAAATAACGATAAAATTAAATTAACCATAAGTTCTAATGACTCAGAAAATAAAATAACACCTATTGCAAATCAAGTAGGAATGTTAGCCCCAAAATTAAGTGGGATAAATGTGCTCAATGACCTGAAAATTTCGTTAAATGAATTTAAAGGAAAATACGTTTTTCTTGACTTTTGGAGTACATCATGTGCCCCTTGTATTAAAGAATTCCCATATATAAAAAAAGCTTACGACAAATTTAGCAGAAACGAAATAGAAATTATTGGAATAGCTGATATCAGAGGAAAAATAGATATAATCGAATTTATTGCAAAAAATAATGTTACCTGGCCAACTATTAATGAAGAAGATTCTACAACTCGTATGGAAGGATATAACATTAATTCTTGGCCGACCACATACTTAATTGACCCAACAGGAAAAATTATTGCAACTAATTTGAGAGGAAAAGACTTAAGTAATAAATTAGAATTATTAGGAGTAGCCAAAAAAGATTAAAAAAACGTGCCCTAACACCGTATAAAATTAATTGCTAGTGCAAGCATACTTACGAAAATCCTTGCGGATTTTCTATTCGGTGAGTATTTGCCAATTTAGGTGCTCAACCACGCAACTAATCCTATACATAAACGTTATGCACAATTAGTTAATAAAAACAATTCAGATGAAAAATATAAAATGGATATATGTTTTAACCATATTAATTTCTTTAATTTCATGTAAAGAAAATGAACGTAAAGAGCCAAATTTAGAGACTGAAAAGAATCCAAAAACAATAAAAATAGTTGCTCAACAAAGACCTTTTGGAGAGCCTCTTGAATTTGATATGGAAGTTAAAAATGCATTGGAAAATTTGCAATATGCCAATGAGGAAGATGTGAAAATTGATAGTTTAGATTTAGTAATTGGAATTCCTTTAAAAAACACTCAAATTGCAATTCCGTTGAGTTATATGTCTGCCTTTGAAGTAGCCAATTTTAAAGTCGAATCAAACCATCTTTCTATAACTTGGTGTCCCATTGTTGGAACAGCCCGAGTTTTTGAAAATGACAATAATACCTCTGGCTTTGATTTTGGGTATGGCTTAAATAATAATAATCTATTAGTTGTTGACCGAAAAACTAACACAGTATGGAATCAACTATCTGGAAATGGAATTTTAGGAGAACTTAAAGGTGATAAATTAAAATCAGTTTCTACCATTCAAAGTACTTGGAGTTTTTGGAAGAATAAGTATCCCAATACCAAAATACTCATAAATAAGGATACAACAAATGCTGTTTTTCCTCAATTTTTAGATGAAATACCTCATTATATTAACTGGAAACCAGGTGATGGTCGACCTAAATATGAAGACTTTCATCAAATTGAGACGTTAGGACTTGGGATAGATCTAGGAAATTCATCTATTTACTTTCCTTTTGAAATATTATTTAAAGAGAATTCTCCTGTTAATTATGAGTTAGAAGGATTTAAGTTTAATGTTCATTTTGACGAATCTGGGTTAACTGCATGGGCAGAAAATATAAATGGAAAAATGATTCCTAGTGCCATTGCCTATAATTGGGCTTGGAAGAACTTTTATCCAGAATCAAAAATTTTTAAAAAATAAAAGTGCATAACAAAGTATATAAAAAATTGCTACTTTTAGTTTAACCTCTGGTAGTTACTCGTTTGCTAGCTTTCGATTTTCCTTCGGAAAATCCTCGCACTCAAACACGCAACTTTCCATATACATAAACGTTGCCAGTAATTTAAAATGACCTTGGAAATAACGAAAAAAGAAGTTGAAAAATTAATTAAAATAAGAGAAAATGACACTGTTAAAAATCATTTTCTTACAGTCATTTCACGTGATTTTCAGG
>NZ_VDCS01000035.1 GCF_006265225.1 Allotamlana fucoidanivorans | reverse complement strand
CACCGTGTAAAAATAATTGCTTGATTCTAGCCTACTCGGAAAATCCTACGGATTTTCCTCTGGTTCGTTTCATTTTTAGTAAGTTAGTTGCTTGCACACGCAACTATCCTTACACCAACACGTTGTAGTGCATTCGGAGAAACCCCATGAAACTTTATAAATGGAAGTAGAAAAAGACTTAATAAAACGTGAAATTCAAAAACTGACTTTACTACTAAATAGTCTGATTGAGAAAATCAGCGGACTAAACTCTAATAGCTCTAAAAGTGGAATTGAAGAAGTAAATGAAACTTTAAAAAGTCAATTTGACCTATCACTGGACAGAATATCTGAAATTGAAACTTCTGAATTGATTAATAGAATAGCTGAATTTCACGAATCTCATACTGAAAAAATAGCGGAATTAATCTATGAGGTAGTAATGCAAATAGAATCAACCGATTTTGGACAGCACTGTGAAAAAAGTAAACTAGCAAAAAAAGGTATAATAATAATTGATTTTTTAAATGAACAGTCAAACACATTCTCAATGAAAAGAATGAATATAAAAAACGCACTACAACAACGGCTATAATTCATTGCTTCGGAATTTTCTACCGAAAATTCCTTCGTTTTTGCTAAGTTTGTTTTACGGCGGAAAATCCTAGCGGATTTTCACGCAACAAACCATAGCCCAACCGTTACCACACATATGAGAAAAACATTGCTAATAACAACATTACTTCTATCATTCAATGGATTTTGTCAATCTACCCAAGATTGTGAAACAATTTTAAAGAAAGAAATAAATCTGATTCCAAACGACACGGATAATTTGAAAAGATTTGTAGAAGACTTCTCACTACTTCAAAATTGTGGACTTGACGATGGAGATATCGAAGTTTTTTCAAGTGGTCCAGTTTTAGGAACAATTTTAGTCGAATTAGCCTCAAATAAGGAAAGTGATGCCAAACTAACATTTCAAAAACTATATGATAAAGTATTGGAATTTAAAGAATCAGAAGCTTATGAATTAACCAAAACGACAATATTGGTTTCAAATGAACTGGCAAAAAGACCTGCGAATATTGACAATTGGCAACAAGACAAAATTTTATTAGAAAAATTGCAAGTCCCATCTGACTTTATTGATAAGTTTTATAATTATTTAAAAGAACATTCAAACCCTGAAAAAACATATAAGCAAGTATTCGCAGATTTTCAAGAAACTCAAAAACCAAAACAAACGGAAACTAAACCAAAAGCAAAAGAATACAATGGAATTTTTAAAAATGCTGGAAATGTTGACTATAAAGACCTTTTAATTAAGTCCAATGAATTAGAAAAACCATTACTTCTTTATTTTACAGGTTATGCTTGTGTAAACGCCAGAAAAATAGAACACTATGTCCTTTCTGACAGCAAAATCACGGAGAAACTAAAAAATGAATTCCATTTTGTGAACCTTTACGTTGATGATAGAACGAGTTTACCAAAAAACGAAAGTATTGAATCTAAATCGAATGAAAAGTTGTTTAAATATGTTGGACAAAAACATTCGGAATTGCAAAAAACAAAATTCAAAAGTAATTATCAACCATATTTTGTAATAATTGACAAAAACGGAAACATTATAAAGGAACAAGGATATACAACAGATATTAAAACATTTGATGAATTCTTAACTATAAATGAATAAAATACGTGTGGTAACACCGTATATAATTTATTGCTAGTTCAAGCCTACTTACGAAAATCCTTTCGGATTTTCAGTTTGGTGTGTACTTGCAAAGTTAAGTGCTAAACCACGCAACAAAACATATACAAAACCGTTGTAGCTAATAATGACAAAACTATGAAGAAAATAATTTTACTGATAACTTTACTTTCCATTTCAAATTTCTATGCTCAAGAAAAGAAATTATGGGCAAAATCCTTTATTAACAAAAAAGCACCTGAAATTGTCGTTGAAAAGTGGTTAACTGAAAAGCCTGAAACTAATGGAAAATTTGTTTTAATTGATTTTTGGGCTACTTGGTGTGGACCTTGTAAAAAAGCAATTCCGGAATTGAATGAATTTCATCATAAATTCAAGGATAAATTAGTTGTTATTGGTATTAGTGATGAGCCTAAGGGAAAAGTAAAAAAAATGAAAAATCCCAAAATGGAATATTATAGCGCAATTGACACTAAAGAAAGATTGGAAAGAATTTATGAAGTTAAAGGAATTCCTCATTGCGTAATCATTGACCCGAATGGAATTGTCGTTTGGGAAGGTTGGCCACAACAGAAAGGATTTGAATTAACTGAAAAAATAATTAGTGGCTTGATTAAAAATTACTAGCTACAACAATGTATAACCGCAATTACGGCGGATTCGACTACGTCCGAATCCACTCGGAATTGCTAACAACAGTGCTAAACCGAAAATTAACGTATATTAACCCGTAACTGACGGTTATACGAGACCGTTGGCAAACATTTGACCAAACCAACAAACCGAATGAATAAACCTAAAATTTTGAACACAATTAAGATTATCGGAAAATCAATTTTTACGCTTCTGACTTGTGTTTTAATATTTGCCTATTCAATCGCATTAATCGAAAAAATACAACGTCCGACTTTTAAAAACTTACCGACAAATGAATTTATCATTATCGGAATAATTTTGTTGATTTTGATTTTTATAAACCTAAAATGGGTTTTCGGAATTATTAAAACTACCCCAAATGAAAAGTAAAATAAAAATCATATTTCTGACTTTAACAATCGGACTGATTTTTATTGTTGGTTTTTTAGGTTATGGAATGTATTTAATGGAAATCGAAGACCAATATGGAGATTATCAAAATTTACACTTTGAATCGAAAACTGGAGATTTAATAATAAACAAATCAACATCGGAATTTGGAATTATTGAGAAAACTTGGAAAAGAACAAACATTAGAACATTAGAGAAAGATTCTACCGATTTATATTTTTGGATTTATAGAAACGGAGTTGAAACCAAATCTGAAATTTATCGACCAAAAAATGGAAAAATAAAACTGAATGGAATTAAATACTCGGAATTATTAAAAAAAATTGACAACTCGGAATTGAAATTAATAACAAAAAATTAAAAAACTGGTTACAACACCTCATAAAATTTATGCTTACATTTAAACTAAATAACGAACCGACAAACATTCAACAAACAATTTGCTACGTCCGAAAAATCTCCGATTTTCCAGTCGCACAAATCTTATAAAAGCCCGTTGGCATTAATTATGAACCAATCACAGCCTAAAAATCTGATTTACGGAAAATTATTTTTGATTTCTGTCATTTTATTGTTGCTAAATGACTTTTTTTTTAAATATTATTTTCATAATTATCTG
>NZ_VDCS01000034.1 GCF_006265225.1 Allotamlana fucoidanivorans | reverse complement strand
CCTGAAAATCACGTGAAATGACTGTAAGAAAATGATTTTTAACAGTGTCATTTTCTCTTATTTTAATTAATTTTTCAACTTCTTTTTTCGTTATTTCCAAGGTCATTTTAAATTACTGGCAACGTGTTTGTATAAGATTAGTTGCGTGGTTTAAGCACCTAATTTAGCAAATACAAACCGAATAGAAAATCCGCGAGGATTTTCGTAAGTAGGCTAGAACTAGCAATTAATTTTATACGGTGTTGGGCAACGTTTTTATTAATTCGGATTTAGTTGTTTTGTCAGCTTTTGACATTTCAAGAATAAATTCAGTCAATTTAATTTCGTCAATTTTTTCAATTTGTCCTAAATGTATATTTAATTCTTGAGCACCAATCGCTTCATTTAGTTTTACTGTACTTCTATAAATTACTCCTTTTTTTCTGGAAGGTTTAAACTTTTCGTTAATTATTAAACAAATGAATTTTTGTCCATTGATATTTATTGGATAAGCATCTTGTATTAATTCCCAATTAATAAAATCTTTATTTGCGCTTCTGTCAAAAATTCCAATTTCATTTATTATAATCATCGGTCTTTTGTCAATCAGGTTATAAATTCCTAATGGATAACCAAGCCCAAAAAAACCAATGGAAAGCCAACCTATCAATGGTTTATCTGCAAGCATCCAAATTCCGATTAGCACAAAAGGTGTGCATAATAATATCAGTCGGATTGCTCTTTGTTTGGATTTATAAAGTTTTATTTCAGTCATTCTCAAATATTACCAAACGTTTTTTATTCTGTTAGAGTGATTTTCACTCCGTTTAATTCTATTCCGTTTTTCAATTCGGTTTTCTTTATTTCGTAATAAGGTTCCCATTTTTCTAAAATCAGTTCATTGTCATTTGTCCACCCAATTATTTTAAATCCATCTGGAATTAGTCCTTTTTCAAGATCAGATTTGTTTTCATTATTTTCTATAACTGACCAAAAAACTCTTGAATATCCAAATCCGCCATTGTCAAATTGATATTCGTAATATTTGTGTTTTTTATTCGGTGAAATAGAGTCGGAAATAAGAATAAAATCAGCTCCTTTTAGAGAATGTTCAGAATGAAATGCTTCCGCAACTTTGTCAAAATCCGAGTTAATTTTAATTCCGATTCCAACAATTCCAATTAGAAGAATTCCGATTATTATTAATATCCATTTTTTCATTTAATTCACGGTTTCTCAAATGTTGCCCAACGAGTTTGTGTATGATTTCGTTGCGTGTTTCAGCAACTAATTTAGCAAATACAAACCGAATAGAAAATCCGCGAGGATTTTCGTAAGTAAGCCTGCACTAGCAATGAATTATACACGGTGTTGGCAACTGGCTTTATTTTTTTAATGTTCCCAATGTTCCAATCTTGAATTAATTAGAGTTGAGTCTTTTCCAAATTTTATATATAAATCTTTTCCTTCCATTGGGTCAATATTCCATCCATAATCAACCATTATTTCATAGACTATTTCATCGGGTTCGATGTCCATATAATTTCCAGGTTCTCCCAATAAATCAATTACGTTTTTATAAGACATTCCTTTTTGTAAATGATTCTCAATTAAGTCGTTAACCATATGTTCTCGAAATTCATAAAATCCGTCAAAACTTTTATTCCATTTAGATTGTTCGAATTTTATTTGTTTAGGTCCACAAGCGACAAACAAACAAAAACATATTAGAATTAATTTCTTCATCCCTCTTTTGTCCATTTTTTAGTTGAAGACCTATAAATCTTGGATTCTCCAACACTTAATCCATACCAAATAATGTATGTTGAATCATTTTCCATTTGATAAAAGGCTGGACTATCCATAAATTCAGTCAATCCAAATTCGGATACGTTTTTTGGTAGTCTATTATTTTCCTTTTTAAACGTTTCAACTTTTTCAATTAGCATTTCGGCATATTCTTGATTTTCATTTTTAAAATCACAACTTAATAGTCCAAAGAATAGAATTATCGTTAATATTTTAGTTGTTATTTTCATTTCTCAGCTTGTTGCCAACGATTATGTATATGGAAAGTTGCGTGTTTGTGTGCGAGGATTTTCCGCAGGAAAATCAGAAGCTAGCAAACGAGCAACTAACTTTGGTTTAGCTAATACTAGCAATTTTTTATATACGGTGTTGCAGGTAGTTATTTTTCGCAAATTTCTGTGTTTATAAATGAAAAATCCTCTGAAAAAGTGTAATCACCCGCTGTATTAGTTTCTAGTTTTATTTTATAAAAGATTTGGTCATTTTTAACCCATTGTTTTATCAACTGTACTTTTTCTTGTCTGAAATTTTCTTTTTTATTAAAAGTATGTTGATTGGTTTGGTCAAAAATTCCATTCCAATATATTAATTTAAATTTTGGTTGAAATCCAAAATCCTTTTTATCATTTTCCGCTACTTTTTTTAGAAATTCCTCTTTGTTGATTTTTTTCGTCATAAAATCCATTGAAATTTGAGTGTGTGATTTTATTTTTTTGTCATTATTTGTATCTAATAGATAAAGAGAATCATTACGCCTTAAAAAAGTCCATTTTCTTAAATTTTGCATTACAATTGTTCCATTGCTTTGTTTGTAAGCAGGATAGCGATATACATTAAATTCACGTTTTTTAATACTTTTCTTTAATTGCTCAATATTTTCTGCTATTGAACTACCTCTAGAATATATAATTATAGTATCTCCAATAGTCTTTCGATAAGCGTGAATTTTGTCACAATTCAAAAAGTGTTCAAATCCGTTTGGTGCATTTGGATTATTAAATTCTATATTATTTGTTTTTATCCAATTATCTAACTCAGGCGTTTGCTTTTGGGCAAGACTAGCGAAAGATACTTTCAAAAATATTAATGTCAGGATGTGGTTTTTCATAATTACCTGCAACGGTTTAGGCTATGATTTCGTTGTGGAAAACGTCGACAGACTTTTCCGCTTGTGAAATCATGCCGGATTAAAAGTACAAAGTTTGAATTTTAGAACAAAGCCCACAATGAATTATAGCCATTGTTGGCATTATGTTTTTTGTATTTCTTTCCGATAGTAATACTTTTCAAAACCTTTTGGGAAATCAGTCTCAGTTCCAATTTTTATAAAGCCTAGTTTTTCATAAAACTCAGGTGCTTGGAATGAAAAAGTATCCAAACTCATATAACGACAATTTCGGGTTTTGGCTTCTTTTTCCGCTTCTAAAATTAATTTTCTTCCGATTCCGTTATTACGGTTTTCCGGTTTTATAACAAAAGTTTTTATCTCCAATGTTCCCCAAATAGAACGTCCATAAAGACCACCTATTATTTCACCGTTGTTATCCCGAGCAATTATTTCAATCGGCTTGTTAATTTCATTTTTGAGTTCTTGTGTTTTACTCAAATTATATTCTACAAGTAATTCGACAACTTTATCATAAGTTTTCTTGTTGATTATGTCGGTTACTTTTATGTTCATTTTCGTATTAATGCCAACGGTTTGGTACATGCTTTCGTTGCGTTTTCTTACGTAAAAATAGCAAATAAAGCCAGATATTTGGCAGTTTTGTAAAACTTTTCGTAAGCAAACAAAAACAAGCAATGAAGTATGTGCATTGT
>NZ_VDCS01000033.1 GCF_006265225.1 Allotamlana fucoidanivorans | reverse complement strand
CAATCAATCTATACAACCAAATTAGATTACATGTATCTTTAGACTATAAAACACCAAATATGGTATATTTAAAAACAGCGTAAATCAATTTTTAACCTGTAGCCATATTTCAGGACTAGACATTTGAACCAAATTTATGATAAAGAAAACCTCACTGATATTAATTATGGGAATTTTAAGCTTCTTTGGTTTTAAATCAAATAAAACCGACAATATTACTTACGAAAAGCAAATTGAAGTTTTCAAAGCATTAGGGTATGAATTCGCAGATGGCGTTACGAAAGAAATGATTTTGACAGATGGCTATGGAGAACCAATGTGGGACCAAATCCGAAAGGAAAGGCTGAAACAAATAGAGGAAAAGCCCTTTTCTCGGCTCTATTTTTATTATGGCTGGAGAAGTCCGAAAATTCCAACCTTGAATTTTAGTGACAAATGCATTTGGTTTGACCTTGAATTTATAGA
Organism: Allotamlana fucoidanivorans; assembly: GCF_006265225.1. Lineage (GTDB taxonomy): Bacteria > Bacteroidota > Bacteroidia > Flavobacteriales > Flavobacteriaceae > Allotamlana > Allotamlana fucoidanivorans. Next base: position 3,503 of record NZ_VDCS01000033.1, on the reverse strand, counting down.
CTCACCAGAACAATATATCTGGTTTATGAAAAGAATGGGAACTATCACTGATGGCGAAATTGAATACACAGAAATTTCTATTGTAGTTGACGATGAAAATTACGAATGGATTCACTTTAAAGTAAATGGCATCAGTAAAAAATGGAAATTGCAAAAAGTCGGTTATATCGCTGATTCATTTTTTAAAAGGTTTTCTTATTTACCAGACGAACTAAAGACAAAGGGGAAATACACCTACTATGATGATGGCGGACAACAATTCGTAATTGACTATGCCACGGAAAGTGAACAAAAGGAATTCAATGAAAAAACTGGCTTAAATAGAGAATGGTTAGACGATGGAAATCATTTTAACGAGCCGAAATAAAAACTACAGCTAACAACGGCTATAGTTCATTACGGCTGAAATTCCTAATCGGAATTTCAAGCCTTTTTGCTAAATTTATGGTTACGGCGGAATGATACTCGCGTACCATTCCGTAACGAAACCATAGCCAAAACCGTTGTGTGTCATTTGAAAAAAGAAATAGAATAAGAAATGTCAAATAGTTTTTTTGAACTTAGTGGAACACCAAGAGTAATTGGAAAAAATTCCGAAGTGGAATTTAAAGAAATGGTTTCAGCAAGTGAAGGAACTATTAGAGATTTAATCTATAAACCAGATATCTTAAAAAACAGCGATGAACATCCTCGCTATAAAGTAAAGTCAATTACATTTATAAATGTCAGTTTCGCAAAGACAAAACTAAAAAATATTGATTTCACTTCTTGTCACTTCGAAGACTGTTTATTTTTTGGAAGTACTTTAGATAATTGTCAATTTCACAGATGTACATTCAAAAACGTAAACACACATCAAATCCTAATTAAACGTACCTATATAGACCCTATAAGTTTTAAAAATAACTACCAAAAGAAAGACATTGAAAAGTCTAATATGGCAGTTCACTTATTCCAACAGCTATTAAACAATTCAAGAGATGAAGAACAATCTGAGTTTGCAAGAATAGCCAATTATTATTTCCAGAAATGGGAAGGTCGACTGACAAGAAGTAAATTTTTTAAAAGCCAACCTTATAAAATAAATTTTCAAACTTTTGCAGTTGAGTATATTCCTAATTTTCTATATCGATGGATATTTGGTTATGGCCTAAGACTAAGAAGTTTTATCGCAACTTTCTTTGTTCTTTATGGAGTATTTTACTTTACCAACTTAAATTATTGGAATGAATATGGATTTCACGAAAAGGACTTTGCAATCGCATCTTTCAATTCAGAGAACATTAGCCCAATAGCAAACATCTTTTTTACAGCAGATGCAATGACGCAATTAGTAGATTCTCAATTTCAACCCCAAACTGATTTTGGAATGTATATGTTGACAATGCAAGGCTTTTCAGGCTTCATTCTTTTAAGTTTTTTAATAACAGTTTTAATAAATCGATTTGTAAAATGAAAAATTATAGTGTTGCAGTTTTCGGCAGTTCATTGAGAGCAGATTTTGATAAATATAGCGATAGAGATTTATTAGTTGTGGCTAATAATTTTAAAACTTTAGAGAAGTTGAAAGAAACCTATTATAAAGATGGTTGGTCTATCTCATTTTACACATACTCAAAACTTGAATATTTATCAAAAAATGGTAGTTTATTTATCAAGCATTTACAAAAAGAATCAAAAATCATTATTGACCCAAATGATAGATTTAAAGATATAATAAATCATTTCAATCCAAAGACAGATTATAAAAAGGACATTAAAGATTGTGAGAATTACTTTAACATAATTAAGACTGTTCCGAAAACTACTTTAGGTTTTGCTTGGTTTTGCGATTGTCTTTTTGTTGGATTGAGGAATTATTTAGTGTTTAAAAATGCGGAGAATGGAATTTTTGAATTCTCATTTATAAAACTACTAAACGGACTAAAAGAGCAAGGTTTAATAAATCAATCTGATATTAACCTTTTAAGGGAATTAAGAGTTGTAAAAAGAAACTATAGAGAAGAAATCCTTGATGAATTACCTTCATTGGACTTCATTAAAAAAGTAATACCTATTGTAAAAGATTTAGGGATTTTAGATTCTGTAAAGTTTGTTGAGTCAGAGACATTTCAAAGTTTAATTGAAAAGTCTATTATCAAAAGTAAATTCAATCCTTATCAAAGATTAAGATTGGTGGAAGGATATTACTGTTCGCAAGATTTGAATATTCCTGAATTGAAAAAAATAATTAGTAACCCACAATTTTATGCTTGCAAAATGAAAGACAATGATTTTACTCTCAATTTGATATCGGAAATAAAAAAACGCCACACAACATTGTATAAAAATAATAGCGGTATAATCGCTAAAACTAAATGAAATTTATAAATCAAAAGACAGTGATGTACCGAAAAGTAAGTGTATAAAATCCGCTACTATTCTTATACGTTACCGTTGTAGCACATATGACCAAACCATAGCAAAATGGGAAGAATACATTTATTTGAGTTTGAAGACCAAAAATGGTTTCCGACTTTTTTAAGGAATTACGGAACTGACTTTTTACAGTTTTTGTCCAATAAGACAAAAATGTACAAACCAATTATCCCAATAATTGAAAAAGGGTTGCTAAAGAGTAAAACGAATCAAATTATTGACCTTGGTTCAGGAGGTGGTGGCGGACTTATTTGGTTGAACTCTGAATTGAAAAATGAAATACCTGACCTGAAAATAATCTTGACGGACTTTTACCCCAACATTCCAGCATTCAAATTCACAAAAGAGAAAGCGAACAATTTCGAGTATGTGGAAAAACCAGTTGATGCAAGAAATGTACCCGATGAATTAAAAGGATTGAGAACTCAATTTTTATCATTGCACCATTTTAAGCCAAAAGATGCAAAACTAATCCTTCAAAATACCATTGACACAGGTAGTTCAATTGCAATATTTGAAGGGCAGGAAAGAAGTGTTCCAAGTATCTTGGCTATGCTATTTTCCCCAATAAGTGTTCTGTTGGTAACGCCATTCATAAGACCATTTAAATTCGGACGGATTATTTTTACTTATTTAATCCCAATTGTGCCTCTTTTTGTATTGTGGGATGGAATTGTTTCTTCATTACGGACTTATTCCATCAAAGAAATGAACGCTCTTGTTGAAAATTTGAAAGGAACGGAAAATTATGATTGGGAAATTGGTAAAGTAAAATCAGGACCGAGCATTGTTTTATATTTATTAGGAACACGAAAAGAATAAATACGTGCTACAACAACGTATATAAAAAATAGCGGTTTAATCGTTCACACGAAACAAAATTAATAAATTAGAGGTCATTGTAAAACTGAAAAATCAGTAAGTAAAATCCGCTACTTTTCATATACTAGACCGTTGTGAGTAATTTTGACCCGTCCTGAATAAAGGCTACATAATTTCAAACATTATGTACAAAAATGACAAAGTAATCAGACGGTATTCAGAACCTTTTAAACTGAAAATTTTAGACGAACTTACAACAGGAA
>NZ_VDCS01000032.1 GCF_006265225.1 Allotamlana fucoidanivorans | reverse complement strand
ACTTAACTGAAAATTGTTGAATAATTTCTCCTGATACTCTTTTTTGCCTTGCATTATTAAACATAAGAATTATAATACAATTTATGAAATTTTATCTTATATTTATCACGTTGTGCAACAGGCACAATGGCTATAAGTAATTGCTTGTTCTCGCCTACTTCTGAAAATCCTAGCGGATTTTCAGTTCGGTGTGTACTTGCTAAATTAAGTGCTAACCCACGCAACTACTCATAGCCGAAACGTTGGCGGTAATATTGAGAGACCGCCGTGCACATGGAATAGACTAAAATAATAAATGAAAAAACAGATATTTTACTTTGGCAAAACAACAAAATGGGATAGGATTACAATTTTCTTGTATTTAGTCTTATCTATTGGATTAACAGTTTATTACAGGAATAATCCTCTTAACTATAAATTGCACAGAGATATTTTATTTGCGTATGCTTTTGGAACGCATTTCTTTCTATATCTGTTTAATTACAAATCCTTGAGAAACCTGAAAGTTTATTTTATTTGGTTCGCCTTTGGACTAATACAGCTGTTTATTTATTTCAAACTAAAAGACATTGATTATTTACAAAATGTAAAAGGACATGCTTCAACAGGACTAAGAAATACCGTTCCTCTGTTGATTCTTTTCCAAATATTACGATTTATAAGTGCAAAAACTCAAGGACAAGAATTAGTAGCTCCTGGCAAAGGTTCAACAACGGACTTGTTTGACGAGAGAAGAATTACAATTATTGACTTTATAGCATTTGCAATTTACATGGCAACAATGATTTTATTATTTTTCTATGACTGAAATTAAACTATATAAATCACCTTGGAAAGCGATAAAGCTACTCGGATTGACTATTCCACTTGTAGCCGTTGGAGTTTGGTTGATTTTAAGAAATGAAAGTAGTCTCTTAGATAGAATTATGGGATGGATTGGTGTTCCGTTTTTCGGATTTGGTTTTTTCTTGGCTTTTTTTCATATGTTCGACAAAAGGCCTCAAATAGTTTTTAATGAAACGGGAATTTGGGATAGGACAATAAAACAAGATTTGATAAGTTGGGAACTTATTAAAAATGCTAATCCACTGGATGTATTCGGACAGAAATTTGTTACGTTGACTGTGGATAAATCATTTAAGCGCAAAAATACTCAATATGGCTGGGCAAAACGATTAGAAAAAAAGGTTGGTTCAACTGGACTAGATTTACAATTAAGCCAGATAAAAATGAAACCTGAGAAAATGACTAATTTTATTAAGGAGATGATTAAGACGGAAGAGTCGAAAAGAGGAACATTGATTAATAAATACTTTGATAGTCAAGGAAATACTACCGCCAACAATGCATAATAGCTTATAAGGCGGGAGGTTTCTTCGTAGATGCATTCTATTTTGCCGCAAGCAACGCCATAAGCATTTGCTTTCGCCCAGATTAATCTTAATTTAGTGCAAAACCAAACGTTATGGCTTATGTGCTTTGCTTTTAACTTTTTACCAATTCATCGCCGTACAAGCCATATGCGGTTACGTTACCACACATTTGAAAATGAAACTAATAGCAATAATTCTGATTATAATTGGAACTACAGTCAAAGCTCTTTTTGGACATTTAGCACTAAATTGGGCTAACTTGGAATCCACTTCATTAATATTATACTTGATTGGATTTACAATATTGATTTATAATTTAGTATCAAGAATAGATAAAAATAGAAAGGAACTTTCATTTAAAAAAAATCCTTTAAAATGGATATTTAGTCGTTCAATTTTTATTTACATTTTAATAATCCCAATTGTAATTGCACTAATTTACCTCGGAGAAAATTTAAATATAAAAATGCAAGAATATTTTCTTGGTCAAGACACAGAAAAGACTGTTGCGACCTTTGTCGGATTTGAGCAACAATCTTACCTGATAAAATACGGACGAGAAACCAAAGAGTTCGCAATGTTTGAATATAAAACACCAAATGGATTAATTAAACAAGGTTTGCCTAAAGAGGAATTTAAACTCAAAAAGAGTAGTTACACCGTTGAAAATAATAAATTGGTAATACCTAATAATATTAAAAATCAAAAAGTAGAAATTGTCTATTCAAAAAGATTTCCGTCAATTTTTAAAATAATATAAAAACGTGTGGTAACAATGTATAACCGCAATTACGGCGGATTCGACTACGTCCGAATCCACTTGGAATTGCTAAAGCCTGTGCTAAACCGAAAATCATTAACTTTAATCCCGTAACTGACGGTTATACGAGACCGTTGGCGGTAATTAAAACAAACTTAACTTTGAGAAATAAAATTAAAATTATAGTGCTCGTATTTGCAATATTTTTGAATGCTTGCGAAACAGAGAAGTCAGAAACTAAGAAGAATTCATCAATAGAAGATAGCCTTTATTTTGGGTATAAACCACCAGGGTTAACCCCCGAAATTTTTGTTCCAAAAAAGAGTACTTCTCAAGATTGGAAATTAGGGAATAGCGATACTCTAGATATGGATGAGTTTTATTTTACCTACACAGGAAACAACCCCTTTGAAAATAAAGTAGTTGTCTATCGGAATGAGGGTAGTTCTTATAAGGTTAATAAGTATAGCTTCGGCCATAACCCTGGTGATAGTAACATCTTATACTCTAGGTGGAACTATATAGAGCGTACAAATTCCGGTTGGTCAAAAATTAAAAGTCTGGGCCCTATGTTTGAAAGGGAAGATTGGGGCATTATGGTAATGTCGGTATCCTCTAAAGGTACTTTTGTTTTTGATGACTATAAAAGTAATGACGTAATCCGAATGTCGAGGATTATAGATGGTAAACGAGAAGAACCAAAACTACTTGGCAAACATATTAATACAGGAAAATGGACAGCTCACCCTTTTATAGCTCCAGATGAATCTTTCATAATATGGGGTAGCGAGCGAGAGGATGGATATGGAATGTCTGATAATTATATTAGTTTTCGACAGCAAGATGGTTCATGGGGTCCCGCAATTAATATGGGAGATAAGATAAATTCAGAACTACAGGAAAATGGTGCAAGATTAACACCTGACGGAAAGTATTTGCTTTTCGGAAGGCATGAAAAAAAAGAAAGGGAAGATGGTAGTACATATTGGGAAACAACAAAATATTGGGTTGATGCCAAGATTATTGAAACCCTTAGACCCCAACAGTGATTTCATGTGAAAATTTAAGCATAGAAAATATGACTACCGCCAACACGGTATATAAAAAATAGTGGTTTAAGTATTTCATTGAAAGTTGTTTTGTAAATTAAGCATTAGTTATAACTGAAAAGTTAGTGCTTTCAAGTCCACTACTTTTCATATACAAAAACGTTGGCTACAATATGAAAATCAAGGCAGATTCCTACATAACGAATATTATAGTTTACCGATTGAGCAATTACTCATACGGAATAGGAATTTTATTGACATTAATACTACTTACTTTTTCCTGGACGAATAAAAACAATACGGAAAACGGAACTGTTTACTTGTTTTTGGGTGTGCTAATTGCTTTATCACTCATGGTCGGACGAATTGCTCGACTTGTTTCGGGTGGATATTTTTGGCACCATATCAAAAACAACTTGAATATAAACCAAAATTCAATTGAATTAGAAAGTAAACGGTATGAATTTGACAAAATAAAGGTGCTTAAATTCAACTTAACGGATTTTGAAAACCGCAAACCTTTTTTGTATAAATATGTACTTAAAGACACGCGGAATATGATAAAATTTAAAACTGACGAAAATATTATTCAAGTCCACTTCAAACCTGAACTTGCATCTGAAAACGAATATTTGACCGAATTAAAAAAAATGTGGAATAAAAATACTGTAGCCAACACCGTATAAAAAAAATTGCTAGTTTTAGCTAAACCAAAGTTAGTTGCTCGTTTGCTAGCTTCTGATTTTCCTTCGGAAAATCCTCGCACACAAACACGCAACTTTCCTTATACATAAACGTTGTAAACAATTTTGACCCGTCCTGAATAAAGGCTACATAATTTCAAACATTATGTACAAAAATGACAAAGTAATCAGACGGTATTCAGAACCTTTTAAACTGAAAATTTTAGACGAACTTACAACAGGAAAACTAAA
>NZ_VDCS01000031.1 GCF_006265225.1 Allotamlana fucoidanivorans | reverse complement strand
GCTACGAAAACGCTATTGCTGAACGTGTAAACGGCATCCTAAAAGACGAGTTTTATCTTGACCAGACCTTTGATAGCGTACAACACGCCAAAAGAGCAACAAAAAGTGCAATCAATCTATACAACGAAATTAGATTACATGTATCTTTAGACTATAAAACACCAAATATGGTATATTTAAAAACAGCGTAAATCAATTTTTAACCTGTAGCCATATTTCAGGACTAGACATTTAAAGAAACTCTGAGGAATAATGAAATGGGAAGACAAATATCGAATTAATAGCTCTAATCTAGGTGGTGGTCAAGGAGACTGTTTCATTGTTATAGAAATCGAAACAGGTAAACAATATTTCTTAAAAAAACTTAAAAAAAATTCTACCGAAAGACGTCTACGCTTCTTTAGAGAAACTACACTTTTCAAATCTCTGAATATATCAGGTATCCCCAAAATCATTGATACTAATGTTAACAATTTCGAAACCAATGAAGAACTATTTTATTGTGCTGAATTTATTAAAGGGAAAAGCCTAGATAAAATAGCAAAACCCGTTGAATTCAAAAGAGCTGTTAACATTTTTAAACAGCTATTAAACATATTAACTGAAATTCATGATAAAGAAATTGTTCACAGAGATATTAAACCAGAAAATATCTTAATTGATGATATAGGAAAACTTTTCTTAGTTGATTTTGGAATTTCAGTAAATCTAAATGACGAACAAAATATAACCTCTATTGGACAAGAACTAGGTAATAGATTTATAAGGCTACCAGAATTCTCAGCAGGAAGCACAAGTAAGCGAGATTCAAGAAGTGATTTGACACTAGCTTGCGGAATAGCATTATATTTATTTTCAGGAAAATATCCAAGGGTTTTATTAAATGAAAATGGACAATTTGCCCATCAAACAGATGAAGCTATTAAAACAATTTCTAAAATTAAAATGCCTTTCATTTGGAATACTATTTTCGATAAGGCTTTCCAGATAGACATGGCCAAAAGATGGTCTTCTGCTAAGGAAATTATAGATTTATTGAATCAAATGGAAAATATTGAAAATACAGACAAGAATCAAATTGAAGAGCAATTAAAACTTCATGCAAAGAAAATTCAAAGCAACAATTTAGATGATTTAAAAAATAATTTAATTACAATAAATGAAAATATTAAAAGAGAAGTTCAAACAATTTTAAGTTCCAAAGCTAAAGGTTTTAGAACAGAAAATATGGGATGGGTTTACAATCTTGGTGACATTGAAAATAAAAATCAAATTCGTGCTTATCCAATAGGAAAAAAGGAACATGTTATTATAAACATCCGAACAGCATTTTTAGGTGAACAAGTCATTGGATTTACTGAAATTAATAATAATGAAATTGAAGTCTGTAGAATTCGAATAGGTGATAAAATTGAAAAAACGGAAATGGAACAATTAAAAAATAAGCTTAGTTTAAATTTACTTCCTGAATTAGGAAAACTGTTATAAAAACGGCTTACAACAAAGTATATAAAAAATTGCTAGATTTGGCTAAACCAATGTTAGTTGCTCGTTTGCTGGCTTCTGATTTTCCTTCGGAAAATCCTCGCACACAAACACGCAACTTTCCATATACATAAACGTTGTACCCAATTTAACCCGAACGCAAACTGAATGTATAGTGTCGAAGAAATAAGAGAAAACTACAAAGGATTTTCCGATTCAAAAATTGAGAATATTGCAAAAAAAGAATCGAAAGGATTAAGAAAAGATGTTCTCGGGATTTTAAAAGAGGAAATTGAGAAACGGAATCTTGACAAGAATCTAATTAGTTGGGTAGAAACTGAAACCAAAACTTACGACGGAATTGAACGCAATTCTCTAATAAAGAAAATCCAAAGTCTGAATTGCCCAAAATGCGCTGAAAAAAAAGATAGACTTTATGGATTTGAAATTAATCAAGTCGTTTCTGTCTTACTTTTTGCGAACGACACACGGAATGAAAAAATATTGTGTTTAAGTTGTGGAAAAAAGGCAAAGTTAAAAGCAATTTTAATTACTTTTTTTGCTGGTTGGTGGTCAAGACGTGGAATTCTTTTAACACCTTGGATTGTGACAAAAGACTCTTTTAACTTTTTATTTATTAATAAAATAAGTGACAAAATAATTAATCGACTGATTGACGAAAACACAGGGCATTTTCGGAGAAAGGGAACTGAAAACGCAACTTTAAATCGACTAATTAAAAGAAGAAACGAAAAGGAAATTTTAGAAGATGAAGGATATGATTTTACCTAATAAAAAACTGGGTACAACAAAGCATAAAAACAATGCTTATTTTAGTGCTTAAACAAAGTGTAGTGCGCTTTTGTAGCTTCTGATTTTCCTACGGAAAATCCTCATACACAAAATCGCACTATTTTTATACGTAACCGTTGTAAAACATTTACCCAAACCAACAAAATGAGCAAATACAAATTAAACTTTTTGACAATTTTACTTCTGATTCCAATGTTTGCGATTGGACAAATTCCGAAAGGACATTTCTTAGACGCAGATGATTCGGCTGAAAAAGGATATAAATTAAAACCTTTCAAACAGAAAAAAGAAGGAATTTATCATTATGCAATTCTGACGGAATTGCCATTTGAAAATGATTGTGAAAGTGGAATTTCGGAAAAAGAACAAATTGCTTGTGCTGAAAAAAATCTAAATGGATTGATAAACGAAAAACTGAATTCTGAAACGGAATTTAATGGCAACGTTTATGTTTATCTGACTGTAACTGAAAAAGCGGAAATAATTGACATAAAAGTTAAATCATATCCACAATCAGATGAAATTGATAAATTAATAAAGCAAGCAACGGAACAAATAAAAGTTCGACCAGGAAAATATAAAAAGAAAGTAGTTAAATCTCGATTATGGACGAAATTAGAATTTAATTCTAATGAAAATGATAAAGGAAAATTCATTGGAAAGTGGATTGGAGAAGATGAAAAAGATATAGGATACTTGAACTTTGATTCGGAAGGTTATGCATACTTCGAAATACAAGGACAAATAATGGGCGGAAAAGAGTTTGTCCAAAATGGAAAAAAAGGAAGTATGACCTATGAAATAAATAGCGAAACAAAACCTATACAAGTAGATTTAATAGTAACGATGTTTAGAGTAAAAAACAAAAGAAACTACTCTGTATCTCGAATTTTATTGATGATGACACAATGGAATTTGCTATCGGCTTTGAAGGAATACGTCCGACCGAATTTGATTCTGAAGACTCAATAATTTTGAAACGTGATAAATAAAAACGTTTTACAACACCGTGTATAATTCATTGCTAGTTATAGCCTACTTACGAAAGTCCTCGCGGACTTTCTATCTGTGATTTAATTGCTAACTTTAGTGCTTAAACACGCAACGAAATCATACACAAAACCGTTGTGCAACATACCGAAAATGAACAAACTGCTAACAATTTCACTTCTGATTTTTCTATTTCTGTCTTGTAAAAACGACAAGAAATCTGAATTGGAATTTTATGCAGAAAATCAAACTTCATTTTTCGATTTGAGAAATGGAGATTGGACAAGAAACTCTTGGATTAGAAAACCCGAAAACTTAAAAATGCTTCACGAATCGTTTAAAAAGTTTGGATATGGAAAACTTGAGAATCTGATTTCAAAAAGCGAAAGTCATTTCCTTATCGAAGGAATTTATATAAAGCGGAATTTTGAGAATCTAATTGCCAGTTTGCAATTGACTTACAACAATCCCGAAATACAAACCAAGTATTACACTGAATTTTGGAACCGCAGAAAAGCGGAGAATAACGACTCAATCGTTTATCAAATAATCCGAGAATTTAACTCTATGAAATCGGACAAAAAACGACTTAATTACCAAAATAAGTTTGTAAATGACACTTTGGTTGATTTATTAAAAATTGAGTTTGATAACGACAATCTGAATTCGGAAAAAGCAAAAGCGGACTTTTATAAATTAAAAAAATACGGACTTCATCAATCGGCATACAACCTACTCTATGAAAGAGCAGAATATTCCGAATTGGATTTAAACCGAGAAAAATTAAAACAAGAATTAACTAAAACAACGGAATACAAAAACGCTTGGTTAATAGATACGGAAAAATAAGTACGTTGCACAACACCGGCTATAGTTCATTGCGGCGGAATTTCATAACTAAAATTCCTGCGTATTTGCTAACTTTGGTTTACGGCGGAATAGTTCTGCCGAACCATTCCGCAACGAAACCATAGCCAAAACCGTTAGGCAAAATTATGAAAAACGGAATTTCAATATTAATTTTATTTGTCATATTCAGTTGTAAAACTGATAACAAAACAGGTGAAAAAAATATTGAATATCAAAAAATAGAAAAAACTAAAACTGACTCAATTAATACATTTAGAAATCAAATAAGAATTGATAGCACGTTAAAACCATTAGGAAAGGTTGTTGAGTTAGAATTATCAAATGAAATTAAAAGCGAAAGTGTTTTTGCCCTTTGTTCTTGTCAAAAAGACAAAAAAAATAACATAATTAAAATTCAATTAAGGTCAGGAATACCGACAAAAAAAGAATTGGATTCTACTGGAATTACTGATAAATCTGGCGGTAGACTTAACCACTTAATGGATTTAGGTTACTTGAAACGAATTGACGGACAATTTCAATTCTTGACTCTGATTTTAAAAGATAGTGTCATAAAAAATCTTGAATTATATTCAAAATCTACAGAATTGGAATATAACGGTAGTGATTTTAAATCAATGGACATTGATAAATATAAAATTGCAATTTCAACTTTTGACTATTCTATTGCTTCAAATGTTTATGGTAATTTTGAATTGAGATTATCACAAGATTTCGGTTATTTTGAAAATGACACAATTTTAAAAGGACATTTTGAATGTAATAATTGGGAAATAAGTAGCAAAGAGGAAATAAAGGAATGGGATATTCATAAATCGTTCAAGAATAGAAATAACGATAGAGGATTTGAAATAAAATAACTTTGCCTAACACCGTGTAAAAATAATTGCTTGGTTCTAGTCTACTTGGAAAATCCTGCGGATTTTCCTCTGGTTCGTTCCATTTTTAGTAAGTTAGTTGCCTAATCACGCAACTATCCTTACACAAACCGTTAGCTGTAATTTTGACCCGTCCTGAATAAAGGCTACATAATTTCAAACATTATGTACAAAAATGACAAAGTAATCAGACGGTATTCAGAACCTTTTAAACTGAAAATTTTAGACGAACTTACAACAGGAAAA
>NZ_VDCS01000030.1 GCF_006265225.1 Allotamlana fucoidanivorans | reverse complement strand
GCAATCAATCTATACAACCAAATTAGATTACATGTATCTTTAGACTATAAAACACCAAATATGGTATATTTAAAAACAGCGTAAATCAATTTTTAACCTGTAGCCATATTTCAGGACTAGACATTAGCCTATGAAGCCAAATCAGTACTTATTTGAGAAATTCAAAAATCTATTGAATGAAGAATTCTCTCAAGAGATAAATAAATACGAAGATGGTAATCATCTTACGATTGCAGATACAGGATTCTGGATTTCTGTAGATGATAAGGAATTAATTATTGGATTTGGACTGAATCACACTCATTATAATTTTGACTATGATTCAATGGAAGATGCTATCGATACATTCTTTTTACTATTAACCAAAAAAAAGAAAATCACTGATTACTCAAAAGGATCAAGAATATTTAAAACCAAAGTAGAAATTGAAGTAGACAACGAGGAATTAATAAACCTTGGAACAACTGCTACATTTCCTTTAAAGTTTTGGAAAAAAACAGAGTTAAAAACATCCTACTCTAATGAATTATTAAAAACGGAAAAGGTTACAGAACAATGGAAAGAGTTAATAAACTACGCACAACACTATGTATAATTAATGGCTGGTTTTAGCTTGTTTACGAAAATCCTCGCGGATTTTCTATTCCGTTTTTATTTGCTAAATTAGGTTCTTAAACACGCCACTAATCATACACAAACACGTTGTAAAACATTTGAGGAAATGCTCGAACACAATAAAGAAATTGAAAAAATAATTGAACGGAACATAAACGAATCTTCGTCTGAAACGGAAATAGAAGAGTTTATATCTGATTTAAAAAAGGCAGGTTCTAATCCGATTTCGACAATGAAAATAATTGTGGAAAAGTTAAATATGGATTTCGGAAAAGCAAAAGATTTAGTCTTTAATTCTTCAAGTTGGAGTTTCTTATATTCTCAACCAAATCCCTTTACGCAGGATTTTTTGGATATAGCTGCTGAAGACGCTGACAAAGTTGAACGAAAAGATGGAAAGGTCATTTCTGTAACTTATAAATTGGACAAGGGCTCTGAAAGCAATTAGGATGAAATTAATAGACGAATTAAACGCTGAAAACGGTTCATTTTTACTTGAATTAAGAACTGACTTAAATTGGAATCACGATTCGTTTATTAACCTACTGACCGAACTAAATGCTGAATGTAAACGGACAAAAGAAAATCTGAATTTATCACGAGATACTGCTTGTGGAATTTGGTATATATCTGATTTTATCAAAAATTGGACTGAACATCAAAATTTCCCAAAAAAATTCGCTGAAGAATATTATGAAAAAGCCTATGAATTAATAAATGATTTGGCTTACTCATACTTTATGGCTGAATCACCTTATGAATCGGAATCTGAAATTGAAAATAAAATAGCGGAATTAAAAAACGTTTTACAACACCGTGTATAATTCATTGCTTCTGATTTTCCTTTCGGAAAATCCTCGCGCTGAATTATTGCCTGTTATTTTTTACTAAATTAGTTGCCAAATCAACGCAACGAAATCATACACAAAACCGTTGGCATTAATTAGAAAAAATGAGCAAAATTCAAGATAAAATGTTTCTAGAAATTAGAAACAAAGATATATTTAATCAAGCACAGCAATATGCTTTTGACTATATAGAGAACGTTTTTGAGCGAAATGTTTTTCCTACCCAAGAAGCACTTAATAACTTATCCATATTCGATGAGGAACTTCCTGTAGATTCGACAAATGCTAAAAGTGTAATAGAACAATTAAATAAATATGGGAGTCCTGCAACAACCGCAACATTAGGAGGAAAATACTTTGGATTTGTTTGTGGAAGTGCCGTTCCAGTTGGTTTAGCAGCTAAAAATTTAGGTACATATTGGGATCAAGCACCTGCAATGAACGTTCTCTCACCTATCGGTAGTAAGTTAGAATCTGTAGTAGAAAAATGGCTGATAGATTTATTTAATTTACCTAAACAATCTTCTGCTGGATTTGTGAGCGGTACATCGACAGCTAATTTATGTGGCTTAGCAGCGGCTAGGTATCGTATTCTTGAAAGAAATAATTGGGATATAAATAAAAATGGACTTAGAAACGCACCTCAAATAAGAATTGTAACTGGTAAACAATCACATTCAACAGTTTTGAAAGCAATCGGAATATTAGGTTTAGGAACAGAGAGCATAGAATGGGTTGATGTTGATAATCAAGGGAGAATCATAACTGAATTAATTCCTGAATTGGATGAAAATACTATTTTAATTCTACAGGCAGGTAATGTAAATAGTGGAGCATTTGATGATTTTGAAAAAATATGCGAAAGAGCTAAAAAAACAAATACTTGGGTTCATATTGATGGTGCGTTCGGTTTGTGGGCTGAGGCTGTAAATGATTTGAAATATTTAACTAAGGGAATAAACAATGCTACTTCTTGGGCTGTAGATGGACACAAAACATTAAATACACCTTACGATTGTGGAATAATACTTTGTTCAGACCAAGAGGCTATGACTTCTGCACTTCATATGTCTGGAAGCTATATTGTAGAAAGTACCGAAAGAGACGGAATGTTTTACACACCCGAAATGTCTCGAAGAGCAAGGATAATTGAGTTGTGGTCTATAATGAAGTACTTAGGAAAGAACGGAATTGATGAAATGATTTTAACAATGCATCAAAGAGCCAAACAGTTTGCAGAAGAAATAGGCAAAATAAGAGGTTTCTATGTCGAAAACGACATTGTGTTCAATCAAGTTATTGTTAGATGTGACAATGATAAAATTACAGAGCAAGTGTTGAATAATATTCAAATGCTAAGAGAGTGTTGGTTAGGAGGCTCAATGTGGTATGGCAAAAAAGTTATGCGAGTTAGTATTTGCTCTTGGGCAACTACTAAAAATGATATAACTAAATCAGTAAAATCATTTGAAAAGGCTTTGGAATTGGAAATAACTAATGCCAACAATGTATAAAAATAATAGCGGTTTAATCGCTAAAACAAAAGTATGTAATAATTTAAAAGTTCTGTGTTTAACCAAAAAGTTAGTGTTCCAAAATTCGCTACTATTCTTATACAAACCGTTGTGTACAATTTGAGAAATGACAGCAATTAACAAATTTACGTTTGGAATCCTATTTCTTTTGTCGTCTTGTGGAAACTCAAAGGATTTGACAAAATCGACTTCAAATCAAACAAGTGAAATGAAAAAAATACTGACTGACCTATTCCAAAAGTCATTGACTACAAATGACAATAATTATTTCACTTCCGAGCAAATCAAAAATAAATGGATTGGAAATCTTCCCGCAACAGAAAAAGAAATTGCAGAAACTGAAATTAGGCTTGGAATTAAATTACCTGCCGACTATAAAGAATTTCTAAAAATAGCAAATGGATATCCGACTTATAATGATGCAGTTGAGCCAAGTTTTGAGAAAATAAATCAAATTGAATATTTGAAAAATTTTGACCCAGATATGATTAAAATTTGGAGTCAAAAACAAACAGAAGATATTGGAAAAGAATTAAATAAAAGTATAATTGTTGCTGGAAAGCAAGAAGAGCAATGGTTTCTTTTAATACCGCCAACTGACAAAAATGACAAATGGAAATATTGGAAATTTGCAAGTTGGATTCCAGGAGAAATAGAATATAAAAATCTGACCGAATACTTTTTGGATACAATAAACGGAATTGAATAAAAAAACTGTACACAACACCGGCTATAGTTCATTGCTTCGGAATTTTCTGCCGAAAATTCCTTCCACTTAACTATCTTTGGTTTACGGCGGAAAATCCTCGCGGATTTTCACGCAACGAAACCATAGCCAAACACGTTACCCAACATTTGAAAAAAACGACATTCTACATATCATTCATAGTTTTTATTCTGACTTTTTCGAGTTGTAACTTTTCAAAAAAACCTGAAAAACTACCGAAAACTGAACAGTATGTAAAACTGATTGGAAAATGGAAAGTAACTAAATCTAATTTCTTACCGTTTGAGCATCCTTCTTTCTGTGAAAAAATGGGATTGAACTCAATATTTGAATTTGATGAGTATGGAATTTTAAAAGTTTATGAAAATGACAAGACGAAACGGAATTGTAACGACCATCAAAAATTCTGGATTGACGGAACTGAATTAATAGCTTTCGAATACGATGTAGGATTTCCGTACGAAATTCTAAAACTGACTTCTGACTCTTTAATAATAAAGTCGGAAATCGTGCCTGCTTACTTATTCAAAGAAGAAAATATTAAAACCGCTAAAGATTTAGAAGGAGACGACATAAAATTTATAAGAGAAAACGGAATTATAATTACGCTGAAAAAACAAAAAAACGTTGGGTAACAATGTATAACCGCAATTACGGCGGATTCGACTACGTCCGAATCCACTCGGAATTGCTAACGTCAGTTCTAAACCGAAAATTAAGGCATATTAACCCGTAACTGACGGTTATACGAGACCGTTGTAGCCAATTTGAGAAAAAACTATGGAATACATATATAATCCCGAAGAATTAGATAACCTTGCTGGTAATGTTCTTCAACAAAAAGCGACAGAAATTAAACAGCGGTTTGATTATAGAAGGTCGTACTTTCATACATTAAGAAATAGTATATCGGATATTGAACAATGGACAACATTGAATGACAATTTAATTTCATTTGATAAAAATAAATTCAATCCTTGGAATCAACAATGGAATAATACATTAAGGTCAAATAATGTTAATACAATCAAACAGTTTTTCGACAGAGCTGTTTCTTTCTTTCAAGAATTAGAAGAGGAAGTAGGTTCAATCAAACCTCAATATTTAAATTCAGACGAAGTAGAAAGCCTAAAAGAAGAAGTTCTCAAGAGAATTGACGAGGATATGGTCTCTTTAAAAAATGATGTCACCGAACAAATTAATAATGGAATTACCAACGTACTGGATTTGAAATCTGAACTTGGTTTACAAAAAAACTTTGCTGACAACTTGAAAGACGTGAGAAAAACTTCAAATATCACAAAATATTGCTTTTTAGGAGGTTTTATTATTTCACTTATTGGAATAGCTGGATTTTTAGTTTTCAGCTATAAATTAACGTATATACAAAACCTTGAATCTTACGAAAAAATATTAGTTAGGCTCGGTGCTGTTTCCTCTTTAGCTATTTTATCCTATTTCTTATTTCAACAATTTAAATTGCATCAAATTTTACATTTAAAATATACTCATTTGGACAATTTTCTTGGTGGTGGAGCAACTTATATTAATCAATTAGTTAGTCAAGATGGAGACTTAAAAAAGATAACCAATAAAAGACTGACTGAAATGTTTATGGAGATTGACGATACAATCGGGAATGCAAAACAAGTTCAACATCCAACTGACAAATATTCTGAATCATTTAAACAAACCCTTGATAGTGTTTTAGGCAAAGTGAATGATTTGGCTAAAACTGTGAAAGAAATAAAAAATCCAACGGAATAAAAAACTGGCTACAACAATGGCTATAAGTAATTGCTTGTTCTCGCCTACTTCTGAAAATCCTCACGGATTTTCAGCTTGGTGTGTACTTGCAAAGTTAAGTGCTAAACCACGCAACTACTCATAGCCGAGACCGTTGGGCACAATTATGACCCGTCCTGAATAAAGGCTACATAATTTCAAACATTATGTACAAAAATGACAAAGTAATCAGACGGTATTCAGAACCTTTTAAACTGAAAATTTTAGACGAACTTACAACAGGAAAA
>NZ_VDCS01000003.1 GCF_006265225.1 Allotamlana fucoidanivorans | reverse complement strand
TGGTAAGGTCAATTGTTTATAATGTTTCATCCAAAACGAATATAAATATTGAGCCTAAAATAGATGGGGCTAGCCCCATCTATTTTAAATATTCGTGTTGCACTTATTAATTGAACTTAGAATATTTAAAAATATTTTTAAAATTTATTTCTCCTGTTGTGGGTTCTGTCCTGCCTGGATTGTCTCCTATTTGAAAATATGCAATTTCATCCCAGCATTGTTCAATATTAGGAATCAGGTTGCCCTCCTGTATTTGTTGATGATAAATATCAAACAATATTTTACAAGATGGTGAATTCACTGCTTTACAAATTTGGTAAGCTTGCGGACTTTTAGAGAGGAACTGCCCTGGATGAAGTCTGAAATTTAATGGTTCTAAAACCATAGTAATATCGTGTTGTTCAAGTAGGCTACAGGCTTGCTTTAAGGCTTCAATAACATGATGCGTTTGGTAGTCTATGTGTTGTTTTAAGTCTAAATGGCCAGGAACAACCGTTATCCATTTGGCATTAACGCGTTTGGCAACTTCTATAGATTCTTTTATTTGTTTTAAAAAAGCATCGCGTAATTCAATGTTTCCTGTAGTGAGTGTAGGTTGTTTCCAATTAATATCATGCGCTACAAAAACTCCCATTTTAATGTTTCTATCGGTCATAACTCTAACCATAGACTCTTGAAGCTGGATGGGTCTTTTTTTGATATTGTTGTCCTCGAAAGCCGTAAAACCCTGATCGGCTATAAAATGTAACTGATCTAGTGGGTCTTTGCCAGCGTGTTGTTCAAACATGCCTAAATGAGGCGCAAAGTTCATTTTGAATTTAGAATAGTGACTATTAAATGAAGAAGCAGAGTTGTTGGCTGTTACATGTTGAATGCCAATTCCTGCGAGGGTGGCTGCCAAGGTGCTTTTTTTTAAAAAGTATCGTCTCTTCATATCAATAAATTTCTATAATTCAAGAATTTCAATGTCCTTAAACTCTACAGGATGGCTTTCACTTTGAAGCGAAATATAACCACCAGTTACAGGTTGCCCTTCTTTTGCTTTCCAGAAATCTTCATTGTAATCTACTTTTCCGCCGTATTGAGGTTTGTAATATTGCAAGACCAGTTCGTCATTAATGTAGTGCTTAATGATGGAATCTTTTCTAACTTCAATTTCAACACTTATCCATTGTTCTCCGTGATAGGTTTTAGAAGAAGAGCTAATACAATGTTCGGTTTGTAAAGCGCCCTGCATTTCAACATGGGTGCCTGGTGTACATAAGTTGGCTGTTGAACGCTCATCAACGCCATTGCCACCTAGCAATTGAACCTCAATGGAAACAGGGAAGTTTTGTTCTAGCCCAATGTTTTTTGGGTTTTCACAGTGAATCATAATCCCACTATTTCTATTGGCCCACGCGGCACCATCTGATAATTGTTTGCCTGTAAATCTATATTTCATTCTAAAGCGGTAGTTTGAAAAAGGCTTCTTATAGTAAATATGTCCAAATGCATTATTAAAGGTATCTTTATAGCTTTTATAATTTACTTTTAACACGCCATTTTCAGCAATAAACGTATTGTTGTAGTTCTCACCCACAGGGTGTCCTTTTATTTTTACAATCCAATCGTTTAAATCTTTGCCATTGAATAGTTTTACCCAGCTTTCAGATTTTGAGATAGGGATTTCTGCTTTTTTATGCTGTTTACAGGAAATTATTAAAGCGATAAAAAGTATAGGTATTAGTTGTTTACATCGTGTTATCATTAAAATTATGTTTTTGTAGTTATGTTATAAAGACCAGGCTTTACCTCTCGTGGCTTCTTCAACAGAGATACAGCCTTTTTGGGAGGCTGGAATAGGGTCATAGGCTAAAACATTTTCTCCAATTACTTCACTGGTTTTAAAAGCCCATACAGCTTGGTTTCTTAAGTTTACTAAAGCTTTGTAGGTTATGTCTTTATCTTTCTTAAATTGCTGTTGCTCTTTTTTTGAGGTTTTTAAATAGCGTTTAAGTAAGTCATCATAATCCTCGTTTTTTAACTTACTAACGCCAGATTCTGTAATAGGTAAGGCTTTTAAAATACTTTGAATTTCAATTCGATATTGAGCAGCTTGCTCTTGATCATAAACCTTATAAGCATATAAATCTATAAATTCTGGTACATTAACATCAAGAGCTCCGGGAGTTTTTTCTGTTTTAGGTAACATGAGATCGATGAGATTTTTTATAACAAGGCCTTCATCTGTATCAAAGAATATGGGTTTCCATTGGTTTTCTTTTGTTTGGCAACTTTGTAGTATGCTAAAAGCACTGGGAATTGTTGCGGTATAACCTAAGGTTAAACCAATATTTTTTATAGCGTCACGTCTATTCATTTTTTAAGGCTTTAAATTGTTTGATAGCATGATGGGCAGCTCTCGCTGTAAGTGCCATATAAGTCAACGACGGATTTTGACATCCTGAAGAGGTCATACAAGCGCCATCTGTAACATAAACATTTGGAACCGAATGAATTTGATTGTTTTTGTTTAACACAGATGTTTTAGGATTGTGCCCCATTCTAGCGGTGCCCATTTCATGAATACCAATACCAGGAGCTTTCGGCGTATCTCGAGTATTGATATTTTTGAACCCTGCTTTTTCTAACATATCTACGGCCTGGTTAACCATATCTTTCCTCATGGTATATTCATTTTCTTTCCATTCGGCATCGAAGGTTATGGTTGGTAATCCCCATTGATCTAATTTATTATAATCTAAAGTCATTTTATTGTCGTGATAGGGCAAACATTCGCCAAACCCTCCCATGCCCAATCTCCATTCACCGGGTTTAAGAATTTCTTCTTTGAACTCCGCTCCATAAGCTAATTCAGCAACGTATTCAGAAAAACTCCCTCGACTAGCTCTACCTTGATAACCATATCCTCTTAAAAAGTCTTTTTGTTTACTGGCGTTGTCACCAAGATTTCTAAATCTAGGAATGTAAAAACCATTAGGGCGTCTGCCTTTATAGTAAAACGCATCAAAATCCTCAATAGACCCTGAAGCGCCCGCTCCAAGATGATGATCCATAATGTTATGTCCTAATTCTCCTGAATCATTTCCAAGACCATCAGGGAATCTATCTGATTTTGATTGCAATAAAATACTAGCCGAAGCCATAGCAGAAGCACAACAAAAAATGATATCCGCCTTGAATTCAAGTTTTTCTTTAGTTTGTGCATCAATTATTTTAACGCCAGTGGCCTTTTTTTTGTTGGCATCATAGATGATTTCATACGCAATAGAATGCGGTCTGAGTGTCATGTTTCCTGTACGTTGCGCTGCTGGTAAAGTAGAGGCATTGCTGCTAAAATATCCGCCGTAAGGACAGCCGCGAATGCATCTGTTTCTAAATTGACATTTTCCCCGGCCTTCATGAAGTTTATTACTGGTAGTATTAGCTGTCCTTCCAATGGTTAAAACGCGGCCATGATTTTTTGACATTTGTTCCTTTAAGTGAAGCTCCACACAATTGAGTTCCATGGGAGGTTCAAAAATACCGTCAGGAAGTTGTGGTAATCCTAAGGCTTCTCCACTTACTCCAATATATGTTTCAACATAATCATACCACGGGGCTATGTCTTTATATCTTATAGGCCAATCAACACCATGGCCATCGGTGATGTTGGCTTCAAAATCTAAATCACTTAGCCTGTAGCTTTGTCTGCCCCAGGTAATTGATCGGCCCCCAACATGATAACCGCGCATCCAATCAAAGCGTTTCGTTTCATTATAAGGATGATCAATATCGTCAACAAACCAATGTCTGCTTTCATTTTTTATGGTATAACCCGTTCTACCTTGTTTTAGTTGTCTGGCTTTTTCTTCGGGGGTTGTTGCGCCTCTCAGTTCTTGATCCCAGGGGTCTAAGTTCATGGTAGGGTAATCTGCTACATGGTTTATCATTCTTCCGCGTTCCAGAACTAAAGTTTTGAGTCCGTTTTCACATAATTCTTTAGCAGCCCAGCCACCTGTTATGCCTGTGCCTATTACAATGGCATCGTAAGTTTCTCTCATAATTTAATTTATAAAGACCACGTTTTTCCTTGTGTTGCTTCTTCAAGAGGGATGCAACCTAAATAATTACCTGGAACAGGATCATAGGCTAAAATCGTTTCACCAACTTCTTCTGATGTACAGTAACCAAAAATGGCATAATATCTTACTGAAAATAAAAATTTGTACACGTGAAAAGGTTCTAATTCATCTTTAGGAATATGGTTTAATTTTTGATTTTGTCTTTTAATAATGGTCTGCTTATCTGTTTCAGAACGGTTAAAATATATATCTAAAAGGTGATTGAAATCTTCTTTTGTTCCTGAAGCAACTGGTTTGTTAAATGTTTTAGTAAATACATGCGAAAAATAAGTTGCACCTTTTTTAAATATATCTTGATTTTGCTTTAATTCAATGTCGTGATACATCATGTCTAAAAACTGAGGAACATTAACATCTAAAGCGCCTAAAGTGTCTGTTTTTGGAATAAATAGATTGGACAAATGAGTGACAATATGCTTTTCCTCTGCAGACAGAAATAAAGGTTCCCATGTTTCTGTTTTGTCCTGGCATGATACCAAAATATGCATTATAGTAGGTGTTGCAGCTGCAACACCCAAACCTTTAGCTAAGTTTTTTATTGCTGTTCTTCTATCCATGCCATTAGCTGTCTTTATTCTTTTTAAATGTTTTGGCCGCATGATTGGCAGCTCTGGCTGTAAAAGCCATGTAGGTAAGCGATGGGTTTTGACAAGCTGAAGAGGTCATAAACGAACCGTCTGTGACATATACATTGGGGACTGAGTGAATTTGATTGTATTTGTTGAGAACAGATGTTTTAGGATCATATCCCATTCTAGCCGTTCCCATTTCATGAATGCAAGCTCCTGGTATGGCTTTTCCTATGTAGCCTTTTACATTTTTATAACCAGCTGCTTTTAACATGGCAATGGCCTGGTCTCTCATATCTTCTCGCATTTTTATTTCATTTTCTTTGATTTCGGCATCAAAGGTTACCGTTGGCAATCCCCATTGGTCAGGCTTGTCATAGTTTAGCGTTATTTTGTTGTCATGATATGGCAGGCATTCACCAAAACCTCCCATACCAATGCGCCATGGGCCAGGTTTTAAAATGTCATCTTTTAAATTTTTGCCGTAACTTAATTCAGAGACAGCATGCTGCCAATTGGTTCGGCTTGCTCCACCTTGATATCCGTAGCCTCTAAGAAAGTTTTTTTGTTTTGTTTTATCATCACCAAGATTTCTAAATCTAGGAATATAAAAGCCATTTGGACGCCGCCCTTTATAATATTTATCTGAAAACCCATCTACTTCGGCTTGTGCGCCCACTGCGTAGTGGTGATCCATAAGATTATGACCTAATTCACCCGAATCATTTCCCAGTCCGTTGGGGAAACGTTTTGATTTTGATTGCATCAAAATACTAGTAGAAGCAATTGTTGAAGCACAGCAAAAAATGATATCGGCCTTAAAAAATAGGTTTTCATTCGTTTCTGCATCAATAACTTTTACGCCTGTCGCTTTTTTTAATTTCTCGTCATAAACAATTTCATAAGCAATAGAATGAGGTCTTAAATGCATGTTTCCGGTGCGTTCTGCTGCTGGTAGGGTACAAGAGTTGCTGCTGAAATATCCTCCAAAGGGACAGCCTCGCATGCATCTATTTCGGTATTGACACTTACTTCGCCCTTCGTGATGTTTGTTGCCCGTAATATGGGCCGCCCTTCCTATGGTTAAAAGTCTATCATCAAAATTTTCAGAAATCTTATCTTTTAAATCTGTTTCAACACAGTTCAGTTCCATAGGAGGTTCTAGTTTTCCGTCTGGAAGATGAGGTAAGCCCAGATTCTCACCTGAAACGCCAATAAATTCTTCAACCTTATCATACCAAGGGGCAATGTCTTTGTAGCGCACGGGCCAATCAACCCCATGTCCATCTTTTTTATTTGCCTCAAAATCCAGATCGCTCAATCTATACGATTGCTTGCCCCACATGATAGAGCGTCCGCCAACATGATAGCCTCTTAGCCAAAGGTATTCTTTGGTTTCGTTGTATGGGTGTTTTAAGTCATCAACAAACCAGTGCTTTGTATCGGGACGCGTTAGCCCACCATTCCATAGTTGACTTTGTTTGTGTTGGTTCTTTAATGCGTCAGGATGCTGTCTTTCACGGTGTTTAAAATCCCATGGATCCATGTGCATGGTTGGGTAGTCTTCAATATGTTTTACCATACGTCCGCGCTCTAAAACCAAAGTTTTTAGTCCGTTTTCACAAAGTTCTTTGGCAGCCCAACCGCCACTAATTCCAGTACCAATAACAATGGCGTCATATGTTTCAGGATTTTCCGTAATGGGTTTATTAATCATTTAAATAGTCTATAATTTAGTAATATTTAGTTAGTAAAATTGTTAAAATATCATAAAACAATAAATACTTTTATAGTAAACGGAAAAATAGCTATTTTGCAGAGATAAAGTGTTTAAAATATTTCAGTGAAAGTAAATATACAGAAAATAAAGCCTTATGAGGCGGATGGAGTAGTGTATCATGCGGATACCTGTTTGCCGCTTATTGATGCTTTTAAAAGGGGGAAATTAAAATTTAAGGCCTTGGCAAGGCATACGTATCCAGGAGATAGGTTAGATGAAAATACGCTTGGGTTAAATAGTATAGGGTACTGGGATGCCAATGAGCCTCAAGACTGGGGCTTAGACTGGCATAGAAATGAAGGTATTGAGTTTCATTTTCTAGAATCGGGTTCTATGCCTTATGCTCAGGAAGACAAGGAGGTTTTGCTTACACCAAATCATTTAACTATTACTAGACCGTGGGAAGCGCATAAGGTTGGTAATCCATTTATAGGAATGGGGAAATTTTATTGGGTTATAATAGATTTGGGTGTGAGAAGACCACATCAAGAATGGGTCTGGCCGGATTGGATTACGCTAACTAAAGATGATTTGTTGCGGTTAACAACCATTTTGAGGCAAAATAAAAAGTCTATTCTTAAAACAGATCAACGTGTTAGAGATTGTTTTAAGCGTATAAATCAAGCAATTAATACAGATGATCAGGGTAGTAATGCGTCAAAAATTAGATTGCTTATTAATTATTTGCTGATATTAATTTTAGACTTGTTGAATACTGAAAATATTGAATTAAATGAGTCTTTAACAGATAGTTCAAGAAGTGTTAAGTATTTTTTGAAAGAGTTAGATAAGAAACTTTCAGAGCAGTGGACTATAGATCTTATGGCAAAATCTGCAGGTGTTGGTTTAACCAGGTTTACCCATCATTGTAAACAGTTAACTAATGTGACACCTATGCGGTATTTAACGATGCGGAGGCTGGAAATGTCAAAAGGTATTTTGAAAAATAATCCGAATTTAACGGTAAGTGATGTGGCTTATATGTGTGGGTTTACTACAAGTCAATATTTTTCTACCGTATTTAAAAAGCATGAAAAGTGTTCTCCAAATGAGTTTAGAGCTCGGTTTTGTATTGATCAAAATATTAGTGCCTATCCTGAAATCTAATTTGTTTAAATTCTTTCACTGAATAAAAACAAACAGGAACTATTCTTTTTTTATATATTTTTCACAAGGTTATACCAAAGGACAAATCAAAAATATGGAGCGAAGAAAATTTATTGTTAAAGCCTCTCAAGCAAGCTTAGCGCTTTCTGCTCTTGGGGTGTACGCTTGTAATGAAAAGAAAAAAAAAGAGGTTGAACTTTCAAAGGAAACAGTTTCTAAAGAGTCCTCGTTGTTTTTTGATATATCATTAGCGCAATGGTCATTGCATCGGGCCTTAAGATCTGGAAACATGAATAATCTTGATTTTGCGGTTAAATCAAGAGCGTTAGGTTGTAATGGTTTGGAGTATGTTAATGGGTTTTTTAAGGATAAAGTGAAAGATATGGCATATCTTAAAGAGATGAATGCTATAGCAGATTCTGAAGGTCAGAAAAATGTACTTATTATGATTGATCAAGAGGGGGATTTGGCTGATGCCGATGACAACAGAAGGCTAAAAGCTATTGAAAATCATTATAAATGGGTTGATGCCGCACATTTTTTAGGATGCCATGCTATTCGGGTTAATTTAGCAGGAGGAACAGATAAAGATGATGCTATGAAAGCGGCTATTGATTCTTTGGAAAAGCTATCCAACTTTGCTGAAGGTTCAGACATTAATATACTGGTTGAGAATCATGGTGGATTTTCTTCAAATGGAGACTGGATGTCTCGCGTGTTTTCACAGGTGAGACATGTTAATTGTGGTACCTTACCCGATTTTGGAAACTTCTGTATTGCCAAAGATGAAGACAAAAACTGTGTAGACGCTTATGATAGATATAAAGGCATGAGGCAATTAATGCCTTTTGCCAAAGCAGTGAGTGCCAAGTCATACGATTTTGATGAACATGGTAATGAAACAACTATTGATTTTAAACGTATGATGACCATGGTTAAGGATTTTAAATATACAGGCTTTGTGGGTGTGGAGTTTGAAGGTAACAATGTTTCAGAAGAAAAAGGTATTCAGTTAACAAGAGATTTGCTTATTAAAGTAGGTAGAGAACTGTCTTAATCAAAACGAAATAACTAAACTATATAAATTTATGGAGCACGTTAATAAAAACAGATTGTTTCTGGCAAGTTGTTTGGCATTAATAACCACAGCCATGACCTTTGCAATTAGAGCAAGGTTAGAAACCGTTTTTGGTCCAGAGGGTATGGGCTTGACGCTTGAACAATTAGGATATGCATTTGCACCTGCCTTTTTTGGGTTTACTATTGCGATGATTATTGGAGGACCCTTGGTAGATTTAATGGGTATAAAAAGAATTACGTGGTTGGCCTTTATTACACATACCATTGGCATTGTATTAACGCTTTTAGCTGACTCTATGACCTCGTTATTTATAGCTACCTTATTCATTGGAATAGGTAATGGTTTTGTTGAGGCAGCATTGAACCCTATGATAGCCTCTATGTATTCCGAAGAAAAAACGAAAATGCTTAATAGGTTTCATGTGTGGTTTCCTGGAGGTATTGTAATTGGGTCATTAATAGGCTGGCTAACTATGGATGTGCTAGGCTTAAGCTGGGAGGCTATGGTTAGTACCTTGTTTATTCCTTTGGTGTTTTATGGTGTGTTGTTTTTTGGACAAAAAATACCTATAACCGAACGCCTGCAGTTGGGAATAAGTAATAAAGATATGTTTAAAAGTGTCTTAAAACCGTTATTCTTGTTTATGGTGTGTTGCATGTTTTTAACAGCAGCATCTGAATTAGGAACTACACAACGTATAGAGTCGTTATTAAAAGAATCGGTAACGGCACCATTATTAGTATTAGCGTTTATCAATGGAATCATGGCGTTTGGGCGTATGTTTGCAGGTCAGGTGGTGCATAAATTGAAACCATCGGGTATGTTGTTGTATTCGGCGGTTTTTACATTTATAGGGCTTTGGATGCTTACAATGACTACGGGAGGCTTAACTTTTGTGGCGGCGGCTATTTTTGCTATTGGTGTCACATTCTTTTGGCCAACCATGTTAGGTTTTGTTGCGGAATATTTACCCGAAACAGGTGCTTTGGGCTTGTCTATTATGGGAGGCGCAGGCATGTTTTCGGTGTCTATTGTTTTACCAATTATGGGAAATTTAATGGATAATGCAAGTGCTGCTGAAGCACTTCGTACAATGTCTCTTTTGCCAGCTATTTTAATCGTGGCTTTTATGGGGTTACATCTTTACATGCGGCGACAAGTAAAAACTTCTGAAGTATAAAAAAATGAGTAGAAAATTAAGAATGGGAATGATTGGTGGCGGCTCGGGATCATTCATAGGTGATGTGCACAGAAAAGCAGCTTCAATTGATGGGCTCATAGAATTGGTTTGTGGGGCGTTTAGTAGTGATCCTGAAAAATCGATAAAATCAGGACAGGCATTATACTTGCCAGAAAATAGATGCTATCGTAGTTATGAAGAAATGATTTTAAAAGAGAAGGCTTTGTCAGAGGAGGAGCGCATGGATTTTGTAGCTATTGTAACGCCTAATCATATGCATTTTTCGCCGGCTAAAATGGCTCTAGAACACGGATTTCATGTAGTTTGTGATAAACCAGTTACGCTTACGCTTGACGAGGCGCTTGCATTGGAATCTATTGTAGCTAAAAGTGGTAAGCTGTTTGCTTTAACTCATAACTATACAGGGAATGCGCTGGTGAAGCAGGCGAGAGCCATGGTGGCTAATGGCGATTTAGGAACTATTAGAAAAATTCAAGTACAGTATTTGCAAGGATGGTTATCTACAGCTGTTGAAAGTACCGATAATAAACAAGCGGCTTGGCGGGTAGATCCAACAAAATCGGGTATTGGCGGCGCTTTAGGTGATATTGGTACACATGCTGAAAATTTAGTTGAGTATGTAACAGGTTTGAAGATTGATGAATTAGCGGCCGATCTTGGTGTGTTTGGGGAAGGAAGAGTGCTTGATGATGACGGTAATGTGTTGCTGCGTATGAGTAATGGAGCAAAAGGAACTATGTCTATTTCTCAAATAGCATTGGGTGAAGAGAATAATTTGGCTATTAAGGTTTATGGAACAAGAGGAAGTTTAGAATGGCATCAAGAAAACCCTAACCAATTGATAACACACTGGCTTAACGATCCTATTAAAGTATACACACCTAATGGAAATAATTTATATCCAGAATGTTTGAATGTTTCCAGAATACCAGCGGGACATCCAGAGGGATATTTGGAGGCTTTTGCAACCATTTATAAAAATTTTGCCACCCATGCTATGGCGGTTTTAGCAGGTGAAACCATTGAATTTCCTGATTACCCTACAATTGATGATGGGGTGCGCGGCATGAAATTTATATATGCTGCGGTTGAAAGTAATAAGAATAATGCGGCTTGGACAACATTAGATTAATATATTAAAACATGAAAACAATAAAAGGACCTGCTGTTTTTTTGGCACAGTTTGCTAGTAATGAAGCGCCATTTAATAGCTTGGAAGGGATGTGTAAATGGGCCTCGGATTTAGGGTATAAAGGGATTCAAATACCAACATGGGAGTCTCATTTAATTGATATTGAAAGGGCCGCTGAAAGTCAGACCTATTGTGATGAATTAAAAGGTAAAGTCAATGGTTTTGGTTTAGAGATTACAGAACTGTCTACTCACTTACAAGGTCAATTAGTGGCCGTAAATCCTGCCTATGATACAATGTTTGACGGGTTTGCTCCAGAGCAGGTTCGTGGCAACCCTAAAGCAAGAACAGAATGGGCTATAGATTTTGTAAAGAAGTCAGGTACAGCAAGTGGTAGGTTAGGTTTAAAATCGCATGCTTCCTTTTCAGGCGCTTTATTGTGGCATACTATATATCCGTGGCCGCAACGCCCCAATGGATTGGTAGAACTTGGTTTTGCGGAATTAGCCAAACGGTGGTTGCCTATATTGAATCATTTTGATGAACATGGTGTTGATGTGTGTTATGAGTTACATCCAGGAGAAGATTTACATGACGGGGTTTCTTATGAACGTTTTTTAGAGGCTACGGGGCATCATAAACGTGCCAATATTTTGTATGATCCTAGTCATTTTGTCTTGCAGCAGCTGGATTATTTGACATTTATAGACTATTATCACGAACGTATAAAGGCCTTTCATGTTAAAGATGCAGAGTTTAATGCAACAGGAAAACAAGGTGTTTATGGCGGATATAGCGCTTGGGCAGATCGTGCTGGGCGATTTAGATCTTTAGGAGATGGTCAGGTTGATTTCAGTGGTATTTTTTCAAAGCTAACCAAGTATGGTTTAGATTTATGGGCGGTTATGGAATGGGAGTGTTGTATAAAATCTTCTGAGCAAGGCGCAAGAGAGGGAGCGTCTTTTATTCAAAAACATATTATTGAAGCAGCTGAGCGTAGTTTTGATGATTTTGCTGGAGGCGAAACAGATGTAGCACAATTAAAAACTATTTTAGGGATATAATCTAATAGTTATTTATGAAACATTTATTGGTTGTGTTTTTGTTGTTTATTACGTTAGGTGTGGGTTGTCAGGAAAAACAAGCTATTCAAAAGGCTATTGAGACAGGAACTTTTCAGAAGATAAAGGAACCTACTAACCCAAAAGTAACCGAATTTTATGCTCCGGTTCCACCTAAAGTAAATCCAAAAGCTCACGGTGATGTACCTGGTGATGCTATTGTGTTATTTGACGGAACAGATTTTAATCATTGGGAACATTCAAAAGACAATAGACCTGTTGAATGGCAGTTAAATAACGATGGAAGTATGACTGTAAAGGATAAGTCAGGTGATATTCAAACCAAACAAAGTTTTGGTTCTGTGCAATTGCATATTGAGTGGAAGTCGCCCAAAGATATTCAGGGAAAAGGACAGCATAGAGGAAATAGTGGCGTCTTTCTTCAGGGAAGGTATGAGGTTCAAGTATTGGATAATAATGATAACGAAACCTATGTTAACGGATTAGTGGGGGCTATTTACAAGCAATCGGCACCATTAGTAGTAGCTTCGGTGCCTTCGGGAGCGTGGAATAGTTATGATATTATTTATCATGCACCTGAATTTAATAAGGACGGTGAAAAAATGAAATCTGCCACAATCACGGTATTGCATAATGGTGTTTTGATTCAAGACCATTTTGAAATAAAAGGCACTACAGAATATAGAGGTTGGCCTAAAAATAAGGCTCATGGTAAGGCGCCTTTAAAATTGCAAGATCACGGCGATAATAGTCGTGTGAGTTACAGAAATATTTGGCTTAGAGAACTAAACTAATAGAATTTAAACATGACTAAATCAATCATTTCAAGACGATTATTTGTTAAAAAAACAGCAATAGCTTCCGCAGGTTTTGCTGTGCTTCCTAGTTTACTCAGTGTTTCGCCAAATAACAAATTAAATATAGCGGTTATTGGTGTAGGAAATAGGGGAGGATACAATTTAAAAATGGTTTCTGAAAGCAATAATATTGTCGCCTTATGTGATGTAGATCGACGGTTTTTAGAGCAAGCAGCGTTAAATTATCCGAAAGCAAAGACTTTTAAGGATTTTAGGCAGATGTTCGATAACATGAATAGCGAGATTGATGCGGTGGTTATTTCAACCCCAGATCATACACATTTTGCAGCAACTATGGCGGCTATGGAGTTGGGAAAACATGTTTATGTAGAAAAGCCATTAGCGCATAATATATGGCAATTAAGAACACTGAAAAAGGCAGCAAAGTATTATGGCGTAGTCTCTCAAATGGGGAATCAAGGGCATACTACTGAAGGGATAAGATTAATAAAAGAGTGGTATGATGCAGATGTATTAGGGGAAGTGAAAGAAGTACATGCATGGCGTGGTGTTAATAGGTTTGAGCCTGGGTATTATTTTACCAAGCCAGGTCAATTTCCACCTGAAGAAGATGCAATTCCTGATTATTTAGATTGGGATCTTTGGTTAGGCCCCGCAAAAAAGCGTCCGTTTAATTCTGCTTATGCGCCAAAATCGTGGCGTGGTTTTTATGATTTTGGTTTGGGGCAATTGGGCGATTGGGCATGCCATACTTTAGATGCGCCATTTTGGGCATTAAATTTAGGGTCACCACATAAGGTTAAGGCTGAAGTTCCAAAAGGCAGTTTTAATCATGAAGGTTTTATGCCAGACAGGTCTACAGTTGTGTTTGATTTTAAAAAACGAGATAATAAACCAGCGGTTAAGCTTACTTGGCATGAAGGTTATAAAAAGCCAAATATTAAAATCAAACCAGAATGGGGAATTCAAGAGTTAAACCCTAAAGGAGGTATGCTCATGATAGGAAGTAAGAGAACGCTAATAACAGGGGCAAGGCCTGAAAAACCAAAACTATTAGTGTCGGAGGATGAATGGGCGGCATTTTTAAAGGATGCACCCAGTAAAACAATACCAAGGGTAGGTAATAATCAACCTCATAAAGAATGGCTTGATGCCATAAAAGATAATACGTTGCCGGGATCCAATTTTGATTATGCGGCCAATTTAACAGAAATGGCCTTGGTAGGCGTTATGGCGCAGCGTTTTGGTGGTGTAATAAAGTTTGATGCTGAAAATTTAAAAGTGACCAATAAGCCAGAACTCGATGTCTTCTTAAAGGAGCCAGTAAGAGATGGCTGGGCTTATGGTGATAATTTAAATTAAAGTATTCTTTTTTTTAGCGTTGCTGAATTGTGACTGACTCTCTTTTATAGCGCTTGTAAAAGATAAATAATCTGAAAATTTTAGTTTGGGATGCTTAGAGTAAAAGATGTAGGCTATAAAGGCGTGCGTTTTTTTTGTGAAATCAAAGTATTTTTCGAAATATTAAAATAAAATCTTAAAAAAATCGAGATTTACACAAATATTTCTAAAAACGCTATTGATTTTAGGCGTTTATAAAATAAAGTCTTAATTTTGAGGCATGAAAAATTTAAAAAATAAAATACGTTGTACTACACCCGGTTTGCCCGTGCGCAATCGCCGCCGCTTCTAATTTGCCTTAAATTAGTCGAATAACCTTAAAAACGTCATTTTAATTTTTTTCAAATTGTCCAATTTCTTTTTCATAATATTTAAAAATAACGTTAATTTCATAATTAACCGAGATATGATGCGTCGAAGATTTCCTCGTCGCCCGTAAGGGTATGTGTAATTTTTATTGAATTAGGTGAGTCCAGTTCAGCAGTTAAGAAAAGAATATTAATTGACATTCAATACAAAAGAAGGAAATGAAGGTTGTAATAGCCGATAAATCACATATAAAATACGCAGAAATTATTTGCGAAACCATAGCAGAGTCAGCAGCTGTACGAGGTACAGGTATTGCTAGACGTACGCCTGAATATATAGCCACCAAAATGGAGAATGGTAATGCTGTTATTGCTATTGAGGATGGTAAGTTTGCTGGTTTTTGTTACATTGAAAAATGGGGGCATGGTAAATTTGTTGCCAATTCAGGGCTCATTGTGCATCCAGATTTTAGAGGGAGAGGACTAGCTAAAGAAATAAAACTTAAAGTGTTTGAACACTCTAAAAATAAATTTCCAGACGCTAAAATTTTTAGTATTACCACAGGACCTGCTGTGATGAAAATGAATAGCGATTTGGGGTATAAGCCCGTGCCTTTTTCTGAGTTAACGGACGATCCTACCTTTTGGGACGGATGTCAAACGTGCAAAAATTATGATGTTTTAACACGAACCAATAGAAAAATGTGTTTGTGTACAGGAATGTTGTATGACTCAAAAGCCAAAAAACAAGAAGTAAAACCTATTAAGAGAAAGGTGGTTGAAAGATTAAAAAGAATAAAAGAAGCCTTATTTCTAAAGAAAGATAAAAAAGCAGACAAATGAAAAAATTAGTTATAGCATATAGCGGAGGATTAGATACCTCATACTGTGCCGTAAGTTTATCAAAAGAATATGATGTGCATGCTGTGAGCGTTAATACAGGAGGATTTTCCCAAGATGAAATCAATCACATTGAGAGTAACGCCTATAAAATGGGGGTGTCTACTTATAAAAATATTGATGCCGTTTCTACATTTTATCAAAAAGTAGTAAAGTATTTAATTTTTGGAAATGTATTAAAGAATAATTCATATCCCTTATCTGTAAGTGCGGAACGCATTGTTCAAGCTATTGAAATTGTTGAGTATGCTAAAAGTAT
The DNA here is from genome assembly GCF_006265225.1 of Allotamlana fucoidanivorans. Classification (GTDB taxonomy): domain Bacteria; phylum Bacteroidota; class Bacteroidia; order Flavobacteriales; family Flavobacteriaceae; genus Allotamlana; species Allotamlana fucoidanivorans. Next base: position 324,386 of record NZ_VDCS01000003.1, on the reverse strand, counting down.
TGGAGCTGAGTATATCGCTCATGGTAGTACAGGCGCAGGAAATGATCAGGTGAGATTTGATATGATTTTTCAAACCTTAGCGCCTCAAATTAAAATCATAACTCCAATTAGAGATCAAAAGCTAACCAGACAAGAAGAAATTGATTATTTAAAGGCCAATGGTATTGATATGTCTTGGGAAAAGGCTAAGTATTCCATTAATAAAGGGTTGTGGGGTACTAGTGTTGGCGGCGCAGAGACCTTAACCTCTGAAAAAGCATTGCCAGATGAAGCTTATCCATCGCAATTGAAGCATGCCGAAGAAGAAAAAGTAAAACTTACCTTCATAAAAGGTGAGCTAGTTGCTGTTAATGGCGTTGAAAATGAGCCTGAAATTAATATAGAAGTGTTGAATAACTTAGCGTCAGCTTATGCTATTGGTAGAGATATTCATGTGGGTGATACTATAGTTGGTATAAAAGGCCGTGTTGGTTTTGAAGCCCCAGCAGCTCTCATTACCATCAAAGCGCATCACTTATTAGAAAAGCATACCTTAACCAAATGGCAGTTGCAGCATAAAGAATATTTATCTAGTTTTTACGGTATGCACTTGCATGAGGGACAATATTTAGATCCTGTTATGCGTGATATTGAGGCTTTTTTACAGAATAGCCAAGACAAGGTTACAGGAGATGTGTTTGTTACCTTAAAACCTTACCATTTCAATTTAGACGGTATTTCTTCTAAACATGATTTAATGAGTGCTAAGTTTGGAAGTTATGGTGAAGAGAATAAAGCTTGGACAGCTGATGACGCCAAAGGCTTTATAAAGATTTTGGGGAATCAGAATAAGATATATCAACAAGTAAATTCAAAACAAGATGATTAAAGTAGGCATAGTAGGGGGTGCAGGGTATACCGCAGGAGAACTTATTAGACTATTAATTCATCATCCAGAAACTGAGATCGATTTTGTTTTTAGTACAAGTAATGCAGGAAATCAAATTAGTAAAGTGCATCAAGATCTGGTGGGGTCTTTTGATAAAACTTTTACAGATACCATAAACCCTAAAGTTGATGTCTTGTTTTTGTGTTTAGGTCATGGTAATTCAGTTAAGTTTTTAGAATCAAATGTCTTTTCTGGAAACACTAAAATTATAGATCTAGGTAATGATTTCAGACTTGAAAAAGATAGAGTTTTTAACGGTAAGGATTTTGTTTATGGACTGCCAGAATTACAAAAGGAAGAGATAATATCTGCCAATTTTATTGCAAATCCAGGTTGTTTTGCAACAGCCATTCAACTAGGCTTGCTTCCGTTAGCTAAAGCCGAATTGTTAAATAATGATGTGCATATTAATGCGGTTACAGGAGCTACTGGAGCTGGTACGTCCTTGTCAGCAACCACACATTATACCTGGAGAGATAACAACTTTTCGTATTATAAACCGTTTACCCATCAGCACTTAGGAGAAATTAATCAGTCAGTAAAACAATTGCAACACACGTTTTCTTCTGAAATCCTTTTTATGCCAAATAGAGGAAACTTTTCAAGAGGTATTTTTGCTACAATTTATACCGATTTTGAAGGTGCTTTAGAAGATGCTAAAGCGCTTTATAACGCCTACTACAAAAATAGTGCGTTTACTTTTGTTTCAGATAATTTTTTGCACTTAAAGCAAGTGGTTAATACCAATAAATGTTTGATTCATTTACATAAACATGAAGGTAAATTATTGATAACAAGCATTATAGATAATTTACTGAAAGGGGCTTCAGGACAAGCTGTTCAGAACATGAATTTAATGTTTGGTTTTGAGGAAACAACAGGGCTACATTTAAAAGCTACATATTTTTAAAAAGAAAACCATGAGAATAGCCATTATTGGAACTGGAAATTTAGGAAGCTCGATTGCTAAAGGGCTTATAGGGAATAAATCATATACCTCGCTGTATTTGAGTGATAAAAATACGGCCAATGTAGATGCGTTTAATACCCTTGAAAATGTGACGGTAACGAATGATAATCTTTTAGCTGTTGAGCAGTCAGATATGATCATTTTTGCACTTCAACCTAAGCATATTAATAGCGTACTAGAGAGCGTGACACATCTTATTACAGATCGCCATACCGTAATGTCTGTTGCTGCTGGTGTTGAAATATCAAGAATAGAAGGTATAGTTGGAGGGGATAAACACATTATCAGAGTTATGCCAAATACCGCGATTTCAATAGGTAAGTCTATGACGTGCCTGGCAGCTAATACAGTAGCGCAAGACCGTTTAGTATTGGCAAAGGATATTTTTAATCAGCTAGGTACTACCATGGTAATTCCTGAAGAACAAATTCAAGCAGCTACGGTTATTTGCGCCAGTGGTATTGCATTTTGGATGCGTTTGGTAAGAGCAACCACTCAAGGGGCTATTCAATTAGGTTTTGAAGCACATGAAGCTCATGAGTTAGCCTTGCAAACCTGTTATGGTGCGGCAAGTTTGTTGAAAGAGTCGGGTAAGCATCCCGAAGAAGAAATTGATCGTGTTACAACACCAAGTGGTTGTACCATTGAAGGCCTTAATGAAATGGAACATCAAGGATTAAGTTCTTCATTAATAAAAGGGATTAATGCCTCGTTTGAAAAAATAAATCAACTTAAAAAGAATTAATATGCCATTATTTAACGTTTATCCACTATATGATGTAACCCCTGTATCTGGTAAAGGGGTGTACGTTTATGATGATCAAGGGGCTGAGTATTTAGATCTTTACGGGGGTCATGCCGTGATTTCCATTGGTCATGCACACCCTAAATATGTTGAGGCAGTTTCAAATCAAGTGTCAAAGCTCGGGTTTTATTCTAATGCCATACAAAACCCTTTACAGGTTAAACTAGCTGATAGGTTAGAAAAATTATCTGGTTGTAAAGATTATCAATTGTTTTTGTGTAATTCTGGGGCAGAAGCAAATGAAAATGCCTTGAAATTAGCATCCTTTAAAACAGGGAAATCACGTGTGGTAGCGTTTAAAAATGGATTCCATGGGCGTACTTCGGCTGCTGTGGCCGCAACGGATAATCCTAATATTATAGCGCCAATAAATGCGCAACAGGAAGTAACTATTTTAGACTTGAATGATATTACAGGCGTGAAAGCAGAACTTGAAAAAGGAGATGTTTGTGCAGTCATTGTTGAGTTTATTCAAGGTGTAGGAGGCTTAGATCAGGGAACATCAGATTTCTTTGAACAAGTTTATGCCCTTTGTAAAGCCAATAATACCATGTTTATTGCCGATGAGGTACAATCTGGTTACGTGCGTTCAGGTAAATTCTTTGCCTTTCAACATCATAATGTGACACCCGATATTATTTCAATAGCCAAAGGTATGGGAAATGGTTTTCCTATTGGCGGGATATTGATTCATCCAGAAATTGAGGCAAAATTTGGCATGTTAGGTACCACATTTGGTGGAAATCATTTGGCTTGTGCAGCAGGCTTAGCTGTGCTAAATGTGATTGAGGAAAAACAGTTGATGAATAATGTGATTAATATGTCTGAATACTTCATCAAGATAGCTCAAACCATTCCACAGATAAAGAAAATAAAAGGAAGAGGTTTAATGTTAGGGCTTGAATTTGATTTTGAAGTGGGCGACCTCAGAAAAAAATTAATTTATGAGCACCATATTTTTACAGGAGGTGCCTCAAATAAAAAATTATTAAGAATATTACCGCCTTTAACCGTAAGGAAAGAGCATATAAATATGTTTTTTGAAGCGCTTATAGGCGTCTTAGCCAACTCAGAAATAGTTGAGGCTAAGGTTTAAAATTAAAACTACAAAATGAATACTTTACTATCTATAGAAATAAGAAATGCTGTTTTATTAAAAATGGCAGAACTTTTAAAGCGTGATAGAGAAGCGTTAATAGAAATAAATAAAACAGATTTAGAAGCCTACAAAGGGGATGATATTTCTATGTTTGATCGTTTAAAGGTTAACGATGCAAAAGTAGATGAAATGATAAAGTCTGTAACTCATTTGGCTTCGCAGGAAGACCCAGTTGGGATAGAACGTTTTAGCTTTAAGCATGAAAATGGTATGCAGATTTATAATAAAACAGCATCCTTTGGAACGGTAATGATTATTTATGAATCACGACCAGATGTAACGGTTGAAGCTGCAGGCATTGCGTTTAAATCTGGAAACAAGATTTTATTAAAAGGCGGGAAAGAGTCTTTACATTCAAATTTGAAAATTGTAGCCTTATGGCATGAGGCGTTGCAGACCTATGGAGCAGCTACCAGTTGGGTGGAGTATTTACAATTTAATAGGACAGAAACTCAAGCGTTTTTAGAAAAGCCAACACAAAAAGTAGATTTAATTGTGCCTCGTGGAGGGGAACGTTTAATTGCCTTTGTGAAAAAACATGCCACCTGTCCAGTTATTATTAGCGGACGCGGAAATAATTTTGTTTATGTACATAAGGAGGCAGATTTAGATGTTGCTTTAAATGTTATCGTAAACGGAAAGACTGCAAAAATATCGGCATGTAACGCTGTTGACAAAGTACTTATTGATGCCAATTTGCCTGATAAAGATAAGTTTATAGAAACATTGATTGCTAAATTAAAGGAGTTTAATGTTGAAATTTTAGGAGATGCCAAAACGTCAAAGTTTGAAGAAATTAAAGCTTTTGATTCTGAAGATATCTGGTACGAAGAGTTTCTAGACTACAAAATTGTTATTGGTGAAATTGCATCAAATGAAGACACTATCGCTAAAATCAATAAATATTCCGGCGGACATTCGTCTTCCATTATAACAAAGAATGATACCGAGGCCGAATTGTTTATGGCTAATGTAGATACGGCTGCGGTTTATCACAATGCTTCAACTCGTTTTACAGATGGTGGACAATTAGGTTTAGGGGGTGAGCTTGCTATTAGTACAGATAAGTTGCATCAGCGTGGACCAATAGGGTTACAGCATTTAGTGACTAATAAATGGTATGTTCATGGAAATGGACAAATAAGATAAACATGCAAAAAAAGAAGCGCATACTATTAAAGATTGGTTCAAATACGCTAACCAAAGAGACCAATAATATTTCAAGAGGAAAAATTGAAGATGTTGCAAATCAAATAGCTAAGCTTCAAGATTCCTGTGAGTTTGTTATTGTAAGTTCAGGAGCTATTGCAGTGGCTAAGCAATTTGTAAAGCTAGAGAGTAAACAAGAAGAAGTTTTTGTAAAGCAGGCTTTGGCATCAATTGGTCAGCCACATCTTATTAGAATTTATCAGGAAATCTTTAGAGAGTACGGTTTACTAAGTTCACAGTGTTTATTGTCCTATTCAGATTTTGAAAAGGAAGATAGTAGAACCAATATCATGAATACCATAAAAGTATTAATGAATAATAACTATGTGCCAATTATAAATGAAAATGATACAGTAGCCACTGATGAGATTAAGTTTGGTGATAACGACAAATTAGCGGCATTAACAGCGTCATTACTTGGGGTTGATTTATTCATTATTGCAACCAACACGCATGGTATTTATACCAAAGCTTCTATAAATGACGAAGCGCCAGAAACCATTGAAGAGGTTTTAAATTTTGAGAAGTTAAGAGCACAAGTAGTGAGTTCAAAATCCTCGCATGGAAGTGGTGGTATGGCTTCTAAAATAGAAGCCGCTTCCTTAGCTAAAAAAGCAAACATAGAAACATGGATTGTAAACGGTTTAGAAGATAACTTTATAGTAAATGCAATGCAAAATAAAGTACTGTTTACCAAAATAAAATAATTAAGATGAATTACATTTCTATTCAAGATATAGATGATATTAATGCATGGATTGAGGCGGCTAAAGCCATTAAATCAAATCCGTTGGGTGATGTTGAATTAGGTAAACACAAAACCTTAGGCTTGCTTTTTTTTAATTCAAGTTTACGAACGCGATTAAGTACTCAAAAAGCCGCTTTAAATTTAGGAATGAACCCGATTGTTATGAATGTTTCTGGTGATGCTTGGGGTATTGAATTTGGTGATGGTACAGTGATGAATGGAAACACCGCCGAGCATATTAAAGAAGCGGCGGCTGTGGTATCTCAGTATTGTGATATCATTGCGGTTAGAGCATTTCCAACTTTAACCGATAAGGCGAAAGATGAGAGTGAGCAGGTATTAAATGCCTTTGCTAAATACGCTTCGGTACCCATTGTAAATATGGAAAGTGCCACAGGACATCCTTTACAAGGTTTAACAGATGCCTTAACCATTTCGGAGTATACAACAAAACCAAGACCTAAAGTGGTATTAAGTTGGGCACCACATGTGAAAGCTTTGCCACATGCCGTTGGAAATAGTTTTGTAGAAGCCATGCAAAAAATGGATGTTGAATTTGTAATCGCCAATCCAGAGGGGTATAATTTAAATCCTGAAATAACTAAAGACACGCCTATATATCATAATCAAGCAGAAGCATTTATAGGAGCAGATTTTGTTTATACCAAAAACTGGAGCTCTTATGAAGATTATGGTCAAATAAAAAACACAGACCCTAATTGGATGATTACAAACGAGAAATTGGGTCATGCCAAGTTTATGCATTGTTTGCCTGTAAGAAGAAATGTGGTTGTTGAAGATGCGGTGTTAGATAGTGATGCGTCTCTTGTAATTCAGCAGGCAAATAACAGAACCTATGCCGCGCAGTTGGTGTTAAAAAAAATATTAGAAGATTTGCAATAACGTTTCAGGCTTAAACGTGTTTAAAATCTAAAATAAAGAATATGAAAGAAAAATTATCAATAGTAAAAATAGGAGGAAATGTTATAGAAGATCAAGAGGCTTTAAATGCATTTCTAAAACATTTTTCTAAGTTAGAAGGACATAAAGTTTTAGTACATGGAGGTGGTAAACGCGCTACGCACATAGCGTCAAGGTTAGGTGTAGAGTCTAAAATGATAGATGGGCGCCGTATTACAGATGCAGATACGTTAGAGGTTATCACTATGGTTTATGGTGGCTTGGTAAATAAAAATATTGTTGCAAAACTTCAAGCGTTACATGTTGATGCTATTGGATTAACAGGTGCCGATATTAATAGTATTTTATCTGTAAAACGTCCAGTAAAAGCTATTGATTATGGATTTGTGGGTGATGTTAAAAAAGTAAATTATAAAAGCATAAATAAACTGATTAAAGCTAATTTTACACCAGTATTTTGTGCCATTACCCATGATAAAAACGGTCAATTATTTAACACCAATGCTGATACCATAGCTTCAGAATTAGCCATAGGTTTATCAAAATTATACACGGTTGAGTTGTACTATTGTTTTGAGAAAAACGGCGTGCTTATGTCTGTTGATGATGATAATTCGGTTATTGATTACATGGATTCAGGTACCTATCAAGTGTTAAAACACGATGGCGTTTTTCATGATGGTATGTTGCCCAAGTTAGAAAATTGCTACCATGCTATTGAGCAAGGTGTGTCTAGAGTATTTATAGGCAACCCAACTGTAATAAGTAATAAAGAACAAAAGTTTACAACCTTGTTTTTATGATAGAACAGTTAACACAAGAAGCTATAACGCTTTTAAAACAATTAATAGAAACGCAGTCTTTTTCATCAGAAGAAGATATTACGGCATCACATATAGAAGCTTGGTTTAAACGCTATGCCATAGATTATAAGAGAACAAAAAACAATGTATGGGCGGTTAATAAGTACTTTGATAACAGCAAACCTACACTATTGCTAAATTCGCACCACGATACGGTTAAGCCAAATTCGGCCTATACCAATGATCCTTTTAAGGCTATTGTTGACGAGGGAAAACTATATGGTTTAGGAAGTAATGATGCAGGAGGATGTTTGGTGGCTTTAATAGCCACTTTTACGTATTTCTATAATTATAAAAATTTAAAATACAATTTAGTTATTGTTGCTTCGGCGGAAGAAGAAAGTAGTGGCCCAAATGGATTGAATAGTATGCTTTCCATTATTCCAAAAGTAGATGTAGCCATTGTGGGAGAACCCACGCTTATGAATTTGGCAGTAGCTGAAAAAGGTCTTGTTGTTTTTGATGCTGTGATTGAGGGAACACCCAGTCATGCTGCACACCCCAATGATAATAATGCTATTTATAACAGTATAGAAGCACTTAAATGGTTTCAAGATTTTAAATTTGAAAGAGGCTCTGAGGCCTTAGGTGACGTGAAACTTACGGTAACCCAAATAAATGCAGGGTCGCAGCATAATGTAGTTCCGGGTCATGTAGATTTAGTTATTGATGTCCGTGTAAACGATGCTTATAGTAATGCTGAAATAGCGCAAATTTTACAAGCACAAGCACCTGTAACAAAAATCACCCCACGAAGTTTAAGGCTTAATTCATCCAGTATTCCAATGAATCATGATTTGGTGAAAGCGGGTGTTGATATGGGGCGAACCACTTATGGGTCACCAACACTATCAGATCAGGCCGTTTTATTCTGTCCGTCATTAAAATTAGGACCAGGTGATAGTACACGGTCACATTCGGCAAACGAATTTATTTTTATAAAGGAAATAGAAGAAGGTATAAAGATTTATGTGGAATTGTTGAATCGCGTTATTGTTTAACACATCAGCATATAAACAAATAAATAGAAAATAATGAAACTCTGGGATAAAGGCATATCTATCGATAAAAAAATAGAACAATTTACAGTTGGAAACGATAGAGAAATAGATATTCATATTGCAAAATATGATGTTATAGCATCAAAAGCACATGCTAAAATGTTGCATAAAATTGGCATTTTAACCACCATAGAATTAGAACAACTTTTAGGAGGGTTACAAGTTTTAGAAAATGAAATTGAAGCAGGTGAATTTGTTATCGATGCGCAGTTTGAAGATGTTCATTCTAAAATAGAGTATGAATTAACAGCGACATTGGGCGAGGTAGGAAAAAAAATTCATACAGCACGTTCACGAAATGATCAAGTTTTGGTGGCTTGTCACCTGTATTATAAAGAGAATTTAAAGCTAATTCAAAGCAAAACAAAGACCTTGTTTGATACACTGTTGCATTTGGCTGAGCAATACAAAGATAAAGTATTGCCAGGCTATACACATTTGCAAGTGGCTATGCCTTCATCATTTGGATTGTGGTTTTCTGCCTATGCAGAATTGATGATAGATGACGTTTTTCTATTAAATGCAGCCTTAAAAACGGTAGATCAAAATCCCTTGGGATCAGCTGCAGGATATGGTAGTTCTTTTCCTATTGATAGAGAATTTACTACTGAAGAAATGAACTTTGCTACATTAAAATACAACGTCGTTGCGGCACAGCTGGGACGCGGAAAAAATGAACGGACTATTGCTGCTGCTTTGGGTAGTTTAAGCAATACCTTAGCTCGTTTTGCTATGGATACTTGCTTGTATATGAGTCAGAATTTTGATTTTATATCCTTCCCAGATGAGCTCACCACAGGAAGCAGTATTATGCCGCATAAAAAGAACCCAGATGTATTTGAATTAATTAGAGGAAAATGTAATAAAATTCAAGCGCTTCAAGGGGAGATGCTTTTAATAACTAATAATTTACCGAGTGGTTATCACAGAGATTTTCAGTTGCTAAAAGAGAATATGATTGCAGCGTTTGAGGAAATAAAGGATATTCTTGATATTTTCAATTACTCGATTCAACAAATAATAATTAAAGATGTTAATATCAATGATGATAAGTACAAATACTTGTTCACGGTTGATAATATTAACACCTTGGTTGTAGAGGGGCAAAGTTTCAGAGAAGCTTATCAGAAAATTGGCGGACAAGTTCAAAATGGCACCTATGTACCTGATACCTCAAAAAAACACACCCATACAGGAAGCATTCATAATTTGAGTTTGGATAAAATACGCGATAAATTTCCTAAATAGAGAGTAGTAAGGATATGAGACTATTTTTTTTATGGTTTTGTTTTATTGGACTTAATATGGGGCATGCACAGGTTAAAACGATAGAAATTTGGGATAGTAACATACCCAATAGCCAAGAAACAGAACAAGAGGAGGTGGTTGAAAAAACAGACATTACAAGAATCACACTTGTAAAAACACCAACATTACAAATTTTTCTGCCAGCCAAAAAAAGTGCCACAGGACAGGGTGTAATAATCTGTCCTGGCGGCGGGTATCGCAGTTTATCATATGATTGGGAAGGGACAGATGTTGCCAAATGGTTTAATAGTAAAGGTATTGCAGCATTTGTTTTAAAAAGCAGGTTACCACTTTCCAAATCATTAAAAGTACCGCATAAAGCGCCTTTGCAGGATGCGCAACGTGCTATGAGATGGGTGAGATATCACGCTGCTGAGTTTAATATAAAACCAGATCAAATTGGTATTATGGGATTTTCTGCTGGAGGTCATTTGGCGGGCACATTAAGTACACAGTTTAACAAACAAAATGAGTTTGAAGAACAACCCTTAGATACCATTTCAGCCAGACCAGATTTTTCTATATTGATATATCCCGTAGTTACCTTGAAACATGATTACACCCATAAAGGATCTCGCAACAATTTGTTGGGAAAAGATGCCGATGAAAATCTGAAACACCAGTACTCAAATGAACTTCATGTTACTGAAAATTCACCTCCAACATTTATAGTACATTCTGGTGATGATAAAGCAGTGCCGGTAGAGAATAGTCTGCAATTATATAAGGTTTTAAATAATCATGGTGTTAAGGCTGAATTACATGTGTATCCTTTTGGTGGCCACGGATATGGTTTAGCTGTGGGGAATGCGTATTTAGAGACCTGGACTGATAGATTACACGTTTGGTTAAGCAATCTTTAATAGTTTAAAAACCCAACTTTTTTTGTAAATCACACTGTATTCATTTGATTAAGTGTTTGGTTGTAGCGCTTGTACAGTTTTTGTAAAGTACAAGAATCTGTTTTTATTTTTTTGAAGATTATATTTATGCATCAACTAAATTAGACTCAAAATGAATAGCATACACCACCGTATTTTTTTGTTATTATTTTCTTTTTCAGTTTTTCTTTCTTGTAAGAAGCAAATAGATGAAACGAAAGAGTATGTGCTTTTTGATTTTGAACAAGAGAATCAGTTAAAAGTAGAAGGAGTTGTAGACGCGTCATACAAAGTAATTGAGTCTGGGACAACTAAATTGTTACAGGTAAAAACAGGGCATCAGGTGTCGAAACCTACTATTGTTTTAAAACAACCAGATAATGTAAATTGGGATTTAAAAGGATACCATCAAGTAAAAGCTGATGTTGCTAATATTGGTGATTCTTACATGCAAGTTGAAATGTTTGTAGGCGATGATCCAGATGGTTTAATTAAATGGTATTGTTCAGATTACGTAGATTTAAATCCGGGTGAGAAAAAGGCAATAACAGTTGATTTAGCCTGGACACCATGGGTGTTTTCGCCTCAATTGAAAGTTGAAGGCATGCGGGGTATACCTGGTTCATTGAAAACAGATATTGATGCTATTAAAGAAATAAGCTTTTGTTCACGTTATGCCTCATCAAATAATACATTTACTATTGATAATATTCGAGCCGAAGGCAAATTAGAAGTACGAGATACTTCAGGTTTTTTTCCATTTGTAGACAAGTTTGGCCAATATAAACACAACGATTGGAAGGGAAAAATACATGCTGAAGAAGAATTAAAACAAGTGGCAGAAGTTAATTTAGAAAAGCTCTTGGAAAAGAGTGGGCCAGAGGAAAGAGGAACTTATGGAGGCTGGACAGGTGGTCCTAAATTAGAAGCCACAGGCTTTTTTAGAACAGAGAAGTACAAAGGTAAATGGTGGCTGGTTGATCCGGAAGGGTATTTGTTTTGGACGGCTGGGGTGAATTGTGTTTCTCCAAATAGTGCACATACAGGGACTTCAGGAAGAGAACATTATTTTGAGACATTACCAAAAGCAGAGGGCGAGTATGCTAAGTTTTATGGTGAAGGCGGAAGAGCTTCTCATGGGTTTTACAGTAAAATAGATTCATATACATCTTTTAATTTTTATCAGAGTAATTTGTTTAAAAAGTTTGACTATGATTGGCAGTATAAGTTTTCAGATTTAGCACATTTAAGGTTTAAGAGCTGGGGATTAAATACGATTGGATTTGTTTCTGATATTTGGACAACCAGACAACAAAAAACGGCATATGTGGGATCTATTTGGATTAGGAATACACCAAAAATTCAAGGATCTGAAGGATTTTGGGGAAGGTTTCATGATGTGTTTGATCCAAAATTTGAAAAGGCTGTTAAGGCATCAATGGCATCTCAAAAAGAAGGCGCTTATGATGCTTGGTGCATCGGCTACTTTGTGGATAATGAATTGTCTTGGGGTGATTTGGGATCATTGTCCATTGGTGTGTTGAGGAGCCCTGAAACACAAATTGCAAAACATGTTTTCGTTCAAGATTTAACAGATAAGTATACCACTATACAAGCTTTGAATCAATCTTGGGGAACGTCACATCAATCCTGGGAAGCTTTGCTTAAATCAACTGAAACACCAGATATGAATAAAGCTATGCCAGATTTAGTCGATTTTTATAGAAAAATTGCTGAAACGTATTTTAAGACCATAAAGGAAGAATTGCAGATAATTGCACCTAAACAAAATTATTTAGGTTGTCGTTTTGCTTGGGCTAATAATGATGTGGTGTTAACGGCAGCAAGCAAGTATATGGATATTATGAGCTTCAATAAATATGAGTATAGCGTAGAAAATATCGGTCTGCCAAAAGGTGTAGATAAACCCATTTTAATTGGTGAATTTCATTTTGGAGCTGTTGATAGAGGTATGTTTCATGCAGGTGTTAAGAAAGCAGAAAGTCAGGAGGATAGAGGTGAAAAGTATCAAAGCTACATTCAAGGTGCATTAAGAAACCCTTCAGTTATTGGTGCGCATTGGTTTCAGTATATCGATGAACCGCTCACTGGAAGGTTTGATGGTGAAAATTATAATATTGGGCTTGTTGATGTTTGTGATAATCCTTACGAAGCGTTGGTTGAAAAAATTAGAGAAACAACCTATGGCATGTACTCTTATAGAATGAGTCATTAATTTCGTTCAATCGGTAAAAATAGACATCGGTAATTGGGATAATTTATTGAAAGTTTAGTTTTTTTCCAGTGTTAGCTTCCTTGTAATTGAAGCTGAGTTGGTATTTTTACTAAAATAATTTTTCAATATATTATGCTTAATAAATATTTGCCCCTAACATTATGTTGTAGTTTAATCATTTTTGCTTCATGCAGTAAAAGTGACGCCACAGAAGATGATCCTGAAGTTACCCCAATTCTAACAATGGTTAATACTAAAATTCCAGAGAAAACCGCCGTCTATTCAGACGTTTTAGTAGGAGGAACTATTTCCTATGGGAATGACGATTTTCAGAGCATAGAGCAAGGTGTCGTTTGGGCCGAAACAGAGCTTCCTACAATTAATGATAACAAACAAGTGGTTTCATCAACGTCAAATGATTTTACTACTACCATTTCAGAATTAAAAGGTAATGCTAAATACTATTTCAGAGCCTATTTGTCTAGTAATTCTGAAACAATTTATGGAGATCAAAAAGATATTACCACAGATAAAGCACCGAGCCCAGTTGCTTTTTTACCAGATCCTGGTAATGGAAAAATGTGGGTTATTCAACCTGAGTTTTCCAATGAGTTTGAATATAGTGATAAGACTGATTCTCAATTTTCAGATGATTGGCAAGATTCGTTTTTCAATGGCTGGACAGGACCTAAAAAGTCTGGTACGGCTACAACATCAACGGTTTATACTCCGGAAAATTCTTCAATACAAGATGGTAAACTTGTGTATAAAGCGACTATTGATGGTAATAATGTGCATACGGGTTGTGTAACATCAAAAGCCAAAGTAGGATATCCGCTATATATGGAAGCGCGGGCAAAAATAAGTGAATCATCGTTAGCTACGGCTGTATGGCTATTAAGTGAAGACTCTACTCAGGAAATAGATAATTTGGAAGCTTATGGTAGTAAAGACAACGATTATTTTTCAAAAAGATTACATTTAAGTCATCATACGTTTATAAGAGATCCGTTTCAAGATTATCAACCCAAAGGGCCAGAAACCTATTATGCTGATGGAAAAGGAACACAGTGGGCAGATGATTATCATAATTATGGAATACTGTGGTTAGATCCTTGGACACTTAAATATTATGTTGATGGCGAATTAGTAAGAGAAACACCTACTGATGAAATAGATCCGTTGAACTATACAAATGGCACAGGTTTAAATAAGGATATGTATCTTATTATATCGGCTGCGGCACAACCTTGGCGAGAGACAGTAGGGCAGGTTGAGGATTATACAACTGATCCTTCTGTTATTAGTGAAGCACGTTCAACTTCTAAATTTGAATACATTCGAACCTATAAACCAGAGTAATTTAGGCTGTATGATTAAAGATTAAGGTTAAATTTAGTTTGAGTGAACGGAATTCAATATGAGAATATCGTACTAGGTATAAAAATAAAGCGCATTTGTAAAAAAATGCGCTTTTTTTGGACGTCCCATTATGTTCAGTTTAATAGTTTGTTGACTAACTCAAATAATTAAATAATAGTGGATTGTCCTAAATGTATATTAGTAAAGTTTAGATTTGTTTCATCGGGATTATTAATAAAATCTTCAATAAAATCACCTACTTTAGTAGTACTTATATTGTCATATTTGTTATTTAAATCGGGAGTGGTTATATGAAGTTTCAACGATTTATCTACACCTTCGCGTACCAGAGCTGCTTCATCATCTAACCCAAAATGATCCAGTAACATAGCGGCCGACAAAATAGAGGCAATGGGGTTTGCAATACCTTTATTAGCTGCTTTTGTATAAGCTCCGTGAATGGGCTCAAACATGGCATGCTTATCACCTAAAGAAGCAGAGGCCAATAATCCTATTGATCCTACAATAACACTTGCTTCTTCTGATAAAATATCCCCAAACATATTTTCGGTTAAAATAACATCAAACTGTCTTGGGTTAATAATCAGCTCCATAGCTGCATTGTCAATATACATATAACTCACTTCAACATTAGAATATTGAAGCGCTATTTCTTTAACTATACGGCGCCAAAGCCTTGAGCTTTCCAGAACATTTGCTTTATCAACCAAGGTTAATTTTCGTTTTCTTGATTGTGCCGCCTTAAAAGCGCCATGAGCAATACGTTCTATTTCAAAACGCTGATAGGTGCAAACATCTGAAGCCGTGTTACCATCGTCACTTAAATGCCTTTCTCCAAAATAAATACCTCCGGTAAGTTCTCTATAAATGACAAGGTTTGTATCTTTTATCTGCTTAACTTTTAGTGAAGATTTGTTTAGTAAATCTTCATAGGCTATGACAGGTCTTATATTAGTATGCAAACCAAGAGCTTTTCTTATGCCCAAAAGACCTTGTTCAGGTCTTACTTTGGCATCTGGATCATGATCATAGGCAGGGCTACCAATAGCTCCAAATAGAACAGCATCAGCTTCTTTACAAATGTTAACGGTCTCTTCTGGTAACGGATTTCCAGTTTTATCCATGGCACTTGAGCCCACAAGTGCTTTTCTGAAAGTAAATACATGGTTAAATTCCATGGCTATGGCTTTCAAAACCTTGACGGCTTGTGCAGTAACTTCTGGTCCAATACCATCTCCAGGTAAAACAGCAATATTTAATTTCATGGGTTATTCAAAGTGCTTTAAAGAGAAAATGTATTTGTAAATTAGCTAATTGTTATAAATAATTGAAATATATTCGATTAAGAGGATGTAATTTCTTTATAAATCTTGCTGCTTTCAATGATTTTATGAATATCATTATCATCTACTTCCTTTTTCTTATCAGCAAAATCTAAGAAATCTGTGTAAATTTCATCCAATTGAAGTTTGGTTAACTCGTATCCTACATTTTTGGCTCGGTAGGCTAAAGCCGCTCTACCACTTCTAGCGGTAAGTACAATGGCCGATTCTGTTACACCCACATCTTTAGGGTCGATAATTTCATAGGTTTCACGATTCTTAATAACGCCATCTTGATGTATACCAGAACTGTGGGCAAAAGCATTAGCACCTACAATGGCCTTGTTAGGCTGTGTATAAATACCCATACTGTCTGATACCAATTGGCTTATACCATAAAGCATTTCGGTTTGAATACCCGTATCAAGGTTTAAGTAAGGGTGTTGTTTTAAAATCATAACTACCTCTTCTAAAGCGGTATTGCCTGCACGCTCACCAATACCGTTAATAGTACATTCTATTTGTCGGGCACCATTAATAACCCCTTCAATGGAGTTGGCGGTAGCCAAACCTAAATCATTATGACAATGACACGATAAAATGGCTTTATCAATACCAGTTACGTTTTCTTTTAAGTATTTAATTTTTGCACCATATTCGTGTGGTAAACAATACCCAGTGGTGTCTGGAATATTTAAAACTGTAGCACCAGCTTTTATTACCGCTTCACAAACACGCGCTAAATAGTCGTTATCTGTTCTACCAGCATCTTCAGCGTAAAATTCAACATCTTCTACAAACGTTTTGGCATAGGCCACGGCTTTTACAGCGCGCTCAATGATATCTTCTCGCGTCGATTTAAACTTGAATTTTATATGCGAATCAGACGTTCCTATACCTGTATGGATTCTTGCTGTTTTGGCATATTTTAATGCTTCGGCAGCTACTTTTATATCATTTTCAACAGAACGGGTTAAACCACAAACGGTTGCATTCTTTACAATTTTTGAAATCTCTTCAACTGACTTAAAATCGCCTGGACTTGATACTGGAAAACCAGCTTCGATGATATCAACGCCTAAATTATCAAGCTGTTCGGCAATAATCAATTTTTGTTCAGTATTCAATTTACAACCAGGGACTTGTTCGCCATCTCTTAGGGTTGTATCAAAAATTTGGACTCTATTATCAGACATTTATTAAAATATATTTTCGTATTGATTTACGAATGTATATTTTGGTTTTGTAAAAATGGAATTCTACATTTGTTTTTTACGATGTTAAACACAATGAATGTTTTGTTAAAAAGCTTATAATAAGAGTTTTACATCTGTTTTTGTAACTATGACAAGAGAACAAAAAGATAATTTGTTTATTTTAATTAAGTCGCTTTCAAAATCTGAAAAAAGACAGTTTAAACTTTATGTAGGAAGATTAGGGGTAAATGAGGATTCAAAATTCTTAATGCTCTTTAATATTCTTGATAAATTGGGATCTTATGATGAAGCCGTAATCCTTAAAAAAGGGATTGTAAAGAAACAGCAGCTTTCAAATTTAAAGGCACATTTATACAAACAGATTTTAATAAGTCTTCGCTTGAATCCATCTCATCAAGATATTCGCATTCAAATTAGAGAGCAACTTGATTTTGCAACCATTTTATATCATAAAGGGCTTTATAAACAAAGCTTAAAGATTTTAGATAAAGCGAAGAACTTAGCCATTACGAATGAAGAGAAAAATGTGGCTTATGAAATTGTTGAGCTTGAAAAGGTTATTGAATCTCAGTATATTACGAGGAGTTTAAATAATCGGGCTGACGAATTGTCTGTGCAAGCCAAAGAGTTAAGTCAGCAAAATGTTTTGGCTAGTAAATTATCTAATTTATCACTTCAGTTATACGGCCAGTTTTTAAAAACAGGCTATGTGAAGAATAAGGCTGAAACCAAGCGTATAACAGAGTATTATAATGATAGATTGCCTAAGTATGATATTAACGAATTAGGTTTTAGGGAAAAATTGTGGTTGTTTAAGGCTAAATTGTGGTATAGTTTTTTAACCCAAGATTTTTTATCCTGTTATAAATATGCCAAAAAGTGGGTGGATTTATTTTATTATAATGAAGACATGATTGTGCTGCACCCTGTCTTTTTTCTAAGAGGAAATCATTATTTGCTGGAAGCGTTATTTTACTTGAGGCAATATGAAAAGTTTAAAGAGGTATTGTTTAAACTTGAAAATATTACACAGCAAAAATGGTTTCCAGCCGATGATAATATTGATGGTTTAGCCTTTTTATATATTTATAATAACAAGTTTAACTTACATTTTATTGAAGGAAGTTTTGAAGAAGGCATTCCTTTGGTTGATGAGGTGTTAGAACGTCTTCGTGTATATAAAGATCGCATTGATGAGCATCACATTATGGTGTTTTATTATAAAATGGCGTGTATGAACTTTGGGGCTGGTGATAATAAAAAATGTATTTATTATTTAGAGAAAATTATAAGCAATAGGTCGCTTCAAATGCGGGAAGATTTATTGTGTTTTTCAAGAATTTTGAATTTGGTGGCGCACTATGAAGCAGGATTAGATTACAATCTTGATGTGTTAATAAGAAGCACCTATAAGTTTTTAATTAAAATGGAAGATTTGCATGAGGTGCAAAAAGAATTTATCAAGTTTTTAAGAGGTTTGGGGGATATTTATCCGAATGAAGTGAAAAACGAATTCATCAAATTACATAGAAAACTTAAGGAATTTGAAGATGATCCTTATCAAAGTCGTGCGTTTTTATATTTAGATATTATCTCATGGTTAGAGTCTAAAATAGAAAATAAACCCATAGGTCAAATTATTCGAGATAAGTTTCAGCAACGCATGTTGAACTCTTAAATTTTTACAAAAATTTAAAATTTCACCTGAAAAAATTTGGAAATTAATTTTTCTGAACGAATATTTGCAATTACAAAGTTCAAAGACTTACTGAGATGTTATCAAGAAAGGCGGAGGGATTAGACCCTATGAAACCTTAGCAACCCTTTAAACTTATTAAAGAAGGTGCTAAATTCTACTTGAATATTGATTCATTTATCGATGTTTGGATAGATAACCATAATAAAATTGCTCTTAGCAATTTTAAAATTCTTTATAACATTTTTCTATTAAGTACATCTATAAAAAGGTGCATTTTGACTTTTGAATTAATTAAATTATTAACTCAAAAAAAATTAGAAAAATGAGTACACAAAAATTTGCAACAAACGCGCTTCATGCAGGACATGAAACTAGTGCAACTGGCGGAACAAGAGCGGTTCCTATTTATCAAACTACATCGTATGTGTTCAATAATTCAGAACATGCGGCTAATTTGTTTTCACTACAAGAATTAGGCTTTATTTATACAAGATTAAATAATCCTACCAATCAAATTTTACAGGAACGTTTAGCAGCGCTTGAAGGTGGTATTGGTGCGGTAGTATTTGCTTCTGGTACAGCAGCGATTTCAACGGGTTTGTTAACGCTGTTAAAGGCAGGAGATCATATTGTGGCTTCAAGTAGTTTGTATGGCGGAACATACAATTTATTAAGCGTAACGTTACCGCGATTAGGTATCACAACCACATTTGTTGATGCTTCAAACCCTGAAAATTTTAAACATGCCGTTCAAGATAATACAAGAGCCTTTTTTGTAGAGTCCTTAGGAAATCCCAAATTAGATGTGTTAGATTTAGAGGCAATAGCTGAAGTGTCAAAAGCAGCAGGCGTTCCTTTCATTGTAGATAATACAGTGGCAACACCAGCTTTATTAAATCCAATTGAGCACGGCGCAAATATTGTTATTCACTCATTAACCAAATATATTGGGGGACAAGGTACTTCGTTAGGAGGCGCAATAATTGATGCTGGAACTTTTGACTGGGCCAATGGGAATTTTCCGGAATTTACAGAGCCTTCAGCAGGTTATCACGGATTGAAATATTATGAAACTTTAGGGGCTGCCTCCTATACATTCAAATTGATTTTAGAGGGATTACGTGATTTTGGTGGCGCCTTAAGTCCAACAAATGCATTTAATATCATTCAAGGGTTGGAAACCTTACCTGTAAGAATCAAGCAGCATAGTAAGAATGCTTTAGAGTTGGCTAAATGGCTTGAGGCTCAACCTGAAGTGGCATGGGTAAATTATCCAGGATTAGAAAGTAGTACATATAAAGCTTTAGCAGATAAATATTTACCTAAAGGACAAAGCGGAATTGTTACCTTTGGAGCAAAAGCAGGTTTTGAAGCGGCAAAGACCGTAGCAGATGAAACAAAGATATTTTCATTGTTAGCTAATATAGGAGATACAAAATCATTGATTATTCATCCGGCAAGTACCACCCATCAACAATTGGATGAAGCGGCTCAGGCTTCGGCAGGTGTGTCGCCAGATTTAATCAGGTTGTCTGTTGGGATTGAGGATATTGAAGATTTAAAAGCGGATTTAAAGCAGGCTTTTGAAAAAATATAACTATTAATAACTTGTTTGATGCTGCAAAGTAAAACAGGTTAAATGTAATTTGAATATTAGTGGATACGCCATTACAACATATCATTCTTGAAAACTTTGTTACTGAAAGTAAAGTTTCCATTCCTCAAATAAAATTGAGTTATCAGGTGTTTGGTAAACCATTAGGTACTGCACCTATAGTTTTAGTGAACCATGCCCTTACGGGTAATAGTAATGTGGCAGGTAAAGATGGCTGGTGGAAGGATTTAATTGGTGATGATAAAGTGATAGATACCAAGTTGTATTCTATTTTAGCGTTTAATATACCAGGAAATGGTTATGATAGCTTCATCATTGATAACTATAAGGATTTTGTAGCTAGAGATGTGGCTAATATATTTCTGTTAGGTCTTGAAAAACTAAATATTCCTAAAGTGTTTGCTACCATAGGTGGCTCACTAGGTGGGGGTATAGCTTGGGAAATGGCCGTTAATAAACCAGATTTTACTGAGAATTTGGTGACTGTGGCTACCGATTGGAAGTCTACCGATTGGTTGATTGCCAACTGTCAAATTCAAGAGCAGTTTTTGCTGAATTCAAAAAATCCGGTACATGATGCTAGAATGCATGCCATGTTGTGTTATCGAACCCCAGAATCTTTTAAAGAACGCTTCCACCGTTCTATAAATGATGATTTAGAGATTTTTAATGTGGAGAGTTGGTTATTGCACCATGGCAAAAGGTTACAGGAACGTTTTCAGCTTTCGGCTTATAAACTCATGAATCAATTGCTTAAAACCATTGATGTAACCAAAGGAAGAAAAGAAGATTTCAATGTTTTAGATACAATAAAGGCTAATATTCATATTATTGGGGTGGACTCCGATTTGTTTTTTACAGCAGAAGAGAATAGAGAAACTCATAGGCAGCTGGCATTAACACATCCTAATGTGACTTATAATGAAATACATTCGGTGCATGGGCATGATGCCTTTTTAATGGAGTATGAGCAACTGGAGAAAATAATTGAAGGCATTTTTGTGCCTGATTCAAAAAGAAAACGCATGAAAGTTTTAAAGTTTGGGGGTAAGTCTCTAGCTAATGGAAAAGGATTAGAAACAGTACTTTCAATCATAGAGAATAAGGTAAAAAATGGGGATCGTATCTGTGTAGTGGTTTCGGCACGAGGATCGGCAACCGATGATTTAGAGGCTATTTTAAATAAAGCCTTAAAAGGAAAGTCATATAAAGAAGCTTTAGAGGCTTTTAAAACCTATCAGATTGAACCTTTAAAATCAGTCGATTTTTCAGAAGAGTTCTCTGTTTTAGATCAGCTTTTTGAAGGTGTTAGTTTGTTACGTGATTATAGTAAAAAAACCAAAGATAATATTTTAGCACAGGGCGAGCTATTGTCTGTAAAACTAATCACAACCATCTTGAATGAGCGCGGAGTTAACGCACATGCTACCGATTCAAGAGATTTAATAAAAACAGATGAAGCTTTTGGCAATGCGCAACCATTGTCAAAACTTTCAAAGGAAAACACGCAGGCATATTTCAAAAAACATAAAGATTCGGTAAATGTAATTACAGGTTTCATTGCTTCAAATTTGAAAAATGAAACCACTACATTAGGCAGAAATGGCAGTAATTATACAGCGGCTTTAATTGCTAATTTTTTAGATGCGGATGAGCTTCAAAATTATACACATGTAAACGGCATTTACACAGCCGACCCTAATTTAGTTTCTGATGCCAAACAGATTAGAGAATTGTCATTCAGTGAAGCCAACGAGTTGGCTAATTTTGGAACCTCGGTATTGCACGCCAAAACCATCATTCCTTTAGTTGAGAAAAATATCAGCTTAAGAATACTCAATACATTTAATCCTGAAGATGAAGGTACCTTAATTACAGCTCGACCAAGTACTAAGGAAGTAACTTCATTATCAATTCTTGATAATGTGGCGTTATTGAATTTTGAAGGAAGAGGGCTTTTGGGTAAAATTGGTGTTGACGCTAGAATTTTTGGAGCTTTAAGCAATTATGGTATCAGTGTGAGTATAGTGTCTCAAGGGTCTTCAGAGCGGGGTATAGGGTTGATTATAGATGCAGATCAAGCTACACAAGCTGTTTTGGCGCTTGAGAGGGAGTTTGAGAGTGATTTTTATTCGCAAGACGTGAATAAAATTGATGTGGTTGATGACGTATCTGTGATCTCCATTGTGGGTATTGAATTGAGCTCGTTTCATAAACCGTTCAATGCTTTAATTAGAAATCAGATTACACCGTTACTTTTTAATAACACAGTAACAGGAAAGAATGTAAGTTTGGTGGTGAAAAAGAACCAATTGCATAAAGCGGTTAATGTGATTCACGGTGAAGTTTTTGGTATTTCTAAAAAAATAAACATTGCCATTTTTGGTCATGGAGGTGTAGGCGGGGCTTTAATCAATCAAATTTTAAAGTCTAAGGAAGATATTGAGAAAAGAAAGGGTATTCATCTTAACGTTTTTGCAATAGCTAACTCTAAAAAAATGCTTTTAAATAAAGATGGGGTTTCAGAAAATTGGAAAGAAGAAATAGCAGAGTCATCTATTGAAAATTCAATTGACGATATCATAGCGTTTGCCAAAACACATCATTTAGAAAATTTAATAGCGGTTGATAATACCGCGAGTTCTACCTTTTATCAAAACTACATACCTTTGGTTGAAGCTGGTTTTGATTTGGTGTCATCCAATAAAATTGCTAACACGATTTCTCATGAGTTTTACACCAATTTACGCGTTAATTTAAAAGAGCATAATAAGGAATATTTATATGAAACCACAGTTGGAGCAGGATTACCTTTGATTGATACCATTAAATTATTGCACGAATCAGGTGAAAATATTACACGTATTAGAGGCGTGTTTTCAGGAACCTTAAGTTACTTGTTTAATAATTTTTCGGTAGAAGAAAAGCCATTTAGTGCCATTATTAAAGAAACAGTAGACAAGGGTTTTACCGAGCCAGATCCGCGAGAAGACTTTTCAGGAAATGATGTAGCGAGAAAATTACTAATTTTGGCTAGAGAATTAGATTTACAAAATGAATTTGAAGATGTTGAGGTGCTAAATCTTATTCCAGAAGCTTATAGAGACATTTCTGTAGCAGAATTTTTGTCGCAATTAGAAGTGCTGGATGTAAGGTATCAAAAACTAAAAGACGAACAAAAACCGGGGCACGTACTACGTTATGTGGGTGATTTGTCTGGTGATTTATCTCAAGATAAAGGTGTTTTAGAGGTGAAATTAGTTTCAGTGCCAGAAGATAGCACCCTGGGACATGTAAAGGGATCTGATGCTATTTTTGAGATATTTACAGAATCATATGGTGAACAGCCTATTGTAATTCAAGGAGCTGGAGCAGGAGCCGAGGTAACTGCTAGAGGTGTTTTTGGAGATATTTTAAGATTATCGAAAATAAAATGAATTTAGACGTTATGTCGTCTTGTAAATAGGTCAATTGTATTGATCATAAAAAAAGTAAAGTGAGTAAAAAGCAGTTTGAAACAGAAGCTATTCGTACACAATCAGAAACCACTCAGTTTTCTGAACATTCGGTGCCGTTATACTTAACCTCGGGGTTTGTGTTTGATGATGCAGAAGAAATGCGCGCATCATTTGCAGAAGAGAAACAACGTGATTTATATAGTAGATACAGCAATCCTAATGTCAATGAATTTGTAGATAAAGTATGTTTGATGGAAGGTGCAGAAGCTGGTTTTGCTTTTGCAAGTGGTATGGCTGCTGTGTTTTCAACCTTTGCTACCTTGCTTGATGCAGGTGATCATGTGGTGTCGTGCAGCTCTGTGTTTGGAGCAACTCATGGTTTGTTTACCAAGTATTTCCCAAAATGGAATATTGAATGTTCGTATTTCAATATTGATGAGGTGGAAACTATCGAAAATTTAATTCAACCTAATACAAAGTTTATCTATGCAGAGACACCTACCAATCCGGGAGTTGATGTTTTAGATTTAGAATTTTTAAGCACTATTTGTAAAAAGCATGGTTTGTTGTTAGTAATTGATAATTGCTTTGCTACACCATATTTGCAAAACCCTATTAAATTTGGTGCTGATTTAGTAATCCATTCGGCCACGAAATTAATGGACGGACAAGGGCGAGTACTTGGTGGTATTACTGTAGGGAAAAAAGAATTGATTCGCGAAATATATTTATTCTCAAGACTAACAGGACCTTCAATGAGTGCTTTTAACGCCTGGGTGTTGTCCAAATCATTAGAAACACTTGCAGTAAGGGTAGATAGGCATTGTGAAAATGCATTAAAACTTGCCGAGTATTTGGAGTCGCATCCAAAGGTAAAATGGGTAAAATATCCGTTTCTAAAATCGCATCCTAAACATGACATAGCCAAAAAACAAATGCGATTAGGTGGAAGTATCGTAGCTTTTGAAGTAAAAGGTGGTTTAGAAGGCGGTCGTGCTTTCTTTGATGCTATAAAGATGTGCTCACTATCGGCCAATTTAGGGGATACCAGAACCATTGTAACACATCCAGCAAGTACTACACACGCTAAGGTTGAGGCCGATGTTAAAGCAGCAGCGGGTATAACTGACGGAATGGTGCGTTGTTCGCTTGGTTTAGAGCATATCGATGATATTATTTCTGATATTGAACAGGCTTTAAAAAAGTTATCTTAAAGACATGCTATCTAAAAAAACGAAATACGGACTAAAGGCTTTAACTTTTATTGCTAGAACACAAGGAGACGAACCAGTACGAGTTAGTGAAATAGCCAAAAGCGAAAGTATTCCGCCAAAGTTTCTAGAAGGGATTCTGCTAACGTTAAGAAAAGCGGGTATTTTAGGCTCAAAAAAAGGGAAGCACGGGGGGTACTATTTAAGACAATCTCCCGCGCTAACAAAAATGACCGATGTTATGCGAGTGTTAGAGGGGCCTATTGCTATGGTGCCGTGCGTGAGTTTAAACTTTTATGAAAAGTGTGATGACTGCCCTGATGAGCATAAATGTAGTGTACATAAATTAATGATTGAGGTTAGAGATAGCACACTTAAAGTGTTTAGAAACACAACCTTAGCCGATTTGTCTGAAGAATAAATTAGCAAATAATCATTTTTTCTTTTATTCTCTTAAAAAGTTTCCTGCGTATTACTTAAAAAAACACAAAAAATCTAAAAATTAAAAAATAGAGTTTGTAAAGTAAAAAAAAGTATTACTTTTGTAATCCCTACTAAACTGATAGGATTAATATAATTCAACGACAAATGATAGGACAAATGTTATTAAAAAGTAAAGAAAAGTCTACGTATAAAGAGGATACTACTAGTGAAAAACCGCTAAGAAGTGTTGTAAAGTCACTTAGCTGGAGAACAATAGGAACTTTAGATACGGTATTAATTTCTTGGATAATAACGGGTAAATTAGATTTGGCTTTTTCAATAGGAGGTATTGAATTAATCACTAAAATGGTGTTATACTTTTTCCATGAACGAGTTTGGAATTCTATTAAGTGGGGAAAATAAAAAATTAAACAATGTTTACAGAGAATCAAATACAAGAGTTAAACAAAGCGTTTAAAGAGGCGACGCCGAAATCAATTGTAGAAAAAGCACTTGAGTTAAGTCAAAAAGCGGTGGTGACTACTAATTTTAGGCCGTATGAAGCGGCAATATTGCATGCTGTAACTCAGGTAGAAGCAACGTTGCCAGTCGTGTGGTGTGATACAGGATATAATACACCACAAACATACAGGCATGCAGAGCAGGTGATAAAAGATTTAAATCTAAATGTGTTTTTGTATGTCCCAAAGCAAACTTCGGCGCATAGAGATGTAGTATTGGGAATACCTGCTGTTGATGATCCTGAACATGCTTTGTTTACTGAGCAGGTGAAGCTAGAGCCTTTTAAAAGAGCTATGGATGAGCATAAACCTAAAGTTTGGTTTACAAATTTACGTCAGGGGCAAACCGCATTTAGAGATAGCATAGGGATTTTTAGTTTAAGTAAAGATGGTGTTTTAAAGGTAAGTCCGTTTTACTTTTGGTCTGATGAGAAATTAGATGGGTATTTAAAAGAGAATAGCCTTCCTAATGAGTTTAAATATTTTGATCCAACCAAAGCATTAGCAAATAGAGAGTGTGGTTTACACGCCTAATCAATAAAAAATAGTTCCGCGAAAGCGAATTGAAACACAATTATGAATAAAGATACATCACATATCAACTCGTTAGAAAATGAAGCGATATACATTATGAGAGAAGTTGCAGCGCAATTTGAAAAACCTGTGTTGTTATTTTCAGGAGGAAAAGATTCAATTACTTTGGTAAGATTGGCTGTAAAAGCATTTTATCCAGCAAAAGTGCCATTCCCTTTAATGCATATCGATACAGGACATAATTTTCCTGAAACCATAGAATTTAGAGACCGATTGGTTGAAGAGTTAGGTTTAGAATTAATTGTAAGAAATGTGCAAGATTCTATAGACCAAGGTAAGGTAAAAGAAGAATCAGGAAGGTATGCTAGTAGAAATATGTTACAAACTACAACACTTCTTGATGCTATTGAAGAGTTTAAGTTTGATGCTTGTATTGGTGGTGCACGTCGTGATGAAGAAAAGGCTAGAGCTAAAGAGCGTATTTTTTCTGTACGTGATGATTTTGGTCAATGGGATGAAAAAAATCAGCGCCCAGAGTTGTTTGATATGTTGAATGGAGAGATAGAGCATGGGCAAAATGTTCGTGTGTTTCCAATTTCAAATTGGACCGAGTTAGATGTATGGTCTTATATAGAGAAAGAAAACATTGAAATTCCTTCTATATATTTTGCACATAAACGTAAAGTATTCTTAAGAGATGGTATGATTTGGTCGGCGGAAGATGATGTGGTTTATAGAGATGATCATGAAGAGGTTATTGAAGAAATGGTGCGTTTTAGAACGGTAGGGGATATGAGTTGTACAGCAGCGGTGTTGTCAGAAGCGTCTACTATTGATAAGGTAGTTGAAGAGATTAGAGAATCGACTATTTCAGAGCGTGGCGCACGTATAGATGATAAACGCTCTGAAGCAGCTATGGAAAAACGTAAACAACAAGGGTATTTTTAAAATGGTTAATGGTTGTTAGTTATCTATTAAAGGTAATTTAAATAAGCAAACATTTTCAAAAAAATAAATTATAATATAAGTTGTTGAATATAAAAGGTTAATAGGGAAACCTGCTAACCAGAAACCAACAACCAACAACAGTATAAAATGGAAGTATTAAAAATAGCAACAGCAGGAAGTGTAGATGATGGGAAAAGTACGTTAATAGGACGTATTCTCTATGATACAAAATCTTTAACTACAGATAAGTTAGAGGCTATTGAAAAAACAAGTAAACAACGTGGTTATGATTACTTAGATTTTTCTTTAGCAACAGATGGTTTAGTTGCTGAAAGAGAACAAGGTATTACTATAGATGTAGCGCATATCTATTTTTCAACCAAGAAGAAAAGTTATATCATTGCCGATACTCCTGGTCATGTAGAGTATACCAGAAACATGGTTACTGGAGCCTCAACATCACAGGCCTCAATCATATTAATTGATGCAAGAAAAGGCGTGATTGAGCAAACTAATCGTCACTTTTTTATCAATAATTTATTGAGAATAAAAGATGTAGTGGTTGCTATCAATAAGATGGATTTAGTAGATTATTCTGAAGAGGTTTATAACAAAATTAAAGCCGATTTTGAAGCGTTAATGAGTAAGCGTGATTATCAAGGACAAAAAATTACGTTTATTCCCATTAGTGCATTAAAAGGTGATAACGTAGTAAACACCACAGATAAAATGCCTTGGTATAAAGGCGAAGCTTTGCTAGAGCATTTAGAGCAATTAGATAAAGCCGATATCTTTAATACAGGTACTCCGCGTTTTCCAGTGCAGTATGTGATTCGTCCAAAAACAGAAGAATTCCATGATTTTAGAGGTTATGCTGGTAAAGTTTACGGAGGAAATTTAAGCGTTGGTGATGCCGTTGTGGTGTTACCATCAATGACCAAATCAAAAATCAAAGAGATTTATTTCTATGATGAAAAATATGAAACGGCTTCAAGACGTTCGTCAGTAACCATCACTTTAGAAGATGATATCAATGTAAGTAGAGGTGATATGATTGTTAAGGATGGTGATTTACCAACTATTGAAAAACAGTTTACAGCGAATGTGTGTTGGATGGATGCTACCCAATTAAATACAGGTGGCAAATACATTGTTCAACATGGGATTAATAAAGTATTGGCTAAGGTTGATAAGATTAATCATAAAATTCACCCTGATTATTCAGGCATTGAAGAAGGTGTAACAAGTATAGGTGTTAATGATATTGCTTCAATATCATTTAAATTGAACAAACCTATTTTTTATGATCAGTTTAAAAATCATAGAACTAATGGGTCTTTTATTCTTATTGATCCGCAGTCAAATAATACCGTTGGCGCGGGATTTATCCAATAGAATAAAAGCAGCTTAACAAATAATAATATAGTCAAACTAACAAATTCCTTCCCGTTGGGAGGTTAGCAGAGGAATGCAAAGTTTTAGAACAGAAATAGAAAATCCAGTAGTTGAAAAAGATATCATCGATTTAGCAAATAAAATTGAGCTTTTTCACAACGGTAAGGTTGATGAAGAAAAATTTAGAAGCCTTCGTTTAGCACGTGGTGTTTACGGTCAACGTCAAGAGGGCGTACAAATGATTCGTATTAAATTACCATATGGGAAAGTGAAAAGTAATCAGTTACGTAGAATTTCAGAAGTATCTGATGAATATTCTCGTGGGCGATTACATATCACAACACGTCAAGATATTCAAATTCATTATGTAGACTTGAATAGAACGCCAGAGCTGTGGGCTGAACTTGAGCGAGATGAAATTACCTTAAGAGAAGCTTGTGGTAATACCGTGAGAAACGTAACAGCTAGTGAAACTGCTGGTATTGATGTTAATGAGCCATTTGATGTATCTCCTTATGCGGATGCTCTATTTAGGTTCTTTTTGAGAAACCCAATTTGTCAGGAAATGGGGCGTAAGTTTAAAGTGTCTTTCTCAGCTTCTGATGACGATACGGGATTGTCATACTTGCATGACCTTGGTTTTATAGCTAAAATACAAGAAGGACAACGCGGCTTTAAAGTATTGCTTGGAGGTGGTTTAGGATCACAGCCACGTCACGCTGATGTGTTATTTGATTTCTTACCAACGGATAAAATCATTCCAGTAATGGAAGGTGTTTTAAGAATTTTTGATCGTTATGGTGAGCGTAAAAGCCGAGCCAAAGCGCGTATGAAATTCTTAATTAAGGATATTGGTTTAGAGGCTTTTAAAAATTTAGTTGAAGCTGAGCAAAATGCTATAGCCTTAAAATCAGTAGCTATTGATGCTGATGCCTATGAATATGCTCAGCCAGTTGTGGTATCTAATGTTCCAGAAGTTACTATCAAAGATGAGCAAGCTTTTGAAACTTGGAAAAGCACAAACTTAGTGCCTCAAAAACAAGAGGGGTATGTGGCTATAGGTATAAAGGTGCTTTTAGGAGATTTTTACACGGATAAGGCAAGGCTTTTAGCAGATTTAGTTGAAAATTATGCGGCGGGAGAAATTCGTTTGTCATTACGTCAAAATATATTGATTCCTTATGTAAAAGAGGAACTAGTGCCATTTTTCTATCATGAGTTAGAAAAATTAGGGTTTGTTGAAGCAGGTTATAACAAAGCGGTTGATATCACAGCCTGTCCAGGTACAGATACTTGTAATTTGGGTATTGCAAGTAGTACTGGAATTGCTGATGAATTAGAGCGCGTTATAAAAGCAGAATATCCACAGTATTTAAGCAACGAAGATTTAGTGATTAAAATTAGTGGATGTATGAATGCTTGCGGACAGCACAATATGGCCAACATTGGGTTTCAAGGAATGTCTGTTCGTACACCAGATAAATTAGTAGCTCCCGCATTACAAGTATTATTAGGTGGCGGTAATTTAGGTGATGGAAATGGTGTTTTTGCAGATAAAGTGGTGAAGGTACCAAGTAGAAGAGGACCCGAAGCTTTAAGGAGAATCTTGAATGATTATGAGGCTAATGCCAAAGGGAAGAAGTTTGTTGCGTACTATAAAGAAAAAGGTGAAAGGTATTTCTATGACTTTTTACAAGATTTACAAGATGTTAGTAATTTAACTGAAAGTGATTTTATTGATTGGGGTACGGAAGAGAAATATGTAAAAGAGATTGGTATAGGGGAATGTGCTGGTGTGGTCATTGATTTAATTGCTACCTTATTTTTAGAGAGCGAAGAAAAAATTGAGAATGCTAAAGAAGCTTTAAGAAATAAAGTGTATTCAAGTGCTATTTATCATGCGTATAGCTCGTTGGTAAATTCAGCAAAAGCATTATTATTAGCAGAAAACAAGAAAACAAATACCCATGCTGGTATTATCGCACAATTTGATGAGATTTTTGTTGAAAGTGAAAAAATTGAGTTGGGCAACGTTTCTTTTTCAGAATTAGTGTATCAAATTAATAAATTTGCTCCTTCTGAAGACTTTGCATCAAAATATATTGAACAAGCAAATCAGTTTTTACAAAAAGTAAGAGCTTTCAGAGCAGTTGAAACTAATGCTGCAAAAGCGGTCTAAAATTATATAATGAACTTGAAAACACCCAAACTAACGGTTGTAGGCGCAGGTCCTGGCGATGAAGATTTAATAACCCTTAAGGCTATTAAGGCTATTGAATCTGCCGATGTGATACTTTTTGATGCGCTTATAAACGAAAATCTATTAAAATATACCTCTCAAGATACGGAGCTTATTTTTGTGGGAAAACGTAAGGGGTGTTATGCATTTCAGCAAGAACAAATCAATGAATTGATTGTCTCAAAAGCAAAAGAAAAAGGACATGTAGTAAGATTAAAAGGTGGTGACCCTTTTATTTTTGGGCGTGGTGCTGAAGAAATAGATTATGTAAGAGCATTTGGATTGGAAACTTATGTAGTGCCAGGTATATCATCGTCTGTAGCGGTGCCAGCTTATCAAGGTATTCCATTAACAAAACGAGGTGCTTCCGAAAGTTTCTGGGTCATTACTGGTACCACGAAGAAGCATAAATTGTCAAGTGATGTAGCTTTGGCAGCCAAATCAAACGCCACGGTAGTTATTTTAATGGGAATGAGTAAGCTTGGTGAGATTGTAAAGATTTTTTCCGAAGCAAACAAGCAAGATTCGGCTGTGGCTGTTATTCAAAATGGAACTAGACAAGATGAAAATGTAGGTATAGGAACCATAAATACTATTGAAAGTATTGTTGCAGAAAAACAATTATCATCACCAGCAATCATTGTTATTGGTGATGTGGTAAAAGAGCGTGCTACATTGAGTTCTATTTATAATGAGATAGCAGAAAAGTAGGATATGGAAGAAAGAAATAATTTGTATCCTATTTTTTTAAAAGCCAGAAGTTTACAGGTGCTTATTGTAGGTGGTGGTTTTGTTGCCGAAGAAAAATTAACGTTTCTTTTAAAATCGAGCCCCGATGCACATGTAACAATGGTATCCCCAATGTTTAGGGAAGGAACTATAGCTTTGGCCAAGACTGGTGATGTAACTTTAATTAAAAAGAAGTACAAGAAAAAACATCTTAAAGGAAAACATATTGTGGTGGCAACCACCAACAAGCCAAAAGTCAACCTGAATGTACATAAGCATTGTAGACAACAAAGCATTTTGGTAAATGTGGCTGATAATCCACCATATTGTGATTTTTATATGGGAGGGATTGTAACAAAAGGTAATGTAAAAGTGGCTATTTCTACCAATGGAAAATCGCCAACTACCGCTAAACGTTTAAGGCAATTTTTTGAGGAAGTAATTCCTGAAAACATAGACGATTTAGTGAAAAATTTGAACGAATACAGAAAAACAATAAAAGGTGATTTTGAAGAAAAAGTGGAAACACTTAACGAATTCACAAAAGGATTAATACAAAAAAAAGAATCATAAGATGATCAAGACTGATATACTTATTATCGGAGCAGGACCAACTGGGTTATTTACCGTTTTTGAAGCAGGGTTATTAAAACTAAAATGTCATTTAATTGACGCATTGCCACAGCCTGGTGGCCAGTGTTCAGAGATTTATCCTAAAAAACCCATCTATGATATTCCTGGGTTTCCTGAGATTTTAGCGGGTGATTTAACCAAAAACTTGTTGGAACAAGGCAAGCAATTCGAGCCAGGTTTTACTTTGGGTGAGCGTGCCGAAACTATTGATAAACAAGAAGATGGTTCTTTTATTGTAACCACAAACAAAGGCACAAAGCACCATGCGCCAGTGGTGGCTATTGCCGGTGGTTTGGGATCTTTTGAACCAAGAAAACCAGCTATTGAAGGCATAGTAGATTATGAGGATAATGGTGTAGAATACATTATTAAAGATCCTGAATTTTACAGAAATAAGCGTGTTGTCATTTCTGGAGGTGGTGATTCTGCCTTAGATTGGAGTATCTTTTTAACTGATGTAGCTTCAGAAGTAACGTTAATTCACAGAAGAAATGAGTTTAGAGGGGCGTTAGATTCGGTTGAAAAAGTTAGAGAACTAACTCAAGGAGGAAAAATTAATTTAATAACACCTGCAGAAGTTACTGAACTTCATGGTGAGGGTAATATCGAAGCGGTAACCTATGTTAAAGAAGGGGAGGCAACTCGTGTTGAGACCGATCATTTTATTCCATTATTTGGATTGTCACCAAAATTAGGACCTATTGGAAATTGGGGACTAGAGATTGAAAAGAATGCCATTAAAGTAGATAATTCGTTAAACTATCAAACCAATATTCCTGGTATTTTTGCCATTGGAGACGTGAATACGTATCCTGAGAAGTTAAAATTAATTCTTTGTGGTTTCCATGAGGCTACGTTAATGTGTCAGGCAGCTTATAGAATTATCAATCCTGGTAAAAAGTACGTTTTGAAATATACAACCGTAAGTGGAATTGATGGTTTTGACGGGTCAAGAAAAGAAGCGCCAAAAGCTGTAGTTCAAGCTATAAATTAAATTTTTAGATTATTGATAATAGTACAGTCCTGCAAGATTATTTAACATCTTGCAGGATTTTAGTTTTTACAATAAAAAGTAAGTTTATAAATATTTACAGACTATTTTTATAAACAGAAAAAAAGCCAACACATATATGAAAAGTTATAATGTTTGTTTGAAAGATACAGTAAAGACCTTTACAAAAAGACTCTTTTATTCGTTGTTTGATTGCGAACAAGAAGTGGAACATCAAGACTATTTAGAAACGACATTTTTGAAAATCCTTTTAAAACTTAAAGTTGAAAACGGATTATCTATTTGGGAGGCATTTAAAACTGAGCTCCCCGAAATACGAAGAAAACTAGATTTAGATGCTATAGCTTTTGAAAAAAATGACCCTGCGTCACATAGTTTAGAAGAAATATATATGGCTTATCCAGGATTTCATGCCATTTCAATTTATCGGTTAAGTCATGCTTTACATGAATTGGGTGTTTATATTTTACCTAGAATGATGAGTGAATATATTCATGGCATAACAGGAATTGATATTCATCCAGGAGCCACAATAGACGAGTCTTTTTATATAGATCATGGAACAGGTATTGTGATAGGAGAAACCTCTATTATTGGAAAAGGTGTAAAAATTTATCAGGGTGTTACATTAGGCGGTATTTCTGTAGCTAAAAGTTTAGCTTCTACAAAACGGCACCCAACAATAGAAGCTAATGTTTGTATTTATGCCAATGCAACCATATTAGGAGGCGATATTGTAATAGGTGCAAATAGTATTATTGGCGCCAATGTTTGGATTACAGAATCTGTTCCAGAAAATTCATTAGTAACCTATCAAACTGAGATTAAAATTAGACCCAAGAAGAATGGCATTCGAAAATAGTATCATTGGCCAAATTGGCAATACCCCCCTTGTAGAAGCAACACATCTAATCAATAAAAAAGGCGTTCGTTTATTTTTAAAATTAGAGGGCAATAACCCGGGCGGAAGCGTAAAAGACCGACCAGCCTTTAATATGATTAATGAAGCAATAAAGCGAGGGGATGTAAAAAAAGGAGGAACTTTAGTAGAAGCAACTAGTGGAAATACAGGGATTGCATTGGCTTTTATATCAAAATTATTAGGTATAAATATGGTGTTAATCATGCCTGAAAATTCTACCGAAGAGCGCGTAAAGACCATGCGTGCTTATGGTGCAGAAGTTATTTTAACCCCTGCCGACGTTGGTATTGAAGGATCACGAGATTTGGCGTTTAAGCTAAGAGATGAAAAAGGCTATGTGCTTTTAAACCAGTTTGAAAATGACGATAATTGGAAAGCACATTACAAAACTACAGGTCCTGAAATATGGGAAGCTACTAACGGAAAAATCACTCATTTTGTGTCGGCTATGGGAACCACGGGAACCATAACGGGTGTTTCTGCTTATTTGAAAGAGCAGAATAGTAATGTGACTATTGTTGGTGCACAACCAGCTGATGGGGCTAGAATACCAGGTATTAGAAAGTGGTCACCAGAATATGTACCTAAGTTTTTTAATCCGAAAAAGGTGGATATCGTGGTAGATGTGTCTGAGGAAGAAGCAAAAAATACTACCATAAAACTTGCCAAAGAAGAAGGTGTGTTTGCTGGTATGAGTAGCGGTGGTTCTGTATATTGTGCCTTGCAAATAGCAGAGGAAATAAATGAAGGGGTTATTGTAGCTATCATTTGTGATAGAGGCGATAGGTATTTGTCCTCAACATTATTTGAGTAAAGTAACAATATCAATGGATTATGAAGAAGGCCTTGTTAATAATTGGTTTATTAGTTTTTGCGTGTAAAACATCAACGGATAAATCTGATGGTAGTTTTGAAATAGGCGTAATTGCTGATTGCCAATATTGTGCCTGTGAAACCCAAGCGCCAAGGTTTTATAAAGCTGCAAAACAAAAATTGCAAGTTGCTGTAGATTTCTTGAATACAAAAGATTTGGAATATACCATTCATTTAGGAGATTTTATTGATAGAGGTTTTGCCAGTTTTGATACTGTTTTACCAATTTGGAATGCCTTGAAATCGGAAAAAAGGCATGTTTTAGGAAATCATGATTTTAGTGTAGCCGATTCTTTAAAGCGGTTTGTTCCTAATAAAATGGGACTTAAAACAAGATATTATAGCTTTAAGAAATTCAATTGGCGATTTATAGTTTTGGATGGTAATGAGCTGAGTTTTTATGGTGCAGAACCCCATAAAATAAAGCAAACCGATTCGCTTTTTAATCAACTTAAAAGTGACAACTTACCAAACGTTGCTGTTTGGAATGGAGGTTTAAGTCATGAACAGTTACAATGGATAAAATCTGAGCTAGATAAAGCAATTGTTAATGATGAGCATGTAGGTATTTATTGTCATTTTCCAGCCATTAGAGAAAGGGATTTGCATAACCTTTGGAATTTTAAAGAATTTCAAAAACTAATTCAACCCTATGAAAATGTTAAGTTTTATTTTAACGGACATAACCATGCGGGAGATTATGCAGTAAAAGATGGAGTCCATTACCTAACCTTTAAAGGGATGTTAGATACTCAAGATTCCACTGCATTTTCAGTTGTACAGTTTACCAAAGATTCTATTTTTATTAAGGGTTTTGGAAGAGAAACGTCTCGTCGATTAAAAATAAAGTAATATAAAAACAGGATTGGTCTTATTTTAGACAAACTTAGGATTATATAAAATATATGTGTTATTTTTGTGCACCAGTTCATAAATGTATTAGTGTTATCAAGAAAGGTAGAGGGAATAGACCCAATGAAACCTTGGCAACCCTTTAACTTGTAAAGAAGGTGCTACGTTCTACTGCTTGTTCAGAGTTTTTATATTGAATGTATTTTAATATCTCAAACAATCAGACAGATAACGAAAGTGTTTTTACTTTTCTTGATGATATTATACGCTTAAAATAATATCAAAAATGTCGAACATACATAAAGCTTTAAAAGAGCGAATTTTGGTTTTAGATGGCGCCATGGGAACCATGCTACAGGCCTATAAATTCACCGAAGACGATTTTCGCGGTGAGCGCTTTAAAGATTACCCCATACCGTTGCAGGGTAACAATGATTTGTTATCTATTACGCAACCTGAGGCCATAAAAGCCATTCATGGAAAGTATTTTGCAGCCGGAGCCGATATTGTAGAAACCAATACTTTTTCAGGAACCACTATTGCCATGGCTGATTACCAAATGGAAGATTTGGTATATGAATTAAATTATGAATCAGCTAAAATTGCTAAAGAAGTAGCGCATGAGTTTACAGCTAAAGAACCTCATAAACCACGTTTTGTAGGTGGTTCTATTGGTCCAACAAACCGTACAGCAAGTATGTCTCCCGATGTGAATGATCCAGGATATAGAGCAGTAACGTTTGATGAATTACGGATAGCCTATAAACAGCAAGTTGAAGCTTTGGTTGATGGCGGCGTAGATTTATTATTGGTTGAAACAGTGTTTGATACCTTAAATGCCAAGGCGGCTTTGTTTGCCATAGAGCAGGTAAAAGAAGAAAGAAATATAGATATTCCTATCATGTTGAGTGGTACCATTACGGATGCTTCAGGAAGAACCTTATCAGGACAAACCGCAGAGGCTTTTTTAATTTCAGTGTCGCATATTCCGTTGTTATCAATTGGTTTCAACTGTGCATTAGGAGCTAATTTGCTACAGCCTCATTTAGAAGCTATTGCTAATAAAACCGATTTTGCCATTTCAGCACACCCTAATGCCGGATTGCCAAATGCCTTTGGAGAATATGACGAATCTCCAGAAGAAATGGGTGAGCAAATAGAAGAATATTTAAAGAAAAATTTAATCAACATCATTGGAGGATGTTGCGGAACATCGCCTGACCATATTCGTGTGATTGCTGAAATTGCTGCAAAATACAAGCCTCGTAAAATAGCTGTTGAAGCTGAACTATAATACAAGATATCTTGATTTTAGAAGTAGCGATATTGAATGTAAAGACTGGACAATCTAAAGCATTTGAGGAAAACTTTAAAAAAGCCGAAAGGATTATTACATCAATGAAAGGGTATGTGTCTCATGATTTAAAGAAATGTATTGAAGAAGTTGATAAATATATATTATTAGTGAACTGGAAAACGATTGAGGATCATGAAATTGGATTTCGTCAATCAGAAAAATATCAAGAATGGAAGGCTTTATTGCATCATTTTTATGAACCATTTCCAACGGTAGAACATTATAAGTAATGAAGATAAAACAAACGAAATACATGAAATTGTCTGGTTTAGAACCTTTGGTTTTAAATGAAAACAGCAATTTTATAAACGTAGGAGAACGAACCAATGTTGCAGGGTCACGTAAGTTTTTGCGTTTAATAAAAGAAGAACAGTTTGACGAAGCGCTTGATATTGCACGCCATCAAGTAGATGGTGGTGCACAAATTATTGATATTAATATGGACGATGGTCTTATTGATGGTAAAGAAGCGATGGTTCGGTTTTTAAACCTGATTGCAGCTGAGCCTGATATTTGTCGTGTGCCTATTATGATAGACTCTTCTAAATGGGACATCATTGAGGCTGGTCTGCAAGTGGTTCAAGGGAAATGTGTAGTTAATTCTATTTCCTTAAAAGAAGGCGAAGAAAAATTTATCTGGGAAGCCACCCAGATTAAACGTTATGGAGCTGCTGTAATAGTTATGGCTTTTGATGAAGTGGGGCAAGCCGATAACTACGAGCGTCGAATTGAAATCGCACAGCGTTCTTATGATATTTTAGTAAATAAAGTGGGCTTCCCTTCTGAGGACATTATTTTCGATTTAAATATTTTTCCTGTGGCAACAGGGATGGAAGAGCATAGAAAAAATGCCATTGACTTTATTGAAGCCACACGGTGGGTTAGAGAAAATCTTGAAAATGTTAGTGTAAGCGGTGGTGTAAGTAACGTATCATTCTCCTTCAGAGGGAACAATATTGTGCGTGAAGCTATGCACTCGGTATTTTTATATTATGCCATTCAGGCAGGTATGAATATGGGTATTGTAAACCCGGCAATGCTAGAAGTGTATGATGATATTCCAAAAGACCTTTTAGAGCATATAGAAGATGTCATTCTTGATAGGCGCGATGATGCTACCGAGCGTTTATTAGAATTTGCCGA
Organism: Allotamlana fucoidanivorans; assembly: GCF_006265225.1. Lineage (GTDB taxonomy): Bacteria > Bacteroidota > Bacteroidia > Flavobacteriales > Flavobacteriaceae > Allotamlana > Allotamlana fucoidanivorans. The sequence continues at coordinate 285,811 of NZ_VDCS01000003.1, read as the reverse complement.
AACCGTAAAAGGGACAAAAGTTGAAAAAGCGTTGGACCTTTCTTGGAGAGAAATGCCTTTGCAAGATAGGATAACCCATGCCTTAGTAAAAGGTATTGATGCGTTTATTCTTGAAGATATTGAGCAGGCCAGACAAGAAGCTGAAAAGCCTATTGATGTGATTGAAGGGCATTTAATGATAGGAATGAATGTGGTGGGCGATTTATTTGGAGCAGGAAAAATGTTCTTGCCACAGGTAGTAAAATCGGCGCGTGTTATGAAAAAGGCTGTGGCGTATTTGAATCCTTTTATTGAAGCTGAAAAGTCTGATAAATCAGAGCCTGTTGGTAAAATACTAATGGCTACTGTAAAAGGCGATGTGCATGATATTGGTAAAAATATTGTGAGTGTAGTTTTAGCTTGTAACAACTATGAAATTGTTGATTTAGGGGTTATGGTACCGCCAGAGAAGATTATTGAAACTGCTATTTCAGAGCGTGTAGATGCTATTGGCTTATCAGGTTTAATCACACCATCATTAGATGAAATGGTGTATTTGGCTAAAGAAATGCAGCGTCAAAATTTTGAAGTACCCTTATTAATTGGAGGAGCAACAACCTCAAAAGCGCATACAGCTGTTAAAATAGATACGCAGTATGATAATGCCGTAGTACATGTAAATGATGCTTCTAGAGCGGTAACTGTTGTTGGCGATTTGCTGAATAAGAAAACGGCTCATGAATACGTGGCTAAGCTGAAGAAAGATTATGATGAGTTTAGATCCAAGTTTTTAAAACGCGGCAAAGAAAAATCATATATTTCAATCAGGGAAGCTCGGCAAAGAAAATATAGCATTGATTGGGAAACATCTGAAATAGTAAAACCTAAAGAATTAGGGGTTCAAATGCTAAAGCAATTAAGTTTAAAGGAATTGGAGCCTTTTATAGATTGGAGTCCGTTTTTTAGAAGTTGGGATTTGCATGGTAAGTTTCCTGATATTTTGAATGATGATGTGGTTGGTGAGCAAGCTACCCAGCTTTATGAGGATGCCAAGGCAATGGTTCAAGATATTATTGCTAAACAGTTGTTGAAGCCCAAAGGCATTTTCGGATTGTTTGAAGCAAATAGCATTAATGATGATGATATTTTGGTACAAAAGAAAGGCAAAGAAGTTGCTGTTTTTAGAACTTTACGTCAGCAATTAAAAAAACGCGAAGGTGTGCCTAATCATGCTTTAGCTGATTTTATTGCGCCTAAAGATTCTGGTAAAACAGATTATATTGGTGCTTTTTGTGTAGCTATTTTTGGAGCACAAGAATTGGCTGAGAGCTATAAAGAAAAGCATGATGACTACAATGCAATTATGACACAAGCTATTGCCGATAGGTTTGCTGAAGCTTTTGCTGAATATTTACATAAGCAAGTACGTGTTAAGCATTGGGGGTATGCGGCAAATGAAGATTTAAGTAACGATGATTTGATTAAGGAGAGTTACAAAGGTATTCGTCCGGCGCCAGGCTATCCAGCTTGTCCAGATCATTTAGAGAAAGAAACCATTTGGGAACTATTAGATATAGAAAAAATTATTGGAGTAAAATTAACGGAAAGTTTAGCTATGTGGCCAGCGGCAGCGGTTTCAGGGTATTATTTTGCCAATCCAGAAGCTAAGTATTTCGGATTGGGGAAAATTACAGATGATCAGCTAACAGATTATGCTAACCGAAAAGGTATCGATAAAGACCAAGCTAGAAAATGGCTACATGCAAATATAGCTGACGAATAATTAAAACATGAATACAGCATTTATAGAATTAACCTTAGGAAGTTATATTATTTCACATGGATACGACTCTAAAAGAAAAGAACACTTAGAGCATGTGCCCTCAGACAAATTTTCAAAAAAACTAGTGGCTATAAATAGAATAAAATCGGTTAGTGAAAAATACATTTTAACCGATTATATTGACGGCCGTTGGATTTATTGGGAATATCTAGAAGATTATGAAGCGGTAAAAAAGCGTTTACAGCTATCGTTTTAACCATTAAAATCCGTAAAAGACAAATAAAAAAATACTTTCGGAAATTGCCGAAAAGATAAAAACAAGTTATGAAAGTAACAGACCATATAAAACAAGCCAACGGAAAAACATTGTTTTCGTTTGAGGTGATACCGCCAAAAAAAGGAAAAAATATTCAAGATTTATACAATAATATTGATCCGTTAATGGAGTTCAATCCACCATTTATTGATGTTACTACCTCGCGTGAGGAATACGTGTATATTGATAAAGGAAACGGATTACTTGATAAACGGATTACGCGCATGCGTCCGGGAACTGTAGGTATTTGTGCTTCTATTATGCATAAGTATCAAGTAGATGCCATTCCACATTTATTATGTGGCGGATTTACTAAAGAAGAAACGGAGTATGTATTGGTAGATTGTCATTATTTGGGTATTGACAATGTTATGGCACTTCGTGGCGATTCAATGAAGGACGAGCCGTATTTTAGACCTGTAAAAGGCGGACATGCTTATGCCAGTGGCTTAGTAGAGCAAATTTCAAATTTAAACAAAGGACAGTATTTACATGATGATGTAGAGGTAGAACATAATTCTGATTTTTGTGTGGGTGTGGCGGGTTATCCTGAAAAGCATATGGAAGCCCCATCATTAGTAACCGATATGCGTCGTCTAAAAGAAAAAGTAGATGCTGGTGCTGATTATGTGGTGACTCAAATGTTTTTTGATAATCAAAAGTATTTCGAGTTTGTTGAAAAAGCTAGAGAAATGGGTATTACCATACCTATTATTCCTGGTATAAAACCTATTGCTGTAAAGCGCCATTTACAATTGTTGCCTCAGGTATTTAAAATTGATTTACCTCAAGATTTAATTGATGCCGTTGAAGCCTGTAAAGACAATAAACAAGTAAGGCAGGTTGGGGTTGAATTTGCTATTCAGCAATCAAAAGAATTACGCGAGGCAGGAGTGCCAGTGTTGCACTATTATTCAATGGGTAAAAGTGATAATGTACACGCTATAGCAAAGGCTTTGTTTTAAATAGTGTTTTTTAGAACGTAACCTTTGTTATGAAATTTTATCTGGCTTGTGCACTTTCTTTAGTTTTTTGTCTTGTTTGGTCACAAGAAAAAAAGCATACGTCTTATTTTGATGTTAATTATTTTAAAGGGAATATAGCGGAGCACAATACCGATGTTTTACATCTCATAAAAGGGCATCCTGAAGGTGTTATTTTAAGCTGGAATAAAAAAACATATGGATATAATGCATGGGAACAACTATATAATTATCCAGATTATGGTGTTTCTTTTTCATATCAAAGTTTAAAAAATGATGTATTAGGGAATAATTATGCACTTTATGCCCATTACAATTTTTACTTCTTTAAGCGGCATGTCATGTTTCGTGTGGGGCAAGGATTAGCATTAAGCACCAATCCATATGATAAAGTAAATAATTTTAGAAATAATGCATTTGGTTCAACCTTTTTGAGTAGTACCTATATGATGCTCAATTACAAAAAGGAACGTATTTTTAATAGACTAGGTTTGCAAGCGGGTTTTTCACTTATTCATTACTCCAATGCTAATGTTAAGGCGCCAAATACAAGTATAAACTCCCTTACGTTTAATATTGGTGCTACCTACAATTTAGAGGAAGCCGAGCCAGAATATATAACAGATATTGTACATGCAGACAAAGAAAAATTTACAGAACCTGTTAAGTTTAATATAGCTTTTCGGGCTGGTGTTAATGAAAGTGATGTTGTAGGAAGTGGTCGATTTCCATTTTATATTGCTTCGGTTTATGCCGATAAACGTATCAATAAGAAAAGTGCTTTGCAATTTGGTACTGATGCTTTTTTTTCAAAATTTTTAAAAGAACTTATTTATTACCAAAGCGTAGCTGGATTGGGTGAAAATGTTACAGGAGAAGAAGATTATAAGCGAGTTGGGTTGTTTGTTGGTCATGAGCTGTTTGTAAACAGAATGTCTTTGGTAACACAGTTGGGATATTATATTTATTATCCGTTTGATTTTGAAGGAAGAAGCTATTTTCGAATCGGTTTGAAGCGTTATTTTGGAAACACATGGTTTGGCGCTTTAACATTGAAATCGCATGGCGCAAAAGCTGAATGTGTTGAATTTGGAATAGGAGTACGATTATGAAAAAAGTGCTATTAGTATTAAGTCTAGGTTTAATAGGTTATTCCTGCAATAAGGAATCTGCACCAGATTGTTTACAAACTACAGGTAAAACAATTCGGCATGAGATTACAGTATCAAATTTTGACAAGATTTTTGTAAATCGCGATATTGAACTCATTATAAAAGAGGGGCAAGAGCAAAAAGTGGTTGTAGAAACAGGTAAAAACTTGATGCCAAGTGTTGTAGTGAGTGTGTTGGATGGAATATTAATATTGACTCAAAATAACACCTGTAATTATTTCAGATCTTATGATGCTACTAAGGTTTATGTTACATCACCAAACATAAGAGAAATAAGAAGTTCTACACAATACAATATTACATCTGATGGCGTATTAACCTATCCTGATTTAACACTTCTGTCTGAAGATTATGGTGTAGAAGATACTTACACCAGTGCTAATTTTTACTTAGAAGTTGATAACAATAGTTTGAGTTTTGTGTTTAATAACCTATCAAACGCTTTTGTTTCTGGCGCAACTGATAACTTACATGTAACTTTGGCGGCAGGAACCTCAAGATTTGAAGCACGGCAATTAATTGCTCAAAATGTAACTTTTTGGAATAGGAGCTCAAATGACATCATAATAAACCCGCAACAAAAACTTTCAGGAAAAATTTCTGGTACAGGTCATGTTATAGCTATTAATAAACCACGTGTGGTTGATGTAGAGGTGGTTTATAAGGGAAAATTAATTTTTGAATAGATCAACCGATTGTTTTGCTATTTCCAACTCTTCGTTTGTTGGAATAACTAATATTTTCACTTTAGAATCTACTGTGTTTATCGTTCTAATGTTACTAGAGCGCTTTTCGTTTTCTTCTTGGTTTAGTTTTATTCCTAAAAAGTCTAAATCCTCACAAACCATTTTTCTAATCACACTTGAGTTTTCTCCTATACCAGCAGTAAAGACAATAGCATCTATGCCGTTTAAAATGGCCGTGTAGCTACCAAGGTATTTTTTTATACGGTAGGCATTCATATCTAATGCCAATTGGCACGCCTTATTTCCGTTTTCAGCTTCGGCTTGAATATCTCTTAAATCACTCAATCCTGTTAGACCTAGCATACCACTTTTCTTTTGTAAAAGCGTATTAATTTCATCAAGGCTATAATTGTATTTTTCGGCAAGGTAAAATATAATAGACGGGTCAATATCTCCACAACGGGTTCCCATAATTAAACCTGTTACAGGAGAAAAACCAAGAGAATGGTCTACACTCTTTCCATCTTTTACAGCCGTCATACTACAGCCGTTTCCTAAATGGATGGTAATAATTTTGGATTGTTCTTTGCCTAAAAAATCAATTGCTTTTTCAGAAACGTATTTATGACTGGTGCCGTGAAAACCATACAAACGGATATTATGCTCATCTGAAAATTTATTTGGGATAGCATACCGATAAGCTTTTTCAGGAATAGATTGGTGGAATGCTGTATCAAAAACAGCCACCTGTTTAGCGTTAGGAAAAATAGCTTCAGCCACTTCAATGCCTTCAAGATTAGCAGGGTTATGTAAAGGTGCTAAAGACGAAAGGGCTTTGATTTTTTCTTTTACCGTTTCTGTGATTTCAGTGGTATCGCTAAAGTGGCTACCGCCATGAACAACACGGTGTCCTACAATATTAATGTCGTCGGCCGATTTTATTATACCTGTTTTTTCGTTTAACAACTGTTTAGCAAGTAATTCTAATCCAGTTTTATGGTCAGGAATTGCTGTTTCTACGGTTATGGAATCCTTATCTGTATTAAACTTAAACTTACCATCTTCTAAACCAATACGCTCAATGAGACCCGAGCACAAAATACGTGCTTCAGGCATGGTAAATAATTGAAATTTAAGGGAAGAACTTCCTGAATTTAAAACTAATACTTGCATGTTATATTTCTTGTGCTTGAATTGCTGTTATTATTACGGTGCTGTAAATGTCATCTGCGGTACACCCTCTACTTAAATCATTAACGGGTTTGTTAAGGCCCTGAAGCATTGGGCCAATGGCTAACGCTCCAGTTTCACGTTGTACAGCTTTGTAGGTGTTGTTACCTGTATTTAAATCAGGGAATATCAATACGCTAGCTTGACCGGCCACATCCGATTCGGGTAATTTGCTTTTACCAATACGCATATCAACAGCAGCATCATACTGGATAGGGCCTTCAATTTTCATATCGGGAGCAGCGGCTTTGGCAAGCTCTGTAGCTTTTCTAACCTTATCAACTTCCTCGCCTTTTCCTGAACTTCCAGAGGAATAAGATAGCAAGGCTACTTTAGGTTCAACACCAAAATTTTGAGCGGTTTGTGCAGACGAAACAGCTATTTCTGCCAACTGCTCTGCATTAGGGTTTGGATTAATAGCGCAATCACCAAAAATAGATACGCGGTCTTCCAAACACATAAAGAATACAGATGATACAATATTACATCCAGGTTTTGTTTTGATGAATTGTAGTGCTGGTCTTAGGGTGTGTGCTGTGGTATGTACAGCACCAGAAACCATACCATCTGCATGGCCTTTGTAAATCATCATGGTTGCAAAATAGGATACATCAGACATAGCATCTCGAGCCATATCTAAATTTACATTTTTATGTTTTCGCAATTCGTAAAATGTATTGACGTAATCTTGAAAATGGGCCGATTTTTGGGGAGAAACAATGTTTACTTTTTTCAAATCAAGAGGAATGTCTTGTTTTTCAACAATTTCAGCAATTTTATCTTCTTCACCAATAAGAGTTAATTCTACCACATTAGCGTCTACCAATCTTGCTGATGCCCTTAAAATACGTTCATCATAACCTTCGGGCAGCACAATATGCTTTTTGTCTTTTAAAGCTCGTTGAAGCAAATTGTATTGGAACATTCTTGGGGTGAATATACCAGATTCAAACGTTACTAAGTCATTAGCCAACTTATCAGTATCTACATGCTTTTCAAACGTAGCAATAGAGGTTTCTATTTTTTCAATGTTCTCGGCATAAATTCTAGATTTAATTTTACCAATGGTATTGGTAACCTGAAAAGTGCCTTTTTTAACACTGATAATAGGTACAACACTTGAAAGACCTTCTATTAATTTTAAAATTGTGTCTTCAGGAATTAGTCCACCAGTTAATATAATGCCTGATACTTTAGGGTAATTTTTAGAGATATTTGCTTGTAAAGCACCTAAAATAATATCAGCTCTATCACCAGGTGTTATGACCAAGGCATTCTCTTTTAAATGCAGTAAATAATTGCGTAGTTGCATGGCACCCACACTAAAATTTTCAGATTGATTGTTAATCATGTCTTCACCAAAAAGAACCGTTCCTTTTAGCTTTTTTACAATCTCTTTTATAGTAGGACTGGCTAAGCTGCTAATTTTTGGAATAACCGTAACATCAGCCGTTGTTTGAATTCTGTTTTTAATTAATGCTTTCAGCGTAGAAACCTCATCAGGGTTTACCTTGTTTGTCATGATAGAAAGTACATCTACCTCTTCTTTAAAGGCATCATGAGCCAGTTGTACATTGTCAACAATGTCATGTAAAGGAATACCATCACCTTGAGATACGAGAATAACAGGAAGACCTAAGTTTTTTGAAATGATAATATTGATATCTAATTCTAAACTAGAGTTTTCGTGAGAAAAATCTGTACCCTCCACTAAAACAAAGTCGAAACGCTCTTCTTGGTATTTAAACTTTTTTATGACGTGATCAATAACATCTCCAGACTTACCTTTGTTGTAAAGTTCAAGTAACTCACTTCTGGTATAAGCATACGTGTTCTTGTAATTTATATCAATTTCAAAGTATGACAGTACGGTGTTAATGTGATTGTCCATTTCACCATTTTCGGTATCTTCAATTATAGGTCTGAAGTAACCAACTTTGGCTGTTTTACCCAGAAGCATACGCATTAAGCCCAATACAATTACAGATTTACCACTGTTAGGTTCAACCGTAGCTACATAAATTCCTTTACTCATTTTAGTGTTTTTATTGTTTACAAAGATAATATTCTAGTTTTTTAAATAGCTTTTTATCTTTTTTGTGTTTAAACTTACTTGGGCAAAATTAATATGTTATTATAATGTCATAGATGACTTTTGTCATAAATCACGCTTATATTTCTAACGTTTTCGTGTTTATGAATTAAGATTATAAATTAGCTTTTAATTAATTAGTTGTGAGCTCTCTAAATAAAGTTTCTAAGCTGGTGTTTTTTTGATTAAGCTGCAGGATTTTTAATTGATTGTCATGAGCAAAATCAAAGACATGAGCGCGCATGTCATCAGAGGTTTTAAAGGTGATTTCATAAATAAAATCATGGGTGTTTACAACCTTATGCGCTTTTGGAAGTTGTAGTAGAAAAGCATCTTCAACACGGAAGTCAAATTCTACAATGACCACTTGCTCCTTTTCATCACGAAGATCTTTTAATTTTTTGTCGGCCACAATTTCGCCCTTATTAATAATAATCGCACGATCGCACATAGCTTCAACTTCCTGCATAATATGAGTTGACAAAAACACTGTTTTTGTTTTTCCTAAAGATTTAATCAGGCCTCTAATGTCTACTAGTTGATTTGGATCTAGACCTGTTGTAGGCTCATCTAAAATTAATACATCGGGATTGTGTAGTAGTGCGTTTGCTAAACCCACACGTTGCCTATAGCCTTTTGATAGTTGCCCTATTTTTTTATGTGCTTCAGCGGTTAAACCTGTGAGGTCAATAACCTCGTTAATACGTTGATTGTTTACATGATATATGTTGGCATTAAAGGCTAAATATTCTTTAATATAGAGGTCTAAATACAACGGGTTGTGTTCTGGCAAATAGCCAACACTTTGTTGAACTTGCTGTTTGTTGGCGTTTACATTAAACCCATTCACCTTTGCCGTGCCTTGATTGGCAGTAAGGTAGGTGGTTAGTATTTTCATCATGGTTGATTTTCCTGCGCCGTTAGGTCCTAAAAAACCAACTATTTCAGGCTTATCAACTTTAAACGATATATTATTTAAAGCTTTTTGATTACCATATAATTTTGAAATTCCAACTACTTCAATAGACATATTTAAAATTATTTATTCAAAAGTACATGAATTTTTTCATTTGAAAATTGAAGAACGTGAAATGAAACATGAAAGATTAACCAAATAATTATAGAGATGAAATAAAGTGTTATAATCTCCTGCATGAAAAGTTTAGTTTTTTAATAGAGAAAAATAATTGATTATATAACGTAAAGGAAGTTTTACTGTAAAATCTTTAAAACTTTTGGGAATTTTAAAAAAAGTAGATTTTGTTAGTTTATTTCTTAAAATAATATTTAATTTAGCGGCGTAATTATGATAAGAACAGTGTATTATACATATTTTAACAATTATTTCTTTTTTAGTAAAAGAAACGAGGCGTTGTATGTATAATTTAAAAAGCTAAATTAATATATAAGTCTCGATGAAAATCGAGATTTTTTTTTGTCTAACGTTTTGTAAGATAAAAAATAAAAAGACAGAAACTAAATTGTGTAATTTTGATAAAAACGGTAGCCATACAGGGAGTTAAAGGGTCATTTCATCACATAGTGACCCAGCAGTTTTTTGAGAATGCTGTAGATTCTATTGAGTGTTTAACTTTTGATAGAGTGGTTGATGCTTTAATAACTAAAGAATGTGATGCGGCTATTATGGCCTTAGAAAACTCTATTGCAGGGTCAATTATTCCTAATTATGCATTGATTGATAAATTTGGGTTGCATATTGTAGGAGAACACTATTTAGATATTCAGCATAATTTAATGGCACTGCCTAATCAACGTATTGAGGATATTGAAGAAGTGTATTCACACCCTATGGCTTTGTTACAATGTAAAGAGTTTTTTAAAATACACCCACATATAAAATTAGTTGAAGATAAAGATACTGCTGAAGTCGCTCAGCGCATTCAAGAGCAGCAATTAAAGGGTATTGGGGCTATTGCTAGTGTAACGGCTGCTGAAATTTTTAATCTAAATATTTTAGCACATGGTATACAAACCATAAAGCATAATGAAACCCGATTTGTAATTATTAAGCGAACTAATTCAGAGGTGAATCAAAGTGATATTAATAAAGCCTCCATAAAATTTGAAGCTAATCATAAACGAGGTAGTCTAGCTGCTATTTTAAATGTAATGAGTGATTGTAAACTGAATTTAACAAAAATACAGTCGTTACCAATTATTGAAACACCATGGAAATATGCGTTTTTTGTAGATGTGACTTTTGAAAACTATAAAGATTTTCAAAAAGCAAAATCGTTAATAGATATCATGGGTGATGGGTTTAAAGTTTTGGGTGAATATAAAAATGCAAAGTTATGATTGAAGTAGCAGACCGTTTACAGACCGTTGAGGAATATTACTTTTCAAAAAAATTGAGAGAAGTAGGGATGCTAATTGCAAGTGGGAAACCAATTATTAGCTTAGGAATAGGGAGTCCAGATTTACAACCTCCAGCGAAGGTTCTTGAGGCTGTAAATTATAGTCTTAAAGATGCTAATGCACATAAGTACCAGAGTTACCAAGGACTTCCTGAGTTGAGATCTGCGATTTCAGAATTTTATAAGATGCATTTTTCTGTGAGTTTAAGTCCGTCTTCAGAAATTCTTCCTCTAATGGGAAGTAAAGAAGGTATTATGCATATATCTATGGCATATCTTAACGAAGGAGATGAGGTGTTAATTCCAAATCCAGGGTATCCAACTTACCAATCGGTAACAAAATTGGTTGGAGCTAAAGGGGTGTCTTATAATTTGGATGCTGGCAATAATTGGCAGCCAGATTTTAAAGCTCTTGAGCAGCAAGACTTGTCAAAAGTAAAATTGATGTGGGTTAATTATCCACATATGCCAACAGGAGCACAGCCCGATAAGTATGTTTTTGAGAATTTAGTGGCGTTTGGGAAAAAGCATAATATTTTAATTGTTAATGATAACCCGTACAGTTTTATACTGAATGATAATCCTAGAAGTATTTTGAGTGTTCCAGGCGCTAAAGAAGTTTGCTTAGAGCTCAATTCATTAAGTAAAACGTTCAATATGGCTGGTTGGCGTGTAGGTATGGTAGTTGGTGCTCCAGAGTATATTAGTAATATTTTAAAAGTAAAGAGTAATTTTGACTCGGGCATGTTTTATGGAATACAAAAAGGTGCCATTGAAGCTTTGAAATGTTCAAACATGTGGTTTGCAACATTGAATAATGTATATCAAGAAAGGCGTAAGCTAGTATGGCAACTTGCAGATGCCCTAAATTGTACCTACGATGAAAATGCAACAGGTATGTTTATTTGGGCCAAATTGCCTGATCATGTGAAGTCAGAAGAGTTTATAGATAAAGTACTTAAAGAAAATCATATATTTATTACACCAGGAACCGTGTTTGGTTCGCAGGGGGAAGGGTATGTTAGATTTTCATTATGTGCTTCAAATGAAGCAATAGAAGAAGCTGTTGCAAGAGTACAATAAGGATGAAGAATATATATGCCATAGGAGTAGGTTTGATTGGTGGAAGCCTTTGCTTAGATATCAAAAAAAATAATCCAGAAGCTGTAATTCATGGTGTTAGTAGAAAAGATGCCACGCTTAACAAAGCTTTAGAGCTTAATATTATTGATAAAAAAGCAACGCTTGATGATCTGGGAAATGCTGATTTAGTGATTATTTCTATACCAGTTGATGCAACGGTTACCTTATTGCCAACGGTATTAGATAAAATTTCAGACACGGGGTTGGTGGTTGATGCAGGGTCTACAAAAGTAGATATATGTAAAGCGGTTGAAAATCATCCAAAAAGAAGAAACTTTTTAGCTATGCATCCTATTGCTGGTACCGAACATTCTGGACCAACAGCTGCGTTAGAAGGTCTGTTTGTTGGCAAAACAAATATTGTTTGTGAAGTAGAAAAGACCACCTTTAAGCTTCAGGAAAAAGCCTTAAAACTATTTTCAGATATTGGTATGCGCATGCGTTATATGAATCCTGAAGCACATGATAAACATATTGCTTATGTATCGCATTTGTCACATATAAGTTCATTTATGCTGGGGAAAACAGTAATTGAAAAAGAAAAAAATGAGCGTGATATTTTTGATATGGCAGGTAGTGGATTTGCCTCAACCGTACGTTTGGCTAAAAGTTCGCCAGAAATGTGGACACCTATTTTTAAACAGAACAAAACTAATGTTATTGAGACATTAGAAGAATATATAAATAATCTCACGCATTTTAAACAGTTAATGGAAGCAAATGATTTTGATGCTATAAACAGTGAGATGGAAAATACAAATCATATAAAAGATATATTAAAAGGAATTAGTTAAGAGTAAAATTATGGAGAACAAAAAAGAAATGAGAACCTGGTTAGATGATTTAAATTTAGATCATCCGTTAGTAATTGCAGGTCCATGTAGTGCTGAAACCGAAGAGCAAGTTTTAAAAATTGCACATGAGCTAAAAGATACTGATGTTAGTTATTTTAGAGCAGGTATTTGGAAACCAAGAACACGCCCAGGGATGTTTGAAGGGGTGGGAGCCTTAGGTTTAAAATGGCTACAAAAAGTAAAGGAAGAAACTGGGATGAAGATTTGTACCGAAGTTGCAAACGCAGCTCATGTTAAGCTAGCTTTAGAACATGATGTGGATTTGCTATGGATTGGAGCACGTTCAACAGTTAGTCCTTTCATTATGCAAGAAATTGCAGATGCTTTAGAAGGAACAGATAAACCTGTTTTGATAAAAAATCCTGTAAATCCAGATTTAGCTTTATGGTTAGGTGGCATTGAAAGAATTTATGCTTCTGGTGTTAAAAATATTGGAGCAATTCATAGAGGGTTTTCAACATATGAAAAATCTAAATATAGAAACACTCCAGAATGGCAGTTGGCTATTGAATTTCAAAATAAATTTCCTGATATTCCATTAATCAATGACCCGTCTCATATTACAGGAAAAAGAGATATGATTTTTGAGGTGTCTCAAGAGGCATTAGATTTAAATTTTGATGGTTTAATGATTGAAACACATCATGATCCTGAAAATGCTTGGAGTGATGCGGCTCAACAAGTAACACCAGCTAGTTTAGTTCAAATTATGAAAGATTTGAAAATAAGAAAAGAAACTAATGCGGAAGAAGATTATACCAATACATTAAACAAATTAAGAGCACAGATTGATGTTGTTGATAATCAAATTATAGAATTATTAGGAAAACGTATGAAGGCTGCCGATGGCATTGGAGAGCTTAAAAAATCTAAAAACGTTGCGGTATTACAGTCAAAGCGCTGGAATGAAATTTTAGGTAAAATGGTTCTTGAAGGAGAGCAGCACGGATTAAGTGAAGAGTTTGTATTGAAAATGTTCAAAGCAATTCACCAAGAATCTATCAATCATCAAGAAAAAATCATCAACGGTTAAAAATGTGATGTATTATTATATTTTAAAAAAGCCTTCTATCTGGAAGGCTTTTCTATTTATATAATTTAACAAGAAAAAGTCTTACATTTATAAAGTGTTGTTAATCAAGTAAGACCTGTGTTATGAAAAGAATCATGTTATTTTTTATTTTGCTTTGTATTCTTAATAGTTATGCACAAAGTGAGTATGAAAATGAAACAGAAGAAAAAGAATTAAAAAACGAAGTTATTTTTGAGTTTGGTTTTACACATATTCCTAAAGCTTTTGAAGAAGGTAAACTTGAAGAATCTCTTTTTGTGCCAACAATAGGTGTTGGTTATTATAGAGAAATTACAGCAACCTGGTCATTAGGTATGGTGTTAGACTTAGAATTGGCAGATTATTTAGTGCCTTTTGGTAGAGAGGATTTAGAGCGGGATAGAGCTTTTATTCTAGCGGTTTTAGCAGGTTATAGTTTCGCTAAGAATTGGAATATAATTGCTGGTCCGGCAATAGAATTTGAGAAAAACAAAAATTTATTTGTATTAAGAGGTGGTTTAGAATATGGTATTGAGTTAGGGAGTAATTGGGGAGTCTTGACCTCTTTTGTTTATGATTTTAAAGAAGAATATGGTACTTGGGGACTCAATATAGGAGTGTCGAGAAAATTCTAGAAAGGATTGCCTAAAAACAAGATTAAGAGACAATCCTTATAATGTTTTGAAGTATTTACGGTCTATTTCTTTTAAAAACATAACGTGTTATAAAGATGCCGTTGCCATCACCCTTTCCTGCGTCGCTTTCCACGCCACTAGTTACAAAGGCTAATTCCCATCCTTCTTCTGCCATAGCATTTACTTTAGAGTTAACAAGAGCGTCGTTAGCCGCAATATTTTGAAAGCGAATACCTGCTAAGTTATAAAAGTTTAATAGTTTGGTTTCTTCAAAATCTTTCACCCGAATATCACCTCGCTTTGATTTGTTTCTAGAATTGTCTTCTTCTGTTTGTTCTGAAGTGAAATCTTCATAATTTCTTTCATCAGTGGCCGAAATCAGTCTAGAACGTCCTAGACCACTAGGAACAATAGATTCAATAGTTGTAATTATCTTATACTCTACTTGAGCATGCATTTCAAAAAAAGAAAAGAAAATAAGACTTAAGGCTAAAATTGTGTTTTTCATTCGGTATGTTTTTATAAATAATGACACTAAGATAATCTTTTTCTTAACTTGAAAAGTTGTTAATTTGTATTATTATTGACACTTCATGACAGGACAAGTTTATAAATCGACAGGAAGCTGGTATACCGTAAAAAACCAATTAGGGCATACTTATGAATGCAGAATCAAGGGGAAATTCAGAATAAAAGGAATAAAGAGTACCAATCCTATTGCTGTAGGAGACATGGTTGATTTTGAGTTGGAAACTAAGAATAATGAGGAAACGGGTGTTATTAATAAAATACATGAGCGAAAAAATTTCATAGTTAGAAAGTCAGTAAACCTTTCAAAACAAACGCATATTATAGCTGCCAATTTAGATCAGGTTTTCTTGATGATTACTATTAATAATCCGCCAACGCTATCTAGTTTTATTGATCGTTTTTTAGTCACTGCTGAAGCCTATTCCATAAAAACGGTTTTACTGTTTAATAAAATTGACACCTATGATCAAGAAACACTTGATGAGGTGCGTTACTTGGCACATGTGTATAGAAAAATAGGTTATGAATGTATCGGGGTTTCAGCGGTGACTGGTAAAAATGTTGATAAGGTAAAAGCGTTAATGCAAGATAAGGTAAGTATGTTTTCTGGGCATTCGGGAGTTGGTAAATCTACGCTTGTTAATGCCATAGAGCCTTCATTAAACATAAAAACTAAAGCCATCTCTACACAGCACATGCAGGGTCAACATACCACTACATTTGCAGAAATGTTTGATCTTGATTTTGGCGCAAAAATTATTGATACACCAGGTATTAAAGGCTTTGGTGTGGTTGATATGGATAAAGAAGAAGTAGGTGATTATTTTCCCGAGTTTTTTAAGTTAAAACAAGATTGTAAGTTTAATAATTGTTTGCATGTTCAAGAGCCACAATGTGCTGTTAAAAATGCTTTAGAAGACGGGGACGTGGAATATTCGCGCTATCGCAGTTATTTACAGATTATTGAAGGTGAAGATGAGCATTATAGAACTGATATTTGGGATAAAGAATGAAGATAGTTATTCAAAGAGTTACTTCGGCAGGTGTAACCATTGATAAAACCCAAGTTGCCACCATAAAAAAAGGCTTATTAATATTACTTGGCGTTGTAAACAATGATGCAAAGGATGATATAAAATGGTTGTCAAATAAGGTAGTGAATTTGAGAATTTTTAGCGATGAAAATGGTGTGATGAATAAATCGGTTGTTGATGTTGATGGTGATATCATTGTGGTTAGTCAATTTACATTACATGCTTCTACCAAAAAAGGGAATAGACCCAGTTATATTAAAGCAGCGAAGCCTGATATTGCCATTCCCTTGTATCAAGCATTTGTGAATCAGCTTGAAACAGACTTGGGTAAAAAAGTGCAAACAGGGCAATTTGGTGCTGATATGAAGCTGGATTTAGTCAATGATGGACCAGTAACTATTATCATGGATACTAAGAATAAAGAGTAATGGCCTCAATTTTTGGACACGCCGCAGTAGGCTATACCTTAACCAAGCTTACAGGGAAAAATCAATTAAAATGGCTGCTACCACTAGCGGTTTTTTCTACAATTTTACCAGATTTTGATGTTATTGGATTTCGTTTAGGTATTCCTTATGAACACCCTTTAGGACATCGGGGTTTTACACATTCTATTAGTTTTGCTCTCATATGGGCAGCTTTGGTCATGTTTAGTTTTGGTAGAGCTAGTAAATTAGTATGGTTTTTAATTATTTTTTTCGCTACACTTTCTCATGGTATTTTAGATGCCATGACCAGTGGAGGTATGGGTGTGGGCTTTTTCATTCCGCTTGATAACCAACGTTTCTTTTTTCCCATCAGAGAAATTAAGGTGTCTCCTTTAGGAATTAGAAGTTTTTTTTCGTCGTGGGGATTAAAGGTTGTTTTAAGTGAATTTATTTTTGTCTTACTCCCTTGTCTTACAGTGCTTTTAACGAATAGGGTGGTGAAACGACTTCAAAAAACATCAAAAAGATGACTTTTCTCATGTAAATGTAAGTGTAATTTTACTTATATTTAGACATTAAACCCAACTAATAAGCTAAATGATTCCAAAGTTTTTTGTGAATATACTCTTTGTATTCACTAGTTTTCTTGTGGTTAGCCAAGACTTGTCCTATAACGCACTTACAATCTCTCCAGATTTAAAGAAAGATGCCAATGCCATTATAAGGTTAAATGACGTTTCCATTGTTATGGAAACAGCTAGTAAAATGTATACTAAAGGAAAAAGAGTGGTTACGGTATTTAATAAGAGAGGTAATAAGCATGTTAATGCTCATGCCTATTATGATGAAACTACCAAAATAAAAGACCTAAAAGCTATTGTTTACGATGGGTTTGGTGAACCACTTAAAAAAATTAGAGAAAGCGACTTTAAAGATGTGAGTGCGGTTGATGGAGGGACTTTATATTCGGACTCTCGCGTAAAGTATTTAGAATATACCCCAGCGTCATATCCCTATACGGTGGAGTTTACCTATGAAATTGTTAATGAAAACACAGCCTTTATCAGGTCGTTCACCCCAATAAACGATTATTTCCTGAGTGTTGAAAATAGCCAGTATAGTATTGCATACGGTGAAGAAATTCAACTAAGAACCAAGGAAAATAATTTTAATGCTATTGAGTTGATCAAGGAGGATAAACCCGGAATACTAAAATTTAGGGTTAAAGATATTCCTGCTTTTGAACCAGAGGCTTATAGTCCTGCTACCAATGTTCTCTTGCCAGAAGTTATGATTGCATCAGATAAGTTTGTTTATGAAGGCGTGTTTGCGGATGTAAATAATTGGAAATCTATGGGAAGTTGGTTTCATAATAATTTACTGAAAGGAAGGTCTGCGATATCAACAGGAACAAGAAGCAAAATTTTAAAATTAGTAGATGGGGTTGATAACCCTATTGAGAGAGCAAAGATCGTTTACCAGTTTGTGCAGGATAATGCTAGGTACATAAGTGTTCAAGTTGGAATTGGCGGAATGCAACCAATTTCGGCAATAGAAGTTGATTTATTAAAATATGGGGACTGTAAGGGGTTATCAAATTACACAAAATCTTTATTGGAAATAGCAGGTGTAGAATCGTATTATACAAGGCTGTATGCTTCTCGGGACAATGTTTTAAATGTAAAAAATGATTTCGTTTCTTTTCAAGGGCAGACAAACCATGTTATTCTGAATATACCTGATAATGGTAATGATATTTGGCTTGAATGCACAAGTCAAGATGCGCCATTTGGTTTTATAGGGGCTTTTACTGACGATCGAGATGCTTTAGTTATTACACCAGAGGGTGGTCAAATCAAGCATACCAAAAAGTATCTTCCTGAAGAAAGTCTTCAAAGCATTAGTGGAGAATATTCGCTTACTGGTGCAGGTGATATCAAGGCGGAGGTAGTGATAAAATCTATGGGTATTCAATATGATGATAAATATAAGTTGGATAGCGAGACACCACGTGAATTAGACAAACATTATAAAACCAGATGGCGGTATATAAATGGATTGGTACTTCATGATTTTAAAATTGTTAATAATAAAGACGATGTTATATTTTCTGAAAACGTAGTGTTTGAAGCTTCAAAATACGCAAAAATTGTAGGAGATAGAATGCTATTTTCAGTAAATGCGTTTAATAGAAATAGAGAAATTCCAAATAGGTATCGGAACAGGAAATTTCCACTAAAAATAAATCGTGGGTTTAAAGATGTTGACGTTTTTACAATTACACTTCCAAAAGGCTATAAAATTGAAGCCCTACCTCATGATGTCCTTATTGAGAATAAATTTGGCAGATACTTAGCTGAAGTGCAGAAAATTGATGAAACTACAATAAAATATAGTAGAGAATTTACCGTGCTTGATGGTCAATTTCCCAAGGAAAACTATGCTAAGTTTAGAGACTTCTTTAAAACCGTTGCAAAAAATGATAATGCAAAAATTGCCCTAATTAAAACTAATACTAACCCATAGACAAATGAGAAAAATAATTGTACTATTTGGATTTTTATGTGCTATTTGTGTGCAAGCACAAGATTATAAATTTGGTAAAGTTTCAAAAGAAGAACTAGAACAAAAGTTTAATTCAACAGACTCCTCGGCAAGTGCTACCTATTTGTATAAGTATAGAAATTCTTTTTTTGAATACACACAAGAAAAAGGTTTTGAGTTGATTACAGAAGTTTATGAACGTGTCAAAATTTATAATAAAGATGGTTTTGACTATGCAACCAAACAATTAAGTCTTTATAAGAGTAATAGTAATGAGGAAAATTTTACCGGACTAAAGGCTAGTACCTATAATTTAGAAAAAGGAAAAGTTGTTGAAAGTAAAATATCAAAAAGTGCAATTTTTGAAAATGAAGCATCGAAATACAAAAATAAAGTAAAGTTTACCATGCCCAACATTAAAGAAGGTTGTGTCATTGAATATAAATATAAGATTATGTCACCCTTTTTATCAAATGTTGATGATTATGTGTTTCAATATGATATTCCAATAAACAAGCTATATGCCAAATTTCAGTCTCCTGAATATTTTGTTTTCAAAGTCAATACTAAAGGTTTTTTTGCGGTAACACCCAAAGTTGAACGTAAAACAGGTAGAATTTTGATTAATACTAAAACTAGAAGTTCAGGGTCTGGTTTTTCTTCTGTTAGAACTTCTTTTGAGTCTTCTCAAATTGAATATATCACAAACGTGTCTACCTATGAATTAGATAATGTTCCCGCAATGAAAGAAGAACCTTATGTGAATAATATAAACAATTATCGCTCATCAATTAATTATGAATTATCTTATACTCAGTTTCCTTATTCTAGAGTGGAATACTATTCAACAACATGGGAAGACGTGGTGAAAAACACTTATGAAAATGAAGACTTTGGAGGGCAATTAAAAAAAACCGGCTATTATGAAAATGAAGTGGATGCCCTTTTGGCTTCCGTTTCAGATCCCAAGCAAAAGGTAACTTTTATATATGATTTTGTGAAATCACAAGTTAAATGGAATGGTTATTATGGGTATTTAACAGATGTGGGTGTAAAAAAAGCGTATAAAGAAAAAGTAGGTAATGTAGCCGAAATCAATTTAATGTTAACTTCAATGCTTCGCTATGCAGGTATACGTGCATATCCTGTGTTAGTTAGTACAAGAAACCACGGAATTCCTTTATTTCCAACTCGTGAAGGATATAATTATGTCATAACTTGTGCAAAGTTTGATGATGGCAGTGAAGTGCTACTTGATGCTACAAGCTCTTATTGTCATCTCAATGTTTTACCTTTTAAGGCTTTAAACTGGAAGGGAAGAGCGATTAATGAGCAAGGCAATTCAACGTTTGTTGATTTGTATCCAAAAAAGTTATCGCAAGACATTACTGTACTAATGATTGATTTGAATGAAGATGGAAGTATTCATGGTAGTTGTCGTAAAACAAAATCAAATTACCGAGCCTTAACTTATCGAGAAAAATATAACGGAATTGATAAGGATGACTATATTGAGAAATTAGATAATAAATATAATGGTATTGATATACTAGAATTTGAGGTTAAGAATAGTACAGATTTAGGAAAACCCATTGTTGAAACCTTTGAGTTTGAAAAAGAAAGCCAGGCAGATATTGTTGGTGATAAACTATACTTTTCGCCATTATTCTTTTTTAAAGAAAATGAAAATCCGTTTAAATTAGAAAATCGAGAATATCCCGTTGATTTTGGTTATCCTTTTCAAACTTCATTTAGAATTATCATAAATTTGCCCGAAGGCTACAAAATTGAAAGCTTACCAGAAAAAGGAGCGTTTTCACTTCCTGAAAACCTGGGAATATTTCAATATAATGTCGTTGGAATGAAAAACCAAATTCAAGTTACTATAAAATCAAGAATAAATAGTTCCATCATTGGTTCTGAGTATTATGTGGCTTTAAAAACGTTTTTTAGTGAAATTGTAAATAAAGAAGCAGAACAAATCGTTTTAACAAAAGTATAAATGAATATAGAAAACGCACAGATAGTTGTAGATAATTGGATTAAAGAGCATGGGGTTAGATATTTTAATGAGCTAACCAATATGGCACAGCTTACCGAAGAAGTAGGTGAGGTTGCCAGAATTATTGCTAGACGCTATGGTGAGCAAAGTGAAAAAGAAAGTGATAAAAACAAAGATTTAGGGGAGGAATTGGCCGATGTGCTATTTGTGGTACTCTGTTTGGCCAATCAAACGGGAGTAGACCTGCAAGCCGCTTTTGATAAAAGAATGGATAAGAAAGCAAAACGAGATCATGATAGGCATCATAATAACGAAAAATTAAAGTAAATTAGCCGCTTCTTAAAAATTCTATTTAAAAAAGGGTATGAACTTTACGCTAGAAAAATCAAAAGTTGCAAAAAAATCATCAATACAAATAACAGGCTCAAAGAGTGAATCTAATAGGTTGTTACTACTTCAGGCTTTATATCCTGAAATCCAGCTGAACAATGTTTCAAATTCTGATGATAGCAATTTAATGATAAAAGCCTTGGCGTCAAGTGAAGAAGTGGTTGACATTCATCATGCAGGAACTGCTATGCGGTTTTTAACGGCTTATTTTTCAATTCAGGAAGGTAGAGAAACGGTGCTTACAGGATCAAAGCGAATGAAGGAACGCCCCATAAAAATTTTGGTAAAAGCTTTACAAACGCTAGGCGCAGAAATAAGCTATATTGAAAATGAAGGTTTTCCTCCTATAAAAATTAAAGGAAAGAAACTGTTAAAACACAAAGTATCTCTAAATGCTAATGTAAGTAGTCAGTATATTTCGGCACTTTTATTAATCGCTTCAAAACTTGAAAATGGTTTAGAACTTACTTTAGAGGGCGAAATAACGTCGGTACCCTATATAAAAATGACCTTGGCCTTGCTTGATGCCATAGGTGTAACATCCTTATTTGAGGGGCAGGTGATTTCTGTAAAACCAAATACAAAAAAGGCTACTGTTAAAAGTTTAACTGTTGAGTCAGATTGGTCTTCGGCATCGTACTACTATAGTATAGTTGCTTTAAGTGATATAGGTACAGAAATCAGGTTGTCATCCTACAAATCAAATTCGTTGCAAGGCGATTCTGTTTTAGCAAAAATCTATAAGCATTTTGGGGTTTCAACGGTATTTCAAGAAGACACTGTGGTTTTAAGCAAAACAGAGTCAAATGAGATAGCTTTAAAATTAGACTTAAGAAGCGCACCAGATATTGCTCAAACTATTGCAGTGACTTGCTTTGCATTAGGCATGTCTTGTGATTTGACAGGGCTTCATACCTTAAAAATAAAGGAAACAGACAGGTTGGTAGCTTTAAAAACAGAGATTAAAAAATTGGGAGGAAACATAGAAATAACAGATGAATCCTTGCATTTAAAGCCGTCGAATACCATAAAAGACTATGTTTCTATAGGAACCTATCATGATCACAGAATGGCCATGGCATTTGCGCCTTTAGCTTTAAGAGTACCTATCGTTATTGAGGAAGCCATGGTGGTTTCAAAGTCGTACCCCACTTTTTGGGATGATTTAGAATCTATAGGATTTCAAATAAACAAATAATAATCACCTATTTACTTGACAACCCCTAGTCTTAGATTGTATATTTGCAGCCTTTCAATTCATTTTGAATATGAAAGTTGTAACATCTGCTTTTGAAAAATTTAAAACAGGCTTAGAAAGTAGACTTTAAATTGAATAATAAAAAATAAAAAAAACACATGAAATTATCAAACTTCGGCTTCAATCTGCCTAATGAATTGTTAGCAGAATATCCAGCAGAAAATAGAGATGAATCGCGTTTAATGGTTTTAAACAGAAAAGACCAAACCATTGAGCATAAAATGTTTAAAGATTTAATTGACTATTTCAATGAGGATGATGTTTTAATTCTTAACAATACTAAGGTTTTTCCAGCACGTTTATATGGAAATAAGGAAAAGACAGGGGCAAGAATTGAGGTGTTTTTATTAAGGGAATTGAATGAAGAGCAACGTCTTTGGGATGTGTTGGTTGATCCTGCCAGAAAAATTAGAATTGGAAACAAACTATATTTTGGTGATGATGACACCTTGGTAGCGGAAGTTATTGATAACACAACTTCAAGAGGGCGTACCCTACGCTTTTTGTATGACGGGTCATATCGTGAGTTCCGTTTAAAGTTGAGAGAGCTTGGTGAAACACCGCTTCCTAAGTATATAAAAAGAGACGTAGAGCCAGAAGATGAAGATAGATATCAAACTATTTTTGCTAAAAACGAAGGAGCTGTAGCCGCTCCAACTGCTGGTTTACACTTTTCTAAACATTTGCTTAAACGCTTAGAGATTAAAGGGGTTAATTTTGCAGAAGTAACGTTACATGTTGGTTTGGGTACTTTTAATCCTGTAGAGGTTGAAGATTTGTCAAAACACAAAATGGATAGTGAGGAGATAAAGATTGATGAAAAGGCGGTTGAAATTGTAAATAAAGGTATTCAAGAAAAAAGACGTGTTTGCGCTGTGGGAACTACAGCTATGCGTGCTATAGAAAGTTCTGTGTCTTCAAGCGGATTATTAAATGAAATGGAAGGCTGGACTAATAAGTTTATTTTTCCTCCGTATGATTTTAGCATTGCTAACTGTATGATTACCAACTTTCATACACCAAAATCTACCTTATTAATGATGGTTTCTGCTTTTGCAGGACATGATTTTATAAAGCGTGCTTATGATGAAGCGGTAAAAGAAGGCTATAAGTTTTACAGTTATGGAGATGCCATGCTGATTTTATAACAAGTAAAAACCAAAAAAGTAATGGCCTCTAAATTTTTAGGGGCCTTTATTTTATAGTAAGTCTTGTACTTAAATAGTCCTATACAGAAGAATGTCAGTAATACTTCAATCTTCAACACAAAAATAGGCTTGTATTGAATTCACAATATATTCTTAAAATAATAATTAGCTTTCACTATTTTTACAACGCTTATGGCCACACAGAAAAAAGATATACGCGCATTATCTAAGGAGCAACTTAGAGATTTCTTTTTACAGGAAGGCGAGAAAGCCTTTAGAGGTAATCAAGTGTATGAATGGCTGTGGCAAAAGTCGGCGCATAGTTTTGAAGATATGACTAATATTTCAAAAGAAATGCGAAATATGCTTGAAAATAACTTTGTCATAAATCATATCAAAGTTGATACCATGCAGCGGAGTGCAGATGGTACTGTGAAAAATGCGGTGCGTTTACATGATGGGTTAATTGTAGAGTCTGTATTAATTCCAACATCAACAAGAACAACTGCATGTGTCTCTAGTCAGGTAGGATGTAGTTTAGATTGTAAATTTTGCGCAACGGCACGTTTAAAACGCATGCGAAACTTAAATCCTGATGAGATTTATGATCAGGTGGTTGTTATTGATCAAGAAAGTCGTCTATATCATAACCGCCCACTGAGTAATATTGTGTTTATGGGTATGGGAGAACCACTCATGAATTATAATAATGTGTTGAAGGCTATTAATAAAATTACGTCGCCTGAAGGTTTAGGTATGTCACCAAAGCGTATTGTTGTTTCAACATCGGGTGTGCCTAAGATGATAAAAAAAATGGCCGATGATGGGGTAAAATTTAAATTAGCCGTGTCATTACATTCAGCTATTGATGAGGTACGAACATCTATTATGCCGTTCAATGCTAGTTTCCCATTAAGCGATTTAAGAGAAGCTTTGCAGTATTGGTACGCTAAGACCAAAAATAGAATTACTTATGAATATGTGGTTTGGAATGGTATAAATGATAAAAGAAAAGATGTTGATGCCTTAGTGGCGTTCTGTAAATTTGCGCCTAGTAAGGTAAATCTTATTGAATATAATCCTATTGATGATGGTGTGTTTCAGCAGGCCAATTCAAAAGTACTTGATATGTATCAGAGTGTTTTAGAGGCTAATCATATTACAGTGACCGTTAGAAGAAGCCGAGGGAAGGATATTGATGCGGCTTGCGGACAATTAGCAAATAAAACCTAAAATGTAACTTCTAAGTTTTATATTTGACGTCATAATACATTGATTTGAAAATTGTAGAGCAGATAAAACAACCTATAGGCTTTGAAATGGATCTTTTTGAACAAAAGTTCCAACTTTCAATGTCTAGTAAAGTAGCCCTTCTTAATAGAATTACCCATTATATTGTTAACCGAAAGGGAAAACAAATGCGCCCCATGTTTGTGTTTTTAGTAGCAAAGATGGTAGCTAACGGAGAGGTTAGTGAACGAACCTATAGAGGTGCCTCAGTCATTGAACTTATTCACACGGCAACATTGGTTCATGATGATGTTGTTGATGATAGCAACCGCAGAAGGGGTTTCTTTTCGGTCAATGCTCTCTGGAAAAATAAGATAGCTGTTTTAATTGGTGATTTTTTATTATCAAAAGGTCTGTTGTTGTCTATTGATAATAATGATTTTGATTTACTTAAGATTATTTCGGTGGCCGTACGTGAAATGAGTGAGGGTGAACTACTTCAAATAGAAAAAGCACGAAAACTTGATATTACAGAAGATGTATATTATGAAATCATTCGGCAGAAAACAGCAACGCTCATTGCGGCCTGTTGTAGTTTAGGCGCTGCCTCTGTTAAGCCTGGTTCACGTTATGTGGAAGACATGAGAAAGTTTGGAGAACTTATTGGTATGGCCTTTCAAATAAAAGATGATTTATTTGATTATGGCGAAACTCAAATAGGGAAACCCACAGGTATTGATATTAAGGAACAAAAAATGACTTTGCCGTTAATACATGTTTTAAATCAAGCTTCAAAAGAGGATAAGAAATGGTTGATAAACTCTATAAAAAACCATAATAAAGATACCAAAAGAGTTAAAGAGGTGATTGCTTTTGTGAAAACACATGGAGGCTTAGATTATGCTGTTTCTAAAATGAAGGCATTTCAAAAGGAGGCCTTACAGATGTTAGAAGATTACCCGAAATCTGAATTCAGAGCCTCGCTTGAACTGATGGTAAATTATGTGATTGATAGAAAAAAGTAAACAATTTCTATCGGTAATAATAACAATCTATTTCGATAAATAGCCATACATTTAACGCGAAATTTTACTTAATATGTCACAAACTACAAATGCCATTTTGATGGTGCGTCCAGTTAATTTTAGAATGAATGAACAAACCGCAGTTAATAACTATTATCAAAAAGTTTTAGATGATATCTTACCCGAAACAGTAAATGCAAAAGCGCAAAAGGAGTTTGATGTCTATGTGGACAAATTAAGAGGTATAGGTGTTCATGTTATTGTGGTTGATGACCTCAAGGAGACCGATACGCCAGATTCTATTTTTCCAAATAACTGGGTGTCATTTCATGAAAATGGCGATGTTGGATTATATCCTATGTTTGCTGAAAACCGAAGATTAGAGCGCCGTGAAGATATTTTAGAAACTTTAGAGAACAGCGGGTTTGTAATAAATAATATTGTTGACTATACGAGTGCCGAAGACGATGATGTTTTCCTTGAGGGCACAGGAAGTGTAGTGCTAGATAGAGTGAATAGAAAGGCGTATTGTGCATTGTCACCAAGAGCTGATGAAGATTTATTCATTGAGTTTTGTGAAGATTTTGAGTTTACCCCAGTAATTTTTACAGCCTATCAAAGCGTTGAAGGGGATCGCAAGGCTATTTATCACACTAATGTTATGATGTGCGTGGCAGAAACCTTTGCTGTGGTTTGTCTAAGTAGTATTGATGACAAAAAAGAACGAAAAAATGTGATAAAGCATTTAAAGGAAGATGGAAAAGAAATTATTGATATTACAGAAGAACAGGTCAATAATTTTGCAGGAAACATGCTTCAAGTACAAGGTAAAAATGGATGTTATTTAATTATGAGTCAGGCCGCTTATAATAGCTTGTCAAATTATCAGATAGCTGTATTAGAGAAGCATACTAGAATTATGTCTAGTTCATTAGATACTATTGAAGCTTGTGGAGGCGGTAGTGCCAGATGTATGATGGCTGAAGTGTTTTTGCCTAAACAATAACTAAAGAGAACTAGTCACTAGATGGTTTAGATTTTGGTAGCTGCACATAAAACGTACTTCCAACACCTTGTGTACTTTCAACCCAAATTTTACCATTATTAAGTTCTACCAATTCTTTACAAATAGATAAACCTAAACCAGTGCCTTTTTCGTTATTGGTTCCTACTGTTGTAAAAGAATTGCTTTTAAATAATTTTTCTAAGTTTTGTTTAGAAATACCTATACCCGTATCAGCAACACTTAAAATACAGCTACCATTGCTAATATGGTTAGAAATAGTAATGGTATCACCTTTTTTGCAAAATTTTAAGGCATTGGCTAAAAGGTTTTGAATGACTATTTCAATCATGCTTCGGTCTGCATAGGCAAAATCACGCAATGAATGGTCAACCAAATCAATACCCTTGTTTTCTAATCGCTGTTCTATGAGTCTTACTTTACTCTCAAAAACCTCCTGTATGTCAAACAAACTAGGTTTAGCGTCTAAAGATTGCATTTGAGATTTAGACCAATTCAATAAATTAAATAAAAGTAGAGAGGCATTATTGGCATTTTCACTTAACTCAGGAATAAGATTGTCAAACTCTTCACGTGACAAGGAGCCGTCCTTCAATAAATCGATAAAACCATTTATAGAAGATAGAGAATCTTTTAAGTCATGAGACACAATAGAAAATAATTTATCCTTAACATTGTTTACATTTTCAAGATGCTTTGTTTGTTCTTGGAAGGCTTCATTTTGAAGTTCTATTTTAATGTTTTTTTCTTCCAATTCCTGCATGTATTTTATATTGCTATTCCTTTTTAAATAAACTAAAATCAAAAAGGTAGAAACTATAGCTAAGGCAGCCAGTAAGCCGTAAAAGATTAATTTGAACTTACCAATTTTTTCGTCGTCAATATGGTTTGATGATTTATTCTCAAATTGGCTAACGTTTAAGTTGTTTTTGTTTTCTATTTCCTTTGGTAAGGTAGTAGGAAGTTCTTGGTCAATATCGGTTAGAGGGATATTAATGTTATTAACATCTACTTTTACTTGATGGCGTTTCAGTTGGTTATTTAGTTCATAATATTTGCGTTGCCAAACAAACGCTCTATCAAAATTGTGTCTAATGGAATCAAGCGATTTCATTAATTTGTAATGCTTAAGGAGTTCTTGTTCATTCCCTATTTTTTCGGCAATTTCTCCGGCTTGAAGCAATTGCTTTTCGGCAATTTTTAATCTAGATTGTTGAATGTTTAAATGCCCTAAATTGTTTAAAGCTATAAGTAATCCAGATTCGTTTTCCGTTCTGAAATTAACATTGTACCCTTGAACAAGGTATTTGGTGGCTTTTTCATAATCATTAAACTGAAGGTATTCCCCACCTAATTTAGGAAGAATGAAGCCTCTTATCGAGTCATTTTTTGAAGCAGAACTTGCCAATACGCGCTCGTAATACTCAATGGCTTTTCTGTGTTCTTTTTTATTCGAATAAAGCTCTGCCAACCTACTGTAAGATTCAATCATTCCAGTGCTGTCTCTAACCTGTTCTTGTGCTTCAGAAGCCTTTAAATAAAACTGAATAGCATTGTTATATGCTTTAATGTTATAGTAGGCCTTAGCCAAATTACTGTAAGATGCATTCAGTTCACGAACAAGATGCCTTTTTTCTAGTTCTTTAATAGCCGATAAGGCATACTGCAATCCTTTGTTGTAGTTCCCTCTCTTAATTTCTATGAGGCCAATGCTATTATTAACTCTTGCAATGCCAAGCGTGTCACTAAGACTTTTGTATAATGCTTTAGCTTTGTCATAGCCACTAATAGCATTAATGTAGTCATTTTTTTTGGCGTAAATAAGGGCTTTGTAATAGGTTGTTTCTGCTATAGCCTGATTATATTTTAATTGGTTTGATAGTTTTTCACTTTCAATAATATATTTTAGGGCTCTATCAAAATCTTGAATGTTATAAAGTGATTTGATAAGTTTTAAGGATGTGTCAACCTTCATGGAATCTTGTTCTTGAAAGGCAAGTTCCAAAGCAAGGCTGTCTATTTCATTAGTTTGGGAAAAACTGATAGACGCACATAGTAAAATTACTAAAGTAATTATTCTCCTCATACAACGTTTTAATTACAACATTTTAATAAAGCTGTAACAAGCGTCTTAATTTTGAGGGAAAATAAGAGAACTTTATTAAGCTGTAATCGTTAGTTAGTTTATTTGGCCATTTTCATGGCAGTAATAGCATTACTAAACAAAATTTGGAAAAAGCACTTTCAAAATCTAATTTTTAGGTTTTAATACCAATAAATTAGACGAAATGAGACCCAAAAATCAGTCAAAAAATCGATGAATAGATGAACGGCACAAATCATAGAAAAAGTGCATTTTTGTCGATGAAATACACTGTTGAAATATCCTGAGTTTTTGAAAAAATTAATGTATTAAAAATCATGATGTTATCTTTTTTTTATTCTTACGTTTTTCGTTGTCTTGTAATAGATATAGGTAAAAGCGTTTAAAGGTTAAGGTCTTGTCCTATTTGAGAAGAAGAAAATGCTAGGTTTCAATAAGAGCACCATTTAGCAGCTAAAAAGAGTAAAAATCTTTTTATCTTTGCAGGCTTAAATACATGATACATGAGTCTTCAAAATATCTTATCAAATTACGTTAAACAAGCGGTTAAATCTGATTTTAATATTGATTTAGCATCTGTAGAGTTTCAAGCAACGCGAAAAGAGTTTGCTGGAGATATTACGGTGGTGATTTTTCCAATGTTACGCTATATAAAAGGGAATCCTGTTCAAATAGGAGAAACTATTGGAGCATATTTAGTGGCTCATGTTGAAGAAGTAAAAGCTTATAATGTAGTTAAAGGGTTTTTGAATGTTGAAATTAGTGATGCCTATTACTTAAGCATTTTCAATAAGATAAAAGGGGAAACTTCATTTGGATTTGTTACACCAAAAGAAGGTGAAAAAGCAATTATGGTGGAGTATTCTTCTCCAAATACAAACAAACCCTTACACCTCGGTCACATTCGAAATAATTTATTAGGCTATAGTGTTGCCGAAATATTAAAAGCGTCTGGGCAAAAGGTATACAAAACACAAATTATAAATGACAGAGGTATTCATATTTGTAAAAGTATGCTGGCGTGGCAACGTTACGGCAATGGTGAAACACCAAAGAGTACTGGGCTTAAGGGTGATAAACTTGTGGGTAATTATTATGTGAAATTTGATCAAGAATATAAGAAGGAAATAGAAGATTTAGTAGCGCAAGGCAATACCACCGATGATGCCAAGAAAAATGCTCCTCTTTTACTAGAGGCTCAAGTTATGTTACGTCAATGGGAAGCAGGAGATGAAGCGGTTGTAGCACTTTGGAAAAAAATGAACGGATGGGTGTATGATGGATTTAATGAAACCTATAACAATTTAGGAGTTGATTTTGATACGTTGTATTATGAAAGCAATACCTATTTATTAGGAAAAGAGTTTGTTGCTGAAGGGCTGGCATCGGGCGTATTTCAAAAAGAAGCAGATGGTTCTGTATGGTGTGATTTGACTGAAGAGGGCTTAGATAAAAAAATAGTGCAACGTGCTGATGGAACCGCGGTATATATGACTCAAGATATAGGTACGGCTATTCAGCGTATAAAAGATTTTCCAGATGTTGGTGGTATGGTTTACACCGTTGGTAATGAGCAGGATTATCATTTTCAGGTGTTGTTTTTAATTTTAAAGAAGCTTGGTTTTGAATGGGCTAAAAATCTTTACCATTTAAGTTATGGTATGGTGGATTTGCCTAGCGGAAAAATGAAAAGTAGAGAAGGAACTGTTGTTGACGCTGATGATTTGATTGATGATATGGCTAATACGGCAGAAGAAATTTCTGAAGAATTAGGGAAACTAGAGGGTTATTCAATTGAAGAAAAGAAAGCACTCTATAAAACAATAGGCTTGGGAGCTCTTAAGTACTATATTTTAAAGGTAGATCCTAAAAAGCGCATTCTTTTTGATCCTAAAGAGTCTATCGATTTTCAAGGTAATACAGGTCCTTTTATTCAATATACATACGCGAGAATTCAGTCTATTCTAAGAAAAGGTCATTTAAATATTGAATCAACAGATTTTGAAGGTTTGAGTTTGCATGACAAGGAAAAAGCATTATTGAAGCAAATTCAATTATTCCCTGAGGTGGTTCAAAATGCAGCAAAAAACCATAGCCCTGCTTTAATTGCTAATTACACGTATGATTTGGTGAAAGAGTTTAATTCGTTCTATCAGAATGTATCCATTTTAGGCGCTGATAACGATACAGAAAAAACATTTAGGGTACAATTATCTTATGTGGTTGCCAATACCATAAAAAAAAGTTTTTCTTTATTGGGTATTGAGGTGCCAAGTCGTATGTAGCAATTGAAATATTTTGTCTTGGTATATTAGTTTGATACCTGAAATCTTTTAAGCATATTTTTACCTGAAGGATCTGGAACTTCTGATATGAAGGCATAATGACCTTCATCTAAATTAACCTTAAAATAACCTTTATGTCCTGAAGGCATATCATTAACACCGCCAAGGAAAGTGAAATTTTCTGGAGCTGGTTCTATGAGCCCTTGGGGGTTGGCCCAGTTCATCCAGTTTTCAAGCACTTTTAAATCGGCATTGTTATGAATTTTAACAAGGTTAATATCATGTCCTACAAAATGTTCATGTTTAATTTGATCCTCAAAATTAACCGCAAATGTGTAGTTTCCTGGTGTAATACTACTTTCAGTATCAATGATAATACCTTTGGTACTTGAAATGCTTATGGTTTTATCTGCTATGGGCTCTTGTAGTAACGACACTTCAGGTGAAACCACCAAATCTTTAACCATGCCCATGGAGGTATGGAATACACCATTACTCATTTTTACATAACATTCTACAATATATTTTCCGGGGTTTAAATGGATTGTTGTACTAGAAGTATGATTAGGAGAAAGAAGTCCGGAACCACCAAGAAAAACAACGTCGCTAAACCATTCTGGAAGGTTAGCAAATTCAGCAAATCCATCTTCTGCTTTATTTTGCATAATCAATTGCATGCCTTTGTCAAAAATAGGAGCTATTAATTCTTCAACATCTTTTGAAGTTTTACCTTCGGGATATTTGTCAACTATGAAAAAATGAGTTTGCGGTGATTTATTTTGGTAAACAAATGTATTCCATCCTGAAGAAATTGTATCTGGCATGTTGAAATCCATACTTTCAGTTGTAATAACAATATGTTTCGGTTTTTCTTTTTTAGGGTTTTCGGTTTTGTTCTCCTTTTTATCCGACTTACAAGCAGATATAAAACAACTTATTAGTAAACTAGTAACTAGCGCATAGATAATGCTGGGTTTTGAAAAAGTAGCCATTTTAATGAAGATTAAAAGTTATTAAGCCTAAATTAAGAAGGGTTAATTCCAATTATCTGGATATGAATCAACTACAATTTAGTAATTATTTTAAATAAAACAAAACGCTTTTACTAAAATAATGCTTAAGTAGCTATTTAAATAAAATGATGGTTACAGGTTATATAGAAAGCAAGCGGAAACTCATGTTAGACGTAATGTCTTATGATTCGTTTTTGATATTGCCTCTAGGCCATAACGTGGCACTGCTATAAGCTATAGTGTAAGGCGATTTTGCTTTTTTAAGGGACATCTATTTTTAATTCAGTTATTTAAGTAATTCTGTTCTACAAATGTATACCTGGAGTTTCGTAGTTTTTATGTGTAAGTAGTCACCATTGTTTTCAGTGTATTCTTTATGTGTCGGGTCTGTTAAAATAGTGTTTATCTATTATTTAAATCATAGAGGCATGAGTATACCCAAAAGAGATTATGATAAAGAATAGATGGGTTTTATAAACGTTTTTCAAACGAAATTAAATTGGAGCATTTTTTTAGGGTTATTAATCCGTTTATATTTTTACTACTTTATGGATCTCTTTAGTGCCTTCTGAACTTATTTCAAAGAAATAAACCCCGTTACTAAAACTATACAAATTGAGAGCTACATTGCCATCAACTAAGGTCTCTATTTTGGTTAACAGCAAAATGCCAGATGCATTGTATATGCTTAAAGTGAGAGTTTCAGTTCTGTTAATACCGGTAATATTAACATGGTCTCTGAAAGGATTAGGGTATACTAACCAGTTTTTGGTTTCTGCTAAAAGGTTTTTTGTACTGGCTATACAGCCTTTTGAAATGTCAAACTCAGATTTTAAAAGATCATCTATTTTTAAATTGACAAAACTGTCATTTATCGTATGATTAAAAAAAGTAGCATCAATTATGGTATTATTAGCGCCAAGATAATTTTGCAGTAGGGTGCTAAATGTTTGTCTATAGTCGTATTGAACCGTTTGTATTTGAAAGTTGTTTGAGCTGGTGGCTTCGGTTAAGTCTGGATTAGTTCCAGAAACACCACCTTCAACGGGTTTGCCAAAAACAAACATGGGTGCTATTTCGCCATGATCAGTTCCTAAATTACCGTTTTCGGCTGCTTTTCTACCAAATTCAGAAAAGGTGAGGCCAACTACATCATCGGCTAATTTTTGGCTATTCATGTCATTCATAAAGGCTTCCATGCTTTCGGCTAAATCAGTGAGTAAGCTATGATGTTTTCCAATAGCTTCTCCTGGGCCTTGCACTTGTGCATTATGCGTGTCAAATCCTGAGATACGTACCATGTAAATTTTTGAACCTAAATCTCCGCTTATTAAACGTGCTACCGTTTTTAATTGATTTGCTAAATCCGAATCAGGGTAGCTAATATCATTTTTTCCAGAATTAAACGCATTTGAAATAGATTCGGCATAGGTGTTTGACAGGGCGTCGGTATTGGTAATAAACTCCAGCTGCTTACCGTAATCTGAATCAGGAATATTTGAAGGTGGCACGCCACCCAATCCACTTAAAACAGAATAAAATCCAGCAGGGTCTTGCCCAGAAATATTTAAGGATAGGCCGTGCGCCTCTTCGGCATGAAAACCTAATGATGTTTTGTTAGAACCAATCTCAACCGCAAGTGGATAATTTTCTACAATTAAGTCAGTATAATACAATTCCATAAATCTACCAATCCAACCGGTGTCTGTTCCATTTAAAAGACTATTGCCATCATTTCCTGTTAAATACAAATCAGTAGATTTAAAATGACTTTTATTTTGTGATGGATAACCTACAGACTGCATGATTCTTAACCAACTTTTATCGTATAATGATTTAAGTCTGGTAAGTGCTGGGTTTAAACCTATTTGCTGGTTGTCAGGCAATGAGCTGTCTAAACTAATATATTTGTCTGGTCCAGAATTAGGAACTTTTATTGTTGGTCTTAAATTGCTGTAAATATCATATTGGTTTAACGGAATAATGGTGTTTAAACCATCATTAGCCCCAGCCAAATTAATAAGTACCAGCTTCCTGTTTGAAATATCAGGGCAGTTGGCGTATGGCATAAATGATTTCATTGCCCCTTGTAGTTCAAAAGGCGTTAAAGCAATAGCCGATGCCACAGATGATAGTTTTATAAAATGCCTTCTTTTCATAAGTTCATTTTTGGTGTTCTGTTAAGTGCTTTCACTTTCATGATTGTTAGGTTTACATTAGTTGAAATTCTGCTGCATTGACCATAGCAATAATTAAAGCGTTCAAGCGTACTCTTACTGTTGTTGCATCGCCATCATTGATATATCTTGACCATACTCCAGACCAATAATAATCAGGAAAACCTTCATCTACTAAAAACCTTTTAAAATAGTCTGTTCTATCAGTATCAATAGTTTCAGGATAAAGTAAATTGGCAATTTCGGTTACTAATAAATTGGGGTCGGAGGCATTTGGTATGTTGTTTTTTACAAAAGTAACTGTGTCTAGTTGGGCATATATATTTCCTCCAGAAATGGTGTTTTTGCCTTCAATTAAACTTTCAATGAGTTTGTATCTTCCAATTATGGTGTTTGATGAAAACCAGTTTCTATCATATCCTGGTGTCTGATAATATGCAGGGTATCCAGCAACTTCATCTGGATTAAAAAACTCCATTCCCGCAGCTGGAAAATATCTGTTATGAATGAAATTAAGAAAGAAATTTCTATAGTATAGCAACGCATCTGTAGTTGGGTTGGGGTATTTTACCATAAACATGGTGCATATTTCTGATAATAATTGCAGCGGACTTTTTATAATACTGCCAATAATGTTGTCTGTTGCATCACTGTCATCAGCATCATAAAAATGTTCACTGGAAAGTAAGATTGTTACCACGGGTAATATTTCATAATTGTTATTTATGAGTATTTGTGCTAGTGTAGTGATTATATCTGTTTCAACTTCATTATTCCAGTCACTTTTTACGAAATACCTGTAAAGTTTTCTGCAATACGCTTTAGCTGTTTCTTCTTGCGCAAAGATCATTTCAACAAACGCATCTAATTCTTCAAAAATTTCGGTTTCTGTATTTTTTCCTTCTATTGTTCTATTTCCAAAAGCTTTGCTGAATGTTTTATCTTTACTGTCATGTTGATTAACATTAACATAGCCCATGGGTATATTAGTGTCTGGATCAATATCGCTTCTTTCAGGACGTTTTTTAAAACCAGAAAACACTTTTGCTGCTTGCTGAATATCTACTTCTGTGTAGTTGGTGTAGTTGCCTGGTCCAATTTGTTCGCCCTTTAAAATAGTGAATAGCTCTAAATATTCACGGGCATAATTTTCATTTGGATTGTTTTTATTGTTTTGTGTATTATCCAAATAATCAAGCATGCCGTTGTCTAAAGTTATTTTTTTAGCTAGAGTTTTTAGGTTTCCAAAGGCATAAAAATCTAATAAGTTTAGGTGGTCATAAAAATATGTGGCTGCCCCAACGCCCGTATCTTTTCCAACCACAAAATTGGTATGTAAAAAGAAAGATAGCTTATGTTTTAGGGTAGTGTGCTGTATGGCATTATACCATCACCAACCTGCAATATGAGCACGTTTTCTGCCTTGACCTTCAAATGAATTTGGAAGTTCAGGCGAAGAGATCCAGAAGCCATCAGGAGCTTCTATTGGTAACGGATCGTATGGTTCTGATAAGATGTTGGAAGGAGCTGTTGTTAAACTGTTAACTGCATCAGAGGCTGACATGCCTACAAAAGTATCCAGCTGCGCTTTTGTAAACTTAAAAGTAGCACGTCTTAATAGATGTTTAGCTTTTCTTAAATCTAAATTAGAACCAAGTGGGGTTAATGATGCCATATTATAATTTTTGGTAAATTAGGAAAAAGAATAGCTGAAGTATCTCAAACTTAATTTTTTTCGATAAAAAACAAGTTTTTAACTTATTAGAAGGGTACTATATCTATAAAAATATTCTAAAACTTACATTTGGAGTGATACCAAGTGATTCATTTTCAATTTGATTTAGATTGTTTTCAGAATTTAGGGTGTAATAGCGGTTCAAAATATTTTTCTTGTTCAGTAGGTTCCAAATAGAAGCACCAAAGGAGGCTTTTGTTTCATTTGAAATACTAAAACTATAAATAATGGAGCAATCAACTCTTAAATAATCATTAAGGCGACTACTATTTGGACTTAAATAAGTAATGATGCCGTCTTCTGGAGGTGTACTAGGATCGGGTTTTGTGATTGGTTTTCCTGAATGATAATTTAAACCCGCTGCCCACTTAAAATTTTTATAGGTATAGCTACCTGCAATATTTAAAATGTGCGTAAGGTCAACGTTGTTGGGGAAAGAATTTCCTTGGTTTAAATTTGAGAACGTATAGGTGTTCTTGCTATATGAGTACGATATCCAGCTTGTTATGGTATTGCTAATCTCTTTATTTAAGAGCACATCAATCCCTTTAATTTGGTAGCTTCCTATGCTGTTAACGAATTGGTATTGATTTTGAAACCCTTGACTACGGGTGGTAATACCGTTTACCTGTTTTATAAAAGCTTCCGTACTTACCAAAAAACCGTTTTTCTTAAAGTGAACCCCTGCAGAGAGTTGCTTGCTTTTTAGTACAGGTACAGGAAAAATGGTTTGGTTGTCATT
Source organism: Allotamlana fucoidanivorans (assembly GCF_006265225.1). Taxonomy (GTDB): domain Bacteria; phylum Bacteroidota; class Bacteroidia; order Flavobacteriales; family Flavobacteriaceae; genus Allotamlana; species Allotamlana fucoidanivorans. The sequence goes on along the minus strand of NZ_VDCS01000003.1, from coordinate 248,839 downwards.
GGTAATAACGGTTTTGTTGTTGTTTGCTAGTACCCATCGGCGTTTTTCAATGCCTAAAAAGTCATTTTGTAAATCTATAATTTGTGAGGTCGTCTGACTTTTAAATTCCCCTAAAACTTCAAATCTGAAGTGATTTAAAAAACGCTGACTAAAACTTAGTCTGGGTTCAGGAATAAGCATATCAAACTTGTTTATGTAGTTTAGTCTGCCGCCTAAATTGATTCTGGTTTTGGTATTTTGCGATAAAAAACTTAGTTCAGTATAAATGGCGCGTGTTCTTATAACTTCTTTTATATAACGCCTGAAGGGCGGGTTGTTAAGGTCTTCTAAATTGCTTATACCAACCTCGGTAAACTGGTAACCTCCATTTATATTGAGTTGATTATTTACTTTATAATTAATATCCATTTTTGCTGCACCATCATAAACTTCGTTTTCTTGAATTAAACGTTGATTGTTAATAATATCGTGGTTTGTAGCATCTAAATCATAATTTGAAACATAAAATTGACTGGTTGTTGAGAGTCGCGAATTCCAATCTCTAATATACGTTAAGCCTATGGCTGTATTCCTCTGAGAAAGCTTACTGTTTAGAGCCTCATCCCTTTGGTTTATGGTAGATTGCTCGTCATAATCAAGATTGTTGTCAACGTGCAAAAAATTAAAACGCAATTTGTCTTTTGGAGAAACATCATAGAGAAATTTCGCTGTAACATCATAGAAATAAAAATTTTCATTGGTTGAAATGCTCTGGTCGTTGCCTTTTGATTTAGTAAAATCTGAATCCTGAAAAATACGTTTTGAGTACTGCTCAAAGGTTATGGTGTTAATCACGTCTGTGATAGATCTACGCGCTGAAATTTGCAATTCGGTAGTATTGGAAAGTGGTATTTTAGCATAGCCATCGGCATTAATAAAATTAAAGCCTGCTCCAGCATTAAACTCATTGTCAACATCATTGGATAAGCGCATATCAACAATACTAGAAACCCCATCACCATATTGTGCAAGCGACCCATTTTTATAAACGTTTACTTGTTTGGTTGTATAAGGGTTAAAGGCAGAAATTAACCCGAAAAAATGACCAGACTGGTACATTTTTATACCATCCCAAAGAAAAAGGTTTTGGTCGTGGGTTCCCCCACGTATATTAATGTTTGATACTTTTTCATCGGCACTGGTTACCCCTGGTATGGCTTGAATAGTTTGTAATACGTCGGGTTCAATAAGGCCTGGTAAAATACCTAAATCTTGCGGTTTTATGGTTATAGATCCGTCGTTGAGTTTTGTAATTCCAGAGGTTAAATAATTGGTTACAACAACTTCTTCTAAATTTTGAATTTTAAATTCAGATTTATCTTTTTTTGAAGGACGAATAACTACAAATTTGTTATCTAGCCATTCAAAGTTTAGTTGATTTTCAGTTTCAAGACGTTGCAAGGCGGCTTCAAGACTTAAATGCTCATCTAATGAAGCACTATGTTTTCCTTCAATGGTTTTATTAGCATAAGAAAAATGAATACCATGTTTCTTTTCTAAACGCTTTAAAATAGAACTCAGTGTTTCTTGTTTCTTATTGGTATTCTGACTAATAGTTGCAACAGAATACAATAAAAAACAAAGTGAAATGATAGAAAAAAACCGTTTATTAGTCACGTTTTAAGGTTATGTTACGACCTGTTTTTGTATAGCTTAAATTAAGAGGGAGCGTTAAAGATTTTAAAGCCACCTCTAAGTTGTCATGAGAGAAACTTCCTGTAAATAATGTTTCAGCGTCAACATTTATTAAGGTAACATCTACATTGTATTGTCGTTCAAATTCGGCAACAACCATTTTATAAGGTAAACTTCTAAATACACTAGCGTTATTTAGCCACGAAGGCATGATGCGATTTTCTTTTTCTTTAGCCATTTTTTTCCCATCAACAATTAAAAAGCTTTCTCCAGGGGTAAGCTTAGTTTCATGAGATTGAAATGTGACACCAACTAATCCTTCGTAGCAAATAACTTCAAAATAATGTTCTCTTTGTTTTACATTAAACTGTGTGCCATAAACCTGAACAATTCCCGATTCTGTTTTCACCTTAAAAGATGAACCTTTTGCCACTTTAAAAAAGCCCTCTCCTTGTAAACTAACCTCTCTATGATCTTTCCACCTCTTTTTATTGTATACCAAATGAGATTTAGCATTAAGAAATACGCTTGAGGCATCAGGAAGTTCAACAGTGGTTTTTTGAGCAAATTCAGTTGAAACGGTTGTGTTTAACGTTGTTGTGTAATAATATAAACCAAAACAAATAGCTAGTATGGCAGCTATACGCATCATAGGTTTAAACCATGGTTTTGGCTGCTGCTTCTTACTTTTAATTTTTGAGAGCGTATTTACAAGTTCTTCAGAACTGTTATAAGTCTCAGCTTTAAAAGCTTGCAGATTTTGGTTTAACTTCACCAAATCATCATAGTCTTCAAGGTTTTTAAAGGCCTCTAATTCCTGACTAGTAAGGTTGTTGTCTAGCCATTTTGATATGAGTTCTTGTCTGTTCATAATGCGTATTCAGATATATAACAGTTAACTTTTAATTTTTCCTACCCTAGTTTAAAAAAAAATAAATTTTTATGTCTTTAAAAGGGGTTATAGTTCCTTAATGTCTTGTCTTAATTTTTCTAGTGCGCCGTATATGCGCTTTTCAACAGCTTTGGTTGAAATATTAAGCAGTTCAGCAATTTCTTTAAAACGTTTGCCTTCTACGCGGTTCATCATAAAAGCAACCCGCTGGGCATCGGTTAAATTTGTCAAAGCACGTTGCAGTTTGTCATTGTACTCAGCTTCCCGCATTAAAAATTCAGGACTTTCGTTAGTATACATTTTGGGTTTGGTTTGCTGGTGCTTTAAAACCACCTTTTGATGCGCCGCTTCATTAAGCATTAAATTGTTGGCCGTAGTAAACACAAAACTCTTGGCTTTATCGGGAGTTATTTTTCCGCAGTTTTCCCAAAGTTTTATAAAGGCTTCCTGAACTTTGTCTTTGGGATTTAAAAGGTCTCCAAACTTATAGTATAAAAAGTTGTGTAAATCTGTGGCATGTTTTTTAAATATGGAAGAAAACAAGTGTTCTTCACAAATATTATTATGTAATCGTTTCCCCATTATTATTGGTGGTTTGCAACACTAAAATAAAAAAAATGCAAACAAGGGGTAGGAATTTTTAAAGTTAAACTGTTTTATAACAAAAAAGCTATGTTTAACCCAAACACATGTACCATGAAAACTACATTAAAATCATTATTGTTATTGCCTTTTTTTGTCCTTTTATTGTTCACTTCTTGTCAGGAAGAAAAAATAGAAATTTCTGAAATTGATGAGAGTGAAGCCCTTGTTGCCGAATCTGAATTAACAGATTTATTGTACTCCACATCTATCATGGATGGATCTGCTGATAATATCATTGATAAAGCCAGCTGTACCTCTGTAAAACTTCCAGTTACCGTTGTAGTAAATGGATTAGAAATTATTATTGATTCAAAAGAAGACTTTAAAGTAATTGAAGCCATCTTTAAAGAATTTGATGATGATGAAGATAATCTGGAAATTATTTTTCCAATCACCGTTATTTTAAGCAATCATGAAGAGATTGTTATTCAAAATAAAACAGAATTAGCCGCTAAGATTGAAGCCTGTAGAGGTGAGAACGAAGAAGATGAGGATATTGAGTGTATCGATTTTCAATACCCTATATCATTTTCAGTGTATAATTCAGCGTTTCAAGTTATTGATGTGATAACCATTGAAAGCGACAGACAATTACACCGTTTTATTGAAAGAGTTAAAAGCTCTGAAGTGTTTGCAAGCTTAAATTTCCCTGTAACTATGGTTTATGCAGATGGGTCAACGGTTGAAGTAAACAGTAATAAGCAATTGGCATTAACCATTAGAGAAGCCAAAGGTGTGTGTGATGAAGATGATGATAACGATTATGGCGATGATGATTTTACCAAAGAACGGCTAGATGCGTATTTAAAAACATGTCCTTGGATAGTTTATGAATTTATGAGAAATGAAGTTGATAATACAACAGAATACAGAGAATATGCTCTTAATTTTAGAGAGGAAGGTGTCCTGAAAATGCGTGCCAGAGGTGGTGATGTGTTAACAGGAACATGGAGTACTCGTGTGACTGATAGAGGAGCGCTTTTAAAAATGCAGTTTGAAACCATGGCCGATTTTACACTAGAATGGGTGGTTTACGATATTGAATACGGAAAAATTAAGCTTTTTGAAGTAGGAGGTAACCGTATCATAATGAAGAAAAACTGCGATGTTGTTATTGATTATACTAAGGAAAGAATTAATGAATACCTTCAAAAATGTTTGTGGCGTGTAGCCCGTTTAAGTGTTGATGGCATTGACAACGAAAAAGAGTACATAGGCACACCATTAAAGTTCTTTGAAAATAACGTAGTAAAGTTAAGGTTGAATGGGGAATTTTTAGAAGGCACCTACGAAATTGGAATCCGTAATACAGGAGCTATTTTAAGAATATATTTAGAAGGTAGACCTAATTTGAAATTAGAGTGGTTAATTACCTTCTTAGAGCCAGGTTTCATCAAACTTTCCAATGCCAATAATAAAATGATTTTAGAAAGACATTGTCCAGATGGTGATGGAGATATCAATTATATTATTGATGTTCTTACTAATGGAGAATGGGAAGTTGCTCAATATATGGATCAAGGTAACAATGAAACGGTGAATTATGAAGGTTTTGTTATAGGATTTAATGAAAACGGAATGTTGTTTGCCGAAGGTAATGGGAAAAATTATAACGGATCTTGGTTGGCTTACCGAAATGAAGGTTTGTTTTTAGGGCTAAACTTTAAAACATTAGATGAACCATTTAGTGAGTTGAGACACCGTTGGAGAATAAAAGAAATTAATTCAGGTAGAATTGAGTTGAAAGATTTTAATTCCGTAGGTGAAATTGAAAGAGTCTTGGTGCTGGAAAAACGCATTTAGCAAAAAAGTATCAAATGAAAAAGAAACAAAAAGACCAGTTCGGTTGGTAGGTTAATAAACAATGTTTCTTTTATGAAAGCTGTCAATATCAATTGGCAGCTTTTTTTATTGGTTATGAGTTCTAAATACCTCATTACTTTTTAAACACGTTACTTCAATAATATCAAGCAAATCACTAAATTTGCACTTCTTAAAATTCGAATAGAAATTATGTTTAATAATTTAAGTGATAAATTAGATAAAGCCTTACACGTATTAAAGGGACATGGTAGTATTACAGAAGTAAATGTTGCTGAAACTTTAAAAGAAGTAAGACGCGCGCTTCTTGATGCCGATGTCAACTTTAAAATAGCCAAACAATTTACCAATACCGTTAAAGAAAAAGCACTGGGACAAAATGTATTAACTACATTACAACCAGGACAATTAATGGTAAAAATTGTTAAGGATGAGTTAACCGAACTGATGGGAGGTGATGCAGAAGGGATCAACTTATCTGGCACACCAAGTGTTATTTTAATGTCTGGTTTACAGGGGTCTGGTAAAACAACCTTTTCTGGTAAGCTTGCTAATTATCTAAAAAATAAAAAAACTAAGAAACCTTTATTAGTGGCTTGTGATGTGTATCGTCCAGCCGCGATAGATCAATTGCATGTAGTTGGCGAACAAATTGGGGTTGAGGTTTTTAGTGATAAAGGGAATAATGATCCTGTGGCTATTTCACAGGCAGCTATTGCACATGCCAAAGCCAACGGATTTAATGTGGTTATTATTGATACCGCTGGTCGATTGGCTGTTGATGAAGCCATGATGACCGAAATATCAAATATTCATAAAGCCATACAACCACAAGAAACATTGTTTGTGGTAGATTCAATGACAGGGCAAGACGCCGTGAATACCGCTAAGGCTTTTAATGATGTTTTGAATTTTGATGGTGTTATCCTCACTAAATTAGATGGTGATACGCGTGGAGGTGCTGCTATATCTATTAAATCGGTTGTTAATAAACCCATTAAGTTTATTGGTACAGGTGAGAAAATGGAAGCTATTGATGTATTCTATCCATCACGTATGGCTGATCGTATTCTCGGCATGGGGGATGTGGTATCCTTGGTAGAACGCGCACAAGAACAGTTTGATGAAGAAGAGGCTAGGAAACTTCAAAAGAAAATAGCAAAAAATCAGTTTGGTTTTGATGATTTCTTAAAGCAGATTCAGCAAATAAAAAAGATGGGGAATATGAAAGACCTCATGGGTATGATTCCTGGCGCTGGAAAAATGCTAAAGGATGTTGATATTGATGATGACGCCTTTAAAGGTATTGAAGCCATTATTCACTCTATGACACCCAAAGAGCGTAGTAATCCCGCTGTGCTAAATGCTAGTAGAAAAAAGCGTGTAGCTAAAGGCTCAGGAACCTCCGTACAAGAGGTTAATCAGCTGTTAAAGCAATTTAACCAAATGAGCAAAATGATGAAGATGATGCAAGGCGGTGGCGGTAAAAAGATGATGCAGATGATGAAAAATATGCGTTAATCTTGTTAATAGTTAATAGTTAATAGTTAATAGTTAATAGTTGGTTTTATTATTTTAAACCAACAACCAACAACCAACAACCAACAACATGACAATTTTAGACGGTAAAAAAGTTAGTAACGATATAAAAGAGGAAATTGCAGAACATGTAAAGGCGATGGTTTCTAAAGGTGAAAAAGTACCACATTTAGCAGCTGTTTTAGTAGGTTCTGATGGGGCTAGTATGACTTACGTTAATGCAAAAGTGAAGGCTTGTGAACGTATTGGTTTTAATTCTACACTTATAGAACTTCCTGAGTATACTTCAGAAGAAGCGTTACTAGAAAAAATAAACGAGTTAAATATCAATGATGATATTGATGGTTTTATAGTGCAGTTACCTTTGCCAGACCAAATTGATGAGCAAAAAGTACTTATGGCTATAGATCCTGATAAAGATGTTGATGGGTTTCACCCAGTAAATGTGGGGCGAATGGCTTTAGATTTACCAACCTTTTTACCAGCAACACCCTATGGTATTCTTGAGCTACTGGAACGCTATCAAGTAGAAACCTCAGGAAAAAATGTTGTGGTTATGGGAAGAAGTCATATTGTAGGGCGCCCCATGAGTATTTTAATGAGTCAGAAGCGTAAGGCGGGAGACGCCACAGTTACCGTGGTACATAGTAGAACTAAAAATTTAGCTGAGATTACCAAACAGGCCGATATTATTGTAGCAGCCATTGGGATATCGGAGTTTTTAACAGGTGATATGGTAAAAGAAGATGTGGTGGTTATTGATGTAGGGATAACCCGTGTGCCTGATGCTACCAAAAAGAATGGTTACAGATTAGCTGGTGATGTTGATTTTAAGAGCGTGAGTAAAAAAGCAAGTTTTATTACCCCGGTTCCTGGAGGTGTTGGCCCTATGACCATTGCCATGCTGCTTAAGAACACGTTACTAGCAAGAGAAAGACACGGATAGAAAAATATATTAATAAAATTGAAGAGCAGCATTAAAAAAAATGCTGCTTTTTTATATGAGCAACTATGGTAAAGGTGTTTTAGGTACTTCTTAAAATACCAATAAAGACTTGTGACAAATTTTATCTCTTTCTATGTTTCGGTGATCTGTTGTCTGTGTTTTGAGGTCTTTCAGAAGTGTCACGGCGTCTATCGGGTTTCGGTTTAAAAACTTTTGTAGAACCACTTATTAAGGTGCTTAGTTCTTTAAATTCTTCATGGGTAAGTTCGCGGTATTTCCCAACGGGTATATCTAGTTTTATATTCATGATTCTAACACGTTTAAGGGTTTGAACCTCATAATTTAAATAACTGCACATACGGCGTATTTGTCGGTTTAGTCCCTGTGTTAAAATAATCTTGAATTTGTAAGTGCCGAGTTTTGTTACCTTACATCTTCTGGTGGTTTGTTTTAATTCTTCTAAATAAATACCACCTGCCATACGCTCAATAAAGGTTTGAGAGATAGGCTTATCTACGGTTACAATGTATTCTTTTTCATGATTATTACTGGCACGGAGAATTTTATTGACTATATCGCCATCATCGGTTAAAAGAATAAGTCCTTCACTTGGTTTGTCTAGCCTGCCAATAGGAAAGATACGTTTTGGGTAGTTTATAAAATCAATGATATTGTCTTTTTCTACCGATGTGTCTGTAGTACAAACAATACCAACAGGTTTATTAAATGCTAGGTAAACAAAAGCATTTTTTGTATTTGTTATGGCTTCTCCATCTACGGCCACAATATCATTGGGCGCAATTTTGGTTCCCATTTCAGGAACAACCCCATTAATAGTAACGCGTCCTGCGTCAATCAGTTTATCGGCTTCTCTTCTAGAGCAATAGCCTACCTCACTTAAAAACTTATTTATACGTTTTAATGTAACTTCTGCCATGGCTCAAAAATACGACAATAATTAATGTGTTTCTGAAGTTTTTATAAAGGACAGTATGTGCTGGTATACCGTTTCCGACCTTAATCGGTGTCCTAAACCAATAGTTTTTATAAGTTCTGAGTTTTTATAGGCTCTATGGATATCAAGGGCTTCTTTAAATGATATGATATTGTCTTTTTTATCGTGAATAATTAAGCCTTTCGCGGTAATCTTAGAAAAGAAATTGTCTACATTATAGTATTTAGGGAACTGACCAAAGTGTTTGAAATAGTAATTGTTAATGGCGTTTGAAACCTTAGTGTTATACCCCATCATAGTGATGTAATTATTAACCGAAATTTCTAAGTTTGAAGGCGCGCCAAGCAAAACAATTTTACAAATAGAAGGTAAGTTGTGATTTGTTAATGCAATAGCGGTGGCTGTACCACCAATAGAATGTCCTACTATAGTTTGAGGTTTGAATGCTTTAATAACTTCATTTAAACATTCAGCATATAATGGGGCGTTAAAAATTTTATTGCCAGAAGCTCCATGTGCTGGCGCATCAACAGATATAATGTTATAATGCTCTTGTTTTAACAATTCAATAAGGTCTTTCCACCTATAAGAATTACTATCCCAGCCATGCACTAATAAAATGGTTTCTCCGTTTCCTTGCCAGTGATACGTTTTTATATGAAACCCTTGGTGTATGATGTTTTTCTTATCAGCTGTATTTAAATAAGTTTTGGCCTCATGGTCAAGTTTTGCGTTTCTTGGTTTAGAAAATAAAAACACCGCTAATTTAGCAGCTAGATAAGGTGAAAGTACGGCAATGCTATTTATTGCTTTACCAATTAATTTGGGTTGTATCATTTAAGCTTCTCGGTTAGCAAGATCTATTGAAAATGCGGGTGTACAAATTGCAAGGTATTCACAGGGCTCTGTAAACGGATTGGAATATTGTACTCGGGTATTCTTTTCTATTTTTATAGATTGCCCTGCTTCTAATACAATGACATCATCTTCAATTATAAATTGTTTTTTGCCCTTGATGATAAACGTGAATTCATCAAATTCAGGGGTTTGAAACGGTTCACTCCACCCCGCAGGGGCAATCATATGGGCTAGGCTTAGGTTTGAATCACCATTTGAAGCATGACCAAAATGTTCTTTAATGATTTTGCCATCTGTAGTAGGTACAATAAATGGATTATTTTGAATGGTATATTTCTTTTTTGCCATATTACATCTCAGTTAAAATCCTCCTTTTTTAATGCTTATCTTTTAGGGGTTTTCTTTTTATCATACCACCACGTAAGTCTTTAACTATACCCATAATGATAAAGGCTTTTTTATCAATCTTATCTATTTCCGTTTGTAGTTTGGCCAGTTCTAATCTCGTAACTACGGTGTAGATAATGTCTTTGTTATAACTATCGCCACTGGTTCCGTAGCCTCCTTTACCTGCATAGATGGTACATGCGCGCCTTAACTTTTTGGTGAGCATGAATCTTAATTCTTGATGCTTATTTGAAATAATGGTAACCCCTACATATTCTTCAACACCATCAACCACAAAATCAACCGTTTTTGCCGCCGCAAGATAGGTTAAAATAGCATAAAGCGCTGTTTCTACAGATAGGATATAAGCACCTGCTGAAAAAATGATAATGTTTATAAGGAGTAGAACATCTCCAATGGTCAATGATAATTTTCTGCCTAAGTATATAGCGAGAACTTCGGTGCCATCAATAACACTACCCCCTCGCATAGACATGCCTATACCTAAGCCTAGAAAAAAGCCACCAAATACGGCAATAAGGAGTTTGTCTTCCGTTACTGTTGGATACTCTACAAAATGAACAACAAGTGCAAGCATTGTAATAGCCACAATACTCTTTATAGCAAATTTTTTGCCTATGGTTCTAGAGGCTAAAATGATAAAAGGTAAATTCACAATAACAAGTAGAATACCCAGTTTTAAAGACGTTATATTCTCAAAAAGTAACGATATACCTGTAGCTCCACCATCAATAAATCTGTTAGGGAGTAAAAAACCTTTTAACCCAAATCCTGCTGAAAAAACACCAATGATAATAAATAAAAATTCTTTTAAAGCATGGGTTAATTCAACTTGAAAACTTCTTACCAAGGGCACTACTTCCTTAGGGCTGACAGGCTTTTGTGACTGTCGCTTTTTTAATTGCTTTTTAGCAATATCTACCAGTAGTTTTGATAAGATAGGGTTCATAGACTTGTATTTATATATTCCAGTTTATAAAAAAGTATTTCACCTTGGCATGATCTGGAATATGAGTGGGTTCAAATTTTAAATCCATATCAAACCTTAAATTAGCAGGTAATTCTTTTTTATCAATAGTAAAACTGGCGTTAATATCATCAACGGCTACAACTATAGAATTAATCAAATTACTAATTCTTGATATTTTATAGTTGTCATTAATATCTTTAAACGTACTTATACTTGATATGTTCTTTTCTGTTTTGTAACGTTCGTCAAAAATTCTAACATTACTGATTACCGAAGTGGAGTCTAAAATGAATTTAGGGGTTAATGCTAACAGCTTTTTACCACCTTTTTCATAAATGTTGATGGCATTACTGTTTCCAACAAATTCATCACCCGTTATAAACTTTACCACAGAATCATTGGGAAATGCCATTTCTAGATCTTTTACTTGTGTTGAATCGGTTAATAAGCCAACATGATGTTTTGAAACCTCAAAAGGGTTTGGTGTTTTACTACAACTAGATATTAAGAGGATTAAGGCTAATGTGCTTAAAAGATAATGTTTCATTGATTTGAGATATATAAATGTTTGATTATTATTTTTTCATGACTTTGTTTAATATACCAAAAACACTGCGAATAAACGTAGCACTTGTGAGTACCTTTACAATAGGGTTCATTCTTGTGCCTCGTGATTTGGTAGATTTACTACTTTTTTTAGCTTCCGATTTCTTAAGGGCTTCACGTTCTTTTTCCGCTTTTTCTTTGGCTTCTTCAGCTTCTACTTGTTTTATTTTTGCCGTTAGAAGCTCATAAGCACTTTCGCGATCAATTTCTTCATTGTATTTTTTTACCAATTTAGATGTTGATAGTAATGCGTTTAACTCTGTTTCGGTAAGAATATCCATTCTACTCATTGGCGCACGCATCATAGTAGCTGCTAAAGGGGTTGGGCGTCCCTTTTCATCCAAAGCAGAAACAAGGGCTTCTCCAATTCCTAGTGATGTTAAGACTTCTTCGGTATTATAATAGTGAGAATCAGGGTAGTTTTGTGCAGTGAGCTTTATGGCTTTTCTGTCTTTTGCAGTAAAGGCTCTTAAGGCATGTTGAATTTTTAAACCAAGCTGGCCTAAAACACCTTCAGGGACATCGGTGGGATTTTGTGTTACAAAATATAAGCCCACACCTTTACTTCTAATGAGTTTTACAATACTTTCAATTTGATTTAATAACGCTTTTGAGGCTTCATCAAAAATTAAATGCGCTTCGTCAATAAACATGATAAGTTCTGGCTGATCACTATCACCCTGTTCAGGAAAAGTAGCATATATTTCGGCCAATAGGCTCAACATAAAAGTTGAGAAAAGTTTGGGTTTATCTTGAATATCAGTTAATCGAAGGATGTTTATATAGCCTCTGCCATGTTCGTCAATTCTTAGTAAATCTTGCGTATCAAAAGAGGTTTCTCCAAAAAAAAGATCCGCACCTTGTTGTTCAAGCTCAATAATTTTTCTGAGAATTGCACCAGTGGAAGCTGTAGAAATCCTGCCATAAGATGCATTGAATTCTTCTTTACCTTTTTGGGTGGCATATTGCAGTATCTTTTTAAAATCTTTTAAATCTAAAAGAGGCAATTTGTTGTCATCACAATACTGAAAAATAACCGATACAATACCAGATTGTGTTTCTGTTAAATCAAGAATTCTTGAAAGTAATACGGGTCCAAATTCACTTATGGTGGCTCTTAAACGAACGCCATGTTGCTCAGATAAGGTGAGTATTTCTACAGGGAAGCCTTTCGCATTAAATGGTAAACCAATTTTTTCATGACGCTCATCTATTTTAGGGTGTCCAGGACTGGGTTGCGCTAAACCACTTAAATCCCCTTTTATATCCATGAGTAATACAGGAATACCTTTGTCACTTAAGTTCTCGGCCAATACTTGTAAAGATTTTGTTTTTCCTGTTCCTGTTGCTCCAGCAATTAAGCCGTGGCGGTTCATGGTTTTTAACGGAATCTTTACATGAGCACCCGCTAAGGTTTCCCCATTTAACATAGCTGCTCCTATGGAAATAAAGTCGCCTTTGGTTTTATTGCCTTCAGTGATATAGTTGAAAAACGTTTCCTTGGTTGTCATCCTTTTGATTTTGGATAAAAATACAGGAAAATTAAAGAAGAAAAAATGGCAGGGAACAAATTTGATTATTTTATGATTTTAGACATTAAAATGAATTGCAGTTTCACTGAATATCAATAATAAATGACTATTAATGAAAACTAAAAATGAATAGAATAATTAAAGGAATATGTATCTTTGCGCTCTTATGCAAAAAGAGATAAAAAAACGGGTTGATAAAGGGGAAATGCTTCCGCTGATGGAAGAATTTTATACCATTCAAGGTGAAGGTTACCATAAGGGGACAGCCGCTTATTTTATAAGAGTTGGTGGTTGTGATGTGGGATGTCATTGGTGTGATGTAAAAGAAAGTTGGAATGCCGATCTGCATCCGCCAACCGATACGATGAACATTGTTGAGAATGCTAAGAAATACAGTGATACCATTGTGGTTACTGGAGGGGAACCGCTTACTTGGGATATGACGTTTTTAACTCGAGAACTTAAAGCCAGAGGCATGAAAGTTCATATTGAAACCTCTGGCGCCTATAAATTGACTGGCGAATGGGATTGGATATGCTTGTCTCCCAAAAAGATAAAGTTGCCCACCAAAGAGGTGTATGAAAATGCTAATGAGTTAAAAGTTATTGTATACAATAAAGACGATTTCAGGTTTGCTGAAGAACAAGCAGCACAAGTAAACCAAGATTGTATTTTGTATTTGCAACCAGAATGGAGCAAAAGAGATAAGGTAGTTCCTGAAATTGTAGACTACGTTATGGCAAACCCTAAGTGGAAAATCTCACTTCAAACACACAAGTATTTGAATATACCGTAAAACAAAAAAGCACCAATATTTAGGTGCTTTTGTTTTGAGTTGTGCTTTTGGTTACTTACTAATAGGAACGGTAACTAAAGTTGTGCCCCAAGCCAAGTACATATGGTCTGCATCAAAAGTTATGGAGAAGGCTTCAATGCTTTCCCCCTTTGATACGGGTGCATTTACCCTAAGCACATCTTTGCTCTCATCATAAGTGTAAGCGCCCCACACATCTGTATCACTGTTTAAAATAATAGTCCATTGGCTCTCGTTAGGAATGGTGTATAATGAATAAGTGCCAGCTTTTACCAGAGCACCTCCAAATTTCAAATCTTGATAAAATTTAATTTCACTAGCCTCATTGGCTCCTGTTCTCCATACTTTGCCATTAGGAGCTAATGTCTCTAAGGAACGCCCTTTTAATTGCGGCCGACTGTATATCACTTTAGCCATAGGGGGTGATTTTCTATCGGTTCTGTAGTATGCAATGTCTAGCGGACTTTTATCTAATTTTGAGAATTTTTGAGCGTGTACCTGAGTTGAAATGAGCATCAAAAAAGCAAATACCGAGGTGATAATGCATGTGGTTTTTTTCATCTTTTGTTTTTTAGGTTTATGAAGCTTTAAAGTTAGGAGGTAAACATCTTAAAATAATGATAAAACGCACGTAGTTTTGTTAAAGTTTTGAGTAACGAAATAAAAAAAGCTCCAGTTTTTACTGAAGCTTTTATGATTATTTGTGAGGTAGATTATTTTTTTATCACTCTAACGTTCATTTCTTCTACCTTTTTATCAGAAAGGGGTGAAGGCGCTCCAAAGAGTAAATCTTCACTGGTTCCTGTTTTAGGGAAAGCCATAACTTCTCTAATAGACGCTTTCTTTTCTAAAATCATCATCAATCGGTCAACACCCCAAGCAATACCGCCATGAGGAGGAGCGCCATAGTGAAATGCTTTATACATGGTGCCAACACTTTTCATCATGTCCTCCTTATTGTAGCCCATGTTTTTATAAGTAGCTTCAAGAATTTCTGGTTTATGAGCCCGCACAGAACCACCACCAATTTCATAACCGTTTAATATTAAGTCGTATTGTTGAGCAATGATGCTGCCAATTTCTTCTTCTTTGCCATTCATGTGTTTTTCCACGTCTTTAATAGCAGGCATAGAAAACGGATTGTGGGTGAAGGTCCAGTTGCCTTCGTCTGTTTTCTCAAACATAGGAAAGTCAATAACCCAGGCTGGTCTTAGCTCTTTTGGATTGATTAAGTGAAGCATTTTTCCTAATTCTTGGCGTACGGCATCAAGTGCTTTATTCGCAGTGGCATAATCGGCAGCAGAAAAGAATACAATATCACCCACTTGAGCCTTTGTAGCGGCAATAATTCTTGCCGCAATATCTTCACCTAAAAACTTAATAATAGGGGATTGCAAGTCGTTTTCGTTTACTATGATGTAAGCCAATCCTCCTAAGCCGTGCTGTTGCGCCAAAGCAGTTAATTTTTCTATCTGCCCTTTTGATAAACGCTTTTTGCCTTGTTCTTCAGTTGATACTTTGATGCATTTTACAATACCACCTTCTTCAATAGGTTTGCTAAATACTTGGAAGGTTGTATCTTTTACAATGTTGGTAATATCTTTTAGTTTTAACCCAAAGCGTAGGTCGGGACGATCACAACCGTATTCATCCATAGCCTGTTGATAGGATAATACTTCAAAAGGATGTAAAATCCATTTTTTGCCGTACACTTTTTTTACAATAGAATTGAACATGTTGGTGTTCAAATCAATAATTTGTTGCATGCTAGCATACGCCATTTCTATATCCAACTGTGTGAATTCTGGCTGACGATCCCCACGAGAATCTTCATCCCTAAAACAACGGGCTATTTGAAAATACTTTTCATAACCACTTACCATCAACATTTGTTTAAACTGTTGAGGGGCTTGCGGTAAGGTGTAAAACGAACCAGATTGTTTACGAGTAGGTACAATAAACTCACGCGCGCCTTCATCTGTTCCTGCGCTTAAAATAGGGGTTTCAATTTCTAAGAAATCTTGTGCGTCTAAAATATCTCGCATGAGTTTAATCACCTTATGACGGTTAACTATAACACGTCGTACATCATCATTTCTGTGGTCTAAATATTTGTATTGAAAACGTACATTTTCGTTAGACTTAGTTGCTCTTTTTATTTCAAAAGGTAAGGTTTTTGAAAGATTTAATAGATCTAAATCACTAGCCTCGAGTTCTATTTTTCCAGTTCTTAAAGCAGGGTTGTAATCATCTTCGTCACGCTGTACAATAGAGCCTGTAACGGTAATAACCGATTCTGGTTTTAATTTTATAAGGTCGTCAAGATTAGCAAATGATTCTCGACTTAGTCTTATCTGAAAAATCTGTGTACTAGAATCACGTAAATCAATAAACATAAGTTCACCGTGGTCACGTACGCTAGAAACCCAACCCGCTAAGGTTACTTGGTTGCCAATATTATCATCTGAGATTTCAGAAATAACATGAGTACGGTATTCGTCTTTTATTATTAAAGGAATTTCAGAAAGTGTTTCTTCATCTTTTTTGGAAACTACGGGTTGGTTATTTGCTTGGTCAGCACTTTTGTCGTTCTTGTCTGAAGGTTGTGCTGAAATAGCATGGCTAGCTAGCGTTGATAAAATACGTGCTCTTATCACTTTGCCTGAAGCGCCTTTACCTATAATACCTATAACTTTACCTACTAAAATCCCCGCTTTTCCTTGGTTACCATTTTTAATATCATCGGCAATTACTTGGTTTTCAGAAATAACTTTAGCAATAGCATCTTCTATCTGGGATTCAGAAATGGTATTGTCTTCAAAATATTGATTGTAATTGAAATTTCGGTCTTTTAAATAAGCTGTAATGGCATTTTGAACCAAAACCGAAGTAATTTTTTCAGCTTTAAATAGTTGGAAAATTTCAATGAGATGCTCTATTCTATGGATACTATCATACTCATCGGCACCAATATTGTTCACTAGTGTTTTTGCCACAAAAGACGGGTCTTTTATAACGTTGTTTATGGTCATGAACGTTTTTGAGCGTAAAGCGTCAGCTGTAAAAAACTTAGCATCTTGGGGTAATACGCCGCCTTTTATTAAAATAGATTCAACAGCAAAAGGTAAAGCGCTATTATCAACTTCAATAGCATCAATCACCTCTTTGATATTTACAAAAGGTAAATCTGGTTCAGAGATAAAACGATAGTCGGCCTCAAACTCCTTTTTACGCATGGTTTTGGTTTGCTTTAGCTCAGCATCAAACAGTACAGTAGTTTGATCTGGTCTAAATTCTTTATGCTCTAAAAAGTAATTAAGTTGTTTTTCAACCTCTTCTTTTAAAGCCTCAACCATAAATTTAAAGGAGTTGAGGTTTTTTATTTCGGTACGAGGATTCAAATTATACGTATGCTTTTTTCTTAGGGATACAGAAACATCCGATTTAAACTCGCCTTTCTCTAAGTTAGCTTCAGAAATGCCTAAATTTTGAACAATACGCTGAATGTATTGTGCGTATGTTGAAGCATCTTCAATATGACGTATACAGGGCTGGGTCACAATTTCAATAAGAGGCACCCCAGCTTTATTAAAATCTACCAGAGAAATTTTCTTTTCATGGATGAGTTTAGCGGCATCTTCCTCAATATGAACCTGAGTTAAATTAACTGTAAATTGAGAACCGTCGTTACGGAAACAAGATACTTGACCATCAGGAATAATCGGGTTATGAAATTGCGTTATTTGTATGTTTTTAGGATTGTCAGGGTACTCATAATGTTTTCTGTCCCATGAAATTACTTCGTTTTCAAAGGTTGATTTTACGGCTTTTCCAAAATAAATAGCCTTAGTAATAGCTTCTTTATTAATAGACGGTAGCACCCCCATTTGACCTGTACATACGGAACAAATATTATGATTAGGTGTTTCAATATCTCCGGCATTGGCACAAGAACAAAACAATTTTGTTTTAGTGTTTAATCTAACATGTGTTTCAAGACCAATGACTAATTCTAACTCGTGTTTTTTTAGTAACTCGTTTAATTGTTCCAGTTCCATTATATCGTGTCTTTTAAGAAGTTAGCAAACTTCAAAACTAGTTCGTCATTATTTTTAGCAGCCGTAATTTGTAAGCCTGTAGCCGTTCCTTGAGGTACGGTAAGTGTTGGTAGCTGCCCTAGGCTGAAACCCACCGTATAGGCATCAGATAAATACATGGCCAAGGGGGCTTTTAAGCTATCTCCAATTTTTGGGGGTGTACTTGGTGTAACAGGCGATAAGATGATATCTACTTCAGAAAAATCTTTTTCAAAATTCTGCGAAATTTGATCTCTTAGGTTTAGACCTTTTAAATAAATTTCATCAGAGAAACCTTGCGATAATACTTGATTTCCACCAACAATACGTCTTTTAGTTTCTTCAGAAAAGTTTTCAGAACGTGTTACAGCATAGGTTTCCTTTAAATTTTCGGCCTCAATACGGTTGCCGTAATTTGTTCCGTCTAATCGAGACAGGTTAGAGGCAGTTTCGGCCATAGCCAAGGTGTAATAGGTAGACACCAGAGTGTCTGATTCAAAAAAGTCTAACACCTTCACCGAAATACCTTTTGCTTTTATTTTTTCTATACATGCCAAGAAATCGGCCTTAATCTTCGGATCAAGAGCTTCACTGTCAATAAAATTCTTGAAGTAACCTACGGTTTTAATGCTTTTGGTATCCAGAATAGCATCTTCTTGAATAGTTTCAGAAGTAAAGGTAGTTTGATCTTTAGGATCTAAACCACTCATGGTGTTTAAAACAATTAGTATATCTTCAATAGATTTAGCTATAGGGCCTACACAGTCTGTAGACGAGGCGTAAGCCATCAATCCGTAGCGAGAAATACGGCCATAAGTAGGTTTTAAACCATACACATGATTATACCCTGCGGGTTGTCTAATGGAGCCTCCTGTATCACCACCAATAGAAAATACCGTGTAATCTTTAGCTACATTTACAGCAGAGCCACCACTAGAACCGCCACCAACTAATTCTGGGTTAATAGCATTTTTTACAGGGCCAAAAATGGTGTTTTCACTTGAAGATCCATGACCAAAGCTATCGCAATTTTCTTTTACTAAAGGAATAGCGCCAGCATCTAAAAGCTTCTGAATTGCAGTAGCGGTATATGGCGATTTATAATGTTTAAGTAAATCTGAACTGGCCGTTGTACATGTACCTTGAAGCATATACACATCTTTAATGCCAAAAGGAATGCCTTCAAGTAAACCAATAGTTTCGCCGCTAGCAATTTTAGCATCTACTTTGGCTGCTAATTTAAGTGCTATATCATCCAGTAAAGCATTTACCGTATTGTGCGAGTTTTCTTTTAAATTGCTAAGTTTACTTTGTACTAGCTCAGTACACGTAATTTTTTTATCCACTAGCTGTTGATGGATTGATCTTATTTGAGAGTCCATAAACTATTCTTCAATTACTTTTGAAACAACTAAGTAGCCGTTTTTTTCTTTAGGAAAGTTTTCAATAATGATTTGTTTTTCTATTTCAGAACTATCAATCACGATATCTTCCCTTAAATTATTTAGTGATACACAATTATGACTGCTATTAAAAGAATTATTATCTGTAGGATTAGCAGCTTTAATAACCTGAAATAATTTGTTTACAGTCTCTGAAGGCTGTGCTCCTTTAATACTCGACAAAATGTCTACTGTCATAATTTTACTCATGCTCTGGATTTTTAATTAAAAAAAGCCTCCCGAATTCGGAAGGCTTTATATATTTTTTAACAATAACCTCCCCGTCCTAAAAATTAGGATTATTGAAATTATTATTGTTATTATTAATCATTCTGATGTAATTCAGCTTCAAATATATAGAGAATAAATAGACTTATCACTATTTTTTGCTGGAGCTAAACTATAATTGCAGAATTATTAAAAAACTCAAAAATATTTTGATATATATTTAGTCTATTTAAATGATATTTGATATTGTAAAACGGCCATACCTTTTCTGTCTTTCTCTAATAAGGTGTCCGCATCAAAAATAGGGCGTAATTGATAGCCTAAACTTATTTTGTTGCCATGTTTTCCATTTACTAAAAAGTTTACCGTAAAATCATAAACTGTCATGCTGTCTTCCAAGGCATCATAATTGGAGTGTTGAATGGCAATATTAGGTTGAATAACAACTTGGTGGTTAATAAGTTTGGTTTTTCTAAAGGCGTACCCAAATTGAGTATACCAGGTAGGGCCTGTTCCCATCATTGGGAATGCCACGCCAGCACCATTAAAATCAGGATCCGTAACACCATTAGTAGGGTTGTTAGCGCCAACATTTCTAATGTAATCTTTACCAAAATCGAAACTATAATAGCCAAGATAGGCTGTAATAGCATCTTCATTTGCAAAAGGAAGGTTTAAATATGAATCGATAGCCCAATGCTTCATGTCGTAAAAAGTGGTATTAGGATTGTTGAAATCACCATCGCTAAATGCATTTTCCTGATATTGAAAACCAGCACCAATATTGAAAACTTTCTTGTTTGCTAAGTAGGTACCCGTTTGATAGGCTGACTTATTTGATTCGTTTTCAAAGAATTGATAATTAATGTATGATGATGTCTTCCAGCGCGGTCTGTTGTTAGCAAAATCAACCACACCGTTTGCAGGCGCTTTAGTAATTATTCGAGGTTGGTTAAAGGTGAGTCGGTAATCAAAATGTCCTGCCTGTCCTTTTAACCATAGGCCAAACTGTCGGCCTAAGTCATCATTTTTTTCAACCGTATTTAATGAAAAAAGTGGCGAATCTAATCCCATGAGTGTGCTGCTAGAGCGCACGTTCCATCTGCTTAGTCCCTGCCATCCTGATTTTCCAAGACCTATCTCTAGGTGCTTAGAAAAAGCATATTCCATATAAAAATCTAGAACTTCAATAGGGTTTTGCATGCTTTTAAGGTTGTAATTATTTCCTCCAAAAATAGCATAGGCAAATATTCTTGGTGTGACTTGTGCCGAAATAGGAATTCGAATTCGTCTTATAGAAACATCGGTAAATGAAGATGTGGGTTCGCCGTTAACCAATGAGCCCTGATTTAAATCGGAATACCGTAGCCATATTTGAGCAGTAGCATTCCATTTAAATGTTGGTTTAAATGGTTTTTCTGTCTCCTGTGCCAATATAAAAATAGGAACTAATAAAAGGAATACATTTAACAGGTTTAAGACTGTTTTTTTTCTGTTCTTCATTGTTGTTTCATTCAAAATATAGGGCAAAAATATTATTAACTATAACCTTAAAAAGTGACATACATCATGTTTGGAGATATATTTTTTTCGGGTTATCAACTATAACGTTTGAAAACTATTTTGATGTTATTTTAGGTAAAAATAGAATTTAAAATAGAGGATTAGAGACACTTTTGTGTTTTTATGTTTTGCTGATGCATTAAAAATTACTAAAATGTAATTTAAGGCTATTTTTAGGCGATTTAAGCCGTTTTTAAATAATTAACAAATGTTGATAATTTTCTTGTTGAGTCGATAAAAAGCTTTCTTTTAGGTGTAATATTTCGTATATTTGTTTGTGTTCAAAAGGATGCTAAAAAGGCATCTTTTTTTATGATTAATAGTCAAATTCAATTTAAGATAATTTAGAATATGAGCGAAGAAAAAAAAGCCCCACAATATTCGGCTGATAGTATTCAGGCTTTAGAGGGTATGGAGCATGTGCGCATGCGTCCGTCCATGTACATTGGTGATGTAGGTGTGCGCGGGTTACACCATTTAGTATATGAGGTAGTTGATAACTCCATTGATGAAGCGTTAGCAGGACATTGTAATAATATAACCGTTACCATTAATGAAGATAACTCGATTACTACAGAGGATGATGGTCGTGGTATTCCGGTAGGATTACATAAAAAAGAAGGCGTTTCGGCACTTGAGGTGGTAATGACCAAAATTGGAGCAGGAGGTAAGTTTGATAAAGATTCTTATAAGGTATCAGGCGGATTGCATGGTGTTGGTGTAAGTTGTGTAAATGCATTGTCAGAGCATTTAAAGGCAACAGTGCATCGTGAAGGAAAAATTTGGGAGCAAGAGTACGAACGCGGAAAACCGCTCTATCCTGTAAAAGTGGTTGGAGATTCTGATAAAAATGGAACTATTGTAACCTTTAAGCCAGACCCACAGATATTCCAACAAACACTGGAGTATAATTATGACACCTTAGCAAGTAGGTTGCGTGAATTAGCTTATCTAAATAAAGGTATTACGGTTCATTTAATTGATAGAAGAACCCAAAAAGAAGATGGTACTTTTGAGGGCGAAACATTTCATTCTGAAGAAGGCTTAAAAGAGTTTATAAAGTATTTAGATGCCACACGAGAGCCTTTAATGAAAGATGTTATTGCCTTTGAAGGCGAAAAGAATGGTGTGCCAGTTGAAGTGGCCATGGTTTATAATACCTCTTATGCCGAAAATTTACATTCCTATGTAAATAATATCAATACGCATGAAGGGGGAACACATTTATCGGGTTTCCGAAGAGGATTAACACATACCTTGAAAAAGTATGCGGATGAGTCGGGTATGTTAGATAAATTAAAATTTGATATTTCAGGTGATGATTTCCGTGAGGGGTTAACTGCTATTGTATCAGTAAAGGTGGCTGAACCTCAGTTTGAAGGGCAAACAAAAACAAAGTTAGGTAACCGTGAGGTGTCAGCTTCAGTTAGTCAAGCGGTGTCAGAAATGCTAACGGATTATTTAGAAGAACATCCAGATGATGCAAAAACCATAGTGCAAAAGGTTATTCTGGCGGCGCAAGCACGTCATGCAGCTCAAAAAGCACGCGAAATGGTGCAGCGTAAAACGGTGATGAGCATTGGAGGTTTGCCTGGTAAACTATCAGATTGTTCAGAACAAGACCCTGCAAAATGTGAAGTGTTCTTAGTAGAGGGAGATTCGGCGGGCGGAACGGCAAAACAAGGTAGAGATAGAGCATTTCAGGCTATTTTACCATTACGTGGTAAAATTCTAAATGTAGAGAAAGCCATGACACATAAAGTTTTTGAAAACGAAGAGATTAAGAATATTTTCACGGCTTTAGGAGTTACCATAGGGACCGAGGAAGACAGTAAAGCTTTAAATTTATCAAAATTGCGTTACCATAAAATCGTGATTATGTGTGATGCCGATATTGATGGTAGTCATATTGCAACACTGATTTTGACATTCTTTTTCCGTTATATGAAAGAGCTGATTGAGGAAGGGCATGTGTACATTGCTACGCCACCATTATATTTAGTGAAAAAAGGTAACAAAAAGCAATATGCTTGGAATGATAAAGAACGTGATGCGATTGCGGAATCTTTTGGAGGAAGCGTGAATATTCAACGTTATAAAGGTCTGGGTGAAATGAATGCTGAGCAGCTTTGGGATACCACGATGAATCCTGAATTTAGAACGTTAAGGTTGGTTCAAATTGATAACGGAACAGAAGCCGATAGAATTTTTTCTATGCTTATGGGTGATGAAGTACCACCGCGACGCGATTTCATTGAAAAGAATGCTATTTATGCTAATATTGATGCCTAATGAGGTATTCATACTCATAAAAAAACGGCTTTTAAGCCGTTTTTTTATGAGTAATTTTAAAAATTTATTTGCCACCATTGGCTTTTAAATCTGCCAAACACTGGGCGTCAAGTAGAGGTATAGTGCTCATTCCTGTAAGGGCTACTGAAGATTCAGATTCCCAATACATTAAACAATCTTTTTCATCACAATGCTTAGGATGATCTACATCTTCATGATTGGTTTGCATGGTTGACCCTAAGTTTGTTAGGCCAAGTATATGACCAAATTCATGGTTAATAACCGTAGTTTCTAGAACACTGCGTTCAGGTTCAAAAGGACTATTGCTTAATGCTTGAAC
Organism: Allotamlana fucoidanivorans; assembly: GCF_006265225.1. Lineage (GTDB taxonomy): Bacteria > Bacteroidota > Bacteroidia > Flavobacteriales > Flavobacteriaceae > Allotamlana > Allotamlana fucoidanivorans. Next base: position 225,238 of record NZ_VDCS01000003.1, on the reverse strand, counting down.
AGTTTCTTCATAAATTACAAAAGACGTATTCCAATAGGCGGTTCCTAAAACCACTTCATTGCCAACATCATTATCTGATTTTCCGTCTATAAATAAAGCCCAAACCGCAATTTTTGATCCCTGATTGTATTCTTGGCGTTCTTCTCTTTCAATATTGGCAATGTCTTCTATGGTATAAGTTGCTTGGCCAGGTGAAGGGATTACTCTTTTCTTCACTGTTATCCCTGAAGGTTTATAGGTTCTATTGTTTAAAAAAGTTACAAAGTTATTAATGGTATTCTGTGTGGGTTCAAGGCCTTCTACGTATACAATTTCTATGATCATACTTGTAAAAGAGTTGTCAGACAGAAGGTCGTTGGCAGAACTTCCTGTACTTTGTCTATTAAGCACTTTATTTATGCTACCAGTAAGGTGATCATCAAGAGGTTCGTCATTAGTACACGAATGGATAAATAAGAGTATTAATGCGGTTGAAAAAAGGCGGAAATTCATATTTGGGAAACGTGGGTTCAAGGCTAAACTTTTTGGGGTAAATTTAGCATAAATTTTTTTACAAGTTTTTATACTGTTAAAAACGGACAAAACCAGAGTTAAATATAGAGGTTAAGTTTATTTTAAACGACAAAAAGATAAATAAATACGATAAAATGCGTTTTTAAGTAATATTTTCTTATGTTTGTTGTGCCAAATTTTAAATGAAATGAAAAAGATAAGTTTACTTGCTATACTTTGTTTTAGCATATTAACAGTAAAAGCACAAGAAGGTTTAAATGGCTTGCTTAGAGCTGGTGTTGAAAATGCGGAACGATTTAGTAATGATTTTTTAAAGCCTGGAACAAATGGAGTAGTGCATAGTTTGAATGCTAACTGGTTTAATACAGCCGATGTAAAACCGCTTGGAGGTTTTGAAATATCTATAATAACCAATGCTGCCGTTGTAAAGAACGAGCATAGAGCATTTCAAATGAATATTGCAGACTATAATCAGGACGATTATGATTTTACCGTTGAGTTTGAGGATGGAGCGAATTCAAAAATGGTTTCAACCGTACTGGGAGAAAATAATCCTGATATAGACATCATTGTTCGGTCAAAATCTAGTTCACTTTTATCAGATAGAATCACTTTGCCTTCAGGTGTGGGTGGAGATTTAGATTATGTACCTTCTGCATTTATTCAAGGCGCTTTAGGCTTAAGTAAGGGCTTAGAAGTTAAAGCGCGATTTTTGCCTAAAATTAAGGCTGATGATATAGAAGGCAGTATGTTTGGTGCTGCTTTACAAGCCGAGTTTACAAAGTGGTTGCCTGCAGATAAGGTGCTTCCTGTGGCACTATCTGGCTTAGTGGCATATACTACCTTAGACGCCAGATATGACTTAACAGAATCATCGGGTGTAGATGGACAAAATCAACGTTTAGAAAACAATACAGATACCTGGTTGTTTCAATTTATAGCCTCAACGAAGCTACCCATTATAAATTTTTATGGAGGGATTGGGTATATTTCGGGTGAGTCAAAGTCTGATGTATTAGGAACATACATCGTAAATAATGGTATTTTACCATCAGAACCTATTGATGATCCATTCTCAGTATCAAGTAAAGTGTCATCCGTTAGAGGTACTTTAGGAACCAAATTAAAATTAGGGTTCTTTAGGCTTAATGCCGAATATCACTTATCAGACTACAACGCCTTTTCTGTGGGTATAAATTTTGGGTTTAGATAAGCCTTCTGTTTCAAAAAATTGATTTCTTAGTTTTATTTAGTTTTTATTGAATTTTACTCTGAAAAAGTACGGGATTTTTATTCTGTACTTTTTTATTTAGAGGGTTTTAATTCGTAAATTCGCATTTGTTTGTTTTTATGCCTTGTGCTTAGATAACAGCGTTGCGTATTTATGATAATCATCATAAAACAAAAGGGCAAAAAGGCTGAAATTTGCAGCGTAGAATATCGAATCAAATTACTAAATAATAAATATTAAAAAAATGAAAGTAACAGTAGTAGGAGCAGGAGCAGTTGGTGCAAGTTGTGCAGAGTACATTGCTATCAAAAATTTCGCTTCAGAAGTGGTATTATTAGATATCAAAGAAGGGTATGCAGAAGGAAAGGCTATGGATTTAATGCAGTGTGCCTCATTAAACGGATTTGATACAAAAATCACTGGGGTTACCAATGATTATAGCAAAACAGCAGGAAGTGATATTTGCGTCATTACTTCAGGTATTCCTCGTAAACCAGGTATGACACGTGAAGAGTTGATTGGTATTAACGCTGGTATTGTTAAGGCCGTTTCAACAAGTTTATTAGAGCATTCTCCAAATATGATTTTAATTGTGGTTAGTAACCCAATGGATACCATGACATATTTGGCTCACAAAGCAACAGGATTACCAAAAAACAGAATAATAGGAATGGGTGGTGCTTTAGATTCTGCTCGTTTTAAATATAGATTAGCAGAGGCTTTAGAAGCTCCAATTAGTGATGTTGACGGAATGGTTATTGGCGGACATAGTGATACAGGTATGGTGCCGTTAATTAGTCATGCTACAAGAAACAGTATAAAAGTGTCAGAATTTTTAAGCGAAGAGCGTTTAGAGCAAGTTGCTGCCGATACTAAAGTAGGAGGTGCTACCTTAACCAAGCTATTAGGAACATCAGCATGGTATGCACCAGGAGCTGCTGTGAGTGGTTTAGTTCAGGCTATTGCTTGTGACCAAAAGAAAATATACCCATGTTCTACGCTGTTAGATGGCGAGTACGGATTAAGTGATATCTGTATTGGAGTGCCAGTTGTTTTAGGTAGAAACGGTATTGAAAAGATAGTAGATATACCTTTAAGTGAGGCCGAAAAAGCTCACATGCAAGCCAGTGCAGAAGGTGTTTCAAAAACGAATGGATTGCTAGAATTGTAATTTAGATAAGTTAAATATGATAATTATATAAAGACTGTAGCAATACAGTCTTTATTTTTTTATATTTGGCGCATGATTGCAAGATGGTGTATTAGTATTTTTGTATTAGTTCTTACTTTATTTGGTGTTGTTTCGCAACAGCAAACGCCTGCGCCTAACCAAGAAATTGTTTTAGAATTTGCTCATGTTGAACTTTCTTCAGAAGAGGCTTTAAAAACCATAGGGGAAGTAAAGGAGCAGCTTCAAGAGGTTGGGGTTACTAATGTTCAAATAAAGCCGCTTGATGACGGAAAATTAAAGATTAGCTACTTTAGTGAATCTGACGTTACTAGTGTAAAACGTGCTTTTGCTAAAAATCCGTATTTAGCTGTTGAAACAGATGCATCAACACCCAAAAAATCAAGTGAAATTCCTTCACATGATGAATCTCTTCAATACCATTTTGATATTTATGAGATTGAACCTGGAGATTATTCGGGTTGGGATTTTAATGGTAGTGTTGTTTTACAATTAGATAATAAAAGTGATCGTTTCCTTGATCCTAGCTTAAAATTAAACACCAGCGGTTTAGTACATAATCACCTAAGCAAGCAAGTTAAGGTGTCTTATCGTGTTCAGCAAACCATAGCCATTGCTTTAGATACACCTTTACATAGTATTCCGGAAGTTAGGGCAGGCCCTAATAGTTAATTTATTCTAAAAGAGAGAAAAGTTGATTTAAAATTCAGACTTAAATCAAACGTTTCAACGTATTCATAAGGGTATGAGTTGTAGCTTATACCACTAATCATAAAAACTATTTAAAATTGTCAAATTTGGGCTGAAACTCTATATTTGCCCGTTTTCAAAATTTGATTAAAAATATTATAACATGCAAAACAAAGGACTAGTTAAACTATTTGCTGTCTTGTTTGGTCTGGTAAGTCTTTATCAGTTATCATTCACATTTAAAGGCAGTCAAATTGAAAAAGAAGCTCAGGAAATAGCTATAAACGAAATTCCTGAAACGGAAGAAAATTACCATGCAAAACGCAGCCAAAGAGAAGCAGATTATTTACAATCTATTGCTACAGATACTGTGTTCAATATTGGTATTGCCAAATTCACGTATAATGAGGTGAAGCAAAAGGCCATGAATCTTGGTCTTGATTTAAAAGGAGGTATAAATGTTATCCTTCAAGTATCAGTAGAAGATTTATTAAAAGGATTGGCAAACAATACCACAGATCCTGTTTTTAATAAAGCTTTAGAGGATGCCGCAGAGCTTCAAAGAAATGGTCAAAACACCTATATCGAAGATTTCTTTACCGCTTTTGAAGCTATAAAGGGCGATACCAAGTTAGCATCTCCAGATATATTTTATACCAAAGAATTAGATGGGGAAATTGACGGAAGTATGACAGACGATGAGGTTAAATTGGTTATTGAAAGAAAGATTGATGAATCTATTGTTTCAGCTTTTGAAGTACTACGTAAGCGTATTGATGAATTTGGTGTAACCTCTCCAAATATTCAACGTTTAGGAACATCAGGAAGAATTCTAGTAGAATTACCTGGTGTGAAAGATGTTGAGCGTGCTACTAGCTTGTTACAAAGTACAGCTCAATTAGAGTTTTGGGATGCTTATAAAGGCGAGCAATTCTTTCCGTTTTTGGCTCAGGCTAATGAGGTGTTGAAAGATGTTGTTGATGCAAAAAAAGAAGCAGGTGCTCAAGAACCACAAGATGAAGAAGATGCAAAAGATGCTCAAATTGATGACTTGTTGGGGGATGCTGAAACAGATTCTACCTCGGTACAAACAGTAAATCCTATTTTCGATTTAATTAGAGGACAAGGGTATCCAGGTGGTCCTGTTATTGCTAAATTTGAAATAAAAGATAAAACAAAAGTTCTAGAATATTTAAACATTCCAGAAGTAAGATCATTGTTGCCAGCAGAACAGCGTTACGTAAAATTTGCTTTTGGGAAACCAGAGAAAAACAGTGAACTGGTTGATTTATATGCCCTAGTAGGTAATAGAGAGAATGTACCACCATTAAGTGGTGATGTGGTAACAGATGCAAGAAACCAATTTAACCCAATGGGTAAATCTGAAGTTTCTATGCAAATGAACGCAAAAGGTGCTAAGATCTGGGAAGAAATGACTGGTAAGGCTTATAACCAACAAAGTCAAATTGCTATTGTTTTAGATAACGTAGTGTATTCTGCACCAGGTGTTACTTCAGGACCAATTGCAGGTGGAAGCTCTTCTATTTCTGGTGATTTTAGCTTAAATGAAGCTATAGATTTAGCTAACGTACTTAGAGCAGGTAAATTACCAGCATCGGCAGATATTATTTCAAGTGAGGTAGTAGGGCCGTCATTAGGGAAAGAGGCTATTGAAAGTGGAACCATGTCATTCTTAATCGCTTTGGCGTTAGTGTTACTTTGGATGATTTTCTACTATGGAAAAGCGGGCGTATTCTCTGATATTGCTATGCTGTTAAACATTCTTTTAATCTTTGGAATTTTATCAGGATTAGGAGCGGTGTTAACCTTACCAGGTATTGCTGGTATCGTATTGACCATTGGTATGTCGGTGGATGCGAATGTACTGATATTTGAACGTATTAGAGAGGAACTTGCAAAAGGAAAAGGGCAGATAGAGGCTATTAAAGATGGTTTTGGAAATGCCTTATCCTCTATTTTAGATGCTAATATCACGACAGGTTTAACGGCATTAATTCTATTTGTATTTGGTACGGGGCCTATTAAAGGTTTTGCAACCACCTTATTAATTGGTATAGCAACCTCATTGTTTACTGCGATCTTCATTACAAGATTGTTAATCGACTGGTACACCAATAAGAAAGGTAAACTAGATTTCTCTACAGGAATTACTAAAAACCTATTCAGAAATATTAATATTGAGTTCTTGAAAAAACGTAAGGTAGCTTATATTGTTTCAGGTGCATTTATTGTATTGTCTTTAGGGTCATTGTTTACTAACGGCTTAGATCAAGGTGTAGATTTTGTTGGGGGAAGAACTTACCAAGTACGTTTTGCTCAAGATGTATCTGCTTCAGAGATTACAGGTGTGTTAGCTGATGCTGCTGTTTATGGAAGTGCAGACGCTAAAACATTCGGAGCTGCTAATCAGTTAAAGATTACCACAAAATATAAGGTTAATGAGTCTGGAACTTCTGTAGATGAGGAAATTAGAAAGAAATTATACGATGCGTTAGTGCCTTATTTAGAAGGTGTTTCTTATGATGAATTCATCGATTTAAATGATGAAAACAAGCAAGTAGGGTTATTAGAAACCTATAAAGTGTCTCCAACTATTGCTGATGATATTAAACAAGCTTCTGTTTGGGCTGTTTTAGGATCGTTAATTGTTGTGTTTTTGTACATTTTATTCCGATTTAAAAAATGGCAATATTCATTGGGTGCTGTTGCTGCTGTTTTCCATGATGTATTAATTGTATTAGGGGTGTTCTCTTTAACCTATAAGTTAATGCCTTTTAATATGGAAATTAACCAAGCTTTTATTGCCGCCATATTAACTGTAATTGGTTATTCGTTGAATGATACGGTGGTTGTTTTTGATAGAATTCGTGAGTACTTCAACGAGCATACTTCATGGAATTTTGATAAGGTAGTGAATACGTCACTAAGCAGTACGTTGAGTAGAACTTTGAATACATCATTAACGACTTTAGTGGTACTTTTAGCCATATTTATTTTTGGTGGCGATTCTATTAGAGGGTTTATGTTTGCTTTAATTGTTGGGGTAATAGTAGGTACCTATTCATCATTGTTTATTGCCACACCAATTATGTATGAAACGATTAATAAACTAGACAAAAAGAAACATAAGAAAAGCTAGTAGTTCCTTGTTTTTCAATAAAACAAAAAGCCTGTCAATAAAAAATTGATAGGCTTTTTTGTATTACAAAGATTCTAAAAGTTGATTTGTTTTTTTACTTAAAAGTGGAATATCCAGGCCAATTACAAATTGCCAGCGGCTATAGTTAAATTGTGTTTCAGGCGTGTTATTAATAGTAACACTAGGCGTAACGTTGATGGCGTACGGACTTAAAAATGTGTTAGAACTTCCAGCATAGGTAATCCCAGAAATAATACTTAACCATTTTAATTTCCAGTCTATACCCAAACTCATGTGATAAAAATCTTCACCTATTTCAATATTTTTATTCTCTTTGGCTGAAAAATCAAAAATATTAGCACTTTCCTTAAAAGCATTAAAATCTGTAGAAAATCCAGCATAAAAATTTAAGTTTTGACTTAAGGTGTATTCAATGCCAGCACCAAAATTAACTACTGTTTTACGAGCCTCAGCAAAATAAATTGGTGTTAACGTGCCTTGACCTAAATCAATATCAGGAATTTTTAATCGGCTATATGAATTTAAACTACTTACATAATCAATATTTACGTGCAGTTTACCTTTATGTATAGGAACACCAATACCTAAGGAAACCCCTAGTGGTTCTTTTCGTTTAGAGTCTACATCTTTAAAATCACCTGACAGATATAAATCATCATCAGAACTTACACCAGAGATTAATTTAGAATAATTAAAGGATCCATCTTTCAAAACTTCTATATAGGGGACATTAATATTGACGCCTAAATGAAATTTGGGAAATCTATAATTTGCCCCAATTTTAACAAATAGGCCGTATGATTTTTGACTAAAACCAACCACGTTTTGATAAAAAGATACATTTTCGTTATTCGATTCAAAGATATGACTAGCACCAGAATGCGCCTTATAACTGTATACTGAGACAAAGGTTGAAATACCTACATTGAGTTGCTTGTTTATTTTATAGGCCCAAGATGCACCACTCCAATCGTCTTTTATTCTGCTATTTAGTGTAATGGTTGTTGTGTGTTTCGTAATGTCAGGAAATTGATTCCTTATGGCATCATTTAAATAATTTGTGGTATAGTTTAAGTTTGTATTAAAGTTAGATTTAGTTAAGTAAGAATACGCAAACCGATTGTTAAACAATTTAAAAATACCACCAGCCATGGTTGAAGCATTATCAAAACTTGAACTACTTAATTGTGCTTTATTTGAAGGGTTTTTTAGTTTTATATTGGTTAACTGATAAGCTTTGGCATTCAATGAAAACCCTAAATCATCACTATTTGCCAAAAAAGAAGGATTGTAGTAGGTTAGCCCTAAATCAGAAACACTTCCTGTAACATTTCCTGCTAAAAGGATAGAGCGATTCCCAAAGTTATTGAATTTGTAGTTGCCTTCTTGTGAATGGCATTTCCATATTTGGAATAAGCATATAAGAAAAAAACAATTTCTGAATAATATCATGGGAGGCAGGAATAATCAATACTATAAACTTAACTTTTAAATCTATGGTGTCAAAATTTATTTGAAGAATAAGATGCACTCTGGGTTATGAATATTAAAAAAAGCACAAGGAATTTGCTTGTGCTTTTTGATAATTACATTTGAAGACCTTTTACAGACCAACGAGTTTCAACGCTTTTTGCAAGAGGTCAGGATTCTTACTTACGTAATCAATAGCCGCTTGTGTTAATGATTTATCTCCTAAAACAGATGACATAAGACCTTGAAGTCCACCAGAATTTTTTGTTGTCAAATTCATGAAAGCATCTTTAGTTTCTGGATTAGATTTTAAATGGTTTATCGTTTTTTCTTGAAGTTCTTCATCTTTCATTAAGGCTTGTTTAATCTGCTCTTCTTGTTTAGAACTTACATCGGTACTTTTAACTGTTTCAGTTAACTCAGAAGATTTTATTGAAGGTAATGTTTGGGCTACTAAAGAGGAAGCCGTAGCGCATAATGCAACTATGGTAAATAATATTACTTTTTTCATATTGTATTTTTTAAGAATAAAGGAGGCATCATGCCTCCTTTATTAAATTATGTTAATTGTTTCCAGGTGTTGATAATTTCTCCATAACTTTGTCTAAACTAAAACTTGCAGCTTTCATTCTTGGAGGGTAATCTTTAAAAGTACCGAAGAATTTAGCAACATAAGCTTGAGCAGGAACAAGCATAAAGGCATGATTTATTAACCAATCGTAATAGGTGTTAGATGTTATTGAAGAAAACTCATAAGGGTCTCTTCTTAAATTATATATCATAGGTAATCTTAATTTAATAAAAGGTTCAGCCCAAACTTGTAGTGTTCCTGGCGATCTTTGTTCCATAAAGATTAATTTCCAATCATTGTAACGTAAAGCGGTTAAATCACCATCATCTGAGAAATAGAAGATTTCATGACGTCTACCTTCTTTTTCTTTACCAGTTAAATAAGGTAGCATATTGTAACCGTCTAGATGCACTTTAAATGTTTTACCATTGGCTTTATAGCCTTTAAGTAGTTTGTCTTTAATCTTATTGTCTCCAGCGGCAGCTAAGAATGTAGGCATCCAATCCATGCCTGAAAAAATTTCGTTTGAAATCATACCTTCAGGAATTTGTCCAGGCCATTTCACCATAGCAGGTACGCGCCAACCACCTTCCCAGTTGGTGTTTTTTTCACCTCTAAACGGATTAATTCCAGCATCAGGCCAAGTGTTTTTGTGTGGACCATTATCTGTTGAATACATGACAATGGTATTGTCTGCAATGCCTAATTCGTCTAATAAATCTAGGAACAAGCCAATATGCATGTCGTGTTCTACCATACCATCGCCATATTCATTTTGGCCAGAGATACCTCTATGTTCGGGTTTTACATGTGTTCTAAAATGCATACGGGTGCCATTCCACCAGCAAAACCATGGTTTTCCAGCTTTGTGTTGTTTCCTAATCCAATCCATAGCCGCTTTTGATGATTCGTCATCAATAGTTTCCATACGTTTTTTAGTTAAAGGTCCTGTGTCTTCCACTTTGCCATCAGCTGTAGAATGAATGACACCTCTTGGACCAAACCTTTTTCTAAAGTTAGGATATTTTTTAGGGTCTGGATAATCTGCTTGCTCAGGCTCTTCTTCTGCATTTAAATGATAAAGATTACCATAAAACTCATCAAAGCCATGATTGGTTGGAAGGTGTTCATCACGATCTCCCAGATGGTTTTTTCCAAACTGTCCGCTAATATAGCCTAGCGGTTGAAGTAACTCTGCAATGGTTGGGTCTTCTGTGCTAATACCTTCTTCGGCACCAGGCATCCCTACTTTACTTAAGCCCGTACGAAAAACACTCTGTCCTAAAATAAAAGATGACCGGCCTGCAGTACAACTTTGTTCGGCATAGTAATCGGTAAATATAGCGCCTTCTTTGGCTATTCTATCAATATTAGGCGTTTTGTAACCAGTAATGCCCATGGTATAGGCGCTGATGTTTGATTGACCAATATCATCCCCCCATAAGACCAAAATATTGGGTTTTTTTTGAGCCATGGCAGAGAATGTCATACAACAACATACCATGATTGCTCCGAGTAATCTGATTCTTTTCATTTCAATGTGATTAAGTGATTAATAACTATAACTATGTTTCTAAGGTAGTATTTTTCTTATACCATTACAAAGCATTATATTATTTTATTGTTAAGCGTTTTATTTAAGGCTGTGTTATATGTGATTGAAAGTCAGTGGTCTTTCGTATTGGTTTCGCCTTTCATGCCATAAGTAATCAGAAATTTTGGGTAAGCCCCTGTGTTTTCTGGGTCGTCAATAGTTGACTTTTTTATAGTGATTTTTGATGAAAATGATTGTTCTTTTAAATAATCTTGAGTTGTTTTAATGATAAGGTTGTCTCTAACTTCAGCAAAGCTGTCTAAGTTCTTTTGGGTGCTGAATTGTATAATGGCCTTATCTAATGGTAAGCTGTCTGTGTCAATTTCTTTAAAAATAAAGGCTTCAAATTTTTTTTCATCTTTTATATCCACATCACCCGTTTTTAGTCTATATGTTGCTTCAGCTAGATTTTGACCAAGTGCTTGTTTTTGTAATGCCTTATCAACATAATAGGTTAAACTTATTTGAAGTTCAGGTTTTTTGTTCTCCAATGCAATGAGCTTGTCTAGTTGCCTGAAATTTTTATTTGATGGAATAGTGTCTGTATAGGTTAACTCAATTTCTTCTAGTTCTTTAGGGTCACCACCAACTAAATTAACTAAGAAATTTACGGGTGCAGCAACGGTTTTACCTATAACATTTTTAAATGTTTGCCAAATTATCTTTCGCATGTTATAATTAGGGTCATTTAAGTTGCCTCTTACAGGTATTTCTAAGTTAACATCGCCATGTTTATCTGTTAATAGATAGAAAGCAAACTTCAAGGGTAAGTCATACAAGCCTCCTTTTACGTTTTCTAAAGACGCATTTTTTACAAGCATTTTATTTTCACTCGTAATAGTTCCGTCTACAATCTTAGACTGTGAGTAGTAATACATGTCGCCTTGCAGTATACTATGCCCCATATAATAGTTAGTATATAAGTTAAGATCGGGTAGTAGAAATTTTTCAATAGAGATGTTGAGTGTGGAGTTGAGATAATTTTGTGGATTTATTCCCAATTTTGCCTTTAGGTTACCGCGATTATTTAATAGCATGGTAGCATTAATATCTAACCAGTTTGCAGTACTTTTTATGTCTTTTGAATCTATGTCTATGTTGCTCAAGTGATATTTAAAAGGGGCTCCTGTTAAATTATCGGTGTAATCTAAAACACTATTGTTTACAGAAAGGTTTTTAATAGTGTATAAAAGATTTTCTGTGTTGCTTGTATCTGCAGGATTTTCAGCTTCAACCACTTTGTCAATTTTAAAAATTTTAAAAAAGTTATTTGAAATAGAATCTAATTGAAAATAGGTGTACAGGTGGCTAATATCAATGCGGTTCAAAACATATTCCTGATTGGCATAATCAATTTTGTCAATGTTCGATTTTATGGAATTTGCGGCTAGAAATTCTTTATTATTAAAATCTGTCATTTTAAAGTCTGAGACATTAATGGTGCCAGAAAGTATAGAATTTATGGCGTTTTTGGTGTTTCCGTGCACATTAATTTTTGAATCAACAACACCATCAAACGTGTTAACATGAGCATAGGGTTTTACGTAATTTAAAAAATTATCAAGATAAAGTTGATGTACGGTAAAAGAACCATCAAAATCACCTGTAATAGGGTTAATATTTAAAGTAGATTCAAAATAGCCGCCGCGGTCAAAGTTAAATTTAAAATCGGCATTGCTTTTTTCTTCCTGATTCCAGCTTATGTGCGGTATGTTAAACGAGAAGTCTTTTATATAGAGCTCATTTTTTACGTTATGATCGTTAAAAATAAAATCGACATCTTTCAGTTCAATATTTGAAATGGCGTATTTAAAGGATTCCTTTGATGCATTCAAGGTGTCTTCTGGCATGCTGTGAAAGGAAATAAGATCATCAAAATTAAAGGTAGAATCTTTCATGATTATATTTACCATGAGACCCTTTACATAAAATTGCTCAATTACTTTGTTGTTTGAAAGCAGTTTGAAGGGCTCTAGATTAACAATGAGTGTATCAAAGGAGGTAAATTCATCTGATTCATTTTGTTCAAGCATTTTAAAATCATAAATCTGTAATGTGCTTGAAAAGTAATTGTATCTTAATTTGCCAATATCAATTTGGCGTCCTAATAACGTTTTGCTATGGTTGATAGCATAATTCTTTATCACATAAGGTAAGGCAATCAGCACCAGTATAATTAGTGCAAGTATGATTCCTAAAATTAGTTTTGACTTTTTCCTCATGACTTTCAAAAGGACTTGAAAAAAGGGTAAACATTTCTTGATACCATGAGTTTTGATTTGAATGGTAACGTACTAAACTTATTCCTTTTTTACATCGACTATTTCATACATATTTTTACCATCTACCTGAATAGGTTGGTAGTAGGTTTCTCCAAATTGAACATAAGTAACTTCTCCTATTTTTACTTCTTCGCCTCCTTCAGGAAGTCCAGGAACAATGGTGCCCGCTGTAGCAGGAACCACAATATAGCCCTCTTTATTCTGCTCATAAAAAGCGCCACCGTAGTAGTAATTGGTAGTGTTGTTAACTTCAACCTTTTCGGCATCTTTAGGGATGTCAGGAACTTGTGCTCCAACAGGTGCCTGTACAGCTTCAAACCCATTTTCTGTTTTTAAATAATAGGTGCCATTTTCATAATGATACTCTTCATTGTTAGATTTATCATTGTCATTTACAATGTTTACTATGATAGCGGTAGTGGCTAAACTGGTTACAAAATACCCCCATGGGTGGTAATAGGGACCCCAATAAAATGGTCTGTAAGGAAAGTAAAAGTAGGGGAGGTGACAATAATACCTATAACCACCATATCTGTATGGTGGCCTTACATAGGCTCTTGAACTTCCTCTAACTCTTGTGTTTCTAATATTAACGTTTCTACTTCTATCAATATTAACGTTTACATTTTTATTACCAATTCTATTGTTGTTGCCTATTTTGTTACCTGCTTTATTGGTGCTTCTGTCTTTTACTTTTGAAGTTCTTCTGTCTGGTAATTTTGATTGACCAGTATTGGGTTTGTTTATTGTTGATGGCCTAGTACTTTTATTTGGAATATTCTTGTTGTTTGAAAAATCTCTACTCTTATTATGAGTAGCTCCGCCATTAATTGACCTATTAGGCATTCTATTGGTTGTTGAAGGTCTGGCAGTAGGTCTGTTACTTCTGTTGGGCATTTGTGTTGGCCTTGTAATAGAACCGCCGCCTCTAGCTCCTCCAGAAGGCCTCATACGCTGAGCCATTAGTTCAGAGGGAAATGCTATGCAAATACAAACTAAAATGAGACCTATTATATTTTTTATGTGGTTGTTATGTGAATTCATGCTGATAAAGATTACATCGTGTTTAATTAAGATTGCTTTAAAATGCTGATTAACTGGGCTGTTGGAGGTGCCATAAAACTAAAAACAGCATCGGGTATATTGGGGTTTAAAGACCAATTTTCAAACGAAGCTTCATATTGCATATTTTCTTCGTTTTTATACATAATGACAAAGCGTTTTGGCAATAAATAAGTTTTGTTTGAAATCCAAAACTGAACGGTCATGTCTTTATTAATAGCCATGATGTGATAACATATTTCGTCTGATAGATTTACAGTACCAAGAAATTTTATTTCATCAAACATATCCATTAAATCGTCAGTAAAACTGGGGTAGAAGAAATCTGCTGCTGGAAATTTGAAGTCGAAATTTTTGTGCATTTCATCAATCATTTCAATGGTTGTATCGGGTGCTTCAAGGGTAACGTAGTTGTTTTCATCAACGTTGTAATAGGTTAGATATTCACCATCATACCAAAAACCATACTTTCCCTTTGTTCCTTCCGTTTTTGTTAAAAGTTTATCTGGCCCCGAAAAAGAAACAGTACTTTTTAAATAGTGTTTTACAATGTTTTTAGAATCGTCATAATTGTCTATTGAGGTATTCAGGTCAAAAGTTACTGAAGTTAAATCTCCAATAATGGTACTCATTCTGTCAAGGATAAAAATGGCTGTGGAATCCATTTTTTTATCGTTTTGGGAAGGGCTAACAAAATAGGATAAAAGCAGAGCAAGGAGTAATATGTGTTTTTTCATAACGGAAGTGATTAATAAAGTATTGATAGCAAGATAAATGTACGTTATTTAATTTTTGATATAGACATTGAAAATAAGAAAAAACTGTAAAAATTGATCAAGAGGGAGATTATTTTTATGTTAAGATGCTTTTGCATGGTTTGAAAGATTTAAATAAACACGAAACGTGTTTAAAATGTTGATTTTAATTTTTTATATTTAATGAAAAAAGTATGAGAAAAGCGAAATTAGTTTTATTGATGCTTACAGTATTCTTAATAGAATCATGTAGTAAAGATGATGCAAAGAACACGATTGATTGTTTGTTTTCTGGTTTAAATTTTGATGTTAGCCATGAAGTTGATGCCACTAACAGTAAACTAGTTATGTTTACCGTAACATATTCTGGGGATTATGCCATGGGTAATAATATAACTTGGGATTTTGGAGATGGCGCTGTTGAAGTTATTACAGGAAATACAGCAACACATGAGTATGCCACAACAGGCGAATATACAGTAAAAGTAAAGCCAAGAGAAGAAAATGGTGAGGCCTATTGTATTCCTGAAAAAAAGGAAAAAGTTACTATAAACTAACGCAAGTTTGATAAGAGAATCTAAAATTTATGGCATTAATGTCATTAAATATGAATGATGTCACTTCGAGCAGACATAGTCATTTAAATTTCAAAAAATCAGAAATAGATCCAAAACGTTATGTTCAACTTACGTTAAACTAAAACCTATCCAGCATAATGTTTATTGAACGAGCAGGGTGTTTTAGTTGTTCTTTTTGAAGCTTATAGAATCTCCAACTTTAAGGTTCCAAATGTCTATTAACCCAGCGTTCATTTCAAGTACATATTGGGCTGGTACATTTGAAGGTAAAGAAGATTCATCAAAAGGTTTTGCATTTTTTTGAAAACTCACTATATGTTTGTCAGCATTGATATAGATTAAATCTAAAGGAAACTTTGTGTTTTTCATATAAAAGAATCGTTCACTTTCATCGTTAAAAACAAATAGCATGCCTTGATTTTTTTTCATGCCATCTCGGTACATGAGTCCTGTTTGTATATCAAAATCAGTGTCTGCTATTTCAATATCCAAATGAACTTGCGTTTTGTCAGATTTATAAATGGTAAGATCGCCTTCTTTTTTAAAAGATACCTTAGTTTGTGGTATAGGTTTGTTTTGCTCTTTACAACTTATCATTGCAAATGAAACAAACAAAAGCATACTAAACACCAAACGATTAATCATTTATTGGATACCGATTTGGGTTTGTACATAAACATAAAATAAAGCCCAAGTAGAATAAATGGTATGCTTAACCACTGTCCTGTGTTTAAAACCCAGTCAGCACGTTCTGCGTTTTGGGCTTCTTTGGTGAATTCAATAAAAAACCGGATGGTCCATAATAACACCAAGAATAAACCAAATAAAAAACCAGGTTGATCTTTTTTGTTTGTTTTGGTGTAGAAATACAACAAAATTAAAAATACAAACACATAACACAAAGACTCATAAAGTTGCGATGGGTGGCGGTAAGGAACCACTTCCAATAAATTTTGAAATTGCGGATTCTCTGTTACTGCATTGTAAGCTTGTTGCACATCATTGATGCCCGTAAGCTGCATGATCTCTCTTTTGTAATAATGGTCTTGAATAAACCGAACACCTAAAGGAAAATCACCCGATGGCTTACCTATAATTTCAGAGTTAATAAAATTGCCTATTCTTATGAAAATAGCACCAGAAGCAACAGGAATCACAACACGATCTAATATCCACAAAATAGATTTGTAATGGTATTTTCGTCGGTATAGATACATCCCAATTATTATACCTATGGCGGCACCATGACTGGCTAAACCTTGAAATCCTGTGAATTCAAAACCTCCTTTAAATTTAAAGGGCAAAAAGATGCTGAAAAAATCTTCGGTAATTAATTCAGATTGATAAAATAAAACATGCCCCAATCTGGCGCCTAACATGGTGGCTAAAACGGTGTATATAAATAAGGGATCAAGATATTCTAATGAAATCTTTTCTTTAGTAAAAATACGTTTCATTATATACCACCCTAAAATAAAGGCAATAACCCACATTAAGCTATAGAAGTGGAGTTTAAAAAAACCCAACAAGTCAATACCTGTTATGGGGTTCCAATCAAATTTTAAAAGGTGCGTCGTCATGAGTATTTTGTGTTACTTTATGAGTTTTAAAATGTCTACTTCAAAAATAATATTTGTTTTTCCGGGAATACCCCGTGTTCCAGACTCGCCGTAGGCTAAATGATACGGAATAAATAAAGTGGCTTGGTCTCCTACATGTAGCTGTTGAAGCCCTTCTTTAAATCCAGGAATCATACCTGCGTTGGGGCCAATATCTGCTGTTATTGGTTGGTATCTGTTAGCTGCTTTTCTCTTTTCGTTTACTGCATCAAGTACTTCTGCTATTTCCAGTTTACTTGTTTCTAATAGTTTTCCGTTGTCAAAATAAACGGCATAGTGCACCAGTACGGTAGCATCAGGCGGTAATTTTTCGCCATTACCCTTTTTTGAAATGTAATATTGAAGTCCAGATTCTAATGAGCTGGCCTGTGCCTTCTGCTTGTCAAATTTGGTTTTGGAGGCTGTGATAATGGCTTGCGCCTTAGCGGCTTGTTCTTTTTCAAGGCGTTCTTCTTCTGCAAAATGTGCAACAAAAATACTATTGGCGTTAAAGTTCTTTGCCGCTTTTCCTTTTCTAATGATATTAAGCTCTACCAAAACAACGTCATCAATAGGTTTATCTCTATCATCTGTTTTTACATTTGAAATAGAGTCTTGAACATCTTGGCCAATAACCAATTCTCCAAAAATACTATAGCTGTTATCTAAATGTGGTTTAGGTACTTCGGTAATGAAAAACTGGCTGCCATTTGAGTTGGGGCCCGAGTTAGCCATAGATAAAATGCCAGGCTTATCATGTTTTAAGCTAGGGTGAATTTCATCCTTAAATTTGTAACCAGGATTACCCTTTCCTGTACCAGTAGGGTCTCCCCCTTGAATCATAAACTCATCAATAACCCGATGAAAAATGGTGCCATTATAATACTTTTTATTTTTGTATTCTTTTTTTACTAGCGTGTTTGTACCTTCGGCAAGCGAAACAAAATTAGCCACTGTTATAGGGGTTTTATTCTGTTCTAGTTTAGCAACCATAGTGCCTTTATTGGTAATAAACTCAGCATATAAGCCGTCTTCTAATTCGGGGTATTGCGCCTTACAGGATGACAAAAATATCAATAAGAAAACGAGACTAGTCTTAAAGATACTGTTAAGTAGGTTCATTGTTATTTTGTGGTGTTTTGGGTGATGGAATGTAAAGTGACCTCACAAACTAGAGGTGTGTTTCTGCCTATTTTATTTTCGTCTCCGTAATAGCCATACGCTTTTTGAGAAGGGAATAAAAAAGTAACTGTTTCTCCTGTTTTCATGAGTTTTAAACCTTCTCTAAGGCCAGAAAAGAGTTCTTCTTTATCAATGGTGTAGGTTTGCATGCGCAACTCATCTTTAGAGTAAATGACTGTGCCATTCAATGATTTTACATCATAATCATAATTCACAATATCACCAAATTGAGGTGTTTGTAAGGTGTCAGACTCTATTTTATTGTTGTAGTAATACAAAAAGCCATTTTCAGAAGCAATGTATTCTTTTTTTTCTTTTTTCAATAGGTTTTCAATGGCCGTCTGTTCTTTAGCATTGAGTTGTCTGTTTCGCTTAACAGATTCATCAATGAAGGAGCCTGTTTTTACAGAAACAGGTCTTCTTGCTTCGGGTGTTTTACAGCTAACCGCTAGTAAAACAAAGACGAGTAATAGTAATTTATTCATTAATCAGGGCTTTGTTATAACTAGGCAATATACTAATAAATTTTTCAACAGTCTCTTTAAGAGGTAATTCACTTCTGCCGCCAGCTGCATTTGTATGTCCACCACCGTTAAAGTGCATTCTAGACATGTCATTTACAGAAAAATCACCCTTTGATCGTAATGAAATTTTAATGATGCCTTCCTGTTGGTCTTCTATAAAAATAGCAGCAAGCACAATACCTTCTAACGAAAGGCCGTAATTAACCATGCCTTCTGTATCACCTTTTTTGTAGTTAAATCTATTTAATTCTTCTTGGGATAGGGTGATGTAGGCTGTTCTTGCTTCGGGAATCACTTTTAAATTAGACAGCGCGCAACCTAATAACTGCAGTCTTTCATAGCTATTGGTATCATAAACGCTATTGTGTATAAATGCATTGTTAGCACCTCGTTCAATAAGGTGTGCCACAACCTGATGCGTGGTGCTTGTGGTACAAGGGAAACGAAAAGAGCCTGTATCTGTCATAATTCCTAAGTATAAACACGTTGCAATATCTACATCTACTAAATTATCATCACCAAGCAGATTTATAAAATGATAAACCATTTCGCAGGTAGAACTCATAGAGACATCACTATAGGTATATGCAGCATAATCATCTGGCGCCTGATGATGGTCAATCATTATCTTTAAAGCAGTGCTTTGTTGTAAAGCATGTTCCATGTTACCAGCTCTATGAAAGGCATTAAAATCTAAGGTAAATATAATGTCAGCTTCTTGTATTAAGGTGTTGCAGGATTTTGTTTGATAATCATACACTAAAATACGTTGGTTTCCAGGAACCCATTTTAAGAATGAAGGATAGTCATTAGGAACAATGATTTGTACTTGGTGCTGTTTTTTCAAGAGATAGTGCTGCAAGCCTAGTGTAGAGCCAATAGCATCTCCATCAGGGTTTTTATGCGCAACAATTACAATGTTCTTCGGCGTGGATAATAGCTTTTTAATGCTCGAAATGTCTTGTTTTTTCATAGATGGCGAAGATACAATTTTTTTAAATTTAGATTAATTGCGATTAATAATAAATACTTTACATTTGCACGCGAAAGCACATAAAGCTAAATATCAGTTTTATACAGAACATTGTTTGTAAAACGGATTAATAAAAATAAAATTAGAATACATAAAATTATTTAAATGGCGACAAATAGAACATTTACCATGCTTAAGCCAGATGCTGTTGAAAAAGGACACATAGGCGCAATTTTAGAAAAAATTTCAGCTTCTGGGTTTAGGATTGTAGCAATGAAATTGACTCAAATGACAACTGCTGATGCGGAAACTTTTTACGCAATTCATAAAGAACGTCCGTTTTTCCCAGAATTGGTTGAATATATGACACGCGGACCAATTGTAGCGGCTATCTTAGAAAAAGAAAATGCAGTTGAGGATTTTAGAACCTTAATTGGAGCTACAAACCCTGCTGATGCCGCTGAAGGTACTATAAGAAAAATGTATGCTGATTCTATCGGTGAAAATGCTGTTCACGGTAGTGACAGCGATGAGAATGCTGCTATTGAAGGCGCGTTTCATTTTGCAGGAAGAGAACAGTTTTAAAATATAGATTTAATACTTTTGAACAAGCCCATTGTGACGTATCGCATTGGGCTTGTTTATTTTTATTGGGTACAAAAAAAGCCTATCAAAAAATGATAGGCCTTTGTTGTAATTGTTAAAGTATATGTTTAGACTACTTTTACGTTTACGGCGTTTAATCCTTTTCTACCTTCTTGTAGATCGAATTCAACATTATCGCCTTCACGAATTTCATCGATTAATCCTGAAATGTGTACGAAATGTTCTTTGTTGTTGTCCTCTTCAATAATGAATCCAAAACCTTTTGAATCGTTAAAGAATTTTACGGTACCTTTACTCATTGTAATTTGTATTATAATTAAAACGCCAAAGGTAAGGTAATTAACAATACAATCTGTTTTTTTGAAGATTAATTTAAAATTAAATTTTCAGGTCAATTATCTTAAAACCAGTTTTTTAATTATTTCTTTGCCAACCTCTTCATTTAGCATGTTAATTATTTTTTGTTTGCCATAGCTTAATTCTTCACGTAAAACACTAGAGCTTAACTGTACATAAAGGGTGTCGCGCTCTAATTTTATGGAAGTAGTGTAATTGTTTACACCATTACCCATTAAGTTTTCCCAGGCTTTGGCAATGTTCACTTTGTCCAGACCTTTTTCAAGCTTATTGGTTTCAATAAATTCTTTTAAAGCATCACTGATGCTCATATGTTCATTGTGTCTTTTGGCCATTTCAAATTGTGATTAAAAACGTAAAAGTATAAAATTTAAGTGGGCGTTACCACAAGGGTCGGGCTATTCGTTACTAGTTTTGGCTCGATGCGCGCCTCGCTAAAAGCTAATCACTGCTATCCCTAACGCGGCCTTTTTTACTAACTTCTGTTTTTAATCGAACGGTTTTTATTTTTTTATGAGGTTCGTTTATCGTTTATGAGAAAGGATAGTTGCATGCGCAAGCAACCAACTTACTAGAAATGGAACGAACCAGAAGAAATTCTGTATGATTTCCTGTATAGGCGAGAACCAAGCAATTATTTTTACACTTTGTTGGTAAATCGTATTTTTTATAGTTTCATTCTTTGTTTATCCAATTCACAACAAATCCTAAAAGATTATTTGGTACTGTATGTCCACCGTCAAATTTTTTGAAGGTAACATCATAGCCATTTTTTATCAAGAGGTCTCTACCATTTTCGGCAAAATTAATAGGAACAGCTTTGTCTGACTTGCCTTGAATAATGAGAGTTCTAACTTCTTTTCCTTCTTTAATATCATCTCTCCCTAGCCAGTCTTCATCAACAACCGAACTGAATATAATCATTCCATCAACTTTATTGTGATGGTGGATTCCAGATAAATATGTAATTATGCCACCTTGTGAAAAACCTAAAAAATAAACTTTGTCAATGTTGTAGGATTTTTTTAAATCGTTCATCACTTGATTCATTTGATTTTCAGTTGTCAAACGCATAGCAGATTTTTCTATTTCAGAAGCTGGTCTTTCTAACATTATATAAGATGAAAAATCATATAAGAACCATTCATATCCTAAGGTTCCGTTTTGTCCCATTATAGCGTATGGCGCTTCTGGTGTTGCAAAAATAAATCCAGCATCAGTAAAGGGTTTACTCAAATCCTGAAAATTTTCCGCTGTATCTCCATAACCGTGAAGAGCTATTATCAATGTGTGCCCTTTAGTTGATTCATAGATAATAGGTAAGGCAACTTTTGTAGGTGTAAAAACTTCTACTTTGCTCAAAAGAGTAGAGGTGTTTTTTATGGAATCATTTTGTGCCTGTGCAAAGTTTACCACTAATAAAATTGCTAGAAATATTTGAATGGATATTGGTTCAAATTTACTCATAATATTGTCAATTTGTATGTGGTTGCTTACATGCTTGCCAACTTTAATGCTATACGTTAATGTTATATGTTGTTTTAATGACTTGTATCAAACGATAAACAAAGTTAGCGGAAATTCTTTATCAAGCTGTAAACTAAACAATATAACCGTTCAAAAATTGGTAAAAAAATGGTTTTATTTAATACAATACCAACTTTTATAGCCTAAAAATCTCATAACTTTGATGTACCTGCTTTACTATATGCTCAGTACGCTCAGCATGGGTGTCACTTATAAATAATTGTCCGAAATTTTCATCATCAACCAGTTTTATAATTTGAGCTACACGGTGTTCGTCTAGTTTGTCAAAAATATCATCAAGCAATAAAATAGGGTTTTCACCACTTTGGGCTTTAATAAAATCAAACTGTGCTAATTTTAGAGCAATTAAAAACGACTTTTGTTGCCCCTGACTTCCAAATTTTTTAATGGGGTGTTCCTCAATGTTGAACTGTAAGTCGTCCTTATGAATACCGGCGCTAGTATATTGTAGGGCTTTATCTTTATTAATCACGTTTTTTAAAAGGGTGTCAAGATTAGCTTCGTATAAATCACTCGTGTAAATTAAATTTACAGATTCGTTGCCGTTACTAATCGCTTTGTAGCGTTTTTTAAAAATAGGAATAAAAGTCTTTAAAAAAGCATCACGTTTTTCAAAAATAATATGGCCGTACTCAGCAAGTTGACTGTTATACACATCTAAGGTATCCTTGTTAAAGGTGTGGTTTAAAGCAAAATACTTTAAAAGCGCATTACGTTGTGTTAGTACCTTGTTGTAATTAATAAGTTGAATTAAATAATCTTTATCACTTTGAGAAATAACGCTATCAATAAATTTTCTTCGGGTACTGCTGCCTTCAACAATTAAATCACTATCTGCAGGAGATACAATGACTAATGGTAAAAAACCTATATGGTCACTAAACTTATCGTAGGCTTTACCGTTGCGTTTTATTACTTTTTTTTGGCCTCTTTTTAAACTAATGGCTATTTTTTCTGTTTTTTCTTCTTTAGCATAATTACCATTAATGACAAAAAAATCTTCATCATGCTTAATATTTTGGGTCGCTACCGGATTGAAATAACTTTTTCCGAATGATAAATGATAAATGGCATCTAGTACATTGGTTTTTCCTATGCCGTTATTTCCAACAATACAATTTATTTTGCTATTGAAAATGAATGACTTACTGCCAAAGTTTTTGTAGTTTAGTAAAGAAAGTGATTTTAAAATCATACAAAAAGTAACTTTTGCTGGACTATACGGCTTTGTGGATTAAAAGAAGTGCAAATTATTGAAAAATATCAAATAAATAGGCTTTTAGTTATGAAGAAAAATTATATTTTTGCGCGACAATAATTTAGAAAAAATAAATGGCAACTTATAATAAGAGAGGGTATAAACCAAAAACTAAAGTAGAGAAAGAGCATAATATTGAAGAAGGATCTACAACTGCCGAAGTATTTAATACGCTAGATGAAACCGCTTCAAAAACAGAGGATTTTGTAGCAAAAAACCAAAAGTATATTTTTGTTATTATTGGTCTCGTTGCTGTTATTGTATTAGGATCTTTGGGGTATAAAGAGTTTATTGCACAGCCTAAGCAAGCCACTGCTATGAATGATATGTTTCAAGCACAAAAATACTTTGATGAAGCTGTAAGTGCAGCTACTGCTCAAAAGGATTCGTTGTATAATTTGGCTTTAAATGGAGGTGAAGGTAAGTTTGGAATGCTCGATATTATTGAAGAATACAGTGGTACACCATCAGCAAATTTGGCTAGTTACTACGCAGGAACAGCTTATTTAAGATTAAAAGATTATAAGAGTGCTGTTGAACATTTGAGCAATTTTAAAAGTGAAGACGAAATTTTAGCACCTTTAGCAAAAGGTAATATAGGTGATGCTTTTGTACAATTGAATCAGCCAGAAGATGCTTTAGGGTATTATGAGGAAGCTGCTGAAATGCGTAATAATGAGTATACAACCCCAATGTACCTATTTAAAGCAGGAACTATAGCACTTGAGTTAGGTCAGCCAGATAAAGCGTTATCTTATTTTAAAAGAATAAAAGAAGATTATTCAAATTCTACCGAAGCTGGAAAGGTTGAAGTGTTTATAGGTAAGGCTCAGGTGTTAGCAAATAAGTAAAAATAGCTTTTTTATGGCTACTGCAAATAAAAATTTATCAGAATACGATAAGGCAACAATCCCAAACGCAAGTAAATTTCGGTTTGGGATTGTTGTTTCTGAATGGAATGAAACGGTTACAGAAGGGTTGTACAGAGGTGCTTATGAGGCGCTTATAGATAATGGTGTGGCTCCAAACAATATCGTAAAATGGGATGTGCCTGGTAGTTTTGAACTTATTTACGGGTGCAAGAAAATGCAGGAGCAGATGGTGAGTGCGGTTATTGCTATTGGTAGTGTTATTCAAGGAGAAACAAAGCATTTTGATTTTGTCTGCGAAGGTGTTACTCAAGGCATAAAAGACTTGAATGTGATGCATGAAGTGCCTGTAATATTTTGTGTGTTAACCGACAATACCATGAAACAAGCGTTAGAACGCTCAGGCGGGAAACACGGTAATAAAGGTACGGAAGCAGCCATTGCTGCAATAAAAATGGCTGAACTTAGAAGAAATAGCTAAATCAACTTGTCTTTGTCGTTTCATGCTTTCTAGTATTGAAGATGTTATTTTTAACCCCAGTGTTAGGGGTGTTGTTAACATTTTTTAGGATACCAGATCAGTATTTCTCTCTAATTTTAAGTACTTTTGAGGAACAATCATTACGAGGTTTTGTTTAAACAACGCAAACATAAAACGTTTAATTATCAGCCACGGTTTTCAAAAGAACCTTCATTAGAAACTAAATCAAATGAAGGTGCTGAAGCTAAAGATTTTAAATCTAGGTGGCGAAGATCTCATGACTCTAAAGTCAAGGTGCGTGGGGCTATGTCTATTAAAGTATTAGTGATTATTTTGGTATTATTATTGATTGGTATGTATGTATTAGAAAAGAAATACTTGTAATCAAAAAAACAACTTAGAAATCATGGGCCTTTTAACACGACGCGAAAACAAGAAATTTAATTATACGCCACGCTATTATGATAACAATGGGAAAGAAGGAAGTCCAT
Source organism: Allotamlana fucoidanivorans (assembly GCF_006265225.1). Lineage (GTDB taxonomy): Bacteria > Bacteroidota > Bacteroidia > Flavobacteriales > Flavobacteriaceae > Allotamlana > Allotamlana fucoidanivorans. The sequence goes on along the minus strand of NZ_VDCS01000003.1, from coordinate 200,235 downwards.
TTGAAATAAAGCATAAATTTGATGGGTATAGGAAAACCGTTGGAGCCAATAAAAGTTTAAAAGGTAAATTTATTGATGCTCTTGATGATTTTAAAAATAATCCAGATAGAGCAGCAAATAGACGTATTTTAATTATTATAGCAATTCTCGTTTTGATATTTTTGTTTATTATTGATTTCGACTTATCTATTTTCTTTTCTTAAATAATTTATGGCAGACATCATACAGCTTTTACCCGATCACGTTGCAAATCAAATTGCTGCAGGAGAAGTTGTACAACGTCCAGCTTCTGTGGTTAAAGAACTTCTTGAAAATGCCATTGATGCAGGAGCAGATTCTATCAAACTTATAGTAAAAGATGCCGGAAAGACCCTTGTTCAGGTTATTGATAACGGCAAAGGAATGAGTCACACTGATGCCAGATTGAGTTTTGAGCGTCATGCGACTTCAAAAATTAGAAACGCCGAAGACTTATTTCAGTTAAATACCAAGGGATTTAGAGGGGAAGCTCTAGCCAGTATCGCCGCCATTGCTCATGTTGAATTAAAAACAAAACAAGTTGATGATGAAGTTGGAAATGCCATTGTCATTGAAGGCAGTGAAGTAGCATCACATGACATTGTGGTTACCCCAACAGGAACTTCTGTTTCTGTGAAAAATTTATTTTTTAATATACCGGCCAGACGCAATTTCTTAAAGTCTGATACGGTTGAATTACGTCATGTAATTGATGAGTTTCATAGGGTGGCACTTGCGCATCCTAATATTGCATTTGCCATGTATAATAATGGTAGTGAAAGTTTTAATTTGCCAGCAAGCAACTATCGCCAACGTATTGTAAATATATTTGGAACCAAAACTAATGAAAAGTTAGTTCCTGTTGAAGAAGATACCGAAGTAATAAAAATATCAGGTTTTGTAGGAAAGCCCGAATTTGCTAAGAAAACAAGAGGTGAACAGTATTTTTTTGTAAATAACAGATTTATAAAAAGTGCTTATTTAAATCATGCCATTTCATCGGCTTTTGAAGGCTTATTAAAGCCAGGTACCCATGCTAGTTATTTTCTAAATTTATGGGTTGATCCACAAACTATTGATATAAATATACATCCTACTAAAACAGAAATTAAGTTTGATGATGAACATACGCTCTACGCTATTTTGCGTTCGGCAGTAAAACATAGTTTAGGACAGTTTAATATAGCGCCAGTTTTAGACTTTGATAGAGATCCTGAACTAGATACGCCTTACAGCTACAAAAATAATAGTGTGAGTATCCCTAAGGTTGAAGTAGATAGCAATTTTAATCCGTTTCAAGAAGAAAAGAAATTTTCTGGTAAGCAAACCACAGCATTTAAGCCAACACCAAATAACTGGGATAGTTTGTACGTGGGCTTAGAGTCTAAAAGTAATGATACAGTTGTTGATTTTAGTGAAGTGCACTTTGAGAGCGAAGAACAAACAGCTTCCGTTTTTGAAGTGGATAATCTTGTAGAGCCATCACATTCAACCTATCAGATTCATAATAAGTATATAGTAAGTGCTATTAAATCAGGGATGTTGCTTATAGATCAACACCGCGCACACCAACGTGTATTATATGAGGAGTTTTTAAAGACCATGACCACAAAAGAAGGCATTAGTCAGCAGTTATTATTTCCTCTGCAACTTCATTTTTCTTCCAAAGATATTGCTATTGTAAAACATCTAAAGGTAGATTTAGAGCATACAGGTTTTGTGTTTGCGGCTATAGAAGACGATTTAGTGTCGGTTACTGGTGTCCCTGTAGGGATTCCAGAAAGTGAAGTTTCTATAATTTTAGAACAATTGATTAGTGATGTAGAACAAGAAGTACCAGATACTAATTTTAGTGCTACTGATTTATTGGCAAAATCTATGGCAAAAAGCTTAGCTATAAAAACAGGACAAGCGCTTAAAAAAGATGAGCAGGAGCATATAGTAAATAAACTATTTGCCTGTAAAGAACCCCATGTTACACCTACCAATAAAACAACATTTATCACCATGAGTGTTGATGAATTAGATAAAAAATTTATTTAAATTATGATGCGAATTTCCGAAACCGTTAAACATTTAATAATCATTAATGCAATCATGTTTATCGGGACATTAACAATAGGGCAGGGTGTTTTGTTTTATGATTGGTTTGCTATGCATTTTCCAAAAAGTACAGCGTTTCAACCGTGGCAAGTCGTCACCCATATGTTTATGCATGGTGGTGGTATGCATCTTTTTTTTAATATGTTCGCGCTTTGGATGTTTGGTACACCCGTAGAACGGGCACTAGGATCCAAGCGTTTTTTGTTTTTATATATATCGGCTGGTTTAGGGGCTGTATTGCTGCAAGTTGGGTATTATTATGTAGATTTTTATCAAGCTTATCAGGGCATTGCAAATCTTAATATGGATGGTGAATTATTAAGAAAGATTATCTCTATTGATGCCAGTGATGGTCAGTATATAAAGGGGGAGATTTTAGGACAGCAAATGGAACCACTTTTAAATCAATATGGATTTGATGCCAATACAATCAATCAAAGTAATTTTAAAGCACTTTTTGATATGAATGTTATTGCCAGAAATACTATGGTTGGTGCGTCAGGATGTATTATGGGGGTAATGGCTGCTTTTGGGATGATGAATCCGAATGCCGAACTCATGCTGATATTTTTGCCTATTCCTATTAAAGCCAAGTATTTTATTCCAGGAATTATTATTTTAGATTTGATTTCAGGCTTAACGGGGCAATCATTTTTTAGCCCAAGTAACACAGCATATATGGCGCACGTAGGCGGTGCGTTAACAGGCTTTTTTATTATGTGGTATTGGAAAAAAAATCAGTTTAATAGAAACCGCTGGTATTAATGAATTCATTGGCTCAAGATATCAAGGATAAGTTTTCTAATCTTAATGTTCTAGAAAAGATCATTGTGATAAACACAGCGATTTTTTTACTCACTTTTGTGCTGAGGTCTTATACGCATTGGTTGGAGTTGCCCAGTGATTTTTCTGATTTTATTTTAAAACCTTGGACACTCATCACCTATGCCTTTTTGCATTATGATTTTATGCATATCCTGTTTAATATGCTATGGCTGTATTTTTTAGGACGTATGTTTTTGAGTTTGTTTAACACAAAACTTGCACTTAATGTATACTTTCTAGGCGCTATAAGTGGTGGCGTGTTGTTTATGTTGGCCTATACGTTATTTCCAAGTTTTTTTGGTGGGTATTCTAGGTTACTTGGTGCTTCGGCCGCAGTACGGGCGCTTTTAATTTTTTTATGCGCTTATATGCCTCGTCAAGAAATACGATTTTTTACTTTCAGTATAAAGCTTTGGTACATTGGTGCAGCTATTATTATATTAGATATTATGGGCTTGTTTGGAGGGAATGCTGGCGGTAGTTTGGCGCATTTAGGCGGAGGACTTTTAGGGTATCTATATGCGAAGCAGTTAACCAAAGGCCAGGATATAGGTAAAGGTTTTGAGCGTTTTATAGATGGTTTTATGACGCTGTTTAAATCTTCAAGAAAAGGCCCTTTAAAAACAGTTCACAAAAGAAAGAGTAAGGTTGGTGGCTATACAAAATCTGATTTTAATGCCTTTAACAATCAAAAGAAAATTGACGTTATACTTGATAAGATTGGTAAAAGTGGTTATGATAGTTTAACAGAGGAAGAAAAGGAGTTTTTATTCAGAGCTGGCAAGTAAACGCATGAAAAAGTTGAGCATGGTAAATAAAGCGATATACGCCATTAATATTGTGGTTGCTTTATTGCTTCTGTTATCTTTTATTTTGCCGTTTTTACCTCCCAAAACATTTTCCATATTAGCCGTTTTAAACTTAGGGGTGTCATTCCTTATTTTGCTTAATGCACTGTTTTTTATTTATTGGTTAATAGGATTAAAAAAACAGTTTGTACTCTCTTTGGTTGTACTATGTCTCGGTTATGTTTCATTTGGGTCTTTGTATAAATTCACGTCGTCAAAACAGACTGAGCATCCTAATAATTTCAAAGTGATGAATTACAATGTTCGGTTGTTTGATTTATATGATTGGATTCCCGATGCTAATACAGAAACCAAAATTGTAGAGTTTATTAAACAGGAATCCCCCGATATTTTAAGTATTCAAGAATATCACCCGCATGAAAAGGTGGATTTGTCGTTCTTTAAATATAAGTATGAAAAGTTATCAGGTAAGAAAACAAAGTACGGGCAGGCTATATTTTCTCAATTTCCTATAATTAACTCAGGCTCTATTGAGTTTCCAAATACAGCGAATAATGCCATTTTTGCTGATATTGTTACAAATTCTGATACCCTGCGTGTTTATAATATACACTTAGAATCTCTGAAAATTGATGCTAAAATGGAGAATTTGAAAAAAGAAGATTCTGAACGCTTATTCAATAGAATTAGTTCTAGTTTTAAAATGCAGCAAACGCAAACGGAATTGTTTTTAAAGCACAAAGCGTCGTGCCATTATAAAATGATTATTTGTGGAGATTTTAATAATACGGCCTTTTCATACGTTTATAGAAAAATTAAAGGCGATTTAAATGATACGTTCAAAGAAGCCGGGAATGGATTTGGTAGAAGTTATGACTTTAAGTTTTTTCCAGTACGTATTGACTTTGTATTAGCTGACGAAGCTTTTGCTGTAAACGGATTTAAAAGCTATAATGAGCATTTTTCTGATCATTATCCCATTATGGCGACATTGAATTTGTTGCAGTAGTTGATGTTGACAGCCTAACCGTAACATGTCATATATGTCACATCATAGCACAATCAACGGTATCAGATATGAGATGGATTACAAGTCCAAGACCAAACAATCGTGTTTTTTTAGGCAAACATAAAAGCAGATAGATAAGCAGTGCGTAATAGGTGTGTAAGGGGTGAAAATTGATACTGCACCTATCAGGATTAAAAATAGGTGTGGCAAGTACATGATCTATATCAATCCACAAGCCAGATAGCATAATGATGAATGCCGTTTTCCAATGCGATGTAAAAAAGACATAGGCTACTAGTAAAGGAATGAATAAATGACAGCCGTAATGAACCAGAGTTTGAAGCATTATAAGATAGGTAGGTTTTGCGATTCTAAATAATTCAAGGTATTAGGTCCTTCATTACAAAGCAAGTCTAAAATACTTAAGTTGGGTATAAATCCATGCTTGGCTTCAAATACTTGTGTGTAATGCTCAAAGTGTTGTGGGATTTCTTTTTTAGCTTGAACTAGAGATCTGAAATCATCAGCATGAGTAACTGTCTTTTCAAAAATTTGGGTTGTTGCTATCTCAATATCCAATTGCAGGCAGTCCAAAATAGTTTCAATACACTTCAAATTGAAGTCTAAAATAGTATCAAATTTTTTTACAAATAAAGGTTGCAACTCATCCTCGTAATATTCAAAAAAGGGTGAGGTTCGGTAAGCGGAAAGTAAGGACTTCCAATGCCGGCTCTGCCAATTTTCATCATTAAAAATTTTAACATCTTTGTATTTCTGACGATTTTTTTGTGAATATACTACAGGAACATTCAATGCCATTTTACCATTGGCACCATAAATATAGCAACGGTTTCTGTACGTCTGTTTTACAAAGTTATCGGCGGTTTCAAAAATAACCTGTTTTGCCTGCGAAATAGCAACAAAGGTCGAGATGCTAGGAAAATAGGTTGGGTGAACAAGTACGGTCATCAAACTTTGTTTTTCAGTGGCTAACAGATTACATCAGCAAACGAACAAGGTTAAGCGTTTTCCTTTTTTCGCTTTTTCCATTTAGAATACCCATAATAACCTAAAAGCAATACCAAGAATGGGATGAAAAATGAGGTAGCCTTTCCTTCACCACTTACTGTTGTGAAGAAACGTTCCCATCTGGGGTTTTTAAGGCCGTCCCAACTCATCCAAATAAACACAGGCTTACCTACCACATGGTCAAAAGGCACAAAGCCCCAAGCTCTGGCATCAATGGAGTTATGGCGGTTATCACCCATCATCCAATAGTAATTTTGTTTAAAAGTATACGCATTGGTAACCTTTCCGTTTATTAGTATTTGATTGCCTTTTACCTGAAGGGTATTACCTTCGTATTCTGTGATTACGCGTTTATAAAGTGGCAGGTTTTCAAGACTGATATCAATAGTTGCTCCTTTTTCAGGAATATAAAGCGGACCAAAAAAGTCTACGTTCCAAGGATAATCAGGGTGATGCGGAAAAATCCCTGGATCTCTTTCGCCCTTTGTTTTAATATTAGGCGTTATACTGGCCACATTGGGATGATTTTTAAACTTAGCCAAAGCTTCATCAGAAATAGCCGAGAAATAGTAAGTGTTTTGTTTATTAATAATACCAAAGCCATCGGTGATATCATAGCGCTCCTTTAAAAAAACAGGATTAAATCGATTTGTTTTGGGTTGCACATAATAGCTAAACTGTAAATGGGCGCGGTCTGGTAATTCATTTTTCTTACCATTTATATAAACAAATCCATTTCTAACCTCTAGCGTATCGCCTGCAATACCTACACAACGTTTTACAAGGTTTGTTTTCTTATCAATGGGTTTATAGTAATTGCGGTCTGGATGAAAGTCGTTCATATCCAATAAGGTGTCGGCAGGCTGATTGAACACTACAATGTCATTGCGTTCAATGTCTTCAAAACCAGGAAATCTTAAATAGGGTAATTGCAACTTGTTTTTCCATGATGTTTTTCTTTTGGAATAGTCGTCATCAAATAAATACGATTTAGTTCCTAATTTAGGAATGGTATCATGCACCATAGGGGCAGCAATAGTAGTCATAGGTACTCTAGCGCCGTAATGAAATTTACTAACAAATAAAAAGTCTCCAACCAATAACGATTTTTCTAAAGATGAAGACGGTATAGTAAACGGTTGCATAAAATAGGTGTGCACAATAGTAGCCGCCACAATAGCAAAAAGTATAGAACTTAACCAATCACCACCCGATGTTTTGGGATGTAAACTTCGGTTTTCAACATAGCTTACATCAGCTGTATAATTTAAGTAGTAATTATAAAGTCCTAGTGAAGCAATGGCTAAAACAGTATCTATGGGCATATTTTTTCCAAAACTTCTAGCGGTTTCAACCCAAACTACGGGGAACATTATCAAATTAACAATAGGCAGAAATAATAAGATTACCCACCAAACAGGCCGGTTAATTATTTTCATTAAAACATAACCATTGTAAATAGGTACAAAGGCTTCCCAAGCTTGTCTTCCAGCTTTAATATAGAGTTTCCAAGTCCCAAGGCCGTGAACTACTTGAATAATCAAAATGAAAATAAACCATTGTGATAATGTCATAATCTAAAATATTTAATTTGATAGTAAGTTGTTAAAGGTAAATGTATTGTTACACAACAGGTTGCTGTTAACCAATATTTAACACATCATTCATTGTAAAAACACCTTGTTTTCCTACAATCCATTCTGCGGCAATTACCGCGCCAAGTGCAAACCCTTGTCTAGTGTGTGCCACATGTTCAATAGTAATGGTGTCTACTTCACTTTCATAAGTAACGGTATGGGTTCCTGGAACATCTTCAATACGTTTAGCAACAATTGGGATGGTAGTTTCGTTGCCTTGATCTAATTTCCAATTTGAATAACTTCCATGCTGTTCAATAATATCTTGAGCTAAAGATATAGCTGTTCCGCTAGGCGCATCTAACTTTTGTGTATGATGAATTTCTTCCATAGAAACGTTGTATTGTTTCAATGCACTCATCATTTTGGCCAGGGTTTTATTCAACTCAAAAAATATATTAACGCCTAAACTGTAATTAGATGCATAAATAAAAGCACCCTTTTTTTCTTTACATAAGGTCACCGCTTCATTATACCTATCAAGCCAACCCGTGGTTCCTGAAATAACAGGGACATTATTATTCAAACAATTTGAAATATTATTAAATGCTACCGTGGGTATGCTAAAATCAATAGCAACATCCGCCTCAGTTATATCATAATCTGTGTCATCTTTGTCAATAGTTAATACCACATCATGCCCGCGTTTTAGAGCAATTTGTTCTATGGTCTTTCCCATTTTTCCGTATCCTAATAGTGCTATTTTCATTGATTTCTGTTTTTTATTGTTGCTAAATCACCTTAATTTCTTTTTAATAAAGATTGTATAATGATTTATGCTAAAATTTAAAATTTAAGGTTAGCCCAAGACTGGTTGAGGCATCAAATTCGTCAATTTTATAATGTGGTGCAAGCGATAAGTTCTTATCCACATTATATTGCATTAAATGGGCATCAACATTGGCGTCAATAATATTTAAAGCATAGAGACCTAAAGTAACCAGTAATGATATTTCTTTATTTCTCCTGTAAAATTTTTGTCCGCGTTCTAATCCTTCCGTTGTTACCCGGGGTTGGGTTAATTTATTTCCGTTACCATCAAAATAGAATTCATCATCCTCAAAACCAGCTAATCTACGTTTATACGCATCTCTATACCTATGATATTCTTTATTGTTATTGGTGTAAAAATATATTCCCGTTCCAATAGCGCCCCAAACAATAGGGATTTTCCAATACTTTTTATTGTATGCTTGACCTAAACCTGGTAAAAGCGCCGAGTAAAATGCAGCTTTTGAAGGCGCTAACGGATCAATAGGTTTTCTAACTTTGGAAATAGAATCAGCAGCTATTAGTTTTGTTTCTCCTGTTTCTTGAATTACTTTTTGCTCAGATTTTTTGGTGTCATCATTTTGAGCAATTAGAGAAAAACAACAAAGAATTGTAAAAAATACCGCTGTTAATGTGTTATTTGGAATCACCTTGAACTAATTTTTTAATCCGATTAAAGTCTTCTTCAGAATGAAACGGAATGGTAATTTTTCCTTTTCCATTCTTAGAGACCTTAACGTCTATTTTGTGTCCAAAGTATTCTGAAAATGCCGCAATTCCTTTTTTTATGTATTTAGGAACCTCGTTACTTTCATGTTTTACTTCATTGGGTTGTACCTCATCTGAAGTATTATAGCCACGAACTAAATGTTCTGTTTCTCTTACAGATAATTTATTAGATAATATTTTCTCATAAATATCTAATTGAATGCTTTGATCTTCAATAGGAATAAGCGCACGTCCATGTCCCATAGAAATAAACCCATCACGCATACCTGTTTGAATGATAGGGTCTAATTTTAATAATCTTAAGTAATTGGCAATGGTTGAACGCTTTTTTCCAACACGTTCGCTCATTTGTTCTTGGGTTAAATTTATTTCGTCAATTAAGCGCTGATAGGACAGGGCAATTTCAATGGGGTCTAAATCCTGGCGTTGAATGTTTTCAACTAAGGCCATTTCTAAAGACTCTTGGTCATTGGCTATTCTTACATAAGCTGTTATGCTTTCTAATCCTAGAAGTTTTGAAGCACGAAAACGACGTTCACCAGAAACTAATTGGTATTTATTAAGTCCTATTTTTCTAACTGTAATAGGTTGAATAATGCCTAATTCTTTTATAGAGGAAGCTAATTCTTGCAAAGATTCTTCACTAAAGTTTGTTCGAGGTTGAAACGGGTTCACCTCAATGGTATCAAGATCGAGCTCAACAATGTTACCAATTACTTTATCCGCATTTTTATCTTGAGCCGATTGAATATCGTTACTTGGATCTTTAAGTAATGCCGATAAGCCTCTGCCTAAAGCTTGTTTTTTTGTTGCCTTGGCCATAATTTAAGAGTTTTTTGTAATAATTTCTTTTGCCAAGCTCAAATAGTTATTAGCTCCTTTACTGCTAGCATCATAGTTAATAATGGTTTCTCCATAACTAGGTGCCTCACTTAAACGTACATTACGTTGTATAATGGTTTGAAAAACCATATTATTAAAATGCTTCTGCACCTCTTCAACCACTTGATTTGATAAACGTAAGCGAGAATCATACATGGTAAGAAGTAAGCCTTCAATATCTAAATCAGGGTTATGTATTTTTTGAACACTCTTTATAGTGTTTAATAGTTTGCCTAATCCTTCCAATGCAAAATACTCACACTGAATGGGTATAATAACGGCATCTGCTGCGGTAAGCGCATTAAGGGTTAATAGTCCTAAAGAAGGCGCACAATCAATTAAAATATAGTCATATTCATCCTTGATGCTTGATAAAGCCTTCTTCAGCATGTATTCACGCTCGTCTTTATCAACAAGTTCAATTTCAATAGCTACCAGATCTATATGTGCTGGAATGATATCTAAATTAGGTGTGTCTGTATGAATAATGGCTTCTTGGGCTAAATTGGAATGTTCAAGTAGCTGATACGTTCCTGTTTCAACAGATTCAACATCTATTCCTATACCAGAAGTTGCATTGGCTTGAGGGTCAGCATCTATCAGTAAAACTTTTTTTTCTAAAACCCCAAGCGAGGCCGCTAAATTTATAGATGTTGTTGTTTTTCCTACACCACCTTTTTGATTAGCAATTGCAATGACTTTACCCATTAATTGATTTGGTTTTATTAGAGCCAAAAATACAATTAATTATTAGGAATAAAAATTGATTTTTTTGAGTTGACTCAATTCTTTAAACAAAGCTATTTTAATAGAATTTTAATACAAAAGCGTTAGTCAGTTTATTTTCAAAACATTATTTTTAAAAAAACGAAAACTTTACACTATGAAAATTTTTATCGATGCTTTTAGATGCTGTGTAGTAATCTGCTTTTTAGTAGGTTTTTCATATACAGGTTTATCACAAATTAAGCAAACAGCTCAGGTTGAAGGGATAACTCAATATGTTCTAGACAATGGTCTTAAGGTGCTTTTGTTTCCTGATAATTCGGCACAAACCATAACGGTTAATATAACGTATTTAGTGGGGTCTAGGCATGAAGGTTACGGTGAAAAGGGAATGGCTCACCTGCTAGAACACATGCTGTTTAAGGGTACACCATCGCATCCCGATATCCCGAAGGAATTAACAGAGCATGGAGCCCGACCTAATGGAACCACTTGGTATGACAGAACTAATTATTTTGAAACATTTAATGCCAATAAAGAAAACTTAGAGTGGGCTTTAGATTTAGAGGCTGACAGAATGTTAAACTCTTACGTCGCTAAAAAAGATTTAGAATCTGAGTTTTCTGTGGTGAGAAATGAATTTGAAAGCGGGGAGAACTCACCTTCTGGGGTGTTAATGGATAAAGTGATTAGTGCAGCTTTTTTATGGCATAATTATGGGAATTCTACCATTGGAAATCGTTCAGATATAGAACGTGTACCTATTGAAAATTTGCAGGCTTTTTATAAGAAGTATTACAGGCCAGACAATGCGGTTTTAATGGTAACTGGAAAATTTGAAACGCAAAACGTTTTAAATCTTATTGAAGAAAAATTTAAAGATTTAAAAAATCCTGAGCAACCCCTCCGTGATGTGCCAACCATTGAGCCAGCACAAGATGGAGAGAAACGAGTTACCTTGAGTAGAGTGGGTGATTTACAAATTGTATCGGCGTTATATCATACACCATCAGGTTCTCATGAAGATTATAGTGCTATTGTTGTGGCTGAAGAAATATTGACCAGCCAACCATCAGGAAGGTTGTATAAAGCCTTAATTGATGGCAAAAAAGCCTCAAGTGTATGGTCTTTTTTGCCATTTACCAAAGAGCCAGGTTTTATTTACTTCAATGTAGATGTGCCATCTGACATGGCGTTAGCAGAAGCAGAGGCAACTTTGAAATCTGTGCTAGAAGATTTAAAGGCAAATCCTGTCACTGAAGAAGAAGTTAAACGCGCTAAGTCTAAATTGATGAAAAAGTATGATCAAATTTTTAGAAACTCGGGTTATTTAGGAACCTTTATGAGTGAGTTTATAGGGGCAGGAGACTGGAGGTTATCTTTTATTACAAGAGACCGCGTTGAAGCCATGACGGCTGAAAAAGTAAATGCAGCGATGCAGCGCTATTTTATAAACACAAATAGAACCATAGGAAATTTCGTGCCTTCTAAAACCCCAACACGCGTTGAGATTGAACATACGGCAGGTTTAGATGCTTTGGTTACAAGTTATAAAGGAAAAGAAGGCTTAGATGCAGGGGAAGCTTTTGATGTGTCGTACGAAAATATTCAAAACAGACTAAAAACTGGAGAGTTAAACGGTTTACCTATTGAATATGGCTTTATAAAAAAAGATAATCGTGGTAAAACTGTCACCCTCTCTTTTGTGATTAGAAACGGAAAGGTAGATGACTTTATGAATAAAGGTCAGTTAGCCAGTTTCACAGCCAGAATGTTAAACAAAGGCACTCAAAACTATACAAGACAAGAGATTGAAGATAAATTGAGTGAGCTTAAATCGTCTATACGTTTTTCCGGATCAAACGGAAGAATTGTAGCGAGTATAAGTTCTACAGAGGATGATTTGATAGAAACAATTGCACTCATGACAGAGATGCTTAAAAACCCTAAGTTTGATAGTGCAGAGCTAGAAAAACTAAAAACACAAGATTTAGCCTCTATTGAAGAGAATAAAACAGAACCACAGTTTCTGGCCAGCAAAAATTTAAGGTTACTAAATCAAAATTACCCAAAAGGACATCCGTTATATGTGTCAACTATTGAAGAAGATATAGAAGACATTAAAGCGGTTAGCGTAGATGGGATTAAAGAGTATTATGATGATTTTTATGGAATTTCAAATAACGCCTCGTTAGTGGCTATTGGAAATATTGATGAGGAAGAACTGAAAGACTATTTTGAGAAGGCGTTTGCCGATTTTAGAGTAGATAAGCCTTATGAGTCAATCTCAAATCCTTTTAAACCAAACAATGAGGTGAACAAAAGTTTAAAAACACCAGATAAGAAAAATGCTATAAGTATTGGAGTAATGGCTTTTGAAGGGAGTCAAGATAATGATGATTATGGCGCTTTACAGATAGCAAGTTCTATTTTTGGTGGAGGGGTGTTAAATTCCAGAATTACCACAAGACTAAGACAGCAAGATGGTGTTAGTTATGGAGCGGGAGGTTATGTTAACGTTGATGCCGATGAGAAAGATAAAAGATCGGCTATTGTGGTGTATGCCATTTATGCACCAGAAAATGCTTTAAAGGTACAGCGTGGCTTTAAAGAAGAAATAGAACGATTTATAAACGATGGCATTACGGAGGAAGAACTGAAGATTGCCGTTAATAGTTGGGTTCAAGGGGAAGCGGTTTCAAGGGCAAAAGATAACGAGTTGTCTACGCTTATAAACAATAATCTGTACTATGACCGAGACATGATGTTTCAAAAAGAAGTAGAGAATAAAGTTACCAATCTAACCGTGGACGATGTAAACAAGGTGATAAAAAAGTACTTTAAACTTTTTGATAAATGGACGGTGGTTAATGCTGGCGATTTTGTTGAAAATAAAATAAATACTGAAGATAAAAAAGTAGATTAATACCCTTCTGATTTAAGAATAAAAAGCAAGTTAAACCTTCAACGTTTAGCTTGCTTTTTTTATGCTGTTAATCTATTAAGATGTTTAATAGTTTAATGGCTGCTTCACTTATTTTTGTGCCAGGGCCAAATATGGCAATGGCTCCAGCATCAAATAAAAACTGATAATCTTGCTTTGGAATGACGCCACCAACAATAACCATAATATCATCTCTACCATAATTTTTTAGTGCGTCAATCACCTGAGGAACCAAGGTTTTGTGTCCTCCAGCTTGTGAGGATATGCCGAGAATATGAACGTCATTTTCAATCGCTTGTTTTGCAGCTTCTTGAGGGGTTTGAAAAAGCGGCCCTATATCTACATCAAAACCCACATCAGCATACCCTGTGGCTACAACCTTAGCACCGCGGTCATGACCATCTTGTCCCATTTTTGCAATCATAATACGGGGTCTTCGGCCTTCTTGTTCTGCAAAAATATCGGCTAACTCTTGCGCTTTTTTAAAGGTATCGTCATTTTTTATTTCATTGCTATACACTCCTGAAAATGATTTTATTTGTGCTTTATGTCTGCCAAAAACAACTTCTAAAGCATCGCTAATCTCACCGAGTGTTGCTCTTAGTCTGGCAGCTTCAATAGCTAAAGCTAATAAATTATTTTGTCCTGAGCGAGCAGCTTCCGTTAAATGCGATAAAGCGGTTTTAACCTGTTCTGTATTTCTTTCGGCTTTAACGTTTTGTAAACGCTCAATCTGGGTCTTTTTTACAACCTGATTATCAACCTCTAAAATAGAAATAGGAGCTTCTTCTTCAAGGGTAAAGGCGTTAAGCCCAACAATAATGTCTTGCCCCGAATCTATGCGCGCTTGTTTACGGGCAGCCGCTTCTTCAATTCGCATTTTAGGAACTCCAGCTTCAATAGCTTTTGTCATGCCTCCAAGCGCTTCTACTTCTTCAATAAGAATCCAAGCTTTATTGGCTATATCATGCGTTAGTTTTTCTATATAAAAACTGCCAGCCCACGGATCAACCGTTTTGGTGATTTCTGTTTCTTCTTGCAAATATATTTGTGTGTTTCTGGCAATTCTAGCTGAAAAATCTGTGGGTAAGGCTATGGCTTCATCAAGGGCATTGGTGTGCAGGCTTTGTGTACCTCCAAATACCGCAGCGGCAGCTTCAATGGTAGTGCGTGCCACATTATTAAAAGGGTCTTGTTCAGTTAAACTCCATCCTGATGTTTGGCAGTGCGTGCGTAAGGCGAGCGATTTTTCATTTTTAGGTTGAAAAGGCATTACCAATTTAGCCCACAGCATTCTAGCGGCACGCATTTTGGCAATCTCCATAAAATGATTCATACCTATACCCCAGAAAAAAGAAAGCCTAGGAGCAAAGGTGTCAATGTCCAGCCCAGCTTCAAGTCCTTTTTTAATGTATTCTAAACCATCTGCAAGCGTATAGGCCAATTCAATATCGCAAGTGGCTCCTGCTTCCTGCATATGATACCCAGAAATACTTATGCTATTAAACTTAGGCATGTTCTTACTGGTGTATTCAAAAATATCAGAAATAATCTTCATAGATGGTTTAGGCGGATAAATGTACGTATTACGTACCATGAACTCTTTTAAGATGTCATTTTGAATGGTGCCTGAGAGTTGCGCTGGTAAAACGCCTTGTTCTTCGGCAGCCACAATGTAGAATGCCATAATGGGAAGTACCGCGCCATTCATGGTCATGGAAACTGACATTTTATCTAGTGGTATTCCGTCAAAAAGCAGTTTCATATCTTCTACAGTATCAATAGCTACACCAGCTTTGCCTACATCACCAACCACACGCTCATGATCAGAGTCATAACCGCGATGTGTTGCTAAATCAAAAGCTACCGAAAGGCCTTTTTGCCCAGCGGCTAAATTTCTTTTGTAAAATGCATTGCTTTCTTCTGCCGTGCTAAAACCAGCGTATTGTCTTATAGTCCACGGTTTCCTTACATACATGGTGCTGTATGGGCCTCTTAAAAACGGTGGTATGCCAGCCGCAAAATTTAGGTGGTCAACATCTTTAAGGTCTGCTTCTGTGTAAACGGATTTCACCGAGATTCCTTCAGCTGTTTCAAATATGTCAACCTTACTAGTGGTTGGCTTTGAAAGTTGTTTTACAGTGATATGTTGAAGATTTTTTCTCAAACTTTGAAGCGGTTTATCTTATTTTGAATCTTGAGGTATTTTGTTAAAATCAACTTTTTGTTCAGGTTTGTCAAAATTTACTTTAGCAAAGTCTACTGTAAACAGTTTGGCAAAATACAAATCAAACGCTATGTAAGCGCCCAAATACTTGTCATTAAGGGCATTTCTGTATTTATTCATAACAGGCGTGCCAAACAATTTAGGGCTCATACTGTTGGTTGACATAAGCGCATTTAAAGTGGTTTTTAGGTTGTCATCTTTTATATTGTTAGCTATACAATTCATGATGGTGCTATTGTAATTTAGGTGACTTTTAGGGTTTTTAGCATCCCATAAATCGGCTTCACTTTTTAAAGCTTCAAATACTTCTTTTGTGTGTTTTGAAACGATATTGTCATAGTTGAGACTTCCGTATACCGCCATTCTTACAAATTGAGAATAGGCATTAACTAATGAGGCTTTAGTATTATTTTTGCTATAAAAAGCCAAAATATCATCCTCAAAACAATAAAGCGCTTCATTATATAGTTTTGAATTTAATCCTTCGCAATTTAATACTTGGGGTTTGTCAAGATATTTGAAATTAGAAAATGACGAATCGGTTTTACAACTAAAAACGATAAGCGAAAATAAAAAAGCAATAAAATAAATTTTTGAGTTCCTGTTAAAGTTCATTTTTTAATCGGTTTTGTTCTAATTGTTCGGATAATCTTTTTGCAATTATGGGTTGAATCAATGTTTTTCTAGGATTTGTTTTTACAAAAGGATAGAGTTCTAACTCATTCTTCATGTGGTTTTTGGAGTTTATATATTTGTTTGATCCAATTAAAGTTTTTTCTCCATGGTTAAAAAGCTGTTGCTCTTTATGCGCACTTTCTTTAATCTTTCTTTGAATAACACCATATTTTAGTTGTTTTAAGAAACCGCCTTGGTTTTCAATATCTTTAAACAATTCAAGGGCTTTTTCGGCTAATTGATTGGTGATGCTCTCAATATAATAGGCACCGTCAGACGGATTGGTAACTTTATCAAAATAGCTTTCATATTTTAATAAGAGTAGTTGATTTCTGGCCATGCGTTCACCAAATTCATTGTCTTTATGATAAATAGCGTCATAAGCTAAGTTTGAAACCATATCTGCACCTCCCAAAATAGCGCTCATACATTCGGAGGTTGTTCTAAGCATATTGTTATTATAATCGTACAGGGTTTTATTTCGTTTTGTTGGTGTAGCAAAGATTTGACATCTACTAGGCGCTTTATATTCTGAAGCTAGCGTATCCCAAAGCAGTCGCAATGCTTTTAATTTGGCGATTTCAAAGAAGTAGTTTGAACCAATAGCGATAGTGAAATTAAATTGAATGTCATGGGTGGGGGCTAAATGATTCAAATATTCATTAGCGTGTGCTAACGCATAGGCTAACTGTTGGATTATATTTGCGCCCGCGTTTTGATACAAAGAAGCATCAACACCAACTGTTTTAGATTGATTAACGCTACTTGAAAACAGGGAAAAATCACTTTTTAAATTAGTAAAGAAATTACCTTTTTTAGATAAATTATAGATGATATCATTTTGAACGTAAATACCTTCTTTTGGAACTGATTTTAAAAGGTTTTGTATAAAAGATTCTGATAAAAACTGTAGCTCAAAATAAACAGGCGTTTTTTGGGTGTCAATATCTTTTAGAAGGACATTTATAGCTATGGTTTCTGAATGGATAATAAATTTAATGCATTCGGCACCACGCGATAAGGCATCAAGTGCTTTGGCATTCGATTTTTCAGCATGAGCTACAAAAATGGTTTGTGCAATTTTAAAAGATGTATGATAAGGCTTTGATATAATAGGTGCGTTTGAGAAATCATCAGCATGATAAAAAGGTTTTACTGAAATCCCTTCTTCTGATTGCCAAACAAGGGTTTTATTGTAATCAGCGCCTTTTAAATCAAACTGAATTTTTTGTTTCCATTGTTTGGCTGAAATCGCGTTGAATTCATCAAATAAACCATTAGTCATGTTGTTCTGCTTTTAAGCTGTCTTCATATTCAATAATAAAAATCTCTTCATTTTCTCGCTTCATGTAGTAGGTCTCTCTTGCAAATTTTTCTAAGCCTTCCTCGGTGCTCAGTTTCTTTAAGTCTTTATTGTCTTTTTCAATTTCTTTTTGGTAGTACTCTTTTTCATTTTCAAGCTCCTCAATTTCAGTGTTTAATTCATGATGAATAAGCCATGAGTTAGTATCGAAAAAAAGCATCCAAACAGCAAATAATACTAATATAAGTATAAAAATACTTTTAAAGGGTTTTAGGTATTTATTGTTCTTAAAATCCATGTTATAAACGGTCTGTTATGATGGTTTTTACAATGTCAATAGCAACGGTGTTATGTTTATTATTAGGAATGATAATATCGGCAAACTCTTTGGTGGGCTCAATGAATTGATTGTGCATAGGTTTTAATGTGTTTTGATAGCGTGTTAAAACTTCATTAAGATCTCTGCCTCTTTCTGCTATATCACGTTTTAAGCGTCTTATTAATCGTTCATCGCTATCAGCATGCACAAATATTTTAATGTCGAACATATCACGTAGTTTGGGATTGGTTAAAATTAAAATACCTTCAACAATCATCACCTTTCTAGGATGAGTAAAAATAGTATCGCCTGTTCTGTTATGTTTTACAAAGGAGTATACAGGTTGGTGAATCGATTGTCCTGCTTTTAGTTTAGCTAAATGATTAATAAGTAAATCAAAATCAATTGATGTAGGATGGTCAAAATTGATTTTTACACGCTCGTTAAATGATAAATGTGTGGTGTCTTTGTAATAGGAATCTTGTGAAATAATACCAACCTCGCCTTCAGGAAGTTCATGGAGTATTTTATTCACCACGGTTGTTTTTCCACAGCCGGTCCCACCGGCTATTCCAATTATGAGCATGATATTGAAGTTTATTGTGCTTTTTTACAAATGTAATTAAATGTAAAAATGAATACGGCCAAAACATGTTTATTTTTCAACAAGAGATACTTCTTCCTCTGTTATCATTTTTGTGTTTTTGTTACCCCATGTATTGGTGATATAATTCATAACATCTGCAATTTCATCATCGCTAAGACCCGGTGGAGCCATGTAGCCAATATAAGGCTTGTTGTTTACCACAATTTCTCCAGTTTGACCATACTTAATAGCCTTGATGCTAGCTTTTCGATTTTGCATTAGGAAATCTGATTTGGCTAATGGGGGATAAACATTGGGAATACCTTGACCATAAGACATATGGCAGGATACACAGAAGTCTTCATAGAGGTCACTTCCGCGTTTTATACTTTTTTCTAGAGGTGACTGGGCTTGTAATGCTAACGGTAAACCGGTTAAAATGATAATTAGAGTATAGTATAATTTCATAGTCTTAGTTTTGATTTGGAATAATTTTGAATATACCCTGGCCTTCAACCGCCATGTAAAGATAGCCATTAGGAGCCTGTTTTATGTTTCTTACGCGACCAATATGCTCAAATAGTTTTTCACGCTTAATCACCTGATTGTTTTCTACTACAAGACGTTCTAAATATTGAAATTTTAAAGAGCCCACTAAAAAATTGCCTCTCCATTCGGGGTAAAAATTTGAGTTTACAATAACAAAACCACATGGAGCAATAGAAGGCACCCAATAGAAAAGAGGTTGTTCCATACCTTCTCTTTCTGTGATGTCTGTAAAAGGCGTACCATTGTAATTTATACCATAAGAGATAACGGGCCAACCATAATTTTTACCTTTGGCAATGATATTTATTTCATCACCGCCTTTAGGGCCATGTTCATTAACGTAAATAGCACCAGTAACAGGGTGTTTTGTCATGCCTTGGGGATTTCTATGGCCATAACTGTAAATGGCTTTTTTTGCATTTTGGGTGTTAATAAATGGGTTGTCTGAGGGGATAGATCCGTCATCATTTAGTCTGTATATTTTACCGCCATCTTTGGTGATATCTTGAGGGTTTTCGTCTCTGTTACCGCGGTCTCCAATAGAAAAGTATATATGTCCGTCATTGTCAAATGAAATTCTAGAGCCCCAATGTTGTCCTTTTTTTGTATTCGGCTCAGCCTTGTACAACACTTCAAAATCGACCAAGGTATTATTATTTAATTTTGCTCTGGCTAACGCTGTATTGCCACCTTCTTCATGATCTTCTGAAGACGCATAAGACATATAAATCCAGCCTGTATTTTCATAATCCGGGTGTAATGCAATGTCTAAAAGTCCGCCTTGCCCTCTAACATAAACGTTTGGAGGATTTTGAATAATTGTTTTTTTGTTGTCTTTAAAGAGAATAAGTTCTCCAGATTTTTCGGTAATGAGGATGCTGTTATCAGGTAAGAAAGCCATACCCCATGGAATATTTAATTCAGGAACAATAAGCTCTGTGGTATAATGAAAATCAACGGGTGATTCAGCTTTTATTTCAGATTCTGTTTGCTGGGCACATGTTGCACAGGTTATTAAAATTAACGTTAATAGTGAGATAGACTTTCTCATTAGTTTTTCTTTTGATTTAAAGTTAGATTAAAATACATAATAAAATTGACATCGCATGTGTTGTCTTTTTTATAGTTTTAAGTATTTGTTTTTTTAAGTTACTTCATCTTTTTAAAATTTAAGGTTTGATAGATTCTTTTTATTATGAGGTTGGTCATTGTTGAAAATATTTTTTTTGTAAAATGTGTTTTCAATTGAATAAAAAAACTATATTTGCATCCGCTTACAGATAACCAAATCGGGGTGTAGCGTAGCCCGGTTATCGCGCCGCGTTTGGGACGCGGAGGTCGCAGGTTCGAATCCTGCCACCCCGACAAATAGGGTGTCAAAATAAAACAAAAGACACTTAAAAAACTAAAAATCAGTAAAATACATTTTTGCTGATTTTTTTTATGTCTAAATTACAGCATATCAATTAGTGTCCTATTTCGTGTCCTATTATTTTAGGAATTAATTTCATAAATTTGGGATGCTACGATAATTGACCATCGGAGCGATTTGGCTTTCGTTTAACTGATTCTTCAATTTAAAACGAAAGTAATGAGAACAACACACACATTAAATGTTCATTTTTGGTTAAAAAAAGTGTCCATCAAGAATGATGGTACTATCCCAATCTACGCGCGCATATGGATTGACAGTTCGCCTGTTGATATCAGTACCAAAGAAGCTGTTTTAGAGGAGCACTGGAATCTAGAAAGAGCTCGTGTAAAATCACGTACTAAGTATGCTAAAGTCATCAATAATGCCCTTGATGATATTCAAGCAAAAATTAAAATCGCATATAAGCAACTAATAGAGGAGGGCAGGGTAATTTCTGCAAAGGCAGTAAAATCACGTTTTTTAGGTAA
Organism: Allotamlana fucoidanivorans; assembly: GCF_006265225.1. Lineage (GTDB taxonomy): Bacteria > Bacteroidota > Bacteroidia > Flavobacteriales > Flavobacteriaceae > Allotamlana > Allotamlana fucoidanivorans. The sequence continues at coordinate 179,192 of NZ_VDCS01000003.1, read as the reverse complement.
AGACAAGGCGGTGTTAACGTTAAACGACATTGTACGATATCATAGAGAACATGAATTAAAAAAATTAGCCAAAGGCACGGCAAAAAATTATGCGGCAACCGAAAAATACCTAAATCGTTTTATAAAAGAAGTTTATAAAACGGAGGATTTACTATTAACAAATGTGGATTATTCCTTTATTGTAAACTTTGATAATTACCTGCGTAATTGCACCCCACTAGTGAAATCGCAGCCATTAAAAAATAATGGAATTATGAAGCATATGGAGCGTTTACAGAAATTTATGACCCTAGCTACAAATCATGGTTGGATAAAAGTGCATCCATTTGCCTCCTATAAACTAAAGTTTGAAGCGTACGATTGTCCTTTTTTAGACCAAAAAGAGTTAAACGCCATTAAGAACCTTGAAATTGAAAAACCGGGCATGCGATTGGTTAGAGATGTATTTGTATTTTCTTGTTATACAGGACTATCTTACATTGATGTTAAGCAACTTACAGTACAAAACATAGTGACTGGAATTGATGAGGAACAATGGCTGAATTTGAGACGACAAAAGTCGAGAATAGCAACAAAGATTCCACTATTAGATGAAGCTAAAGCAATTTTAGATACCTACGTGAATTATCCAAATAACCAAAATAATTTTGCTTTACTACCTGTATATAGTGACCAAAAAATGAATAAATATCTTAAAGTCATTGCTAAAAGCTGTGGCGTAGAAAAGAATATAACATTCCATGTTGCAAGACACACCTTTGCAACAACGGTAGCACTTTTAAATCAAGTGCCTATAGAAACGGTATCAAAACTACTAGGACACACTAAATTATCAACTACGCAGCGATACGCACGAGTAGTAGAGAAGAAAATCAGTCAGGATATGAACAAGTTAAGATTGAAATTGAAGTCCAAATCAAAAAAGAATTCAAAACATAAGGAGATAAAAAAAGGACATTTGCGTATCGTATGATGTTATAGCGGGGAAGGGTTTTGACCTCAGACAGTTATGTTTTTACAAGTTCTGCCACAGAGGTAGGATTTTTAAATCGATTTAATAAAAACCTAAGTTAAAACAAAGTACCCTTATCAACTGGTGCTATGAATCTAGGTGTATTAGTATCAATACCTTTTTTATATATTTCTCTAGTCACAGGATGAGCTTTAAAGTCTTGACTTGTAAAACCATATGCCATGAGCTCATTTAATTGCGGTTGATTCATACCATCATCGAGCCAATCTTCAAACAAATCATCAGCCAGAACCAAAGGCATGCGCTTTCTTTTATTGTGAACTTCAGCAAAAAAAGCATTTGCCCCTACTGTAATAATAGTGGCAGTATATAATTCATCATCTAACTCATTGTATAACCCTGCAAACAAAAACAAATCTCCCTCAGGATATTCCTTAGAGGGTTGATAGCAGAAATGTGGTATTGAAACACCATTTTCATGATGAGGTTCAAAAAAGCCATCACTTAAAATGAGACATCTTTTATCCTCAGCAATATCTTTATAAGAGTTTCTTTCAAAAACATTCTCAGCCCTTGCGTTAAGTGTGTTGCTTTTTTTTCTAAATCCTTCGGGGTTATGTAATGCCCAATTAGGAACTAAGCCCCAACTAGCTGGATAAATTTTTTCAGGTTCATCCATTTTAATAATGTACAAATTACCATGTGTAAACCCGTTTAAATGATAATACGGTAAGTACTCTAATGGAATTTCAAAATCTGCATCAAAATTAGCTAACAGACTTTGCTCAATCTGTTCTTTTTTTTTTCGTAATGCCGTTGAATAACACATGCTTGTAATTTACAAAAAAGAAATAAAGGTAATGTGTCAAAATAGTGGATTACATGAATGTTGGGTTCAATAAGCTGTAAATTAGTAATTAAATACGAATACTTTCAGTTGTTTGTCTAGTGTAAGGGTTCTTCTGATGCTATTGTCGTAAAAATAGTTAAGGTATTAAGCTCATATGATTTGCCATTTTTTAGTTTTTTGACTTTTTACTAGAAGGGAATTAGAAAATAAACCAATGCGATTAACAAATCGATCTACAAATACAAGAGAATTTTATAAAAATTTTCAATAATTACAAGAGATAAGAATTAGGTTCAAATCCTGTCGCGTTCACATTAAAATCGATTTTATATAGATAGTTAATTATCATACAATATTAACCAAAGTTAAACTCGTAAAATACCACCTGATAAAGACTACGGCATAAAGCCCCAGCCTTAGCCTTTGCTTATTTATTCCGTTTCCTTTTGTGTTGGTATTTTATCTTCCGTTTGGTGTATGCTCAAATATTGTTTAATCTAAAAATTATGTATTATGACAACAAGAGCAAAACGTACCAAAAAGAATGCACCAAGCAGTGCTGCAAAAACCGAGAAAAAGGATGCCTCAAAAATGGAGATTGTATCTCTGGAAATTCAGAAGATTCAACCAGACCCTTTACAGCCGAGAAAAACCTTTGATGATCAACTATTGGCTGAATTAGCGAAAAGTATTAAAGTTCATGGCCTACTTCAGCCTATAACTGTCCGACAGGTAGATGATGATTATGTCATTGTCATGGGAGAGCGACGTTATCGAGCGTGTAAACTAGCAGGCTTGAAAAATATACCCTGTATGGTTAAGGCGTATTCAAAACAAGAGGTTATGGAGGTTCAAATTATAGAAAACCTACAACGCCAAGATGTAGAACCCACAGAAGAAGCTGAAGCCATTGCTTATCTCAATGAAAAATATGAGGCAGCTGAGATTGCACAACGCTTGGGTAGAAGTGATCATTTTATCCGTCAGCGATTAAAATTAGCAGGATTAATTGAGGGATTCAAGCAATTTATACGCTCAGGAAAAATGTCATTAAAGCAAGGCGTTAGAGTCGGACTTTTTGAACCCCAAGAACAAGCTATGATGTTAGAAACTATGGGAGTGGAGTTTAGTGCGCATTTGATTGATCGTTTAATTCAAGAACAATCTTTTGATTTGGAGCGTGCACCCTTCAGTATTGAAGATGACACCATTGTGACGAAGGCAGGAGCCTGTGTGATCTGTCCATTTAACGCTGTCAATCAAGGGCATTTGTTTGGGGCGGGTAAAATGATTTGCACAAAATCTGTTTGCTACACAACCAAGAAACAACAGGTATTCAAGAGTCTCATAGAAAAAGCGAAAAAGGAAAACATCCTGTTAATTCCTGAGGTACGAAAATATTGGGCAAACGAAGAAAACAATCAGCTCATACTAAGTACACTTGAAAAACATGGTTTGAAAGTTTATTTATTAGATGATTTAGAACTTATTGAGAAACCAGAAGCACCAACACTAGAAAGTCTAAAAGAACAGTATCGTTACTACAATTATACAGATGAAAATTTACAAGACAAACTAGAATCGGCACAAAAAGACTATGAGGAAGAATGCAAAGCATACAGTTTAACAAGTGAAAATGGCTTTGTAAAAGGAATACTGTTTAACCCGGAAACATATTGCTATAAAGATTGCTATGTAAGTATACTAGAAACAGCTTCAAAACCATCGGATAGTCATGTCATACCAGTTTCAGAACGTAAAATGGCAGATTGCACTCCTAAAGAACAAATACAAAAAATTAAGGAGCGTGAAATCCGAAAGCAGCAAATTGAAAACAATAAGCAGTTTGAGGAAGTTGTGGATATGATTAGAGAAACAGATTATATCAACACCAAAAAGACACTTTCAGAGGATGAAATGATTGCCTTTACAATTTCGCTTTATGAAAACAATGTTGGATATACGAGCCAGCAAAAATACTTTTCTGGAATGTTTGGTAAGAAATCAAATATGAGCAAGGTAAAGTTGGCCGAACAGTTCAAGAAAAACTTTAAAAAGGAAATGTTCCACAAACTGATAAGGCTGATTCTTACCCAGCAGGTTCATTTTGGAGAGAGCAACCATACCAACAACCTTACTAATATATCGTTTTATAATGCTATGCGTTCGTACCATAAGAATGCCATGGAAAAAATCGAAGCACGATATTTAGAAGAACGTGAAAAAAGAGAGCAACGGTTAAAGGAACGTATTTCCACCCTTGAGAAAAAGGTAAAGATACTGAGCGCTTAGCTCTTGTTGTGAAAGGGGAGTTGATAATACATTTCAGCTCCCTTTTCTTTTCTCTCACATTCATTTCATTATTGTTTCATCTTAACACTTACATCATGAAAAATATAAAAACAATACAGTTCGATTTTGGTTTTAAAGTGGAGCTTAACCTAAATAATAATATAAAAACAACCAATAGTAAAAAGGCTCAGGAAGATTTGGTCTTTGAACTCATGGATAGTCTTACTAGCCCAATAATAGTTTATAAATCTGCATGGCAGGATGCTATTCCAAAGGATCTATTAAGTAAGATAACCATAAGTCGTATGATATGCCAACTTAAAAGGGAAAAGATGGCGTCTATAACAGAGGTGGTAGCTTATATGATGCCCCGAACCTTTGAAGCACCTTTGCCTTCTGAATGGGTAAATATCTACACTTGGTGTGGGTTCCAATATGCTACAATATTCAATAACCAAAATCAAAGGAAAGAAATGAAAGAGGCTATGTTGGATATAATTCCCGAAAAACTTTCAGATCACGAACAAGGTTTGTTAAAATACCTAAGAATTTGGATTTATGACAAAAGAAGAAAAGCGCTAAAGGCCAAACTGAAGGAAGTCAAAAGAATAGATAAACACAAACCAGTTAAAATTCAAGAAAAACTCTTTGAGGAATAAGGTGTTTTTAGAATGTTTGTTTCAAGTAGAAATCAATGTTAATTAATCGTTCAGCACATTTCCCTTCATTCCGATGCTCTTCATTTCGGAAAAAGAGCTTCTCTTGAAAAGTCTTGGACACCATCCCCAATGTTGTCTTTCCATTGCGTTGGCCCTTTCCGCAAAGCAAGAAAGGAGCACTTCATTTCTATCCAAAATTGGAAATGGAGTCCACTTATAATCGGAAAGTCATCATTTCGATTTACTTAACAGAATTTACGGTAAGCCCTTCTTGGGGCTTTCTCGAAAATTCCTAAAAACCGAATCGCTGACTTGCAAATTTTAAGGGGTTTGTAATAGATAAAGCCTTTAGTTGTTTTTCGGATCATCGAAAAACAGGCAGTACATAAGCATTTCTAAATTAATCCCACTGACTCCACGCGCTTAACTTCCCGTACGCTTCTTTGTAAATGGGATTAAAAGAACCTGCTAATGCCCTATAGAACTTGTCAAGACCAAGACAGGTTTTAGATAAAAATAAGGTTTCTACTTCCTTGTTTTTAGCCCTTCGGTAAAAACGACGTTGCAGACACTCCTGATTTATTTTCTAAAAGTCTTGACAAAACCCACTTTCTCCATTAGTGCTATGCACGCAAGAAATCATACAAAACACCCCTTAAAATTTAGTTGCATTCTCTTGAAAACGGGAACCATAAATCAAAAAGGGAAATCATTAACCCGCTTGCCAAAAGGTAGGCATTTAAAAATCTTTTATTATGAGTACACTAAAAAACAAAGTACAGTTAATTGGAAACGTAGGACAAGAGCCTAGCATTACGAATTTGGAAAACGGCAAAAAAGTAGCCCGACTGTCATTGGCAACCAATGGACATTACAAAAACGGGCAGGGCGAAAAACAGACCGATACCAATTGGCATACCATTATTTCATGGGGCAAGACGGCTGACATAATTGAAAGGTATGTTACTAAGGGCAAAGAAATAGCCATAGAGGGTAAATTGAGTACAAGAGCCTATGATGATAAAGACGGTAATAAACGTTATGTGACCGAGGTCATCGTATCTGAAATATTGTTATTAGGAAATAACAGTTAATCCAACCCTTACAGCAATTAAGAAAGAGGGTGTTCCAAAGGATATGGAGCATCCTCCTTTTAACCATAACTTTTTAAAACACACCACAATGGACACACAAGTCAATAAAATAGAAAAGCAATTACAGCATTTCACAGGAACTGAAATGTACTACCACATCCCTATATTAAAGACCCGTTTTACGGATGGGCTGAAATACCTTGCCGATGTTGCCGACTGTTATTGGTTGATTACAGATGCTTCGGTAATAGCCAAGAGCCTGAAATACAAAAGCGGTTGGATTACGATAGATTTTAAAAGGTTGCCCGAGGATAAACGGACAGCTTCAGGATACGAGGCGGAGATTGTTTACAGTGATGGGAACGACACTATTTTGGAAAGACACGGATATCGGGTAACCGATTTTCCTTTAGATGCGTTACGACTGTTTTTTGTGAACGATACCTTGATGCTACCAAGCGAATATTAAAACCTGAAAGCTATGATACACCTAAATTTTACCGATTTAAACGAAGAGGCACAAGAACGGTTGATAGCGAGTTCTAAAGAAGATGTCAAAAGGAAATATGGCAAGGATCTGATGGATTATGCCACCAAGCACAATACTAACTTAGACACAATGCTTGAGGAAGAAGCCATACGGAATTTGTATAATTACAAGTATGTTTTCAAAATCTAAACTTTAAAACCAAACATCAAAGACCTCAATAATCGGGGTCTTTTTCTTTTCAAATACAGAAGGCATTTCAGGAAATCTAACGTTTTAAACGGCTATTTTTTTAAAGCGCATACAATTTATAGGCATTTCAAACCAATTGCAACCAAACGTCATTTGAAGGATTTATAAGAATCCACTACTTTTAATAAAGACATGCAGATGGTAAACGCTTGCATGAAAATTTTGTCCCGCGGGCGGGACGAAATCGAATAGCAAGAGGGTAACGCGCTAAGCGACGTTACAGATTTAAAAAACTCTCAAAACCCTTGTAAATAAAGGGTTTGTTCGGGTTTGTGATTTGTAAGGAGTTTTTCGATTTCACGGAAACGCACCCTGAGCCCAGTAAATACGGTAAAAATTTCACGGAAAATGGCAAAATGGTCCAAAGATGAACCCTTTAAAAATCTGAGCATTAAAGCCTCGGTCGCCATGCGGTATCGTAGTTTCTGCAGGGAGCTGAAAGTAACGCAGTCCATGAACTTAAATAATATGATGGACTTTTTTAAGGGTAATGATATGCTACCAACCGATACTTTGGAATCCCATCTGGGACAAGTAGAGCAAGCCATAAAAAAGCGCATCAATGCTCTGGTGGCTATCATTCGAGACATTGAAAGACAACAGACCGCACCAACCCATGAAATGTTACAACTGTTATTTCAGGAAGCAGGAGGGCAACTGAGGAAACCGCCTGAGACATCCAAAACCATTGCGGGGTTAAAAGTATTAGATCAGCCTGAACTATCCTTTGAAAAACATGAAGCCATATTAGCCAAACTCCAAGACATACCTATTGATGGGTATACACACTATAAGAACCAATATTTCAAAACTCAGCAGCAATTACAGGATTTACAAAGTCTAATAAACAAGAGCCTCAAACAGTCGAAGTATATCAGTCCATCTTTTGGATCGGGCTATGTCAGACTGGAAATATCCAAAACCGATTACAAACAATTAAAAACCCAAAGCCATGTATCTAACCATAAGCCCACAAAAAACAGGAAGTAGCTATCTGCAAAGCGTTTCAGACTTTGTTAAGTATCTGGAAAAGGAGAACGATAACTATGGCCTAGAAGCCGACGAAGCCTATTTTTTTAATCAGGATAATGACGGAATTACTAGTCTTCAGGTCATTACCGATATTGATGCCAATACCAAAAAGCTGCACAAGCATGAACCTAAGTTCTATTCCATTACCATTAATCCGAGCCAACGTGAGCTATCGGCTTTAAAAAATCATACCAAAGATTTAAAAGCCTACACCCGAGAGTTAATGAAAGCCTATGCCGCCTCATTCCATCGGGAAATTGAAGGACGCGCCATAACGGTAAAGGATTTAAAATACTTTGCAAAAATCGAATATAGCCGTAGTTATAAAGGAACGGATAAAGCGGTTCGGGAAAACCAAAAGTACATCGCTAAAATTGCGAAGCTCAAACACCATATTGTTAAGATTGAACGCAATGAAATGGCAGGTAGTGTAAAAGCAAAGCAACAAGCCATTGAGCAGGCTAGAGCTACAGCCCCTCATAAGCTAAATGGTAAAATGATTGAAGCTGGTATGCCCAAAGCAGGGGCGCAAACCCATGTGCATATTATTATGAGCCGCAAAGATCAATCCAATCGCTATAGCCTGTCTCCAGGCAGCAAATACAAAGCCTCAACCGTTGAGTTAAATGGCAAGCTTGTAAAACGAGGCTTCGATAGGGATAGGTTTTATCAAAAGGCAGAAAAACAATTTGACAAACAGTTTAATTATAAACGCCATTATGTCGAGCAATATAAAGCGAGAAAAACATTGTTGAAACAACCAGATGTTTATTTGAAACAACTGTGGCAAATGACACCAAAACAGCGGGCACTGGGGTTTCATATACTCAGAGAAGCAGGCATACAAACCAAATTACCGTCCATACCAGTAAATCAAGCGCAGCTTGCGGCTAAAATTGTGAAACAACTTAAAAAAGGATTAACCAGGGCCATGCGTTCTGGTTCTATTGAAATATGAAAGACCCCATCTTACAAAATATGATAATCTATGCATTACCCATAGCATGTATAATTATGCTACTATACTTGCTGTTTTGGGACGGAAATACCGCTAAAGTTCACAAGAAATACAAAATGAAATTTCAGCTCCTATCAGGGCGATTGAAGATTGCGAATATTAGACGAGGTTCCTGTATCATTGGCTCAGCAGGAAGCGGTAAAACCGAAAGTGTCATCTATCAGTTCTTAAAGCATTTTACAAAACACAAATTTTGTGGCATTGTACACGATTACAAAGATTTGGAATTGACGGAATTGGTATATCCTTTATGTCACGCCAATGGCATCACCCTATACACCATAGCCTTTGATACTTTATATTACAGAGTTAATCCTATAGCACCAAAATACCTGTCCAATGAAGAAAGCGTTCTTGAGGTTACCAAAGTACTTATGGAAAATTTACTTGAACAGCACAGTTCTGAATCTTCGGGGAGCCATAAATTTTTCTCAGATGCCGTTGAAGGGCTGTTATCAGGAGTTATTTGGAACCTACGTAGCTATTATCCGCAGTATTGTACCTTACCCCATGTGATAGCTCTATTTCAGTATTTAGAGAAAGATGGGCTCGTACAGTTTTTAAACACCAACATAACCTCAAGAGCTATGGCCAGTGCTTTTTTACACGGTGTAGATTCCGAGAAACAAACTGCAGGGGTGCGCAGTACTTTATCCAATGCACTAAAAAAGTTAAGCACTCGCCAATTATTTATGGCATTGTCAGCCGATGAAGTGCCACTAAATGTCAATGATACCGAGAATAAGGGAATTATCGCCATATCTAACCATCCCAAATACGAAACAACCTTTGCACCAGTAATAGCTATGGTCATACATACGGTGGTGAAGCAAATGAGTGAACGTGGCAAAGCATCGGCTTTTATTCTTATGGAAGAAGCACCAACCATCAAACTGTTGCATATGCACAGAATACCAGCTACCTTAAGGAGTTATGATATTACCACTGTATATGTGATGCAGGATAAAATTCAGAACGATATGCTCTACGGCGATAAAGCCAGTAGAGCGATAATTAGCAATTTGTCGTATCAGTTTTTTGGAAAAGCCAATGACCCCGATACCGCCAAATACTATGAAAGCTTCTTTGAAATTGTGACTAAACCTACTAGAAGTGTGAGTAAGGATAGCAGTTGGAATTTTAATAGCAGAATAACCAAAGGCGAGAAAGAGGTTAGCAAGCGCCGAGCCAATGAGTTCTTTAGGCTAAAAACAGGGCAGTTTGTCGTCTTCGCCGATGGTAAAGACCGCAAAGTGCAGTTCAGATTATTGAAAATGAAAAAAGAAAAACCACCTGTTTTAAAAAGCTACTCTGTTGATGATCTGGATATCAATTTTCAAAAAATTCATTCAGATATAAGAAGGATGTTTGAAGCGGGAAAATGATAGTGTTTTGAGTTTAAAATTTGTTTAGAGCAAATATTCTGAGACGTTTAATTTGATGGAATATTGTAGAAGGAAAACAATGGAATATAGGAATAAAAGTTACCTTGATTTAAAGCGTTCTAGCTTGTCAGTAATATCCTCTTTAATAAAAGCCCAATGTTTGCCAAAATAGCAAATGGGGTCAAAGTCATTATCTGCTAAATCGAAATCTACAAAATTTTTAAGAATTAATTCTCGGTCATGGTTATAGGGATAACGCTGTTCGTGTAATTTTAACATCTGTTCAATGTTGTAGGTGTTTAGAAGTTCATGTAAATCCCAAAAGTCTTTTTTTCGTCCTCCTCTTTGTATAATATCCAATTTCATGGCTATGACTTCTTCAATAGTAGCCAACCGAATACCATCTTCAATTATAGGTGGTTGTATATAGCTGTCTGTATAAAAAACGTCTAGTTTTAAAGAGTTTGTCTGGTCAGTTCCAATAAAATATGCTTTTCCCAAACCCGGCTCAATGTTCTTCGGGTAATCAACATATTTAAAATTAGATCCTAGATAGGTATCAATTTGTTTAAAATCAATAGAACCATAACGGGCATCACTAAAAAGGTCAATATCTATAGATGCTCTATGCCCAATTTGTAAGCTAAGCGCAGTACCACCTACCAATCTAAAATCGTTGAATACCTCTGAAGCCATTAGTTTTAAAAGACTGTCATGGAGCAATTTATTTACTGTATTATAGTATAGCATCAAGGAAGTACATTATAAACTAGAAACGGTGTAAGGCTTTCTAAGTTTTGAGTTTAATACAGCATTAATGGTATTCTTACCATAAAATCTGCTAATTTCTTGTTTTTCATTTTCATTGCCACGATCAAAAACTCTATTGATTACTGCTCTGTATTGTTTTTTCCAATCAATTTTTGAGTAATCAGTGTCCCAAAATAAAGAAGCTCTAAGTTTTGAAAGATTAGGTGTTGCAGCTTGCTGTTTGTTTTTAGCTCTTGAAATATCAAAATAGGTTTGTAAAAGGGCTAAAGAGCCTTCCTCTAATTCTAAGACTTCTTCTATTTTTAAGGCCAAAGCTGTATTTAAACTTCTACGCCCTTTTGTAATGGCATTTAAGGTTTGTGGATGCTCATTAATAGAAAGCGCAAAGGGGCGTTGGCGTATCGAACGTTTTTTTAATATGCGCTCAATAACAAACCCAGGGTGTATGCCTTTGTATTTTTCTATTAAGATATTCATATTACAAATGTAAACAAATTTGTTTATGTATAATGTTTGTTGTTATGTAAAATATAACAGGAATTTGATCTTGCTGAATTGAAAAGGTTTATAATATAAAATCATTTTTAGGCATACCCTAAAATGTCAATTTGAACTGGTGTATAAAAAATTACAGGAAATTTGTTTTCTCTATTATAAAAGACTTGATTAGCAATGGCTTCTGTTTTGAAAAATTCAATAAGTTTTTTAAAATCGAACACATAGCGTGGTTTGTTTAAATGTAGTAGTAATTCAGCAGGAATAGGACGAGGAAGTTTTTTCAAAATAATATCGTTTAAATCATTCCTAAAATAGCTTATAATATTGTTTTTTTTAGTTTTAAATCTTACACGACTTCCATATTTATTAGCCATTTCTAATAGTATTAACTCTTCGCTATCTTGAGTGAAAATGTCTTGAAGTTCCAAAGACAAGTATGTGGTTAAAATAGATAAAATATCTTCAATACTGTATGGTAAATTTCTTGTTCCATCCCAAATATTTCTGCAGTTTACACTAATAATTCTTGAATTTTTTTTAGATAAAATCGGTTTGACAGAAAAATCAAAAATTAGGGGTGTTTTTTTATCTATTCTTTTATTTTTAAATTCTCTAGTAAGATTGGCTTTAATAGTTTCAATGAATTCGTCATTAACAAATTTTTGTAGAATATGAATTTGAATCTGTTTTTCGTTTTTAGAAGATTTCCATTCCTCCTTGAATGAGTGTTTCCATTTTTGATAAGTATATGAATACCAGCTTTTATGAACTTCTTTTTTCTCCAAGATTTCATACTGATTATTGTTAGGTATAGATATAATCGGGGATTTTAATTGTTTTGCAAGATTATTTATCCTGTTTAGACCTTCAATCCGTTTTTCTGTATCAAAAAAACCATCTAGAATGATTTCTAGTTCACTTTTTCTTTCTGGATATATGTCAGCTTTTTTAATTTTATTATAAGACTCTGTATATGGAAATATAATTCTGTCAAATGGATAGTATTGTTCAATTTGATGGTAAGGCGTGAACAAAAAACAGCCTTTTTGAGCTTGTAACCGCCATAAGTTATCAACTTCTACTCTTGAGATGTAAGAAGGTACAACATTCTCTCTGTCATATAACACTTTAATAATCTGAATAAAATCTTCAAAGTCATATTCGTTTAAACAAATTATTGAACAATATTCGCCAATTTTGTTTGATTGTGAATTAGTGGCAAAATAGAAAGCAACATCAATACTTTGTGTAAAGTCAATATAATTAGTTGGGATGCCGTAATGTTGAGCAATCGCGAAGTAATAGTCTACATTTGTACAATATTTTTTTAATGTTTTATCTATGTTGAAAAAAGTAAATATTCTTTCAATTTGTTCTATAGACTTTTCAAATTGTTTTTTTGAAAGCCTCCCAGCTGTAGGTATAACTTCCCAGTTTTGTGCCTGTCCGCGAAATAAATTATATTTTTCTATTCTTTGAAACTGTTTGGCAAGTTTTAATGCTTCCGCAATATTTTTGACTTCGTATGTTTGTGACATAGATGATTTGATCAATTAAAGAACTGAAAGCAATACCTATACTTTTTTTTCAACAGAAAGAATTGAAATGAGTCCTCCAATTCCAAGATTTAAAAATAGCTGCCAATATTCAAAAAAAATAAAACTGAATAGAAATAATACAAAAGTTAAGATTGACAATAAGGTTAATCGATAATTTTTGGTAAATAGTGTTCTTAATTTAGAAGAAAAGGCTTTTTTTATTTTTGCTAAACCCCGTTGATATTTTCTACGAAAATTTCTTTTCTCAAGACGCTGGCTACTTTTGATTCTTCGTACGCCATAACTTTTTAATTCTTGATTATCTACTAGTACCCATCCAATAGAGTTTATACCTAAATCTAGTCCTAAATATTTACACATAGTTTTATAAGATAAAATGTTATATTGATTTGTTTTAAAGTAGTTAATTAATTTGGATGACGCCGATTTTAAAGACGCTTTCCGATATCTGATAACATTTTGGATTACAATAAGATAAAAAAGAAATGTTTTTAAATTAATTTTAGCTTTATTTTTTTATATTCTAAAAAGTTTATCATTTTCAGATAGTTCTAGAATGAAGTAGTCTTTATTATTCAATTCACTAGGTAATTTATCTTTTAGTATTGATGCAACGAATTGAATATTCTTGTCATTCACAAAGTTGGCAATCTTCACTAATTGATTATCGTGCATTAATTCTTTCTTATCATTTAATAGAAAGTCCATACTTGGCATTTCTTCATCACGAGCGAATAGAATATAAGCTATATCAAAACAAGATATTTCGCCTTGTTTTTTACCTGAACTAAAATTCGTGTTAAATGCTGAAAATTTATATAATTTCCGGCCTTTTCTGTTGGTGATTTTTTCATATTTCAAAGCATATTTTTCATCATAAAGATATTCAGAGACAGATGAAAAATATTTATTGAATTTATTTAATTGAGTCTTTACTTTTTCTTCGAACTCGTCTGAGAATAAGGCATCATCAATTTCATCAAGTTCGTCATTGTAGGATTTTAAATTGTCCTCGACTTCTTGTAGTTGTTGAATCGTATTCTCATACTCTCCTTTAAGTCTATATTTTTCAGTCAGCTCACTGATTAAGACTTCCAATTCTTCGAATGAATCGCTTTTGGCTATAATTTGAGATAATATAGCCTCCTCTCTTAGTAGTGTTTTTAATTCTTGATTCTTTTTCTCAAGTTTTTGCTCCAAATTTGGTAGCTCGTTATTAATGAATTTTGCTTTTTCTGAAATCATCTGATTATGGTAGTTTACCATATTTTCGAATGATTTTTGTAATTCCCCTAAAATGTCTGTAGCTTGACTATAGATTTGCTCTAATTATAAAAGGTCAATTTCTGACTTATTTGCTTCAAGCTCGATCTTGGCTTCAATTATTAACTCCTTTCTAATGTTAATTTTGCTTATCTCTGAACTCAATTTATTAATCCGATATTTAACTTCATTGAGTTTGTTTAAGTCCGAATCAAAATTTTCATTTAAGTTTAATTTAGACTTCTTGTTTTGTAATTCTTCAATGTCATTTTCTATAAGAGATAAAGTCGTTTCATAAGCAGATTTTGTTTGAAATCTCTCTAACCGGTTTTTAAAATTACTTTCTTGACGTATGTTCTGAAGAATCTCTTGCTTTTTATTACCCTCATTAAATTCACAGCCTAATAAATAAAGATATAAAGTTTCGTATTCGGCATCTGAAGTAAACTTATCTAGTGTTTTTAGGGTATTATTAATACTCAAATCTTTATATCTAATATTATGAGATATAATTTGTCTAAAACTAGGTTTTTCAGCTATAAGATTTGGAAAAAATAGTTCTTTAAGGACATCTTCGAATTCATCATCTGTGTATTGAGTTCCATTTATCCGTCTTATAACTGTTTTTCTAGAACTGTGGAAGTTACGCTCAATTACAAACTCTGTTTCTGTTTTAGGATTAAGAGTATCGGAAAGCGTTAGAATAACAAGAACGTCATTATCGATTAAAAATTCTTTTACAAGAGCATATACTTCTTTGGGATTTTCTGGGTCTTGCCATATATTACTTTTATTAGCTCCAAAACAAAAATCTATAAGTTTTAAAACTGTGGTTTTTCCAATATTATTTCCCGTGATACTCCCTTTACTCTCATCAACAATCAAATTTATTCCATCACGAAATTCAATATCACGAATTATAGAGGAACTCTTAGTATTTATTATTTGAAGTGATTTTAAGAACATAATTTAACCTCTCCTTTTTTTAATTCTGCTACGTTGATTATATAAAGCCAGTCTAAACACAAAATAAAAACAGGAAATGATATTTTTTTTGTTTTAGATATTTTTTGATATAAGTCTAACATATCTAGTTTGCCGTGTTCTTGCAATATTTTTAAAGCAAGAGATGCATTATAATATATGCTATTTTCTGGATGAATATTATCAGGTAGTAACATAATTATAATTTTTTGGATTTTCGAAAATTTTACATCTTATGAAAGCGTCCACAATTAAAATGTCTATGCATAATTCTATTTCGTCAATAGGGATATCATCTATGTTTTTACTTTCAAGAACTTTACTTTTAATACTTTCTATAGTTTCAAAGAAAACGTCATCTTTGTTATCCGTTTTTTTAAGTTTTCTATATTCCTTTCTAATCGAATTTAATACAGAATTACTCTTATTAGCGCCTAATAAATCAAACTCTGTATATTTTTCATCAACTTTTTTATAGTATACACAAAACTCTTCAATTACTTCTCTTGCATCATCAAGTTCATTATATTGAATTTTCCTATCTATTTCGAAACTATTATAGCTATCATCGCTATTAGAGTCATCCCACTTTTCAAGTGACAAAATGTTTATTATCGTGGCAAGATTACTATCTAGTTTAACAATGTCAACATCTTCTCCTAACTCATCTTTTATGAATTCATAAATTTCTCGTTGCCGTTTTGGGCTTTCTCCGAGAATTATATTCAGTAAAGATGTAATATCATAAATATCTCCTGAAGGTTTAAAAGGAACAGAATGAGGATTCGAATATGTTTTGGTTCTTAAATCCGTAGCATCTTTTGAAATGGAAATAAACTTAAAATTATAGCCTTTGTATTTTTTAAAAATATCTTTTGTGAGTGTTGATTCTATTTTTTGTTTCGTGCAGGTAGCTGATACTTGGAAGATTATTTTGTTTTTATGGTCAATTAAGTCAATTGCTTCAACATTCTGAGCACTACTATTTAAATTAACCAATTGAAAGTCAAAAAGTAAATTAAAAAAATGAAGATAGAAGTTTTCCGAATGAAGGTGCAGGTTTAGAATGTTAAGTTTCCCCCTGGTATTAATTCTATGAGCAAGTATGTGGATTTTCTCATCTACATATTCGAAATATTTGCTTCTGTTCATTCGCGTCGTAGGTTTGGTCAAAGGTAATTCTTCTAACTAGAAAAATTGAATTATTGGAAAAGATTTAGTTTTTTTGAATTTATCAAATATAAATAAAATCTTACTTTAATTATTATTCTTTTGAATGAACTTTTTTCTTTGAAGTAGGCTTGATTATATAATTTTTTTGAAATTTGGTTTTGTTTCTATAGCAAATTAGGATATTGCAACAATTAACCAAGAAAAAGATCCGAATCAAAAAACTCTTTTAAAGAAATATTTACCATTTTACAAAAGCGATTTATGGTGTGAATTGAAACCCCGCGCTTATCATTGATGTTTTCCCATCGACTTACGATTTGTCTATCAATAAAATGCTTGTCAGCAAATTTTGATTGATTTGGATTAGCCTTAATCCTTAATTCCTTTATTCTTAAGGCTATACTTGTATTCAATGCAATATCTTCCGGTTTCAATTTACCCATACTGCAATTTTTGTTATTAATTAGAAGCTATTTAGTTGGATAAAAAATTATTGTTTCACATCCTTTCAAAAATAAACAAGTTCTTACGTTGAATAAGTTTTTTTTAATAAATATCTAACACGAAAAACCAATCGTCAAAGGCGAGGTTCAGAATAATCAATGAGATACATTTTTTATTTCAAAATAAATGAATCATTTAGTTTTCCTCCATATTTGTTTTCTACTAGTTTAAAAAAATCAGATAGTTTTACGCCTTTATTGAAGCAAATAATGGATAATGTGTATAAGGGTAAGTTATATCCATCCTTCTCCATTATTTTTTCGATGGTATTTTTATGTACACCATATATCTTACCATATTCTCTAGTAGACTTCCCATCAATAAGCCACTCCTCACTTATGTACTTACATACATATTTACTTGTAAGGTATATCTTTTGATTATTCTTATTGCTAGGCATTAAGCAAAGGAAAACATAAGGAAGTTGAATGTTGGTCACGATAGTGTCCAATCAAAATATTTGTCCTATATTTGTTAGTGAATACATATATTTGCGATTCTTCGTATTAAAATATTAGAAGCTATCGCTTAGAGTCTCTAAACTGAAAACTGGTAATTTTTTGCACTAGAGATGATAAGTAGATTGGCTCACGACCCGGGCGTGGGCTCTCTTATCAGTGCAAGGTATACCAGTACCTCAGTTTAGGTAAGTAGAGTGCTGCGCCCAATTTTTTCTACACATTTTTAATGTTGTTTAAACCTATTGGGTTTATACCCTTTTCCTAAGGGTTTGTTACGCACAATACTATGAGAGTTATCTTAAATTAATACCAACGGCCTATGCCAAGTGGTACATTACATTTTACAAGCTTAAAAGGGTTCAAAGTACTTTTTGATACGCTTTACCCCTCGCTGTGTCTATTTGCTAAGCGGTATCTTAACGATATGGATAGTGCTAAAGACCTCGTGCAGGAGGTGTTTATTTCAGTATGGGAAAAACAGCCAGAACTTAAAAACCAAAATGCGGTAAAAGCCTATTTATATACCATGGTAAAAAACCGTTGTTTGAATTATTTACATAGCAAGCAGGCTAAACAGATGCGAAAAACCACATCTATAGATATTGAAAATTTGAAACATGAAGTCGTTGTTTTAGCAGATATAACCATGGTAGAAACCTATGCCCATTTGTATAAAGCTATTAAAACCTTACCCAAACAAACGGCTAAAGTAATTGAGCTTACTCTAAAAGATTATACCACCAAAGAAATTGCTGAAGAGCTCGCCATCACACCAAGTACGGTTCGTACCCAAAAAAGTCGCGCTTATTTAAAGTTAAAGGGTATTTTGAGCCAATTAAATCAATTTTTCCTGATTTTTTAATCAGGTCTTGTAGACGCATTTTATTATTCCATGTCATAGAAGTACAAAACAATTTCTATGAGTATTTATAAACGCATTTTTACCTTAGCGAGGAAAACGGCGAAAGCCATATCAAAAGGAGAGGAGCCAAAAGACCTCAAAGCAACCAATTTATTCGATGCTGCTACAAAAAGTGATATGCTAGATGCGTTGAACGAGGAAGCTGTTGAATATAATGTCAAGCAACTACAATCTATTGACACTGAAAATGATTGGAAAAAAGTAGCATCTCAACTTGAACCTAAACCAAAACCATTAATAGCATCTTTTTATAAAGTGGCCGCTGTGCTTATTTTATTGATTTCTGTAGCCTATGTGATATTAACCCTAAGCCCAACAAATGAACACTTGAAGTCTGAAGAATCTCAAGTCTTAGCCGGAACCGATAAGGCTATATTAACACTTTCAGATGGTTCAGAAATTGCTTTAGAAAAGGGAGTCCCTTTTAAAAATGAGTTAGTCCAAAGCAATGGAAAGCGGTTAGAATATCACAATGAATCAACCCATACATTTGAAGTATTTAATTATTTGACCGTCCCAAGAGGCGGACAGTATCAAATAGCCTTATCAGACGGCACCATAGTGTGGTTGAATGCAGATACCAAATTAAAATATCCAGCGGCCTTTAAAAAAGGTGCACCTCGAATAGTTGAACTTTTATACGGTGAAGCCTTTTTTGAAGTAAGCCCAAGTACAGACCCAAACAAAGACATGTTTCAGGTTCGCACAAAACACCAAACTATAGAAGTGGTAGGCACCAAATTCAATGTAAAAACTTATTCAGACGAGCCCAATATTGTTACTACCCTAACCGAAGGGCGTATCACTCTTGAAATAGACCACAAAACAAGGGCATTAAAACCAGGAGACCAAGCCATATTAAATCGTCAATCTAAACGACTCAACATAACTAAAATCAACACCGAATATGCCACCGCATGGATGAATGGGTATTTCAACTTTAAAGACAAGCCCTTAAAGGAAATCATGCAGGTGCTTTCCAGATGGTATGATGTAGATGTTCATTTTGAAGATGCTCATTTAGAAACCGTAAAGTTTAGCGGCATACTCAGTAAAACACAACACCTGAACGATATATTAAAAGGAATACAAATCACTAACGCCATTACTGCCTATGACATAAACAACAAGACCGTAACTATAAAATAAAAAGAAAGGGAACAAAGCTATGACCTGGACAGTGCAGCTGAATCCCCTTAAGATTAATCAGTTTAAAAACTAACTAATACGCAAATTTATGCAAATTAAATTAACAAATGGGTTTTTCTTGGTTAAGAAAAGCCTGCTCAAATGCCTTATGAAAACCTTAGTGCTTTTAAGTTTTACTGTGGTTTTTGGTTTCACTTCCAACCCTATGCTGTCTCAAAACACAGAGATAACCATAGCTACCGACCAAACCATGACCATTGAAGCCCTTTTAGAACTCATAAGAAAACAAAGCGATTATACCTTTATCTATCAATCTCATATTTTTGAAGATTTGGCCCCCATACAACTCAAAAAAGGTGTGGTAAAGATTACTACCCTGTTAAAGCAGTATTTACCAAAACACCTTTATAAAGTTTCAGAGTTGGAGGATCATCATATCGTCATAACCCGAAAAGCTTTAAAATCAAAGAGACAGGGAAAGATTGAAGTTAAAGGCATCATAACCGATGAAAAACAGGTGCCCATTACTGGGGTGCATATCTTGGTTCTTGGTACCAGCCATGGTGTGGTTTCTAATTTTGATGGTGGTTATGAGATACAAGCCAAACCTAAGGACACCTTGGTTTTCACAATAATGGGGTATGAGACTCAAAACATAGCCATAAATAACCGTACCCTAATTAATGTACAATTAAAAGAAGCCATTACCGCCTTAGATGCCGTAACTATTAATGCGGGGTATTATTCAGTATCTGAAAAAGAACGCACTGGAAACATCAGTCGTGTGGTGGCCAAAGATATTGAACTACAGCCAGTAGTCAATCCATTACAAGCCCTACAAGGCAGAATGGCGGGCGTGGAAGTTAATCAGGTAAACAGTATGCCAGGAGCAAATCCAGTAATTCGAATTCGAGGACGGAACAGCCTTCGGGATGATGGAAATTTACCACTTTATGTTGTGGATGGTGTTCCCATAAATGCAGCAGCAGTAGATGCTTTCGGTCTCTATGCCATTTCAGGTGTCGACCCCTTAAGTAATCTAAATCCAGCTAACATAGAAAGCATTGAAGTGCTAAAAGATGCGGATGCTACAGCTATTTATGGTTCACGGGGAGCCAATGGTGTCGTATTAATTACCACAAAAAAAGGAAAGGCAGGAAAGGCTAGTTTAAATTTGAGTGCCTATTCAGGAATAGGTCGAATTTCTAAAAAATTGGATATGCTTCACACCGCGGATTATTTAGAGATGCGTCAGGAGGCTTTTACCAATGAAAACAGAACACCAAGGGCGTCTAATGCGCCAGACTTACTATTATGGGATCAAGACCGTTATACAGATTGGCAAGAGACACTACTTGGCGAAACGGCATTCATTTCAGATGTGCAAAAAGCACTGTCTGGTGGCTCAGAAAGCACATCTTTTTTATTTGGGTTAGGACATCATACCGAATCTTTGGTATTTCCTGGAGATTTTGGATACAAGAAATTTACTGGAAATTTTAATTTGAATCACTATAGTGTCGATAATCGGTTTCGTTTTACTATGTCAAGTAGTTATGGTATCGATACTAATGAAAGCTTTAACTCAAACCAATTTATTGAAAATGCGATCACTTTGGCACCAAATGCACCTGCATTATACCTTGAAGACGGCAGCTTAAATTGGGAAGATTCTAGCTGGTCAAACCCCATGGCAGATTTACTAAAAACTCAAAAAATTAGGACAGAGAATTTGGTAGTTAATGCGGTACTGCAATATGAACTCTTGGATAAATTTTGGGCAAAGCTAAATATGGGCTATACCAGCTATCATAGTGATGCTCTAGCAAAAGACCCAATAAGTAGCAAAGACCCCAATTTTGAACAAGAAAATAATGCCCAACGGGATACAGCAAAACGAGAATCCTATATTTTAGAGCCTCAACTGAACTACTCATTTGTATTTGGTAAAAATGAATTAGAAGCTCTGGCAGGAGTAACATTTCAGAGGAGCAATTCCAATCGTATATTAATTTCTGGACAAGGATTTGTTGACGAGCGCATGATGGACAATTTTGCGACGGCAGAAAGACAGAGTTTCTTGATTCAGGATGATCGAGAATATGCTTATAATGCCATATTTGGTCGTTTGGCATATAACTGGAATAAGAGTTTGTTTTTAAATTTTACAGGACGAAGAGACGGCTCCTCACGCTTTGGTTCTGGACGAAAATTTGGAAATTTTGGAGCTGTAGGTGCAGCCTGGGTGTTTTCAAATATGACCTTTATAAAGGAATCACTACCCGTTTTAAGTTTTGGAAAACTTCGAGGAAGTTATGGTACCTCTGGCAATGATCAAATTTCTGATTATGGGTATTATGATACGTATCAATCAACTAATGGTATTAACGGATTGTATCCAACGCAATTGGCCAATCCGAATTATTCGTGGGAAGTGAATAAAAAGTTGGAGCTAGCTGGAGAGTTTATCTTTTTTAAAGACCGCTTAATGCTCTCTGCAAGCTGGTACCGTAACCGATCTTCAAATCAATTAGTGGGGTATTCGCTCCCGGCACTTACTGGTTTTACTTCTATTCAGGCAAATTTACCGGCTACTGTAGAAAACAGAGGTTGGGAATTGCAGCTTATGAGTTCGAATATCCAAGGGACAAATTTTAATTGGAAGACCAACCTCACTCTTACATTCCCTAAAAATGAACTCCTAGAATTTGAAAATTTAGAAGAGAGTTCTTATGCCAATCGTTATCGTGTAGGTCATTCCTTAAATAGTGCCTTGTTATATCATAATCTGGGTGTAGACTCAGAAACGGGCTTGTTTGTCATGGACGATGTAAATGAAGATGAGCGTTTTGATTATAAAGATCGTACCATTATTCAAGATATGGGCCGACAATATTTTGGCGGATTGAATAACACTATAAGTTATAAAGGATTTAGTCTAGATTTCTTTTTTCAATTTGTTAAACAAAAAGGGAGAAACCACCTGTCTTTATTTGCTACACCAGGACGAAATGAACTGAACCAAGCAACTTTGGTTATGAATCGTTGGCAGGAAGAAGGCGATATGAGCCATATTCAAAAGTTCTCGGTTTCATCCACTTCTAATAGGACTTATAATAGAGCAGCGCTTAGCGACATGTCTGTTACAGATG
Organism: Allotamlana fucoidanivorans; assembly: GCF_006265225.1. Taxonomy (GTDB): domain Bacteria; phylum Bacteroidota; class Bacteroidia; order Flavobacteriales; family Flavobacteriaceae; genus Allotamlana; species Allotamlana fucoidanivorans. Next base: position 156,714 of record NZ_VDCS01000003.1, on the reverse strand, counting down.
CTTCATTTATTCGATTACGAACCCTATCACTTTCCTATCAATTGCCATCAACAGTTTTAGGCCTTTCAGGATTGAAATCCGTTAGACTGTATTTGCATGGGCAGAACTTATTAACTTTTACGAATTACAAAGGTTTAGACCCAGAATCAGCTCCTTTAGGGTCACTTAGAAATCTACCGCCACTTCGCACAGTAACGGCAGGAGTTCAGTTAACTTTTTAAATCTTAAGTATTATGAATAAAATAAAACATATATATCGAATAGTTACGGTAATGGCATTGATTACATGCTTTTCATGTGAAGAATTTGTAGAGGTTGACCCGCCAAATTCTAGAGTAGTTAGTGCAGTGGTTTATCAAAGTGAAAATCTTGCTACAGCAGCAGTAGATGGTATTTATCATAGACTTTTTAATTTCTCGGGATTTGCAAGTGGAAGCGTAAACTCCATTACAGTTTTAACAGGAGTGTCTTCAGATGAACTGGATTTGTATAATACCTTGGCATTTCCTGAATACCCGTTTTTTTATGACAACACTATAGCTCCTGATAGTAGTATTAACCTAAGTATATGGTCTTCGGCTTACAATATCATTTACCATTGTAATACAGTATTAGAAGGTTTAGCTGCGTCTCATGCTATTAGTGAAACCTTAAAGCAACAACTTAAAGGCGAAGTAATTGCTATTCGAGCTTTTACATATTTTAATTTAGTAAATCTATACGGCGGTGTCCCTTTAATTCTTTCAACCGATTATACTACAAATGCATTAGCCAGTCGCGATTCTAAGGAAAAATGTTATCAAAAAATCATAGTGGATTTAGAAACTGCGGTAGATTTGTTGGCACCAGAGTACCGTGATGGGATTCGCTCCCATCTCAATCGCTATGCTGCAACCGCATTGTTGGCTCGCGTATATTTATATCAAGAGGATTGGAGTCTTGTAGAGGAAAAGGTGTCTGAAGTCATTAATACGAGTTCGCAATACACCATTTTGAACAATCTTGACGATGTTTTCTTGGCTAATAGCGAAGAGGCTATTTGGCAACTCGCTCCAGTTGGTACTACGGGTCATACTAATGACGGCGCAGCTTTTATTATACGAAGTGTGAATTATTTTCTAAATCCTGTAGCCTTAAGCGATGGATTAATAACGGCATTTGAATCAGGAGACCATCGTTTTGAGCATTGGATAACCACGGTTGGAGAAGGGAGTAATTTAGCTTATTACGCATATAAATATAAAATTCGATTTACTATTGACCCGCCTTCAGAATACAGCACAGTTTTCCGCTTAGCAGAGTTGTATTTGATTCGTGCTGAAGCTAGGGTGCAGTTAGGGGATCTATCGGGAGCGCAGGATGATATTAACGTCATACGTGGTCGAGCAGGATTATCATTTACTAATGCAAATACTTCTAAGGACTTACTGGATGCTGTTCGTAAAGAAAGAAGAATTGAACTTTTTACAGAACAAGGGCATCGCTGGTTTGATCTTATACGAACAGGGAAAGCTTCAGATATTTTATCAGTAAAGCATGGGAGTTGGTCTGAAACTAACGAAAAATATCCAATACCAGAGCAGGAGCTTGCAAAAAATCCAAACTTAACACAAAACGAAGGATACTAACAATTTTAAAAAATAAAAATAGAAGCCAAATGAGAGTTGAAAAATTTAGGTTTGTATTTCGTTTGTTAATCCTTTTTGGAGTTTCAGGTTTATGTGCACAATCTAGTGTTAATCATTTTCCAGAAATAGGAAAGCCCATGCCTTTTTTTGAAATGCAGGGTATTCAGAATTATTCAGAAAAGAAAGTGCGTTCTGAAGACTTGAAGGGTAAGCCTTATGTGTTGTATTTATGGAGCAGGTATTGTTCAGGGGCGGTTCAAAGCCTCAAAAACGTAAACGAATTACATAAGAAATATAAGGATAGCGTGACTATTTTCCTGATAAGTGGTAATTCAAGAGGTGCCAGTGAAAAAAGGTTCTATTTTAAAGGATCAGAACCAAGTTTGAAAAATTTCAACGAATTGTACAAAAAGTTAGAGCTTATCTTCGGATTGAATGTGCCTTCCGTTTTTGATTCAGAATTATTTCAAAAGCTAATACCTAGCAATGCGGTACCTAATGTTATACTGGTAGATAAAAATGGTGTAATCAAGGCTATTACATATAAGCTTGATGAAAACAAACTTCGAGCATTACTAAGCGGTAAGTCATTTTTTTACCATGATAAATCTTTTAGGGGATTGCAAAAGGAAAAGGAACACCTGTATACACGAAAAAAACCTTTTTTAGTAGATGGTAATGGTGGTCTGCCTACAGCATTTTCATATCGGTCAGTTTTTGCCGAGTATCAACCCCACTCTCCTAAGATTCCTAAAATACCTAGAACCATAATATCGGCAAGCAAGGATGATTACTTTGGGCAGAAAGGAGTTTTAGAAGGCTGGGAAACCTTAGCAGAATTGTATAAGCTGGCCTATTTTGGCTATCGGGGCGACACAGGAGCTATATATAAGTCAGATTATGTTCACAAAGGGAATTATAACCAAGTTGTTTTAGAGCTTGAGAATGATACTCTTTTTAAGAATATTAATTATGAAACCCGAAACAACCTCTTTGTTTATAGTCTTATTGTGCCAAAAAAAAGAGCGACGCCTATTTTTTTGATGAAGAAAATGCAAAGTGATTTGAAATCATATTTTGAGTTTGATGTTGCCATTGAAAAACGAAGCTTGCCGTATTGGCAAATTACGACTTCTAAAGCGGCTTTAGAAAAACTAAAGACAAAAGGCGGAAATTCAGAAATTGTAACAGACACGTATACCAGAATCAGTTTTACAAATACAAGTATAAATGGGTATTTGGGAGCTCTTTTTTATTTGGTTGCACCCAAATTACAGTTGCCAATCATTAATGAAATATCCGATCATAGCTATATTGACATCCCTCAGACCGATGTCAACTTATTTGATTTCGAGGCAATAAAAAAGGTATTGAGAAGTCAAGGATTTCAAATTCAACTTGCAGAGAAAGCGTTTAATGTGATTGTTATTTCAGATTAAAAATGAAGGAGTTGATAGCAAAAAAGAAGGGCTGCCTTAATCAGGCAGCCGCTTTCTTGACTAATATGAACTCATTATTCTGGATCTTTTTCCAGTAATTGAGAACATATCGTACCATCCCTTAAACCATATACGCTTTGTCCAAAATAGGTACATGTAGCACCTTCGCCCTCACAATCAACAGCAACAGACTGACATTGTTGAGGATTTGAATTTTGAATAAATGTTCCGGGTTCCGAATCAGCCATTTTTACAGATGCAAAAGAAAAGGCAATAGCACAAACAAATGCCACTATAGGCATAAATACTCTGAATTTTTTCATGATTTTAATTTTTAAATTATACATTGATTTAATGACACTAACTTTTTTATACAGGTGTTTATGTCGTGATATCCTGATTCTATCGCGATAAAATGTCTTTATTTTCTTTGGGTTTTGTATTTAAATCTTTAAACCATTTGGGATTGAGGTCATAAACGACCAAATATTGATTATGTATACCTAATAGGTACTTGTTAGTTACAATAAACCGCTTAAGTTTTTGTTTTTTATATGGGTAGATATAGATGCTGAATTCATAGGTATTACTCAGGATATTGTAAATATCAATAACAGAGGTTTCCTGAAATGTTTTTTTACTTTCATTTTTTGACATAAGCCCAGAATGAACAAATAAATAGTTGTTATACGCGTCAGCGTTTTTATTAACAACAATTGGAGGTTCACTAATCGTTTTTGTTTGATTGGATGTAATAGAAGCCACTTTAATTTTAGCTACGGTGTTTGTATCTATGGTATGCCCTTTATTCAGAAGCGTTAGGGTAGTGTCTATTACCAGATATTCATTTCTGTAATGGTAGAGGTATATGATTTTAGAAAGATTTTTATTGTAACGAAGTATGCCATCAGTACAGAAAATGCCATCAACTTGTTTTTTTAATAATTGATCATTTAAAATAACATGGGGTTTTGTGTTAGATTCTTTTCCTAAAATGTTTTCATTTGTTTTTGAACTAATGCTGCGAAGCACAAATGATTTCGAACCGATAGGTTTAGCATCATTAAAGTACATGCTGTCATACATTATTCGTTTTGCAGACCATTCTCCTATAGTTCCCCTTAGTATTCTAGGTTCAATACCATCGGTAATAAAGAAATGGGGGTTAAAAATACTGACACGAGTACTGTTGCTAAATTTTAAAGGGTTTTTATCATCAATTTTAATTGTGTAATGGTTGGTATCAATAGTCGCTAGGTTTATTTTCAACAGATGTAAAGGCGCTGTAAGGTTGCTCAGGTAAACATAATCATTTGATGTTCCAGCAAAATAGTAAGAATTGTATTTTAGATCAATAGACTTATTATATGAAACAGGATGTGTTGTGAAATACCTATAAAAACTATTTCGTTTATGTGTGAGGGTATCAGAAAGACCATAAAGGATACTTACGGTTAAAACTCCCGTAAAAAGACAGACCAGTATTTTAATTAGACTAGACTTCATGATACAGTTGAAGTTTTAAAAGACGGTTTAACTTTTTTGTGTTCCAAAAGCAATATTCCTAAAATGGCCAAGAGCACAAAGCCGAGATTGAAAACTAGGTGGGCGTTCCAACCCATATCATCTAAAATTCCACCACAGGAACAGGGTATATATGGACTGAAATTAAGTATGAAAATGATGTAGGTAGTAAAAATAGTCATCAGGAATAAGGAGGCGTATAAGGACTTAAGTCTGAGCCCAGGAAACATTAAACCGGTGGCTATGAGGATTTCCAAGATAGGAACAAGAATGGCAATCCAATGACCAAGTGCTGTTAGAATGGGCGATTGTCCAACTTGAATTTTAAACTTCTGAAAATCTAGTAATTTGCTAACTGCTGCATATACAAATAGCAAGATGTATAGCACACTAATACATTCTATAATAAAATTTGCATGTTTTTGAAGCCATTTCATATCGTTTGATTTGATATGGTAAAGTTCCAAAGTAAAATTTAATTTTAAGGGATAAGTTTTTGACTGTTAAGGATTTAATGTGTTTTGGGTGTAAGGTAGACTAGTCTGTGTTTTGTTTTGAAAGGGTTCTGAGTTGGCTTGGAGCGCAACCAAAATGCTTTTTAAAGGCACGTGAGAAATGGGAACTACTTTTATAGCCCGTAAGTTGGGCTATGGTTTTCAGAGATTGGTTGGTGTGCTGAATGAGCATTTTGGATTTTCTTAAGCGTTCTTGGGCCAAGAATCTATATACTGAAGTTCCATAAAGCTCACGGAAACCATATTTCAGTTTGAATTCATTGGTGCCGATTTGAAGAGCAAAATCCCGAAGGGATGGAAAGTCCTTATCGAGGTTATTAGTTATCATATCATGCGCTGCTCTAATCTTACGGATATCATCAAAACTTAAACGTATTTTAGATTTTTCAGCGGAAGTAGTATCTGTTTTTAAAGGACTTTTACTAGAAGATGTGGACGGAGCTGAAAGTGCCGAGGAGGTATGATTTCTAGTATGATGGATTGCCGTAAGAAGGGTTTGTTGTTTGTTTTGCTGACTATCATTAAAGCTGGTAACATAGCAGGGTTTAGATATTATGAGTCCTTCTTTAGATTTAAAATGCAGTTTGATACAAAAATCATAGATTGTTTTAAGTTTATTTTTATTGTAGAATTTTTGCCATTGTGCCCAGGAGTCATCAGTTAAAAAAGCTTTTAGTTGCTGACCAATAAGGTCGGCATGCAGCACAGACAGAATTTGACAAGATTGTTGATTCGCAAATTGAATGTTTTGGTTTTGATCCAAAATAAAACTCATTTGCACAATATCTACCATGGGGTCATTAGTATTAACATAGCCATCATGGGTCAGGGCTTCCTGCAATTCTTCTGCCAGCATATTAAGAGAAATACTAATAGCTTCTAGATGATCATTCTTAGTAGAACGTTCCAAACGGTAAAAAAAATTACCTGTAGCCATTTCTAAAAGCATCTTATTGATTTGTTTTATCCGTTGTTTTTTACTTAAACCCATAGTATATGTGCGATTAGTATTATAAAGGCGAATTTTGGTAAGACTTTAGAAAAAGCAAGGCTTCTTCAGTATTCGTAAAGGTTTTGGTAGGTATGGGTGGTTTGCTTGTTCGGATATAAAACTCCGATAGCATTTCAGAAACTGGTGGTTCAACAATAACGGCTACGGCTTTAATTAAGGTAGAGCCTTCAACAGCGAGATAAGCTCTAGCTTTTTTAGTTATGGTTTTGATGCCTCGAATATCACAGAGTATGGGAAAGGTTTGTCCTTGATGCAGAGACAATCGATCTTTTACAATACCCACCGCGGCGTTATAATCAATATGAACACCGTGATGATAAGTAATGTGTAATATGTCATCATGAAACCTATACGAGGTATAGTCATTCTCAAAATAATTCCTCATGATATGGAAAACTGGTAATTCTTTCTAAACTTACAAAATAATCAACAAAACTTATGACCATACATCGATTAGCCTAGTAAATTCAGTAAAATTATTGACTAGAAAGGATAATAATTTTACCCTAAGGGATTTTTGAACTCTAGATTTATTAAATACCTACAAACCGCCCTAAATTTTATGACATAAAACGTAAAATTATGGCAAAAATCACACACAACAATTTTTTAGATACCGTAAACGAGGTATTTACAGACGCAAAACAGCAGGGTATCATGCACCTTTATGCTGAAGGCGAAGATTTCTCAGGAAGAACGATAGGTGTTGGGGGTCAAAACCTATTTCATTTTGGAACAACTGGCTACTTGGGTTTGGAACAAGACCAGCGTTTAAAGGAAGCAGCTATTGAGGCCATCCGAAAATATGGCACCCAATTTCCCTTATCGAAATCCTATATTTCCAACCCCTTGTATGCTGAGTTAGAAGCTAAGCTAACCGAAATGTATCAAAATCCAATTATTATTACCAAGAACAGCACCTTAGGACATATGGGTGTTATCCCCAATGCGGTAAGTGATCAAGATGCTATTATTTTAGACCATCAAGTACATTGGAGTGTACAGAGTGCCGCCAAGGTATTAAAGAACCGCAGTGTACCCATTGATATGATTCGGCACAATAATTTAAACATGCTCGAAGATAAAATCAAACGTTTATCCGATAAGCATAAACGCATATGGTATATGGCCGATGGCATTTATTCCATGTATGGCGATTTTGCACCCTTAAAAGATTTAAAAGCCCTCTGTCTTAAATACCCGCAACTGCATTTGTATATCGATGATGTGCATGGTATGAGTTGGACTGGAAAGAACGGCACGGGCTATGCGCTTGGGGAATTGGGCGAACTCTCAGAGCATATGTTGGTATTTGGAACCTTAAGCAAAACCTTTGGAGCTAGCGGTGCCGTATTAGCCTGTTCAAATGAAAAAATGTATCACGAAATAAAGACTTTTGGCGGGCCGCTGACCTTTTCTGCCCAGCTTGAACCCGCCTCAGTAGCTGCAGCCATAGCATCAGCAGATATCCATCTGAGTGAAGAGATATATGAATTGCAAAACGATTTGAACGAACGGGTTATGTATTTCAATATCCTATTGCAAAATACCAATTTGCCACTTATCGACCAAAATCACTCTCCTGTATTTTTTATTGGAACAGTCATGCCCAAAACAGGTTATAATTTTGTGAGCCGATTAATGAAAGAAGGGTTTTTTGTGAATTTGGGCATATTTCCAGCAGTACCTGTGAAGAATACAGGAGTGCGTCTTACCATATCACGACATAATGAAAAACCTGAAATTGAAAGTTTGGAGGAAGCTATGGTATACCATTTTCCCAAAGCTTTAGAAGACACCCACACCAATTTAGAGCGGGTTTGTAAAGCCTTCAAGATGGAGCCTAAAACGGAAAAACAGGACAAAATCAAAGTACCCACCGAACTGCAGGTAAAGATTTATAGCAGGATTGAGCAGCTTGATAAACAGCTTTGGAATACAACCGTTGGTAAAAGAGGTGTTTATGATTGGGAAGGCTTACAATTTTTAGAAAGTGTTTTTAGTGGAAACCGTAAACCCGAACACAATTGGACATTCAAGTATATTCAAATTTGTGATGCTAAAGGGCAGCCCATATTACTCACATTTCTTACGCTGGGATTATGGAAAGATGATATGCTTGCCAAGGAAAGTGCATCGAAGCAAATCGAAAACCAAAGAGAAACCATGCCCTATCATTTAACATCTCGGGTGTTGAGCATGGGATCCTTATTTACTGAAGGCGAGCATTGGTACCTTAATGAGCAGCATCATTTAAAACAAGAAGCTTTGGGGCAATTGATAAAAACGACTGAAACCTTAGAGCAAGAGCTTCAAGCGAAAATGGTGGTGCTTCGTGACTTTGATGCAGATACCCCATGGCATGATTATTTTCAAGGTCAGGGGTTTGTTCGGGTAAAAATGCCCAATGCTTGCCATGTGGATTTGAAAGAAGGCATAACTATGGAGACCTTCGTGCAGCAGCTTTCGTCCAGAAACAGACGGCATATCAGAAAGGAGATTTTAGCCCATGAAGATAATTTGCATATAGAAGTTTTACAACAGGCTGACACCTCCCAGTTACATCAAATAGCGCAGTTGTATCATAACGTTCATAAAAACAATTTGGGACTTAATACATTTACTTTTCCGCAGAAGTTGTTTGCGAGCATGTCTGAACACCCCAATTGGGAGTTTATAACCATCCGTTTAAGAGAAAACCCGTTAAAGATTATTGGTGTGATGCTGTGTTACAACAATAACAACACCGTGTATGTTCCAGCTTTTGTAGGTTTAGATTACAACTATGTGTTAGAATACCATGTGTACCGACAATTGTTGTATCAAACTATTAATCGCGCTATTGCATTACAAATACCGAAAATTGATTTTGGAATGACAGCCGCCTTTGAAAAACGAAAATTAGGAGCTGTGGTTGAAGAAAAGTTTGCCTATTTACAAACAGCAGATAACTATACACTGGAACTTATTGGAATTTTGGAATAAATCAAGCTTATAAAATTGAGGGATTTTATAGCCATGAATTTTCAATCAGTATTAACGGCATTTGAAACCCAACTAGACGCTATAGATAAAACACAAACCGATATTCTATTTATCGCAGAAACGGGTATATCCCATTGTGAAAAGTATATCAAAACCTTACGTCAAGCCGTCATAGCATCTGGTTTTGAAAGTCAGCAGGATGAAATTCATTTTTTCAAACATGTCAAGCCTCAAATCATGAGTAAGCTAATCTATTATGTAAAGCTACACCATATAGAATGCAAACGGCCAAGAAGTAGTACAAAGTTTCAGGTAAAATATTTAAACGCACATATTAATAAACTTCAGCTGTATTTTAATGATAATTTAGAGTTCTATCATTATTATCGGCGAGGTGCCACTACTCTGGATACTCAGTATTTTTTAAGAGGACAATCAGATTTACGCTTTCCCACGGCCTCTTATCATTATTTTACAGATGATGCATTCTCAACCTGTCAAGATCATACGGTAGCTACCATCATGGCCTTTGACATGCTTATTGTCTATTTACAACAAGAAATTGAAAAATTAGAAAACGATACAGATAACGCTAAAACCTCTCACATGAAGCACGTATCAAAATTATTTTGGACCGGAAGCAAAACCGATCTCATCGAACTTATTTATGCCCTGCATGCCAGTGGTAGCATAAACAGCGGTACCGCCGACATCAAAGAAATTGCAGTTGTTTTTGAAACCCTATTTAATATGGATTTAGGTAATTATTACCACACATTTATAGAGATACGCGCCCGAAAACACAGCCGAACCAAGTTTTTAGACCGTTTGGTCGATGGTTTGAACCAACGCTGTGATGCATCAGATGAATAATTCCCAATACGCACCCACCTTGGGAAAATGAGTATCTCCATGTGGCAACCTCTAAAGGCAAGTATTTTTGACTAAAAAAAAGTGAACCCACTCTTCAAAAGTGTCCAAAACACCCCAAAAATTGGGCAGAAAAAAAACACCCACCTTGGGAATGCCTATAGAAGAATACTTAAAAAGTCGTTTCAATTTTGTCATACGAAAGTCAAATCATAGCAAAGTCGTCATAAAAGAAATGAACCTTGGCGGCTTTGTTTTTAAAACAATTCCTATGGCAGCAACAATTATTACCTCGGAAGATTTACGAGATTTCAAATTAGAATTATTGGACGACATCAAGCAGCTCTTAGAAACTACGCAAGGGCAAGTGCATAAAAAGTGGTTAAAATCCCCAGAAGTTAGGGCTTTGTTAAGTATTTCTCCAGGAACTTTGCAAAACTTAAGAATAAATGGCACCTTGCCCTATTCAAAAGTAGGAGGCGTGTTGTACTACGATTACCAAGACATTCTAAAAGTATTGGAGCAAAACAAAATTCATAATAAGTTTTAAGCTTTGGAGCCCATAAATTACATCAAACACCTCAATGGGGTGTTTGAGCAGTTTGCAAAGGACAATCGGTTAAACCCGACCCACATTAGCCTGTATATAGCCTTGTTTCAGGTGTGGAATGCTAATTATTTTAACCCCACATTTTTCATCAATCGAGAAGAAGTGATGGTCTATTCCAAGATTGGTTCAAAATCAACTTATCATCGCTGCATTAAACAGCTCAGTCATTGGAACTACATTTTGTATACGCCTTCGCATAATCCGTTCAAAGGGAGTCGAATTAAGATGTTCGATTTTGGGACAAGCTCTGGACAAGTACTGTACCCAAGCCGTACCAAAATCGAGACAAGCAGTGGACAAGCAGTGGTACCTATAATAAAACATATACAAACTATAGAAAACAATAAAAACATTAACAAACAGAAAAATTTTAAAATTTTAAAAACTAAAGGTTTTTCAAACAGCAAAAAACAGAACCGCAGTGTCCCATATACGGACAACCTCAAGACCAGTACTGATAAAAATTACAACGATCCGCTATAATGGAAACTAAAAACAAACCCTATATCATTTCAGAAGGTAAGCTCGATTACGAATTGGGGGAGCTTAGAGGCCAACAGATTCTCTATGATTTTGATAAAATGCTGGTCTATTTGGAAGCCAAAGGGCAGTCCCTGTTCGGTCATGGGTTTAGACTGTATGAGGAAGATCGCGATATTCTGTTCAAGCTTTGTAATTATGCCATTCAAGATAAAACCATGTGCAAGAAACTGGGTTTAGATCCTCAAAAAGGCATTCTGCTATCTGGTCCAGTAGGCTGTGGCAAAACAAGCCTCATGACACTGATGCGTTACTTAACACCACACCGCAAGCCTTACAAAATGATTCCAGCACGTAATATCGTTTTTGGTTTTAATTACTTGGGGTATAAAACTATAGAAGATTATGGCAATACCCAGTTTTTTTGTTTTGATGATTTGGGTGTAGAACCAATGGGCAGGCATTATGGTAAAGACTGTAATGTTCTTGGAGAAATCCTCATATCACGTCATGATTTATTCCTTAAAACCAAACTTAAAACTCATGCCACCACCAATTTGAATGCCCAAGAACTGGAACAACTTTACGGCAATCGGGTGCGTTCGAGGATGCGTGAATTGTTTAATTTGATAGCCTTCGAAAAAAATAGTCAAGACAAACGTCGTTAAGTGAAAAATGTGATAAAAAATCATGGCGATTGCAATAATCTAGCGTTTTTAAGTAAGAAAATATATTCAAAAGTAAGTTGATTTCATTTAGAAATCTAAAATCCCTCATACGATTTGATTCCATTTATTTTCAATTAAAATCAATCCACATCAAATAAAATTATTCCTGTAAATGATAGTGTTTACGTGATTTAAGGTTTGTTTTTAAGTAACTTTTGAATAGTCAAAAACGCAAACTATTTAAACTTAAAAACAGATGAAAAAATCACTAATCTTTACCGTTTTTTTATTCACAGTTAGCAAAACCCTTTTTGCACAAATCGGAGGTATTGAAGATTCCGTAAATGATGTATCTGATACCATCAGAGTCATTTTCCCTATTATTCTAGGGGTAATCTTTTTGATCGGCTTTTTATTTAATGCAGGACATTTCTTCGGCGAGAATGCCGACCTCAAAAAAGGCATTACCCGAGTGCTCGTCTTTGTGCTTATTGCTGGAGCCGTAGTGGGCATCTTCACTTACCTAATAGGAATCGTTGTCTAGTCGCTAAGCGACATTTGGCAACCATAATGAACATTTATGAATTTGAATGAGAAGATTTTGAAAACTTACAACATCTATAAAGATATCAGAAAGCGCGCCATGATTATGGGCTTACCCATTTCATGGTTCGCTTTACAAATGACATCGGTTATCGGCTCTTTATTACTCATCATATTTTCATTTAGCTTATGGATTATTGTTATGGTATTTCTTTTTAATGGTGGGCTATTTCTTGCCCTAACACAGCTCACCAAACACCCTAGCTTATTACATTTTAAAAGGGTATTCCCCAAAACCCTCAGTAATAAGAAAATGGGATTGACCAGCCTTTTTACAAACAACCAAATTTCAAAGCCATGATGCAGACCATAAACATAGCGTCATATTATCCCATATTAAACATAGATAAGCACATGGTATTTGCCAGTAATGGTAATGTGGTATTAGCTTATAAAGTGGAATTACCAGAGATCTATTCGCTTTCAGATCAAGATTTTGAAAACCTACACAGCGTCTGGTTTCAAGCCTTTAAATCTTTACCAACAAGCACGGTAATTCACAAGCAAGACATCTATCAAAAAGAACACTATGCAGTAGACAAGTTACCACAGCAAACCTTTTTACAACAGGCCACCCATAAACACTTTAAAGAACGTGACTATTTACAACATAGCAGCTACTTGTTTTTTATTCTGCCATTAGATAAAACCTTGAATGCCTCCAAGTTTACCAATCCTTTTCGTAAAGCAGTAAAAAGTAATCTCCAAGCCACCGATAATAAGGTACAAGAATTTGTAGAATCTGTAAATGATGCCGTGGGATATATCAATAACAGCAGGACGGTACAATTAACCCCGTTAAACGCCAAACAAATTTATGGTCTAACCGATGCCTATTTCAATGGCTTCAATACGGGGATTACAACCGACATTCAATTAAAATCTCTACGCGAAAGCGGTAATGTCAAAATCTCCATTGGCGAACATATTTTTGATGTATTAGCTATCAATAGTGAGTTGTGCTTTGGAGAATCGGTACAAAGTAGTAAAACCAATGATAAGTTTACTTCGGATGACTTTGTATTTCATCAGGGCTTTTTGGATGGACTGGGCCTTAATCTCAACCAAAACCATATCATCAATCACATCATTTATCTAGATGACAAACACAAATGGCGTAAACTATTGGAGAAGAAAATTGAAGAACTCAGTAAGAGTGCCAACTTCGGCACACAAAATAAGGTTATTAAAAAGAAGATTGAGGCCATTGTTGCTAAAATTAATGAAGACGATCATTCTAGAATTATTAGAGGGCATCTCAATGTGGTATTCTGGAGTAAAGAAGAAAAAGCCTTAAAGCGAATAGCTTCAAGGATAAAGAGCGAATTTAAGGAGTTAGACATCGTACCACATTACCCCAAAGGGGAAGAACGGAAACACTATATTTTAAATTCCTATCCCTTTTTTGCGACCCATTTCTCAAATGAAGATCTGTATGTAACCGATTTGAAACATGCCTTGTGTTTATTCATCAACAACAGTAATTACAAATCTGATGAGCAAGGCATCATTTTTAATGACCGGCAGTTTAACATCCCGGTTTTAAAAGATGTTTGGGATGAGGATAAAAAGCGAATCAAAGCGCGTAATTTTGCCATTTTTGCCCCCACAGGAGAAGGTAAGTCCTTTTTAGCTAATAATATTCTTCGGCAATATTTTGAACAAGGGCTACGACTGGTTATTATCGATTTGGGAGGTTCTTATGCCAAGTTTGCCAAACTCTATCCTGAGCGCCATACCATTTTGAGGTATGAACAAGGCAAAAATTTAGGCATCAATCCCTTTTATATTTCGAGTGCAACTGATTTGACTCCCGAACGATTGGAAGACCTTGCTGTTTTTCTTTTAGAATTATTGGCTGCAGGGCATGAGGTATCCAAAGCCAAAACGGTAGCCATCAAAAAAGTGCTGCTACATTACTATAAACACATTCGCTCACAGCACTCCTTAGCTTCACTGTATGCCTTCGTAGATCAAAAAAAGGACAGCCTTTTGAAAGAGCTTAATATACGAGAGACGGATTTTAGCGTCTATAATTTTTTGCATATCCTTTCGGAATATGTTGATGGTGGACTGTATAGTTTTCTGTTTAATGAAAGTGAAGACCAAACTTATAAACTAGAGGACAAGCGCCTCATTGTTTTTGAGCTTGATGAAGTGAAAGACAATAAAGAAATTTTATCGGTCATGCTGAAATTGATAAAAACGGCCATCCAACGCACTATATGGCGTAACCGCTCGGAAAAAGGCATCATATTATTCGATGAATTTGCCAAACAGTTGAAGTTTTCAAATGTGCTAGAGAGTGTAGAATTCTATTACCAAGCCATACGAAAGCAAAATGGTGCCATCGGCATCATATTACAATCCATCAACCAACTACCAGATACGTCAACATCGGCCAGTATTTTGGAAAACACCCAGATCATTTATAGCCTAAGAAACGAAAAAGGCTATGAAGCCTTAGCCAAGAGGCTTAACCTTTCCAGTCATGATTTAAACCAATTAAAATCCATCCGAAATAAACTAACCGGCGATAGGAAGTATACCGAAATCTTTATCAAAATAGGAAAGGAAAGCAACATTTTTCGCTTGGAAGTACCCAAAGAAGTCTATGCTGCCTATCTCACGGATGGCAGAGAAAATGACCGTATCATGGCCATATATGAACAAACAAAAAACATGGAAGAAGCTATTACCACCTTCATCCATAATACAGAAACTATAAATTAAAATCTAAACCTTATGAAATCTTCAAAAAACATTCAGAAACCACATAAACCAAAAACCTGTTTTGTTGTTAAAAACAAAACCTTGGTATTAGCAGTATTGCTTGTCATTTCAACATCTGGCCACATTTTGGCCCAGGGGATGCCGGTATATGATAATACGAATTTTATCAGCTTTACTAAATCTCTGATAGAGTCTGCGAAGCAAACCTCACAACTCTTAAAAACGGTACAATTTCTTAAAACCCAAAAAGAGAATATAGAAAAGGTAAATACGGTAATCAAGCAATTAAAAGCAGTTCGGGAACTCACGAGAAACAATCAAAAGCTATACAATATTATTCAAAACGATTTAAGGGAAATACTCAATTCGCCTTATATCAAATCCGATGAAGTAAACCGAGTATCTGCATCCTTTAATGCTATTGTAGATAACTCCTTAGAAGGCTTGAATTATTTAGACCAGATTCTCTCAAGCCATAATTTAAAAATGACAGATGCCGAACGTGTGGAGGTACTGAAAACGATGGAACGGCAATCCCAAGACATGGTGGCCGAGATAGAAGCCAAAACACGACGTTATAAAGAAATTATTGCCTTTAGACGTTTACAGGATAAAATTAATAATCGCCAGGGTGCATACTAATGGCAGGAATCGTTTTAGGCATAGGATTAGAATATGTAGATACAGTGTTTAGTACCATTAAGAACAGTGCCTTTTCTCAATACACCTTAACAGGAATGAAGGCACTAGCCATTTTACTGTTTCTGGTAAACATCCTTAAAAAGTATAACGAAGGCGTAGTTAATAAAGATGATTATACCTGGGGATTAAGCCCAACAGAATTAGCCAAGAACTTCGCCGTGGTTATTGTAGTTTTATTTTCCACACAGGTATTGGATGTGTTTGATGGTATTTTAGTGGCCATAGAAACGGCGTATCGTGATACGGCTCCAGCACTCCTTCCGTTGCAGATGCAGGACATTGATTTGGAGCGCGATGTGGGTGCCTTGGAAGCCGCCAAAAAAGCCTTTGCTTTATTGTATGAAGCCTTGGTTACACCCTTATACGGTTTAAAAGCCATAGCCTTTATTATGGGCATCTTTTTGTGGCTTTTAGATTTGTTTATCTATCCTTTGTTTTTAGCAGAGCGATATTTTCTGTTGGGCATTATGCAAGCGTTTTTTCCGCTTGTCATTAGCCTAGCCGTATTTGAGAAATTCAGAAATCTGGCCTATAACTTTTTTAAGCTTTATGCCGCAGTTTATATGCTGGTGCCTGCTTTTTTTCTGGTCAATGTTTTTGTCAATAACCTGTACTCTGAGATTAATAGCAATTTTTGGTCGGCGCTTTTCGGAACGGATTGGGGCAGTGATTTCTTTGCGCCACTGCTTCAATTTGGTTCCATAGGCTTTATTGTTCTGCTAAAATTCAAACTCTACAGAAGAGCCAGCAGCTTTGTTATAAGACTCTTTACAGGTTAATTGAATTAAAAATTAACATCTATGAAAACACCCTATAAAAATATTTACGGCGTACTGAAGTTAAATCGGTTTGTTGTCCTTGCTGTGGTTCTTGTAAGCGGGCTTACCACTTGTGTAGCCGTCCTAGCCGTAGTCAAATTGCATAAAGACAGTTTAAACAAAGCCTTTATGATTAATACCGAAGGTCATGTTATCCCATTGAAGCTTGCAGAGCAACGAGAACACCAGAAAGTAGAGCTGTTGTCGCATTTGGAACAGTTTCATCGGTATTTCTATCATTTGGATGCCAGTAATTTTGAAAAGCATTTGGATAAGGCCTTATGGTTAGGCGATAGTTCGGTAGATGCTCTGTACAAACAGAAAAGAGCAGATGGAGTTTACAACCGTTTGTTGCAATATTCCTTGATTCAAAAAGTCCTAAGGATTGAATCTATTATTCAAACACAAACCGAACCTTATACCTTTAGAACAACCACCGTTTTTGAAATCAACCGTGGTTCTGTGGTGGATACCTACCGCTTAGAGACCTCAGGAAACCTGGTTCATGTCGATCGGCATTTTCCCAATAATCCGCATGGATTATTAATCACAAATTATTTTGAAAATAAACTTCAAAAATTAGAAGCCTTTACTAACGAATAAACTCCATCAATTATGCATTTAGATAGTAAAAAAATCATCCTCATCATGCTGATCGCCTGTGTGATTGTATTTATCATAGCCTATGGTCTTAGCTTAAATCACGCAGAAGATGACCTCGAATTAGACACCAATCACATACCTGTTCCGGTATTAGAAGAAACGGATAAAACATACCAATCTAAAAGAGAGGCCATAGACGCTTTAAAAGAAGAAAGAACACAAATGGCTCCCAGCGTTTATAATGAGAATTTATGGAATGAAGATGGGATTTATGATGATAAACTATTAGACAAGCAAAAGGAAGAATTATTGGATAGTATTTACACCTATCAAGAGGAGACCTACACAAGACAGCAGCTCAAACCTGTGGAACGAGAGCAGCCCAAAAATAATGGTAATAATTCCATGGAAATAGAAGAAACCAAAGTCACAGAAAAAGATCCTCAAACCTTGGCTTTGGAACACCAGTTGTTTTTTGCATCAGCACCAAAACCCTTAATAAAACCAATAGATGACACCCCTGAAACTTGGATTCAAGCCTATGTGGATGGTAAGCAAACGGTTCAAAAAGATTATCGCTTAGCCATGCGCTTAGCAGAGGGTAATACCATTGGTGGTTCGTATTATCCAAAACATACAGCGGTTTATGGATTTGTGACCTTTAGACCAAATCGAACAATTATAGCTATAAGTACCATCAATCACAAGCCTGTTAAATTAAAGGCTTATGATTTTCAGGATGGGAATGAAGGAATTTATATAGAAAACAGCTTCAGGGCTGAAGCTAGACAAGAACTGGTCGATGATTTGGTTCATGACATTAATATCGCAGGTGTGCCAAATGTGTCCTCTGGGCTAAACTCAGGTGTAAATGGCATAAAACGCATTTTTCAACGAAACAATCGCAATGTCAAAGTAACTATAGCCGATCAATACAAACTCATTTTAAAAACCGATAACCGCTAATAATCTTAAAACACAATCATATGAAAACATATATCACATTAGTGCTATTAGCTAGTTTAAATAGCTTGTGGGCACAAAAGCCTTTAGATACCATATATGCAAATGCATCGCACAATGTAGCTTTGTTTTTTACAGAACCCATCAAGCAAGGTATTACGGGTTCAGATAATTTTGTGTTTACCTATAATAGGGAAAAAGAACAGTATTTCGGATTACTACAAGCCATTCCAGGAACAGAAAGTAATTTGCTTACTGTTACCAAGATGGGGCAGGTTTACGCTTACATATTAAAATACAGAGACAGTTTAACAAAGCTCAATTACTTTATAAATAAAGAAGAAAGTATCGGTCGGGAAAAATCCATAACTAATAAACGCGATAACTTAAATGATGTAAAAAAGCACGAAGTTCGCAAGCGTTTTTTTGAAGGACATTGTAAGCAGTTACTCAAATCAAAAAATATGCGGCTCGCAACAAAACGAGAAAAAGGTTTAAAACTTCAACTGCAAAATATGGATTATAAAGAAAACCTAGTATACCTAGTTTTGGAATTTACCAATAGGACTACTATTGATTTTGAAGTCGATTATCTGAAGGCGTTTATTGAAAATGGAAATAAAAAGCTTAGAGCGTCTTATCAAAAAGTGGAGCAAAAGATTTTGTTTGAGTATGGAATGCCCAAAATTATAAATTCTACTAGCAAAACTAGATTTGTGTTGGTGTTTCCGAAGTTTGTGTTAGGTAAAACCGATTTGTTAAGTATTGAACTCACGGAAAAGAAAGGGAATAGAAGGATGGAAATATGTTTTTAAAATATTTTAGATATGTGTTATGGACAAATCAATCAATCCAATCCATTGCAAATACACGATGGTTTGTAAATATCGTTTTCCAGTTATAAAGTAGTTTTTTTTAAGTGAACATCTATAACCTCACCTAATTTTGTATGTTGTTCTAGAACGTGTAGTAGTTTAATCTTATTGTTATAAGGGCCCTGAACGAATAGAATTTTACGCATTATTGGTTTTAGCAAACGTAATCGAAGGGTGAGTATGTGTAAGAGTATTAATAATGATAACCTTACTACTAAATATAACTAAAGAGTTTATCAATGCTAAAGTAACTTAATTTCGTTTTTTACTAAATCAGTTCAACACCAAACTTGAAAGCGGTATAAGGATTCTCTTTTATTATATTCAGTCATGGCTACCAAAAATGGAAATTTAACTTGAAAATTTTAAAACAAGTTTGTTTTACAAATAGCCACATAGCGGTAGAGATAGGCGATTAATAGGTTAGTATGATAAAACTTCAACATAAGTTCAACTGTATTCAACAATATTAACATTTAAATTTAAGCTAGATCATTTACTTTGTGTTGTATTTGATAACAACATAATTTAGTTCTAACTAAATGAATTATAGGATTAAGATGAAGTTGTTCTTAAATATGTGCCAACTAATATTAACTAAACTAAAATGATTAAACATGACAAAAAGAGAGGTTAAGATTTTATTATTAATGATGTTTTGCGTGTACTCAAGTAACTATTTGGGGGGGCAAGAGAAGGATATTACTATTACAGGAAAGATTATTGATGTTAATGGGCAACCATTAATAGGTGCTACTGTTTTAGAAAAGGGGACAAACAACGCTACAGTCGCCAATTTTGATGGTTTTTATGAATTGAAATTGAGGCAAAATACTGCTAGAGGTGCTGTACTACAATTTAGTTACATTGGTATGGATGTAATTGATATTCCATACTCGGGTAATAGTGTTATTAACGTTACATTGTTGCAATCTGATGATAATATTTTAGATGAAGTTGTTGTTATAGGTTATGCGACTGAAAAAAGGAAAGATGTGACGGGTGCTATTTCTTCGGTTAAAGGTGAAGATTTGGAGGATGTGCCCGTGCCTAATGCTTTGGATGCTTTAAAGGGTAGGATTCCAGGACTGTCCATCATTTCAAGTTCAGCGGCTCAAGATTCAGAAATTAGTGTTAGAGTGAGAGGAGGGATTTCGATTACACAAAATAATTCTCCATTGTATATAGTAGATGGTTTTCCTATGATTGATGGTTTTGAAGGTTTAAATCCAAACGACATTGAAAGTATCGATGTCCTAAAGGACGCTGCTGCTACAGCTATATACGGATCCAACGGTGCAAATGGAGTTATTATTATTACTACTAAATCGGGTTTTGAAGGGAAAAGTACAATAAACTACCAAACTTTTGTTGGGGTAAAAACACCTTCTAGGCGTATAGATGTATTAAACCCACTTGAATATGTTTTATATGATTATGAACGCACAGGAGGAGGCGTAGGATGGGAAGAAATTTATGGGCCGATAGAAGATGTAGAGAAAAACTATGCGAATAGAAAAGGTGTTAATTGGCAGGATGAGGTTTATGGAGGTAAAGCTGCAATTAATCAAATGCAAAGAATATCATTAAGTGGAGGATCTTCGAGCAATACTTATAATATGACATATACCTTTAATGACGATGATAATATCGTGCCCAATAGTGGGTATAGTACTCAGGCATTGCGAGCTAGCTTTGGACAAAAAATGGGTGAAAAATTGAAAGTTAACTTAAATATAAACTATTTTACTGACAATTTAAGAGGAGTGGGTCCCTATGGAGAAAGCGGAAGGCAAATGATAAAATTGATAAATTATAGGCCTACAGCAGGGATTAATTTTTCTGATGAGGATTTAATTAATAATGATATCGATCCCTTGTTTGATGATGAAGATGATACTGTAATTGATGTTAATCCACTCACAAATTTGCAAACTCAATTAAGGGATAGAGAAAAAATACGCGCTACATATTCTTTTGGGCTAAACTATGATATTAATGATTCATTTAAATATAGTTTTTCAATTGGTATGACCAATAATGAAGTAATGACCTCCCGGTTCTTTACGGCCAGATCTAGTTCGGCAAGATTATCTGGTGGGCCTTCTGGTCAGTTGGATCAACAGAAGCAATATCAATATTTTGGAAACCATACTTTAGCCTATAAACCAATACTCAAAGGGAAAAAATATAAGTTTGATGTACTTGTGGGGCAGGAAATTAGAGAATTTAAGTCAGAAAGTTTAGGTGTTTCAGCTAGTGGATTTCCAGATGAGAATTTTGGGATAAATGCTATGCAGTTAGGTACCATACCGGGTATTCCTTATACTAATAAGGCCTCAGAAAAATTACTTTCTTTTTTCGGGCGTGCCAACTACAAACTCTTTAATAAGTATATTTTAACTGCTACATTAAGGGCAGATGGATCTACTAAATTCGGTCAAAACAACAAATGGGGCTATTTTCCAGCAGTTGCTTTGTCATGGCAGGCACACAAGGAAAAAGTTATTGAAAACCTAAATGTTTTTTCGAATTTAAAATTTAGAGTTTCTTACGGAGAAACAGGAAATAGTAGAATACCAAATTTTCAATCATTATCCTTGTATGAAAGTGATTTTACGCCTTACAATAATAGGCCAGGAGTGTCATACTTACCTACATTACCTAATTCGAATCTTAAATGGGAGACCAACATATCTAAGAACCTTGGAATGGAAATGGGGTTTTTTAAAAATAGATTAGTCATTATTGCAGATCTGTATGAAAATGAAAGTAGAGATTTGTTGTTGAGTACTAGATTAGTAAATAATTCTGGGTTTTCTACGGCTATAAGAAATATAGGTTCAACTCAGAACAGAGGGCTAGAGATAGGTGTTCAAAGTCGAAATATACGAAATGAAAATTTTAGTTGGACCACAAATTTTAACATAGCATTCAATGAGAACAAAGTGTTAAAATTAGCAGATAAGGAGAGATGGGAGATTCAATCTAGAACAGTTAATAATTCTGGGTCAGATTTTGTAATTGAAGAAGGAAAGACTACAGGTTTAATGTATGGGCTAGTATATGACGGTTTGTATACTACAGATGATTTTGATTGGGATGCGGATAATAGTGCTTGGGTGCTGAAAGATGGTATTCCTGTTAGTTCATTTCAAACACCTGAACCCGGTGTAACTAAATATGTTGACGTAAGTGGTCCAGATGGTATTCCAGATGGAATATTAGATGCAAAAGATAAAGATTTTATAGGAGATGCAAATCCAGATTTTACTGGAGGAATTCTTAATACCTTCAGATACAAAAACATAGACTTGTCCATGTTTTGGAATTTTAAATATGGGGGTAACATACTTAACGGGAATGTTTACCAATTATTGAGAGGAGGTTCCAATAAAAGTACTGCTAAATTTATTTACGATAAACAATATAAAACATATGATAGCCAAGGAAATGATTTGTTAGCTACAGGAAATGTAGAGGCTTTAAAGGCAATTAACGAAAACGCAGAATTACCTTCACAAAGAGCAAATTTTGTAAGATTAGACAGTTATATGATTGAAGATGCTTCATATGCGCGTTTAAGCCAATTGACTTTAGGCTATAGCTTTTCAAAAAATGTCTTAAATGATTTAGGCTTAAGTAAATTTAGATTATATGCATCTTTTAATAATTTGTTAACAATTACAGATTACTCAGGTTTTGATCCTGAGGTAAGAATGAATGCTAATAATGGTTTAACACCAGGGATAGATAGAGGAAGTTTTCCGCGTTCGGTATCCTATGTGTTTGGACTAGATGTTTCACTTTAAAAAATTACTATGAAAACTATATTTAATACATTAAGCAGATATAAGATGTTTGTCAGAATAAATTTATACAATGTTGTAATTGTTTGCAGTGTTGCAATTGTAAGTTTAAATAATTCATGTCAGGAGTATTTGGAAGAAGACCCCCTGTCAGCATTTTCAACAGATGAGTTTTTTACATCTACGACCAGATTAAAAGCTGCAGTTTTAGGAATTTATGAAGAACTAGCTACTACTGAAGGCTATGGATATGTTGAGATTATGCTGTCAGGAGATACAGATATTCTTACGGCAGATGGAAGAAATGTAAATGGTAACTTGGGGAGTGAACAGGAGATTGCGCATTACAACACGCAGTCCGAAAGTCGACCGATTGAAAATCTTTGGTTGGTATTTTACAGTTCAATAAATCGCGCAAACAATGTAATTGAAAATGCCCATAAAGTGGTTACACATAACAAAACAGAAGAAAAATTGGTTAAAGCCTATGTTGCTGAAGCAAAAGCTTTAAGAGCGTTTTTATATGCTAATTTGGTAAGACGTTGGGGCGACGTGCCTTTGAGACTTCAACCTTCAGATTTATCTCAAAACTTAAATTTACCCAGAAGTGCAAGGGTTGATATATATGAGCAAATTTCAAAAGATTTTGAGGAAGCTATACCAGATTTACCTTGGCATAATGATCCAGAAGCTGAGTTAGGTCATTTAAGTAAGGGTGCGGCTATGGGACTTTATGTAAGAGCAATGTTATTTGCGGGAGGATATAATTTATATCAAGATGGTAAGGTAAAAAGACCAGAGAATTATTTAGATTATTATAATAAGGCCGAAAAAATA
Source organism: Allotamlana fucoidanivorans (assembly GCF_006265225.1). Lineage (GTDB taxonomy): Bacteria > Bacteroidota > Bacteroidia > Flavobacteriales > Flavobacteriaceae > Allotamlana > Allotamlana fucoidanivorans. The sequence goes on along the minus strand of NZ_VDCS01000003.1, from coordinate 133,040 downwards.
AGTAAAGAGTTGATAGAATCTAATAGACATGAATTAAATCCAGATTATGAAGATATTTATAGAAAAATAACAGGAAGTGTTTTAGAGCCAAGCGAATCTATGTTTGAAATAGACTTAGCAGTAATGAATGGCTCATTTCAAAATTCAGGGCGCATAGGTTCCAGAAGTATTGGTGTTAGAATAAAAAATTACACGAGTAGTACAGGAGTGAAAATTGGTACAAACATAAGAATGACAACAAGTGATTTTTTATCACAAAAATTTCAGGATGGAGACTTGAGAAGAGACATAAGTATTGCGGACTTTGACCTAATAGGAGACAAAGCGACAAATATTCTTTCAAAAAAGCCTATTCCGTATAATAACAATGCAACATATGGTTGTGCAAAATGGAGAAGGGATTGGCATTTTCCAGAAGCTATTCAATTTAATAACACAGATGCAAATTACGTAATTTTGAGGTATTCAGATGTTTTATTAATGAGAGCTGAGGTTTTAAACGAACTTAATAATGGTCCAACAGAAGAGGCTATAGAACTAGTTAATAAAGTTAGGCGCAGAGGTTACGGATTTGACATAAATTCTTCTAGCCAAATTGCTGATGTACCTTTCGAGTTTACTACAGACAAAGAGACATTTTTAAATTTTTTAATAGACGAAAATGCTCGAGAATTTTCAGGAGAGGGTAACCGAAAATTTCATTTGATTAGATGGAATATATTGCAAGAAAAATTGTTGGATTTTAGAGAATTTCTACTAACAGATCCCAAAAACAAGTTTTATGGATTAAGAGTTCATTTGGCTAGCGAATTGTATACACCAAATAAGCACGAACTTTATCCGATTCCACATAACGAGATTCTTGATAGTAATTTCTTGCTTACTCAAAACCCGGGTTATTAAGATTTAAATAAAGTAGATAAGTTTTTAGTTAGAGCGGTTAGTAGCGTTAAATAATTTCTGGAGTAGATGATACTCTATCATTGAATTGATTCTACTTCGGGATTATTTGTTTTTAGGGTAAATATTAACTGCTAACATAATCATTAATCTATTTTAAAACGATTTATAAAACTACATAGGAATTAAATGAAAAAAGTATATTTAAAAGGCTTGTTTTCCATTTTCGTCACGCTAGCTATTGTTTCATGTAAAAAAAAGACAATTACTAACATTAATAATGAATATGTATCTGTTAAGATAAATAAAGGCAAAATTGATATTTCAAGTTCTGTAAATAATGAGTTAAAGGCTTCTTTTAAAGTTTTAGGGGAAATTGAACTACAAGAATACCTGCCTTTTACAGATGATATTTGGGGTAAAGGAAAACAATTGGTGTTTTTGCATGGAGATAGAAAAGGGTATAAAACAACAATTGCGTTATACTCCGGCAATCCATTTGTTCATCTTAGCACAACCATATGTAATAATGAAAAGGAAGATGTAGTGTTTTCTGAATTAGATATTGGAACCATAAGTTTAAGCGTAGGAAGTGAGTTTGATAGTTTGAATACGCTAGGTACAGGGGGACTAAAAACAGTAAAAAATTCAGAAGGTAGCTATTTGTATAGTATGCTATCTAATCCAGAAAATAGAAATAGCATTTTAACAGGTTGGCTAACCCAATCTAAAGGTGTAGGTACTTTCTATCCAAAAATTACTACAGAAAACGATAAAATACAGTCTTATGAGTTAAAGGCAGGATTAGAATTTGGTCATTTTAAAATTAAGAAAGAAGAGAAAAGAAGTACAGATACGATGATACTAGGCTTTTTTAACGACGGCAGAGAGGGTTTAGAACTATACGGAAATCACTTGGCAAAGGCTTATAATATCAACTTGCCAAAAAAACCAGAAGTATACTGTACATGGTACCATAGAGATTTAAATGGCTCAGGAGCTTCAACTGAAGAAGATTTAAAAGAAAATGTGGAATATATTTCAGAGAACTTAGCTGATTTTGGGTTAAATACTATTCAAATTGATGACCACTGGCAAAGCTCTTTAATAAAAGGTCTTAATTATAAGAATAAAAAAGAGTTTAAAGAGCATAAGCTTGGTGGAGGGCCCATTAAAACATTTGCAGAGAGTAATTTTAATTATCCCTCTGGAATGAGGCACACAGCTAATGCAATTATCGAGAGTAAATTAGTGCCTGGTATATGGTTTATGCCATTTTCCGGAGATAAACATAACTCTTATTTTAATACAGAAATATTTGCGACTGATGCAAAAACAGGTTTACCATTTGAAGCTAAGAAATGGTCCGGAACTATTATCGATGCTACTAATCCGAAAGGAGAAATGTTCTTAAGGGAACGATTTAAAAGACTATATAACTGGGGATATAGATATTTTAAAATAGACGGATTACATACAGGTGCTCCAAGTGAAAATGTATATGTTAATAGATCCTACAATGGTGTGAATAGTTATGCTAATGCTAAAATATATAATGATGATTTAACTTTTACAGAGTGTTTCAGGAGGGGTATAACCATATTAAAAGAAGAAGCGCCAGATGCATTTTTACTTGGTTGTACAATAACTCAAAATATGAGTGCCTTTACATCGTCAATTGGTGCTGTACATGCAATGCGAGTTGGTCCAGATAATGATACAGCAAGAAATGGAGATTGGAAAAATATTACTAAAGGAGCAGATTATGCAGGCAATCTTTATTTTCTAAACAATAAAGTTTGGTACAATGACCCTGATCCATATTATGTTAGAAATACCAATCCTTTAAATAAGGCAAGATGGATGGTATCTTGGCAAGCGGTTTCAGGGGTAATGGGAACTTCTAGTATGCAATATGCTAATCTTACAGCAGAGAGATTGAATCTGATAAAAAGAGCATTACCTACCCATAATCTTACGGCGAGACCAGTAGATATTCTTGAAAATGAAAAACCTAAAATCTGGATGGTTCAAAACGATAGACTATCTATAGTAGGTCTTTTTAATTGGTATGAGCAAAAAGAGACAAAAATTGAATATAGTTTAGACAAATTGGGTTTAGATATATCTAAGCAGTACGGTGTTTTTGATTTTTGGAAAAATAAATATTTAGGAAAAATTAATGAAGAGCTTACATCTACATTGGCCCCAGCTTCATGCCAAATTTTGGCACTTAAAGAAATAAAGTCTTATCCTCAGGTTATAAGTACATCTCGACATATTACACAAGGTTTAATTGATATAGTCAATGAGTCTTGGAATACATTATCTAAAACACTTTCGGGTACGAGTAAAGTTGTTAAAGGGGATTCATATGAATTAAGGGTTATACTTCCTGAAGATGGTGGTATTCCAAAAACGGCAATGTGCGATGGGAAAGCTATGGATGTCGTACTAGATGGTGAAATAGCTCGATTAACTTATTTGCCAGAAGAAACAGGCAACGTGAATTGGAAAATAAGGTTTTAAGTGATATTAAAACATGAAAAAGACTAAATTAATATATCATACTTTTTTGAACAGATTTTTTTTACTTACGATAATTTTTGCTAGCATTAGTTTTTATGGTCAAAATGCTAAAATTATTAATGGTTCTGAGAAAACTATTAAAAAACATTCTATTTATGATAACACTCTCGAGGCACCAGTTCCACAGGGAATGGTTGATGAAAATTCTCCTTGGTTACATTTTAGAATACCGTTAAATAAAAATGAGTTAGGACATAGACTTTATTATTTCAAATTATCACAAGACTCTACATTTACGAAAGATGTTATAAGAAGTAAAGCAAAACGTTGGTCATTCTTTAACCCATATAGCGTTTTGAAAAAAGGGAATTGGTATTGGCAATACGGATATACATTAGATACAACTCCAGCGGATATTAAATGGTCAAATGATAAGTACTCTTTTGTTATTACAGGCAATGAGAGAGTGGTAGTCCCTCCTACTCCAGATGAGGTCATTAAACGTATATCTAGTACTAAAGCTCCTCATGTAGTATTATTAAAGGATGAAATTGGAAATTTATTACCGAGTAGTCAACCTGAAATTAAAGAGGGTATTCTGAATAATTATAAAAAACTATTAAATATTAGACCAGAAGTAAAAGTAGTAGTAGATGAAAGTACTTATCCGAATCTTCTAAAGGAAGATTATGAAAATAAAAAGTTTCGATTTTTTCAATTGTCAACCTTAAAACAATTTAAGGGTTTTGCAAATAGAATAGAATCTTTATTAAAGGCTTACCTTCTAACAGGTAACGAAGAGTATAAAAGAATAGGATTAGAGGATTTTTATAAACTGGATAATGAGTTTCATACTGTAATGATGGAATATGGTAAACATCCAGGATATCCCGACGATTTTGTACTTGAAGCCCATATAAAATTAATGACTCTTATTTTAGATGCCTTTTCAGAGGATTTGAATAAAGAATGGAAAACCAAGATAGTTAATCTACTTTTTAAATATAAAAAAGAGGGTTACTTAAATTTTTATAAACAACTTGAGTTTTCTGAACATATTGCATATAAGGCTCATCTATGGCAGGCAGGAGTGCAAACATTACTCATGAGTGCGATAGTCTTAAGTCCATACAAAGAAGAAGCGCAGCTATGGTTGGAGTATGCTTACGAATTGTGGTTGTATAGAAATCCAGCGGGCAGTAGAAATGATGGTGGATGGCATGGAGGTAATGGGTATTTTGGAACCAATGAAAGGCAATTACTTTATACCCCATGGGTAATGAGTAAGCTTATGGGTTATGATTATTTTAACCATCCTTGGTATAGAAATGTAGCTAAATACTTGTCATATTCCAATCCAGTTGGAAATCCAGGATTAGCATTTGGAGATGGTAATGGTACCGACGGAGCAGGTCACTATAACTTAGTTGAAGCATTAGCACATATTCATGCCGATAACTATTGGAATAAATGGAGATTAAAAACAACTGGGAGAATTGATAAAAAATGGTTTATTAATAAGGTTGGAGAAAATGAAGCCCCCTGGTCTTTGTTATCAGTATGGAATACTAATAAATTAGATCCGGATTTTATAAAAGTAGATCAACCTAAAGAGTTAAGTGCTTTGTTTCGAGATATAGGTTATGTAGGTATGCATACAGACCTTGTTAATCCTTCTAAAAATTTGTTGCTCAACTTTAGGTCTTGCCCATTTGGACAATTAAACCATGCCCATCCTGCACAAAATGCATTTAATATCGCTTATGGCGGTGAACCACTATTTTGGAGAACGGGACATTATAATTCAATAGATAAGCATAAGGTTTATAGTTTTAAACATTCTCGAGCTCACAATACCATTTTAGCTAATGGATTTGGCCAATCAACAGATATATCAGGTTATGGTTGGGTACCTCGTTTTGTAACTGGAAGAAAAATTTCTTATACGGTTGGTGATGCCTCAAATGCTTATTCAGGAATATATAGAGTTCAATCTTCCAAAAAAAGTTATTTAGAAAAGGAAGGAATATCTGTAACTGAAGCCAATGGTTATGGTAATCCAGAAGTAACACGTTTCAGGAGACATATAGCTATGTTGCGCCCCAATCACATAATAGTTTATGATGAATTGGAAGCTAAAGAACCTATCCATTGGACCTTTAAGCTAAATGCTCAAGACAATATGGAGCAAATTGGCGATAATAAGTTGTCAACATCAAATGCCCATGCACGAGCAAATGCACAATTATTATGTGAAAATACAGTTGAAACGATGGTTACAGATAAGTTTTTTAGTGGTTCAGCCTTAGATTGGAGAGGTAGGCAGGGTAATGGAGCCAAAAATTATCCAAACCAGTGGCATGGTTCATTCACAACTACAGACAAGCTAAAGTCAACACGCTTTTTAACTATAATTGAAATTCTTCCAAATGGGGAAGAGGTCTCCACTAAAGTTGATGTAATTCAAACTAAAAATTTTACAGTAGCAGAGGTTGGCGATTATAAAGTAAAAGTAGAATTAGACCCCAACAGACCTTCATTTATTGAAATTGTGTCAAACGATGAAACTTGTGCTTTAGTTTCTGGTCAAAATGCAAAGAAAGTTGAATTAGGAAAAAACATAAAAACAGCAAAGTTAATTGGGAATACACTCTTTATGGAAAAGTCGGATACTGGAAAGATAGACTTTTTTGAGCAATCAGATATTTTGCCAGATGTTTTAAAATTCGGAAATAAATATTAATAAGAATGTATATAAAATTTAAAAGAGAACTTTAATTCCTATTAAAGATAAGATAAAAGAAGCCGTTAACAGAGGCCCATATATTTTGAACTAAATAAAAGACGGTTTAAAAATAAATTATGAATTTAAAAATAATTAAGTTATTAATTTTTACCATTGCCCTATTTACAGAGGTAAAAGCACAAGAAATAGTTTGGAATTCTCCTTCCAAAGATGCTTTAGACTCTATGCCATTATCAGGTTCTCTTGGGGCCGGTGCAAATATATGGGTTCAGGATGGCGCAATATGGCTTTATTTAGCTCACAATGGTGCTTACGATGAAAATGGAAAATTACTTAAGCTAGGGTGCGTAAAGTTAATTCCCGAAAACATCAATTTAGATTCAAATGGATTCATTCAAAGTTTAGACCCTCAAACAGGTACAATAACAATATCAAAGGGTAATTTTTCTATGTCTATTTGGTTTTCTAACGAAACTCTAATAATAGAAACAGCTAATAGTTTTAAGCATAAATTTGAAGTGGCTTATGGTATTTGGAGAGATAATCAAAAATTTGATATAAATGATTCTGGTTTTGTATGGTACCATAAAAATAAAGAATATGCTAAAGATGTAGTTTTGATGGCTGAAAAACAGGGTATCCCTGAAAACAGTGTTTGTGATGTAACAACAAATCGTGTATTTGGAGGAGCATTGGCTGTTAAAGAAGGTTTGCACAAGGTTACCAAGTCTGATGTTAAATGGCAATTATGGGAAGGGTACTTATGGACTGGTGTTACTATGCCTAGGAGTAAACATTTAATAGTTGTTAGTCTAATTGCAAGCATGAATTCCAATGAAAATACATGGCAAAAAAAAGCTAAAACTTTCTTTAACGATAGGTTTCGTGAAAGTGCAAAAAAATCAGAGTTAGCTAAATGGAATGAGTTCTGGAAACGTTCATATATAAATATTAATTCAGATGCAGTACCAACAAATGATGGATACTTAGTAAGTCAAAATTACAACTTGTTTCGCTACATGTTAGCATGTAATAGAAATGGAGAATTTCCATTATTATTTAATGGAGGTATTTTTACTACAGATGTTGCTTATGACCGTATCACAGGAATGACATACTCTTTTAAGAAAAGAGAAGGTCAAGAATTTCCAGATTTTAGGAGGTGGTGGGGCACCCATTTTATGTCCCAAAACCAAAGGTGGATGGGATGGCCTACTATAGCAGCTGGTGATGTTGATATGCTAAAGCCTACATTAGAATTCTATAGAAAGCGGGAGTTAACAGCAAGAGCAAGAGCAAAAACTAATAATGCAGAAGGCGTAGTCTATCCTGAGCCTATGGACGTTTGGGGCTTATGTAGTGTAAAACCTCTACCCAATGGTTTTTGTGGATCTAAGCACCTAACTTACCATTTTTCGGTTATGCTAGAAATAGGGTGGATGGCATTACAAGCACGCAATACTATGGGTCTGGATATTACGGAACATTTAGAATGGATTAAAGGAACTGTTATGTTTTATGATAGTTTTTATAGAAACGAAACTAAAAAAAGAACTGGAAGTGAATTAGATAAAGATGGCATGCTAAATATTTACCCTAGCAATGCTCTGGAGTTATTAAGTGGCGCAACCAATCCCATTGAGGTTGTTTGTGGATTGAAGAGAGTTACAGAAGGGCTACTAGAGATTGATGAGATTAAAGGTTCTGATAGGGAACAGCTTATTGAAATAAAAAAGCATCTACCAGAGATTCCAATTGGAGAAAGAAGTGGTGTAAAAGTTGTTAAAGAAGCAAAATCTTTTGAAGGGATACATAACAAATGGGAACCTATTGAAATGTATTCTTTTTGGCCATACCGTTATTTTGGAATAACTCAACCCGAAACATTAAAATTAGCAAGAAATACTTGGGATAATATACCAAAAAATAGAATTCGGTGTATTAATGAAGATTACTCTTGGATGGCAAATGTAGTTAATGTTTCTGCATTGGCTAGACCTGAAGAATCTAAGAGAAGAGTTATATATAAATTGGCTAATAATAAAATGCCTCAAGCTAGATTTCCTGCTTTTTTTGGACCTGGACATGATTGGATTCCTGATCATAATTGGGGAGGAAGTGGGATGACAGGGCTTCAAGAAATGCTTATTGCTCCGGAAGTAAAAGAATCAAATGGTAAAATTTATTTGTTCCCAAGTTGGCCAAAAGATTGGGATGTTGAGTTCAAATTACATACTGCAGAGAACACCATAGTAGAATGTATTTATAAGAATGGAGAAATTAAAAAGCTAAAGGTCTTTCCGGAAATAAGAAAAAAAGATGTAATAGTTTGTAATTAAGTATCAAATAAATTAATAATAAATAAAAGTAAAATTATGAGAAATTTTTTTAGCATTTTAAGTGTAATAATTTTTTTAACCGCGTTTTCTGGAACTCTATTTGCACAAGATATAAAAGCAAAGGTTCTAAAGAGTATGGAAAGGGAATCTGAAGAAATGGTTGAAATATTAGAATTGGATGAAAGTAAGAAGGATGAATTAATTGAGGCCAAAAAAGAAAAATTTTTAAAGAAACACGCTATCAAAAAGGATTATACAAGTGGTTCTGCTGACTATAAATCAGCTATGAAAGAATTGAATAAATCTTTCATTAAAAAGTTAAAAGAGATATGCACTTCAGAAAAATATAATCAATGGATTAAATACACCAAGTCAAAACATAGTAAATAGATAAAAAGCGCATTTTATGGTTAGTTCTAATTTTTAGAAAACAGAACAATTAGCTTTTTCATCAGATACTTTTTAATAATGGTATTAAAACCCACGACCATTTTTTTTTAACAAATAATATAAATATGAATTTTTTTTTAAAATATAGCTATGTATGCTATATAATGTGTTTTAGTATTTTGGCATGTGCACAAAACTCAAAAACAGAAAGTAAACTTAAAACACAAACCGATGTACCTTACACGGCTAACTGGGAGTCTTTGAGCAAACACAATGCCTCACCTGATTGGTTTCGCGATGCTAAGTTTGGCATTTATTTTCATTGGGGAGTCTATTCAGTACCTGCATTTCATAATGAATGGTACCCAAGAAACATGCACATCATCGATTCAAAAGCAAATAAGCACCATATCGAAAAATATGGACACCCTTATGATTTTGGATATCATGATTTTATTCCAATGTTTAAAGCAGAAAATTTTGATGCTGATAAATGGGCTAAACTTTTTAAAAAGTCTGGAGCCCGATTTGCAGGACCTGTAGCCGAGCATCATGATGGGTTTTCAATGTGGAACTCAAAAGTGAATCCATGGAACGCATTTCAAATGGGGCCCAAAAGAGATATAGTTGGTGAAATGGAAAAAGCGGTAAAAGGGAATGGTTTAAAATTCATTACAAGCTTTCATCATGCTCGTCAATGGAACAGAACTTCCGGATCTGAATCAGAGAAGTTTTATAATTATTTAAAAGATAATTACCCTAAACTTCTTGAAGATGACAAAAACAAACTTTTATATGGCGAAATGCCGTGGGAAGAGTTTCAAAATATTTGGTTTGATAAACTAGCAGAAGTCATCGATAAATACAATCCTGATATGATGTGGTTTGATACTGCTTTAGACAATTTAGGAGAACCTATGCTACAAAAATATTGTGCATATTATCTTAACCATGCTACAAAAACAAAACAGGAAGTAGTGATTTTTTATAAGCATCAAGATTTACCAAATACAGTTGGAGTATTGGACTACGAAAAAGGTAGAGCTGATGAATTGGCTGAGTTACCTTGGCTTACAGACGCATCTGTAACCAAATCTAGTTGGGGTTTTACTGATAGGGTTATAGGTAAAAATAAAATCTACTCAGGTAAAGCAATGATACATACACTTATAGATATTGTTAGTAAAAACGGACAATTACTTTTAAATATTGCTCCAATGGCCAACGGTACAATTCCAAAATATCAAGAAGAAACTTTGTTAGAGATGGGTGAGTGGCTTGATTTATATGGTGAGGCAATTTATTCAACAAGACCTTTTCGTGAATTCGGTAAAGGCCCTACCAAATTTGGAAAAACGAATCCAGAGGGTACTCCTGAGGATGTTCGTTATACTCAATCCAAAGATGGTAAATATGTTTATGCAATTTTCTTGGGGTATCCTGATAGTAATTCTGAAGTTAACTTAAAGGCGTTAAACCGTTATATTATAACAATTGAAAGTGCAGAAATTCTTGGATCTGATGAAAAAGTTAATTGGAATCAAACAGCTACTTCTTTATCACTTAAATTTCCTGCTAAGGCACCATTATTAGCAGAAAAAGCTACTGTGGTCAAATTAAAAATTAATTAACCTATCTCATGGTATTTTAAATCAAAAGTATAGTAAGAACACATTACGTATACAATCCAATATGCTTTTTAAACTAACGCTTGGATTAGAGGATTAATATTTTTTTATGAGATCACAAATAAATAAGTTTAAGGAAGTATAATGATTTTTTCAAATAGTTATTTAAGATTAATTAAAATAAAAAAGATTCTTCAGGTTAATTTTTTACTTGTGTTATTTCTTTTTTTATTAGGTTGTAAATCTCAGAACAAAGATAAGGTTTTGCCTGGGGAAATACGTTTAACAGCAGAAGCAGTTCACCCCTTATGGCGCGCTAATGCTTTTCCAGATAATATAAAATCAGATATTAACCCTCCGGCATACTTTTGGCCTTCAAAGCGTAGGGGCTTTACAGAACCTTTGATTAATTATGAGTTTCAGTTAAGTAGTGATAGTATGTTCTATTCAATACATGAAAATGTAAAAGGACACAATCCATCCTCTTATGTTAGCAAAAAACCATTGAAAAAAGGGAAATGGTATTGGAGATATCGAGAAGAGGGAAAAGCTTGGAATGGTAATTTTTCGTTTTTAATAACCGATAGTTCTCGTTTAGATAGTAGACCCAGTTCGGATGTACTTGTGCGTAATGTTAAATCAGAGGTTAAACGACCAAGAGTAGTTATACGACAAGAGCGTTTAGAAACAGTTCGAGATACATTTAAGGCTAACGGAATAACTGAAGCATTGCTTAAAGAGAGTGAAGAATACTTTGGTGTGATTCTTCCTGAAAAAGAATGGGGAGGTAAATTCTATAAAAATGCTAAACGAGTTTTTAAGCCTAAAAAATTCCCGGATGGTCATATAAAATCAAAAATTACAGCTCCCATATGGATGAATGCTATTAAGAGTTTATGTGTGTCTTATTTACTCACTAATGATGCTAAATACGCTAACGAAGCTCTACGTTGGGGAATGAGGGTCACAGAGTTCGATATTTTAACTAATAATAACCTTACTTATGACGGTAATCCGGTTCCAGATGGTTTTGATTTTGCTATGTATTTGGATGCAATAACCTATCTATACGATTGTTTGTATAACTATATGTCAGATAGTCAGAAAGAAAGTATTCGTGAAAACCTATCGAAAAGATTAGAAATATATTACCAGTACTACACTAACCGTCTAGAAAATAGATGTATTGATAACCATACTTGGCAAATTAGTTTAGGGGCTTTTGTTCGCGGTGCCATTACTGTAGTAGGAGATATACCTGAAGCAGACAAGTACTTGTCTTATGCATATGATATATGGACAGCTATTGATCCTGAACAAAGTCACACAGACGGTGGGTGGTTTGGAGGTGGATATGTGGCTGTAAATATTGATGTTTGGACAGAAGTTCCATGTTATTTTAATACATATACAGGCCATAATTTTTATGATTACCCTTTCTATAGAAATCATCCTTTATATTTTTTATACAGACAACCACCAGGTTCTGTAGAGGATGGTTTTTCTGGTGATGGTTATGGCTCAAATTCAAAGACTATAGGAGACAAATTAGGTTTATGGCTAAACATATTAGATGCAGAATTGAATTCTCCAGTTGCAGGATGGCTAGCAAATTCAAATAAAGGAAAGCTTAATAAACCAGAAAAGTTTAAGACGTTTGCTTGGACAAGGCAAACTGAGGGAAAGCCACTAAAAAATAGTCGTATTGTTGATAGTTTAGGTAAAATGCCACAATCTAGAGCGTTTAAAGATATTGGTATAGTAAATATGCACAGCGATTTACTAAACCCCAAAAACGATTTGCACGTTGCCTTAAGATCCAGTCCTTTCGGTACATTTGGCCATAATTTGGCTAGTCATAATGCATTCAATGTAATATACAAAGGAGATTATCTTTTTGCCCCCTTTGGACATAGGCATGGAGGCGCAAAGAATAATGCTACTACCTACAAACATACAAGAGGCCATAACAGTATATTGATAAATGGTAAAGGACAACCTTATAGCCCAGAAGCTTATGGGTGGATTCCAAGATTTTTGGATGGCAAAACTATAAGTTACGCATGTGGAGATGCTTCTAATGCATATGACGCCGAACCTTTTGAGCGTGAAACTCAACTGTTTTCAAGAGCTAAACTAAAAGTTGAAGAACATATTTCTCGAGGTCTTTTAGAGCGTTTTAGAAGGCATGTTGTGTTCATTAGGCCTTCAATAATATTAGTATATGATGAATTAGAGGCCGATACCCCTGTACAATGGGACTGGGTGTTACATTCCAGAAAAGATTTAAAAAAGAGAGAATCCAGCTTAGAAGTTAAGAATGTAAACGCAAGAGTTGATTTTAAAAGTAGTTCGCCAATGGAGATAAGTATTAACGATAAACCTTTATTTCCAGCTATTAATGTAGACGGAAGAGCAGGAGCAAAACCAGGTACTCCTTACCCACAAATTGGTAATCATGCCTTTGTGTCTTCTTCTGAGAAAGTAGAGAAAATCAGAATAATGTCTATAATTCAGGTTGGAGATGTAAAACCAATCAAAACATTGTCTAAGGATGAATTCCTGATTGGAGATTGGACTATAACAAGTGAGTTAAATCCAAATAAGATGGCAAATATGAAGGTGTTTAATACCGATAATACAGTCAATTTTACACTAAAATCAAACGATGGTGAGTCTGTTTTAAAAGAAGTGTTGCAGGGTAAGCTTGTGGAGTCAAAAATAGTTGATCAATTACCCTATCATGCTCAAGGATTGAAACATGATTCAAATATTAAACAATAGAATTAAATTTTAAATAAATGAAAAAAACATCAAACCAATTTTATAAACCTTTGTTAGTAATAATGCTTTTACTAATTAATATAGTTTATTCAAGCACTTATAGTGGCTCAGATAGATATATGGATAAAGTAAATGAAATAGCACTAGATAATAATTATATCCAAAGAAAAGTAGGCGTTGTTTCCGGGGTTCTTAAAACGATTAGCATCTACAATAAAATAGCGGGTAAGCATATATTTCCGGAAAGTGCTGATGAGTTTGAATTGAGAATTTCAAAAGATGCATCAAAACCTACAAAAGATATTACGCTAAAATCAAAAGATTTTGAAGTAATAAATTTTACTGGAACAGAAAATGAAATTGTTGCCGAACTTCAAAATAAAACCTATCAAATTAATGTAAAGGTATATTACACGTTAGATCCAAATGATTTTTATGGGCATAAGTTTTTAAAAATAACATCTAAAGATGAATACGTTATTGAAGTTTTGGATATTGAATCAATTTCTTTAAAAGATGCTTATGAGCCTTATCGAGCCAAAAACCTTATGTGGACAAAAACAAAGTTTCTACCTAATTTGGGGCAGCCTGTATATACATCGCGATCAGCTACTTTTTGGGGTGTTGAATTTCCAGCCTCATGGAACAGAATTGAAAATGAAAATGACATACACTGTGGTTATCAAGCTGCTGTTGAGCTCAAACCAAATAAAACTTATACAAGTTATAAAGCGGTATTTGGAGTGGGAGATGATTCAGAATATATTAAAGATTCATTCTTAAAATATATTGATGAGATTAGATTAATACCTTTTGATTTACATGTTCAGTATAATTCTTGGTTTGATTTTTCTGCCTCAATCACACAAAAAAAATTCTTAGGGTCGCTCGAAACTCTAAATAATGAACTAGTAATTAAAAGAGGCTGTAAGCCAATTGATGTTTATGTTGTTGATGATGGTTGGCAAAATTCAAGACCAAATCGTTCTCCTTTAGAAGATTGGAGTAAAGGTATGTACGGGGTAAATACATTGGTTTTTGATGAAGATATGAAGACTGTAAAAGATGAAATTGAAAAAAAAGGTTCAAAGATGGGGCTGTGGGCAAGTCCTGCTTGTTTATTTGGAGCTACCGCTAATCTAGATGTTTTAGAAAAAAATGGTTTGGAGACTTTGGTTGGAAGCCCTCATCGTAGAACAGGAAAGGTAGCAAAGTCTATGTCAATGGTAGGAGAAAAATACATGGAATTGTTAGAAGAGGCATTACTCAGAATGGTTGATATGGGGGCTGTTTATTTCAAGTTAGATGGGATTTTTGGCCACATGGGTGCTAGGTTTTTTGAAGTAGTTCCTAACAGAGGAACCCCCGTAATGACTCATTTATTACCTAAGGATATTGTTGCAGATGATGTAAGACTGAATGATGAAAAATTTGATGAAATGAAGCGGTATTATATTACCCGAGGTACAGAGCGTTTAATCAAAATTTACGAGAAAATGATAGCACTCAATCCTAAAGTGCGTATTCTTAATCATAATGGTGCTACTATAAGCCCATGGTGGTTAATGACAACAGATGTTATTAGTTTGGTTAACCAGCAAGATGGTGCACAAGGAGGTAGTGATAGAAACGCTCAAATGGTTTACCGAGATGGTATTTATTACCAGACTGTTAAAACTGATGGCAATCAAATACCAATCAATTCTATCTTTAATCATGAGCCAGCAAAAGATGGAGGAGACCGCTTTGATGATGCAAATTTTGAAGATTTCAGAAATTATTTTTTTATGAATCTGGCTAGGGGAACGGCCATGGTAGAGCTGTATGTACAGGTTAGAAGTTTAGATAAAAGTGATTACGATGTTATAGCTGATGGTTTAAAATGGTTATACAAAGCCTACCCAGCTTTTAAGAGATCTAGAATGCATGGGTATAATCCATTAGGAGAAAATACATTTGATGAAATAAACGTAAACTTAAAAAACATAAATATTGATAAAGATACTAATGTGTATGGCTATACAGGATGGAATGAAAATCAAGGTTTCGTGTCAATACATAATCCTACCCTAGAAACAAAAACGTATTCATTTAAGCTAGACAGAAAATTTGGACTGTTACCAAATACCAATGGGCAATTAGTTTTTGATTTAAGTTCCCCAATGCAAGAAAAAATTACTGGTCTTAAAAAGGAGTGGAGATACGGGGAAACTGTTACTTTAAAAATAAACCCAAAGGATGTAATTATTTTAGACTTTAATAAAAAATAAATTTTTAACATGATTTTTCAATTAAGATATATTAGACTTATTTTACTAATTGCAATGATACCTGCTTTTGGAGTTAGTCAAAATATAGGAACTAAATCTAGGCCAAATGTGATTATTCTATATTTTGATGATTTAGGTTATGGAGATTTAGGAGCTAATAATCCAACGGGGTTGGAGATACCTGTAAATTCGGAATATTTGAGTAATTCAAAACAAACTCTAACTCCAAATTTAGATAAACTGGCTATGCAAGGTATCCGTTTTACTAACGGTCATTCTGCTGATGCCGTCTGCTCTCCAGCTAGATATGCTTTATTAACTGGTAGATACGCATGGCGAACAGCTTTAAAAAGTGGAGTTCTAGGTGGCTACAGTAAAACTTTTATGCCCAAGAATCAATTTACTATTGCAAATATGTTTAAATCGCTTGGATATCATACGGCTATGGTGGGGAAGTGGCATATTGGTATGCAATTTTATAATGAAGAAGGCAAGCCAGTAAAATTACCCACTAATCCAAAACCAACAATACTAGAAAACAACACCATTGATTTCTCAAAACCACTTACAGATACCCCCTTTCATCATGGGTTTGAGTATTTCTATGGAACAACGGCATCATTAGATATGTATCCCTATGCATGGGTAGAATCTAATAATAAGAAAGTACATGTTTTAATAAAAGGGGGTGTAGTCAACAATGATAAAGTTTATTTTACTGAAGCGAAAATTGCTAGCAATGAAGATTTGAAAGAAGGAAATATGCCTTTTAAGTCAAGACCTGGAGTTTATGACCCTAGTTTTGCACAAGAGGACTATTTGCAAATTCAAAGTCAAAAAGTTAGAGATTTAATGAAGTGCTATGAGTCTAGTGAAGAACCGTTTTTTATATATGTACCAATTCCTGCCCCTCATGAACCTTATGCAATTCAACAGAAATTTAAAGGGGTCACAGGTTTTGATTATGGTGATTATTTGGTTCAAACAGATTATTATGCAGGTGAAATTATTGATGCACTAGGAGACCCAAATGATCCTAAAAGTTTAGCTTCTAATACTATAGTATTTGTTACTAGTGATAATGGTCCAGAAAACGCAGCCTATAGAACAGGTATAAAAGTAGGTCATGACTCCAATGGTCCATACAAGGGTATCAAGCGAGATAATTGGGAAGGAGGTACGCGAGTGCCATTTATAATACGTTGGCCAGAAATTGTAAAGCCCAAAACCGTTACTTCAGATGTTTTTTTACAGGGTGATTTTATCGCTACAATGGCTGATTACTTTGGATTTAAATTAGACTATAATTCAAAGGCTCCAGATGCAGAAAGCTTTCTACCAGTTTTATCTGGGACTAAAATGCCTGAAAAAAGGAGACCAGCTATAATCCAACACTCAAGTAAGGGGCAATTTGCTATTGTGGATTATAAAGGTGAATGGAAGCTTATAGATGGAACTGCTGGTGGAGGAAATAATCATACTCCAGACTCGAATAATAATATGATTATTAATGCTCGGGGTAAAATAGGAGGTACCCCTCGTCAGCTCTATAATTTATTAAGTGATCCAGGCGAGCAAGATAATTTGCTAGTTGATGATCCAAATAATCCAAATGACAATTCATCCCCTTCTAAGGAACATTTGGAAAAAGAAAAAGAACTATACGAATTATTGGTATTAATACGAGGGAATAAACCTAAAGGGACAATTGGTACCAGTTATGTAAACGCTAAAAATAACAGAAAATGATAAAACAAAAAACATTATTGTTGCTTCTATTATGTCAAACCTTCTTTTATAGTTATTCTTTGAATGATAAAAATAAAGTTTACAGAATTAGTAGCGATTTTATTCATGTAACATTTGACGAGACTGATGGTAAACTTGCTTTAGCAACCTTAGATGAGAATGTTTTTTTTGAAACGAAGTTTAAAAGCTTTGTTAAAGATAAAACTAAAACTATAAAAAGTCATGAAATTTCAAATCTAGGTTTTTCAAACTCTATTGAAATACACTTATTAAATGGTGAGATTAAATTGGTCAGTTTGATTGATGGTGTGCCATTTGCGTTTTTAGAGACAATAGTGGTTAACTCTTCAAAAAGACCGTTGAAAGTAGATAAGATTGATATTTGTGATGCAAAAATTTTGCCTATGGTTGAAGATAGTAAATTAAGAGTTTTGGGAACAGGCGGATTAACTTTAGTTAATGAACAACCTAATTCTGGAAAAAAGTTACATAAAAAACCTTATAAAATCAATGAAGCATCTAGAGTATCTCCTGCAGGAAGTTATATGTTTTTATCCATAGCAAATCCTGAAACGAGAAGTGGTTTTGTCGGTGGTTGGATTTCATCTAATAAAGGTAGTGGTATAATTCACTATTTTTCTAATAAAGGAACAACCAATATTAGAGCAAGTATTGATTATGGGCGTTTAAATATTCTCGAACATAGCAATTTTGACACGGAAGTTCTTGCATTGGGTTATTTTAAGGATTGTAGATTAGGACTAGAATCTTATGCAGACATAGTGGCCAATTACTATGAAATTGAGTTAAACCCGCAATTAGACGGATATTGTACATGGTATAGCAGACCTAATGGAAGAGCCTCAGATGAAAATAAAATTATTGAGCTATCAGAAGATGCAAAGAAAAAATTAAAGCCTTATGGTTTTGATTTCATACAAATTGATGATAAATGGCAAAGAGGTTTGTATAAAAATGGACCAAGGAGGGTATTTGTAAACCATCGTGAAGATGGGCCATACCCAAATGGAATGAAACCTGTTGCTGAAAAAATTAAAAATATGGGGCTTACACCAGGAATTTGGTGGATGCCATTTGCAGGGACTTTTGATGACGATTTTTTTTCTGATAAGCAATATCTATTCTCCAAGAACCAAGACGGAACACCCTATGTTGCTAAATGGGGGGGGGCAGCTTTTGATTTGACAAACCCAAAAACTTTAAAATACGTTGGTGATATATCTCATAGATTAGCTAATGATTGGGGATATAAGTATTTTAAAATAGATGGACTATGGATGGGTACATCAACAAAAAATCAATACGGTAATAATGAATATATTGGTAATGATCATTTGGGAGAACAAATAGTTGAAAATCCTAATATCACACCTATTGAGTCCTATAGGCTTGGGCTTAAAACGATTCGCGATACAGTAGGGAAAGATGTTTTTATTCTGGGATGTAATACTTCTCAAAACATGAGAGTTTTTGGAGCTTCTTTTGGATTAATGGACGCGATGAGAATTGGTCCGGATAATAAACCTGAGTGGAAGTACTTAAAAATGGGACCTTGGCATGGAACAAATAGATATTTCTTACACGGGAAGGTTTGGTACAATGATCCAGATCCGTTATATGTAAGAAATGAAATGCCTATTGAACATTCAAAAGTTATATGTTCATGGGTTTCAATTTCAGGACAATTAAATGTATTTAGTGAGTGGTTGCCAGATCTGAATCCAGAAAGACTCCATCTTTTACAGCGGACACTTCCTTCTCACGGATTAACTGCCCGACCGGTGGATTTATTTGAAGAATTCTTTCCTAAGATTTGGGAATTGGATAACCCTGTCCTGGACCAAAAAATAGTAGCTGTTTTTAATTGGGAAGATGACACTGAACTAGGTTTCAATAAAGATTTAGAGAAACTAGGTTTAGACTCTGATGAAAATTATGATGTTTACGAGTATTGGACTGGTAGTTACAAGGAAGTAAAAGAGAATTTAAAGTTGAAAATACCAAAAGCTAGCTGTAGGGTTTTTTCAATTAGAAAAAAGAAATCACATCCACAAGTAATATCAACTTCTAGACATATAACTCAGGGTATAGTTGATGTCGTTGAAGAAATTTGGGATGAAAAAACAAAAACCTTCTTACTAAAAACCAAAAATATTGAAGATGATAATTACGAAATTCGGATTGTTGTTCCTTCTGCAATGGAAGTAGATAAAGTTATTTTCAATAAATCAGAGATTCCATTTGAATTAAAAGGAAGCCTTTTAATTGCGAATGTTACAACTAAAATAACTAAGAACTTTGAGTGGGAAATAAGTTTTAAGTAATAACCTAAGTATAATTGAACAAACAAAGCTTCATGAAGAAAATAGCACTATATATATCCTTGATACTTGTATTTGCTTGTGGTAAAAAACATAATATCAATAAAAAGGATGATACATTTCATCAGTTTGAAAGTAATTGGGAGTCATTGTCCAAACAAAACATACCGGAATGGTTTAAAGATGCCAAATTTGGTATTTATGCCCATTTAGGGGTTTATTGTGTTCCAGCATTTGAAAATGAGTGGTATCCTCGTAAAATGTATTCCTATGAAAAGGAGAAGTATCAAAAGGTGAAAGATTACCATAGAAAGACTTATGGTCCGATTAAGGATTTTGGTTATAAGGATTTTATACCACTTTTTAAATGTGAAAATTTTGATGCTGAGGAATGGGCCGAATTATATAAGAAAGCTGGAGCTAAATTCGCTGGACCTGTAGCAGAGCATCATGATGGCTTTTCCATGTGGGGTAGCAAAGTTAACAGATGGAATGCTGTTGACATGGGACCAAAAAGAGATATTGCAGGAGAATTAGTTAAAGCTATTAGAAAACGAGATATGAAAGTAGTTACATCATTCCACCACTCATATAACGTTAGTGGTTTTTTTGTGAAGCAGGATAGTTTAGATACAGGGGATCCAGAATATGCAGATCTTTATGGACAAGAAGGTTCCAAAATAGCATATGAAAACTGGTTTTTGAAGATGAAAGAAGTTATAGATGAATTTAAACCTGATCAATTATGGTTCGATTTTAAATTAAAGAATATTCCAGATGAATATAAAATTCGTATGGCTCAGTACTATTATAATAAAGAAGCTGAATGGAAAAAAGATGTTATTATTACTAGAAAAAATGACGATTTGCCTTCTGGGGTTGGTGTGCTTGATGTGGAGAGGAGTAAGCAAGCAAACTCGTCGGATAGGTTGTGGCAAACTGACGATGCTCTTGCTCGATATACATGGATATGGGTTCCAGATATAGAATTAAAACCCGAAAGAGAATTGATCCACGAATTAATTGATATCGTTAGTAAGAATGGTGTGTTATTATTAAATGCCTGCCCTAAAGCAGATGGTACAATACCTGACGACCAAAAAAAAATACTTTATGCTATAGGAGATTTTTTAAAAATAAACGGACAAGGGATTTATAAGACCAGACCTTGGAAAATACATGGCGAAGGTCCTAATCTTTATGATAAGGGAAGAGGGATGGACGAATATGAAAAAAAACCAGTTGAATTCACAGGAAATGATATTCGCTTTACATCTTCAAAGGACGGAAAAATAGTTTATGTACACACTCTAGGTTGGCCAAAAGATAAGTTAATAATAGAGTCTATGGGACTAAATTCGAAATATTTAAAGGAAAAAATAAAATCTGTTAGTATGCTAGGGAACAATGCTAAAACTAACTGGAATCAAACACAAAATGGGTTAGAAATAGATGTCAGTAATACTAAGCCAAGAGGAAATCATGCATATACATGGGCTGTACAGTTGTGACAAGCCCTTCATGTAGTAGCCACTACTTAATATGACAAATGTTTACATGAAAAATAACAATATGAAATACATTGTTTGCGAAAAACCAGGAGAATTTCAATTGAAAGAAAAGGAGGCTCCTGTACGAAAAGAAGGCGAAGCTTTATTACAAATAAACAGCGTTGGTATTTGTGGTACCGATTTACATGCTTATGGCGGAAACCAAGCATTCTTTACCTACCCTAGAATATTAGGGCATGAATTAGCTTCTGAAGTATTAGAAATTGGAGAAAATGAACGCGGTATAAAAGCAGGCGACAAAGTTGTTGTTATGCCTTATGTTAGCTGCGGAGAATGTATTGCATGCCGAAACGGAAAAACAAATTGCTGCACCAATATTAAAGTTTTAGGTGTTCATGCCGATGGCGGAATGCAGGAACAAATTACCGTACCTGCAGACATACTTTTACCGGCCAACAACTTATCTAACAATGAAATGGCTATTGTAGAGCCTCTTGCTATTGGAGCCCATGCAGTGAGAAGAGCCAATATTCAAAAAGGGGAAACTGTAGCTGTTGTGGGTTGTGGTCCAATTGGGATTGGAATCATGAAATTAGCGCAAATTGCTGGTGCAAAAGTAGTAGCCATCGATATGAATGAGCAACGCTTAGAATATGCCAAAGAAAAAATTGGTGTAGATTATATTGTAAAAGCCGGAGAACATGCGGTTAATGAAATTTCAGAAATCACTAATGGCGATTTATGCACTGCTGTTTTTGATGCCTCCGGAAACAAATATGCTTTAGAGGCTTGTCCTGATTATATGTCGCATGGTGGTCGTTTTATTCTTGTTGGTTTATCTAAAGGCGAATTAACTTATACACATCCCAAAGTACATGCCAAAGAAATGACTTTAATGTGTAGCAGGAATGCAACAACCGAAGATTTTGAGCATGTTATTAGTGTTTTAAATCAATTCCCTACAGATTCGTTCATCACGCATCAAGTACCGTTTACGAAAATGATAGAACATTTTGATAGCTGGTTAAAACCAGAAACAGGCGTTATTAAAGCAACAGTAAGTTTTAACTAAAAATAAAGATGTCTAAAAATTACGTTCAAATAGACCCAAGAGACAATGTTATTGTTGCCATAAATCCATTAGAAAAAGGAAAAGTAACAAAAGTCGCCGGCAAAGAAATTACTTTAAAAGAAAACATTAAGCAAAAACACAAATTTGCGCTTAACGACTTTAATGTTGGCGACGAGATTTACATGTATGGTGTATTAATAGGAAAAGCCACTAAACCCATAAAAGAAGGTTGCGCCATTACTATTGACAATGTAAAACATGCTTCGGCAGAATTTAATGATTCTAAAGAAAAATTCACGTGGACAGCTCCTGACGCTTCAAATTTTGAAGGTAGAACATTTAATGGATTTCATAGAAAAGATGGCAAAGTAGGTACAGCTAATTATTGGTTAGTTATTCCTTTAACATTCTGTGAAAATAGAAACCTAGATGTTTTAGAAGGCGCACTTTCTGAAAAGCTCGGTTATGAAACCAAAAAAGATTTTGCAGTTGACACCGATGCTTTAATTCGTAAGTATAAATCTGGCGCTAGTGCCGAAGACATTTTCAATACACCAATTATAACAACTAAAGAGGAGATGACAAAAAATCGCATCTTCCCCAATGTTGATGGTATAAAATTTTTAAAACACGATGGCGGATGTGGTGGTATACGTCAAGATTCTGAAGTGCTTTGCAAGCTTCTTGCTGGTTATATTACTAACCCTAATGTTGCTGGTGCAACAGTTTTTAGTTTGGGTTGCCAAAATGCGCAAATAGAAATGCTTCAAAAAGCCATTGATGCTATCGATCCTAACTGCGATAAACCTGTTCATTATTTAGAACAGCAAAAAAGCGAAAGTGAAAGACATCTTATAGAAGAAGCCGTTAAACACACGTTTATTGGTCTTACTGAAGCCAATAAAATAGAAAGGCAACCTGCGCCTTTAAGCAAACTCGTACTTGGTTTAGAATGTGGTGGATCTGATGGCTTTTCAGGGATTTCAGCTAACCCAGCTCTAGGTTATGCTTCCGATTTATTGGTAGCACTTGGCGGAAGTCCGGTATTATCAGAATTTCCAGAATTAAACGGTGTTGAGCAAGAACTAATTAACCGATGCGAAACTACCGAAGATGCCAAAAAGTTTTCAAAATTAATGCGTGCGTATTCAGAAGCTGCTGTAGCCGTTGGTTCAGGGTTTGAAAACAACCCATCTCCTGGAAACATAAAAGATGGCTTAATTACCGATGCTATGAAATCGGCTGGCGCGGCCAAAAAAGGCGGAACATCGCCTGTAGTTGAAGTTTTAGACTATACAGAACAAGTTACAAAACCAGGCTTAAATTTACTTTGCACGCCTGGTAATGATGTTGAATCTACCACCGGATTAGTGGGTTCTGGCTGTAATGTTGTGGTATTTACAACTGGTCTTGGTACGCCAACGGGAAACCCTGTTGCCCCTGTTTTAAAAATGTCAAGTAACACTAATTTGTACCAACGTATGAATGATATTATCGACATTAATGCGGGTACAGTAATTACAGGCGAAGACACCATTGCTTCAATGGGCGAAAAAATATTAGATCACATCATAAAAGTTGCTAGTGGCGAAGTTGCATCAAAAGCAGTGCTTCACGGAAACAACGATTTTATTCCTTGGAAACGAGGAGTTTCATTATAACATAAAACTATGAATAACTTAAATAGAAAAACCGCAAACGTTAAAACATACACCGAACGTATTATACAATTTGGCGAAGGCAATTTTTTAAGAGCTTTTGCGGACTGGATGATTCATGAAATGAATAAACAAGCTCATTTTGATGCTGGTGTAGTGGCAGTTCAGCCAATTGACCAAGGCTTAATCAAGATGTTGAATGACCAAGACGGTTTATATACATTATATCTTAACGGCATTAAAAATGGCAAAGCCATCAGCGAACATGAGATTATAGATTGCATACAAAGAGGTATTAATCCTTATGAAAACTATGCTGATTACTTAGCAAATGCTGAAAATCCAGATTTACGTTTTGTTATTTCTAATACTACAGAAGCTGGCATAGCCTATAACGCTAATGATAAATTAGAGGATGCGCCTCAAAGCAGTTTCCCTGGAAAATTAACTGCATTATTATATAAAAGATTCCAAACTTTTGGTGCTGCTTCAGACAAAGGCCTTATCGTTATTCCATGTGAATTAATTGACCGCAATGGCGATAATCTTAAAAAAATCATTCTTCAATATGCTGAAGATTGGAATTTAGGTGCTGATTTTGTAGAATGGATTAACGATGATAATATTTTCTGCAATACCCTTGTTGACAGAATTGTACCAGGCTACCCAAGAGATAAAATGGATGCCATTACCAAAGAACTTGGCTATAAAGACAATTTAGTAGTTGAAGGCGAACAATTTCACTTATGGGTTATTGAAGGGCCAGAAGCTGTAAAAGAAGAACTACCTGCTGAAGCTTGCGGACTCAATATTGTTTTCACAGATAATATGGAGCCTTATAGAACCAGAAAAGTACGAATTCTAAATGGTGCACATACTAGCTTAGTACCTGTTGGGTATTTATATGGTATTGATCGTGTTCGTGAATCATTAGAAGACGAGGTTGTAGGTGGTTTTTTAAGAGATGCTATTTTCAATGAAATCTGCCCAACTTTAGATTTACCAGAAGACGAATTGAATCAATTTGCTAATGATGTTATTGATCGGTTTAGAAACCCGTATTTAGAACACGCGTTAATTAGTATATCTTTGAATTCGACTTCAAAATATAAAACCAGAGTTCTACCATCAGTTTTAGAATACATCAAAAGAAAAGGCGAATTACCACAACGCTTATTATTTTCTTTAGCTGCTTTAATCGCATTTTATAAAGGCGAGCGCAACGGAGAAGCCATCCCATTAAAAGATGACCAATCGGCTTTAGATTTCTTTAAAACACAATGGGCAGCAGGAAATATCGCTGATGTGGCAAAAGCAACACTTCAAAACCAAGATTTCTGGGGTGTTGATTTAACACAATTTGAAGGTTTACTAGAAACTGTAACCACCAACTTAGAAAACATTGTGAATAACGGCATGCAAGCGGCCTTACAAGATTTTAGTAAATAAAATTTTATGATGGTAATAGATTCACATCAGCATTTTTGGAATTACGAGCCTAAAAAACACGACTGGATAGATGATTCTATGAAGACTATCCGTCGTGACTTTTTACCTCAAGATTTACAACGCGTATATACCGAAAATAAAATTGATGGTTGTATAGCTGTTCAAGCCGATCAAACGCTTGCCGAAACTAATTTCTTAATTGAATTGGCTGCAAAAAACAACTTTATAAAAGGAGTTGTAGGCTGGGTTGATTTTAGAGACGAAACAACCATTGAATCAGTTTTAGAACAATACAAACAATTTGATATTATAAAAGGTTTCCGTCATGTTGTTCAAGGCGAACCAGATCATAATTTCTTGCTGAGACAAAATTTTAAAAATGGTATTGCTCATCTAGAAAAACACAATTTCACTTATGACATCTTGGTGTTTCCGTATCAATTGGGTGCAGTACTCGAATTTGTAAAAAGCTTTCCAAATCAAAAATTTGTTATCGATCATATTGCAAAACCATACATAAAAGATGGTTTTTATGAGGGATGGGCAGTCCTTATTAAGGAAATTGCTAAACATGAAAATGTATACTGCAAGTTATCTGGTATGATTACTGAAGCCGATTTCAACAGTTGGACACCAGAACAAATTTATCCGTATATGGATGTCGTTTTACAAGCCTTTGGTCCAAAAAGAATTCTATTTGGTTCAGATTGGCCCGTGTGTTTGGTAGCAGGAAATTATTCAAAAGTAAAACAATTAGTAACCAATTTTATCGCACCATTATCGTCTTCAGAACATGAAGCAATTATGGGTAAAAATGCTGTGGAATTTTACAATTTAAAACAATAAAATAAAGAATATGGATTTAGGTCTAAAAAATAAAATAGTAGTTGTAACAGGAGCTGCCGGAATAAAAGGTAGTATTGGAGAAACTATAGTACAGTCGTTAGCCAATGAAGGCGCAATTCCTGTTATTGTAGACAGAAATGCCAGAGGTTTTGGGTACGCTGAAGCTTTACAAAACCAAGGTATTGATTCAATTTTCGTTCAAACCGATTTATCTGATTACAAACAAATAGAACGCGCCGCCAAAACTATTGAAGAAAAATACGGTCGTGTTGATGCTTTAATTAATAATGTTGGTGTTAATGATGGTGCCGGACTTGATGCTTCAATGGATGATTTTATGTACTCCCTAAAACTCAATATGGTTAGCTTTTTTGCCATGACAAAGTTCTGTTTACCAATGATTAAAAAGGTAAAAGGAAACATTTTGAATATAGGTTCAAAAGTGGCATTAACCGGTCAAGGAGGTACATCGGGCTACGCAGCATCTAAAGGAGGTGTACTAGGGTTAACCCGAGAATGGGCCGTTGATTTAATAAAAGATGGTATTCGTTCAAACGCTATTATTATAGCAGAAAGTTGGACCCCTGCATATGATCAATGGATTAAAACCTTAGAAAACGGCGAAGAAAAACTAGAATCTATTGTCAAGAAAATTCCTTTAGAAAACCGAATGACAACACCAGAAGAGATTGCAGACCAATGCCTATTTGCCATTTCAGAACGTTCATCGCATACAACTGGTCAATTTATAACTGTTGATGGTGGTTATGTACATTTAGACCGATCTCTATTAACAGAATAAATCATTTGTTATGCAATAAAACACAAGTAACTTAATTTTTATTTTGTTCACATTGTGCATTGCAACCTACTAACTTAAACCTAAAATTTATGAGTAAAACAAAAAATATACCAGTAGTTAGAAAAGAACTTTTGTTTCCTTTTATAATAATTACTTCTTTATTCGCCCTTTGGGGTATCGCAAACGATTTAACCAACCCTATGGTTTCTGCCTTTAAAAAAGTAATGCCAGAATTATCAAATGTTCAAGCGTCATTAGTACAATTTGCATTTTATTTCGGTTACTTCTTTATGGCCTTACCAGCAGCTTTGTTTATTAGAAAATACAGTTATAAATCTGGAATAATTCTGGGGCTTTCATTCTATGCTTTAGGGGCCTTTTTGTTCTACCCAGCTGCAGCTAATGAAGAGTTTAACTTTTTCTTAATTTCATTATGGGTAATTACCTGTGGTTTGGCATTTTTAGAAACAACCTCAAATCCGTTAATACTTGCTTTAGGCGATAAAGAAACAGCAACACAACGCCTAAACTTAGCTCAAGCTTTCAACCCTATTGGCTCACTTACAGGAATGATAATAGCACAAGTTTTTGTAATTGGTGCACTACGCTCTGATGACTACACAGAAGAAGCTTATAAAGCCTTATCGTCAGAAGAATTAGCCGCTGTTCGAGAAAACGACCTTGGCATTATTAGTGTCCCATACATTGCACTTGGTGTTTTAGTTTTAGTAATCATGGGTATTATTATCGCTACTAAAATGCCTAAAACGGCAGATGAAGATAAAATGTCATTATCTGAATCGTTCAAAAAATTAAAAGTTAATAAAAACTACATTTTTGGTGTTATTGCACAAGCGTTCTATGTAGGCGCTCAAATCATGTGTTGGACATACATCTTTCAGTATGTAGACAATATTAACGAAACTCATGGTACAGATTATACCGCTACTTATTTTAATGTTGCTGCAATGATATCTTTTTTAACAGGACGTTGGATTGGTACCGCATTAATGAAAAAAGTTAATCCTTCACGATTGCTTATGTTATTTGGAATTGGTGGCGTTATTATGTGTGCAGGAACAATATTATTATCAGGATTAGCTGGCTTAATATCACTGGTAGCTATTTCAGTTTTTATGTCTATTATGTTCCCAACCATTTACGGTATAGCACTGAAAGATATGGGAGATGAAGCAAAAATTGGTTCAGCGGGTCTAGTAATGGCTATTGTTGGTGGTGCTTTAATGCCTGTACTCCAAGGCAGTATACTTGACTGGGGAGGAAGTGGTTTTGCTGATGTTCAAGTTCTAGGCTTTATTCCTGAAGTAAATTTCTCTTTTATTTTACCATTAATTTGCTTAGCTGTTGTGGCCTTTTACGGGTTCACTAGCTACAAACGAAACCTTAAAAACTCATGACAACAAAACGCTATTGTTACGCATGCGATTTAAAAGATGACTCTAAACTAATCGCTGAATATAAAGAATACCATGCTGCTGGAAACGCATGGCCAGAAATCACTAAAAGTATTAAAGATGCTGGTATTGTAGATATGGAAATTTATTTAACAGGAAACCGCATGTTTATGATTATGGAAGTTGATGACACGTTTGATCCTGTTAAAAAAGCGGAAATGGATGCGAACAACCCAAAAGTTCAAGAATGGGAAAACCTAATGTGGAACTACCAACAAGAATTACCCTGGGCCAAAGATGGCGAAAAATGGATTCCGTTAGAGCAAGTTTTTAAACTATAGAATTATTTTTACGTGTTAAGTGATTGCAGATGTTTGTTAATAAAATCGCCAAATTAATATGATTTCTGTTTTATAAAATATATTAGCAACTTAAAATAATATAATCACAACAAAGTTTGAAAGTTAGTCCGTAATAAAAACCACTAATTTTCTTGTTCTAAATTTAAGATGAATGAAATTTAAGCACTATTTGGATATATCAAGGATTGATATTAAACAGTTTATTTCTTTTAAAGTATTTTTTCTTTTTTTAGTAATGCTTAATTATTACAATGGTCTTTCTCAAAATTACTTAGATCAAGGAAATATACTTTTTGAAAAAATTTCAAATGAAGAAGGGTTGTCTCAAAGTACTGTGTTTTCAATAACTCAAGATACTTTGGGTTATATGTGGTTTGCCACCAACGATGGCCTTAATAAGTATGATGGCTCTCAATTTACGGTTTACAGAAATGACAAGGAAAATCCGAACTCATTGCTTTCAAACCCGTTGCGAAAGGTATATATAGATAGTTTTGGGGTGTTGTGGATTGGAGGTAATAAGGGAGTGAGTAGATATGATTCTAAAAAAGATAGATTTGATAATTTTCAATTAGTAAAAGGTAATAGTGTAAGATTTGTTTCGGACATCGAACAAGATGGTAATGCAGGTTTATGGATTAGTACTTTTGAAGGAAGCCTATACAAGTTTGATAATGAAAGTGATAGTTTTGAATCTATAACAATTTTAGCACCGAAAGGTGTTAATATTGAAATAATTCAGGATGTAATTGCATTTGAGAATAATTTGATTTTAGCCACAGATGTGGGCTTATTTAATTTTGACTGTGAGAGGTATATCTTAACGGAAATTGTACTTCCCGGTATAAAAAAAGGAATAAGAGTTATAAGTAAAAGAAAAGAAGGTGGCTTTTGGGTTGGCACAGATGGGGATGGACTTGTGGAACTTGATGCTGATTTTAAGCTAAAGAAAATAAGAAAGCATAACATAGCTAATCCAAATTCATTATGTAATGATAATGTACGTTCTATTTCCTATGATAATGATGGGAAACTATGGGTAGGTACGTTCATAGGGTTAAGTATTTACGATCCGCTTAGAGATATTTATGATAATTATTATCAAGATAATACAAAAATATATGCCTTAGGTCAGAATTCTGTTAGGAATATATATAAAGATAATGATGGTGGTATGTGGTTGGGAACATATTATGCAGGTATTAGTTACTATCACCCAAATAATATAAAGTTTAATTTAATAGACCAAAATGGTGGAGAACTATCTTTAAGTGACAATGTAGTAAGTGTTATTACTGAAAATAAAGACGGCACTGTTTGGATAGGAACAAACGATAAGGGGTTAAATTTATGGGACAGGGAAGACAATAAGATTACTTTTTTTTCTTCTGAAGAAGGAAACAACAGTTCGCTTAGCTCAAATAATATAAAATCTATTTTAGCCCTTGAAGATGGAAAACTGCTTGTAGGTACTCATGATAACGGTCTAAATTATTATGACCCTAAGACAAACAAGAGTAAAATATTCAGAATAGAGGATTCAAAAGGAAATTTTAAGAATAATGGAATCTATTCTATATTAATGGATAGAAAATCTCAGATATGGCTAGGTACAGAAAATGGGCTTTACATTTTTAAACTTTCAGATGAGAGTTTAAAGCGTATTGATGAAGGACTTGAAGGGAATCGTTTAACATCAAAAAATATATCTTTTTTATTTGAAGATTCATTAAATAGAATATGGGTTGGAACCTATGATGGACTTAATGTATATTATCCAGATAAAGATACTTTTGAGTCCTACAAAAAGATCTCAGGAAATAAAAATTCATTAACTGAGAACTACATAACTTGTATATTTGAAGATAGTAAAGGAAGGTTGTGGGTTGGAACTAATGGGGGATTAAATGTTTTTAACGAACTTCAGCAAAACTTTGTTCAATATACTACTAAAGATGGACTCTCTAACAACGTTGTTCAGGGTATTTTAGAAGATAACAGTGGAAGATTATGGATAAGCACAAATTCAGGAATCTCTCATCTTGATTTAAAAACAAATAAGTTTAAGAAATATACCAAAGCAGACGGTGTGCAAAACCACCAGTTCATGGTTTCTTCTTATGCAATGCTTAGAGATAGTACTTTTGTTTTTGGAGGAACAAAAGGTATTACCTATTTTAAACCAAACGAAATTCATGATACTGCATTTAATTCAAAAGTGAATTTGAATGCTCTCAAGGTCAATAATGAGAAAATATTACCAGATGACATCAGTAATATTTTAGAGCACCATATAAACTTTACTGAAAATCTAATATTAAAAAGTGAACAAAATTCTATAACTCTTGAATTTTCCGCTATGAACTATTCTTATAATAATAAAGTTAGGTATTGCTGGAAAATGGAAAACTATGATGAGGATTGGATATGTTCTGAAAATAATCAAGCTACATACTCAAATATTTCCCCAGGAGAATATAAATTTAGAGTCATAGCACTTGACTCAGATTCTAACTATGGTCAATCAATCAAAAGCTTAAATATTTTAGTTTTAAGGCCTTGGTGGCTAACAATTTGGGCCTTATGCATTTATATAGTTCTACTAATATTAACGATTATTTTTCTATATAAAATTATTACGGATAGAATAAAAACAATTAATGATCTTAAAAAGATAAGATCAGAAAAGTTAAAGTTGGCTCAAGTTAATCAAATGAAAATACAATTTTTTACAAATATAACTCATGAGTTTAGAACGCCATTAACTCTAATATTGGCAC
Organism: Allotamlana fucoidanivorans; assembly: GCF_006265225.1. Classification (GTDB taxonomy): domain Bacteria; phylum Bacteroidota; class Bacteroidia; order Flavobacteriales; family Flavobacteriaceae; genus Allotamlana; species Allotamlana fucoidanivorans. The sequence continues at coordinate 101,468 of NZ_VDCS01000003.1, read as the reverse complement.
CTTTGGAAAAAGTTTTAGAAAAGAATATTTCGGATGAATGGTTAAGAGACCAAATTATTCTTGTAGAAAAAAATGCTAAAAGATTACTTCGTTTAATCAACCAACTATTAGAGTTTAGGAAATTAGAAACAAATAAAATGAAACTAAATGCTTCGAAAGGGGAAATAGTAAGTGTAATAAATGATATTTATCTGTCATTTGCTTCTTTGGCATCTAAGAATAATATTATATACTCTTTCAATTCAAATGAGAAAACAATAGAAATGTATTTTGATCCTGATGTCATTGAAAAAATTATGTATAATTTATTGTCTAATTCATTAAAATTTACACCATTTGGTGGCTCTGTTAGTGTAAATGTTCTTAGAGAAAAAGCTAGGGTAATAATTGAGATTGAAGATTCTGGAGAAGGAATAGCAGAGGAACAATTAGAGCTGATTTTTGAAAGATATTATAGTACGAACTCTAATGATAAAGATTCTGGAACAGGAATAGGATTAGCTCTTTCAAAAAGGTTGGTAAAATTACATCAGGGAGAAATAAAAGTTGAGAGTATTGAGGGAGTTGGTACCAAATTTATAATTAGTTTACCCTTGAATAATGAATCATATTCAACTGAAGAAGTATCTGGTGATAAGTCTAATAAAATGAATAAACAACTCAAAATCAGTGATCATTTGGAGGAAAGTATCAGAGACAATCATGCCATTGAAAATCTAAAGGAAAAGGTTGACACAATTTTAATTGTTGAGGACAATATGGATATTTCTAATTATCTTTTCAGGAATTTTTCAAAGAAATACGTTGTCTACACTGCTCCTGATGGTTTAGAGGCCTATGATATGCTTAAAAAAATAAATCCTAGTCTAGTCATATCTGATATTATGATGCCAAAAATGGATGGTGTCAATTTTTGCAAAAAAGTTAAACAGAATATAAAGACCGCACATATACCTATTATATTGTTAACTGCCAAGACTAGCATTGAAAATCAACTTGAAGGAATTAATTCTGGGGCTGATGATTATATAGCAAAACCATTTTCTCTATCTCTTCTTGAGGCAAAAGTTAAAAACGTTATTAAATCAAGAAAACGATTAAAGGATTTCTATTCACAATCACTAGAAATACATCCTGAAGAAGTTGCTTTTAGTGATTTGGATAAGGAGTTTTTGAGTAATGCAAAAACAATCGTCGAAAAAAACATTAGTAATGCAAATTTTTCTGTAGAAATTTTTGCCAAAGAAATTGGAATGAGTCGATCAAATTTGCATTTGAAGTTAAAGGCAATTACAGGAGAGTCTGCAACAGACTTCATTAAAAAAGTTCGATTTGGTCAAGCTATCAAACTTATTGAAAAAAAACGGTATTCAATTTCTGAAATTGGTTATATGGTGGGCTTTAATTCACCTTCTTATTTTTCAAATAGTTTTAAAAAGTATTTTGGTTATTTACCTACCGAACATTCATAAAAATTAAAGTAATTCATGTTTTGAATACTTTTTATAGTTGTATTGATTTGGGTTTCGTAATAGAACGGTCAAATTCTAGGAATTGATTTTATTCAATGTGATGCGTAACTAATATAAACTGTTTATGAAACATTTTGACATCAGTAAAACTTTTTTTAATGGAACTTTACAATAAATTTAAACACAAAGGGATTTAACCTACCCTATGTATGAATGTAATAAAAACGCATAAAAATGAAAAAAAACAAAAAATGTATTAAGCTTTCTATAATGATTCTATTTTTCAGTACTTTGCTCAGTTGTAATCATAGAAATGAAACCTCTAATAATGAAGATACTAGTTTCATGACATTTTCGCCTAGTTGGGAGTCTCTTTCCAATCATCAACAAACACCAGATTGGTTAAGAGACGGAAAGTTTGGAATATATTTTCACTGGGGTGTTTATACTGTTCCGGAAAAGTACACAGAATGGTATCCCAGGTACATGTATGATAAAAATAGTTTTCTTTTTGAATTTCATAAAAACACTTATGGAGATCAGTCAGAATTCGGTTATCATGATTTAATTCCTCTTTTTAAGGCCCCTAAATTTGACGCTAAAAAATATGCAAATTTAATGAAGACTGCCGGCGCAAGGTTTGGAGGTTTGGTAGCAGAACATCATGATGGATTTTCGATGTGGAATAGTAATGTTAATCCTTGGAATGCAAATGACATGGGGCCAAAGAAAGATATTTTAGGTTTATTAAAAACCGAAATCAATAACGCAGGCTTAAAGTTTTTTACAAGTTTCCACCATGCCAGATTACTTCAAAGAAATTCGACAACACCCAATGACGGAACTTATGATAGCCATTTTATTTATGATAAAAATTGGCATACATCTTCAACAGACCCTAAATTATCTTTATTGTATGGAAATATTAATGAGGATAAATTCTATGAAATATGGTTTGAAAAGTTAAAGGAGGTTATTGATGAGTATTCTCCTGATGTTATATACTTTGATTCGTGGCTTAATTTGATTCCGGAAAAACATAGAAAGGAATTTTGTGCTTATTATCTCAATGAGGCGCAAAAGAAGCAACAAGAAGTTGCAATAATATATAAGCAACATGACCTTCCTTTATCGGTAGGTATAAATGATATTGAAAAAGGCGGTCATACAGAAATTTTTAAGCCTCTATGGATGACTGATGATACTGTTAATTTTGGATCTTGGTCTTATACTGATGATATTAAAATAAAACCAACTTCAATGGTTTTACACAGCTTGATAGATATAGTGAGTAAAAATGGGACACTATTATTAAATATTTCACCAAGAGCGGACGGGTCAATACCTGTGGAGCAGGAGCTAGTATTACAGGAAATTGGCGAATGGCTTAAAGTAAATGGAGAAGCAATTTATAATACCAAACCTTGGTTGATTCACGGAGGAGGGCCTACAGTACCAAAGGCGGGTACTCATGGAGGGATGACGACAACCAATGTCTATACTTTTGAAGATTATAGGTTTACACAATCCAAAGATGAAAAAATTATTTATTTAATGTTTTTAGGAAAGCCAGAGAAGGGTAGCCGTTTAAAAATACGAGAGCTAGCACCTCACAGGTATCCAACGGCTACACCAATAAAAAGTGTAGTTGAATTAACTAATAATTCGAATGTTAAAGTTGAAGTAACTGATAGTTCAACATATTTTATAGTACCTGAAGTTGAACTCAATGATTATGCAAATGTTTTCAAAATTATTTTAGAATAGTTCATCCATTATTAATACTCGCATTGTTAACTTTCAGTATTAATTATCTTTTATAATATTTTTGGGTTTTGCTCAATTTTATTATTCGAGAGAACACAAAAGTTTATAATTAGAATAAGTCTTAAACTTAATAATTATGGTTCTTATTTAAGTAAATATAATTTCTAGTATAAATTAAAAATTATTACAATGAAAAAAAAGATTAGGTGTTCAATTCTAATTATCGTTTTATGTGTGGTTACTTTAAAATCAAATGGTCAAGTGACGCCTCCAATGGGCTGGAATTCTTGGAATAAATTTCGTTTTAATGTATCAGAGAATCTTATTAAGGAGACTGCTGATGCGATGAAAAAGCAAAAATTAATCGATTGTGGCTATCGATATATCGTAATTGATGATGGATGGCAGTCAAAATCTCTAGGAAAAGATAGTCTTTTGTTAGCGGATGAAAAAAAATTTCCTAATGGCATAGAGTCATTAGTTGACTACGTTAATGCACTAGGGTTTGAGTTAGGTATATATTCAAGTCCGAATAAATTAACATGTGGAGGATACCCTGGTAGTTTAGGATTAGAAAGGATACATGCAAAACAGTTTTCCGATTGGGGGGTTAAGTTTGTGAAGTATGATTATTGCCCAGCAAGAAATAAAGAAAAGTCAAACTCAGGAGAGTTAATTTTAAAAAGGTTAAAAGCCATGCACAATGCGCTTTCAGATATCGATAGTTCTATAGTATATGCAATTTGCGAAAAAGGTTGGGTTAGTGGCCAAATTCCTAATGCGCGTTCATATAGAAAGCAAATAAAAATAACACCTCAGAATAGAAAAGAATTATTTCATTGGGCTCCTGAATTAGGGACAATGTGGAGAACAACTAATGATATTAATCCTACTTGGGGTAAAATTATGCAAATTTTAGATAGTCAAGAAGGTTTAGCAACTTTATCAGGACCAGACTCATTTAACGATCCTGACATGCTTGAAGTAGGAAATGGAAAGTTAACTTTGTCTGAAAATAGATCGCATTTTTCATTATGGTGTATACTTACTGCGCCATTGATGTTGGGTAGTGATGTGAGAAATATTCCCGATGAAATTCTTGAGATAATAACAAACAAAGAATTGATTGATATTAATCAAGATAAACTTTGCAAACAAGCAGAGAAAATATATGATGAAAACGGCATTGAAATATTCTTAAAGCCTTTGTTAAATAAGGAAATGGCAGTATGTATTTTAAATAGAGCAGATTTTGCACAAGATTTAATGCTAAAATGGGAAGATTTGGGAGTGGATGAAGAAGAAATGATTTTAGTAAGGGATTTATGGCTTCATAAAAATATTAAAAAAGAAGGAAAGTATATAAGTACAAAAATTGATGCACATGATGTAATGGTACTTAGGATAAGTAAAAACTAGAAATAAAATTACCAACCAATTTACATCCAAAAGTAAAACACTCTTTACGGGATAGTGTCTTTTATATATCTTAAAATTGTCTATTTCTAAATGGCTCTTATAGGTTCTAAAAGCAAACCACCCATCCTTTATTGGGTTTTTGTCTAAAAAATCGTATATAAGCCTTTCGTTCCTGTAAAATTTCACTCTATTATCTCTAACTATTATTTTGATATCATTAATTTCATTAGGTTTAAGTAAATATATTTCATCATAAAGGTCGTGTTCAGGTAATAAAGGTTTATTGCCTGTACCATCATATCTTCTAAATCTTGTCCTTGTATTATTATGAACACCAATTCCAGCGTAATATAACTCAAGGCTGTTATATTCATTGAAATTACCATTTCTAGCTTTGCTAAAAAGATTTTCAGGGTTATTTGGGTCTTTAGCCTTCCAAAAACAATTTAAATCACTTACACGGTCTTTTTTAATATCATGTTGAATCACTGTAGCTTCATATTCTATTGTATAATTACCAGTAAGTTTTTCTTTATACCATATTGAGGCACCTTCGTTAACATCTATTTCTAATTTTTTAGAATCATTAATAAAAATTTTTCCATGCGAATATTCCAAAAACCAATTCCCTAAACCTTTGTCAAAATTATCTTGATAAATGAGATGACTATTGTTCTGAATTGAGTTTTTTTTAGAGCTTATGCAACTAATTTGTAAAATAAACGTTAAAAAATATATGTACAACATGTATTTTTTTCTTCTGATAATTTTATAATTTAGCATAATACTTTAGTCTATCCATTGAGTAATTATTTTATACCCGCAGGTCTGTTATCTTTGCCTTTAAACCCAAAAAGGTTATCGCCTAACTCCATTCTTTTGTCTTGAGCCAATTTCATAAGTTTATCAACAACTTTTGGATAATGCTCAGCTACATTCATTTTTTCTGATACATCGCTTTCTAGGTTGTATAGTTCAATATTTTGAATTTCTATACTTTCATAAGGCGAGGGGGTGCCTTCTGTTCCACCCTTTCGCCCATTTAAAGATCTATAGTTATGCGGGAAGTACATCTTCCATTTCCCAGATAATATTCCTTGTAGTTCATTTTCTTTGTAATAAAAATAATAAGCCTCATGAACAGGCTGTTTAGTTTGACCTGTTAAAACATCCATTATATCTTTACCGTCAATTTCATTTTTAGGTAATTCTGCACCGGTAATTCTTCCTATTGTAGGTAATATATCAATATTCATTACCGGAGTGGAAACTATTTTTCCAGAAGGAATTGTAGAAGGCATTCTTATGAGACATGGTACTCTAGTTCCCCCCTCCCATACAGTTCCTTTACCTTCTCTTAATTTCCCAGCAGAACCAGCATGCTCTCCATAGGAAAGCCACGGTCCGTTATCAGAGGCAAAAATAACTAGGGTATTTTCATCAATACCTTGTTTTTTTAATTCATTTAATATTTCTCCTACAGACCAATCTAGTTCCATAATGACATCTCCATAAAGCCCTGCTTTTGATTTTCCTTTAAAAGCATCCGATACGAACAATGGTACATGTGGCTGTGGATGCGCCAAATACAAAAAGAATGGATTGTTTTTGTTGATTTTAATAAAATCTAAGCTTTTTTGGGTTAAAACTTTGGTAAGGTTTGACTGATTTGTTAAGGTATCTATTATTTTATGGTTTTGATATAGCGGTAATGGAGGGAATTTAAACTTATCTTGCCATGGGTGGAGAGGCCACATATCATTTGAATATGGTATTCCGAAATAGTCATCAAATCCATTATTATTTGGCATGAAATCCTCAGTGTCCCCTAAGTGCCATTTACCATATATTGCTGTATTATATCCTTTTGGTTTTAACATTTCAGCAATAGTAGTTTCATCAGGATTTAACCCTATCTCTGAATTTGGAAATAAGGCACCATGAATACCTATTCTGTTTGAATAACAACCAGTGAGCAGTGAAGCTCTTGAGGCTGAACAAACTGGTTGCGCAACATGGAAGTTACTTAACATCACACCTTCTTTTGCCATTTTGTCCAAATTCGGAGTGGTTAAATTTTCAGAGCCGTAACAATTTATATCAGCGTATCCTTGGTCGTCTGTATAAATTATAATCACATTTGGAGGATTATGACTATTAGCACTTTTAGAATTTTTGTTACTACAGGAAAAAAGTGATAAAAGCACTGAAAAATGCAGTACTAAAATTGAAATTATATTATTGTTTTTAAAATTCATTTTGCGTTTAAGTTTAAAAGTTAATTTGTGTTTCATCGGACCATAATCCCACATTACCCCATATATCGATTGCTCTAATCTTATATCTACCTTTAACGGTTTCGGGTTTCCATGTATGTACGTAAGCACAATCAATTAAATTTCCAGCACTAACAATTTTAAAATTGTCACTATCGTTTTCTGCAAAAGAAATCTCATAGCTCAACAAATCATCGTTTTCAATGTCATGCCATTGTATCATAATATCAGTTTCTCCTTGGAAACTGTTGTATTTTTTTAAAGTGGGTTTTTTAACTTTATTTATTTGATTCTTATGGGATCCAGAGATAAGAATTAAACTAACTGATGAAGGTGGCATAGTAACTTCTAAATCAAGATTTCTATTGTTTGATTCGAAGGATACTATCGGTTCGTATACTGCAGGTTCTTGGAATCTCTTAATATTTTTTATTTGATCTGAAGTTGGAAAGGAAGGGCCACCTTGTTCTATCCATTTTTCAAAAGGATTTCCATGGTTTTCATCAAGTCTATAATGCACCATTTTTCCTGATTTGAAAGGGAGGTTAACCAGTTCTAGTTTTAAATTTATTCCTTGTTTTTGAATTATTTTTTTTTCGTCATCAGTAATCCATGGGCGAGGTTCTCCGTTGTAATTAATTTTTACTTCTGGTTTGTTGTAAATTAATACACCAATAAAGTCATTTCCTTTTATTGTAGGTATCACTCCTAAGTTATTGCCCTTTTTTGTAGAATAACCTACATTTAAACTTTGATTGCCTAGTCTAGACAACAAACTCATTACAGTAAAAACAGGCTTTTTGATTAGGGAGAAATTGTTTTCGTTAAAAGGATTACTAAATCTTGCAAAGTGAGTTCTATGTTTCCAGTCTCCCATAAACCCATTATCATTGCTTAAAATTGAATAGTTGACGTTATTTTTCTCTACAAGTATTTTCTGGTGAAGATCTACGCTTTGAGCTACAAAACTGGCATACCAGGGACCAGAACGCCAATAAAAATCTCGACTCCACCCAACCAATGGATCCGCTTCATCATTAACAAAAGGTTTGTCAATAAATTTTGGATGATTTTCTCGTATGTAATCAATAACTTTTTTTTCTTTATCCACCATATCTTGCGGTAATTGTTTGACATGTACAGAAATGAAATCAAGCCTGACTCCTTTTTCGCCAGTAAAATAGTTTGTTCCTGTGTCACAGTGTTCTAGAATAGAATTGAACATCTCTCCTAATCCACCTTCAGATGTTCCAGGACCTCCGAATCTTAGTTGAGGATCAGCCTCTTTTAATCCTTCTGAACACGCATCATAGTAATTTGAAAAACTAACTGTATCATATGGCCAAAAATGCTCTATATTGGGTTCATTAGTAGTTTCAAAATACCACGATCTAACTTCTTCCTTACCATATCTTTCAATAAGATGTACTGCTAAGTCTTTTACAAGTCTTTTCCAAGCCAATAATTGATTATGATTTTTAAAATCATTAAAATAATCCTCGTAGTCTACTTTATAAGTTCCTTCTTTATCGTAGCGAATCTGGTGCTCTTCAAGTTTTCCATTAAACAAGCCCATAAGTTCGAAAATTAATTTTTGATTGTTTGCAACCAGAACATCTAACGATTTGTCCAAAAGTGTCCAATCATAAACAACGTTTTTCGTACCTAAACCCTTTGTTCCAATGAGATTTAATAAGTAATGGGGTCTACTGTAAACTATTCCTGAGTTGTTTACAGACCTTAGATAATTCATAGTTTGTTGCATATCTTTTCGCATCAAGACACTTCCAGGCGAATACCCAGTGCTTTTCCAAAAGTGGTAGAACTCTTGTTTACTATTTGAGAAGTCTACTTTTCCTTTTACCAAATTAAAGTCTTGACCTATACTTTTTGTGCTATTTTGGGCTGGTTGTTTATCACAATTATAGATAAACATTACCAAAGATAAAATAAGTAAGAGTTTGATGTTTTTCTTCATTCCATTATAATTAATGATTAGTTATTATTGTTTTTAAAACTCTTTTTTATTTTTCATATCACAGTCAATCAATACATGAATTGCCTCTTTATCATTTTTATTATCTCTCAACTCAAAAGCTTTTTTGAGATCAGCTAATGAGAAAATATTTGTTACCATTTCTGATGTGTTTATAAGTCCGTCCAAAACCAATTGTACACCCTCATGAAAATATTTTCGCATTTGATTATCCGTTCTAGGTTCTGTAGAATATATATTTATTCTTTTTCTATGCACCTTAAAAAAATCAATCGATTTATTACAAATTCCAATACATCCGTACATAACTATTTTACCACTAAAAGCGACAGTATCAATTGCATCCACCATTCCATCACCATCCAATAGGCAAGGTATTACTATATCGAATCCTTCAGGAAATACTTCTCCAACTATATCCATAGTTGAAGTATATTCATTTGGAATTTTAAATGTATGTGTGGCACCATAAGATTGAGCTAATTTTAATTTTTTAATGTTTAAATCGGTAACGACGAGATTTTTAGGGTTATATAAACTTATGACTTGGGTCATAATCAATCCGCTTACACCTTGCCCCATAATTAGGACATTCTTGTTTTCAGTAATTTCCGCAAGTTCTGCGGTATGGATAATACCCGGTAAAACTTCGATAAGGCTGATTTCCTTCATTGGGAACGATAAAGGAAGTTTTATTACATTAAAAGGTTTACATACTATATATTCAGCAAAAGCACCCCAAACATATCTACACGCTACTTTATCACCTATTTGGAGACCTTTAACATTTTCCCCAACTTCGCAAACTATGCCTGAAACTTCATGACCTAATCTTGTTGGCATTGATAAATATTCTGGTTTTCTTGAACCGCGATAAGTTTCTAGGTCTGAACCACATATGCCAACGTATTTTATTTGTATACATATTTCATCTCTATTGGGTTTAGGTATTTTCGCATAGGCTATTGATATATCATAAGGTGCTTCTAAAACTGCAACAGTCTGCGAATTTGGATGTTCTCTGTCAACCAATTCCAACTCTGCCAATTCCATTTGTGATGCCATAATCAACTAATTTTTATTTTTATATATACCGAAATCACCTTGATCAATCAACTTCAATAGTTTTTGAACTATCATAGGCTCCTGTTTAGCAATATTGGTTGTCTCATTTGGGTCATTAATATGGTCGTATAGTTCAATATTCGGTTCTTCCTCATTTTCTCTAAAGTATTTTGTGAGCCTAAAACGTTCATTTCTTACACTAATACCACGGTTATAATAACTATAGGCAACGTTCGACCAATCAGGAGATTGAAATTTAAGAAGAGGAACTAAACTTTGACCGTCAAGACGATTAGGTTTTGAAAATCCACAAAGCTCCATTAAAGTAGGATACAAATCAATACTGCTAACAATTTCATTTACTTTAGACCCTTTCTTGATTTGAGGGGCTTTAATAATAAAAGTGCTTTTAAGTGACCTCTCAAATAATGTATGTTTTCCCCATATCCTATGGTCACCTAAATGCCAACCATGATCCCCCCAAAGTATAATAATCGTATTATCAGAAAGCCCTAATTGTTCAAGTTCGGTCATTAGCTTTCCAACCTGATTATCAATGTAACTAATAGAAGCATAATAGGCATGAATTAGCTTTTTGGAGTAATGTTCGGATAAAGGTTTTTGAAGTGAGGCTTTTTCTTCTCCTTTTTTGTATTGATTTAGCTCATGACTGGAATGTAGACTTTTTAAATTAACATTTTTTGGTATTTCGGGATTGGGAGAAGTTTTTATTTGATTACGGTCATATAAATCCCAGTACTTCTTGGGCGAATTAAAAGGCAGGTGTGGTTTGAAAAAACCAACGCCAAGAAAGAATGGTTCTTTTTTTTCAGAAAGTTCATTCAATTTTTTCAAGGCAGTTTTTAAAATTAAGCCATCGGGATATCCTTCGTCTGAAACATTTGCCTTTTCATAAGGCTTTAAATTCTTGTTTTCGTCTGTTCTATTTTTACCTCCACTATAAGCAAAGAAACTATTCCATCCAGTTCCCCAATTACCTAAATCCAGCAACATTTCATCCCAACTTTTTGGTAGCTCCCATTCAGTACCTATTTCATCCCCGTAACCATAAATCAAACCATCAGGAGAGTGACTTATTTTACCAACACCAACTGTATAATATCCCTTTTGTCTCAGAAAATGAACAAATGATTCAGTTTTTGGGCTATCTTTTTGTTTAGCTATTTTTTCACTAAAAACTTCATTTGTAATGTCTATTGAGTCTCTAGGGAGTAGGCCTGTTAATAACCCAGCTCTGGATGCACCGCAAGTAGGAGCAGTAACAAAATGATTATTAAATACTACCCCCTCATTTCCTATTGCGTCTAAGTTTGGGGACTTTACGACTGTATTATTATATATTCCAAGATCAGGTCTTAAATCATCGATGGCAATAAAAAGAATATTATGCTGTTTTGCCTCTTTGGCTTTCGGTTTTTTTAAGCAACTAACAATCAAAATCATGCCAAGAAGAAACGTAATTCTTAAAATTAACTTTATGGATAACTTGTTTAAATTCACTTTAGAAGATTTATATGATATTGTTTAGTATTATTAAGTCTTAAGAGATGATTTTTTTGTTCGGTTGATTAATCTACTCGGAAGAATCTCGGTAAACCCTAAAACCACAATAAGAATGTGGAATCAAATGTACCTCTAATTTTAGACATGTAAACTTTTAATTGTTTCAGAAATCACTACTTACGGTTACATGGGTTAATTGTCGGCTAATATTGCAAATTGAAAGAAAACAAATTGTTTAAATTTAGCAGTCCTTATGTGCATTTTAAAGTAAAAGATAAATCAACTTATCAGTTCTAGTGATTCTTTAGTAAAAAATGTTTCGAGAACCATTTTGGTGCTAAAGACCTTATTCGCAATACAGGCTTTACTCATTTTAATCACAAAATTCATGAGAATTGACAGGGTTTTCTTAAAAATAACAACGGTTATTTGTCATTTAGATAAATATGGAAATTAACTCATAATAATGATGATGGATTTAGCTTGATAAAGTACTTTTAACGATGTCCATTCATGGGTTTAGATCTAATCTTGCTTCATTGGTGCTTAAATGTTTAATTCTATTAAGCTTTAATGTAGTTCGGTTTTCGTTATAAAACCACTACGTTTAATTTCTTTTGTAGAAGCTCTAATTAAGATATTAGTTTCAATGGTCAAACTAGCTTTTTCTTGCTAATGTAACATGCGTACGGTTGATAAGTAACATTTATGCAGTTGTATTGAATGCAGAACCCCCACCTTTGCTATAAACATTAAATTTTAAAATGATCAAAAATGCTGTAATTGGTGTTGATTTGGGGGGGACTGCCATCAAGTATGGATTAATTAATGAGGACAAAGAAATTTTGTGGAGTGCTTCAAAGCCTTCTAAAGCAAGTGTGTCTGCAAGTGAAGTTGTGGACAATATTTTAGATTCAATACAAGAGGCTGTTAAAAAATCAAAAGAATTGGAGTTAGGTGTGGTGTCGATAGGTCTAGGTACACCAGGATTGGTAGAGAAAAGTAACATAGTTGTTGGAGGAGCTAATAATATCAAGGGGTGGAGCAATATTCCTCTTGGAAAAATTCTATCAATAAGAACAGGGATTAAAACTTTTATTGCAAATGATGCTGATATGATGGGGTTAGGAGAGTTTACACTAGCGCCAAATTATCAACATGACTCAATGTTATTTATAACTCTAGGAACAGGTATTGGAGGTGCTATTTTTATTAATGGCGAACTGTTTAATGGTCATTACGGATTGGGAGGAGAATTAGGTTTGTTACCTATTGTTGTTGATGGACAAAGAAGCTATTGGGAAGATATTGCTTCAACCTCAGCTATGGTTAGAGAGTATGAAAAGGTTGCTTTGAAAGCCTCAGACAATATTAATGGTGAATACATTGTAGATAAATATTTTAAGAAGGATCCTATTGCAATAGAGATAATAGATCGGATTACACAGTACATAGGTGTTGGACTTGCTGGATACGTAAATATTTTTAATCCCAAAAGAATAATAATTGGAGGAGGGGTATCACAAGCCGGCAGTTTTTTTATTGATAAGATTAAAAGGTATACTAAAGAAAATGCCTTAAAAGAGTCTTACAATGGTGTTGATATTCAAGTGGCTAAATTAGGAAATAAAGCAGGTTTTTTTGGAGCGGGCTTATTTGCATTTAAAAAAATACAGACAAAAGATGAAAAATAGATACTTAATAGTTGGATTGGTTTTACTGGTATTTTTTGTAATATCTTTTCTAACTAATATTTTGGGCGCTATCAACCCAAATATTAAAGAAAGTTTTAATCTAGAATTTTCTTCCATGGGATTTATGACATTAGCCTTCTTTTCTGCATATGGTATTATGTCTATTCCAGCAGGAATACTTGTTGAAAAATATAAAGAAAAGAAAATTATTCTTTCAGGTTTTATTTTAGCATGTACTGGTTCTTTTAGTTTTGCTATTTTTCCAACTTATGGCCTTTTTCTCTTTTCCTTGTTCTTAATTGGTACGGGAATGGCTATGCTGCAAGTTGCTATTAATCCGCTTTTAAGAGAGGCTGGAGGCAAGGAAAATTTCGCTTTCTACTCGGTGCTTGGGCAACTGTTTTTCGGTGTAGCTGGAGTGGTGGGACCCTACCTTTTCGTATATCTCATGGAGCATCTTGGTGACAAAAGTACATCTGATAAATTCATCTTGTTCTTATCGGGCTTTGTTTCTGAAAATATGAGTTGGGTAGTAATTTACTGGATTTTTGCTGCTGTTGCATTTATTATGGTGGTCGTAGTGTTGTTTGTAAACTTTCCCAACGTTGAATTAGAAGACAATGAGAAAATTGGAGGTCTGGAAGTTTTTAAAAATTTAACTAAGAACAGAACGGTAATAGCTTTTTTCATAGGTATATTTTGCTATGTTGGATTTGAGCAAGGTGTTTCTTTCTGGATTTCACAATTTTTGGAAGTCTATCACAAGGTTGACTCTGAAACAACTGGAGCAGCCGTAGTAGGAAACTTTTGGGGCTTCCTAACTGTTGGCTGTTTCTTAGGACTGGTAATATTAAAATTCTTAGACAGTAAAAAAGTTTTGATAATCTTTTCCTTTTTCGCCTTTTTGAGTTTAACTCTCGCACTTTTTGGTAATAAACAAATGGCAATTCTTTCTTTTCCTGCAGTTGGATTTTTTGCATCTATAATGTGGTCTGTAATTTTTTCTTTAGCATTAAATTCTGTCGATAAATATCATGGTTCATTTGCGGGGATTTTATGTACAGGTATAGTTGGTGGTGCAATAGTACCTTTTATAATTGGAGGGTTAAGTGAAGTTCTTGATCTAAGGTTTGGAATGATTTTTAATTATATGACTCTCGCATATATTTTTTCAATTGGGATTTGGGCAAAACCACTCGTAAATAATAAAACTATAGGGTCTAAATAAATATCTTTTTAAAAATTCTCAATTAAAGTATATGACCATATGTTTCTAGTTCAAAAAATTTAATTCGTAATATAATATAATGAACAAAAAAAAATGCTTAAAAATAGTTTTGTTAATGGGATTAGTTTTTCAGTTAATTTCTTGTGAAAAAGAAACTAAAAAACGCAAAAATTCCAAAAAACCAAACATCCTCATTTTAATGAGTGACAATCATTCGTGGAATCATTTAGGAGCTTACGGTAACGAGGTTCTCAAAACACCGAATATTGACGCAGTGGCGAATAAAGGAGTACAGTTTGAAAATGCTTATTGTGCTTCACCTTCATGTTCACCAGCTCGAGCAGCAATGTTAACAGGGCAGGATGTATGGAGACTAGGAGAGGGGGCAAATCTCTGGGCAAGTTTCCCTAAGGAGAAGGTATATACAAAACTTATGTCTGAAGCTGGTTATCATGTAGGGATTGAGGGAAAAGGCTGGGGACCAGGTAATGCTTCAGAAAATGGGTGGGAGTATAACCCTGGAGGCGAAAGATATGATTCTTTTGAAGAGTTTTATAACGAGATTGAAAAAGGACAACCATGGATGTATTGGTATAGCAGTAGAGACCCGCATAGACCATTTAGAAGAAATGGATGGAAAAAATCTGGTTTAGACTTGTCTAAAATAAAAGTTCCATCTTACCTCCCAGACTCGGAAGAAGTAAGAAAAGATATTGCGGATTATTATAACGAGATTCAGCTTTTTGATAAGGAAGTTGCTTCTTATTTAGCGCTTGTTGGAGAAATGGGGGAGCTTGAAAACACAATAGTTATAATTTGTAGTGACAATGGTTGGCAAATGCCAAGAGGGTTAGCTAATTTGTATGATGCAGGAACTAAAATTCCATTAATTATATCATGGCCAAAACACTATAAAGGAGGAAGGGAAATTACTGATTTTGTTAGTTTAAATGATTTTGCTCCTACATTTTTAGAACTTGCAGGTATTAAAGTTCCTGAGGAAATGACGGCCAAAAGTCTACTCCCTATTCTCACTTCTAATGACGAAGGAAGAATAGAGGAAGAAAGAGATTTTTTTGTTATGGCAAGAGAACGCCATGCTTTTGTTCGCAAAAATGGTCTGGGCTATCCAGGGCGAGCAATACGCACTGATGACTATTTATATATTCGGAATTATGAGTCTGATCGTTGGCCAGCCGGTGACCCTCCGTTATATGGAGATGTAGATGCCCATATGTTACAATATCCTTGCGCTACTAAATTCTATATTTTAGAACACCAGAACAAAGATGAAATTAAACCATATTTTGATTTGGCATTCTCAAAAAGACCTTATGAAGAATTATTCGATCTTAAGAATGATCCAGAACAAATAAATAATGTGGCAGGTAATCCTAAATATGCTAAAATTAAAGAGGAACTATCAAATAAATTAACTGATTATCTCGTGAAAACTGGAGACCCAAGGGAGACAGATGTCAATTTTGATTGGGATAATGTGCAATATTTCATGGAAGGAGATAAGTACCCAAAGCCAAGTTTGAAAGCTATCGAGGTTCTTGGCTTAAAAGAAGAATATGATTACACCGACTAAAAGTAATGAACAAAATCTAGGTTTGGTCAGGATTATATTTGGTATAATAGGCAAGTAGGGGAAATAAACTAAAATTATTCTAAATGTTTTCAAAAAATCAAAGATGAAAAATATTTAATCTTGAAAGAATTTATGTCATTGCCCAAATTAATTATGTTTTTAAGTCTTTGTGCTATTAGTACATGTGTGTCAGGGCAACACAGTATTCAAACAAAGCCTAATATACTTTGCTTAGTGATTGAGGATACCAGTAGTTATCAATTTGGGTGTTATGGCAACAAAGATATAAATACTCCAAACATTGACGCCCTTGCCTTAAAAGGAATAAAATATACAAATGCAAGCTCTAACGCACCTCATTGTTCACCAGCACGATCTACGCTGATTACAGGATGTTATGCCACCAGTTTTGGTATGGATATTCATAGAGAGGATTATGATACCCCAGAGAACATTTTTTTTCCAAATTATTTAAGAAAGGCTGGTTATTTCTGCACTAATAATGTTAAAACTGATTATAATACAAAGTTAGATAATAAAAGTATATGGGATGAATGTAGTACAAATGCAACTTATAATAGCATAAATCGAAAACCAAATCAGCCATTTTTTTCTGTATTTAATACTACGGCTACCCATATGGGATTAGTTAGAACAATTACGATTGAGGGCAGGCCAGACTTTAAAGAATATGGTATTGATATTAATAAGCTTAATATGCCACCACATATTCCAGATTTACCTGAAATGAGATCGGATGAGGCTTTTCAATTGAAAGCTTCTCAAGAGTCGGACCAATGGGTAAATGCTTACTTAAACGACTTGAAATTAAAGGGGCTAGATGGCAACACAATTATCTTCTTTTTTAGTGATCATGGCGGTTGTTTACCTAGGGGTAAGGGTTTCCCATTTGAAAGTGGTTTAAAAATACCTCTGATAGTATATATACCACCTGCTTGGGCAAAAAAACTAGATATTAAGACTGGCTATATTGAGACGCGAAACGTTGGTTTTGTTGATTTCGCTCCTACTTTTCTGTCTATTGCTGGAGTAAATATACCAGATTTCATGGAAGGTATTCCATTTCTTGGAAAAAAAGTTGAAGAATCTAGGAAACTACAATTTGGATTTAGATCAAATCAAGAAAACTATCATTTTGATCCGTCCAGAACAGTTTCTGATGGTCGATTTAAGTACATCAAAAATTATATACCTCATAAACCCTTTTGTTTAAGGAACTTATATCAATGGGGTATGCCGGCAAATCAAGCATGGGATACTTACATAATCTCAGGTATATGCAAAAATGAGGATTGGCTTATACCTTATAAACCTAAAGAAGATGAGATGTTATTTGATTTGGAGAATGATCCGTGGGAGTTAAATAACTTAGCTAATAATTCAAATTTCAAAGAAAAGCTGAAGTTTTTAAGAGAAGAAATGGCGAAGCATGTCAGAGAAACGCATGACTTGGGTTTTTTTCCGAGGGAGATGCGTACTAAAAAAAAGAATGGGCTTTACAAGTGGGTTAAAGATGTTAAATTCCCTTTGGAGCTTTTATATAGTTCTGCAGAATTAGCTGGATCGGCTTCAAATGAAGATATCCCTGAATTGTTACGCCTTTTGAAAAGTGAATATGCAGTATTGAGATACTGGGCAACCGTAGCTTTTTGCCATTTAGGCTCAACAAACAAGCTAAAAATAGCTCCAAAGTCCTTAATTAAAGCAATAGAGGATGAGGATCTGGAAGTAGCCACTATGGCTTCAGAAGCTATATGTTACATGGATAATTTTGAGTTAGGGGTTGACAAATTAATAAATCTTTTTAGAAATAATTTTAATCCAGCATACTCTTCTTTAGAAACACTTACTTGGTATCCTGAGCAAAAAAAATCACTAAAAAAATATTCCCCCATTTTCAGAAAAATAGCGCTTGGGGAGAATAAGAATGAACAAGGTTATCAGGGGTTAGTATTAAGGGCAAGATCAATTCAGGTAAATCTAAACGATATACCTATTACTGACCTATTTACAGAAAAAGAAAAAAAAGATGGCATAAAGAAGAATAAAACAGGAAGAAAATTTATTTATCCTAACTAAAATTAAAAAATATGATTTGTTTTAATTACAAAATGCAGGCAATTAAATTTACCCGAATTATAACGGCTGTTGTAGCACTATTTGTGGGTTTTAGAATGCATAGTCAAATTGAGTCTAGTCTGAAATGGAAGTCAATTGAAGGTGTTTCTATTCCTATACCTCCCTCTGAACACCCTAGATTATTTTTGAGGAATGAACATATTCCAGAGCTTAAAGAAAGAATGCAAGATCCTATATTATCTAAAGTCTGGGATGATCTTGTTGCCATGTCTAAAGATTCGCATAACGAATCGGCAGAAAAAAAGGATTGGCGTTATTATTTAGATCAGAAAGGAATTCCTGTAAAAGCAGAATTGGATGCCTTAAGGTATTTAATCTCTGATAAGGAGAGCATTGGAAGATTGGCAATCAAAAATATCCTTAAAAACCTAAAGAAGAGTAATTGGCCAGAAGAAGGCAACGATTTATCAAGAGGAATTGGCCGAAGAATGGTATCGGGAGCAATAGTATATGACTGGTGTTATGATTTGTTGACTAAATCGGAAAAAGAGGCGTTTATAAAAGAATTTTTGAGGTTAGCAGAAATGCTGGAATGCGGTTACCCTCCAAGAAAAGTGGGGTTAATTGTAGGGCACCCTTCCGAATGGATGATTATGAGAGACTTATTGTCAACATCAATAGCAATTTATGATGAGCACCCAGACATGTATAATATAATTGCCAAACTCCTTTATGAAGAGTTTAAACCACCGAGAGATTGGTTTTTCAAAGGCCATGCACATCATCAAGGAACGGCATATTATAATGTTAGGCATGCTAATGAATTATTTGCGCAATGGATTTTCAATAGAATGGGAGCTGGAAATTTCTATCACCCATCGCAACAATTTGTGCCATACAATATTCTATACTTAACAAGGCCTGATGGTCAATTTGTAGCGAGTGGAGATACTAATTATTATAGGAAAAAACCGAATGCAATGGGTATAGTGGCTTTACTGAATGGAAGTTATTATAAAGATGAATTTATTAACAAAGTTTACCTAGATAACCCTTCACTAGCCTCTCACAATAAGCTTTTTGAGTTTTTATGGAGAGATGTTGATCTAGGCACAAGAGAAGTAAATGACCTACCGTTGTCAAGATATTTTGATGCACCATTTGGATGGATGGTAGCTAGGACAAGTTGGGACGAGAATGCTGTAATAGCTGAAATGAAAATCAATGAATATCATTTTGGAAATCATCAACACTTAGATGCTGGTTCTTTTCAGATATACTATAAAGGTCCTTTGGCAATTGATTCAGGAATTTACTCAGGTGTTTCTGACGGAATCAGTGGCTATAATAATTCGCACAACAAAAACTATTTTAAGCGAACTATAGCTCATAACAGCTTATTAGTTTATGATCCAAAAGAGGAATTCTTAACCTGGGATTATGGAGGTGCTCATAAAACAAAATATGGTAGAAATGATGGAGGCCAAAGAATGCCTGGTAAGGCTTGGACACCGCCAAATACATTTGCTGATATTTTAACAGAAGAGTATAAAACAGGAGAAATAATTGCACATGGTTTTGGACCTGATAACTATGCTCCGGAATACACTTATTTGAAAGGAGATATAGCTTCAGCCTATACAGATAAGGTAGAGGAAGCAAAAAGATCATTTGTTTTTTTAAATTTTAAGGAAGACTCTATACCAGCTGGGCTTATAGTTTTCGATAAGTTAGTTTCCTCAAATCCTGATTTCAAAAAATATTGGTTGTTACACAGTATTGAAGAGCCTACACTCCGAGGTACTGAAACAACAATTTCCAGGACGCTATTTGGTGAGAGCGGAAAATTGATTTGTAATACAATCTTGCCCAAAAAGGAAAATCTATCAATAGAACTAGTTGGAGGTCCTGGTAAGGAGTTTTGGGTATTTGGTGAAAATTTAGAAACAATTCCAAGAGATAGACCAGACCCTGCTAATGATCGCGGAGCATGGAGAGTAGAGGTGTCTCCGTTACAATCAGCTAAAGAGAATTATTTTTTAAACGTTCTGCAAGTGACGGATACTGAAATAGATAAAACCTATAAGGTAAAAGAGATTTTAGGTGATGAAGTTTTTGGGGTTCAAATAAAAGATCGAATTGTACTATTTAACAAGAGGTCATCTCAAATGGATTTGCCTTTTTCATTTTCTGTAAAAGAAAAAGGTAATTATAAATTCCTGATTACTGATGTTGAAGAAGGCACTTGGCAGATTAAAAAAAATGGTAAAGTGTTACACGTTGCAATTAGAGCTGATAAAACTGACAACGTTTTATATTTTGAGGGAAGCCATGGTGATTATGAAGTAATAAGGTAAATTACATTAAATATTCGCAATATCTAATAATTAAAAAATCAGGTGTTCTCTTAGGAACTATCTCAAGATAAAGTGTTTGTAATAATACCTTAATGGGTTTTGTTGGAAAACTCAATTGAAGATGAATAAAAACATACTCTTGTACAATCTGGTTTTTACTAAAAACTGATATTCAAATTACTATTTTTTAAATCTTTATTAAGCATACTATGAAATTATTTGCTATAAGAATATTAATATTATTTGTGCTAATAATATTTTGTGTTTTCTGCGACTCAAATAAAAAAATAAAAGTTAAACCTAATGTTCTTTTTATAGCGGTTGACGATTTAAATGACTGGGTTGGTGTTATGGGGGGGCATGAATTAGCAATAACCCCCAATTTGGATAGACTAGCAGAAAAGGGAATGTTATTTACTAATGCCCATTCACCTATGCCTGTTTGTGTAGCATCTAGAAATGCTTTACTAAGTGGGATGCACCCTACTTCAACTGGGTGGTATAGTCTGGTGCGAGATCATGATGCTATGGTTAAATCATATAGTAGTATCATGTCGGGAAAAAAAATGTTACCAGCTCTTTTTAAAAGTAACGGTTATGATACTTACTGTGCAGGAAAAATATTTCATAAAGGAGTTACAGATTACCCTTTTTTAATGGATTCATTATGGAATGATGTGCTTCCTAGTTATAAAGAGAAATTGCGCCAAATAGATTATGATCGAGGTGATGGTTATGGCGGGTATATTTTTTACCCTTTTCCAAAGGGTGGAAGTCAATTAAAGAATTTTTTTGGTAATAGTTTAAAAACTGGGCATTCTCTATGTGGTGGACCATTGGATAAAGAAGATATTCCTCAAGGTAAAATGTATGATGAATTAATTGCTGATTATGCAATTGATAAAATTAATAAGAAACATGAAAAGCCATTTTTTATTTCAGCTGGTTTTGTAAGACCACATGTACCTTATACAGCTCCCAGTAAGTACTTTGATTTATATA
Source organism: Allotamlana fucoidanivorans (assembly GCF_006265225.1). Lineage (GTDB taxonomy): Bacteria > Bacteroidota > Bacteroidia > Flavobacteriales > Flavobacteriaceae > Allotamlana > Allotamlana fucoidanivorans. The sequence continues at coordinate 79,974 of NZ_VDCS01000003.1, read as the reverse complement.
ATATCGATGATATTAAAATTCCAGAAACACTGAGTGAGGAAATAAAAAATATACCATTAGTTGGTAAATCAATAATTTACAATTACGGTGTGAATGGTAAAGGGGATTATCAGGTTGTAAATGAATTAGGTGTCGATTATTGGAAACATCTAATACACTCGTATCTGGCATGTGTAACGTTTGTGGACGATCAAATAGGAAGGGTTCTTCGGGCTTTAGAAAAAAGTGAATATTCAAGTAATACTATAATCGTTCTTTGGTCTGACCATGGTCAAAGTTTAGGAGAAAAGAGAAACTTCAGGAAAATGAGCTTATGGGATGAATCATCAAAAGTACCATTATACATTTCATTGCCAGAGATGGATGAAGGATTAACTTGTTCTAATCCAGTAAGTTTATTAGATGTTTATCCTACTTTGGTAGATTTGTGTGAATTACCTGAACCAAGTCATCTTGAAGGTAATAGTTTAAAACCACTCATTGCTAACCCTAGCATGGATTGGAATATTCCAGTGTTAATAAGTTGGAGGTATAAAAATTATGCGGTTCGATCAAAGGATTATAAATACATTCAATATCGAGATGGGAGTCAAGAATTGTATGATATGAAAATCGATCCTTCTGAACGCAATAATTTAGCTTTATATGAAAATTACAAGCATATAATTAATGAACATAAAAAATGGATTCCTAAGAATCCGAGACTACCAGTAGGTTCAACTGATTGGAAGGGTGACGAAATAGATCTAACTTTAGAAAAATGGAAAGTCAATGACAGCATACCGACTTGGCTTGTAGAATAAAATTATTATTAATACACGTACGATAAAATATAAATAATTATCTGTGAAATGAAATATAGAATATGAAACACATAGAAATAATAGTATTTTTTTGTTTAATTATAACAGGGTCTTCTTATGGACAATGGGCCAATAAAAGACACCAAACCTTGATTACACCATTCCGTTTTACATTACCACCAACAAATGCCAAGGTTGAATATGAAGACCTGGATGGTGATGGTGATCCGGATATTCTGCGTACTCTTACAAATGGTGATATTCCTGTTTTATGGATTGATGATGATGATGATATGAAAAAAGGAGATTTGGAAGGAGATACGGATTCTGATTGCCTTGTAATTGATAAGAACAAAGATGGATTTTTTGGTCATGATCATGATGTTATGATTGACTGGGGCGATGAAGACGGAGACAATGTTGCAGATATACAAGTGTTTGTCGAAACTGGAGGATGTATTGTTGCAACAGAAGCAAATTGCTACAGATTTCGATTTAGGCTTCTCTACTGGTGTTTCCTATACATTTGGTTCGGCGTTTAATAATATAATTAATACAAGGTTATAGCCCCTTATTAGGATATATAAAATTTAACATCTCATTGACAATCGCTCAGATAGGTTTTTAAGTTTCAAAAATGAGAATTTATTGTTAAGGATAAATTTAAGTTTTCTTTATAAAAACAGCTTAAAAATTAGGTAGCGTCTAGTTTACAGCCTGTATGAGCGAAGAATTGATACCATGAGATTTTCACCATACTTTGCGTATTTTTTCATGATTTGTAATTAAGTCGTAAACCTATTTTTTATGGCAAAGGTGATTTGCTGATACTAAGTATTGTTTATTACCTTTTTCTTGTTAATCATTATAAACCTCTGGTGAGTATATGTTATCGCATCTTAAATTGTTATTCGTAAAGTTAGCTTACAAGTTTAACGAGTTTATTTTTAGATGTACGTTTTCAAAGAAAATGTCATAAAGTAAAGAATTCATAATGTATTCTGGTCAGGAAAATTGAAATTTTTATCTTGATGTATCTTACTTACTGCTAAAACGAAACCAAAGTTATGTCTTGTATATACCAGCCTGTCTTAAATTTGAAGCAGGAACAATTTGATTTAGATATCATTTTAAGTTTCGGAAAATAAAGATTAAAAATAAAACGAATTATGATATTCAAATTAAGAACAATTATATTTTTTACCCTAACAACAACTCTTTTTTTTAGTTGCAATAAGAGTAGATCCAATAGTAATGAAGGTGCTATTACGAATAATAATGAAGATAAAATAATAGGAATTGTTTCGAATCAGTATGATATTCTGTATGATTCTGTGGAGAATAGAGAATCAAAAAAAAGATATATTCCACGTTCAATTGAGAATAATGAAATAAAATTTGTATCCAGTCATGACTGGACTAGTGGTTTTTACGCAGGCTCACTTTGGTATTTATACGATCTTACAGGACAGAATAAATGGAAGGAAAGAGCTTTGAAATATACGTTGAAATTAGATTCTGTTAAATATTACACAGGAAATCATGATATAGGCTTTATGATGGAGTCTAGTTTTGGTAATGCCATGAAATTTGATTCTTCAAATAAGTTTGATGAAGTAATTGTTCAATCTGCTAAATCATTATTGACACGCTTCAGGCCTCAAGCTGGTATCATTCAATCTTGGGATTCTAAAATTCATTTTGAAGAGGGCAAATGGAGATGTCCCGTAATTATTGATAACATGATGAATTTAGAGTTGTTGTTTCATGCCACCGAGTTGTCGGGCGACTCGATATACCATGATGTTGCTGTATCGCATGCTAATAAGACAATCGAAAATCATTTTAGGCCTGATAATAGTTCGTATCATGTGGTTGATTATGATATTGAATCTGGAGAAATTATAAGTAAGTCAACTCACCAAGGTTTTGCTGATAATTCTGATTGGGCCAGAGGTCAAGCATGGGGATTGTATGGTTTTACCGTTATGTATAGGTTCACTAAAAATCCCATTTATTTGGATCAAGCTATTAAAATTGCCGAATTTATAAAGAATCACCCTAATTTACCCGATGACTCTATACCCTATTGGGATTATGATGTAGATATTACTGAATCAACATCAAGAGATGCATCTGCTGCAGCAATTACAGCTTCGGCCTTATTGGAGCTTATTAAATATGTTCAAGAGGATAACAAATCAAATGAATATTTGAAATGGGCGAAAATTATCTTGGAAAACTTAAGTTCTGATTCATACTTAGCTAGAAATGGAAGTAACAAAGGTTTTATTTTGATGCATTCCGCTGGCATTGTACCATACGGAAAAGAAATAGATGTTCCTTTAAATTATGCAGATTATTACTATTTGGAGGCTTCATCAAGATTAAGAAAATTAAAATAAGAAAGTTTTGATTTTTGTTATTTGAAAGATTTTAATTTAGTTGTCTAATTCTATAAAATTGAAATATAGTCCAATTTTATTATCCTTCTCAAAGGAAGTTAACCATTATATTGAGATACAAATGTATTAGATTTTTTTTCAAAAAGTTTTACACTAATTTACAATTAGTCCTATACTCATATAGTCTATACCTTTCTTAAAATACAAAAAAACGGATAAGATATATGGTTTAATTGAGGGTGATAGTTTAAGGTTTAAAAAAAATCTGATGTAGATTATAAGTAATGAAAATATTCACTTCAAAAATACAGTAGTATAAAGGTTGCGATTGAAGTTTTTTGAACTTTCATTGAATTTAAAGTTCAAAAATGTGAACTAAATAATCTTCAAAATTTTCTAATAGTAACTTTTTTGTGTAAATATTTAAATTTTGAAAAGTCAAAAATTCTATATTCAAGTTTTTTTATTACAAATGTTACATAATAATACTCTTAATGTTTCAGTTTTTGGTAACATTTTTAAAAAGCCTTAAATTTAGTATCAGTTTATTTACTTTTTACCTTCTTGTCTTACTGTCAAAAGTAACTTGAGAGTATGACAAATAAATTAAAAGACTCTAAACACCCTTATCATTTTTCTTAAAATTATTAGTGCCGAGACTAATTTTCTTAAGGTTTTTTAGGTTAATATATATTCAGTTCAATGATAAAAAAATTAAAAATATCACGGAAGTCGTTGTTTATAAGCATATTTATTTCACTTGCGGTTTTGTGGGATATCAGCTCTCAGGATTTACAAAATGTTTTTAAAAATTTAAATGTTAAAGACGGATTGTCCCAGAATGGTGTTATGTCAATTTATAAGGATAGTGATGGTTTCATGTGGTTCGGCACTAGGGATGGTTTAAATAGGTACGACGGACATTCATATAAGGTTATCAGAAATGATATTAATAATGATTTATCTTTAAGTAATAATACCATAACTTCAATAGTAGAAGACGAAAAAGGGATATTGTGGGTTGGTACTGAGAACGGTCTAAACAAATTTGATCCAAAATACTTATCAGTAAATAAGCACTACCTCATATCTGATAACAGCGTTATAAATGGTGTATCTCATATCAATGATTTATGTTTTGGTATAAATGGCAATTTATGGGTTGGTACTATGTCTGGGCTTCATGTTAAAAAATCTTCTGAAGAAGGTTTTAAAGAAGTAAATCTTTCAACTCAGTTATCGCATTTAGCTATAATGACTATTTGTGAAGATAATCTTGGAAATCTTTGGCTAGGAACCCTGAAAAATGGATTAATAAGGTTCAATCCTACCACTTTTGAATATTCTATTGTTAGGGATTCAAACCCTGAAAATTATATCACAACTATTGTGTTAGATGATTTAGGTAACCTTTGGGCTGGAACATTGGATGGTTTTTTAATAAAAATTTATGCTGATAGTAATTCTCTTGAATATTTTGATTACAATAATGATTTTAGTCATTATCCAAATCATGCAATTAGAGATATATTAATCCAAAATAATAATACTATTTGGATCGGGACTTTCGATGGGTTATTTCATTTTGATTTGAGTACAAAAAAGACAATTATTTTTAGGAATGATGATAAATATAAAAATTCAATTAGTCATAATTCCATTAGATCATTATACCTTGATGATTTAGGTAGACTATGGGTTGGTACTCATTTTGGAGGAGTTAATATATTACAAGAGAATAACTTTAGATTTCAACATTTTGTCCATAATGCTTATTTGAAAAACACTCTCAGCTATAATCATGTAGGGCCGATAGAGCAAGATTGGGATGGTAATATATGGTTTGGCACAGAAGGGGGGGGCATAGATATTTTCAACCCAAAAACTAAGGCCTTCAAGAAATACATGTATTTGTCTCTAGGGTCAAATTCAATAGGTGTTAATACAGTTAAGGATCTTGAGATAGATAAAAAGAATAAACTGGTTTGGATTGGAACGAGAATGAACGGTGTAGTTTTAAGTAATCCATCGACTGGGACTAATTTGAAGTTTACAAGAAAAAAAGATGGTACGGGATTAATATCTGATAATATTACCTCGTTGTGTTTAGATAATAAAAGTAGGTTATGGGTTGGTACACGTTCAGGATTAAATTTAATTTCCAAAAATGAAAATGGCGAGTTTGTTATACGCGAATACAAGAGCTCAAGTGTCTCAGATGTTTGTTTAACTTATGACCAAATAAATACAATTTATCAAGATGTTGATAATAATATTTGGATTGGAACTAAATTAAATGGTCTAATGTTAATTAACGAGGACTCAGGAAGTTCCACCAGTATTTCAAAGACTTACGATTTAAGCTCTCCACAAGAGAATAACGTAAATTGTATATTTCAAGATAGTAGAGGAAGAATAGTGTTTGGTACTTATGGTGCAGGGCTTTTTGTTCTTGAAAATCATTCTCTCAAGAATTATCTTGTTTCAAGTGGCTTACCAAATAATATTGTATATGGTGTCTTAGAGGAGCAAGAAGGGGTTTTTTGGGTGTCATCGTCTAATGTGCTGTCACGTTTCGATCTTGCTTCTGAGACATTTGTCAATTATACACCAGGAAACGGCTTGTCAATTCTGGAGTTTTCTCAAAATTCGGCATTCAAAACACCAAAAGGGGATATGTTTTTTGGAGGAATTAATGGCTTTATTCGTTTTGAACCAGAAAAGTTACCACAAGACTTTGTGATTCCAAGAATAGTATTTACAGGATTAAAATTGTTCAATGAAGATATTAATCCCAAGATTAAAAGTGATATTTTACCTACAAACAAAAGAAATACACCTTTAGCCCAGTTTAATCACAACCAAAATATCTTTACTGTAGAGTATGCTGCCCTAAATTATCCTAGCACCTTTAAGAATAAATACGCTTATATGCTAGAAGGATTCGACAACAATTGGAATTATGTAGATAATCAAAATTTTGCTACGTATACAAACTTGGATGCAGGTAGCTACAAATTTAAAGTAAAGTCGTCCACCTTAAATGGAGCTTGGTCAGATGAATTTACAATCCTCGAAATTAGTAAAAAGCCGCCGTTTTGGAAATCCACATGGGCGTATTTACTTTACTTCATTTTAATTTCTTTAGTGTTTTTTATAATTAGAAAGTATACATTAATTAAACTTAAACTGGAGAACAATCTTAATTTGGCAAGACTTGAAAGGAAAAACATTGAAGACTTATCACGACTCAAAGTAAGGTTTTTTACTAATATTTCACATGATTTTAGGACTCCTCTTACCTTAATAAGTGGTCCCTTACAACAAATATCTAAACAGCTTGAGCAAAAAGAATTGATGCCCTTATTTAATATCATTGAGAGGAATGTGCTTTTGATGTTACGCCTGGTAAATCAATTAATGGACTTTAGAAAGATTGAAAGTAATAGTATTCCTCTTAGAGTAGAACAAGGCCAAATAGTATTATATTTAAAAGAAATCTCTTCAACTTTTAAGGAATTTGCTGTGTCTAAAAATATCAAATATATTTTCTATTCTGAAATATCTTTTGATGAACTATTTTGGTTTGATAGAGATAAGCTCGAAAAGATTATGTATAATATTTTATCCAATGCTTTCAAGTATACCGATGAAGAAGGTGAGATTAAAGTTAATATTCAGAAAAGCTATTACGAAAAATTTGACGATGAATATTTAAAAATTACAATTAAAAATTCTGGTTATGGGATAGATAAGGAAGAGTTAAAAAAGATTTTCTTACCGTTTTATAGATCTGATAACTTGAATTCTAAGACACTGTATGGAGCTGGAATAGGTCTATCTCTTGTTAAAGACTTGGTTGAGATTCATAAAGGGCATATTGAGGTTGATAGCGTTCAAGGTGTATCTACACTGTTTAGTGTTTATTTACCCATTCAAGATGTTTATGAAGCCCATCAAAAAATAAAATCGAAATTTACTTCTGCGAAACCTAAAATTTTGGATATAAGCCTTAACTCATTGTCCAATGCTGAAAAGCCCGAACGACCAAAAATAAAATCTAATGAAAAACCCACTATTTTGTTGGTTGAAGATAATGATGATCTAAGAAAGTATATTTGCCAATCGTTAAAGGATAGTTTCTTTTTTCATGAAGCAAATAATGGAAAAGTGGCAATAGATTTATTAGATAACATGTCTAAAGCTCTTCCAGATATCATTATTTCTGATGTCATGATGCCAGAGGTTTCCGGTATAGAACTTTGTAAATATTTGAAAAAAAATAAAAAGACTTCAGGAATCCCTATTATCCTATTAACAGCTCGTACCGATCCTTCTATTGAAAAGTATAGCTATTCTTTAGAAATAGAGGATTATATGACCAAACCATTTGATTTGGAAATTTTAAAACTTAAGCTGTCAAATATTATTTCGAGAATTGATCAACAAAAAAAGCGTTCTAGAAAAGATATTTTATTAGATAAAAGTGAGATACAAATAAATTCTAATGATGAAGAATTTCTATTACGTATTTCAGAATATATACGAACTCATATTAATTCCACAGACTTATCGGTAGAAAAAATTGGTAAAGAAATTGGATTAAGTAGAGTTCAGCTTTTTAGAAAAGTAAAAAAAATTACAGGTGTGGCACCAACAGAGTTTATCAGAAACTTCAAGTTAGAAGTAGCTGCAGAGCTATTGATAGAAGATAAATACAATATAAATGAGGTTTGTTATAATTCTGGTTTTCGTGATATAAATTATTTTAGAAGATGCTTTAAAAATAAATACGGTGTTTCTCCTACTAATTATAGACAGGCCAAGAACAGAATTTCTTTAAATTAACATTCTTCAGAAAGCAACTAGAAATGAAACAATGATTATTTATTTTAGTAACATTAGAATAAATAAGGAAGTATTTATTGCAAATATCTTTGTGAAAAATCCAAAATATTATGAATCCAAAACATCGTCTGTTATTAAACTTATTTGTTATTTTAGTGTTTTGTCGTTTGTCTAATGCTCAAAGAAAAACTGAAGAGAAAAAAGATTTTCCTCAATCAATGGAAATGGTTAGACAAACACCTTTTCCTTCAAGTGGGTCAATTAAGTCAAATCCACCATATTTTATATGGTCACCGAAGATCGAAAAAAGACTTGGAGTAGATACTTTCCAATTTGAGATTAATTTACATCAAGTTCGGTTATCGCAAAGTATTGATTTTGACACGCCAGATGTAATGTGGTCTGAAGAATTAGAATGGACATTTTGGCACCCAAATAAAATTTTGGAAAAGGGAAAATGGTATTGGCAATATGCTACCATTGAAAAAGGTACTAAATTGAAGAAATGGTCTAAACCGATTGAGTTTGATGTTGACGGAAATGAAGATCAATTTTTAACTCCAAGTGCAAAAGAATTTGTGGAGTCTATCCCAAAAGAGCATCCTAGAGTTTTAACATCCCCTGAATTAATTGGTAATATTGGATTTTCTAAAAAAGAATTGGATAAATTCTTGTCTTACAATAGACGTTTTCTTAATAGTAAATTACCAGAGAGTCTGATTTATAACGATGAAAAAGTAATTGAGGTCAAAAAGAAGAATCTTGACAAAAAAAAATTAACCAGATTTATTGCAAGAAATACTAAGGAAATATACAGGGATCAATTCTACATAAACATTTCTTTAATTAAGGCTTATTTGGTGTCAGGAGAAAAGATGTATTCTAATGAAGCTTTAAGAAGATACAGGTACCTCAAAAATCAATATGAAACTATTTTAAAACAAGGTTATTACAATGATTTTACCGAGGGTATGTACTTATCAATTTCTACTTTAATTTTTGATACATTTTATACCGAATTGGATTACAACGAAAAAAGGTATATTGAAGAATTACTTGTAGAACACCAGCGTAAGACTTACAAAGGGCTCTTGCACAGGGCGGGTTTACATTTGCATAAAAGTAGTCATTTGTGGCAGCATCATTTAAGAGATTTTTTTATTACTTCATTGGCGTTGACTCATCATGTCCCAGAAGCGTCAAAATGGTTGTCTTATGCTTATGAACTTTGGTCTATGAGAGCTCCAATAGGAAGTACTGATGACGGTGGATGGGCAATGGGTAACAGTTATATAGGAGCAAATACTAGATCTCTTATAGAGATGCCTGCATTACTCAGTAGATATTCTGGAGTTAATTTTTTTAACAAACAGTGGTACAATAACATATCAAAGTATTTAATGTACACCTCTCCAATCGGTCACATTGCAGGTGGATTTGGTGATAATGCTGATATAAAAAGGGAAACAATGGTACCCTTAGTCAGGGCAATAAAAATTATAAAGCCAAATGACACATATGCTCATCACTATATTGAATCGGCAGGTGAATTCGGTAATAATAGATCAAAGAGAGAACTAACTCTCTTAAATGATAATAACAATTTGTATTGGAATGCCATACAAACTAAAAATCTTTTTCGCAATACCGAAGATTTAACATATACTAGTATGAAAAGTTTACAATTAGCTGAGGATTTTCGTGATGTTGGTATTGTGGCAATGCACACAAACTTAGATAATCCAAATAAAAATCTTATGGTCTCTTTTAAATCCTCTCCTTATGGGTTAATAGGTCATGCTCATGCCGCACAAAATTCATTTAATATTCAAATAGGAGGAGAACCATTGTTTTTTAGAACAGGATACTATTCAAGTTCTTCAGATTTTCATTCATTACAAAGTTATAGACACACAAGAGCTCATAATACGATTTTAGCTGATGGTATGGGACAGAAGTTCCATTCAGATGGATATGGCTATATTCCTAGATTTCTTACTGGAGATAAGATAAGTTATTGTGTAGGAGATGCCTCCAATGCTTATAATGGTGAACTAATCCGGGATGCATTTAAGCCTTATTTTAAAGATTGGAATGTTGAAATGACAAATGAAAACGGTTTTGGAGACCCAGGTATAACGAAATTTAGAAGACATTTAGTGTTCTTAAGACCTAATATAATTATTATATATGATGACCTTGAAGCTAATAAACCAGTTGATTGGAATTGGCTTATTCATAGTAAAGATAACTTGAAGTACGATAAGAACAAGGTTTTTACAGAATCAAAAAAGGGTAAAGGTTGTTTAAATCTTTTTTCATCCCAACCCTTTGAATTTAAGGTTACTGATAAGTTTTATGCACCCGCAGTTGATTGGCTTAGTAATGGTGCAAAAGCTGGAATTAAATATATAAACCATTGGCATGGAAGTACAAAAACCCCTAAAACAAAGAAAAATAGGTTTTTAGGAATAATACAGGTGCTACATAAGGATGACAAAGAATCTTTTTCACAAATTAAACTAATTGATAAAAATTCATTTAATATCGATGGATGGAGTATTACAGCAGAGCTTAATTTGGACAAAAGTCCATCATTGAAAGTTATTGATGAAAATGAGTTAAATGGTTTTAACCTTGGGGGTGGATCTCTTAATCTGATGGGTAAGGAATTTAAGTCTAAAAATGAGAATAGTTCACTATTGGTAGAATTTAATGGAGAAGATTTTATCGTAAAAGAAGCAATTGATGTTCTGCCTTCTAGTATGCTTTACAGATGATAAGATTTTTTACAAGAGTAAGTTCAACAACTTTATAGTATGTATTTATCAAAAAACGGGTAGTATCTCATTAATTGTAGCCTATCCCTTTTTAGGGATAGGCTACACTTTTAGGGAAGGCTACAATTATAGGTTGCATTTCCTTTTAAGCTGTTTTTTTTTGGTGCTACGATTTTGCGTAATGCTCGAATATAGTTTAATCCAAAACACTAGATTACGTTTAAAGAGGCAGAATTGTATATGATTTAAGCACTTTATAAGCATCATTGGCATAAAGTTTATAGTTGCTTAGTAGTTAGCTTGTTTAATTAACTGTAATCTTTCTACTATTGATTCCTTTTGGAGTAAAGTACCAGGAGATAAAACAGAATTCGCTCCAATTTTAGAACCATCTCCAATTAACGCTCCAAACTTTTTTACACCGGTATTAATTAAATCATTTTCAATTTTAACAAGTATATTTTGATTCTGTTTTTCATTGTAGTGATTGGCTGCTACTGATCCTGCTTCAAAATTTACATTTTGGCCGATTATGCTATCACCAATATAATTAAGATGAGCTATTTTCGTTCCACTGCATATTATGCTTCTCTTTATTTCAGTACTTGGACCTATTTCTACATCATTTCCTAGGAAAACACCTTCTCTGAAATAGGCATTTGCAGATATATGGCAATTCTCCATAGCTATAAATGGTTTCTTAATTGTTACACCTTTTTCTATTACAGTAGATTTATGAATGGCTACACCATTTTTTACAGTATATTCTAAATCTGATAATTTCGGAATAATTTTAGAGATAATTTCTCTTAGATTAGAGGTCAACTCCCAAGGGTATAAATTTTCTATTTGCGGAAAAAAACTATTAAAACCTGAAATATATTCTCTAATTTCCAACATTTATTTAATACTGATTGATACAGATAGTAGCATTTTAAAAAGGGCCATTTTTTAATTCGTAGAGATTAAAATTGTCGTATGTTCCAATTGCTGGGACCATTAGTCTTAGTCCAAAATAACCAGCTCCTAATGCTTTTTCATCGTCACTATAGTTAAGTACTTGTTTGTCGTTTATTGTAAAAACAATATTGTTTTTCCACTTTTGCACTCTGATTCGATGTAATTCCTTAGGGGATTGTGAAGCAAAATCAATTCCAGAATCTAACATTTTTCTACCCGGGCTTTTTCTTAAGTTGGCTGTTTTTCGTATTGGAGCAAAATAGGAAATCCTATAATTGGAAATATCTCCTTTAGTGTATTTAGGAGCTGTACCATTTCTTTTAGCAAGGTCTGAAGAAAATATACTTTCCCCATTTAGTCCTAATGCTGAAAAAATTATCATGTGTAGGGAATGTGGGGATAATGATTTAAAGTTGAATGTTATTTCATAATTTTCAGGTGTCTTTGTTTTGTTCCATAATACTACAGGTCCACCTGAAAAGGATCCTTCGTAGGAATAGTCACTAGGATTTATTTTAAGATCACTAATCATTTTTTTTCGTAATACAGGATAGTAGTTAGAATTAGTGCTATTTATCGTTATTCGTCCTTTCTTCCACTTTTTGTGAATAAATTTTTGATACTTTGAATGTATTAAAAGCCTGTCCTTTTTTAGTTTCACTTTTCCTGGCCCTTCCAAAATCCAGTCTTCAAGATCTTTGGATTCATTAAAATTACATGCATAAATATTTTTGTAATTCAAGTTCTCTTTTATTACCAAGTCTTTATATAGTGCACTAAATGTCCCATCACCAGGTCCCCGTACTCTTAATGCTATTTTCGATTTATTAAAGATTCTCTGTTTTTTATTGCTTAAAGTATCTATGACTGTTTTACCATTTACTTTCATCCAAAACCGGCTATTTATTTTACCTACTTCAATATTATACCATTTTTCCTCGGTAACTACATCTTTTTGTAATCCAATATTTATAAATCCGGGATTTTCCTTAATAAATGCATTCGGTTGATGAAATGCGGTATGAAATGCAAATGCATGACTTCGAGCGGTAGACTTTTCTGACTTCCAAAAATTAAAATCACCATTGTAATTCTTAGGAATTGTTACATCTCCACCATCTAAATCATTTAAACCCAATAATATTACGCAGACACCTTCATGCTGTAATGGCTTGACTTTAAAAGTAACAACTAAATTTTCTGAATAGCTAGTGGGAGAAACTAGCATAGCCCCTAGGGATTCCTTTGACTCAGTCAACTTTACAGCTTTTTCATTCTTATCATAGCTAACAGAACCTATTCCATGCAGGTCCCAATTTGCAAGTTCATTGGCATCTATATTCGTGATTTGACCATGCATAAATATTGAAAACGTACAATTTAGAAAAAGGAAGATTAATTGTTTTTTGTGGAAATAAGTTTTTATTGGAAAAGACATTTTAAATAATTTTGATTAAAACATTTCACTAAAATAATCAACACAGAAATACTTGGAGAGTAGTTTTGTTCCATTTATGCTATACAAGTGTTTCTTTTTCTTGCTGGCATTCAAAACTACTTACATGCCTTATTTGTAAAATTTCAACTCTAATAAAAAGAGGCTGTCTAAAAAGGCAGTCTCTTTTTTTTGTTTTAGATTTTATAAAAATGTTTAGTTTTTCGTATCTTAAAGTTATGAAAAGCAACATTGTATGGAAGACCAATAGTCAGTCACAATTGAGTCTTCTCCCTCCGAGTTATGATGATTTCGTTCCAGAACACCACCCCGTTCGTATTGTAAATAGTATTTTAGATCAGATAGATATTCGGTCTATAGAGCGTACTTATAAAGGAGGCGGTACTTCTAGCTATCACCCAAGAGATTTACTGAAAATTTTAATCTACGCCTATCTTCGTAATTTATATTCTTCACGTAAAATAGAACAAGCCTTGGGAGAAAACGTTCATTTTATGTGGCTTAGTGGTTGTATTCAGCCAGACCATAATACCATCAGTAATTTTCGTTCAGGAAAACTCAAAGGAAATTTTAAAAAGATCTTTAATCAAGTTGTTATTCTGCTTGCTCAGGAAGGTTACTTGAGCTTAAAAGACATTTATGTTGATGGCACCAAAATAGAGGCCAATGCTAATCGCTATACTTTTGTATGGGGTAAAAGCATAAAAACCTCACGCTCACGTATAGAAAAACAACTCAAAGAATTATGGCGTTATGTAGAAACTGTATATGCAGAAGAAGAACAAAAGCCTAACGAGCCCGATAATTTTAAAGCAATAGATCCAGAGCAAGTCTCTCAAACTATAGATAAAATTAACCAAGCACTTCAAGGAAAACAAGTGGATAAAAAAGTGAAGCAAAAGCTTAACTATGCCAAAAAGAACTGGCCTGAGAATATAGCAAAATATAATACCTACCAGCAGCAAATGGGTAGTCGCAACTCTATGAGCAAGACAGATCCTGATGCTACTTTTATGAGAAAGAAAGAAGACCATATGTTAAACGGACAGCTCAAACCAGGATATAATTTGCAAGCATCTACTAACAATCAGTTTATTACCAACTACACTCTTGCGCAAACCACAGCAGATACCACCACACTTATAGAACATACAGAAGATTTTATTGAGGGATATGGCAAAGCTCCAGAATCCTTAACAGCAGATGCAGGTTATGGAAGCGATGAAAACTACACCTATCTAGAAGACCAGAATATCGAAGCTTTTGTAAAATACAATTACTTCCATAAAGAACAATTAGATGAGAAACGAGGTAAGACTAAAAAACCATTTGCAGCAGATAAACTATTTTATAACCATGACACAGATACGTATTACTGTCCTATGGGACAACCTATGGAAAATATTGGTAGCTATGTAAGGCAAACAGCTACAGGATATCAGCAAAAAATCGATAGATATCAGGCTAAGAATTGCTTCGGATGCCAGCTCAGGAGTCTTTGTCATAAATCAAAATACAACCGTATTGTAGAGCGGAATCACAAATTGGTTAGACTCAAAGCAAAAGCCAAACAAAAATTATTAAGCTTAAAAGGCGTTGCTCATAGAAAACAGCGTTGCTGGGATGTTGAAGCTGTTTTTGGTAACATAAAACACAATATGAACTTCAAAAGGTTTATGTTAAGAGGGCTTGATAAAGTAAATACCGAAATAGGACTTATAGCAATGGCACATAACCTTAAAAAAGTGAGTTTAGCCATATAAAATCACTTTGCCTGTTTTTAACTAGACTCGAATTAATATAGAAAAAAGAAAATCCTGATTAAATCTTAAATGTTCAAAAAAATAAAAGGTCGCCTAATTAGCTTTTAGACGACCTCTTCAGCTGACTAACTTAAACATTGCAATACTGCAACTCAAAACTACTAACCATATTATAATTTTCGAATTTTTATATTTCTAAACCATATAAGACTGCCATGGTCTTGCAAACCAATTAATCCTTTTTTGAATATTCCATATTCTGGAAAATCTTTCCATTTACCTGATTCCTTTTTTTTAATCCATTCTTTTGACCAAGGTTCAAATTCTAAAACTTTTTTTCCATTTAACCAATGTTCAACTCTTTCTTTCGTAAAAATTATTCTAGTTGTGTTCCATTCGCCAGCAGTTTTAACAATCAATTGATTTTTATCGGTATTATGCATGCCATAATCAGCTGCAATACTTTGCCATGGTTCTAACTTTTCTGGGAAGCCTCTTTGATCTATAATTTGGTATTCAGGGGCGTTTTGATAGGGAGCTGAATATTGGTCGCCTTCTTGAACATGGTAAAAAATTCCACTATTACCTCCTGTTTCTATTTTCCATTCAAGTTTAAGTTCGAAATTTTCAAATTGTTCATCGGCGAACACAATGTCTCCCCCTATATCACCTCCTTTGCCTAAAGATTTCAAAGTACCATTTTCAACTATCCAATTTTTGGGCAATTCTTCGGAATTGAACCCACGCCAACCATCAGCTGTTTTACCGTCAAAAAGAGTAATCCAGTTGTTTGTCCTATCAATCCTCTTCACATTCTTAATTTCTGTATTCTCTTTTTTTGTCTTGTCACTACAAAATGTAAAAACAGAAATACTCATCATAAGAATTAAAAAAAATATTATCCTTTTCATTTACTATAATTATTTGATTGTTTTCATTTCTACAGGATCCCAATTAATAAATTGGTTTTTAAAATAACTATCATTACAAAGTAAAGCTGGGGCAGCCGCCCTAAAACCGAATAATGGGTCTTCTACTACGGTACCTCCACTTTTTATTGCATTAATGAAGTTTCCAAAATGATCGTAATGTGCTCCTTTATACCCTTTTTGAGCTTTATAAACTGTTTCACTTGGTGGGACTATTTTTTTTCTATCATTAACAAATGAGATTTTTTCCCTTTGCTTATTTTGCTCAAATGGATCATTACTAGTTTGTATATCATTGCGTTTTACAACCACTTCATCCCATTTTACATCCATAGATCCTTTACTACCCACTAGTTTTAAATAAGTAGAGCCACTGGTACCATCTACAAAATTACATCTCAATGATAGATTGAAGCCTGGGTGTGCTTTGGTTTCGGGATATTGAAACATTCCTAGCAAAACATCAGGAACCTCTCTACCATCTTTCCAAAACCTTAAACCTCCCATTGCACTTATTTTATCGGGACCAAAAGAGTTTGTGATGAAATGTAAGCTGGAAAATAAATGAACAAATAAATCGCCTGACATACCAGTACCATAATCAAGATAATTTCTCCATCTAAAAAATCGAATTGGATCGAATGGTCGATGTACAGAATTAGAAATGAATCTTTCCCAATTAATGTTTTTTGGTGTAGCTTCTTCGGGTATTGGATATTGCCAAGCCCCAATGTGAGAGTGTCTTGCCCAAAACCCTTCAGCATAATTAAGTTCACCAATTGCTCCATCCTCAAGAAGTTGTTTTGCTTTTTCATTGCCCAAAGACGATAAGCCTTGACTACCTACTATAAATATCTTTCCCGATTTTTTCCAAGCATTAATTACCTCATGTCCTTCTTCAATGCTATGTATCATCGGCTTTTCACAATATACATGTTTACCAGCTTTTAAGGCATCTATCGATATTTGTTTGTGCCAATGATCTGGGGTGGCAATAATAATTGCATCAACTTCAGGGTTTTTTAGAATGTCTTTATAGTTATCGGTTAACACTAGGTTCTTGCCCCATTTTTGTCTTGCTGTTTCCAATCTAGTCTTGAATAAATCACAAACAGCTATTAATCTTACCCCTTTATGCTTTAATATAGTATTTACATTAGAAATTCCCATTCCTCCAGCACCGATTAAGCCAATTGAAATATTTTTTGAATAAGATTTTATTCTAGCTCTATCAAGGTAGACTATTGATGATAATTTTTTTTCGGAAGCCAGAGCTAAATTTGGTGATGTCAACAAAGCTCCTCCTGCTACACCAAAAGTTTTAATAAACTTTCTACGTGAACTGTTTTTCTTAAATTTTTTCATTTATTTTAAGTTTTATTACTTCTTACTAACAAAAAGCGATACGTGTTCATATATACTTTCTAACGAATTAACTATACGCTGAAAGGCTATTTTTGACTTACTGTAAATACTTATGGTGAAACAAAAATGTCTTCCTTTGCTCTTGATATTACCAATTTCAAAATAACCATTTGGAAAGTAAATATTTAATGTTTTATTTTTATCTATAAGGTATAAATCAAATTCTCCTACTACCCAATTCACAAACAAATCATAATTTTTTAAATTATTAATGGTCATGGTTTTTACTATTTGATACCTCACAGTTTTATTTTTTAAGAATAACTATGTTAATTCTGACATTCCAAGCATATTTAATTATTAATATTCCCATTTGGCGAAAGCTTCCATAGCCGCATAATGCGCAAGTCCAAGCTGATTGTATGTATCAGCCGTTTCTTTATTACGATCTTCTGCTCTTTGCCAAAATTCCCTACTGTCAGCTCCTTGAAAAACCACTCCATCTTTTTGTGATTGATGTTTAAAAATACCATTACGCTTTTGAATAACTTGGCCAGGGCTCATTGGGACAGCCATGTCAATGTCTTCAACATTCCATTCTTGCCATGCACCTCTATATAACCATAACCAACAGTCTTTCATAAACTCTTCGTGTTTTAAGCGTTTTAGAGATTCCATAACTATATCCAAACATACTTTATGGGTGCCGTGGGGGTCTGCTAAATCGCCGGCGGCATATATTTGATGTGGCTTTATACTTTCTATAAGCTCAATTGTTTGGGCAATATCCTTTTCGTCAAAATCATTTTTTTCAATTTTACCAGTTTCGTAGAAGGGTAATTCCATAAAATGAATGTGTTCATCATTTAAACCTATAAAGTAACTTGTTAATCGTGCTTCTCCTTTTCTTATTAGACTTTTAACTTCCCTTAATTCTGGTGTATCAGTTTGACCATTCTTTTTTAGTTTTAAAAAATCTTGAATGCTTGCAAGTATACTTTTGCATGCCGTATTATCAATTTTAAACTTAGTATTAAAATCGGATACAAATTTTACAAACTTTAAGGCTTCATCATCTTCTACAGCAATATTACCTGAGGTTTGATATGCTACGTGTACGTCATGTCCTTGTTCACATAATCTTTTGAAAGTTCCACCCATACTAATGATATCATCATCAGGATGTGGACTAAAAATCAGGACTCTTTTTTTTGCTGGCTCCGAACGTTCAGGCCGTTTGCTGTCGTCAGAGTTTGGTTTGCCACCTGGCCAGCCAGTAATGGTATGCTGCACTTTGTTAAAAATATTAATATTGATATCGTAAGCTGGACCAAAATCTGCCAATAAATCACTCATGCCATTTTCGATATAGTCAGCATCAGTCAGCATTAATATTGGTTTTTTAAGGTGTAGTGCGAGTCTTAAAACTGCTTTTTTTATTAATATATCGGTCCATTTTACCTTTTGAACCAACCATGGGGTTTTTATCCTTGTTAGTTCTGAACTGGAACTTTCGTCTAACACAAAAGTTGTATTGTTATGTTCTTGCAAAAAAGAAGCAGGTACTTGATTAGTCACAGGACCTTCTACCGAAGCTTTGATGATATTGGACTTACCTTCTCCCCAAGCCATTAGAATTACCCGTTTTGCTTCCATAATTTTTTTAACTCCCAGTGTTATTGCTGTCCTTGGAGTATTGCTTAAGCCTGAAAATTCTTTGCTGGCGGCTACCCTCGTAATGTGATCAAGAGCTACTAATCTGGTCTTTGAATTTTGAAGTGAACCTGATTCATTAAATCCTATATGTCCATTACCGCCTATACCTAATAGCTGAAGGTCAATGCCACCTAGAGATTCAATCTTTGATTCGTAATTATTGCAGTATTCCGAAATTTTCTCCTTTACTAGCGTTCCGTCAGGAATGTGAATATTCTCTGGTTTTATATCTACATGATCAAAAAGTAGCTTTTTCATGAAGTGTACATAGCTATGAACAGAATCAGGATTCATAGGATAATATTCGTCAAGATTAAAAGAAATAACATTTTTAAAGCTTAAACCTTCATTTTTATGCATGCGAACCAATTCAGAATAAACACCTTTGGGTGTTGATCCTGTAGCAAGCCCTAAAACACAATGTTGGTTTTGCGATTGTTTTAGCTCTATTAATTTGGCAATTTCTTTTGCTACTGCTTTTGATGCATTAAATGAATTATCAAATATTACAGTATTAACATTTTCAAAACGTTTTTCAAAACCTGTACCTTTATCAGTTTTACTAGTTATCATTATATAAAAATTTGTTTTTTAAATTTTGCGGTTATAGAATATTGTATCTTATTTTTTTCCAAGTTCGCAATAGTAACAAACCTGAAATGATCATCAATATGGTTAGAATAATTGCTTTAATGTATTCACCATAAATCCAAAACCCAGTAGCGAACATAGAAGTATAAACTAATACAGTACCCAATAACATCGCAGAAATTCCAAATTTAATATTCTGATTCTGTTCATTTATATTGAAATTACTGTCTTGCTCAACTGCTTTTCTTGCTATTTTAGTCCATCCTTTACCGTCTGGCTGTATCAGTTTGTAAAAGCCTATCAACGTTTCTTTATTTTCAGGAGGTGTTAAAAAAGTTACAACCAACCAGATTATTGTGGTAGTAATAACAACAAACGGATATTCTAAATAGCTTTCAAAGATACCGTGCTCAACAGAGAATAAATAAACGCCTAAAGGCGTAATTTTGAGAATTATGGTTAATATCCCAGAAGCAAACATAGCTGATATTTCGCTCCATGCATTTATACGCCACCAAAACCATCTTAAAATGAAGATAAGCCCTGTTCCAGCTCCAAAAACCAATAATATTTCAAAAAGTTGAAGTGCACTATGTAGAAATAATGCTAAAAGTGCACTTAGTACCATTAAAACTACAGTTGAAAACCTGCCCACTGCAACTAAGCGTTTCTCAGAAGCCTGAGGGTTTATTTGTTCCTTGTATAGATCAAAAACAATGTAAGATGATCCCCAATTCAATTGGGTTGAAATAGTTGACATATACGCAGCTACCAGAGACGCAAGTACTATACCTAACAAGCCATTTGGTAATTTTGTGAGCATTGCAGAATAGGCTATGTCATGTCCTAATTTGCTATCACTAATATCAGGAAAAGCTTCTTTAATACTCTGAAGGTCTGGAAATACTACTATTGAAGCCAAAGCGATGATAATCCAAGGCCATGGTCTTAAGGCATAGTGCATAATGTTGAAGAAGAAGGTTGCTGCAATAGCATGATTTTCATCTTTAGCAGCTAACATTCGCTGAGCAATATAACCTCCGCCACCGGGTTCAGCACCTGGATACCAAGAGCTCCACCATTGGACAGCTAAAGGTATAATTAGTAAAGTAATTAGGGACTGTTTGTCATTGAAATTAGGAAGAATTGAAAGTTTGTCAACTACATTTACATTAGCTAATAAATTTTCCAAGCCTCCCACTTCAGGTAAGTTTACCAAATAATAAGCAGCAGAAATGGCTCCACCCATCGCTATAAAAAATAGAATAAAATCAGTAAATATTACTCCTTTAAATCCTCCTAATGCACTGAATATAACAGTGATTATGCCCGAACCCACTACCGTCTGCCAAGGAGCCAAGCCTAACATTACATTTCCTATTTTGATGGCAGCCAAGGTAACAGCGGACATTGTTATTATATTAAACACAATTCCTAGGTATATAGCTCTAAATTTCCGCAAAAAGCTTCCTGGTTTACCTCCATAACGTAATTTGTAGAACTCCAAATCGGTTTTAACATTAGATTTTCTCCATAGTTTGGCATAAATAAATACGGTTAGCATTCCTGTTAAAAGAAAAATCCACCAAATCCAATTTCCTGAAACACCATTTACTCTCACAATATTAGTAACCAAATTTGGAGTGTCTGTTGAGAAGGTGGTTGCGACCATAGACACACCTAATAACCACCATGGCATAGTTCGACCAGATAGAAAAAATTCTAATGAACTTTTACTTGATTTTTTGGAAAACCACAGCCCTACAATTAAGATGATTAAGAAAAATGAAATGATTAAAGAAAAATCCAAAAAGTTTAATTTCATGATGTAGCTATTGATTTTGGTAATCCAAAAATAATCCCATAGCAAATCAAACGCGCATAAAATTGTTACCATTACAGATGTCTAATGTTGCGCTATATTGTTCTTGTTGAGTTGTTATAGCCATTAGTTGTTGTCTAGTTGGTTAAGCAAGGCTTAATCAAAAGTAATTAAGTGTTTACTAATTGAAGAAACGGTTGTTTTAAAATGCAGCATTAACAATTACATTGAATTAAAAAGAATAGCAATGATAAATAGTCGATCTGAATTATGTTAACTTGTGTTGATCAGTAGTTGAATTCTAAATTTAAGGAATTTTACGACTTCCAGTATGGGTGTTTCTTGAAAATCTCGAAGATGTCGTTTTTTTAACATCACATTGTCAGAGTATCTTTTTCGGAAAAATCAAAAAACATAATTTTCAAAAATATTGGAAGAACAATATGTGCTTTCATCTGTTTTTAGCAAGAAGTATCAGAAACCCGTTGTTGTAAGGGAGATGTTAGAAGGATTAAAGCAGTTAATTTAGATACTTTAAGAGCGTTCAAAATTCATTTAAAAATGATTTACAAGTGAATAGACTAAGATTATTTCAGTTCAGGGTGTGCTATGCTATTTTGTTACAAGAATGATAGATATTTAAAAAATTATTTCCTAAACATAACTGTGCAAAAAGACTCCAAAAACAAAGGTGATATTGTGGGAATAAAATTATTTACTATTTGATTTTATGTAAACAGTGGTTAAAGTCCAAATGAAGAAACTTTGAGTACTTATTTTAATTATTTAAAGGATTGAGGGCTTTTAAAACAATTTATTATTCGATAACAATTATTTTGATGCTTTTATAGAATTAGTTAGGGTGTTGTGAATCAAAAATACTCAACGATTTAAAGTAAAAATAAAAATATTGATAATGATGACTTGCAGTTTAACAAGTATATTAAAATTTATCTTAGTAAATGTTTTTGATGTAACATTTGACATATTGATAAGAAACATAATCCAATTGTTTTTTTAAAAGCAGGGCCTAATTTTACAAAATCGCTTTTAGTGCAGGTTAAATCTCTGAGTTTTTCACTATTTAAATTCTAAAAACCAAGCACAAATCTTAAAAAATAATTAAACTAACTAGAAAATTTATGAAAAAAGCCAAATTAATTAAAGAGTATGATGTCTCTATTTTTTTAGAGCGTATTAAATTCGTCTTGTTTCTAATGTTATTTTTTCTTTCTGCATCACATCAGGTGTTAGCTAAGAACCTAACAGATGACAAAAAAGAAACCAAGTTAATCGAATTGTTCAATGAAGCTCAAAACGTTGTGAGTGGAATTGTAAAAGACAAAAACGGTCAACCCTTACCTGGAGCTAATGTGTTTTTGAAGGGTACTACAAATGGAGTAGTGACTGATTTTGACGGACTGTTCCAGTTGAATGTTTCAGGTAAAAATCCAATCTTAGTTGTAAGTTTCATTGGGTTTAAAACATCGGAAGTTCCAGTAGCTGGAAAATCGCAAATTGAAATAATTTTGCAAGAAGACGCTCAAAATCTTGATGAAGTGGTTGTTGTTGGATATGGAAGCGTTAAGAAAAAAGATTTGACTGGATCAATAGGTTCGGTTGAGGTAGATGAATTGAACGTTGCTCCGGTTGGTTCATTTGATGACGCCTTAGCAGGTAGGGTTTCAGGTGTTCAAGTGTCTTCAACACAAGGTAGGCCTGGGGCTCCATCAAATATCGTGATAAGAGGTACTGGGTCATTAACTCAATCAAGTGCTCCGCTTTATGTTGTTGATGGATTTCCTATCGGTGATTTTGATCCTTCTTCTATAGATCAATCTGATATAGAATCCATGCAAATTTTAAAAGGTCCCTCAGCCGTATCCATTTATGGAGCTAGAGGAGGAAATGGGGTTATTTTAATTACCACTAAAGGAGGAGTGAAGGGTAAAACTAGAATCACCTATGATGAGTTTTATGGAGTAGAAAATATCACAAAGCGAATAGATGTTATGTCTCCTTATGACTATGTGGACTTGCGATATGAGATAGATCCAATTATTGCTGAAGAACGGTATGGAGATCTAGAAAACTATAGAAATGTAGAGCCAATAGATTGGCAAGGAGAAACTTTTAGACAAACTGAGGTAAGCAGTAGGACATTGTCTGCGTCTGGGGGAACCGATGGTTCAAATTATAATATAGCATTATCCAGATATGAAGGAGAGGGTCTATTGGAAAATAGTGGTTTCAGTAGAACTTATGCTAAAGTAAAGTTTGATCAAAAAATGTCAGACAAGGTAAAAATAGGGACAAATATTTCTTATACCTCTACTGTTGTTGATGGAACCCACACTTCAACTAATATTTTGGATCCCACAGTGGAAGGAGGATCGAGTAATGCTAGATTTAATTTACTTAAAGATATTGTGCAAGGTAGACCAACTGGGGGTATCCAGTATAGTAATGAAGAGATGTTAAACTTACCCGAAGACCCAGAAACCGAAGAAGGTGCCCCAATAACAAATCCTTTGGTTAATGCTCGTACTCAAATAAGAAAAGATGTGCGTAATGTCCTTTTATTTAATGGTTATTTTGATTATGAAATAACAAAGGGTTTACGGTTTAGAACAAGTGGTGGTATTCAAAAGCAAATTAGAAGGCGAGAGTCTTTCGATCAAAAAAATAGTGCTTGGGAAAGGAGAAATGGATTTACTCGTGGGTTTATAACGATTTCTGAACGTTTGAATGCCTTAGTGTCTAGTACGCTTAATTATAGAAAAACGTTTGGGGATAAAAATTATGTAACAGGGTTGTTAGGATTTGATTATCAAAATATTACAGATAAAAGTGTAACTGCTAATGGTGCAAATTTTCCTGAACCTAACCTAGGAGTTGATGACTTGGGTGCTGGTACAACCCCTGGTTTTTCTAGCTCTTTTAGAGCACCAACAAACCGATTAATTTCAGTTTTTGCACGAGCAACGTATACCTATGATGACAAGTATTTATTTACAGGAACAGTGAGAAGAGATGGGTCTTCAAGATTTGGAGAAAATCAAAAATTTGGAACTTTTCCATCTTTTTCAGTTGCTTGGAGATTCGACCAAGAGTCATTTGTAAAATCATTTAAATCATTGTCCAATGGTAAGTTAAGATTTGAATGGGGGCAAGTTGGAAATAATAGAATTCCAGCATTCGTGTCTACTTCGTTGCTAAACAGTGTAACCTATGGAGCTGAGAATGGTACAGTACCTGGGGTAAGACCAGCGAATTTGGCAAATCCAGACATAAGGTGGGAAGCGCAAGAGCAAATTAATTTGGGTATTGATTTAGGGTTTTTTAATAATAAACTTTCTTTAACGGCAGATGTGTTTAGAAAAACATCTAAGGATTTATTATTAGAAACACCAGTTCCTGGAAGTACTGGTTTTACTGAGGTATTTAGTAACGCAGGTAAAATTCAAAATGAAGGACTTGAAATTGCTATTAATTCAGTTAATTTTAATAAGAAATTCAAATGGAA
This sequence comes from Allotamlana fucoidanivorans, assembly GCF_006265225.1. GTDB lineage: Bacteria > Bacteroidota > Bacteroidia > Flavobacteriales > Flavobacteriaceae > Allotamlana > Allotamlana fucoidanivorans. The sequence goes on along the minus strand of NZ_VDCS01000003.1, from coordinate 55,010 downwards.
TACTAATTTAAATATTACGTTCCCTAATGCTAAAACACTCGCTCTTGTTGAGAGTGATACCTTGTTAAGTAATTCAGGTTGGAGAACAAATAACCCAAGTGTAGACCCATACTCCCAAGATTTTATAACTACAGTAGGGCAACCATTTGGTTTGATGTATGGCTATATAGATGATGGTCTTTATAGAGAGGAAGATTTTGATGCTAATGGAGATCCGTTTATTGATGTGGCTTTTGGTAACGAAGAATTAGGATTTAGAAAATATGTCGATGTAAATGATGACGGTGTAATCAATGAAGACGATAAAGTTGTTATAGGTAACCCTAATCCTAAGTTTTTTGGCGGTTTAACAAATAATTTTGCTTACAAAGGTTTTGATTTGAGCATTTTCTTGCAATGGTCATACGGAAATGATATTTATAACGCCAATAGAATACTCTGGACTAGTGACCTTCAGGCTGTTAGAAATTTTATTCCTGAGGTAGTTAACAGATGGAGAGATAGCAATACTCCAGAACAAAACCGTGGGGCAACGTTTAGAAATGCCAGAGACCTATCGGCAGCACTTACAACTCAATATATTGAGGATGGTTCATTCCTACGATTAAAAACAGTTTCTTTGGGATATAGCATGCCAAAAAAGGTTCTAGAAAAAATCAAATTACAAAAGTTGCGTCTATATATTACAGGTCAAAATTTAATTACTTGGACAAACTATTCTGGTTATGACCCAGAAGTAAGTACCCGTGGAAACGGCTTGACATCTGGAGTAGATTTTGGAGCGTATCCTCGCAGTAAAACTTATGTTTTAGGTATTTCTTTAGGCATTTAAAATAAAAATAAATAAAAAATAAAATGATAAAAACTATGATTTCAGTTTTAGTAAAATTTATCAAATTTAGAAGTCTATTTTTGATAGCGATTATTTTCATAGGGGTTACCTCCTGTGAGGAAACACTTGAAGAAGAAACCTACTCTTCTTTTACGGCCGACAACTTTTACACTGATACAAATTCAGCAGAATTAGGTATAATGGGTATTTATGACGCGTTATCGAATAGGAATCTTTATGCTCAACGTTACTTACTATATTTTCAATCTAGTGACCTACAACGTCATTGGAGACAAGGTAGGGGAAATGATGATGACAGGCTATCTAATTTTGATATTGAAGAGAATAACGGAATTATAAGTAGTGTTTGGAATGCGTTTTACGACGGAATTTATCGTGCCAATTCAGCAATAGATAAAGTGACTCTACTTAGAGATTTTGCCCAGTCTTCTGGACAGACAACTGATTTAGAAATCTATAATAATCTATTAGGGGACGCTTATTTTTTAAGAGCTTTTATGTATTTCCAACTAGTAAAAAATTGGGGAGATGTGCCATTAAGACTAAGTCCTAACATTTCTTTAGATAATGTTAAAATTGAAAGAACTCCTTCTGTAGAGATTTACAATCAAATCGAGTCTGATATGCTATTAGCCATATCATTATTGCCGGAGGCTTCATCAATTAAAAGCCCTGCAAGAATAAATAAAGGTGCGGCGCAAGGAATTTTAGCCCGTATTTATCTTCAATGGGCAGGTAACCCGATCAATGATACTTCAAAATATAGTAAAGCCGCAGAGCAAGCATGGGCTGTTGTTAATAGTGGGCAACATTCGCTTAATACCATTATTGAGCCTACTGGTATTGGAGCACCTTACGACTTTCCATTCCCCAAGGTATATAAAAATCTAGCAGAGAATGTGTATGATTTATCAGAAAGTATGTGGGAGATTCATTTTTCATATCCAGGATTAACAACAGCTGATGCTGGTTATGTAGGTACTTGGCACGGTGTAGTTTCACATACTCGATCTTCGTTTTCAAGAGGGGCACCTAGATGGTATGCATTACCTACATTTTTTGAGTCTTTTGAGGCTAATGATACGTTAAGAAGAGATTGGTCTATTGCGAGGTTTCAAATTGATCGTAACGATAATTTTATTGAACCGCGAGATGATTTGAGGTGGGGTGTTGGAAAATATAGAAGATATTTAATGCCTACTTTGTCTCCAAACTTTAATGCTGAAGCAATGAATTGGCCAATAATTAGGTATGCAGATGTATTATTAATATTAGCTGAAAGTATAAATGAAACCATTGAAGCTGGAGGTACTCTTCCTCCTGGAGTGTCCATACAAACAGCATACGAATCAATAAATAAAGTAAGAAGAAGAGCAAGAAAATTAGACATTGATTCACCCGATTCCTCTGTTGACCTTTCTGGAAGTGGAGGAGATACTTTTAGACAGGAAATTAGAAACGAACGCGCTTGGGAATTATGTTTTGAAGGGGTTAGAAGGTATGACTTAATTAGATGGGGAATCCTTGTAGATGCCTTAAAAAAAGCGGGAACAGATTTGGAAGCGGCTGGTTATGATGCTTCACAAAATTATTTTCCAGCGGCAAATGTTCAGGAAAAGCATAATCTTTTGCCAATACCTGTTCTTGCTGAGATTAATCAAAACCCTAATATCTTAAATACAGATCCTACAAACAATGGGTATAGATAGTCAATTTTGATTTATTAAGATGAATATACAGCCCCATTATCTAATAATTTTTAAACCTTAAGAACAAAAGAGGTGCATTAACGCACCTCTTTTTTATAAATATATTTTTTATATCCCTTAGAAGTCGTTCAATATTTGAAATTAATGCACAAGTATAAAATTAACTTATAATCTGAAGCAAAAAACATATGAAACAAATTCTATTTTATCTGTATAGTCTTGTCTGTATATTGATTACGTATGGACAAGAAAAAGAAATCTTGTTTGCCGACTATTTTGATATTAATACTAATAAAAATGAAGGCTCCATTGTAAATGGCAAAATAAATTTAAAAAGGAATAAAGACTATTTAAATGAAAGAGTTCCATCAACCTACAGTTTTAAAATTATTAAATCTGACACCGATATTTTTGATCTTAAAACAGAGTTTGATGAACAAGGCAGGTTGTTTGGCTTGTTTATGGTAGCGAAAGGAAAAAATACAGGTAAACAAGATTCTAGGGAATATAACTTGCTGGTTGAATTGCGGTCAGAAGGTCAAGTTTTAGCAACAAAGAATATAAAGATTCATGTAGTAGAAAAAACAATGTGGGATCATTTCATTGAGTTTTACACTCCTATAACTTTAACAACCCCAAGATTATATGGAAGGAAAAAGATTAAAGAAGAAGATTTACCGCAGTTAATAAATCAGCTTTTAAAAAATAATGGACAATTTGAATTTACTTCAATGTACGAAAAATCTATTTTAGATTATAGTAAGAGAGGAGAGATTGAAATTGAGTGGCAAAAAGTTTCAAATATTATTGGAGGTTTGGGATATGCCTATGCAAATTCTAAAACATATGGCTTACCTAGTGGTAATAGGGTGAATATAGAAAAACTAAGACACGCTATATACAAAGCAGTGATACAATATGCAGACCAATTACCTGTTGAGCCTAATGATGTTATTATTAACGGTAAACCGATTGGTAATGATCTAGGAGATGGTTTTAGCAAACTTAAAGATTATGGTTATCTTTCAACTCAAATAGTTACTCATCAATGGATTGTAACAGATGCCCTTGTAGCGCCTTTAATAAATATATGGCCTAGTGTTTTGGATGACATATCAAGAGGAGACGAGGAAGCAAAAAAACTTTACAATTCAGTATTAAGGTTTTATCAGTTATTTTTCTCTATATCAACTCCAAGAAGGGCTATGGATGATAACAATCAACGTTGGAAAAATATTTCTAAATTTAATTACTCTGAAGGAGCTTGGTCTGATGCTAATATTGGACATCGTATGCGTACTTTGATGGCTCTTCCTATTTTGTGGGTGGATTATAACAGGCCAATAACTTATGTACCGTATTGGTACGATGATTATTTCAATAATACGAAATTTGAAGGTCTTACATTTGCACATGGTTGGTCACCAAACGGTGTTGTAAAGGATTTAAGAAATTGGTGTAATAAACTTTCTCTTCCTAGCCACACATATAACCAGTCTGGTTTTCATCCAGATGGTACAGTTTCTCATCATCTTGGTAACAATTCATCCGATGTGGCAATGGATGCCTACGGGTTTGAATGGCTTACAACAGTAAATAAGGCTATTCCTTACTTTAAAAATACGCCATTTCCTCTAAAGGACGAAAATTATCAATTCATAGCAGATCGCTTTAACTACACATATCGAAGAATGATTTATAAGGATAATTTAGACTATGTGGTAACAGGACGTAGCTTTTTTGGTGATTTATCTGACTTTGGTTCTAAAAAAGTTGCTAGGGAAATAAAAATTTTATTGGAAGGTAAATCTCCAACTACAAAGATAGAGAACGAAAAAGAATTGATAGAATTGAAAGATGCGCTAAAAAGCAAAACGCATACATTCACAGGAACTACTGCTTTTTGGAATGCTGATTACCTAATGCACAGAAAAGAAAATAAAGAAACTAATTATTTCTTTTCGGTAAAGCACAAGTCGATTCGTACATCAGGAGCAGAAGATTTTTCAAAGGTTCGTAAGTCTTGGCATACTGGAAGTGGTGTGTTTCAACTTATGGTAGAAGGGGATGAGTATTCTACAGAAGTGAAATCTAATGCTGATTGGCATACTATGCCTGGAGTTACAGAAGAGTGGAACACAACTCCGTTGCCCAAGAAAGGGCATGCCTCTGATGCAAAACCGGGAGACAATTTATTTTCGGGGATTTTATCTGACAATGAATATGGGCTAACAGGGTACCATCATTTACCTCGCGATTCCTATACCGCCGCAGAAGCCTTAAAGTCTTATCATCTGATTGATAACTATGGAATAGCCTTGGGTAGTAATATTCAAAGAAAATTGCATTCTGTTGGAAAAGAACCCATTGTGACATGCATTGATCAATCCAAATTCGATTCGACATTAACTTTTTGTCTTAATGGAACCGTAGGTGAAATTAAGCCAGGTGAAAATACAAATTTATCAGAACCAATAACAGAACCTTCATGGTTGCATCATGGTAAAAAAGGTTATTTAATATTTCCAAAAAACAAACAAGACCTTCAAATAAAAACAGGCAAAGAGATTAATGTTACAGCATCTGATCTGAAAATTTCCAAAAGCAAGAATTTTATTCTAGCGCTTAATCATGGTATAAAGCCTAATAATAAAGAGGGTAACGATTATCATTACGTTCTTCTTGCAGGCGTAGAGGTAGGAGACATGCAGAACGCCTTAGATTCTTATCTGTTAGATTTAAAAACGTATTATTTGAAAGACAAGTACCATGCATTAATTAGTAATAAACATAATTTGATGCAAATTGTGTTTTTTGATTCGGCCAGAGCAAAATTAGAAAATGATACATGGGTTGAAGCTGATAAACCAGCCCTAGTGATGATAAAAGATTTAAGTAGTGCAATTCGTTTATCAGTTACAGACCCTATGCATAACCTTGAGTCTGATAAAATCACCTTAAAAGTTCCCTTTAAATTAAAACCTGGTAGCTATGAATACAACTTTTCTGGAATACAGCAACAAAGAGGTGAAAATGTGTTAGTCACTCAATCCGATAAAGAGTCGATTATAACCATTAATTTACCTGATAAAAATGATGGTAGTTTCTATAGTTACAGAGAAGAATTATATGCTGGGGCACCTATTGTTTTGGTATTAGAAAAACAAATGTGATTTAAAATCAATAATTATTTCAGTTATTGGTCATCTTGGTTTTCTGCTCAAATCTAAAGAACTACTGTACTAAGTCAATAAATATGTTTAACAGATAAGATATAATATCTTCTTAATAAAAGTTAATTAAAAAATATGAATTTTAAAAAAATAGCCCAAAATGTTTTTGTACTCAGCTCATTATTTCTCATACTAAGTTGTACCAAGCCACAAAATAAACGCATAGTCATAATTGGTTTAGACGGATTAAGTGTAGAAGGGTATCAAAAATCTCAACATCCAAATTTAGATTCTCTAATGGAACAAGGAATTTTGTCTTTAAATACCCGATGTGTAATGCCTTCAGTAACATTACCAAATTGGACAAGTCATTTAACTTCCGGAGGCCCCGAACAGCATGGTGTAACCTCAAATAAATGGAGAATAGATAATCAAAGACTTCCTCCTATAGAAAAAGATGATTTAGGTTATTATCCTTCTGTATTTAAAATTTTAAAGGAACAAGTTCCAGGCGTAAAAATAGGTTATTATTACAACTGGGCTAATTTGATTAATTCAATTAATAAAGTTTATATAGATGACTTGAGTTATGAAGAGAATGATGGATATCATGAAAATTATAATAAAGCATATAACTTTATAGTTGACAACAAACTTAATCCAACATTAGTCTTTTTATATTCAGTTCATGTTGATCATGCTGGTCATAAATATAATTGGATGTCGTCGGAATACATAAAATCTATAGAAGATATTGATGTAGAAATCGGTAATTTGGTTAACAGGCTAAAATCTTCTGGACTTTATAAAAATACAAATTTTTTATTGATAACAGATCATGGTGGAATAAAAAGAGGTCATGGTGGTTTGAGTCAAGAAGAGATGGAAGTTCCATGGGGAATCACTGGGCCAAATATTGCAAAAGGAAAAACACTTACTGAACCTAATAGTAATGCAAATACAGCAAAAGTAATAACGACGCTTTTTGAATGTAAAGAGACACCTAAATCATGGATTGGTAAAGTGCCTAACTCTATTTTTGAATAAACAAAATCACTTTTAATTAAGAGCTTATTTTATTTTAAGGTAGTATCTCACTAAGTGTGTAAAGTTTAAAATATCGAGGGTTGCCCCCCTCGATATTTTTTGTTTAATTTTAAATTTTATACACTTATGAAGAAAGAAGATTTACTAAACGATGACTTTTTAAAACAGTTCAGAACAGGAGACGAACTCACCTCCTTTCTAAAATCCATCCAAAAGCGGGGCATTGAAAAAATGCTGGAAGGCGAACTTGATGCCCATTTGGATTATGAAAAGCACCAGCAATCCGATAACAGCAATACCCGTAACAGTTACGCTTCCAAGAAGATAAGAACGGCATTGGGAGAGACCAACATTAAAGTGCCCCGAGACCGGGAAGCCTCTTTTGATCCCATGCTCGTCCCTAAACGAACGAATATGGGCGATGGCATAGAAAACGTCATTATCAGTCTGTATGCCAAGGGTATGAGCAATTCCGATATTGAAGAGCAAATACGTGAAGTATATGGTTTTGATGTATCTACATCCACCATATCCCGCATCACCGACAAGGTGGCCAACGATATAGTGGCATGGCAAAACAGGCCGTTGGAACCTGTGTACCTGATTACCTGGATGGACGGTATCGTATTCAAGGTTCGTGAGAATTCCAAGGTCGTGAACAAGACCATGTACATTGCCGTAGGATTGCGCAGGGACGGCAAAAAGGAAGTCTTGGGGCTTTGGTTGGGCAAGAACGAATCTGCAGCCTTTTGGATGAGCGTACTGACCGATATCAAGGCCAGGGGCGTTCAGGACCTGCTGATCACTGCCACAGACAACCTTAACGGTTTTACGGATACCATTAAAAACGTTTTTCCTGACTCCAAAACACAAATTTGTGTAGTGCACCAGATTAGAAACGCCTGTAGATACGTGGTATGGAAGGACAAAAAGGAATTCACCAAGGATATGAAAAACATCTATGATGCACCTACTAAAAGCGCTGCTAAAGCCGCTCTGGACGATTTTGCGGGAAAATGGGAGCACAAGTATTCTTATGCTATCAAAAGCTGGAGAGATAACTGGGAGGAACTTACCGCTTTCTATGAATTCCCTTTAGAAATCAGAAAAATCATTTACACCACCAACCTTATTGAAAACCTTAATGGAAAAATCAGGAAATACACCAAGAACAAGCTTTCGTTCCCAACAGATGAAGCTGTTATGAAATCCACTTTTTTAGCTTTAAGGGAGGCGACTAAAAAATGGTCCATGCCCATTAGAAATTGGGGCATTATTTTAAACCAGTTTTTGACTATATTTGAAAAAAGGGTCCGACTCTAAAAAAGTCAAACCCTCGATTTAAAACTTACACACTTTACGGGATAGTGTCTTTTTTAACTTAGAATTACAAAAAATGATAATTTTAAAATGGCTTTATAATAGGTAACATTTTTTAGGGAAGGTTACAAAAACAGGGAAACATTCATTATATGGTGTCATACCCCATCTTCCAGATTTAGCAGTAGTGTTTTTTATTATTGACCATATTTTATTCTAAAAGCATATTGAAACAGTAATAAAAATGACATTAAAAATTCGAGGCTTCCCTTTACAATTAGGTTTTATTTATATTAGGGTAAAGGCTTCTCTATTTTATATAGTTCTTTTAACTTGAGAAGTTCTTTTTTCATTTTAGAAATTTTGTTACTGTTTTTTAGTTTAAGGTATAAATTATTCATTTCTGAAGGGTCTTTCTTTAAATTGTAAAATTCCCATTCCTCTCCATTTGGTACATCTTTTCCATAAAACCTAATTAATTTAAAGCGCTTGTTTGCTATACCCTCATGCCTACGAACGGAGTGTGCCCCTGGATATTCATAGTAATGATAATAGAGGCTTTTTCTCCAATCTTTAGGTGTCTTTCCTTTTAAAATTGGTACTAAACTTTTTCCTTGCATATCTTCTGGAATTGGTGCTCCCGCAATTTCTAAAAAGGTCTCAGCAAAATCTATATTTTGCACTAAATCTGAATTTACGCTTCCTGCTTTGGTCTTACCTGGCCATTTTACGATAAGAGGTGTTCTAAATGATTCTTCATACATAAAACGCTTATCAAACCAACCATGTTCACCCATATAAAAGCCTTGGTCTGATGAGTACATAATTATAGTATTTTTATCTAGACCTGTCTTTTTTAGATAAGTTAAAATGCGCCCGATATTTTTATCTAGACTCCAAATGCATCGTAGGTAATCTTTCATGTAGATTTGATATTTAAGTCTTAGTAACTCTTTATCCTTTAAATTTAAGTCTTTGAATTTTTCCCGCCTTTTATCAAATCTATTGTCAATCTCTTTAGGTACTTTTAAAGAGGCTTTTTCATCTGCCTTAGTCATTTTTAAATCTATATGCATATTCATATGTTTAAGAATGCTCATTTTTTGTCTGTGGGCTGCCGTTGTCCTTGTGTTATAATTATCAAATAAATTGATGGGCTCTGGTATTTCAACATTTTCATACATATTTATGTGAGCACTATCTGGTACCCATGGTCTATGCGGTGCTTTATGATGCAACATCATCATAAAAGGCTTATTTTTATCACGTTTATTTTCTAACCAATCTAAAGATTTATCTGTGATAATATTGGTAGTATAACCTTTATATTCCTTCCTTCCTTTATCCGAGAGCAGCACAGGGTCTACATAGGAGCCTTGTCCTAAAAGTACTTCCCAGTAATCAAACCCTTGCATATTGCCTCTTAAATGAATTTTTCCAATCATAGCGGTTTGATAACCATTTTTTTGAAGTATTTTTTGAAACTGTTGTTGATTGTGATCAAATGGGTGTTTTTTAGAATTGGTAAATTTACCATTTAAGTGACTCATTTTACCTGTTAATAAAGTTGCTCTACTTGGTGCACAAATAGAGTTTTCCACATAACACTTATTGAAAATCATACCTTCTGAAGCTAACTTATCTAAGTTAGGTGTTGGATTAAGGTTTTGCAACCTTCCGCCATAAGCGCCAATGGTTTGATACGAATGGTCATCGCTGAAAACCCAAATAATATTGGGTTTTTCTTGAGAAAATGCCAAATAATAGCATAGTAAAGACAATATTAGGAATGATTTAGTTTTCATTTTTTTAATTAATTGAAATATATTGTTTAGCTTCAGTAAGCTAAAAGAAATATTCAGAATTTGTTTAAGGTAATTGATGAAAATCATAATTTGAAAATTTATAGTTGTATTTTTTTAAGTAAATTATTAGGTTTTTATGACAGTATATTAATATACTTTTTAGGACTTTTCATCTTTTTTATCTTTAGTAAGATATCATTGAAAACGTCTCTTCTTTTATCAATGAGGTTGTTGTTTTCCATTATCCCACTTTGACCTTTAATATCAAAAAGTTTGTTTTTTCTCATTTTATCTTTGAAAATAATCGCTTTCCATCTTCCCATACGAACAAAATGTTTAACCTCTGGATATTCTGGTAACGTTTTGTAGATTTTTTCCCTTATTTTTTTGTATTTAGGTTTATTTGCCAAATTAAAAAATTGATGGGGGTCATTTTGTAGACTATACAATTCATCGCTACCATCAAAATAATGAATGTAGTACCAATCATTATCAATTATTGCGCTGTTTCCTAAACCAAAAGTTGAAGTTACAAATCTATTATGATCTATTGGTGTTGCTTTTGATAGGTAGGGTATAAGTGACTTTCCGTCTAAGTTAGTCTTAGAATTATTGGTATGAAGGTCTAGTAATGTAGGAAATATATCTATAAGGCTAACTACTTGCTGAGACTTCATACCAGCTTCAAATCCAGCCAAATTCATTTGTTTAGGGGGTACAATTATCAATGGTACTCTTTGAGACCTATACCATCCTGTCCACTTTCCCCAATGTTGTTTTTCTCCTAATTGCCATCCATGATCACTAAACAAAACAATGAAAGTGTTATCAGCATAATTGCTGTTGTCCAAAGCTTTAATAATTTTTCCCAATTGAGTATCAATAAATGTTATTGATGCCATATATGATGACACTGCATCTTGCCATTGGTTATGTTTTAAAACAGTTTTATGAGTTCCTGATGTTCCTGCTAACAATGAAAAATCTCTTCCTGTATCTGATAAATCATCCAAATCATTTTCATTTATTTCTGGAAGCTTAACGTGTTTGGGAGGATACAAATCATGATACTTTTTTGGTGCAAATAAAGGTTGGTGAGGGCGGAAGAAACCTAACCCTAAAAAAAAAGGTGTAGAATACTCTTTCTTAAGTTGTTCAACTCCCCAATTTGCTATTTTTCCATCCTGCATTTGATCATCACTGATATCTAGCGGTCCCCAATCAAAAGTATTGTACTTGTTATATGGTCTATCATTAGTCATACGATTTAAAGGTAAAATAGCTTTCAGTTTACCGGGCCCTCTATTTACTTCATGTACTGGATTTTGTAGTCTAGAATTTATTTCTCCATCTACAAAAGGTCCTCCACTTACACATGTATCAGGTCCCAAATAATCAAAATGACTTTTAGCATAATCGGTTGTTTGATGAAACAGTTTACCAGCACCAAGAATAGTATAGCCATTTTGTTGAAAGTATTTAGGTATAGTTGTTAAGTCAGGTCTACTTTCTATACTATCACTATTGGTGTATAAATCCGAGTTAAAAGGATATATGCCTGTAAAAACTGATGCTCGTGAGGGCGAGCAGAGTGGGGCGGCACAATACGCTTTATTAAAGGAAACTCCCCTTGATGCTAGTTCATCGAAATTGGGTGTAATCATCTCTTCTTTACCCATAAAACCAAGCCAATCATTTAGATCATCTACCGCAATAAAAAGAATATTGTAATTTGTTTTGTCGGCACTCTTAGAACTGTGAACCAAGACCCTTTTATTTTGTGTAGTGTTACAGCCGTAAAAAAGAATTATGAAAAGGGTTGCTAAAAATACGGATGTTTTTATATGGAGGTTTTTTATTGCTAACATGTTTTATGGCTCGAAATAGTCAATCTAAAATTTTAATATGAGAAGGATTGCTATTAATTGGACTTGAATTGGTTTATTTATATAACAAAGACACATTATTCATTATTTTATTATTATTTAATAAATCACCTAACATCAAGATTTGGAACTATATCAGGATACATATCAATAGCTTCTTGCCATCCTTTTTTTGACTCAAAAAGTATGGTACTGTTATAATAATTCCTCTTATAGTTATAACTTTTGTCAATATTCTCTCCGTACAGTAGATAGCTATCACTATATTTACTTTTAACCTCAAGTCTAGAAGGTTTATTTACATCTAACTCTGCATATATTTTATAATCATTAAGTTCTATGGGAACATTATCTTTAAGCTGAATTATTTTATTTAAATTGTCTTTTTCTTCATCAATTTGTAAAATGGCTAAGAACCTCATTTTTTTAGATTTAATTTTGTTTTGGGCCACAAACCTGTATTGTTTGTCATCAAATTTGATAGCAGGTCTTCCTCTTTGCGGGTTTAACCAATCTACAGGCTGGATATCATATTTATCATTTAATTGATATGTTAAATTTAGAGACCCAAAAACATTTGCAGTAGATTTTGCCCATTTTGCATTCGAAATTAAAGTTGTTTTATTTTCTGCAAGAAAAAAGTTAGCCGATTCTCGACCCTGTAATTGAAAAGTCCAAGTGATTGGTTTTTCAGATTCTAGCTCGTCATAAATTATTACTGTTGATGGTCTTAAAAACGCAATATGTCTTCTAAATAGTTTTAGCCTAGGGTCATCACTTTCATCTAAAATAAAACCATTTTCATCAGTATACGCATCTGAATTTTTTAATACAGTTATCCAGTTTATGGCGCTTTTATCAAACTTTCTGTACGCTTTTGAGGCATCTCCCAAAGCATAAGTAATTTCATTACCTGTTAAATAGCGCGGAATCCAACCATAGGAATTATAGTCATATCCTTGACTTTTACCATCAACAAGAATAGTGTTCTTGGCCTTGGTGTGTTTTTGTTCTAAAAGATAATGTTTGTCTCTTGTAGTTATTCTATAACCCCTCGGATAAAATATTGGTTTGCCTTTGTAACTAATATTAAAGGAATTTTGATCTGCATGACCATGCGAACCAACACCAAAGGGACTACTCTTAAATGCTACAAATAGATTGTTATCTTCATTAAAAACATCAGTGTGCATAGCTACTATACCAGTTTCTCTAAATAAGGCTGATTGATTAATATTAGTACTGTTTGTATTTTCAATTTTTTTAGGGTGTTGCCTTAATCTGTATTCCTTAAAGGAGTTATTCGAGAATTTAAATTCTTTTGAAGTATCCTGCCCACTGAGTTTATAGGCATATTGAATCGCAAAAGGATCATTGATCTCTTGACCTAAAATATATGCAAACTCTGCTCTTTTACTGTTAATCTTTTTAATTCTTTCGAGTCCATCACCAAACCCGTCTCCACTAGAATTAGGTGGGACTAAGTAAGCCAATCCTTTTGAGCAATTCTGGAACCATGGGTGATTGAAGGTATTAACACCAAACATCTCCTTAAAAAGGAGGTAGTTGTTTACCCATGAGTCCATATTTACATGCACGTACCCAATATTGCCATTAGGCCAAGCACCATCAGTTAAAGTACCGCCACCAGGTGTTCTTGACAACCAAATATCATACAATGTTTTTATCCATTTTTCAGCTTCTTTCAAGTGATTCTTCATAATTATTGCGGATTGAAAAAAATCATAGTACGTATGTTGAAAGAAATGGGCAAATAGAATTCCATCTTCAGAACCAACATTTGATTGCATTAAGTGACTCATAATTTGGATCCCTGTGCCTGCAATAAAAGTTTCATAAAGTTTTCTTTCTTTATTCGAGAGTAGTGTAAATGCATTATCATAAACGTGAGCCAGTGTAGACATTGCAGTGGCGCCCGAAAAATCTGATTTTTTATAGACCTCTACTGGATTTAATTCGAGTATGGTATTTGCAAAATACCGAGCTTTCGTTAAATACTTGATATCATTTTTAATTGCATAACTTAAGACTAATGATTTTATTGCGTCACATTTGTTTCCAACTTCATATTTCAACCTAAACCTTTCAATCTGCTCAATTTCCTGTTGGGTTGCGTCAGCAGGTATTGGCTCACCTTTAACAATAAAGTCTGAATTATATTTTTTCAATGCCGAATTACCTGAAGCTATAATACTATTTATAAGATTCATTTGATCTTTATTTACTTCAGTCAAAGAAGGTAGCATTACAATTCTAGGGTGTTTTGTAGGAATCACATCATAAGCTTCTTCTGAATTTGGAGACTCAAGAACAATTAGATCTTCTTCCACTGTAAAACTGTAGGTTCGCGACCACACCCTTTCTTTGCCATTATTAACCATGTATCTCCAAAACCATTTTCCTTTACTGAAGCTTTTGTGCGGGTTATACATAGGGAGAATTAAATTTTCGATAGTTATAGTGTTATTAGATAAAAAGGAACTATCTCTACTTATCTGCACGGAATAGGTATCAAATTCATCAACCTTTTTAAAGTCAGGAGTGTAAGGAAACCCATCAGGGAACGTATAATCACTCATAGGCCACATTAGCGAGGGTGGATTTGAAATTAACTTTTGGCCAGCTATAGGATATGGATATGTTCTGTTACCTTTTGGACGTAAACAATCCAAAGATAAAAACTTTGTTGCTGAAGGAAGCTGATCTTTGTCAAAATTGGATGATGTTTCAACAGTTTTTCCTGAATTTATATGACTATTTAACTTTGAAGAATCTTTACATCCTATCAAAAAAATTAAAATTAAATATAAGGGAAGATATTTTAACATTTTTGGTGCTATTTTAATCGAAGTTGTTCGATATATTCACAATTCTATTAGGATTTTTATTTAAATTTTCTTTGAATACCTGTTTAGTGCTTCTAAGAAATAATAATCAGCATAAATCAAGCCTGCATCTAACTCAGAATTTCTTAAATAATTACCTGTTGCATGCTTTAATAAAAAATTATTATTTGTTTCAGGATCCGCTAGATATTTCGGTTGCATTAGGTTGTAAAGGATTTTTTCAGCTGCTGTGAAATATTTGTGACCAGCTTTATTGGATAGTTCACTCAGTTCTAAAAGTGCGGAGGCAAGAATTGCTGCTGCTGAAGCATCTCTCATTGTTTGTTCTCTAGGAGCTCTATAGTCCCAATACGGAACCGAATCATCTGGCATATTAGGATGATCTAAAATAAACCTTGCAATATTTTCAGCATGTATTAAAAATCTTTTATCACCTGTCTCTCTGTAAGCTACTGTGAAACCATATAGTCCCCAACTCTGACCTCTACTCCAAGCTGAATATTCAACATTGTTTTCGCCATTATTCCAGTCCATTTTTCTGAACTTACCTGTTTTTGAGTTGTAGTCCACAACATGTGGGCAACTGAAATCTTTCCTGTAATGATTAACCATCGTTTTTGTGGCATGACTTACTGCAGCATGATAATAAGTCGAATCACCGCTTAGCTTTGTCGCTGCAAATAATAATTCTAAATTCATCATGTTATCAACAATTACAGGGTATTGCCAGTCTCTTTGAGGGTTAGGCTCCCAAGACATAATGGCTCCAACTTTCGGATTAAAGCGTGCTAAAGCTGATTTTGCGGACTCAATCAATACGGTTTTGTAATCTTTATTACCTGTTAAGTTGAAACCCTGACCGTAACTACAATACATTCTAAACCCTATATCATGATCTCTCGTATTTTTTCTTTGATCATATAGAAACCCAGTTACTTCCTTAGCCTTGTTCAAAGCTTCTTTTGATTTTGTTTGATCATATATTTGCCAAAGGCATCCAGGATAAAATCCACTAGTCCAATCCTCCGCCGGTTTAAATCCTCTTTCTGAGGATCTCGGAAATTTTTTATATTGAATCACTGAATCCAAGACATTACCATAATGAATGCTTGCCTTTTTAAAAATTGTTTCAATTGATGATTTGTTTATTGTATAATTTCTGGAACTTGGATTACTGTGGTTAGCTGTTATACAAGCCATTAAAACCACAATGACACTCGCATATAATGGTAATCTCAAAAAGTGTTTTTTCATTTTGTTATGTTAAATTTTAAGCGATTTTATTTGTGGAATTTCCACGATTAAAATTTTAAATTAGTTATTAACAAAGGTAACTGCTGAGTTGTAATGTCAATAAGTCAGATGTTTCATATTGAGGCGTTATATGTTTCTGTTTAGGTTTTGGTAAGAATTAGAATACTAGGACGAGGAAGACAGATTTCATTTATGAATGAGTTTGAATAGCAATACTTTAATTTACTAAGAACCTATCTTTTCTTATAATAAAATCCGTCTAAATATTAATCGAACTCAGGTTATTAGGGTATTAAATTAAACGTAAAGGTGTGGGACGCTAGCGTATTTTTAAAAAGGGGATTCAAAGTCTTTGATTTAAAAGGTTTTATTCAGTCAATCATTTATATTTTAACTACTAGTTTAATTCATGAAATAGATAGATTAACTAAAGACATAATTAAACACCTCATTGTTACAACTAACTGCGTACAACATCTATCTCGTAACACCTTCGCTATTGTCAGTATATCTAATGCTTTAACCGATTTGAAATTATTAAATCGGATTTAAATTAAAAATCATGAACATCTTAGACCAAATAAAAGAGGCTTTAGCTTGTTGTAATTATTAGCTTAAAAGAAAAAGAGTTTGAGGATTTTTAAGCTAAAAAGTTACTACTGAAAAATCATTCAAAACAATCTTGGCGTATATATATTAGCAAGACAAGGCAGATAAAACCTTCAGTTTTTCATTCTGTTAGATAGGGCATCCAATATATCAATCCAAACACGGAAGTAATCAAAGTCTTATATCGGTCATCAAAAGCTATATGTGATTGGTCTTGTTGCCATGGCAATTAAAGGTAACTTAATACTAAACTACTATCACAGAAATAACTTCTAATTCTTAAGGGTTGAAAATTTATATTACACATTCATATTATTATATAAACAGTTATTTCTCATTAGAGAGTTGTACACTTAGCCCAATAAAAGCGGGAGGAATTCCCTTTTTTGAGCTAAAAGAATTAAAAAGTTTGAATATGGTATGTATAGCAAAAAATAGGTAAACCAAATACCTGAGTTATGGATATAAGTCCATTTAGGGAAGTTTCCCTGATGGAGAATTACTGAGGGAATTAATCAAAAGTTAAAGACTATTCAACAAATTTAACATCCTTTTCTTCTGTTTACTATTAGTTTGCAGCACTAAATTAATTCTAAATATTTTTATTAAAATGAAAAATTTTTACTCTATTAAATTTTTATTTGTACTATCTTTTTTAGCTACAATTAATTCAATTGGGCAGACCACGTTGAGTCCCGGAGACTTAATGATTTTTGCTGCCAATTCTGATACCTCAACATTAAATGAAATAGGTTCTGAAGGGGAAGCTACAGAATTTGCATTCATTCTTTTGAAACCAATAACTACGGGAACCCAAGTTTATTTTACTGATTTTGCCTACATAGATTCATCTGCTCCTTATTTTGGTAAGAACGAAAACAATGGGTGTGATCCAGGTGCTGGTGCTCAAGGAGACGGTATGATAAAATGGACGGCTAACTCAGATCTTGAGGCGGGTACAAAAGTATTGATACGCTTTGCCTCAGGAGGTACTGTTGCAACCGTTGGAACAGTTGTTTCTATTGTTGATACTGTGGTGCCAGGAACGAGTATGTTTTTGTCTGACGCTGGCGATGCTATTCACGTATTTCAAGGAAGTGATGATGGAGCTGGTCTTGTTACTGCCGCAACTATGATCTCAAGTTATAAATTTCGAGATGGATGGCAAGATAATCTTGTGGAATGTGATAATAATTCAGGACGATCTGAAGATCCCGGTACTGGTTTTGAATTTGATGCGATTACAAATAAGCCCAATGATAATTCAGGATATATTGGAGATTTTATTGGAAGTGTATCAACAATACAAGCTAAATTATTGGATATAGCCAACTATCAGATAACAAATGGAGGGGCTTACTCTATAGATTTGACTAGTGAAACAATAACACTATCAAACAAAGATAATAATGTTGTTGAAAGTAATGTAAAAGTTTTTCCTAACCCGGCTAAGGATGTAATTAATGTTAGAGCTACGAACGGAATATTGATTGAAGGATTGGAGGTCTATAATATTACAGGCCGATTACTTAAAAAGCAATCTGAAAAGATGATTGATATATCTGGTTTGTCTAGTGGCATGTATCTATTAAAAGTAGATACAGACAGAGGGGGCGTTATTCAAAAAGTGGTGAAACAATAGTTTTGCTTCCAACCTATTAATGAGGAAGGCCATTTTCGTAGTGGCTTTTTCAATTAGGTTGTTCATTATTCTTCAATATTAGTCAGACATATAGATGGCTTATTGAGGAAATAAATGCAACATTCAAAATACATTTAATAAAATGCAAAAAAAAATCATCTTAGCCTTTTTGTTGATGTTTATATGCAAAGAGGGCTTTTCTCAACAAGCAATTTCATCTTCTGGAAAAAGTACTGGTATTTTAGATAATGACGGTACTATTAGTTACACCATAGGTCAAGTAGCATATCTAACTACCGAAGGCATGTCTCAAGGCGTTCAAAAATCATTTGAATATTTTGATTTGTCTGTTACTGATAATGAAGCTTTGATTAAAGTATATCCTAATCCCGCAACTACACAAATAAATTTGGATTTAGGTTCAATAGATACATCAAAACTGTCTTACGAATTGATCAATCTAAATGGTCAGATGGTAGGCCAGGGTACTCTTCAATCTGTAAATCCAACTATTTTTGTAGGACATTTACAGGAGTCTGTATATGTTCTAAAATTAAAAGATAATAATCGACAAATATTGTTAAAAAAATTAATCAAGAGATAAAATGAGAAAAATAGAAATTATTTTGGTCTTTGGCTTGCTATTAGTAGGGAGAATATATTCACAAACTCCTGAAATGATGAGTTATCAAGCCGTTGTTAGGGATGAAAACAGCGATTTGGTCAAAAACCGTGTTGTTGGTATGCAAGTTTCAATATTGAAAGATTCACAATCAGGGAACTCCGTATATACTGAAACTCATACTCCACAAACTAACGACAATGGTCTTTTGAGTATAGAAGTAGGAAATGGAATTACCTCTGATAATATTGCTGATATTGATTGGTCTGAGGGTACCTATTACATTAAGACAGAAATCGATATTGAGGGAGGAACTAACTATACAATATCTGCAATTAGTCAATTTTTAAGTGTTCCTTATGCGTTACATGCAAAAACAGCTGATTACGTAAAGGGTTTGATAACAAGTAAATCTCATTATGTTGGAGAACTATTTGGTGGAGGCATAGTATTTCATGTCAACACCGCTGGTGATCATGGCCTAATAGTAAGCATGTTGGATTTGGCAGATGAAGGTGTTTGGAGCAGTGTTACTGATAGAGAAATAGGAGAATCGGCGCAAAGTTCATGGAATGGTCAATCAAACACCGGGGCAGTAGTTAGTCAAGGTGGAGCAAATAATGCTGCAAGCATATGTCAAAACTATTCAAACGAAGATTACGGTACTGGTGTTTTCTCTGATTGGTATTTGCCAAGTGTCACGGAATTAGATAAGTTATGGGTCAATCTTTATGAAGTTCAAAAAGGCATAGAGTCTGTAGGTGGTGACAATACTGGCGAGGTACAAAAGGCTTTCTATTGGTCCTCTACCGAGGCTAACCAATTTACAGCATGGGGCTTTAACTTTTATAATGGTAACGCCTATGGGAATATAAAGTTTAGTAAAGGCTATGTGAGAGCAATAAGGTCATTTTAAAATAACTTTTTTATAAAAATGAGAAAAACAACTTTTTTATTACTGAGCATATTTACTTTCATTAACTTATTTGCACAGGCAGAGCTTCCAATGGATTTGCCACAAATGATGGGAGAAATTTCGGAGCCTCAACCTCAGGGTATAGTTGATGAAAACCCTGTATGGCTTCATGTGAAAGTTCCTTTATCTGCTGATGGAGCAACGAATTCACAGCGTAGAGCTGATAAAGCAAGATTACAATTTCAAAGACGTTTTTATTTTAAGTTATCTAAAAACACAAGTTTTACTGGAGATGATGTCTATGAAAGTGGGCCTAAACGCTATTCGTTTTACTCACCTTATGAACATTTATCTGTTGGTAAATGGTATTGGAAATATGGGGTAGCTGATCCTGACACTCCGGATAGTCCAGTTTGGAATTCTCAAGTCTATTCTTTTGAGATAACCGGGAATGAGAGGCTTACTCCCATTCCGCCAAGGCCAGAGGAAGTATTAAATAGCGCCATAAGTCGCCCAAATCCTGTAACCGTATTGTTTAAGGAAGAATTTGGAAAACTATTGCCAACGCAAAAGTGGCCACAGTTGGCGAGTTTTATATTAACTAAAGTTGACCAGAACTTTAATAAAAATACTCCGATGACTTATACTGTTAGTGATCAGGATGCTATTAATGCTGGTTATGTTGATGAAAATGGTAATGCTAATGCTGAAGAACTATTTTTTAGGAAGCTTATAAACACTCGCTATGGACAAAAGAATAGATACTTGAAAGAGTTGATGTCAGGCTACTTATTGACAGGAAGAACAGAAATCCGTGATATGATTGTACAAAAGGCAAATGAGCTTATTGATTTCTATAATACTGGAGAATTTTATATTGGTTCGATAGGAAAGACTATGACCGTTAGAGATAATACATGGGGTGGTAATAACCCCAAAGGAGATTTCTTAGAGTTAATAACAGAAGCTTTAACAGAAGAAGAAAAGAAAGAATTTGTGGAAGATGCATATCCGCTAACACGTACATCTCCAGAAGTGGCAGAGAAAGCAGAACATGCTTTGTATAGCCAGCATTTATGGCAAGAAATAGCAGATGTCATATTAACACCCATGATTTATGCCAGATATTCAGCTCAGGCTAGAGAAGAGTTTTATTATGCTTATGAGCTATGGTTGTATCGGGCTCCCTCTTTAAGTAGAACGGATGGTGGAAGTCAAGAAGGTGATGGTTATTTAGGTGTGCATGATGACTATTTATCATTTATACCTTGGCTACTTTACAAGCTAACAGGGCATAATTATTATAAAGGACATCCATGGTTTCAAAATATTGGTAAGTATTTACAATATACCAATGCTTTTGGGACATTACCCAATAGTTTTTGTGATGGTGATAGTCCTGCTACAACTATGCCATACACCATGGAAACTATGGCGTATTTAGACCCAGATAATTACTGGAGTAAGTATAGGTTTAGTCAACTGCCGCAACAAGACTTCAAAAAAGCTGCAGCAGATTTAGGTAAAAAGAGAATGGGAATGGGAAGATTATCTATGTGGAATTATTTTGACGAGTCAGATTTATCTAATGTGAAGCCCCCTACTACTTTAGCAGCTGCTTTTCGAGATATTGGTGAGGTGGCAATGAACACAGACTTTATTAATAAAGAAAAGAATTTACATGTTACATTTCATTCTTCTCCTTATGGTTCAGCACAACATACGCATCCTGCTCAAAACGCATTCAATTTATCGTATGGTGGTCAAGACATGTTTTGGAAAGTTGGTTTTTATAATGGAGGAGGACCACATAACGTCCTAAATTATAAAAATTCTCGTGCACATAACACAATTATGGCCGATAGCTTAGTTCAAGGATTTCATCATTCAGCATATGGATGGATAACTCGGTTTGCAACAGGTAATAAAATCAGTTATGCTTTGGGAGATGCAAGTAATGCTTATAATGGAAAACATTGGCTTGCTAATGGTAAGCCTGGGAATACGGATGCTGACGGAAATCATATATTCAAACCGACTCCTGACCCTGATACTCATATATCTCATACTCGAGAGTTTGGTTTTGGAGATCCTGGTGTAACACGATTTCGAAGACATCTTGCTATGCTTCGACCTAACTATGTACTGATTTACGATGAGTTAGAGGCAGAAAACCCTATTACTTGGCAATTTAATATTCATTCCAGACGATTTATGAAGAAGTTAGGCGATAACTGGTTAATGGCCACTAATGATTATGGTTCTGCTTCAGTTAAGTTATTTTGTAATAGCCCAACTATTACAACATTAGACTCTGAGTGGCTTCCTAGTTATAGGGAAAGCAATTTTATAAAACCAGAAAATAATCGTCAATGGCTGTTAAAGCCTTGGGATGATGAGAACAAATTGCCCAAGCCTATTCCAGACCATTATCATGGGACAATTGGAACATCTGAAAAACACTCTAAAATGCGATTTTTGACTCTTATTGAAATGCATCCTGATGAAACATCAACATACCTGCCGACTGAGCCTCAAAGTACTACTAATGGAGCTGGTTTAACAGTTATTCAGGCAGGAGAATATACTATTAAGGTACAGCTAGATGCTACTGAAAAATCCTTTTTAAGTGTTGTGAATGCAAATGGAAGTGCTGCGTTATTAACGGGTCAAGATGCAAAGGCGTTTTGGGTTAAAGGTAAACAATACAGAACACAATATAGAGGAGCCACGCTTTTGATAGAGGACGGTGAAATTGAGATAGAAGAGGTTGACAAATACCCAGATGCACTCATATACGGTAACAAGTATTAATGCTGCTAAATAATAAGTTTCATAGAACATTTTTAGTATAAAGAATACCCTAGAGCTCTGCGTTGGGGTAGTTCATTTATTAAATTTAGAAATGATTATATTTAGAATTTTTATAACGGCGAGGAATCACAATATAAACTAAGTCTTTAATAAGTAAGTTATATTTTGATACATATTGATTAGATTTGTGATTATGAAAGCTTAAAATGCTCTGATTGATGTCTTTATTGATGTCCTAAACGTGAAAATTAAAATATAAAGTACTGAAATTTAGTTGGTTGTGATTGGTGGTTTTAACCCTGCCACCCCGACTTTTAAAGAAAATAATAAGGAATAAAAACTTGGTAATTGAATCATTATCAGGTTTTTGTCGTTTTTAGGGGGTTCGTGTTATTTGAATTCATTTAAATAAAAATGGGATCAAGACCAATTGTTGTGTTTAGGCAAAAATTTGAGTTAATCTTAATAGGAAGAATTCAGTGTTTTTTACACCTCTAAATTGCCATCTAAAAGCTTTAATTTTTGCATTAAAAGATTCAGCGGATGCATTTCTGCTTCTTTTTATGAAGTAATTTAAGATAGATCTATAGTTTATGGTTATAGTGTTTGCATAGTATTAAATGCTATTCGTCCTGTTTGAGAATGACCCCTTTTCTCTTTTTTTCTATGAAAAGTAGGACTTTGCTAAAAGTCCTAAACATATGATTTTTAAATTTACACATTGCAGGATAGCTTTTTTAGTTACAATTAATGACTTATTATAATTTTGTTCATATACGAGTCATTTCCTATCACTGTTTGTATCAAATATATATTGGGTGCTAAATCTTTATGAAAATCTATGTGGTTTTTGTAATCTATAACTTCAGAGGATATCAACTGTCCGGTGATGTTGTACAGGGTTACCTGCACCGTCTTTACCTTGTTGTTTTTGGGTAATATTAAAGTAAATCTTCCATTTTTAGCAGGGTTGGGAAATAGTTTAAGATTTTGTTCTTGTAAGGTTTCAATAGTTTCCTCATTATCTACTGATTGGGCTTCATTATGGGTTTGGTTTTTCTTATTGCCTGCTTGTTTTGCTGCACTCATGTTTAATGGAATTTTTAGATGTGAATAAGAGCCTGCCGGTGCTGTGATATTCCATTTGTTAATTCCATTTAAGCTGTAAGAGTTTGCCGCGGCAGTGTCGATTGCTGTCCAAATGGTTCTTTTTATAGTCCCATTGGTTGTGTAACCACCAGACAATTGTAATTTAACGGTTTTACTAATGGTATCCTTATTGATAATATGTACATCTAAAGTATCTTGATTGGCAAAAGCAACTACTTTAATATTCTTGTTATCGGAAGTGCTTGGTCTTACGCTGCCTTCGGAGTTATTTACAATATTTTGAAAACCAGTATATTTTATAGGTTGTGTTCCTCCATTTGCCCAAACAAACCGCTTGCAAACTTGGTAGAATGTAATAGACTCTACACCATTTCTTAATGCAGGAAATATGTTTTCCATTCCATCTACAAGTTTTTCAATACCATCACTGGTTTTATATCGTGTAGACTCGGTATACCAAACTGGATTAGCCGATTTATTCACTAAAGATGCCCATACATCATCACGTTCTTCTTCAGGAATAGGGTTAGAGCCTTCTACATCATCATAAAAATGAGATCCTGAGATATCTATTTGGTCTTCTACGTCGTCCACATCGCTCACAGAGGTACGTAAAGCCCAGCGTTCAAGCCCCACACGTTGTGTTGTTCCTAATTTGGTCATTTGGTCAAACACTTTAAAGTGGTCGGAATCATCTGCGGCATCTTCATTCCAAGGGCCCAAATAATCAATTGTGATTCCAGCTGCCGTCATCCTGTCTATAAAACTATCAAGGTAAGCGGCATAAGTAGTAAGGTTCAGGTTATAAATATTGTACGAACAGCATCCTTGCCATGAAGATGGGAATTTATGAGCACCATGATAATCGGTTCCATAACCATTGCCATTGGCAATACTGGCAAATACCTTAACATTAGGATTTACGCTTTTTACCGAATTTATTACAGTAATAACATCATCATAAATAGGGTCTGTTATAGGCTGTAATGCAAAAATGGGAACCCGCAATATTTTTAAATTCATATCGCCATAAAGTTTTTGGGAAACAGTGTTTGTATTACCATCGGCCCATGCTTTAATAGTTAGTTTTGCATCTCCTCCAAAAGTAACAGTTTGCTTACTTTGCTCTGGGAATACTGTAATATGGTTTAAGTTTAGTTCGCCATTGTAAACATCGGTAACTTCTGTTGAAGATAAGGCCCTGTTGAATATGGCCACCTGATCTAAATTAGCTTTTGTGTTTTTAGAGTTACCACTACCATCAACAAAAGGGGTTACAGCTCCTGTAGAGGCGTTAACATTAGCTTTTAGCCCTAAATATAGGCTTAGGTTGGTTAGGTTGTGTATGGTTTGCCCGGTACTGGTTGCAACCTGTGTTCCATCAATATACAACACTACGGTACCTGTATTATATGTTAGTGCAATGTGGTGGTATTGGTCTTGGGGCAATACGTCCACTGCAGATAGCCCCAAGCCGTTAATTTCGCCTGTAGGTTTTTTAATTTGTATATGCTCACTAACATAGTTGGTTCCATCGTTCCCTACAAAGCTTATTAATCCAAGCCACCATGCATTGGTGCCTGTCCATTTATATTTAGCCGTTAGGCTGAACTCGTTTTTATTCAAAATAGTTTCATCAAACTTTAAATAGCCCTCAAAATTTTTAAATAAGACATTTTCACCAGCATCATTTACAATAGCATTATTAGTTTGTGGGTAGGTTCCGGCAGGATTTGCGAGACTTACTGTACCACTCGCGTTAACGTTTGTAATTCCTGAAACACCATAAGGGATTATGGTGTTGTCCTCGAATGTTAGATAGGCTTGGGGCGTAATAAATTGGGAAAAAGAGTAGTGGCTAGAAATAAGTAATACAAAGAAGAGAAATTTTGTTTTCATAATTATTGTGCTGATTTATTAGTTGTTATAAAATTATGAAGCACAACTTGTTTTTGTGTATCGCGAATAGTGCAATTATGGGGTTGTTTTGTTGCGAATACCAAAAATAACGAGGTATATTATTATGAAAATATTAATTTTATTACAGATTAAGTTTGCTTTTTTATTTTTAAGAGAATTCTTGTTTTGGCAATTATATTACAAAGCAATTAATAATTGACGAATGAAAAGGTGTAGTAATAAAAAAATGGTACTCCCAAAATAAATAAGAGAGTACCAAATTATAGCTAAATCATTATAGAATATTATAATGACTTTATGTGTCAAATTGTGCTCATTTAGTTTTGTAACAAAGGTAACAACATGAAAATTTTACAAGATTATGCTTGATTCTTGCTTTATTCATGATGATTGTACCCTTTTTCAGGTTCACCAGTAGCACCCCATAAATCTTGATAAGCTAAGTACCCTGTATTAATTAATGCAGATTTTATATAGAACTGGTTTAAATCTTTATTTTCTCTAAGCTGTATTAATTCTTCCTCTATAGGTTTTGCCAGTGAATCTAAGTTTTGTAATGTAGCGTAAGCTATAAAATAATCGTTTTTTATCTGCTCTAGTATATACTGCAAAGCATTTTTATTGGCTTTAGATTTTACCAATATTTCGGCGGACATTAATCGTATTTCTGTATTTTCATTGTCGTTGTTGAAGTTTTTGTTGACTTCATCTGGGACATCATTAATAAGCTGTCTTTCTAAAAGTTGCAAAACACCTACCGAGCCCCAATACCGTATGGCAGGTTCCTCAGAATTTAGGAACCCTTTTATGGTTTCAATATCTGAAGCTTTGGCAGTACTTGCAAATGCTGCAGCATCTATAATGGCCTCTACGGGTTGATGGGTTTGTTTTACATAAGTATAAAAAGGCAGGGTATCCTTTTGCTTTCTCATAGACCATGGGTAGAGCCCTAAATCCTTCTTTTGCTTCATAAAATCAATTAAATCTTGTTTCATTTGTGAAACTTTTTCTTGATATTTTGGATCATTAGCAAGATTATTTACTTCAAAGCTATCGGTTTTGGTATCATAAAATTCTAGAGCGGTAGTTGGTTTCCAAAAAACACTTTGTAAACTGTCTGTTTTACCTTCTATATGAGCTTTGTCCCAACCTTGATAAGAGGGCATTTGCCATTGGTAAGATTGTCTGGTACCATTGGGGTAGGCCGAATTAAAATTCCAGATTAATTTATATCTTCCATCTGTTAATGCACGGGAAGGAATATAACTTTGTTCTTGATTGGCTCTATACAGAAACAGTTCGGATTTTGGTTCTGGGACTTGCTTACCTAAAAAAGGTTGTCCCATCATAAAATCTGGTTTTTCTATACCTACTAGGTTAAAAATTGTGGGAGCAAAATCAATAAACCCAACTAAGTTGTCATTTTTATTAGCAGAGGTAGTTTGCGCCAAATGTTTATATTTCTCAGGTAAGTGTACGATTAAAGGAACACGTGTTCCGGTATCGTAAACATAGGCTTTTCCACGAGGCAAACACCCCCCATGGTCTGAATAGAAAAACACAATGGTGTTGTCTGCTTCACCCGAAGCTTCCAATTCATCAAGACGTTTTTTTACCCATACATCCATTTTATTTACCGCATCATAATACCAAGCAATATCATCTTTAATCTCTTCTACATCTGGCAAATATGGAGGCAATGTAACACTATCAAGAGCAATGGTTCTTGGTTCTCTCCCTTTAGTATTTCTAGTGGCTACCCGTTTGGTGTGTGTACCACTATAATTGAACACAGAAAAGAAGGGTTGCGCTTTGCTTGGTCTGTTAAGATAACTTGCCTTTTTGTTAGATTCATGCCATAAGTTTTTAGGTGTATTATTGGCATTGTAATCTGTCTTGCTATTATTAGTGCAGTAATAACCAGCCTCTTGTAAATATTTTGAATAATAAAAATCTTGGGGTACGGCCCGAGCTTCACGGTGCCAATCTGTAGCCAACATTGGTGCATAAATACCCGACATTAATGTAGACCTAGCTGGAGAGCATTGGGCACCATTTGAGAAGGCATTTGTAAAAACAATTCCGTTTTTTCCCATAACATTTAAAGTTGGAGTAGTGGTATATTTGTTTCCGTAAGAATCTAAAAACGGACTCATATCTTCAACAACCAACCATAAAATATTTGGTTTTTCTGTAGGAACATCTAAATTTTTACACGAATTAAAAGAGGATACAACCAGTATAAGTGATGCGCTTACTATAAGCGTAATATAAATGGATAGTCTTTTGGTAACCATAGTGTTTTATTTCTTTATAATACTTTGTTTTTGTTCAAACTTTAAATCGTAATCGGGATTTATTTCCGTTGGAATAGGAGCATTGGTATCACTTCTCCATTGTTCTAATTTGTTCAATAATTCATTTACTTTATCAGGATGGGATGCTGCGATATTTTCAGCTTCTCCTAAATCAGTTTTCAGATTGTACAATTCTACAGCGCCATCTTCGAAATACTGGTGTAATTTCCAATCGCCTGAAATAATTACAGATCCTGGGCGCGTTCTAAACAAAGGGTCTCTGCTGCTATCTTTTCCTTTTTTATAAGCTTGAAGGTATACAGGAAAATGGAAAAATAAATCTCTTTCCGTAATGTTTTGATTGGTATTAATTAATGAATTTAAATCAACCCCATCCAATACCTTAGCTTTTTTTACGGGAGCAGCAATAGTTTGCAAAGTAGGATAGAAGTCCAAATTAGAAACAACTTGCAGTGAAGTTGTATTTGGCTTAGTATGGTTTGGCCATTTGATAATTAATGGCACCCTGATACCACCTTCGTAATACGATCCTTTTCCAGCTCTTAAAGGATCTTGGTGTGAAATGGCGCGAATCCCTCCATTATCTGAAGTGAAAATAACTAACGTGTTTTCTTCCAATCCTTTTGTTTTAAGCGTATTCAATAACTTGCCTACGTTTTCGTCCATCGATGCTACCATAGCAGCATACTCTGCATTATTTTGCCCTTCATGGCCTTTTTTGGTTTTAAACTTTTCAACTAAACTGTCTTTGCCCATTATTGGTGTATGCACCGAATAGAACGGCATATAGACAAAAAAGGTGGTATCCTTATGTTTTTCTATAAAAGAGACCGCTTCATTGGTTAATCTATCTGTTAAATACTCGCCTTCTGGCCCATCCTCAATAAAATCGATGTTGTAAGGCGAGAAGTACCCATTTTTACCAGGGTTACCCTTTCCGCTACCACCAACATTATAATCTATACCTTGCTTAGCCGGGTTGTTGCCTACGTGCCATTTGCCAAAGTTAGAAGTAATGTAACCGCCAGATTTTAACATTTGTGGTAAGGTGTAAATAGAATCGTGCAAATGCTTTGTGTTTTTTATGGGTATAAGTTTTCTGGTTTTTTTGTGGCCTCTATCGGATGGGCTAACAGTGTAAACACCATGTCTGGGAGTGTTTAAGCCAGAAATAAGACAAGCTCTACTTGGTGCGCAATTGGCAGCTCCCGCATACGCATTGGTGAAAACCATGCCCTCTTGAGCAAGTTTATCCAAGTTAGGTGTTTCGTAATAAGAGCTTCCCATAAAACCCAAATCTTTCCATCCTAAATCATCCACATTAATTAAAACGATATTTGGTTTTTTTAAAGTGTTATTGATTTCAGATCTTTCCTTTTTAGATTTGCACCCAAATAAGGCTAGTATTGAAAAGAATGTTATAATTTGTTTATATATATAATACATTATTATTTTAATTAATTTATTTGTTTTCAGGATACATTATTCTGCCTATTTGCTTACTAGATTTAATAGGTTTTAAGATAAAAGAATAATTATAAGCCTTAGCGGGTATTCTAAATTCAGGATGTGGCAAAGCATTTTTAGACCAACTATCATCACCTCCAACCCCCATTTGTTTATGGTCAATATTAAGGGTTATAAAGTCTTGTTTTTCTAAATCATAGGTATGTAAAGCGTCTTCAATATTCCAGGTTGTATAAGGCCATGCACTCATGCTTAAGTGTTGGTCTATGGCATTTATTAGTAGACCCTGTCCGTAGTTATTGGTTAAAGCGAACCATCGTACATCGGTTTTGTTACTGCTTTCTTGTGGGCGAATATAGTGGTAGTAGTCCTTAAAAACTGAGCTAGAATATACACCAACATCGGCACTCGTTTTTCTATCCCAATAATTTTCATGAGGACCTCTACCCAGATATTTTAGATTATCAAAGGTATTGGGTATTTGTAACTGTAAACCTAATTTAGGTAACATGGGAAGGGTTTCATCAGCTTGAAATTCAACATCTACTTTTATAGTACCATCGCCATAAATAAAATGTTTTACTACAAGGGAAGCCTTGTTGTCAGCAAATGTAAAGCTTGAAGCTGCCAGAGCAGTATTGGAGGTTAGCTGTTTTAATTCGAATGAAGTGGCCGTTGGGTTTTCTGATGCTGCCCTCCAAACAGCAAGGTGCTTTTTAGTTTTTGCGCCTGCCCGGTCATTGTCTGTTATAGGTCGCCAAAAACTAGGTAGGAGACCAGTTGTAATTAAATTTTGATTATTGTAAACAAATTGTGATAAGGTTCCTTTTGAAGCATCAAAGTCTATTTGGAAATTTTTACCAGAAACGGAATGGTTGTTAATAGTTATACTATTTAATGAACTGATGGACTTGTTTGGTAAAGCTCTATTAAAAGGCAATTGAAACTGTTCCCATGCTATTTCATGGTTTTTATTGGCCCATAAGGTGTTTTCTTTTAATACAGCTGAAATTCGTATGAAATATTCGGCACCTGCTCTTAGTCTCGGTTCTTTATAAGGAATAGTAATAGTCTTCGTCTGATTGGGAGGAAGAGCTATGGTTTCTAGAGCTCCTTGTTTTATGGTTTTGCCATCTTCTTGTAGTTCCCACAAGAACTGAAACTCATTTAGATTGGTAAAATTATGATGATTGGTAACTGTAATTTCGCCTGAAGCAAGGTTGTTGGGTATGAACTCGATAGGCTGAAATACTTTTTTTACCTCCCAAGTGGCTGCTTTTAACTCTCTATTTGGGCCAACAATACCATTGAGACAAAA
Source organism: Allotamlana fucoidanivorans (assembly GCF_006265225.1). Taxonomy (GTDB): domain Bacteria; phylum Bacteroidota; class Bacteroidia; order Flavobacteriales; family Flavobacteriaceae; genus Allotamlana; species Allotamlana fucoidanivorans. The sequence continues at coordinate 24,360 of NZ_VDCS01000003.1, read as the reverse complement.
GTTACTAGTATTAATCTTAGTGTCTCCCATATCGCCACCAAAGGCATAGTAATCTTCACCTTCAGCCGTTTTTTGAGCAAGACCTTGGTCACACCAATCCCAAATATAACCGCCTATAATTTGTTTGTTCTTTCTAAAAAGGTTACGATATTTAAATAGATTTCCTGTTGAATTCCCCATAGAATGTGCATATTCACACCAAATGATGGGTCTTGTTTCATCTTCAAACTCCGACATTTGAACCATGTATTCCATAGGGCTGTACATGCGGCTAACCACATCTACATAAAGCGGGTCTTTTAATATTTTATCTTCAACCTTTGCTTTGCCTTCAGTAGTTTGAGCACCTTCATAATGTACAGGGCGTGTAGTGTCGTAATTTCTTATCCAATTGGCCATGGTAACGTGGTTAAACCCTGAACCCGATTCATTCCCTAAAGACCAAAATACAATACTAGGGTGGTTTTTGTCACGCTGAACCATTCGTATGGCCCGTTCTAAAAAAGCACTTGACCATGAGGCATCATTGCTTAATTTACCGCCTACGCCATGTGTTTCTAAATTGGCTTCGTCCATGACATAAATACCATATGCATCGCACAGGTCGTACCAACGTTCATCATTGGGGTAATGTGATGTACGTACGGCATTAAGGTTGAATTGTTTCATAAGCTTAATGTCTTTTAACATAGACGCTTCACTTATAACCTTACCATTTATAGGGTCATGGTCGTGCCTATTCACACCAAACATAATAACAGATTTTCCGTTTACAAGAAATTCGCCATCCTTAATTTCGGTTTCTCTAAAGCCGACCTTGGTGCTTCTCGATTCCAGTATTTGTCCTTTATCATTTTTCAAATTAAATATTAAGGTATATAAGTTTGGTTGCTCTGCGCTCCACTTTTTAGGGTTTTCAACCAATGTTTGCATAAGTCCAAAACCCGGTTTGCCGCGTTGTTCAAACTTTTCGTTATAAATCTTATTTACAGGAATGCTTAGTGGTTGCTCTAATACTTCAGCATTGTTTTCGTCAAATAGTTTGGCTTCTAAAGTAAATTTGCTAAAATCGGTATCTTCAAAAACCTTTATTCTAGGACGAATTTTTAATGTAGCATTTTCATAATTTTCGTCTAAATCGGTTTGTACAAAAAAGTCGTACAGCTGAACTTTAGGTGCTGATGTTAAATACACGTCTCTATGAATACCACTTAATCGCCAGTGGTCTTGGTCTTCAAGGTAAACACCATCGCTCCAACGAAAGGCCTTAACTGCTAAAGTATTTGTACCTGATTGTAGATATGGAGAAATATCGAAGTGGGTTGGGAGCATGCTGTCTTCACTATAACCCAACAGTTTGCCATTTACCCAAACGTAATAGGCTGAACTTACACCGCCAAAGGTTAAGGTAATTTGTGAGTCAATCCAATTATCTGGAACTTCAAAAGTTGTACGATAACATCCTGTAGGGTTGTCGTCGTTTGGTACTAATGGCGGGTTTACAGGTACAAAAGGATAAATTGTATTTGTATAGATGGCTGTTCCATGACCATGTAGTTCCCAATTGGCTGGAACAGGAATGGTGTTCCATGAAGAATCATCAAATGTTGGTTCTTGAAAATTGTTTGGAACTCCTTCTGGAATGGGAGCCCAATAAAATTTCCAGTTACCATTTAAAAGCTTATAGCGACTAGAATTGTTTTTGTCATTTTGTAAGGCTAACGATTCGTTGGGGTATGAGTATGAAGTCGCTTTACTTGGTAACCGGTTAATTCCTGAAACTTGAGGGTCTTCCCAGGGCTTTAAATCTAACGTGTTGTTTATGTCCATTTGACAAAAACTTAACTGTAGATTAAACAATGATAGCGCTAAAAATATCCAATTAATTTTCATGTGTTTAATGATAATGATTTATTTTTAAAGTGAAGAGTTATATTTCTAACCGTATTATTTATGGTGAAAACTACTATTTTAAATAATACATCGCATAGATATTAATTTAAGGCTCTTAGTTAATTGAAATTTTAAAAAAAACCAATACCAAAGTGTTTTTGATATTGGTTTTAATTTTGCTATTAATTCAATTTGAGTTTCTTAGTTAAAAGGAAATCCTGGAGTCACTTCTACCCATAATGGTGCAGCATCTGCTCCTAAGTCTCCTCCAAGTGTTCCTGTGTTTCCATTTGTACTAGAATCTATTACAGATGTTCCTGTTCCTTCATCTAGTTTAAAATAGCCTATGAGTCCTGCTTCATTTCCATTAAGACGTGCATCTTTGCTACTGGCTATTTCACTTTCAGATCTTGCTTTATTCCAAACTCTAACATCTGTTATATCGCCTTCCCAGTATCTATCTGGTTGTGCAGCACTTCTACCTATTTCAAAATCATTGGTAGATGACGAGTTAATTGGAGCATCACCAGAAGCTGCAGTATTTGTCTCAAGAGCACCATCTACATAAAGTAAAACACTTGTTAAAGCCGCCCCATCAGAAGGTACTACAACAGCAATGTGGTGCCAGTTTCCGTCATTTAGTTTTGTAGATCCAACTATACCTCCACCATTGTATTCAACTCTAAGCGCCTTGTTTGCATTATGTAAACGAACATCCCATTTTTGATTGGTTACGTTTTCTCCCCAAGACATTATAATAATGTTCTTTGTTTCTGATGTTGTTCTAATCCATGCTTCACATGTTCTTGCTCCTCCTCCTGGAACAGCTTTAAAACCATTTACTTTTATATAATCATTACCATCAAAATTTAAGTAACTTGGAGGGACTACCTTACCAGCCTCAAAATTGGCTATGGCCTGGTTTAAAACATCTAATGCTTGGTCGATGTCAGCTTGGTTGGCTGCTTGATTATTAGCGGCGGTTTGAGCTGTATCTATAGCATCTTGTAATACGGCTTTAGATCCAACGGCGTATTCACCATTATTTGTACCTTCAACAGCACTGTCTAGTAAGGCTTGAGCAGATGCAATAGCATTATTCAATTCGGTGAAATCAGCATCTCCAACGATGCTAGCTTCAAAAATTGAAATAGCTTTGTTTAAATCAGAGTCAGCCTTATTAACATCGTTTTGGGAAGCACTGTCATTGTCAAGAATCGCCTGAGCAATATCTATAGCATTTTGTAAGATATCTTTTGATCCAGCAATATAATCTCCAATTTGGGTGCCTTCAACAGCTCCTGTTAGTGCAACTTGGGCTGTTGCAATTGTTTCAGTAAGTTGAGAATAATCTACTGCAACGGTATTGTTGATATAAGCTTTTAAGGCAACGGTTAATAAGTTTACAGCATGGTCTACCGTACCTTGGTTAATCGCTGTAGTTTTGTATGCTTCATATTTAGCAATGGCTTCATTTAAAGTAGCAGTAGAACCTATTATAAGGTCCCCGTTTCCATCTCCTTCTTTAGATTCATCAGCAGTTGCTTTGGCTTCTGTGACAATAGCATCAAGTGCTGTGTAGTCTAATTTACCGATATCATCATCTTTATCACAAGACGTCATAAATAATGTACAGGCAAATAAAAAATAAATTAGCTTTTTCATTTAGTTCAGTTTTAGTTTATAGATTCAATTTTATTTATTGTGTAATATATGTTCCAAAAACATGAGATAAAATTAAGCATACTTAAGCTTTAAAAATTCTCATTAATTGGGGTAAAATGTTGCAATTGAGACTAATTTTAGGTAAAAAAGGTCTGTTTTTTAGGAGATTATGGGTTTGTGTAGTTTGTTTTGAAACATTTATACACTAAAGTCCTTTGAAAAAGGTTTTATGCTTTTGATCTATTTAGATGATTTAATTTTAATTAACCACGAAAAGCATAGTGCCTTTTACGGAACTTTTCCTAGTTAATATTAGCTATTATTTGTTAATATTAACTAGGTAGGGGTATCTTCTTGGGCGTGTTTTTTTATATATTCCGTTGGACTCATACCATATTGTTTATTAAAACATTTTCCAAAATATCTTTGATTGTTGAAACCTGTCATGTAAGCAATTTCAGAAATATACATGTTATTCTTTTTTAGTAATTGTGCGGCACGTTTTAACCTAATGGTTTTAATAAAATTTACGGGCGTATCATTTAATATAGCTTGTACTTTTCTATAGAGATTGGCTCTACTCATACCAACTTCAGAGGCTAAATACTCAACGCTTAATAAATTGTCGTCCATGGAATCTTCAATAATTTTGACTATTTTTTTAATGAATTTTTCATCATTGGAGTCTACATTAATATTAGAAGGTTCCGCAGTTATTACCTTACTATACTTTTCTTTAAGCTCTTTTCTTGTAGATAGGGTGTTCTTTATTTTCCACTTTACAAATTCAAGACTAAAAGGTTTTTCTATGTAATCATCTGCCCCTAAGCTTAAACATTCAATTTTAGTTTCTTCGGCACCTTTGGCAGTTAACATTAATATAGGGATGTTGCTTAGATCAGAATCAGATTTAATTTTCTTCAACATAGAAATACCATCTTCAATAGGCATTAAAATATCGCTAATAATAAGCTGAGGTTTTTCTTTTATGATGGTATTGTAACCCTCTTTTCCGTTTGAAGCTTCTAATATATAAAAACTATCTTCTAGTTCTTCTTTAAGCATCGATCTTACTTCCACATTATCTTCAACCAAAAGTATGGAAGGTTTAGATTTTTTTACCGTATTAATGGTATTAATGGCTGAAATCTCTTCAATAAAAGCAAATTCAGAATTTTCAATGATACTTTTAGTAAATGTATCCTCTTTATGTCTAATTTCTTTTTTCTTGTAATGTGATTTTTCAATTGGGATGAAGAATGTAAATTCAGTATAGACATTTTCTTCACTTTTAACAGTAATGGCACCATGATGTCTTTCAATTAATTTTTGAACTAATTCCATTCCAATACCTGTTCCAGGAACCTGATTTGTAGGTAGTTTTGTAGATTGGTAATAGCGGTCAAAAATAAATTCTAAATCCTTTTTAGCAATTCCAACGCCAGAATCTCGGACAGCACATGTAATATAAGTTCCGTTTTTTAGAGTTACTCTTGGAATATTTATAGAGCTACTAGATACACTATCAATTGAAATTGAAATATGTCCATTTTGTGGGGTATATTTAAAAGCATTAGATAGAAGATTGAATAATATTTTTTCAATAATTTCAACATCATACCAGGCGTCTAGGGTCTTTTTTGACGAAACAAATTCATATTTTATTTGGTACATTTTGGCAAAATCATTGAAAGCATTTTTAATTTTCTTTATATCATAAATAATGTTGTTTTTAGATACTTTAATTTTGAACTCACCAACATCAAACTTTCTAATATCCATTATTTGGTTTATCAATCGGTTCATTCTTAAAGAATTATTATATATCCGTTGCGCTGTTAACGGACTTAAATTAAATTTTCTGTCCTTTACTATTTTTTCAATGGTGCCTAAAATGAGTGTTAAAGGAGTTCTAAGTTCATGAGAAATATCAGTAAAGAAAATCATTTTCATTCTGTTATGTTCGTTGTCTTTTTCTCTACTAATAGTTTCTTTAACTAGATTCTTTTTTAATTTGTACCATCTTTTTATTAGGAGGTAGCTTATATAGGCTAGTATGGAAAATAATAAACAATAGGCAAAATAGGCCCATTTACTTCTCCATGCAGGAGGATTTATTTGAAATGTAAAGGTGGTTGGTGTTTCATTCCAAATGCCATCACTATTAGAACTTTTTACTTTAAAGGTGTATGTACCGGGGGGTAAATCATTATAGTTAGCATTGCGATTGGATGCATTGGTATAAATCCAAAAATCATTTAGACCTTCTAATTTATAGGCATACTGATTCTTTTTTGGAGATGTTAAATCTAAAGAGGAAAAATTAACTACAATATTATTTTGATTATAAGGCAGTCTTATAGCAGTATCAGAATTAACATTTATGCTATTTATAGTGTTTTCTTTGTTGTTGGCACTGTTATTTTTAGAAGGCCCTAAAGTGTTAAAATTTGTAATAACAGTAGAGGGAATTATTTTCTGTTGAGTAAATAGGGCCGTATTTACCTTATAAAAGCCATTATTAGATCCGAAAAATAATTCTACATTATTATTTGTACTAGTGCTGGAGTTAAACATGAATTTGCTCACGTCTATACCGTCTTCAGTTCCAAAAAAGTTGAATTTTTCGGAGGATAAATCAAATCTTATCAATTTTTGCTCCGTGCTCATCCAGAGATTTCCGGTATTATCTTCCTGTATAGAAGCAATAACCGTATTACCTATATCCTTGTTTAATTTTTCGAAATTTATGAAACTATTTGTTGTCTCAATATATTTGTTTAAGCCACCACCACGCGTACCAATCCATATATTTTGGCTATGGTCTTCATAGATTGATAATATGGCATTTGAAGTTAAACCCCCATTTTTTTTAGGTAAGTACTGTTCATAAGTTTCATTATTAAAATCTATTTTAAAAAGTCCTTGGCCACGAGTTCCTATCCATAAAATGTTTTTGGAGGATAATTTTAATGCTGAAGTATGGCTTTTATCAAGAATTTTAACTACAGAATTTTTAAAATTTGATATTTCAGTATCATTATTTAATATTTTTATGCCATTTCCCCAAATTCCTACCCATGTTTCATTTTTATTTATATCGGCAATATCGGTTATGTCGTGATTGTATGAATCTACTTGAGTTATTTCTAATGTGGTTTTATTTGGATCAAAATTTTCAGATTCATATAAAATAGTATCCGTTGCAATAAGAAGTTTCGACTTGTCATAATTTAAATCTAGTCGACTTATGTTGTTAATGGGGAGCTTAATTCTGCTGGCAGAATTATTATGAATATTATATTTAAATAATCCATGATCCATTCCTATTAAAAGAGTATTGTCATTGTAGGTTATTATACTATTGGTCTCAGAATTTATAATATTTTTATCAGAATTAACATCAATATAATCAAAAATTGATGTTCTTCCTAAATGTTTGTAAATGCCATTTAAAGTGCCTATCCAGAGATTGTTATACTGATCAAAGGTTAGAGAATTGATTCTGTCATTTAGTAAAAAGTCTTGATTTTTGGAGAAAGAAAATATGTAAGAATTATTATTTCTTGTGCCCTTAATTAACCCGTGGGTAGAACCAATCCATATATCATAATTGTTCTGGTCTATAGCAAATGTATTGAAAGTTGTATTTTGTTCTAAATTTAAAATTCCCAAATATTCCTCGAGTATTTCTAATTTATAATCTGATTTATTATATCCTAACACATAAACATGTTTATTAGTTAAGACTAAAAATTGATTGTTATTATTAAATGCTTTTATAGAGACAACGGGTTTGTCAAAATTAGTTTTGATATAATTTTTTTTAGCATCAAGAACATAAATACCTTTTGAAGTGCCCAACCAATTTCGATTAAAGTTATCTTGGAAAAAAGCGTTTATTCGTCTGTTAAATTTAGCTATGTTAGGATTTAAATAGTTAAAGTGAGAGTCTAAATTTATTTTTTCACTATTTTCAATGGGTTCAATTAATATTAAGCCTGTGTTTCTTGCATTCGACCATATATTCCCATCTTTATCTTTTTGAAGTACAACAGAAGTTACGTTTTTATAAAACCCCTTGAATTTATTTTCTTTACGGTTAAAGAAGATAAGAAAGCTTTCACTGCCAAGCCAAAGGTTCTTGTTTTTGTCTTCAATGATTGAGTTTATACTATTGTTCGGGATAGAATTTGAATCAAAAACGTCATGTTTAAATTGCAACAAATCATTTCCGTCATATCTAAAAAGACCATTTTTTGTTCCTATCCATAGATACCCAACACTATCTTCAAAAAGTACATTTACGTTTTGATTAAATGGTAAACCATCAACCTCTAGCTTATTGAATTTTTCAATTCTGGATTGAGAAAAACTAAAATTAAGACTAACAAATAATATAAAAATTGTGTTTAGTCTAAATTTTATGCTTAATTTTTTTGATAATGATAACATTTTATTCAGGCTATTATGGTTTAGTTGTTTACAATTTCATATTTTTTTATCATATATACAAATTTGTGAAATTCAATATGTTGCATAGTGTGTGTGTAAATGTTGCATTATTTTAATTTTTATTGTGTTTTATGTCTTGCAACAAATTGAACCATTAAATGAGAATTGTAATTGGCTTATTCGAATTAATTTAGAGCATTCACTTTTTGCTAATAGGTGAAATAAAAAACTGAACTATTTAAACTATTAAACTATGAAACAAAAACAATTCATTTTGCTGTGGTTCTTGTTAGGTCTCTTAACAGTATCTGCGCAAAATACAGTCAATGGAAATGTTACAGATGCTACAAACATACCATTGCCAGGCGTTAATGTCGTTATCAAGGGCGGGGCCAAAGGTGTAACTACAGATTTTGACGGAAACTATTCAATTGAAGCATCGGCAAGTGATGTTTTAGAATTTTCTTATGTTGGATTTATTTCTCAAAGTGTTTCCGTTGGGAATAATTCTACTATTAATATAGTCTTACAAGAGGATGTTGCACAACTTGATGAGGTTGTCGTTATTGGTTATGGAACGTCTAATAAGAAAACTTTAGTTTCGGCAGTATCATCTGTTAAATCAGATGTTCTGGAAAATCAACCCGTGGCTAGGGTAGATCAAGCCTTACAAGGTAGAGCTGCAGGTGTTGAGGTTACTTCAAATAGCGGGGCTCCAGGCACTGGATCTACTATAAGAATTAGAGGTAACAGTTCTATTAACGGAAACAATAATCCACTTTTTGTGGTAGATGGTTTTATAACGGGAACAGGGTTTAACTTGAATAATATTAGTGTTAACGATATTGAATCTGTTGAAATTCTTAAAGACGCAACGGCTTTGGCAATTTATGGAACTAGAGGAGCTTCTGGGGTTATTATAATAACAACCAAAACGGGTAAGCGCATGGTGTCAGGTAAACCTACAATTCGAGTTAATTCGAGTGTAACTACCGAAATGTTGGCTAATAAAATAAATATACTTGGGGGACAAGATTATGTAGACTATTTAAATGAAGCTGGACAATTTGTAGCAGGACCAGATATTGATTATAACGGTACTTTATTGCCTATTGGGTTTACAGATCCATCATTGCCATTACGTTATGACGACCCAGGTGCTGTACCTGTTACAGATTGGATTGATGAGGTTGTTCAAATGGGTACAATTTATAATACAGATGTCTCTATTACGGGTAATACTGAAAACTCAAATTATTATTCCTCAATCAGCTATTTTAATCAAGAAGGTATTGTAAAAGGCTCAGGTTTAGAACGGGTAACTTTAAGAAATAATTTAGATGCTCGTGTTAGTGACCGTTTTAATATAGGTTTGCGCTTGAATTTGAGTTCATTCAAAAAAGAAAATAATAAAACAAATTTTAGTCAAATTGTCAATAATGTTCTGCCTATTAGAACAATTTACGATGCTAACGGTAATTTTACCGGTACAAACCCTTTAAGTGGTACCTTACAGAGAAATCCAGTTGCCGATATACTATTAAGAGAAGATCATGATTTGGTTACAAACATTATCAGTAACGCGTATTTTGAGTATAAATTACTAGAAGGTTTAAAAATTAAAACTAATATTGGGGCTACATTAAATTTTTATAAAAATAATGAGTATTTGCCCAGCTTACTACCAGAGAGAATATTAAATAATAATGTAGGAGGGTACGGTCGTGTAAGAACAAGTCAGTCCAAAGACCTTTTAAGTGAAACTACCATAAATTATAGTAAAGAGTTTGGAGATCATTCTTTAAGTGTTTTAGGAGGATTTTCTGGACAAAAAATAACCTCAGAAAGTACTGATACTTCAGCTGAAGGATTTCCTAATGATGTTGTAAAGTTTAATAATTTATCATTAGGCTCTGATCCTGAAACGTACCAAGTTGGTTCAGGTTATAATCAGCGAACTTTAACTTCATTATTTGGGCGTTTAACCTATTCATACGATGACCGCTATGTTTTAACCCTAGTAGGTAGGCGAGATGGTTCATCTGTATTTGAGGCGGGTAATAAATATGCCTTTTTCCCGTCAGCAGGTATAGCTTGGAATATAGATGAAGAGTCTTTTATGGAGAACGTTGATGTTATAAATAGATTAAAACTAAGAGGTAGTTATGGAGAAGTAGGGGAACAAGGAGTAAAGACGTACAATTCATTTGATTTATTTAATCCTGTGTACACTTATTTTAATGAAAATTTAGTTCCAGGGGTTATTCTTGATGCTCCAGGATCAACCAACCTGCAGTGGGAAACAACTGAGCAGCTGGATCTTGGTCTGGAAATAGGACTGTTAAATAATAGAATTTCGTTTGAGGTTGGGTACTATGATAAAACAACCAAAGATTTGTTATTATTTAGAGATTTACCAAATACAGCTGGAAGTAGGGTGTTGGAAAATGTGGGTAGTGTTCAAAACAGAGGTTTTGAGTTTTTACTAAATACAGTAAATATTGATAAAAATGATTTTAGTTGGAGTAGTACTTTAACATTGTCTACCAATAAAAGTAAAGTACTGGATCTAGGGCAAGAAGAGTTTATAAACATTCAATCTACCGGGAATCAAGGCGGACCTTCAGCAAGATTAATGGTTGGTCAACCCATGCCCGTGTTTTATGTGGCAGAATATTTAGGTACTTATAAGGATCCGCAAGAAATAATAGACGATCAGACTATTGGGAAATCTTTTTTAGGTAGTCCGAGATATAGAGATTTAAACAATGATGGAGTAATAAACCAACAGGATTACAGTGTAGCTGGAAGTCCGCAGCCCGATTTTTACGGCGGTTTTAGAAATACATTTACCTATAAAAATTTAAGTTTAGATGTATTCTTCCAAGGATCTTATGGAGGTGAAATATTTAATATGGTTACGCAAACATCAATTTTTGGACGTGGCGATCAAAATATAGATCCAAGGGTTCTTAATAGATGGGTAGAAGGAGTTAACGAAACTTCAGATATTCCAAGAGCAGGAACCTCTGCCAGTTTGTTCAATCCAAATAGTACGTTAAATGTTGAAGACGGATCGTTTTTAAGACTACGCACAGCAACATTAAATTATAATGTGCCAGTAAAAAAAGCAGGTATAGATAATACGTTTAAATCTTTAAATGTATTCTTAACGGGTAGAAACCTATGGCTGTTGTCTGATTTTCAATTAGGTGACCCAGAAGTGAATAATTTCACTGATGGTAGTGGATTTGATTCTGTATCGCAAGGTTTTGTGAACGGTGCTTATCCATATGCTACTAGCATTAGTTTTGGAGTAAAGATGGAATTTTAATAAAAAAAATATAAGCAATGAAACATTTAATAACAAAAATAAGCTTATTACTGTTTGGAGTTCTTTTACTTACAGGATGCGGCGACAAATTTTTAGAAGAAGATTTAAGAGATCAAATAGCTACAGATAATTTTTTTACTAATGATCAAGAAGCTCAACTTGCGGCTAATGGTTTGTATAGAATTTTGCATAAAAATGCTCTTTACAGAACTAGAGGGTTAGATAATTATTATGTAAACGGGACCGATGAAGTGGGCCCTAGTAGAAACGTAAATGCGCAGATTCATAACTATGCAATAGCTGAAGGTGTGCAAGATGGGAATAGTACTTGGGCTGCTTTGTATGAAATAGTAAGAAATGCGTCCCTGTTTATTAGTAATATAGAAGGTAATGAAAATTTAAGCGATGCAGTAAGAGACCAAACTTTGGGAGAATGTTTGTTTATGAGAGCATTAGCATATTTTCATCTTACCAATTTATGGGGAGATGTACCATATTTTAGAGAATTATTGCCGCTTGATGAGTTGGGATCTCTAGAGCGTTTTTCAAAAGATATCATAAGGGCCGAAATGAAGGATGATTTGGCACGAGCTAAACAACTTTTACCACCTTCATATTCTGATGCCAATTTAGGTAGAGCCTCTAAATGGGCTGCAGCGGCCTTAAAAGCTAAATTTCATTTGTTTGATAAAGAATGGGCATTGGCAAAAGATGAATGTGATGATATTATCAGTAGTCCACAACATCGTTTATTAGATGATTTTGCCTCTGTTTTTGATCAAACAGACAGAACAAACCAATACAACGACGAGCAGATATTTGCCGTTGATTTTACTACCGATGGTATTTTTGGAGATAGCAATACCAATAGAACAGATGATTATAATCCTCGTTTAAGAGATGAGCCAAGCAATAGAAATACTAGACCTGATGGTCCAGGTACTCCAGCGAGATGGCAGTTGTTGCAGGCAGATTTACAGGAATTGGATCAGGACATGAGTGGTTACGGTTGGGCCATTCCTTTACCTGAGTTGGCAGACCAAAGCAATTGGGATCCAGACGATTTACGATATGATGTTACCATAGTAACTGAATATTTAGGATATGAATTATCTTTTCCTTATTTCAGAAAAAACTGGAATTTAAACAATTCATCTCCAAGAGAAAATCATAGCGAAAACTATATTGTTTTTAGATTAGCCGATATTTATTTAATGGCGGCAGAGGCTGAAAACGAGTTAAATGGTCCAGGTAACGCTTATTTTTATGTGAACAAGGTAAGAGAACGTGCTTTTGAGCCAGACAAGCCATGGAGTGGCATGTCGCAAACCGAATTTAGAGAAGCCTTGTATGATGAGCGTAAATTTGAACTTTGTACAGAAGGCCATAGAAAAATGGATTTGATTAGATGGGGCATTTTACTGGATGTGGTTACTACTGTAAAACACAGACCTTGGAATAACCCTGCAGCAAATATAAAACCACATCACGTTTTGTTACCTATACCACAGGATGAGATTTTGTTGAATCCAAACCTTTTAAAGACGGATCCAACTAATAATGGATACAGATCCAACTAATAATGGACATAGATAGGGTTTGTTGTTTGTTTAGTGTAGTTAGTTTATTAACAGGGGGTTACAGCTCTAACTCCCTGTTTCATTTAAAAGTAGAGTTATGAGAAAAAATCGACATCTTATTTCAATTGGTTTATGTGTTTTGTTACTCTTAGGTTGCAAGGAATCTTCAAATAAATCCACTGAAAATTCAATGAACACAGCTCAATCGAGCTCTGAAAATATTATTAAGCCAAATATCATTTATATTTTGGCAGATGATCTTGGTTACGGAGATTTAGGGGTATATGGGCAAATAAAGTTTAAAACACCCAATATTGATAAATTGGCCTCAGAAGGCATGTTGTTTACACAACATTATTCAGGAAGTACCGTTTGCGCACCTTCTCGATCTGCCTTATTAACAGGGATGCATACGGGGCATACTGTGGTACGAGGAAATAAGGAAATGGAACCAGAAGGTCAGTACCCTATGCCAGATGATACCTATACTCTTGCAGAATCGTTAAAAAAAGCCGGTTATACTACAGGAGCTTTTGGAAAATGGGGGCTAGGTTTTCCAAGGTCTGAAGGCGACCCAGTAAATCAAGGTTTTGATACATTTTTTGGTTATAATTGCCAGCGTTTGGGACATCATTATTATCCAGATCATTTATGGTCTAATAGGGATTCTATAGTTATAGAAGGTAATAAAGGTTTAAAAAAGAAGGTATACGGACCAGATATCATTCATCAGAAAACTTTAGAGTTTATAGAAAAGAATAAGAAAGAACCATTTTTTGCATACGTAGCATCAATTATACCACATGCAGAGTTAGCTGCACCAGATTCTTTAATGCAGAAATACAGGGATAAATTTTTACCTGAAAAGGAATTTGTGGGTGTAGAGTTTGGTGAAGCTTATGGAGATGGACACTACTTGTCTCAAAAGGAATCTCATGCTGCTTTTGTTGCCATGATTGATTTGCTGGACCAACAAGTGGGAGAAATTATGGCTAAAGTGGATGAATTAGGAATTTCCGATAATACTATAGTGGTATTTACATCAGACAATGGCCCGCATAGAGAAGGCGGTGGTGATCCAGATTACTTTGATAGTAATGGTCCATTAAAAGGTACTAAAAGAGACTTATATGAAGGAGGTGTTAGGGTTCCTATGCTGGTTAAATGGCCAAATAGAATAAAACCTGGAAGCAAATCAGATCATATTTCTGCTTTTTGGGATGTATTTCCAACATTTTCTGATATTGCGGATGTCAATAGCCCAGATAATTTAGATGGTATTTCATTTTTACCAACACTTATAGGGGATACTAAAAATCAAAAACAGCATGAATACCTCTATTGGGAATTTCATGAAAAAGGAGGCAGACAAGCTGTTAGAAAAGACAATTGGAAAGCAGTTAAATACAATGTGCTTAAAAATCCTAATGCACCTGTGGAACTTTATGATCTAACCAATGATATTGGTGAAACTAATAATGTGGCAGATGCTCATCCAGAAGTTGTTAGGCAAATGGAAGCTATCTTAAAAGAAGCTAGAACACCATCAGACGTGTTTACATTTAGTCAGGAAACATTTCTTAATAGCAACTAATTTACCACAGCAAGTATGAGAGGCTTTTTTAAACTGGGTTGTAAGAAAATAATAGTACTTGCCGCTGTATTTGTAACATTTAGTTTTAATAAAACAGATAATTTAGTATCATTTTACCCACAAAAAGATGTTGATAAGGCTGAGGTAAAAAAGTATGCTGGGAATCTAAAAGATGTATTTGGAGATGTTAAACAGGCTCAAATAGGTAATAGTTTAAGCACAACCACAGAAGTAGATAACCTTTTAATAGGATTTGAAACTTTAGGTGTAAATGGTATTAGAATTACTATTTTCCCTGAGGGAGAAAATCCGAATGAAGAAATTTTTGACTACCTGTACACGCATGCAAAATCTAAAGGCTTTAAGATTATGGCAAATCCGGCGCTTTGGGATGGTGCGGTTCGTATTGCCAATAAAGTGCTACATGGAACGCGATTAGATTTCAACAGCCAAAAAAATATAGGTCCAAATTCTACCTTGGGAAACGATGAGGCGACTAATATTGTTATTGAAAGAATAAAGACGTTTGCAAATAAATACAAAGTAGATTTAATAACACCATTTAATGAAGATGGTGAACCAGGGAAAAAGTGGTCTGTTGTGCAGATGAATAAAATTTATAGAGAACTGCATAATAATGTTAACGGTGCAGAACTTATGGGGCCATGTACTTGGGGCATTCCGGGAGGCACTAAAGTTTTAATGCAGACCGATATTTTACAATACATTTCAATAGCTTCTACACATAACCTGGGTTTTAACCATAAATCTTGGAGGGAATTTCAACATTTAGCAGGTGATTTACCTGTTTGGGATTCAGAAGTAAATAATACCGTTAAATATTCTGATAAAGCTACCCGTATTGACGCCGCTTTAAAAGTTGGGGTAAATGGACTGGTGTTATATGACAGTTGGAAATATATTTCCCTAATTGATGGTAGTATAAATAAGGCTGGCAATATTGTTAAGAGCAAGATATTGGCTGACTAGTTAAAAATACAATATAAAAGATTTCCTTCCTGAATTGATGGATAAATAGATGCGTTTTAAATGAAGCCAGAATACATCTAACGTTGTACGTTTCGTCTGAAGACATTTCTAAATAAAATTAATTAAAAATATTACTATGAAAACAAATTTTAAACAACAAGCACTACTATTAATGTCTTTATTTTTAATCTTAGTTGCTTGTAGTGGAAGTGAAATAGATGGTTCTAATGAAGAAAGCCCTAATCCAGAACCAGAGCCTGATAAAGCTGCTCAAAGTATCATTACTTTTGATAATCCAGGACAAGTAATAGATGTGTTTTTTTATGATATTAAACAAGGAAATAAAAATTTAGAGAATGCAGACGAAGCTAACGAGATATTTAATATTGATGATGCTAACGGTTTAAGAATTCCTATTCGGGGTGAAAATAAAATCCCAGCACATCCAAGTGCCGGCGTTGTAGTAGAAGACATGTATACCGATGTTTTGCAATCAATAACTTTAGCCAAGCAGGCCAGAGGCGGTAAAGAACTTAAAATATTTGCCAGTAAAAAATTAGACGGACAAGCATCTTTTCCAGGTTGGGTAAAGGATGGCAACGGTATTATCCCGAAACAATATGCCATCTTAATTGCTGATTTTATTGAGTTTATGAATTCTAAAGGGGTAACAATCGATTATCTAGGAATAGACAATGAATTTATTTATAACGAAGGTAATATAACTCCTCAAAAATACTCAGAAACAATTACAGAATTAAGAACCTTATTAATAAATAAAGGGTTAGCAATGCCTTTGTTAGTAGGTTACGAAGATTATGGTCCTGATAAAAGAAATTGGGTGAAAACCTTAATGGATAATGGTTGGGGGGATACAATGGATATTTATGGTACACATTATTATCCGCAATGGCGACCCAAAACTAAATTAATGGCAGATTTAGCATTGATAGGAAACCGTCCATTTTGGTCTACAGAACCGCATTGGGATGGTAAAGCAGATATAAATGATTTTGACGAAGCTGAAGCAGGAATAGTTGCTTTTTGGGATCAAATAGATGTAGGTATGTCTGGTTTTATGTGGTGGAATTATTCTATAGGAAATAATGTTAGGGGCAAACTAATGCGAGCTACATCAGCACCCATGTTAGGTGCTCAACCAATCAAAATTACAGATATAGATGGTGAAAGTATTGAAGCATTAGGTAAGCTTCAAACCAGAGCGTTTATTGAAGGTAAAACTATTACTGTTTTTGCTGTTAATATTAATAATACAGAACGTTCTGGTTATACATTTAAAATTGATAATGGAAACATTAATGGAAAAGTAACTAGTTTACAATGGACTGAAACCTCATCCATAGATGGAACATCAAGACTCCTTGAGGTAAATGGTAAAAACAATAATATATTTTCATTAACACTTCCTAAAAGATCTATTACGCGGTTTATTTTAACTTTAAAATAACACTAACTTTAAAATAAATAACGGGTTAGGTGTCAATAAAAATAAGGGTTTTATGGAAATATTAAAGGGCAAAATTTTCTAGAGTTCTCTGGTCGGTCTAAAACAGACAAAGATCGCATAGAACATCTTGATTCCTTATATAAAAGCAAAAATAGGCTACACTTGCTTAAAATGTGATCATAAAGCTTGCTTGAGTTCAATACTGAAAGATAATTGGTTTGGGATTGTTATACCAAACAAGAATTATTAGACCACTGGTTTGCTCCAAAGCCATATACAGCAAAAACGAAATCGATGGATTTTACGAATGGAGGTCATTGATACTATGCAATGATTGATTTATAAGGAAAATATTATTAGAGGTATGCAGAATATCATGATGTAAATCCAATTGACTCATATTGCACAATAGGTACGTTTTGCGATAGTGAAGGAAATATTAATCAAGAGTTACTAGAAGCAAATTGGAATGTTATATTCAAAGGCAAAGGTAAAAAAGCAACAGTAACAGCTATTATTTATTACAGTTCTTTAAAAGATTTAGAAACCATATATCATTATGGGAATGAAAGAGGGCATGGTATCCACTTTTGAAAAATTAGAAGCGCTATTAACCATTTTGAAAAAGTAGTAAAGAGAAAATAAACCAATTTTGTTATATGTAAAGACCTAATAATTAATTGAGATTATTAGGTTTTTTGTTTTTTACTACTTTCTTGGTTTTAAAATGCTTGTGTAGCAAACTTCTATGATTCAACAAATACAGTTGTTAAATTAATCATAAAAACAACTTTTTAATAGGGGTATTGGGAAAAAAAAAGGTCTATTTAAATAGAACATTAATACTTTTGAAAATCTTTATATATGAAAAAAATAACCACTTTGATTGTCCTTTTTGTAACCGTGTGCACTTATGGACAAAGTCTAGATTTACAAAAAGAAATTCCTAGTGATAGTAGTTTTGTAAAAGGCGTACTTTCTAATGGCTTAACCTATTATATTAAGCATACTCATGTTGTGAAGGATGCTGCAAGCTATTATATCATTCAAAATGTAGGATCTGTTTTAGAAGAAGATAATCAAAGTGGATTAGCACATTTTTTAGAACACATGGCTTTCAATGGAACCAAACATTTTCCAGGCAAAGGCATACTTAATACACTTGAAGAATATGGTGCTGTTTTTGGAAAAGATATTAATGCCTATACATCATTTGATGAAACAGTGTATAATTTAAATCACATTCCTACAAAAGATGGTTTAGTTGATACGTGTTTAACTATTTTACATGATTGGTCTAATGAACTATTATTGACAGAGGAAGAGATTGATGCCGAACGTGGTGTGATAAAAGAAGAATGGCGTACAAGAGATAATGGTAACATGCGCGCAATGGTAAAATCACTGCCCGTGTTGTTTAATAATACCAAATATGCCGATAGAATGCCTATTGGTTCAATGGATGTTGTTGAAAATTTTGAGTATAGTGCGCTAAGAAGCTTTTACCATGATTGGTATAGAACAGATTTACAAGCTATAGCCATTATAGGTGATGTGGATGTTCATGCTATTGAGGAAAAAATCAAGCAAAAGTTTTCAAAAATTCCAGCGGTTGAAAACCCTAAAGAACGTTACATTATTGAAATTCCTGATAATGACAAGATGCAATATGCTTTTGTAACAGATAAAGAGCTAAAAACAGCATTAGTTACGTTTGGTATAAGACGTAAAAATGCCATGGAAAATGAAACTATAGCAGACTTAAAATCATCATTGTTAAATGCCATGATAAAAAGTATGTTTAGCACAAGAATGGAAGAAATCAGGCAAAAACCTGATGCCCCTTTTTTAGGTGTACGTTTAAATGAAGGTAGTCACTCTAGGGCAGCTATGCAATTCAGTTTAGATGTTTACCCTAAACCCAATCAACAGTATGAGGCATTTAAATTAGCTATGCAGGAATTAAATAGAGTGGTTAAATTCGGATTTACAAAACCAGAAATAGATAGAACCATCGTGGCGTTTAAGAGTGGTTATGAAAACTATATTAGTAAGCTTGATGATAGACCACATAAAAAATATGCCGACCTTATTGTAAAGAATTACTTAAATAATAAAACCATAGCTGATTTTGAAAAGAAGTATGACATAGTAAAATCAATTTTCAATACACTTAGGGAAGATGATTTTCTAAAACAAATCAAATTACTCTATACAGAAAAGAATAGATACTTAGTTGTTAGAGGTGTTGAAGGCAATAAGAATCTTACAGAGGATGATGCTTTAGCAATTATAAACTCTGTTGAAAATGATAAAACACTTCAGCCTTATGTTGATGCGTTTTCTGGAAAAACATTGGTGTCAGACGTTGAAATAAAACCGGGGAGCATTCAATCTGAAACCTATAATGAAGAGTTAGATGCCACAACATTTGTGTTGAGCAATGGAGTAAAGGTGCACTATAAGTTTGCCGATAAAAATAAGAATTCGGTAAAACTCAAAGCTATGAGTTACGGAGGTAAATCGCTTATAGAAGATAATTCGTATCTAACTTCAGCTAATCATACCATTGAATTGGTTAATAATTCAGGTGTAGGGAATTACAACACCATTGAAATGTCAAAAATTCTCGCTGGTAATACAGCAAGACTTAGTTTGAATATTTCAGATATCAGTGAAAAAGTAAATGGTTCAGCTACACCAAAAGATTTTGAGGTCTTAATGCAACGCGTCTATATGCAGTTTATGCATCCAAGATTTGATGAAAATGCTCTTAAAGTGTTTAAGAATAACTTAAATCATGCCTTAAAAGCTAAAAGTGAAAACATTGGAAGTAAAATCAATGATAGCACTTTAGTAACTTTATATGGCTTTAATAATCCCAGACATAGATTATTGTCGCCAGAATACATAGAGGATATTTCTTTTGAAAAAGTAAAAACCATTTATCAAGATAGATTTGCTGATGTGTCAGATTTTGAATTCTTTATTGTTGGTGACATTAAAAAGGAAGACCTTAAGCCTGTTTTAGAAAATTATTTAGCCAGTATTGAAACCAAAAATAATAAGGAAGATTGGGTATATAAAGAAGATAACTGGTTGAATGATAATATTAAAAAAGACATCTATTTAAAGATGGAAAATCCGAAGGCAACCGTTAGAATAGCCTATAAAAAAGAAGTAAAATACACCCAAAATAATTATTATTTGACTAAAGCCTTAGGCGATATTTTAAAATTGAGATTAACAGCATCACTAAGAGAAAGTGAGGGCGGTACGTACGGAGCTGGTGTAGGTGCTAAATTGTCAAAACGACCAAAAGAAGAAGCTGTATTATACGTGAGTTTTGATTGCAATCCAGATAAAGTAGAAAAACTGGTAGAAATAGTTCATGAAGAAATGCATGCCATAGCTAATGACAATATTAAAGAAGAAGACTTAACAAAAACAAAAACCAACTATTTCAAAGAGCGCGAGCAACAAAAAAATTACAATAGTTATGATATGAATGTACTTACTAACTATTTTAGGGAAGGCTATAACATGAATGATCCAGAAAATTTTGATGTGCCCGTTCAAGCCTTAAGCAAGAAACATATTTCACAGTTTGCAAAAAAGCTTCTGGACCATTCAAAATCGTATGAAATTATAGCAAAACCAATTATAAATAATAAGGATTAATCAGAGATAGCGAAAAACCTTAATTTTGCCTTTCGGGTAATTACAAACAGATAATATGAAAAAAGCATTATTAGCCTTAGCCATTATTTTCTCTTTAACTGGGTATTCACAGGTGTTTGAGCCTGTAAAATGGGAGACTTCAGTAGAAAAGATTTCAGAATCAGAATATAAATTAATCAGTAAAGCCAGCATAGATAATGGTTGGCATCTATATTCACAAAATGTTCCAGAAGACGGCCCTATACCAACAACATTTACTTATAACGGAGCTGAAGACGCTTTCGTCATAAAAGGAAAAACTTCAGAGGAAGAAGGTCACATTATTGATGATCCTGTTTTTGGTATGAAAATTAAGTTTTTTGAAACTTCGGCTACCTTTGAACAAATCGTTGAAGTAAAAAACGCTTTAGGAAAAATAAGCGGCTATGTAGAATTCATGGTCTGTGATGACACCAGATGCTTACCTCCAACAGAAGTTGATTTAGAATTTATAATTTCAGAAGATAAAGAGGCAGCTGTTGCAGTAACAGAGTCTGTAGAGGCAGACGTGGAAGACAGTTCTGGAAGTGCTTTAAATGAAGCGTCATCTAATAAAAAAGAATCAAAAAAAGGACTTTGGGGCATTTTTTTCATTGCGTTCTTTTCGGGGTTTGCAGCCTTACTTACACCATGCGTGTTTCCTATGATTCCTATGACGGTGAGTTTCTTTACAAAGCAAAGTAAAAACAAAGCTGCTGGAATTAAAAATGCATTAATTTATGGAATCTCAATCATTGTGATTTATGTGTTGTTAGGCACATTAGTAAGTTTAATATTTGGTGCAGATGCCTTAAATGCGCTTTCTACAAACGTATGGTTTAACCTGGCCTTTTTTATATTATTATTGGTGTTTGCTGCCTCTTTCTTAGGTGCTTTTGAAATCATGTTGCCAAACTCATGGGCCAATAAGGTTGATAGGCAAGCCGATAGAGGAGGCTTAATAGGGATATTCTTTATGGCCTTGGCATTAGCTATTGTGTCGTTTTCGTGTACAGGGCCAATTGTAGGAACCTTGCTAGTTGAGGCGGCTACTGGCGGAAGTCAAATTGGGCCAATTGTTGGTATGTTAGGCTTTTCATTAGCCATAGCTTTACCATTTGCCTTATTTGCTGCTTTCCCTGGTTGGTTAAATTCATTGCCAAAATCAGGAGGTTGGTTGAACACTGTAAAAGTGGTTTTAGGGTTTCTTGAATTGGCTTTGGCCTTTAAATTCTTATCAAATGCCGATTTGGTACTACAACTACATTGGTTAGAACGTGAGGTGTTCATAGCTATTTGGATAGCTATTTTTGGTGCCTTAGCGTTTTATCTTTTTGGAAAAATTCAACTACCTCATGATTCACCTTTAACACATATCTCAGTAGGACGATTAAGTTTAGGGTTATTAGTTTTAGCATTCACTATTTACATGATTCCAGGGTTGTGGGGAGCACCATTAAATTTAATAAGTGCTTTTCCGCCTCCACAACATTATAGTGAATCTCCGTATGGTGTAGGGTATACGCAATTGAGTTCATCAAAAGTTCCTGGTGGTCATTATGATGAAGTCCCAGATGGGGCACACTTAATGCCTCCTCATAATATATTGGCCTTCAATGATTATGATAAAGGGTTGGCTTATGCTAAGAAAATAGGCAAACCAGTAATGATAGATTTTACGGGTCATGCGTGCGTGAATTGTAGAAAAATGGAACAAAACGTTTGGGTGAAACCCAATGTGTTGCACATGCTTAAAAATGATGTTGTACTTATTTCTTTATATGTAGATGATAAACGCAAATTACCAGCAGATGAAGTGGTTAAATCTAAATTAAAACCAGGAAAGAAGCTAAAATATATAGGTCAGAAATGGAGCGAATTGCAAACCATTAAATACAAAACTAATTCGCAACCGTTTTATGTTTTAATGGATCATAATGAAGAAAACCTTGTAGAGCCAGTAGCCTATACCCCAGATGCTGAAGCATACTTTACATGGTTAAAGTCGGGAATCTCAAAGTTTAAAAAATAGAGATTATGATGACAGGAGTAAAGCGCATTTTTAAGAAAAAAAACAGTGGCTCAAATTTAGAAGCTTATTTTGACCAATTTCGTAAAAATATCATAGGAGTTGATGCTTCTTTTGAATCACCTTATGGCAAACAAAAAGTGATATATGCCGATTGGACAGCAAGTGGACGCTTATATAAACCCATTGAAGATAAGATCACTAATCATATTGGGCCTTTTGTAGCCAATACACATACCGAAACCTCCATTACAGGAAGTGTGATGACGCGAGCATACCATGATGCAAGACAGATTATAAAGAAACATGTTAACGCCAACCAAGAAGATGTGCTCATCACCGTTGGAACTGGTATGACAGGTGCTATAAATAAGTTTCAACGTATTTTAGGAATTAAGCTTAATGAGAATTTAAAAGATCATACAGAGATTCCAGAAGAAAAACGTCCTATCATTTTTGTGTCTCACATGGAACACCATTCTAATCAAACCTCGTGGTTAGAAACTATTGCACGCGTAAAAGTGATTCCTTCAAACAAAGAAGGTTTGCCATGCTTGAATAGCTTAGAGGGACTTCTGGAAGAACACAAAAATATCCCAATAAAAATAGCGGCTATTACTGGCTGCTCAAATGTAACAGGAATAAGAACCAATTACCATGGGGTGGCCAAAGTCATGCATCAAAATAATGGGTTGTGTTTTGTAGATTTTGCTTGTTCGGCGCCATATGTAGAAATCAATATGCATCCTGAAGATGAAGAGGCTTACTTAGATGCCATAACGTTTTCACCACATAAATTTTTAGGAGGTCCTGGAACATCTGGGGTGTTAATTTTTAATAAGAAATTATATAAAAACTTAGTGCCTGATAATCCGGGAGGGGGCACCGTAAGTTATACCAACCCGTGGGGAGATCATGATTATATAGATGATATTGAAACCAGAGAAGATGGCGGCACACCTGGTTTTTTGCAAGCTATACGAATAGCGTTATCTGTTGAGTTAAAAGAAAAAATGGGAGTTCAGAATATTTTGGATAGAGAACATGAACTCAATGCTATTGTTTTCAAAAGGCTTACTCAGATTAAAAACATAAAAATATTAGCTCCAGAGCATAAAGAGAGACTTGGTGTATTTTCATTTTATGTAGAAGACGTGCATTACAATTTGATTGTAAAACTTTTAAATGATCGCTTTGGTGTGCAGACCCGAGGCGGATGTTCCTGTGCTGGAACTTATGGTCATTACTTGTTAAATGTTGATCAGACTACTTCAAAATCTATAGAAGAAAAAATTTTAGAAGGCTGTTTGATAGAACGTCCGGGGTGGATTAGAATGTCTATTCATCCAACAATGACAAATACTGAAATAGAGTTTATCTGTGCTGCTATAGAGCAAGTGGCAAAAAACTATGACATTTGGGGCAAAGATTACCAGTATGATGCTTCAAAGAATGAGTATGTCCATAAAGACAAGCGCAATATAGAAAAACAAATTTCAGAAGACTGGTTTAAGTTATAATAGATACAAAATAAGATATGTCAGAAACAATAGAACGCGTAAAATGCTTAATTATAGGGTCAGGTCCAGCAGGATATACAGCGGCAATCTATGCAGCAAGAGCTAATATGAATCCCGTATTGTATCAAGGGAC
>NZ_VDCS01000029.1 GCF_006265225.1 Allotamlana fucoidanivorans | reverse complement strand
TCTTAAAGCCCAAACAAATTTGGTAAATACATAGAAATTTCAGGGATATAGGTTATTAAAAGGAGTACCAATACCATGATTAGCAAAAATGGCAGTAATGGTTTTACCACTTGAGAAACCGATATGTTGGCAATACCACTTCCTACAAAGAGTATGGTTCCTACTGGAGGTGTACATAGGCCAATACACAAATTGAGCACTAACACAATGCCAAAATGTACTGGATGCATCCCTAAAGCAACAACCACTGGTAAAAATATAGGGGTAAAAATTAAAACGGCAGGCGTCATATCCATAAACGTTCCTATAATCAAGAGCACCAGATTAATAACCAGAAAGATAACTATTTTATTACTGAATTGTTCTAGTAAAAACCCACTGATAAGCTCTGGGATCCCCTCAAAGGAAAACAACCATGACATAGCCATAGAGGTACAAATTAAGAACATAACTACAGCAGTAGTCTTTGCGCTTGTGAGTAAAATTTCAGGAAAATCTTTAGTGGTAATATCCCCATAAATGAGCGCCAATACCGCTGCATATAATACTGCTATGGCCGATGCCTCTGTAGCTGTAAAAATACCTGCTACAATACCGCCAACCACAATAACCAACAGTAACAGACTAAAAAAGGCTTTACTAAAATATTTCCAAATCAATGAAAGTGGTGCGCGCTCACCTTTTACAAAGCCTCTGGTTATAGCCACAAAAGCAATATAACCTATAATACTAAACCCTAATAAAATACCTGGTAGATATCCTGCTATAAACAGTGCCGCAACAGAGGCAGTACCACCACTAGCCAAGGCATATACAATTAAAATATTACTTGGAGGAATTAATAGGCCCGTTGTTGATGATGTAATATTTACAGAAGCACTAAATGCTCTTGGATACCCTTCTTCCTCCATCCTATCAGTCATTATACTTCCTATGGCTGAAGTGGCCGCGATGGCTGAGCCTGAAATAGCCCCAAATAACATCGAGGCCAATACATTTACATAAGCCAAGCCCCCTGGCAAACTAGCAACTAATGATTTTGCAAAATTTATAAGCCGGTTGGCAATGCCACCTCGCTTCATAATTTCGCCAGCTAATACAAAAAACGGAATAGCCAAAAGCGCAAAACTATCAATACCTGTAGTCATACGTTGGGCTATGGTGGTTATGCCTGGTAGTTTATCAATATTAAGTAATAAACTTATAGTTGTAGAAATACCTATACTGTAAGCCACAGGAACTTTTAACATTAGCAAGGTAAAAAAACTGGCAAATAAAACGATGATACTTATAACCTCAATACTCATGGTTAGTCGATGATTTGGTTAGCATTAATTTTGAATATGTGGTAAACAGAGAAACACATAATAAGAAGCCCACTTGCGGGTAATATAGCATAAATATACCCTAAAGGAATTCGTAAGGTTCCTGATAATTGCTCTAAGTGTAGAGTTATATACACCAAGTTAAAACCGCCAATAACCATAACAATTAAAGCAAATAAAAAAATACAGCACTCGATAAATAAAAGTACCTTCTTTCTTGTTTTTTCAGAAAACTTCTGATACAAAAAATCCATAGACAAATGCATTCTTTTACCATTTAAATATGCTGCTCCTAAAATGGACATCCATATTAACGAAAAACGCGCCAATTCTTCCGTAAAAGCAAAAGAGGTATTTAAAATATATCGCGAAAACACCTGACTCAAAACATCAATAACTAACAAACCAAAAATGACAATAAGTATAATTTCCATCAATCTACATACCTTATCAAATATAATATCTGCTGATTTCATAATTACTCTCTTATTATGTTGTTGATTAATTCACTCATTTCTGGATGCGCTTTTAAAAAGGCTTCCAAAACGGGTTTCGACTTTTCTTGAAATAGTGACTTTTCCGGAATAATAATCTCTACACCTGCCTTTTTAGCGATAGCCATAGACTGGTCAACAGATTCTTTCCAAAATTGCTTTTGCGCCTGTGAAGACTCATCGGCAGATTCTTGAACCCATTTTTTTTCTTGATCTGATAACTTATCCCAAAACTTTGTTCCTATCAATAAAACATCTGGTACTGAGGAATGCTGATCAAGCGTATAATACTTACTTACCTCATAATGGTTTGATGACACAAAGGAAGGTGGGTTATTTTCGGCACCATCTACTACCCCTTGCTGAATGGCTGTGTATAACTCGCCGTAAGCCATTGGTGTTGCCGATCCTCCAAGGGCATTAACCATATTGATAGCCATTTGATTATTCATCACACGTATTTTTAGCCCTCTTAAATCATCAGGAGTTCTAATAGCTTTATTTGAGGTATAAAAACTTCGGCTACCAGCATCATAATAACATAAACCGCGTAACCAAAACTTACTCCCTTTTTCTAATATTGATTTACCAATTTCTCCTTCTAAAACCTCAAATTGATGATCTTTATCTTTGAATAAATAAGGTATGCCCAATACGTGATACTCAGGTACAAAATTAGATAAGGTGGCTGCGCTCACTTTAGTTGCTGCTACACTTCCTATTTGTAAAAGCTCTAATACTTCCCGTTCTGATCCTAATTGCCCATCTGGAAAAATCTTCATTTCTAATGCGCCGTTGGATTTCTTTTCTAATGCCTTTTTAAATTCTAAAATGCCTTTATGTACAGGATGCGTTTGAGGAAGTGTATGTGCCAAATAAAGCATTTTTGTGCCCTTGTTTTCCATACATGACCATAAACTTGCGCAAATAAGCAAAAGGAAAGCCTGTTTTATTCTCATTCTTATTTTATTTTAGTTTAATATGAGTGCTATTAGTGCTATTTAAAACGATTTCTGTTAAAACTAAGTCGTCAACAAATATATGAAATGCAATCGATTGTATTTGTATGGCTAACCCTTAAATATTGAAATACTTAACCGCATTATAATAACAAATATCTTGTATCATTTTGCCAACAAAATCTAAATCATTTGGGATAAGCCCTTGCTTAATATCTTCAGCTAAAACATTACATAAAATACGCCTAAAGTACTCATGTCGTGGAAAAGATAAAAAGCTTCTACTATCGGTTAACATACCTACAAAGTGACTTAATAGTCCCATATTGCCCAAACAGTTTATCTGCTTTTCCATACCATCTTTTTGGTCTAAAAACCACCAACCTGAGCCCCACTGCATTTTACCTTTACAATCTGAGTTTTGAAAATTACCCATCATAGTTGCAAACACCTCGTTATGTGCAGGATTTAAATTGTAGGTTATGGTTTTAGCCAATTGGTTTGTAGCGTTCAAACCATCAAACAACTTGGACATAAACTGAGCCATTGGAAAATCACTCATCGAATCTACACCAGCATCCAACCCTATTTGCCCTAATAGCCTTGAATTGTTATTTCTTATTGGTCCCAAATGGTACTGTTGTACCCATTTATATTCATGGTATTTTTTTCCTAAATGAATAAATAAAAACGAACGATATTTGTTTATTTCTGCTTCTGTAAGACCTGCTCCTGCTAATTTATTTTTGAAAATCGTATCAACTTCTTCTTGCGTATATTCTACCATTTCAAGACGTTCACCTACACCAAAGTCTGATAATTTACAACCTTGCTGATTAAAGAATTCTATTCGCTGATTTATAGCTTTTACAAAATCAGAAAGCGAATTAATTGGTATTCCAGATGCCTTAGTTAATTTAGCTAAATAGGATGTGAAAGTATCTTTATTAATAAAGAACAATTCATCTGCTCTAAAAGTAGGGAGTACCTTTGTAAAGAAGTTTTGTTCTTTACAAGCCTTATGGGAGCTTAAATCATCAGTAGGATCATCTGTGGTACAAATAACTTCAACCTTCATATCTTCCAACAACTGGGCTGGTGTTTTTTGGGCTAATACCCTATTAGCCTTCTCATAAATAAATTCGGCAGTTGAGGGTTGAAGTATATCATCAACATCAAAGTACCGTTTCAGTTCAAGGTGTGTCCAATGAAACAACGGATTTTTTAATGTATAGGGCACCGTTTCTGCCCACTTAACAAACTTCTCTTTGTTTGACGTTACTGAACCTGTAATGAATATCTCTTCTATACCATGGGCGCGCATGCCTCGCCATTTATAATGATCTTCGCTAAGCCATGCTTCTGTAATATTATTTACTGGCTTATTCTCTGCTATTTTTTGTGGCGATAAGTGATTATGATAATCTATTATTGGCAAATCTTTAGCATACTGTTGATACAAGTGTTCTGCGATTTCTGATTGCAGTAAAAAATTATCATGTATAAATGATTCACTCTTCATATGTCCTGTTATTTTAGATAAGCTTTACCTACCTTATAGAATTGATTCTCTTAACTACAAGCTTTTGACTATTCCAAAGGCTAAGCCTCTTAACTCTGCTAAACCACGAAGCCTCCCTATTCCTGAATATCCAGGGTTTGTCTTTTTATGTAAATCATCTAACATTTGATGGCCATGATCTGGTCTTACTGGTATATCAGCATCTTTGTACCCTTCTGATTGTCTTCTTTTTTCCTCTAAAAGAACCGCTCTCATCACAGCATACATATCTACATCTCCTTCTAAATGGTTGGCTTCATAAAAATTACCCATTTCGTCACGCTTTGTACTTCTCAAGTGAAGAAAATGTACTCTATCTGCAAAACGGTTAAATATCTGTACCAAATCATTATCAGCTCGCACACCTAATGATCCTGTACAAAACGTAATTCCGTTAGATCTATCAGGGACATTATCAAATAAATACGCATAATCTGATTCGGTACTCACTACTCTTGGTAAACCTAAAATTGGATACGGTGGATCATCGGGATGAATGCACATTAAAACCTCGTTTTGAGAAGCTACAGGAATAATCTCTTTCAAAAATAAAACTAGGTTTTCTCTTAACACTTGAGCATCAATTGCTTTATAGGTATCTAAAATGGTTTGAAACTGCTCAAGTGTATAACCTTCTTCAGCACCTGGTAAACCCGCAATAATATTGTTAACTAATTTTTCCTTTTGAGCTTCTGATAGGTTATCAAAATAGACTTTAGCCGCTTCTTGCTGCGCTTTGGTATAAACAGCTTCTGCCCCGGGTCGCTTTAATAAAAACAACTCAAATGCCGCAAAAGCTACAACATCAAAGCGCAATGCTTTAGAACCATCTTCTACTTGAAATTCCAAATCGGTTCGTGTCCAATCTAAAACAGGCATAAAATTATAGCATACAATGTGTATACCACAGGAGGCTAAGTTTTCAATACTCTGTTTGTAACGCTCTATATAAATTTTAAAATTCCCTGAACGCGTTTTTATGTTTTCATGCACGGGTATGCTTTCTACAACACTCCAGCTAAGACCTGCTTGCTCTATAACTGATTTCCGTTTTTGTATCTCTTCAATTGTCCAAACCTCGCCATTTGGTATATGATGTAAAGCCGAAACAACGCCTGTGGCTCCTGCTTGACTTATATCTGATAATGAAACGGGATCATTGGGCCCGTACCATCGCCATGTTTGTTCCATATATTCTTTTTCTATTAAATGTTAAACGCCACTATAGGCACTAAATCCTCCATCAATGGGCACTACAACTCCCGTTACAAAAGAAGCCCCCTCTCCACATAACCATAATGTGGTGCCTACCAAATCTTCGGGCTCTCCAAATTTGCCCATAGGGGTTTGTTCTATAATTTGATTACCCCGCTGGGTTAAACTCCCATCTGAATTAGTAAGTAAGCTTCTATTTTGGTCGGTTAAGAAAAAACCTGGTGCCAAAGCATTTACACGAATACCTACCTTTGAAAAATGTACCGCTAGCCACTG
>NZ_VDCS01000028.1 GCF_006265225.1 Allotamlana fucoidanivorans | reverse complement strand
TGTTATTAGCCCCAGAAAGCATCTTGATTTTAGATGGTGAATAACTACCAAAAACAACAAACGCCCTGAAAATAGGCGTTTGTAATTCAAGTTTTTATAAAATTATGGGCTCGTGCAACGGCTACCATTGTTAGGCACAGTTTTTATTCACTTAATTTATTTATCATGTTCTTCGAACGATTAACCAGTCGTTGTTCATTCGACGGATTTAGTTCAACTACTTTTTTATAATTTTCTATAGCTAACTCATTATTATTTTCAGTTTTATAGGCATAGTATTGTCCTAATCCATAGTATCCTCCAAAATAATTTGGATATTCAGATTTGATTAGTTCAAATATTCCTTTTGATTTTTCGGGTTCTTTGTTAAAAAAACCAAAGCCTAAATAAAGTAACTCCTCATTTACAATATCGTATTTACTATTGTCAGATTTTAGTTGGTTAAATTTGGTTGTAAAATTTTCTATTCCGTTATCCTCAATATCTTTTTTTAGTGCCAGTTCAGCAGGCATAGGTGCTTTGTAATCAGAAAAGAGACTAGCTAAAAATAAAGCCTTTCTTTTTAGACCTCCTAAATTTCCGTAATTTGAAAAAATTGCTACTGTAATTTTTTCAGATGGAATTCTTAACGTTGTAGTTAGAAAACCTCTTGAGCTTCCATTGTGAAGCAAATATTTTTTGTCATTTTTTTCGTCTATAAACCAACCAAACCCATAGCCATTTCCATCGGTTTTTCCATTTTCGTCCCAATTAGAAAACGCATCATCGAGTAAATCTTTACTAACAAGAGTTTCATCATACAAAGCCTTATCCCATTTAGCATAATCACTAACAGATGAATAAATTCCTCCATCTCCTTGAACTGCGGTAAATTTAGTTTGGTCTTTCTTTTCAAATTTATTTTTTATCAAATTATAACCATATGCACGATTTTTTATTTTTAAGTCATTTAAGTACACAGTACTATTAGTCATCCCTAACTTTTTAAAAATCTCATCGTCCATAAATTTTTTGTAGGTTTTGCCAGAAACTCTTTCTATAATCATAGCCAAAACAGCATATCCTGAATTACTGTACCTAAATTTAGAGTTTGCAGGAAACGACAAACTATCTTGTTTCATTAAAAGATTAAGCACGTCTTTATCAACAAGCTGTTTTTCCCAATCTTTTGGATATAATCTATTGTAAGACTGTAAACCAGACCTATGAGTCATTAGGTTTTTAATTGTAATTTCCTTTCCATAATCTGGGAATTCTGGTATTATTTCTGTCAGTTTAGAATCATAATTTAATTTCCCTTGACTTATTAAAATCAAAATTCCCATTGCAGTAAACTGTTTTGTTACAGAAGCAATTCTGTAATTAGTTTCGCAATTGGCAAGTATTTTGTTTTCTAAATCTGCATATCCGAAACTTTGGCATTTTTCTATTTTACCATCCTTTATAACAATAAAACTTGCACTCGGTTTTTCTCCTATATAATCTTGAAATAAAAAGTTTATTAAGTCTTGTTTGTCATCTTTCTTTTCTGATAGTTTTACGGAAGACTTACATCCAGAAATAATGATTAATAAGACTAATGCTAAATATGTGTACTTCATTTTTTCAAATTGTGCCTAACGGTCTCGTATAACCGTCAGTTACGGGTTAATATGCGTTAATTTTCGGTTTAGCACAGGCGTTAGCAATTCCGAGTGGATTCGGACGTAGTCGAATCCGCCGTAATTGCGGTTATACATTGTTGGCAACTGGCTTTTTATTTATTTTTTCTAAAACATAATTAATGTGCCATATAAGTCTTTCATAAGAACCATTATCTAATGCTCTTTGGCCTGTTAGCATACTTGTAAAAAAAACAGGTACATTATTTAGTTCAGAGTTATTTTTAATAATTTCAGTTCCTAACTCATTGTCAAATTTAAAATCAAAGCTGCAATTAGTTTTATTTTTCAAATAATCTCTAGCTTTAGTATTTGATACAACTATTATTTTTGGTTTAGATTTTATTATAATTTTTCTTGAAATTTTTAATTGTTCGTTAATGAATTCAATTCCGTTTTTCTGTTTTTTTATTTTTTCTATAAAATGTTGTTTAGTCTCTCGATGGAATAGTAGGTCCATATGAGACCATTTTATCTGTGAATTTGAATTATTATTTATTTTTTTTGTTATGTCAACAAATTTTTTGAAATATACATATGGCTTTCCTTCTATAGTTCTTTTAGCATCTTGGTCTAAATTTATAAAATAACTTCCGTTTTTAGCTTTTTTTGTAAAAGATGGATTGATACCTATAAATAAAATAGAATTTTTAATTATTTTATCGTGTATTCCGTATCCTCTTTCTATAATGTCAATTTCTGAATATTTTGTGTCATTCCAAATATTATCAATTTCATTTTTAAATTCTTTTTCTATGCTTAAAATGTCATTCATTAAACTTATTTGTTTTCTCTAACGATTGTTTTTTCAGCTTGTTGCCAACGGTTTTGTATAAGAATAGTGCGGTTTTGTGTGCGAGGATTTTCCGAAGGAAAATCAGACGTAACAAAAGTGCACGAACTCTTGATTAAACACTAAACTAAGCATTATTTTTATACGGTGTTGTAGCACGTTTTTTTATTCATTAAGCGACTAAATTCAGTCCGCAATTTTTGCATTCAGTTTCATTTATCAAAATTCCGTTTTTACAGGCAGGACATTTGTCAGTCACGATTATAATTTCTTGATTATATTCTTTTTGCAATTCGTTTAGAAATTCAGAGTCTTTTTCCTCTATAAAATTCAAAATCCGTTTTCCAAAAGGTGGAAACCAAGATTGTAATTCAGACCAATAGATTTTGTGTTTGTTTTCATTTTTAGAAAATCCGATTATTTTATATTCAGATTTTCCAGAAACAAAACTATTAAATGTCAATCCTTTAGGTTGCTCAAAAATATTTCTTTCTCTTTCTTTTTTATTCAGATTTTTATATTCAACAAATGAACATTGTTTTTCATTAAGAAAGTTAACGATTTCAGATATCTTTATTTTTGGCTTAAAAAACAATGGATAAAGAAAGTATTTCACAATCAGAAACCAAATTGTCAGAACAATAATGATTGCAATTAATATTAAATATATTGGGTTTTCCATTCAGTTCTCAAAATGCTACAACGGTTTGGCTATGCGCAGTGCGGGATTTGAAAGCCGAAACTTTCAATCTGGCACGAACGGTAGCCAAAGCTGCGTTTTGTGTTTTTAAATTTATCCAACAAAAACGTCAAAGCGTAGCTTTGGCGGAATAGAATCACCGACCTTTCGGTTATCGCATCAACCCGCATTGCGTATAGGTTTTGTTGGCAGTAGTATTTTTTCTATTAAACTTTTCTTCGTTTTTAGTTTAGTCTTATTTAATATGGAATCAGAAAGCAGTTTTATGATTATCAATTCTATTAGTCCAATTGAAGTAGCTATAGCAGATTCATAAAGAGGGAAGTTCTGTTCGATATATGGTTCGTAAACTTCATTGTATAAAAATCCAATAATAACGAAGCTGATAACCCCAACTACAAAAAATTGAAGTACAGTCACTATCCAATTATACCTAGAAGTCGAAACTATAAATATCAAGTAGCCTACTATAAATAGGTACATGAAGGACCAACCTATCACGTCAATCGTAAGCTGGATAATCCCCCAAATCAAAAGGTAGATTATCAAACAAGTTAAAGATTGAAGGATAATTGTTTTCATTTAAGTCAGTCAATTTGGGGTGTTGTAAGTAGTAACCAAAGCCAAAATAAAGCCCAAGCAAGTCCGACAGAGTTAATAATTAGTAGTCCGATACTCTTATTGAATTTCCTTTTAAAAGTTAGCCCTGAACTAATCAGTAACAGGTTAATTGATAATGAAAAAGGCACGAGTAATAGACCATATCCCATTGCTCCACCCGAATTTTTTATTGTTACGAAACTGAATGGTATGAAATAAAGATTCGTCAAAAAAATAAGTATTGATATGGTGAAGTTTGCTTTTTTCAAATCAGTTTTTAAAGTTCAATTTTTGTTGTTTTATATTACTGCCAACGTGTTTGTATATGGTTTGTTGCGTGTTTTAAGCACCTAATTTAGCAAATACAAACCGAATAGAAAATCCGCGAGGATTTTCGTAAGTAGGCTAGAACTAGCAATAAATTATATACGGTGTTACAAAACGTTTTTTGTTTCTATTCTTTTATTCGCAAGGCTTTTCAAAACAATTATTAAATCCATCAGGACAAACTGTTTCAGTACAAGGCTCATCATCTTCCGTACAAGAAGCAAAAGAAACTGCTCCGATTATGTAAAAGCAAGCAATTATTTTTTATAATTCATATGATTTAATATTTAGGACTTTCTTTTTTCATTGTCAAAATAACGTATTCCGCAACTTTGGGATTATCTTTAAAAATGTGTAATGAATTTGACATATTCATATTATTTATAAAAGCCTCTCCTGTTCCTCCAAATGAACCTCGAATAAAATAAATTTCTCCATCTTTTGCGTCAATTTCGATAATATCTTTTTTTAGGTTTTTCTGGTTATATTTATGAACTTCTCCAGCTTTTACTTTATGCAAATAGTAACTATGAGTTTTAATATTAATGAATGAATTCCCATTATATTCAACTTTACAAGCAAGTGCAGAGCCTGTGTAAACATATGGTCTATAAAAATAGACGTGAGCAAACCCTTGTTCAGGTTTTTCTATTTTAATTTCTAATGGGTTTTTAATTATTGATGTATTTGCAAAATGTACATCTGCAAATTTGAATATGTTTTTTTTCTTTTTTCCTTTTTCTCCATTTATAGTATAACTGATTTTTTTATTTTTCAATTCAATAATTTTGCAATGAATTGTGTCGTTATCAACAGTTACTAAATAATCTGAATCGTTTGATTGAGAAAAAGAAATAAAAGTAAATAATGTTAGAGCTATTGTAAAAATTTTCTTCATTGTTTTTAGTTAATTTGTTCGTTAAATGTTTTGTAACGTGTTTGTATATGGAAAGTTGCGGGTTTGCGTGCGAGGAATTTCCGAAGGAAATTCAGACGTAGCAAACGTGCAACGACCTTTGTTTTAGCACAACACTAGCAATTTTTTATATACGGTGTTGTAAACAGTTTTTATTCTGTTGATTTTATTCTATTCCGATTAAAATTCGGTTCAAATTTCCTTTTAACCAATAATTTTCTTTTATAAATTAAAAAGATAAAGTATCCAAAGTAACTGAATATAAAAACTATTCCAATCCAAATATATTTGTCTCGTTTGTACTTGAAATTTAGAAACCTTAATTCCAATAAAAACAAAACTAAAAATACAATTCTAAAGTACAGCATTTATATTATCCTCTATGAACTTTAATTCGCGATACTTTTTTGTTTTGGTCAAAATAGATGGTCAAATGTCCTGTGTCAATTCCGTGTTTTGCCATTCCCAAATAATAACCAAATTCAGAGTCAGATTTTGTTTCCGGAATTCCCAATAATTCAATTATTTCCGTTTTCGATTTTCCTTGCAGTTCGTGATTATTTCGCAAACTATTCATCATATCCCAACGCAATGACCATTCAGCTTCTGATTCCGTCCAGTTTTTCCATTTTTCAGAGTCAAATTGTTCGTGAGTGATATTTCCTTTCAACGCAAATCCGATTAGAATTATCGTTCCAAAAATCAAAAACCCAAATTTTAATGCTTTTTTCAATGTTCGTCTTAAATGTCTAGTCCTGAAATATGGCTACAGGTTAAAAATTGATTTACGCTGTTTTTAAATATACCATATTTGGTGTTTTATAGTCTAAAGATACATGTAATCTAATTTGGTTGTATAGATTGATTGCA
>NZ_VDCS01000026.1 GCF_006265225.1 Allotamlana fucoidanivorans | reverse complement strand
TGCCAAATTTTGGTTGGCATTCTGCCTCGGTTGCATAAGGTGTATTTGCTTAATTCTGTGCTTTAACCGCTGTTCTGTGTTGCACAACATTAGGTAACAATGCACATACTTCATTGCTTGTTTTTTTTGCTTACGAAAAGTTTTACAAAACTGCCAAATATCTGGCTTTATTTGCTATTTTTACGTAAGAAAACGCAACGAAAGCATGTACCAAACCGTTAGCATACATTTGAAAATGACACTTTCCGAAGTATATTTTTATATAATTATTATCATTTACCAACTCTTCAGTATGGTAATAATAACATTTACGGAAGACCTAAAAGATGACAAATATTTTAAAAGATATTTAAAAATCACTTTCTTAATCGGATTTCTTGGAATTATAATGGAGTTATTGAATTGGACTTATTTCTGCCCATTTAATTGCACTCTTCTGACTTTCTCACCTTTTCTGACTTTGTTAATCTCAAAAGGGATTATTGAATTTTATAAAAAAGTTTTTAAAAGAGAAGCTTATCAAATGCAATGGGGAAAATTGTCAGACGGAATTTGGACAAAGAACAACGGAGATTTAAAAAATAGAGGATATTATGGTTGGTACAGCGTTAATATTGGGAGCTTTCCGATTTTTATAATTACAACTATCTTTTTGCTAATAGAAAAAAACGTATGCTAACATTGTATAAAAATAATGCGTAATTTAGTACAAAACCTAAAGTTAGTGCGCATTTGGTCACTCTGATTTTCCTACGGAAAATCCTCGGACACAAAACCGCACTATTCTTATACATAAACGTTGGCAGTAAGTGAAGGAAAACCCCGAAAAAAATTGACAAACGAGAAAAAAAGCAAAATACTAACCTACCTTATCGCGACCCTTTGGATAGTGAACGGACTTTATTGCAAAGTACTAAACCTTGTTCCCAGACACGAAGAAATTGTAGCCCGAATATTAGGTGAAGACTATTCCCGACCGCTCACAATTTTCATCGGACTTTCCGAAATCATAATGGCAATTTGGATTTTGACAAGGTTTAAATCAAAACTTAACGCTATAGTACAAATTGTGGTTGTTGCAACAATGAACATCATTGAATTTGTTGCAGTCACCGACTTGCTACTTTGGGGAAAATTAAACATTGTTTTTGCTTTACTTTTCATCGGGTTGGTTTACTACAACGAATTTATACTTAACAAAAACACCAACTCATTTACAGCAATATGAACTTCCTAAAAAACCATCCGTTTGCCGTTGAAGCATTTTTTGAAAGTTCGTTGGTACTGACTTTTTCCGTTCCTAAAGAACAACTTCAAAATTTGATTCCTGAATGTTTGGAATTGGATACTTTTCAAGACAAATGGGCTTTTTTGGCAATTGCAATGGTTCAAACAAAGGGTTTGCGACCAAAGGGCTTTCCAAAATTTTTGGGTAATGATTTTTTCCTAATCGGTTATCGGATTTTTGTTCGCTACAGGAATCAAGCAGGCAAACGGTTAAGGGGATTATACATAATCAAATCGCAAACCGACAAAAAGAAGATGGAATTTTTCGGTAACATTTTTACGCATTACAATTACACCACAACAAACATAAAACTAACAACAGAAGGAAATTTCAGAACTATAAAATCGGAGAAATCAAAATTTCATATTACAGTTGAGCAAACAGACAGGGAAATTCAAATTCCAGAAAATTCACCATTTACCGACTGGAAAGATGCCCGAAAATTTGCAGGACCTTTGCCTCATACTTTTACCGTGAACTCAAAAGATAAAACCATACTTACGATTTTGGGAGTTCGACAAAATTGGAAACCAGAACCCGTAAAAGTGGAAAGTTACCATTTTGACTTTCTGAACAGTTTGAAACTTCAAAACATAGTTTTGGCAAATGCTTTTGAGATTGAAAATGTACCCTATCACTGGGAAAAAGGCAAGATTGAAAAATGGAAGTAAATAGACGAAAATTTCAGGGAGTTCTTAATATCCTAAGTTTCAACAGGCATTTTTACGTGTTTGGACTCATTGCACTGTTGTTGATTATTGGGAGTAAATATATTTTCAACTGGAATAACAGCTTGTTTTGGTTAGTGATTAGTGGATTTATCTATGGACTTACAATGCCCTTAATCGTTTCTGCCTTCGTTTACGATTTTTCAGGCTTTTACAATTTCGACTGGCTGAAAAAATTGAACCTAGAAGATTCAAAACAAAATCTTAACCTAAACATCAATGCCGGTTTTGATGAAACAAGCTATATCATAAAAAACGTTTTACCCAAATCAGAATTACAAGTTTATGATTTTTACGATGCCAAACAGCATACAGAACCTGCAATAATCAGAGCAAGAAAAGTGAGTTTGGTCTATCCAAATACCAAACAAATACAATCAAACATAATTCCATTATCCGACAATTCGGTTGACAACATTTTTTTACTTTCAGCTATCCACGAAATACGAAAACAAGACGAAAAAATACAATTTTTAAAAGAGTGTAGAAGGGTTTGCAAACCCAATGGAAATGTAATTATGGTGGAACATTTAAGGGATTTACCTAACTTTCTTGCGTTTACCGTCGGCTTTACACATTTCTTTTCAAAAACAACTTGGGTTAAGGCATTCAAAGAAGCTGGTTTTACATCAATCAACGAAACAAAATTCACACCGTTTATGTCAATTTTCGAGTCTAAATAACAATGGAGGTACACTTAAAAATAATTGGAGTTTTATTAATGACTTTAGCGTCAATTCATATTTTTTTTCCAAAATATTTTAATTGGAAAGAGGAATTAAAAGCTTTGACATTGATAAACAGACAAATGATGACGGTTCACACCTTTTTCATTGCCTTTGTGGTTTTCCTAATTGGCTTACTTTGTCTGACCTCTGCAACAGACTTAACTCAAACCAAACTTGGAAAAACAATATCACTCGGACTTGGGATTTTTTGGGCAACACGATTGATTTTTCAACTCTTTGTGTATTCAACAAAACTTTGGAAAGGCAAGACATTTGAAACAACAATACACATCGTATTTACGATACTTTGGATATATTTAACAAGCGTATTTTTATGGACTGGATTAAACTGATAAACAGCATTACTATAAAAACACCTACAGCCAACAACGTATAAAATTAATTACTAGTGCAAGCCTACTTACGAAAATCCTCGCGGATTTTCTATTCGGTTTGTATTTGCTAAATTAGGTGTTTGAAACACGCAACTAATCTTATACAAACAAGTTACAGGGCATTTAAACAAACACTCTACATATAATGAAACGAATTATTTATTTAATTTTTATATTACTAATTGGATGTTCGGATTCTAAAACAGATTTCAGAATTAAACTGGATTCACAAGAAGGATATGGAACTTTTATGCCAGGGAGGGTAATTTTATGGCCAAACACTGATTCTTTGATATATAAAAACATCCCTAAAGATATTGATGAATATGTTGTTAGAAGTTTATCATTACAACCATCTCAATATTATTGGAATAAATATTTAGATGGAAGCATTGAAAAAGAACAATTTGAGAATATTGCAAAGTATTATAGGATTGACACAACAAAACTTACTAATGAGACAGTTGATTGTGAAGTTCTGTTTCTCATAG
Source organism: Allotamlana fucoidanivorans (assembly GCF_006265225.1). Taxonomy (GTDB): domain Bacteria; phylum Bacteroidota; class Bacteroidia; order Flavobacteriales; family Flavobacteriaceae; genus Allotamlana; species Allotamlana fucoidanivorans. The sequence goes on along the minus strand of NZ_VDCS01000026.1, from coordinate 3,108 downwards.
GCACAAAATCAAATAAGCGAATTATAATAATTGATACTGACAATGATGAGGATTTTGGAAATGAAAAAATTCTTGAATATGAATATCCATTGACAAATGAAAAACAGAAAGAAATTGAAAGTACGCTCCCCATTGTCACAGTTCATTTTGATTACTTTGAGAATAGCCAACTAATAACTAAAGAAACTAAGGTTAAACCAAGTCCATATAAAGGCTCATTAGGACTGACCTTTAATACAGATAATGAAATTGAGAAGAAATATTTTCTATTTGCAAGTTTTCCAGAACATAAAGAAGGACACGTTGATTTTAATGGCGTGGACTATATTATTTGTGTGTCAAATGGATTCTCACGAGTAAATTATGCAACAAATAGATTATCGGTTTTTATAACACCACAATCAGATTCATTGTCATCAGAATTAAATGGTGATATTCCTTATGAAATAGGAGATGTTTTTAATGTAAAAGGTCATGATTATTTAATTGATTCCGTTACAAATTGGGGAGATGAAATATTCATTAAGTATCTTGGTGAAAACACAAAACCTGTTGGAATTACAGAAGGACATTATATGCCAAAATTTGAAGCAAAACACCTTGATAATTCCGTCTTTGAATTAAAACAACATCATGACAAATATATTCTCCTTGATTTCTGGGGGACATGGTGTAATCCGTGCATAAAGCTTATTCCTGAACTGAAAAAAATAAATTCAGAGTATTCTAATGATAAATTTGTATTGGTCAGTGTTGCATATGATAGTGACCCAAAAAAAGTTACGGATTTCATTAGTAGAGAAAATATGAATTGGGAACATCTTTTTGTTAACCAAAATCAAGAAGACAAAAACTCATTGATTGAAAAACTAAAGATTTCAAGTTATCCTTCGACTATATTGATTGCCCCTGATGGAAAAATAATTGCACGAAACAAAACCATGAACGAATTAGAGGAAATACTTAAAAACGCCCTGTAACAATGTATATACAAAATAGGCGAAATAGCAGTAAATTCAATAGTTGTAGCCCGCTTCAAAAGCGTTACGGTTTGATAAGTTTGATGCCCGCAATCGCCTACTTTGCATATACTGACCGTTACCCAACATTAAACACAAGCATTTAATTAAAGTCTCGAAATCATACTTAAATTTTTATATAGTCAACTACATAGTTGACTATTTTATTGACTATATTTGCTTAAATGCATATCTATAATGGAAAAAGACTTTATTAAAGCACTTGGCTACAAGGCGTTAGACAACAGGCTTAAGCGGATTAGTGATAGAATTTTACACGATACAAGAAAGTTCTTCAAACATATTGATATAGATGTTGAACCAAGTTGGCATTTGGTATTCAAATTATTGAGGCAAAATGAAACACTAACTATGGTTGATATTGCGCAACAGTTAGGTTATTCCCATCCCTCTACTGTAGTTATGCTTAAAAAAATGACTGCAAAAGGTTTTATAGTTTCCGAAAAAGATTCAATTGATAAAAGAAAACTAAACATTAAACTGACACAAAAGTCCATCGACTTACTTCCAGATTTGGAACAGATCTGGGATAGTTGTGAAGATGCCATTTATAAAATGCTTAATAAAGATTTATCTATTCTTAAACATATTGATACTATTGAAGAAGCATTAAACACTATTCCTATCAATGAACGCTTTTACAAAGAATATCAAAAACAAAAAAGATGAAAAATCAAAAGATTTCTGAACAAGAAAACTCTAATATTTCTAGAAGAGGAATGATTAGAACTTTAGGGTTGGGATTGAGTTTTTCGGCACTACCTTCTTTTATGACTTCTGCGATGACAGAAGTTTCCATAGATGCATTAGACCCTGGAGAATACATCATCCCAGTGGAAGAAGGAGAATTATTGGAAATGCAAAAATTTGTTGAAGATTGTATTGCCGCCAATAAAGAATCAGACCCTCAAGAAGCTGTAAAACAAGTTTTACAGCGTGCAGTTTCGCATCATAAAGTATTATTAAAAACTATTGGTGAACCAACAAAGGTTGGCATGAAAGTGTTTTTACGCTCTAAAGAACTAACAATATTTGCGGCAACCTGGGCGCCACAGATGAATCTGATGCCACATAATCATCATATGTGGGCAAATATTGGAATTTATACTGGAAGAGAAGATAATATTCTTTGGGAGCGTAGTGAAAATAGATTAAAAGCTAACAAAGCTGAATGTTTATTCGCTGGTGATGTAGCTAAATTAAATTCATCTGCAATACATTCTGTTACAAATCCTCTTAAAAGATTTACAGGTGGACTTCATATCTACGGTGGTGATTTTTTTGAAACCGAATTCAGCAGATGGAATCCTGAAACACTTAATGAAGAACCTTTCAATGGCGAATTAATAAGAAAAATGTTCGAAAAAGAGAATGAACTCATCACTAAAAATAAAAACGATTAATAAATGAAACGACAATTAATTTCTGGAGGGAGTCCTTATGAAGATATCGTTGGCTTTAGTAGAGGCGTACGTGTTGGACCATATGTCACAATTGGAGGGACCGCACCAATGGACACACATGGAAAAACAGTAGGCATTGGAAATATATCTTTACAAACCAAACAATGTTTTGAAACTATCAAAACCGCATTAGAAAATGCGGGTTCAAGTCTAAATGATGTAGTTAGGACTCGGATGCTGTTAATTAATATTGAGGATTGGAAAGATGCGGCTGAAGTAAGAGCATCTTATTTTAAAAATATAAAACCTGTTGATACAGTAATGCAAGTTTCTCGTTTTATCAATCCAGATTGGCTAATTGAGATTGAAGTTGATGCAATTATGACTTCATAAATATTGATTTGAATAATAATAACGTTGGGTAACAACGTATATAAAAAATAGCGGAATAATCGCTCAATCAAAAGTAAATTAACAAATTTAAGGTCAGTTATTATCCGAAAAGTTAGTGCGTAAAATCCGCTACTTTTCATATACAAGACCGTTGGTTACAATAACTCCGAACAAACTTCACGTTGGATTTTAAAATTAATTCTGACCTTTATTATTAACTCAAATCTTATCTGACTTTACTTAATCGGAACGCTGATTTTGAGATTCAAATT
>NZ_VDCS01000025.1 GCF_006265225.1 Allotamlana fucoidanivorans | reverse complement strand
TTGGTTAGTTTGAAACCGCTCAGTAATCTCAAAATACTGAGCGGTTTTTTTATGATGCATCTAAAACACGCTTTACTTTGCCTGTTATTCAGTTCACTTCCTTTTTAGAACACTTCACTTAAAAAAACACCGTTTAGCCTTTGTATCTGGGGTATCTTTGACTCAAAGAAATAAAAATAGAATAAAAAATTAGGGGTTTTATAACACTTATACCCTATTACAGATATAAGACAATAGTAAGTTTTTCATATAGTTAGTTTGGTTAGTTTGAAACCGCTCAGTAATCTCAAAATACTGAGCGGTTTTTTTATGATGCATCTAAAACACGCTTTACTTTGCCTGTTATTCAGTTCACTTCCTTTTTAGAACACTTCACTTAAAAAAACACCATTTAGCCTTTGTATCTGGGGTATCTTTGACTCAAAGAAATAAAAATAGAATAAAAATTTAGGGGTTTTATAACACTTATACCCTATTACAGATATAAGACAATAGTAAGTTTTTCATATAGTTAGTTTGGTTAGTTTGAAACTGCTCAGTAATCTCAAAATACTGAGCGGTTTTTTTTTGACTGTAACGCTTATACAAAACCCTAATTATCAATTTCCGCTTCATTATCCCTTAAAGTCAAATCAATTACGATTTTAGACAGTTAACCTATAATAAATCACGCGCTGTAATCAAAACATTCTAAATTTACCCAAAATAAAAAAACAAAGTAAAGTGAAAACATTTAAGTATTTAGCCATTATAGTTGTGACACTAATGGTGACTGCAACCTCATGTAGTGATGATGATGACACACATGCTTTTCATTTAGAAAAAGGCATTGTTTTAACGGCAGAAGTCCCTGAAGAATTTGTTCACGGAAACAGGTATATCATTACAGGTACCGTAGCCTTACCCAATAGTTGTTATTTCTATTATGATCAATATGAGTACCTCTATGATGGTACTTCAAGGCTTATTTATCCAATAGTACATGTTGATGATGATGTGGCATGTGCTGACGTGTTCAAAGAGGCTACATTTTCAATTCCTGTAGAAGCCTTACAAAAAGAAACATATACCTTTAAGTTTTATCAAGGAGAAGATGCTGAAGGCGAAGCACAATTCTTGATACTAGAAGTCCCCGTTGTTGAATAGCTTTATAGTATAAAAGCACCTTAACGCTTAAAAAATACTATAGTTTGATTCGTTCAAAAAACCGCTCGGTCACCTCAAAAGACCGAGCGGTTTTTATATACCACCAAATAAACTTACTTCAAATACGCTAAAACATTTTGTTCTATACGTTCTTGGATATTATTCACATCTCCTTTTACAAAAGTTTCACCTGTAATGTTTTCGTAAAGTTCAATATAACGTTCTGAGACGCTTTCAATATAAGCATCAGTCATTTCAGGAACTGTTTGCCCTTCTAAACCTTGAAAGTTATTACTTATCAACCATTGGCGTACAAATTCTTTAGAGAGTTGTTTTTGCGGTTCGCCTTTGGCTTGACGCTCCTCATACCCTTCTGCATAAAAATAACGCGAAGAATCTGGGGTGTGTATTTCATCAATCAAGACTATTTGCCCGTTTTTGGTTTTCCCAAACTCGTATTTGGTATCTACCAAAATTAAGCCTCTTGAGGCCGCAATTTCTGATCCGCGTTGAAACAGTTTACGGGTATAATCTTCTAAAACCACATAATCGGCTTCACTTACAATGCCTTTAGCCAAAATGTCTTCACGAGAAATATCCTCATCATGGTCTCCCATTTCTGCTTTGGTAGCTGGCGTGATGATAGGCTCTGGAAATTTATCATTTTCCTTCATCCCTTCTGACATTGGCTCACCACAAAGCATACGCTTACCAGCTTTATACTCGCGTGCTGCATGCCCAGACATATAACCTCGTATTACCATTTCTACTTTAAAGGGTTCGCACAAATGTCCTACGGCCACGTTTGGGTCTGGTGTAGCGGTTAACCAATTAGGCACCAAATCTTCAGTGGCGGCCATCATTTTAGTAGCAATCTGGTTTAGTATTTGACCTTTGTAAGGTATGCCTTTTGGCATCACCACATCAAAGGCTGAAAGCCTATCTGTAGCTATCATGACCAATTCTTGGTCTTTGATGTTATAAACTTCTCTTACTTTTCCCTTATACACACTTTTTTGTCCTGGAAAATTGAAATTGGTATCTATTATGGTATTACTCATTATAATTTACATTTGACTACTCGCTTGTTGCTAAGTGCCTTATTGAACGGTTTATATTATGTTGTGTTACCCTGCCTTAGCCGCGATTAAGGCAATTGTTGGAGCTCCTCAAAGAGAGCGACTGCCGAAAGCGGGAAACAGCTACAAAAATAACTAATCTCTGTTTTCTATACTCTTGTAGGCTTCAATTACTTTTTTAACCAGTTTATGACGAATTACGTCTTTATCATCTAAAAACACAATGCCAACACCTTCTACATTCTTTAAAATTAGCAGCGCTTCTTTTAAACCTGAAATAGTGCGGCGCGGTAAATCAATCTGCCCTGGATCTCCTGTTAATAAAAACTTAGCGTTTTTTCCCATACGGGTTAAAAACATTTTCATTTGGGCATGAGTGGTGTTTTGTCCCTCATCAAGAATCACAAAAGCATTATCAAGCGTACGTCCGCGCATGAAGGCTAACGGTGCAATTTGTATGGTACCATTTTCAATATAATGTGCCAGTTTTTCGGGGGCAATCATATCGCGTAAGGCATCATACAAAGGTTGCATGTAGGGATCTAGTTTTTCTTTTAAATCCCCAGGTAAAAAACCAAGATTCTCTCCTGCCTCTACCGCCGGCCGCGTTAAAATGATACGCTTAACTTCTTTATTTTTTAGAGCCTGAACCGCTAATGCTATACCTGTATAGGTTTTTCCTGTTCCGGCAGGCCCAATAGCAAATACCATATCATTTTTACGCATCAGTTCTACTAGTTTGCGCTGGTTGGCAGTTTGGGCTTTTATCATTCTTCCTCCTACACCATGTACAATGGTTTCTCCACTGGCTTTTGAAGTGGTATAATCATCACTGCTTTGGCTAGTTAATACACGCTCTATAGTATTTTCATCTAATGTATTATACTTGGCAAAATGTTTTAGTAGCATGGTGATGCGTCTATCAAATTCCTCGAGCAATTCTTCATCACCAAAGGCTTTTATTTTATTGCCGCGTGCTACTATTTTTAGCTTCGGAAAGTATTTTTTTAGTAGTTCAATGTTAGTGTTGTGGGCTCCAAAAAACTCTTTTGGAGTAATCTCTTCAAGTTCTAAGATGAGTTCGTTCAAAGGCTTTTATTTTGGTTTATGGTTGTAATCTGATTAATTAAATTTTAAACTTCGTCAGACCAAATGATTTAATTAGTTTTGTATCACACCCAGTGATAATCAAAAATACATAAAATTGGGTGACTTAACCTTAAAAACATATCAACAATTTGTCCATGGCAATCATCACTTTAACAACTGATTTTGGGGAGAAAGATTACTTTGCTGGTGCGACGCGAGGCGCTATTTATAGTGAACTTCCAGATGTTAATATTGTTGATATCTCACATTCTGTTTCGCCTTTTAACATTCCCGAGGCAGCGTATATTATTCAAAATGCCTATGCGAGTTTTCCTAAGGGTACCATTCATATTATTGGTATTGATGCCGAAATAAATCCAGAAAACAAACATATTGCTATAAAGCTTGACGACCACTACTTTATCTGTGCTAACAATGGTATTATGAGTATGATTTGCTCCGAAATTGCCCCAGAACAAATTGTAGAAATTAACATTCATAATAAAATACAAACCAGTTTCCCAGTTTTAGATGTCTTTGTAAAAGTAGCTTGCCATATTGCAAGAGGTGGCACGCTTGATGTGATTGGTAAACGCATTAGCGAAATTAAACCCATTAAAAATATTGTACCTTACGTTAATGATGATAAAACACAGATTATTGGTAGTGTGATTTACATTGATAACTACGGAAATGTGGTTACCAATATTAAGAGAAACTTTTTTGAAACCATTCAAAAAGGAAGAGACTTTGAGATCTCGGCGCGCAATTATACCTTTAAAAAGATCTATCAGAAATACAGTGATCTTGTTAATTTTGATATTCCTGAAAACAAACGACATGACGAAGGCAGAAAACTTGTGGTTTTTAATTCGGGAAACTTTTTAGAAATTGCCGTATATAAAAGCAATAGTGAAACCGTAGGAAGCGCATCGACATTATTGGGTTTAGGTCTTATGGATGCTGTAAGCGTGAAGTTTACAACCAAACCTGTAATTCCAAAAGGCATTGAATTACCTAAAAACGTTCATAATATTCCAGATTTTGAATAATCGATACATCTGTTATGCTTGTTAGAATTGTAAAAATGGGATTTGACACCGCATATGTTGATACGTTTTTAAGGCAATTTCATGCCAGTAAACATAACATACGACAGTTTGAAGGCTGTATGTTTTTAGAATTGTATCAAGACCAACAAGACCCCTCCATTTTTTTTACCTACAGTTATTGGCAAACCGCTGCACATTTGGAAGCATACCGGCATTCAGACCTTTTTAAGTCCGTTTGGAGTAAAACCAAGCCTCTTTTTAATAGAAAGCCTGAAGCCTGGAGTGTTGATAAATTAGAATCTTTGGAATAAAATGGCACGAAAAGCACTGCTTATAATTGACATGCAAAAAGGATCATTCACACCTAAAACACCTAGGTTTGATACATTGGGAGTTTTATCAAGAATTAATACTTTGGCAAGTCAATTTAGGAAACGTCATTTTCCTGTAATACACATTCAACATGATGGTACAAAAGATTCAGAATTTATTCCAGGGACTTATGAGCACGAACTTTTAGATGGCTTAACAACGCATGATGAAGATTACTTCATAGATAAGTATGCTAATGATGCTTTTTACAAATCAAAACTACAATCCATACTTAAAGTACTAGAGGTTGAAACACTGTACATTACTGGTTGTGCTACCGATTTTTGTATTGAAGCTACCGTACAATCAGCGCTAACTAAAGACTATAACATTACGGTAGTGGCCGATGCGCATACCACAGGTGAACGGCAACATGTAAGTGCTAAGCAAATTATTCTTCACTACAACTGGGTGTGGCAAAATATGATAAATACTAAAGGAACACTTAAGGTAGAAGATTTTAAAACCATTAGTACATCACTATAAAAAATTAGATGAAAAATTTTACCTTTAGCCCAAACTCAAAACATCACTAAATGCTTGCCATTTTAAAAAAAGAAATTAATTCATTTTTTGCATCCCCAATTGGTTATTTGGTCATCTCCATTTTTTTAGTGTTAAACGGTCTGTTTTTATGGTTGTTTAAAGGCGAATTTAATATTTTAGATTATGGGTTTTCTGATGTATCGCCATTTTTTATGCTGGCGCCTTGGATTCTTATTTTTCTTATTCCCGCAGTGACAATGCGTAGTTTTTCTGATGAAAAAAAACAAGGTACTTTAGAGCTGTTACTCACCAAACCAATAGCGCACTTTAATATCGTTTTAGGCAAATATTTTGGAGCATTTATTTTAATTATCATAGCTCTTATACCTACCCTACTCTATGTTTATACCGTTTATCAATTAGGTAATCCTGTTGGTAATCTGGATATGGGAAGTACACTAGGGTCTTATTTCGGATTATTATTTTTGGTAGCTTCCTATACGGCTATTGGTGTTTTTGCCTCAAGCTTGTCTGACAATCAAATTGTAGCTTTTATAAGCGCTGTTTTTATTTGTTTCCTATTTTACATAGGTTTTGAAGGGGTTGCCGCCTTTACTTCTAGTCATTTTATAGAACAACTTAGTATGAGTGTGCACTTTAAAAGTATGAGTCGTGGTGTATTAGATACGAGAGATATTGTTTATTTTTTAAGCATCACGATATTCTTTTTAATGTTAACCAAATTAAATTTGAATACCTCTCAAAAATGATTTTAAGGCCTACCTTTATTATTTTAATTAGTATTGTATTTATTCTGGTATGGCTGTTTGTTAGAACCATTGACCACAGAAAATGGCTCACGTTATTAGTCAGTTTAGCTCTAACACCTATTGCTTATTTCTATGTGTTTTATCCGCTAATAAACATTTTTACTAGTTATCATCATGAGAAATATTTTGACGAAAATTCGTGGAAAGAACAGCCCGAGCTACGCTACGAAATGTTAAACCACATCCTGTCAAACCAATTGTTTGTCAATTCAGAAAAAGATAGTATTAAAACGGTACTAGGTAAAGCTGACTGGTTAGGTTGGGATGAGGCCACAAACAGTAAATCTGAAAATAAATGGAATTATAATTTAGGTTTTAAGCCTGGAGCTTTTAATGATAAACAAGAATGCTTGGAGCTTATTTTTAAAAACAATAAAGTAACCCAACTAAAAACCTATCAATTAGAAAAAGATTTTGAATAAAACGATAAAGCATATAGCCATAATACTTGTTGGTTTAGTCCTCATCAACAGCATTAGCCAAAACCTATACAAGCGTTTTGATTTAACAGCTGATAAACGCTATACACTAAGTGAATCTGCCGTAAACATTATTGAAGATTTAGATTCTCCCATAGTTATTGATGTTTTTTTAGAAGGCGAAGACTTTCCTTCTGAATTTAGACGGCTACAAAATGAAACACGTCAATTACTGGAAGAGTTCTCAGCAGAAAATAAAAATATTGTTTTCAGTTTTATCAATCCTTTGGAAGATGCATCTAATAGAGAACGCAACATACAACAACTTACAGAGCGCGGTCTAACCCCCATGCAATTGAGTGTTCAAGAACATGGAAAATCCTCTAATGCGGTTATTTTCCCTTGGGCATTAGCCAGCTATAAGGAACAAACCGTTATTATTCCATTAGTAAAAAATAAGATTGGCGCCTCACAGCAGGAATTGGTAAGCAACTCGGTGCAGCATTTAGAATATGCTTTTGCCGATGGTTTTAGTAAGCTAATAAACCCTAAAAGTAAAAAAATTGCCATTTTAAAAGGTAACAGACAACTTGAAGATATATATATTGCCGACTTTGTTAAAAAACTTGGAGCGTATTATTACATAGCTCCTTTTACCTTAGACAGCGTTTCAAACAATCCACAAAAAGTGCTACGAGATATTAGCAATTTTGATTTAATCATTTCAGCTAAACCAACTGAAGCATTTTCTGAAGCAGAAAAATTAGTGTTAGATCAATATACCATGCAAGGTGGCAAAAGCCTTTGGATGATTGATGCCGTGGCTATGGAAAAAGATAGCTTGTACAATGCCAACGGCATGAACGTCGCTATTCAAAGAGACTTAAATTTAACAGACTTTTTCTTTAAATACGGGGTACGCGTTAACCCTTCAATAGTGAGTACGCTGTATTCGGCTCCCATTACTTTAGCTATGGGTGAAGGTAGCCAGGCTCAATTTCAGCATTTACAATGGCCTTACTCGCCATTAGCTGGCTCCAATAAAAACCATCCTATTGTCAATAATTTGAATTTGGTGAAATTTGATTTTGCTAACCAAATGGATACCTTGAAAAATGCTGTTAAAAAAACCATTCTCTTAGAATCTGCGCCACTCTCAAAACTTGAAGGCACACCGCGAGAAATTAATTTAGAGCTAGTCACTAAACCACAAGATCCTCAGTCATTTAATAAAGGCAACCAAACACTAGGTGTATTATTAGAAGGCACATTCCCTTCGGCTTATGCCAACCGCATTAAACCGTTTAAGCTAGCCCAAGGCCTTGATAAAAGTGTTCCTACTAAAATGATAGTGATTGCTGATGGTGATATCATTAAGAATGACGTGCTACGTGGTAAACCTCAGGAATTAGGCTTTGACCGATGGACTGGTCAAGTTTACGGGAATAAAGAATTTTTACTCAATGCCGTAAATTACTTATTAGATGATAACGGACTTATAAACATTCGAAGCAAGGAAATTGCTATTGCTTTTCTAAATCAACAAAAAATAGCCGATGAAAAAACCAAGTGGCAACTCATAAACATCTTATTACCACTACTCTTACTCGCTATTTTTGGTTTCACTTTTAATTCATTTAGAAAGAAAAAATATGCCGCTTAAATGTTAATAAGTTTGTTTCCAAATCTTAAGCGTTTAGAATATATTTGTAAGTAATAGATTGTCAACATAAACGAAGTAAATTGTTTATTTTAAAGCTATTATTCAGATATAATCACAAGATTTAAACTGACATTCAATTTTAAAACAACATTAGAAAAACCATAATATCTTCAGATGAAATTTATAGTATCAAGTACTTATTTATTAAAGCAACTACAGGTTTTGGGTGGTGTTATAAACAGTTCAAACACGTTACCTATTTTAGATAATTTTTTATTTGAATTAAACCATAATCATTTAACTGTTTCTGCCAGTGATTTAGAAACTACCATGTCTTCTACTCTTGAAGTAGAAAGTGATTCAGAAGGTAGTGTAGCCATTCCTGCCAGATTGCTATTAGATACTTTAAAAACATTTCCTGAACAACCTTTAACCTTTGTTATAGAGGATAACAACACCGTTGAAATTAGCTCAAACCATGGTAAATATGCTCTGGCTTATGCTAATGGTAAAGAGTTTCCAAAAGCCGTAGCGCTTGAAGATCCTAGTAAAACAGTAGTGACTGGTGATGTTTTGGCAACCGCGATAAGTAAAACTATTTTTGCTGCGGGTAATGATGATTTACGCCCCGTAATGAGCGGTGTGTTTTTTCAGTTTTCAACCGAAGGCTTAACCTTTGTTGCTACAGATGCGCATAAACTAGTAAAATATACACGAGAGGATATTAAAGCCAATCAGGTGGCTGAATTTATTATGCCTAAAAAACCTTTAAACTTATTAAAAGGCATTTTAGCTGCCAGTGAAGATGATGTAACCATTGAATACAACGAAAGTAATGCGAAATTCACCTTTGAAAATTCAGTACTTATTTGTCGTTTAATTGATGGTAAATACCCTAATTATGAAGCGGTGATTCCCAAAGAAAATCCAAATAAATTAGTAATTGGCAGAAACCAGTTTTTAAATTCTGTACGTCGGGTTAGTATTTTCTCTAACAAAACAACACACCAAATAAGATTGCGTATAGCGGGTGCCGAACTTAATATTTCTGCCGAAGATATTGATTACAGTAACAAAGCTGAAGAGCGTTTAACTTGTGATTATCAAGGTGACGATATGCAAATTGGTTTCAATTCACGTTTTTTAACTGAAATGTTGAATAACTTAAGTTCTGATGATGTACAATTAGAAATGAGTATGCCAAACCGCGCTGGTATTTTAACCCCAATTGATGGGCTTGATGAGGGCGAACAGGTGACTATGCTTGTCATGCCAGTGATGTTAAATAGTTAAACAAACTAAACGCCTGTACAAACAGGAACTTGATATAAAAAAAAGCAGTAGCCAAATGATTACTGCTTTTTTTATTACTTAAATCGAAAAATAATTTTTTCCTGTTGAACTTGTTCAACTTTATTACCCTTTTTATTCTTGTCTAAGTTCAATTAATAAGTGCAACACGAATATTTAAAATAGATGGGGCTAGCCCCATCTATTTTAGGCTCAATATTTATATTCGTTTTGGATGAAACATTATAAACAATTGACCTTACCACAAA
>NZ_VDCS01000024.1 GCF_006265225.1 Allotamlana fucoidanivorans | reverse complement strand
CAACTCAACTGCCTTTTGTTTAAATTCTAAAGTGTAATGTTTGGGTTTACTTCTCATAATTGCTAAGTTAATAACTAGCAAACATATTCTCTCATCTTTTTGTCCAGTCTAATATAGGAAGTCCATAAACAGAAAATGAACAAATTAGGACTTACCGAAGCGCCTTCAGATGACGAGCTTTTAGAATACTGGAATAAAACCTTATTAGAATAAAATATGAGTAAAAATGCTTGTTTTTGAGACAAGATTTAAACAAATGTAGCCTTCCCAAAAACCGCAGTGTTTAAAAGTAGAATAATAATCTTAAATTTGAACAGTATTATGAGACGAAGTAAATTTGTACTTTTGCCAGATCAAATAGCGTATAACTATGATTTATCCTGCATATATTCCGTAGGTGTTTGATTGGTGTGCTTTTTAAAGATACGATAGAAAGAAGATTTAGAGTTAAATCCACATTTCTTAGCAATAGCGACCAATTTCAACTCCTTGTTTTCGGGTTTTAGTACCTCTTCTTTAAAATAATTAACACGATACTCATTTATAAGTTGGTTAAAGTTTTTATTAAATACTTGTTCGCTTAGTTCAAGTAATTCACTTGTAGGAATACTTATAGTCTCTGCTAATTTAGATGCCGATAAATCACTGTTTAAGTATATTTTATCGTTTTCAAGTAGGTTTAGTAATGTACTTTGGAAAGATTTTTTACTCATAATTGAGTTGTTCTCTTTTCTTCGTTTTATCCAGATGATAATAATTAGTAGTATAATTAGGATTACAAGACTAATTATAGCAACCTTATAAATTGGCTGTACAATCTGTTGGTGGTAATAAACACTTTCATTTTTTTTATTTACATCATCCGTAAAACAAATATTATCAATTATAATATGTCCCCAATTTAAAGCGTAATTGTCAACTATCTCTATATGAGCTTTATTTCCTTGTAAATGGCTTACATTCCAGAATTCTTTCCTTAATTCACCTGTGCTTAATCCAGTTGAACTAAAGTGTACGCTATCGTTTACAATAAGATTAATGCAGGTAGAATCGGGGTGATTTCCCCCTCCAATTAAAAAACTGATATAGTTTCTCGTTATTATAAATTTTTCAGAAGTTAAACGACCTTTTTCCTTATCATGTTTTTCACCAAACGAAAAGGCAAAGTGCTTGCCTTGAAATCCGTTTACGGTCACAGGGTAATAAATATTCTTTCGGTTACCCGGTTCTTCAAAGGCATTGCCTTCAACCTGCCAATTATTAAAAGTACCTGTTTCAAAATCTTCAAAGATGATTGTTGGGCGTGGTAAATGGTTGCTAAACACAATATTATCAACCATAATATAATCTAAATCATCAGAAGAGTAGTGTCTCGCATCTACAATTTCCATTATTGCGTTTTGACCAATGAACTCGCTTACATCCCAACTTTCTTCTTGTAAAAATGGTTGTCCTTTACCTGTACTTGATCGAACTATTTTATTATCGATAAGTAAGTTTATGCAGGTACGTGTAACATGTTGTCCTCCTCCAATCAAAAAATCAATGTATTTGTGCTGGATTCTAAAGACTGGTGAAATTAATTTGCCTTGATTTAAAACAGAATCATTAATGTATGAATAAGCAAAACCACTTCCTTTTACGGTGTTTTTTAATTTGCTGTTAGTTATTGTGTCTGCTAAATAAGGTTTATCAAATGCCGTTCCTTGAATTTTCCATGTATTGAAACTATGGGATTCAAAGTCTTCAAAGATTATATCGTTTGAATTATTAGCACAACTACTAAAAAGAGAAATTATAATGATATACTTAAGATAGTTATTTAATCTTATCCTACCCATTATTTTATTACTTTTAAAAATTTTTTTGGCTTAAACATCCACCAAAAATAGTATTTTAAAACGTAAGACGATATAATTGATTTGTTGTTTTAAGTAACAAATTTTGTGTTTTTTTTTCAGGTGTTTTTTTTCTGGTGTTTTTTGCTACCTGGTTTAAATTTTTCACTATTGTTTCATGTAATGGCAAATTGATAATGGAAAACTCCATAAATCTAGATGCCATTTTAAGGGAACTAAAAGTGGCACAACAAGAAATTAACCAACTAATTTGGGCTTTACAAGTGACACACTAAAGAAAGAATTGATTGCTTTTACTAGAACTATAATAAGATTTCAATAGAAAACCATTATAAAAATTTAGGTTATTATACTTTTTTGTAATAATTTCATTTCGTTATTAAAATGAAATCTGTCTATTATACCCGTTTTAAAATAGATGAACAAAACGAAAAGTAAATATGATACCTTAACTAAGCTTTATATAAAGCGCCTAATTATCATTATTTCTTTATTTTTTGTGGGGTTAACAGGGCACTCTCAGATTTTAATTTCCATTCTGTTAGGAGATAAATTAAATTCTGATGGTTTAGAGTTTGGTCTTGAAACAGGGGTTAATTGGTCACAAATATCCAACTTTGAGAGTTCGTCAGCTTTAGGAACTTGGAATATTGGTTTTTATTTTGACATCAGAATGAAAAATCAATTATCGCTCTATACCGGTGTTTTGGTGAAATCAAATTTAGGGCTTAAAAACTTGTCGGAAAATGATCTTGAAAGGCTTCAAGCTATAACATATAATGAAGAAGGCGTTTATAGTCAAAAATTGAATTATTTTTTAGTGCCTGCATTAGCCAAATACAAATTTAATAAAGCCTATTACGTAGAAGCTGGCCCACAATTTGGATTAATGTATAAATCCTGGATTGAATATTATTCAAGTGTTAATGGAAAAGAAGCCACTATAAAAGAGTTTAATAAAGATAAGATAAATAAGCTAGATGCTGGATTCACCTTCGGATTAGGGTATATTTTAGGTAAAGGTAAAGGCATGACTATTGGGGCAAAATATTATTTAGGTTTAGCTAATGTTTATAAAAATGTGAGTGACACTAAAAACAGTTCATTGTTTTTAAAAGTAAATATTCCTATAGGCGCAGGAAAAAAGCAGGAACTTTGATGTAAACTCCAAGAGAAAAAATTATAGGTGACCATTAATTATGGAAAGAAACAAAAAATATTCAGAATGGATAGATGCTGCTTATAAGGAATTTGCCTGCAATGGTCCAGATTTTAGTTTGAAAGCACTCGCCAAGAAAACCAATCTTCCCAGGGCAACGTTTTATTATTACTTTAATAATAAAGAGCATTTAATAGAAGATTTACTAAAGCATCATGCGGAACTTAATGAGAGTTTTCAATCTGAAATAAAAACATTAAAAACCTTAATACCTGGTTTATATGAGATCATGTATAAATATAGAGTAGGAGTACGATTTCATCAACAATTGCTAAAACATACTCATATTCAAGAATTTTATATGGTATATAATGAATTTAATAGACAGAATATTTCTTTGTTACTTCCTTTGATAAAGCCTTATTTTGGAGGGACACTTTCAGACAATGAAATATGTCAATTCTATATTACACTTACAGATGCTTGGTATTCTAGATTAAACTTTTCTAATTTAAGTGTAAATTATATGATTAGTTTAGCCGAAGAGATAATGAATGATACCATTGGTGTTATACCAAAATAACCAATCTAAACCTATTAAGTGCCTTCATTTTTAAGCTGTTAGTAAAATATCCTTTTTGTAATTAAACCTGACACCCTTGTCTAGCATTCTTAAACCTTATTAAGTAATTTTGTTTTGGCTAGCTATTAAATCAAACAATTCATGAAATTAGGGTGTTTTCTTTTGTCCTGTATGGTGTTGTATACTTTATCAATCCATATTCAGAATACCATAGTCTTTGGTGAAACTTCCCTGATATCTTTCCTTTTTTTAATAGCATTCCCGTTATTGATATCAAGCCAAAAGTATTCTAAAAGAAGCATAGCACATTGAATGAAAAAATAACATAAAAACAATAAGTACCCCCTTTGTATTAAGCAGATTATAATTAAATTAGAACATAAACAAATCAAACAGTAACATATTAAAATGATTAAAAAAATTGCACTGGTAGTATTTACCGTAAATTTATTTTTAGGCTGCTCAAAAAAAGCAGAGTTAACACCAGTAGAAGCTAAGGAGATTGCTAAAGAAGCCTATATTTATGGTTTTCCAATGGTCATGAATTATAAAACGCTACATGCCTATGCGGTAGATAAAAATTCTCCAGATTATAAAGGTGAATTGAACCAAATGTCTTGTGATGCCCGATTGTTTTCTCCTGAAGACAAAGCCGTTGTCACACCAAATTCAGATACCCCTTATTGTATGTTTTGGTGTGATATAAGCAAAGAACCGATTGTGATTTCGGTGCCTGAAATAGAAGCTGAACGCTATTATTCCTTTCAGTTGATAGATTTGTATTCGCACAATTTTGCTTATATAGGTTCATTAACAACTGGAAATAGTGCGGGTAAATACCTGATTGCACCAACTAATTGGAAAGGGGATAAGCCAGAAGACATACGTAATATTATTTACTGTGAAACAGATTTGTTTTTTACTGTAGTGCGTACGCAACTTATGGATGCAACTGATATTGATAGAGTAAAAGAAATTCAAAATCAGTACCATTTACAAACCTTAAGTGCTTATTTAGGAGAAGATTTAAAAGAAACTATCAATACAAGTAATTTTCCTGAGTGGAAGGAAGGCGAACAGTTTACTGTTGAGGCATTCCAATATTTAGATGTCATGCTCAAACAGATTACCCCAATAGAAACTGAAAAAGCGCTTATAGACAAATTTGCTAAACTGGGCTTAGGCACGCAAGAAGGTTTTAATATTAATCGATTTACTCTAGAAACTCAAGATTCTATAAGGGCAGGAGTGAAGGCAGGTTTTGCAGAATTAGAAGATTTTATTAAAAAGTATGCAAATGATCCTTTAGCGAGTGCCAAAATATTTGGTACCCGCGACTTTTTAACTCAAAGTGCTCATGAAAATTATAATCTTGAAACCATGTACGTGCCAAGAGCCGTAGCGGCTCATATGGGGTTATACGGAAACTCTGGGTTTGAAGCAACCTATCCAACTTATTTAGTAGATGTTCAAGGGCAACCTCTTAATGCCTCTCAACACAATTACACCATGACCTTTAAGGCAGGCGAGTTGCCCCCTGTAAAAGCATTTTGGTCTATTACAATGTATGACGGTAAAACGCAGCTTCTTATTGATAATGCTCTTGATCGCTATTTGGTTAACTCAGCTATGATGGATGATTTTGTTGTGAACGGTGATGAGTCTTTAACCATTTATATTCAAAAAGAATCTCCAGGAGAGGTATTGGAAGCGAATTGGCTACCTGCACCAGATGGTCCTTTTTATCTCGTTATGCGACTTTATGGACCAGAAGAATCGGCTTTAACAGGTAGTTGGATTAACCCTCCTTTAACAAAAAATAATTAGTCATTATGAAGAATAAGTTATTACCAGTAGTTATCTTATTAGGGGTGATGTTAACGTCTTGTCACCAAAAGAACAAAACAGTGACACCCGAAGCTGCAAAAGAAATAGCAGAAGAAGCATACATCTTTGCTTATCCCATGATAGAACATTATAAATTGATGTTTGCTATGGCCATGTATGAGAAATCTGGTGCCTATGAACAGCCCTTTAATGTGATGATAAATAAAACAAGATTAAGCGGCCCGAAGGATACCGTAATTGTTAGACCTAATAACGATACATTTTATTCAGGTGTATGGCTTGATGTGTCCAATCAACCTCAAATTTTAAAGGTTCCTGCTGTCACTGATAACAGATACTATTCATGGCAAATTATAGATATGTATACGCATAATATTGACTATATAGGATCTAGAAAAACAGGAACTGAAGCAGGTACTTTTATGTTTGTTGGACCTCATTGGGATGGTGAGGTTCCTGATGGTATTAGTAAGGTCATAGCATCTGAAGGGAATTACTTAATTGCCTTGGGAAGAACACAGGTGTTTGGTCCCGGTGATGTAGAAAAGGCTCAAGCCGTTATGGCGCACTATACTATTGTTTCTCTTAATTCTTATCTAGGTAACATGGAAGCTATGGTTATGCCTCCAAATCCCGATTTTCCTCCTTATAACCCTCAAAAGGTTGCTGATGTTAATTTTATCACTTATGTAAATGCTTTAATGACTCAAGGTAACATTCATCCTTCCGAGATGGCACTTTTTGAAAAGTTTAGCAAAATAGGGATTGAGCCAGGTAAGCCCTTTAATATTGACGATTATGATTCTGAAATAATTTCAGCTATCAATGAAGGAGTTCGCTCTGCCATGAAAAAAATTGAAGAAGCGGCTTCGCAGCTAGGAGAGCGAAAAAACGGTTGGCAGCTGGTAGCAAATGTTTTTGGAACCAGAGAAGCCATGCAGGGAAAGTATCTTACCAGAGCGGCAGCAGCCTATTTTGGTATTTGGGGCAACGATTTAGAAGAAGCTTTTTATCCTGAGACTACTTTTGATTCAGACGGAGAAGAACTCGATGGTTCAAAGTATAATTATATATTACATTTTGATGCCGATGAATTACCTCCTGCCAAAGCATTCTGGTCATTGTCTATGTATAAGCTTCCAGAGCAATTATTTATTGAAAACGATATCAACCGTTACGTGATAAGTAGCGCAACGGAAGGTTTGCAGTATAATGAAGATGGTTCTTTGGACGTGTATATTCAAAAGAATAACCCTGGTGAAGATAAAGTTTCCAACTGGCTTCCTGCTCATGATGGTAAGTTCTCTATACAAGGCCGCATTTATTGGCCAGATTCAGAGGCACTGAATCCTTTATATGCACCGCCAGCAATAGAAAAAAATTAATATAAATAACAAACAACTATATTTATGAAAGTCAAAACAAATACTCTTAAGTATGAAATCCATAATATATTTAGGATTTTTATATTATTAATTTGTTCCATTTTTATCAGTACACAGACTAATGGGCAAGAAAAAGAAGGCGCTGTATTACCTTTTAAAGAACCTGCTAGTTCAAGTGTTACGGGAAAAACATTGGCAGACTCTAAACATCAGTGGCGAAAAGCAGAAAAACACCTTCCCGAAAACGCTCCAAATATTGTTATTTTCATGACTGATGATGCAGGTTTTGCTAATCCAAGTGCTTTTGGTGGTCCTGTTAATATGCCAACCATGAAGCGTTTAGCTGAGTCTGGTATTTCATATAATGCCTTTCATACTACAGCCATGTGTTCACCAACAAGAGCATCATTGCTTACAGGTCGTAATCATCATAGAGTAGCTACAGGCCAAATAGCTGAATTGTCTTCAGATTGGGATGGGTATTTAGGTAAAATTCCTAAATCAACCGCTACCTTACCTCAAATATTGTCCTATTATGGGTATAATACTGCCGCCTTCGGAAAATGGCACAATACGCCAATTACAGATATTACAAAATTAGGGCCTTTTGATCGTTATCCTACAGGTATTGGTTTTGACTACTTTTATGGATTCCTAGCAGGTGAGACCTCACAATATGAGCCTCGTTTGTTTGAAAATACCAACCCTATTGAGCCACCGCACGATGCCAACTACCACCTTACCGAGGATTTGGCAAAGAAGGCTATTGAGTGGATACAAACTAGTAAGACCATAACTCCCGAAAAGCCATTTTTCTTGTATTTTACTCCTGGAGCTGTTCATGGCCCACATCAAATTTTTAAGGAATGGGCTGATAAATATAACGGTAAGTTTGATGAAGGTTGGGAGGCCTTACGCGCTATGACTTTTGAAAAACAAAAAGAGATGGGGTGGATCCCTAAAGATGCTGTATTAAATCCTCTAGCTATGGGTATGCAGAAGTGGAGTGATGTGCCTCAATCTCAACGCGAATTTCAAAGTCGTTTAATGGAAATATATGCTGGATTTTTAGAACACACCGATGTACAGTATGGTAAAATTGTAGATGAGTTAGATCGTCAAGGTGTGTTAGAGAATACTTTAATAATCTATATTAATTCAGATAATGGACCTTCTGCCGAGGGTATGAATGGAACCATTAGTGAGTTATTAGCACAAAATGCTATGCCATCTACAATCGAACAACAAATAGAGGTGCTTAACAAAGATTATGGTGGTATGGAAGCCTTAGGTGGACCAAAACTCGATATCATGTATCACCATGGATGGGCCTATGCTGGGGCATCACCTTTTCAGGGAACCAAACTAGTAGCAGCTCACTTGGGAGGTACCCGTACACCAATGGTTATTTCTTGGCCAAAAAAAATTAAACACGATGGTAAAGTCCGTTCTCAGTTTCATCATGTAAATGATATAGCTTCCACCATTTATGATATTTTAGATATTACACCTCCCAAGGTTGTTAATGGGGTAGAACAACAACCGCTTGATGGTACCTCTATGGTTTACACTTTTAATAACCCAGAAACAAAAACCACTAAAGGAGCGCAGTATTTTGAAATTCTTGGTAGTAGGGGTGTTTATCATGATGGTTGGTTTGCTGGAACTTTTGGCCCTAAAAAACCATGGTCAACAGATCCAACAGGTATTATAAACTGGGAACCTGAAAAAGAGGAGTGGGAACTCTATAACTTGAATGAAGATTATTCACAAGCTGAAAATTTAGCAGATAAAAATCCAGAAAAGCTTGGAGAGTTAAAGGCTATATTTGACAAGGAGGCTACCGATAATCTGGTTTATCCAATTGGAGCTTCATTTTATACCGTTTTTTACAGCCCAAGCGAACTACCTTCTTCACCACTAACGGAATGGTCGTTTTATGAAGGACAGGAACGTATCCCAGAAGCTATGGCTCCTAAATTTGTCAGTGGGCGTTCTACTGTAGCAATCATCGATACTGAAATTAATAATAACACTGAGGGGGTTCTTTTTGCTTTAGGTGGTATTTCTTCTGGTTTTACGGTATATATAGATAAAGGTTTTTTAAAGGCAGAATATAATGCTATGACCTTAAACCGATATAAAGTAGCATCAACAACGACCATTCCTACAGGAAAAGTAAAAATTGAGGTGGAAACAACATACGATACAAAAGAACGCTTGGCGCCTGCTACAATCACCCTTAAAGTAAATGGAAAAGAAGTAGGGCAAGGACGCATTGAGCGATCTGTTCCAGCACTACATACAGCATCAGAAACTTTTGATATAGGTGTTGATTTAGGATCTCCAGTCTCATTGGATTATTATGACCGGGTTCCATTCCGCTTTAATGGAAAAATAGAAAAAATTTATATCAAATATATTGACGAATAAAACCTATTCTTAAACGCTCTTTCTTCATATTAATCACCGTTGATGTGAAGAAAGATGGTTTGTAATTTATAAATAACACCAAAATATTTTTATAACAACCAAAAAATCTTATGAAATTATTCCCACTTATACTTTGTTGCTTGTCATTTAGTTTGAGTTTTGCACAATTAAATTTTAACACTAATAAAGCGGATTATTTTAAAGTTAATCACCATGTGGTGTTAAACGCAACACCCAATACTAATACTACGAATAATTGGTTTAAATATAAGAGTCAAATAGATCAATATAGTTTAATGACCAGTTTGACAAATGATTTTGACACAGAGTCAGACAATTATTTGATGATGCTTTCAGATAGTATCACTGGGAAACCTAAATGGTATAAAACAGATACAGGAATCTCTTTATTGGTGGCGGGAGGTTTAATTACGGCTGGTACTATAATGCATTTTAATACAGATTTTAAAGTTAATAGTCGGGATGAAATCAATAGATATCTTCCAGATTTTCATAATTCTATTGATGATCATACACAGTACATACCGTATTTAGCCACCTATGCGCTTGATGCTTTTGGTATAAAGAGTCAGCACACCACTGGTAGAAAACTATCAACCATGGCAACAGCGCTTGGTCTTAATTTGATTGTTGTTCAAAGTATGAAATATAGTATTGCCGAACCACGACCCGATGGTTCTTCTAATAACTCGTTTCCTTCAGGTCATACTACTACAGCCTTTATGGGAGCGCATATTTTCCATAAAGAATATAAGCATAGAAGTCCGTTTTATAGTATCGCAGCATATACTTTGGCTACTTTTACAGGTATATTTAGACAATTGAATAACAGGCATTGGATTTCTGATGTTACTGCTGGAGCAGGTATTGGTATTGGGGCAACAGAATTAGCCTATTTTTTAAATGAAGGCTGGTGGAAAGAAAAAGGGATCAATGAAATTGAAGCCACAAATAGGTTGATAAATGAATCAAAACCCTCTTTTCTTGGAGCAAAAATTGGATATGCCACTTTAACGAACACATCGGGAGAAAATGAACCTGGTTTAGAGGCAAAAAGGGGCTATAGAATATCCTTTGAAGGGGCTTACTTTTTTAATAAGAACTTTGGTTTAGGAGCTGAAATAGGATTTCAAAGCTTTCCTAGTACTGTAACAGACGATTTACAACAGAAGTTTAATGAGGTTGGGTACGAAGTGTTACCTCAATCTGCAGGAAACAGAATGTATTATTTTGGACCTTATTATCAGATTCCATTTGGTAAAAATGCTGTTGGAACCAAGTTACATGCGGGTGTTATTTCAGGACCTAGCTCTAAAGTTTTTGTAAGAGAGTTGGGGGAGTATGATTTTGAAGATAACCCTCCAAAAGAGTATGTTTATGCAGATTATGATCCTAAAAGTTCATTTAGTTGGGGTACAGGTATATACTATAAAAGGGTGTTGAGTAAAAACTTATCTATTGGTTTGTATGCTGACTATAATTGGGCTGATTTGAAATATAAAGTGACCTACATGAATGCATTTAATAATGGTGAACCTACTTATTTTCCTAAGCAAGATAAAACAGCCACTTATGATTCTTTTGCTTTAGGGGCTAATTTAAATGTGATGCTTTGGTAGTTGGAATTGAGATTGAAGAGGTGAATAAATATATAACTGATTGCTTATTAGTTTTATTTGTCAAAATTCAGAGGATTGTGTGAGGGGATTGCGTGAATAAAATCCATAAATGGGCTGATTTTCAGTGTATTTATGGGTTTTATCTGTGGAGAAAGAGAATTGTTTTGAATTTTACTTTTGATATATGAATTAGAGGTTTAATGATGCTTCATTTTTTACTGACACCGAATTAGCTCCTTTGTTAACAACTATTTAACTTTTAAGTTAGTTTTTGATTGTTTTTATAGCAAAAGGGATAACTTGTATTATAAATTTAAAAGCTAACGATACATGAATATGTAGAGTTTACTTGAAACCTATATGTTAGGGGCTTCTCTTCAGAATTACCTAAGACTATATATAGTATACATGTTTTCTCAACTTTATCCCAAATTAAGTGTAGTCATTCCTTTTCCAATCAGAAAGGTTAGAGGAGATTTAATTTCATTTCGTTTACATCAGACAGTACAGGACAGATGTGTTTTTAAAAATTATTTTATTTGAGGGGAACAGTGTAGTTAAGAATACATTGGAGAGCTTTCTAGAATTCTTAATAATCTTTGATTTTAATAAGTTAATGAAATGACCAAGCAAAAGATACTCTTAAAGAATATTGATAAAAATGACACGCCTAAATATTTAAGGATTGTAAATGCAATAAAGGAATCAATTGACGAAAATAGTCTTGTTGTTGGCGATACAATTCCGTCAATAAATGAGTTTAGTAAAGATTATAAAATTTCAAGGGATACAGTTTATAAAGCATATACATTTTTAAAAAATCAGGGGTTTATAAAATCTACTCCCAATAAAGGGTATTATATATGTGATAGTAGAAAGAGGGTGCTTTTACTTATTAGTACTTTTAAAGCCTACAAAGAGGTTCTTTACCATTCATTTATGGAGAACTTACCAAATAATGTTATAGTTGACTTACAATTCCATCATTATAATATTAAGAATTTTAAATCAATGCTAGATTTAGATAATGGTAAGTATTATAAGTATATTGTTATGGGGTTTAATCATCCTGAAGTAGAGAAATCTTTATCTAAAATTGAATCAAATAAGTTACTACTAATTGATTGGAAAATAAATTCCAAAAGTAGAGAAAACTATTTGTTCCAAGATTTTGGAAAAGGATTTTACAATTGTCTAAAAGAAGCCTTAGATCTATTTAAAAAATATAAGGAATTGCATTTTCTCTATCCTGAGTTTACATTTCATCCAGAAGAAAGTGTTATTTGTTTTAAAAAATTTTGTAAAAAGAATGACTTTCCTTTTAAAGTTATAAAAAATTCTAAAGAGTTTTTAGTGGAGCGTAATGTGGCGTATATTAGTGTTAGTGATAGGATGTTATATGAGTTTTTAGGCCAGACCAGTTTCGAAGGATTAGAATTAGGTAAAGATGTGGGAATCCTGTCTTATAATGATACGCCATGGAAAAAATTTACATATAAAGGAATAACAGTAGTTTCAGTTGATTTTAGAGAATTTGGTTTAAAAGCAGCAGAATTTATTTCTTCAAACCAACCCATGCAAACTTACTTAAAAACGAGGTTAATTATAAGAGAATCTCTCTAAAATTAAATCACCAGAAAACTATATTATGTTTGTTTTAACAGACTAATGATTGTGTGAATTTCTATTTTAAAGATAGAATAATAGCTGCATTTGTTTAACTCCTAATTCTTTATGTTTTCAAGCAGGATGGAGCAGGACAGGTTGTTGGGTTGTGTTACTTAATTTTGTTATATACTTATTCTGTACTAATCTCTAAGCTATATAAGTTGTTTTAGGGGAGTAATATGATAAAATTCATTGAATAAGTCATTATTAAATGTATCAACCAAACATACAAGACTAGATGAGTAAAACAATAGTAGTAACAGGAGCAGGCGGTGTGCTATGTAGCACACTAGCCTCAGCCTTAGCAAAGCAAGGCAACAAAATTGCGCTTTTAGATTTAAAT
>NZ_VDCS01000023.1 GCF_006265225.1 Allotamlana fucoidanivorans | reverse complement strand
GTCCCTTGATACAATACGGGATTCATATTAGCTCTTGCTGCATAGATTGCCGCTGTATATCCTGCTGGACCTGACCCTATAATTAAGCATTTTACGCGTTCTATTGTTTCTGACATATCTTATTTATTTAACTATACAAAAGTAGGTTTTTTGATAGAAAACTTACAGCTAAGTTATCAACAGTTATTATCTTAAAATAACATTAACCGATACAAAAAAACCTCGCTATAACGAGGTTTTTTTGTACTTATTTAATTTTGTTGTTATTGCACTTGCGATTTTGCTCTATTATCTTCAATCTCTGCAGCATTTTTTAAAGCATTGTACAACTTAGTATTTACAACATTAGACTTTTGTTGCTCTACGCGGTTGGCTGCGGCCTGATAATTATCTAACTCAACAGCAGGCGTTACTTTGGTTACTTGAATCATATACATACCTCTATCGCCTTCAATCAATTCAGAAGTTTCTCCTGCTTCAAGACCAAATGCAGAACCAACTACCAAAGGTTCTCTACCAGCTCCAGAAATAGTAGGGCTCTTCATGTTAATTCCTGTAGCTGTTTTTACCGTTGTATTTTCAGCAGCAGCCAAATCTTCTAATGTGCTAGCAGAAACGCGATCTTTAATTATTTCGGCTTTCTTTTGTTTTCTAACTATTGGTAATACGCTAGCGGTAGCATCTTCAACTGACATTAAGCCTTTTTCATGTTTTGCTACTAATTGCGCAATAACATACCCTCCTGGCACATTAAAACGTTTAATATCGCCTATTGCAACATCTTCTTCAAAAGCCCATCTTACAATTGGTCTTTGGTTGCCTACGCCTGGTATATTTTCATCAAGTACTTTTATACCATTTACAGGTCTTACTGCAAAGCCACTCTCTTTAGATAAATTTTCAAAATCACCTTTACCTGCATTAATTTCAAAACTTGAAGCTTCTCTAAACACTTTATCTGTAGTAGATTCAGAGGGTTCAATGCGTCTAGCAATAGTTCCTACTTGAACTGCTTTCTTCTTATCTTTTTGACCTTCAATCTCAATAATATGAAATCCGAACACTGTTTTTACAACACCTAAATCACCCGTTTTGCCTTCAAATTCAAAATCGTTGAATTCAGGAACCATTGTATTATATGGATGCCAGTCATATCTTCCTTCTCTCGCTACACTTCCTTGATCAGATGAAAATTCTTTAACAAACTCAGGAAATTTAGAACGGTTAGATTTCAAAATACTTAAAAGGCTATCAGCAGTTTTCTTAGCCTCTGCTTCTGTTTGAGTCACATTGGCTGCAGCACTTTGAGATCCGATATACGGAATTAAAATATGTCTTACTTTGGCTGAATCTGGAATTTGTTTAACCGCTACTACTTTTGACACTTTAAAATACCCATCGTGTTTATAAGGCCCAAATACTTCACCTTCATTCAAATTATAAATATCATCAGCAAACTCAGTTGGTAGACTTGCTTTAAATACAAAACGATCATTAAATTTTATATCTGATGCTGCAATAGAATTAATATACTCTTCATTATTTTTAACTTTAGAAAACGCAATGATAGTATCTTTTCTTCCTGTTTCATCCACCAATCGGCCATCAATATACGTTTGAAGTTCTGCCGTTATTGCATTTTCATCTTCAACAGATGCCTTTTCTTCAAACTCTACAAAACGAATATCTCTAGAAGCTTCAACTTCAAATTGTTTTTTATGGTCTTTGATATAATCTGAAATATCAGATTTTGATACTTGAACCGTACTATCTGGAATCGAAACATATGGGATCTGAACATATTTAATATCTACTTTATTTCCTTCATATTTATGTTCTAATTCACCCTCAGCTAAAGTACCTGTTAAGCCTGCCTTTACCATATTAAAATAGTTTTGCGTTAAGGCATTTGAAGCTAACTGCTCTTCATAACTTACCCAATTTTGATAGGCTGCTGGCGAGGTTTCTTTTAAGTTTATAATGTATTCATTTAGTTTATTCTCATCAAACAAACCTGCTTCATTTAAAAACTCAGGACTTGTAGCCAAGGCTGTTTTAAGCAAATCACGCATTTGATCTTTCTCAACTGTAATGCCTAACTCTTCAAATTGAGTTTCCATAACGGCTTGTCTCACCTCCTCTTCCCAAACTCTATTCATAACTTGCGTACTAGTAGCATTAGGACCTGCTTGTCTTTGAGCTATTTCAACCTTTTGCAAAAATTCTTCTCTAGAAATATCTTTACCGTTGATGGTAGCTACTATGTTTTGTGATTTTGCAGTAAGCGCATCACTGTTTTTAAACAAATCGGCTAAAACAAAAGAAAATAATGCTAAAGCGATTATTAATATTAAGAATAGTGATCGTTGTCTTATCTTATTTAAAACTGCCATTTGTAAATTAAATTTTTTAATTAATCCTCAGGGATTTACCTGTTTAAGTTAGAGCCAATTACAGCAAACTGACCAAAATATCGTGCGCGAAAATACCATTTTCCTTTAAATAATAAAAGGAGAAGTTTGTATTTTAATCTTCTTTAATTACTTTAAGTTCTACTAGATCGATTTTAGTATTTGACACCTCTATTATGGTAAACTGAAAGTTATCAATTTTCACCACATCATTTTGCGTAGGAATCTCTTCTGTATGATTAACTATCAAGCCTCCAAGTGTTTCGTAATTCTCGCTTTCTGGTAAGTTAATTTTATAGGTTTCGTTTATATAATCCACTTCTAGTCTGGCCGAAAACTTAAACGTTTCTATCCCAAGAACCTCTTCGGTTAAATCTACAGAATCATGTTCATCTTCAATTTCTCCAAAAAGTTCCTCAACAATATCTTCAACAGTCATGATACCCGAAGTCCCCCCGTATTCATCTAAAACCACCGCAATACTTCTTCGTTTTTTTGTAAGCACACTAAGTACGTCTTTTATAAGTACGGTTTCAGGAACAAACTCCACTGGAGTTATCATGGCTTTAATAGTTTTTGCTTTTTTAAATAATTCAAAAGAATGTACATAGCCTAAAATATCATCAATAGTGTCTTTATAGACCAATATTTTAGTGCGACCTGTTTCCGTAAAAAGGGCATTTAAATCTTTAATAGAATCATTAATATCAACCGCAATAATTTCCGTTCTAGGAACCATCACTTCTCGCGCTTTAACCTCAGAAAACTCTAAGGCATTTTGAAAAATTTGAATCTCGCTATCTACTTCTTCATCGGCTTCAACAGATTCCATTTGTTCACTAATATAGTTTCCCAATTCTACTTTTGTAAATGCCATTTGAATTTGGTCGCCTTCGGTTTTAAAAAACACTTTTAGAATAAAATCTGAAATCCAAATTATAAAATCTGAAATCAGCGAAAACAACACATAAAACAAATACGCTGGAACAGCTAATATCTTAATAAGACTGTTGGCGTAAATTTGAAAAAATACTTTTGGCAAAAACTCGGCTGTAATTAGAATAACGAACGTTGAAATAATGGTTTGAGACAGCAAACTTAAGTCCGTAAATAGATAATCTAGAAAACTGTACGAGGTAGGTAATAAGGTTTGAAACCACTTAACTAAAAGGTCTCCCATAAAAAATCCATAAATTACCAATGCAATATTATTACCAATTAACATGGTAGTAATAAATTTAGACGGTTTTGCTGTAAGCTTGGTTAAGACCTTAGCCAATAAATCGTCCTGCTTTTTTTCAATTTCAATATGAATTTTATTTGAAGACACATATGCAATCTCCATTCCTGAAAAAAAAGCTGAAAGAATTAACGATGCAATTATAATAATTACATATAAAGTCATTTATTTAGAATTGGTTCTATTATCAAATTTCTTTCTAAATTTTCTTCGGAAGAAAAACATAAAGATAGCTAAAACTGCAAAACCAAAGGAAATGTAAGCACCGTTAGTACCATTGCCTAATTTTGTAATGCCATCGTATAAAAATAAGACAGCAAAAGCCAAATAAGCGTATAGAAAAATCTTAGAATACTTCATTGAAAACATATTGTATAGGGCTGTAAAGATACTCAATTTAGGAACGTTCTTTTTTGAAAAACTAAATTATTCTTCTAAAGTGATGATTCCCGTAACCTCTAAAACTTCGGCATTGGTGAAATCTGCGTTAGAATCAAAACCGTTTCCATTTATAATATCTTGTTCTGTTTTAAATGAAACAGGTTCATTGGTAAACAGCCAGCCTTTGGTTTGGTCATAAAACAGCTGTTCTGTTTTAAGAACATTATTATCATGAGTTGTAATAACCACATTGCCTCGCATATCTATTAATTGACTTTCATCATACACCAAAGCATAATCTGCAACTACGGTACTTTTTTTGTTTTCTTTATCAAAAACATATAAGGTTACACCATCAACAAATTCCCTAAAAGGAAAATCTCTGTTGGTATAATCAAGAGCTTTAGTGCTCAATAAATTGGCCTCTACCCTACCAGAATCTGTATACTTTAAATTTAAATTGAAATCTATACCAATAGGTTCATTATCAGATATGCCAATTTTTTGAACCTGTTGTATACTATTATTGCATGAAAACAACATAGTCACAACAATTGCTGTGACTATGTTTAAGATATTATAATAGTTTTTTTGTGGTTTCATTAAATATTTGGCACCTTCACCGATGCACCAATCCAACATCCAATGTTAATAGTTTCACCTGCGCGCCCAGAGCTAAATACCTCACCTTTACTTGGCGCTTTAGCTTTATAGTTTGCAACCGACTTAGCAGCAGCACTTTTTAAAGTAGCATCTACTCTTGCGGCTTTTTGAGCTTCTTCAGCAGCTAACCAATATACAGCTCTTTTATCAAAGTTAGTTTCACCACAATTATTAGCACTAGCAGCATACATAGCAGCAATAGCAATATATGGTCTACCGTTTGAAGGGTTAAGTTTCAAGGCCTGTCTGTAATAGTTTCTTGCACTACCATAGCTTCCTTTTGCTTTTAGCTTTGTAGCTATTCTGTAATACAATTTAGATTTTTTGAAATCATCAGTTTCAAGGCTGATAGCTTGCTCAAAGAATTTAATAGCCTCAGTGGTTTTGTTTTCTTTGTCTTTTAATAACCCTAAGTAATAGGCTGAATTAGCAGAAGGGCTTAATTCATGATACGCATTTACTAACTTGAAGAATAAAGGATCACCAGTACAATCCTTTTCAGACATTTTCCCTGCCGCTCTTTGTAACCAAACCGCATTGGTTTTATTGGCTTCAAAATCTCTTTGATATAATGGTATTAAGTTTTCGCAATTTGCTCTATCCCCTAATTTTTGATCTATACTTCCAGATATTTGATCATAGGCTTTTAAATAGCTCTCATAATATTTTTTGTATTTCTCTTCTTTCTTAGTGATAGCAGTTCCCGCTTCTTCTTTTTCAATTATTTTATTTAATTTTTCAGAATACTCTTTTTGCTCTTCTTCAACTTTTTCAAAAATATCATCATATTTATTAAACAAGTCACTCGCTGGTTTTTTTCCTGCATCAAACAAATCAACCATTAGAGAGAAATATGTGTATAAACTTTTTGGGTTTGTAAACGTCTTTTTATCTAACTTATAAGCGGCATCAAAACATTCATACAACTCCTCATTGGTTTTATTTAACTCTTTTCTATAGTCATACATCAATTGACAAGCTTTTGCTGCATACTCCCCTTTTGGTGTTTTACTAGCAAAATGCTCTCCTCTTTGCTCCCATAACTTTACAAGATCATTTATAAACGCCACCTTTTCTGCGCCTGTTGATTGTTCAATTTTATGATCTAATATTTTTTCTCCATCTACATAAATAGCATTGTTAAATTTTGGACACTTATTTCTTACAGCCATCCAAGGCTCATAAGCTGCATCATAATTTTTTGCCTTTACATATTCATGGAATATAGAAAGTTTTGTAATACATTCTTCATCTTGCTGTGCAAAGCCAAAACTTAATCCTATAAACAATAAAAAAAGTGATGTAATTTTTGTTTTCATGATAATAATTTTCTTCTGTTAATCATATTTCCTTTTGTTGAACCATCTATCGTTCAAAGATAGACTTAATTGGAAATTAATAAAATTCTCTTGTATTAAATTGCTCTTTTTTGTGCCTCTTTTACCAATTTCTATACCAATATTTGCATTTGATAACAATCTTGAATCGCCAACAGGTAATCCTACTCCAAAAGACATGCCAAACTCATTTATAGATTCGTCATTAATTACCAAACCTGTTTTTTCCATTCTTAAACCTGCCCTATACACACCGCGCTTTAAAAAACTGTTAAAAGAATTATATTGCGGAATAAAAAACCCACCAATAGATAGTACAGAACCATCTTCATAGGCTGTATCAATGCTATCATATAAAGGATTAGAAAAATCGCTCGTTTTTTGTGTGGTATATTCTGCACCCAAGAACCAACTTCTCTGCTGCCCTATCCCTATACCAAATGACGTTTTTGCAGGTAAAACCAAATCTGTTTCCAACAAACCTAAAGCCTCTAAATCTACATTCACGGTATTAATAGCAAACTCTTGCCCCGTATTTGAATTAACGGTTATGGTTGAAAATGACCTTTCATTTTTAGAAGCTATACTACTTTCTGGGGTATAAGTAACACCTGTAACCAACTCTAGCTTATCTGTTACCATCGCTTTATATGACAAACCAATATTCAAACTCAAACCACTTAAATCTGATCTATTATTTTCACGAGACTGAAACTGTACTGGGACACCATTATCATACTGAAAAGCGACTATATTATTTTTTACATTTCCGAAGTTATAATTTAAATCGGCTCCAATTGACAATCCTTTTGCTATTAAATAACCTGCTCCAAAATACACACGATTAAGTCCTCCTTCTCCTGTAAACTTGTTTTCAGGGTTACCATCACCATTTAAAGACTCCAGTTTATACCCCACTGAAGTGTAGGGTAAAATACCAAACCCGAAACCTAACTTACCTACTGGAATGGACAGCGCCACATAACTTAACGAAGTGGCTGAAGCCCTCCCTTTACTGGTTTCACTTTCTAAGCTAGTGCTCTGGTAACCACCACCAACAGCAAATTTTACCGGTCTACTTTCATCTCCCCAAATAGCCAAATTCTCTCCAGCATACGACGCTGGATTTTTAAGGTTAACATGTATACTATCGGTATAAATACTCAAACCTCCCATGGATCTGTTTTCAACTGTACCCTTAAAGTTTAAAGTACCAATACCATAAAAAGAATAAGGAGATGCGGTGGCCTGTTGACTATAACTCTGAATTGCAAAAAAAGCAATAAAAACTAATACCAGTTTTTTGATCATTCGTTTGAATTAATTTGTAAAATATAGTTCAATCCCTCTAAAAGAAAATTAGAATGGGCAAATATGCTACTTTTTAATTGTTTAGACAAAAATTTAGCATCGCCTCCTGTTAAAATAACTGTTAAATCTGAATATTTATCTTGATATTGAGCTATTGCGCCTTCTATTTCATTAATAACACCAAAAACAACTCCTGAATGCATACATTCTGTTGTGGAATTTCCTGTAATGCTCTGGGGCATTGACAACTTTAATAACGGTAAATTTGCGGTTAAATTATTTAAGCTTTTGTATCTCATCATTAAGCCTGGTGCTATGGCGCCTCCCAAGTATTGTTTTTGACTATTTACAAAATCATAAGTAATACAAGTACCTGCATCAATGATGAGTGTATTATTATTGGGATATAAATTTATTGCAGCACTTACAAGGGCAATTCTATCAACCCCGAGTGTCTTAGGCGTTTTATATTGATTATGAAAAGGTAATAGGGTATCAACACCCAAAATTAATGTATCAAATTCACCTTGAATGGATGCTATTTGATACTGATTCAATTGACCAACGGAAGAAATGATAGCTTTATTAAGATTTGAATATCTTGCTTTTAACACAGAAATTGCCTCTAAAACAGCTTTTAAACGAATGACCTCTCGATATTGAATCTCATCACTTTTAAAAACGGCCAATTTCACAAAAGAATTTCCTACATCAATAACTAAATTCATTCCAGCTTATAAAAGCCGTAAATTTACTAAAACTGACTCATATAAATTCACCTAAAACGGTATAATTCTAGTAGCTAAACAATTAGCGAAATTCTTAAAAAATATTATAAAAAAACTAAAATTTTTAGAAATTTATTTTGGCTAATAACAAATTTGAACATATATTTGCAACCGCTTTAGCGAGGTACCTTAGCTCAGTTGGTAGAGCAAAGGACTGAAAATCCTTGTGTCCCTGGTTCGATTCCTGGAGGTACCACTTAAATTAACCCTTATTTGTTTGAAAATCAAACTTTTAAGGGTTTTTTGTTTCTTTAAAGGGACAACATTCGGGACAACATCGAATAATTTGCTTCAAAATTAACGTACTTATGTCGACTTCCCCTAAATAGAACTGTTAGTTTTTCCAAAACCAATTGAATAATTATAGGGAGAGTTGTGACTGCGATTATACCTAAAGTATTCCATATAGCCTTTATACCTATAGGCAAAGTAGGGATACCTGATATTTTACTATTTATTTCAAGTAGTGAATTGTATTTACTGGTATCAATTACCTTATCCATTTTGGCTTTATTAAGCAATCCATCAATCTCTATTTGTAATAACTGTGCAATTTCATCTTTAAGGTCTCTTTTCTGATGTTGAATTTTGTTTCTAATTGGATATATGCCAATAAAATTGGACTTACTATATTAGACTGGACATTATGTTATTTCATAAAGTTGCCATAATGGATTCTTAACGTAAGTCTCAAAAATTTCTTTTTATTTTCTCACCTTTATACAACAACTTAAGACGTTAGAAAACAAATAAGCAAAACCAACCGATTACCCCTATTACTTACAGTGTTTAATCCAAATTATCCAAGTGCTACATTAGCAACTAAGTAAAAATACATCATCCATCTTCTAAACGCCTCCTTGCAGTGTTGTTGTAGATTCTTCGAATTCAAGAGGTACTACAAAAAATCCAAAAACAGTAATGTTTATGTGATTTTTTGTTTTTATAGCTTTTTGAAATTACTTACCAACCGCCTCCTAAAGCTTTATACAATTGAGTATAAGCTATTTTTTCATCTCTTATTGCATTATTTAAACGCAATTCTGCATCAAACAATACCCGTTGGGCATCTAACACATCAATATAATTTACAACACCATTGATATGTTGTAATTCTGCCAATTCTAAATAACCTCGTGCCAACTCCTCTAGGTATTCAAGAGAGCTCCTAACTTTCTTAAATTTCTTAATGGCTCCCAAAGCATTACTGGTTTCTTCAAAACTTTTAAAAACCACCTGATCATAAGCCAATATCTTTTGTTTTAAAACCGCTTGCGCTGCTTTCTGTCTTGCTTTGTATGCCCCGGCATTAAAAATAGGATTAAACAATTGAGCCGATAAATAACGATAAGGACTACTGAATAAATTTGATAAATCAGAACTTTTTACCCCAGCCTCTGCTGTTAAACTTATTTTAGGAAACATATTGGTTAATGCTACACCTACCTCTGCATTTGCAGCAATGACTTCCTGTTCAGCTTGTCTTATATCAGGTCGCTTTATTAATAGTTCCGACGGCAGCCCCATAGGAATTGTATCTGGAACTTTATATTGCTTTAATGACGTAGCCACGATAGAATCTTCAGGAAACTTCCCCATTAACGTTGCTAATCTATTATGACTTGACATGATTTTAAACTTGACGTCAGGAATTAACGTAAGTGTATTGGCCAATTGAGATTCTGCCTGCCTATAAGGTGTCTCTGAGGTAAGACCACCCAAATAGCGAAGTTTAGCCAAACGCACACCTTCTTCTCGTGCTTTTTGCGTTCGGTAAACAATTTCTAACTCTGTTTTATAAGCTGTTAACTCAAAATACGTATTAGCCACGTCTACAATTAAAGATTGTAATACGGCACTTTTAGCTTCTTCTGTAGCTAAATAATCAGCTAAAGCAGCATCTCTTTGCCACCTAATTCGTCCCCAAAGATCGAGTTCCCATGACAACCCAACAAATAATTCAGTATCGTTAGATGCATCTTCGCTTTTAACTTTTTCAGAGTCTGTTTCTCCATTTAAGCTAATGGCTGGATATAAGTCGCTTTTTGCAATTCTATTATTTTGACGAAATTCCTCCACCCGAGCAATAGCAATTTGTAAATTTCTATTATTGGCTATGGCTTCTTTAATATAGCCTTCTAAAATAGTATCGTTGAAGATTTTCCACCATTCTTTATTCGCTAAGTTTGTAGAATCTAAAGTATGTTCTGCAAACTTATCGGGCATATTTATTTGTGAGCCTTCATATTTATGGCCTATTTTACAAGCACCAAAAAACAAAATAACCATTAAATGTATAATATATTTTTTCATTACCCTTCTAGTTGTTCTGTTGATTTATTTTTAGACACATATAGAAAATAAAAGAAAAAAGGTACAGCAACAATCCCTAGCGTAATTGAAAACAACATCCCAAAAAACACACCTGTACCAATAGAATGCCTACTCGCAGCTCCAGGACCAGTAGCTACAACAAGAGGAAACATCCCCAAAATAAAAGCCAAAGAAGTCATTACAATGGGCCTGAAACGCACTTTAGCAGCATATAAAATACCTTCTAACACACCTTTACCTAATTCAAGTTGTTGTTTCGCTACTTCTGCAATTAAAATGGCATTTTTAGTTGACAGACCTATTAAGGTAACTAAGCCAATTTGAAAGTAAATATCATTCTCTAAACCAACCACCCAAATACCTACAACAGCTCCAAAAACAGCCAATGGTAACGACAAAATAACAGATATAGGAATACTCCAACTCTCATATTGCGCGGCTAAAAATAAAAACACAAACAATAAAACTAAAATCATTATGTACCCTATTTGGCCGCCTGCCTTTTTCTCTTGATAAGAGATACCACTCCATTCCATACCAAACCCCTCTGGTAATTTTTCACGTACTAAGTCTTCCAATTTTGTCATGGCTTGCCCAGTACTGTACCCATAAGCTGGTTCACCTCTAACTACCGCAGCAGTAAACATATTAAATCGCTTTATACTTCCAGGTCCTGTTGTATAACTAAAGTCGCCTATGGCGGTAACAGGTACCATACTACCATTATTTGCTCTTACAAAAAACAAATTCAAATTATCCTTATCGCGCCTAAAAGCCTCATCAGCCTGAATATTCACTCTATAAATACGATTAAACATATTAAAGTCATTGACATATAATGCGCCTAAATAAGCTTTCATAGAAGAATATACATCAGCTAGTGGAATACCTTGAAACTGGGCCGCATCCTTATTCACATCAAAATACAATTGCGGAACATCTGCTTGAAGGGACGACGATATGCCTTGTAGTTCCTTACTTTGGTTGGCATAATAAATTAAAGTATCAACTGCTTTGGCTAGTTCTTCAAAAGATGTATCTCCCTTAGCTTGCAATTGCATTTCAAATCCGCCCGAACTTCCTAACCCAGGAATAACTGCGGGTTTTGACAAATAAAACCGTACTTCGGGGTAATAATAAAACTCCTCATTTATTTCTTGCATAATAGCATCTACCGTTCCATCATCGCCATCACGCTCACTCCAATCTTTAAGCATCACGGTTAACGTGGCTCTACCTTGAGACGCCCCTACTCTAGGGCTTGATCCCGTGACATTTTGAACATTTTGAACATTAGGATTTTGAAGGATAAAATCGACCGCTCGTTCAGTGACTTCAGCGGTACGCTGCAACGTTGCTCCTTCAGGTAATTCTAGCTCAACAGTAAATTGCCCCTGGTCTTCTTCAGGAATAAAGGAACTAGGTATAGATTTAAAAAGCACAAAAATGGCAATACAAACCAAACCAAAGGCGATAAAAGTACGTTTCCTTTTCTGAATCAAAACATTTATTTTATTCAAATAATAATTTTGACCAAAATCTAGCCACCTATTTATGGCCTTAAATACTTTGTTTTTTTCTCCTGTTCTTGGCTTTAATAATAGTACACATAAGGCCGGACTGAGCGTAAGAGCCACAAGTGTTGACAATAATACAGAAATAACAATGGTTATAGAAAATTGCCTATATAATTGTCCTGAAATACCACCAAGAAAACTTACGGGTATAAAAACCGCCACCAATACAAGTGAAGTGGCTATCAATGCTCCCGATAACTCTTTCATCGCTATATGTGTGGCTTCTTTAGATGTAATACCGCGTTCTTCCATCAATCGCTCCACACTTTCCACCACCACGATAGCGTCATCAACTACAATTCCAATAGCCAAAATAAGACCTAATAAAGTTAATAGGTTTATTGAAAAACCAAAAGCTAACATGAATGTAAATGTTCCAATAAGAGATATAGGAACTGCTATAATAGGCACCAAAGTTGCCCGAAAGTTTTGAAGAGATAAGAAAACCACAAGCACCACTAAAAACAAGGCCTCAAATAATGTAATATACACTTCCTTTATGGATGCCGAAATATAATTTGTCATATCAAAAGGAATGCTATAACTAATGCCATCGGGGAAATTTTTCTTAATTTCATCCATGGCATCACGCACATTACTCGCTACATCAAGAGCATTGGCTCCTGGTAATAAATAAACGGCTAGAATAGCCGCATTTTTATTGTCGAAACCTGATTCCTGACTATAACTAGAAGCTTCTAATTCCACTCGAGCAACATCCCGTAACCTTATGATGGCTCCATTTGATTTGGCTCTAACAATCACATTTTCAAATTCTTCAACTTTTTCTAATCGTCCCGAGGTAATTAATGGCACGGTAATATCTGTAGAGGTAATCGGTTGCAGACCTAATTCTCCTGCAGCTGATTCTCTATTTTGATCTAAAATAGCATCTCTAACATCGTTAACCGTAAGCCCAAATCCGGCCATGGCATCAGGATATAACCAAACACGCATGGAGTAGTACCTACTCCCAATATTTGAGACTCTCCCTACTCCAGGAACTCTACGTAACACATCTAGTATATTAATGGTAGCATAGTTACTCAAATATATCTCATCAAATTTTTCATCGCTAGAGGTTAATGACAAGGTCAATAATTGTGATGCCGCCTGCCGTTCTATTTTAATACCATTTTGTATAACCTCGGCTGGTAATCTCGATTCGGCCAATTTCACCCTATTCTGAATATCTACCGCGGCAATCTCAGGATCTGTTCCTACATCAAAGGTCACATTAATGGTTAATGACCCCGAATTAGAACTCGTAGATTCCATGTAAATCATACCAGGCGTTCCATTTAATTCTTGCTCTATCGGTGTGGCAATGGCTTGTGCAACCGTTACCGACCCAGCTCCTGGATAACTGGCGGTTACCTTTACTAAGGGTGGTGTTATTTGTGGGTATTGCTCAATAGGCAATATTACTATGGAAATAGCACCTAACAGTACAATTAAAATTGAAATAACGATGGATAATATAGGGCGGTCAATAAAAACTCCTAATCTCATAAATTTTCTGACTTTTTATTTTGATTATTCCAAATGGAGTCATTTTCTTTTGTTGGAATTACTTTAAGTCCTGCCTGCACTTTATGTTGACCTTCAACAATAATTTGTTCATCGGCAAATAGCCCTCTTGCTACAACAACTCTTTTTTCTAATTTTTCTCCCGTTTGAATAAAACGTTTTTCTACAGTTTTATCATGCCGTAAAACATAAACAAACTCCCCTCCTTTTTCAATGATAATGGCTTTATTCGGAATTAAAATAGCATTCTCAACCACATTTAGCAACACTTTTACTTTTGTAAATTGACCGGGAAGTAGTTCACTATTAGGATTAGGAATTTCAGCTCTAAGCGCAAATGTTCCTGTTTTGGAATCTACTTGTGGATTAGCAAAATCTACGATCCCCATTATAGGATAGTCTGTTCTATCAGCCCTCGTAATACTAACTGTTGGTTTAAAAATATTTTTAGAATTATCGTTGTCTTCATCTTTTGATTGCGTTAATCCAACGTTACTTGCTTTACTTTTTAAATAGTCAAGCGAGGTCATGTGAAAATGTACAAAAACAGTATCTGTTTGAAATACCGAGGTTAATAATGACGCACCTCCAGAGCCTACTAATGTTCCTATATCTACTTGACGTTCACCAACAAAACCAGCAATGGGTGATTTCACATTAGTAAAACTGAGTTCTAGTAATGCCTGTTCTAAATCTGCCTTATACATTAAAACATTGGCTTCTTCCCGTTCCAAACTGGCTTGGGCATTATCTAAATCTAATTGACTAGCCGCTCGTTGTTCA
Organism: Allotamlana fucoidanivorans; assembly: GCF_006265225.1. Lineage (GTDB taxonomy): Bacteria > Bacteroidota > Bacteroidia > Flavobacteriales > Flavobacteriaceae > Allotamlana > Allotamlana fucoidanivorans. Next base: position 660 of record NZ_VDCS01000023.1, on the reverse strand, counting down.
TACAATGGCTTCAAGCGTGCAATATCTCTTTTTGCTTTTGCTGCCGAGGCTTCTGCCTGTTTTACCTGAGCCTTTATTTTATTTACCCGGGCTACATATTGAGTTTCATCAATTTCAAAAAGTATCTCATCTTCATTGACAAACTTACCTTCCTTGAACAACATTTTTTCTAGAAAGCCATCAACCCTTGCTCTAATCTCTACCTTTTTCTTGGCAGCTAATTGCCCCACGTATTCTCCATATATTTTAACATTTTCTCTTACAGGAGTATCTATAGTAACAATAGGATTATGCTCTTTTTCCTCCTTACAGGAAAGACAGACATTTAGAAGTAAAAAAAATAAAGTACATGATAAAATTAATCTCAATAACCGAAATGTATTCATACAATGCGAATTGGTAGTTTATTTGATAGTAGCTCAAATTTGACCTGTATAAAGGACATAATTTGGTTAACTAAGGTATTAAATTTTTACGAAAACCACACAACATTAACCTAAGTTGTCTCTAAGGCCAAAAAAAATATTTTAAAATTTCCAGGATAGCGTAAAGGGTAAGGTATTTGTATGTTGTAAAGTTAAGGGCGTGGTAAAAAAAAATCCTCAATCTAATAAAAGATTGAGGATTAAAAAAGGCGGCGACCTACTCTTCCACAAGTGT
>NZ_VDCS01000022.1 GCF_006265225.1 Allotamlana fucoidanivorans | reverse complement strand
AATCTGTTATTGACTATTTGAATGGTGTCGGAATCGGAATAAATCGAGTTGTTGACTATTCCGATTTTATAGCATTATTAGTTTTACCTTTTTCCTATCGTTACAGAAAACAAAACTCAATCGGATGGAATTACTACATTAGACTGGACAAAAAGATGAGAGAATATGTTTGCTAGTTATTAACTTAGCAATTATGAGAAGTAAACCCAAACATTACACATTAGAATTTAAGCAAAAGGCAGTGGAGTTGAGCTATGCCAAAGGCAACGTAAAACAAGTAAGTGAAGATTTAGATATATTCCCATCAGTGCTTTATCGTTGGCGAAAAGAGTTGAAGGATTATGGCAAAAACAGTTTTCCTGGTCGAGGCAAGGCTAAATTGACAGATGAAGAAAAAGAGATAGCTCGATTAAAAAAGGTATTAAAAGAAGCCGAGTTAGAACGTGATATCTTAAAAAAGGCCATCAGCATCTTCTCCAAGAGCGACAGGAAAAATACAGGTTTATAAAACAGCACCTTATGAGATTTCCTGTCGAGATGATGTGTAAAATATTAAAGGTAAGTAAAAGCGGTTATTACCATTGGTTACAATCAGGACCAAGTAAATTATGGTTAGAAAATCAAAAGGTAACTGCACTTATAAAATCTATATTTAAAGATAGCTTTCAAAGCTATGGATCGCCTAGAATAAAAACAGAACTGGAGACATTAGGCTATAAAATATCAAAGCCCAGAGTGGCGCGTATTATGAGTGCTAATTATTTATTTGCAAAACGAAAACGTAGGTTTAAAGCAACCACAGATAGTAAACATAATTACCCAATAGCACCTAATTTGTTAAACCAAAACTTTGAAGCAAGCAGGCAGAATCAAGTTTGGGTAAGCGATATTACCTATATCAAAACTAAACAAGGTTGGTTATATCTTACTGTAATTATTGATTTGTTTAACCGTAAAGTTGTTGGGTGGGCTCTAAGCGATAACCTAAGCACAGAAGACACTATTATTAAGGCTTGGCATATGGCTGTAAAGAAAACAACTTTAACCCAGCCTTTAATATTTCATTCCGATCGAGGTATACAATATGCAAGCCATAAGTTTACCTCATTAATTAAAAGTTATAATGGCTTAGTAAACCAATCTATGAGCAGAAAAGGTAATTGTTGGGATAATGCCGTTGCAGAATCGTTCTTTAAATCATTAAAGGTAGAATGGGTTTATAGGCACAATTATAAGTTGAGATCTGAAGCGGAGTTATCCATCTTTGGATGGATAGAAACTTGGTACAATAATAGAAGAAGACATTCCTTTTTAGGGAATAGAACTATAAGAGAATTTGAATTAGACATGTATAACCTTAAACTAGCTGCATAATCATTCAACTATTTGTCCAGTTTTTTGTTGCAAGTCCAGATTGGAATAGACTTTTCCCAATCGAATTAGTTGACCACAATCCCGAATGGAAAAAGATATACGAGAGAGAAAAACAACAAATTTTAGATAAAGTCGGGAAAGAAAAAATATTGCGAATAGAACATTTTGGGAGCACATCTATAATTTCTATCAAATCTAAACCTTACATTGATTTAATGATTGAAATTCCGAAAGAATTATTATTTGACGAAAAATTAATTGAAGAATTCTCGCAATTAGGATATTCTCATTTTAAAGTTCCTACAAGAGGAAATATAGAAGAATATTCAACTTTTGGAAAAGGATATAATGTTGATGGAACGAAAGAACAGATTTTTCATATTCATATGTGTCCAAAAGACAATGCAATGTGGAAACAAATTGACTTTAGAGACTATCTAAATACAAATGAAAAACGTGCAGCAGAATACGAAAATTTGAAACTAAAGCTAGCTTCTAAATTTAAAAACGATAGAGGTGCCTATGTTTTAGGCAAAACAGATTTTGTTAATGAAACAATTAATTTAGCAACTAAAAAATGACAGTATTTCCAGTTACAACTTCTACACTTTCAGCAAAAGAGTTGGGGGTTTTTATAAAAGATAAGTATCACTTGAACAAAGATTTCAAATGTGAACTATTTAGAACTGGAATGAATCACACTTATTTTCTTTCTAACGATAACGAAAAATATGTTTTAAGAGTTTACAGTCATAACTGGAGGACAAAAACTGAAATCGTCGAAGAGATAAAACTTTTAAACTTGTTAAAGGAAAATGATTTAAGCGTATCATTTCCTATTCAAGATAAAAATGGAGAATTCATTCAAGAAATAAATGCGCCAGAGGGGATTAGATATGTTGTAATTTTCTCATTTGCTCAAGGTGGTAAAATTAGATTTATGGATAATGAGACTTGTTTCGAAATAGGTTCTCTAATGGCAAAAATTCATAATCTTACTTCAGACAAAACTATTAACCGAGTTTCCTACAATAAAAAATCGCTTTTAGAACGACCTTACGAATATTTAAACCAATTCTTTTCTGACAAATTGCCAGAAATGGAATTCATTAAGGAATTTGGACAAGATTTTAAAGATTCTGATTTTGACAATACTCAAAACGGAATTCTACATATGGATATTTGGTATGATAATATGGCTGTTACAGATGAAAAAGAAATCACGATTTTTGACTTTGACTTTTGTGGAAATGGAAAGCAGATTTTAGATGTCGCATACTTTTGCAAACAGCTTTTCTTCATAGAATCAGATAAAGAAAAGTATGAATCAAAAGCTCAGGGTTTCCTAAATGGATATAGAAAAGATAGGAGTTTATCTGAAAAGGAACTTAAACTAATTCCAAAAGCAGGAGCTTCTGTTTTTGTTTTTTATCTTGGAATACAAGCGCAGAGATTTGATTGGTCAAATATTTTTTTGACTGAAAATTACCTCAAAATGTTTGTTGGAAGAATAAAATCATGGCTAGAATATTACGAAAAGAAAGAAATAACTGTGGCTAACATTGTATAAAAATAATAGCGGTTTAATCTCTAAAACAAAAGTATCTAATAATAAAAAGGTCTGTGTTTAACCGAAAAGTTAGTGTGTGAAAATCCGCTACTATTCTTATACTAGACCGTTGGCAAACATTTGAATGAAATTCACGGAAAACGACATAATTAAGTATTTTGATATTATTCTTTTATCAGATAAAAAGGATAGCTTTTTCTCGATTAACCAAATTCTAATCCCTAAGTATTTTAAATATGACACATCTGACGAAAGAGAGTTGTACCAAGAACTTAGAAGAGAATTAAAGGAATTTACTGAGTTCCATAAATATTTTGAATGGTTTCCTAATGGTAGTTGTCGATTAACTCCAAAAGGATTAGAAGCGAAAAATAAAAACGGACATTTAAAATACTTAAAACATATAAATAAACCTCCTAAATCTGAATTGTGGTATAACCAAAATTGGGTTGGATATTTACTAGCTTTCATTGTTTTTTTATTTAGTGTTTATCAGTTTTTTGAAAATCGGACATTAAAATCACAGGTTGACTCGCTGACTTCTGACAACAAGAATTATAAAGACTCTTTGTCTGAATATAGGTTATTGCTTGAAAAACAAGTACAGCCAACCAAAAAAGATACATTATCCACTTCTTATCATTCCGATTTAAAAAAATAAAAACGTTTGCCAACAATGTGTAAAAACCATTGCTTCGGACATTTCCTTCGGAAAGTCCTCTTTCTCCTTTAAGTTTGTTTCTTTTTTCTTTCATTTTTCTCTAAATTTACGCAACGGATTCTTACACTAAACCGTTGTGCCGCATACAAAAACGATAGTGCAAAATAGAAACATAAGGTGATTAAAAAGATACTTATACCAATAATTATTTCTCTGATTCAGATTGTAGGATTAGCAATAATTCACGATACTTTGTATCATTTTTTTCCGATTCATCATAAATCAATTGGATTTGGATTAACTGTGAAGTATACAGGAATCATCTTTGCAACCTTAATTTTGACTTTCAATATTTATTTGGAATTTAAGAGTAAATATAAACTTGTGATTGGATTGATTTTTCTTCTTGTTACAGTCACTATTCCTTTGCAAGCTTATGATTATAGACCTAATCGCTCTCTATTATTGATTGTTTTGACTTTTATAGGTTATGGTTTATCTGTGATGATAAGCCAGTGGAGACTTTTAAAAACGGATGCTAAATTAAAGATAAAAGGTGAAAAATAACTTCAAGTATATATTTTTACTATTCCTTTGTTTGACTGGATTGCAAATTACTGCTCAAACAATAGAGGAATGTTATCAGTTTGAGTCAATCATTAAATATTTAGAAAATGATTCGACAGCAAGCGATTATTTTAAAGTAAAAAATGTTCGATTTAAGATAAACCCGAAAGTTGATAAGAATAAGGGTACTCCCTTTTTGATAACAGAATATTATTCAGAAAAACTGGATTTGAGTGAGGAACAACTAAAATCTGACACTTCAATATTGTATTCGGTTTATCGGAAAAATCAAGATTACTTACTTAAAACAGACTCGACTTTTAATTTAGCATGCTTACAAAACCTAAATACAAAAAGGCCGAATGTTTATATGGGATTTTCAAGGCTTGATTCTTTTGCTATTTCTGTTGGGACAAGCAAAATATTGAAACAGAAAAGGAAACATACATTTGGAAAATATTATATCTTTCTATTCGATAAAGAAAATATTATAAGGAGAATTTTACAAACAGATTGGATTGAATAAAAAGTACGACGGCACAACAATGTGTCATAAGTAATGCGGGGAACGTAGTATTTATGAGGGTTTGTGTGGTTTTTGAGCCCCGCCAAATCTACGATTTGACAGACTAATTAAAAATTTGAAAGTTAACTGTAAAATCGTAGTTCTGGCTACTTAGTTATTTGAAACAGTAGTGGGTTAAATCCCGCACTACTCATACACGAGCCGTTGTGTGTAAGCTAAAAAAAGAATACCGAATGACAGAAATTACGATTGAAAACCAAATTGAAACGCAGAGTAGCGGATTTGAAATCGCAAAAAAAAGATACAGAATTTTAGCCTTTATCATTGATTTTTACATTTATGGAATAATCGGATTTGTTCTTGGATTTTTCTTTGGGACACCGTTGGAGGATGAAATTGGATATAACCTGAATGGTTTACCTGCTTTTGGAATGTTCCTAATTGGATTCTTTTTATGGCCAATAAGCGAAGGAATTTGGGGGCAAACAATCGGAAAAAGAATTTTAAAACTAAAAGTGGTAACGAATGAATTTAAACCAATCGGAATTGGAAAAGCATTCGGTCGATTTTTTCTCGGATTTATCGATTACATCTTTCTGATTGGATTAATAATTGCAGCGAATAATAAACAAAATAAACGCATCGGAGATTTAGCAGCAAATACAATAGTTGTCCGGACAAAAAAGCCTACACACAACAATGGCTATAATTCATTGTGGTGTTTGTTCTAAAAATTAAACTTTGTACTTTTAATCCGGCATGATTCCATAAGCGGAAAAGTCTGTCGACATTTTCCACAACGAAATCATAGCCTAAACCGTTAGCCACAAGCTGAAAAACAACAACATTAGAGCTAAATATGGCACTAAAAGAAGTAAAAAGAGAGTTAAGCCAAATGGACAAAACTGAAATCATTAAACTGATTTCGGAGATGTATAAAAAAATCCCTGATGCTAAAAATTACTTGGACATTTTTGCAACGGGAGATATTAAACAATTGACAGAAAAATACAAAAAAGAAATCGAAAGATATATTTATCCAAATGGGAGAAATATGGATTTACGGGAAACTGAAGCGCGGAAAATAATTCGCACAGTTCGTAAAATGAGAATCACGGAACTTAATGTTGAATTGGAATTGCATTATGTAAGTTGTTGTTTAGAAGTTATTGAAGATTTCGGGTATTGGGACGAGAACTATTATATAGCATTGGAAAAGATGTTTGACAATGCTATAAATGGAATTTATGAATTAGGGGTTGAAGAAAAATATAAAGAACGGATTGAAGTATTATCACATAAAGCAAGTGAATATGGAATTGAACTTTAATATTAACTAAATAAAGCCAGTGGCTAACAAAGTATATAAAAAATTGCTAGTTTTAGCTAAACCAATGTTAGTTGCTCGTTTGCTAGCTTCTGATTTTCCTTCGGAAAATCCTCGCTCACAAGCACGCAACTTTTCATATACATAAACGTTGTGCCACATTTGAGAGAACCTTATGAAAATAAAAATTAAAGGAACTAACAATACAAAAACTATTACACCATCTGAATGGTTAGAAATAGTAAAAACAGGCAATGAATCTGAATTTGAAATAGTTGAACGTAATACCGTTTGGGCTGCTCCTATAAATAACAACGGAATTATAATGACGCAACAGAAACGTGAATTTGAGTTAGACCATTGGCATAAACTTTTAGATTTAGGCTCTAAAAACAAATGGAAACGACTAACAAACGAAAACAAACACATAGTTCTACCAAAAGAAAAAACAGATAAAGAAAATAAAGCAACAAAAGAGCCTGTAGAAGTCGTAGAGCAAATCGCTGAAGATAAGAATCTTGAAATAAGCCAATTACAACTTGAATTAACCCAAGCACAGATAAATGAATCAAAAGCTAATACCGACTTAACAACGGAAAAGACTAAAGATTTAAAGCGTAAATGGGTGTATTTTTTCATAGGAGCTATTTTAGGAAACCTAAAAGATATAATAGAATGGTTTCAAGTATTATTCCAAGGACAATAGGCTTCCAATATTCATCTTTAATAGAATTAAAAACGTGGCACAACAACGTATAAAAACCATTGCTTCGGACATTCCTTTCGGAATATCCTCGCCCACTTTTTTGTCCGTTTATTTTTCTATCTTTATCCATAACTCACGCAACGTTTCTTATACAAACCGTTAGCATACATTAGAACGACCAAACGAAATTATGAGATATAGAAATAGAATTAAACTTGCACCAGGTTTGAATATAAACCTTTCAAAATCTGGAATTAGTACAACTATAGGTCCAAAAGGAGCAAGTTTAAATATTGGAAAAACTGGAGCATATTTAAATACAGGAATTCCCGGAACTGGTTTATATAATAGAACGAAAATTTCAAGTTCTGAAAAAAATGCAATTAATAATAATTCTGTTTCAAAAAATCAAACACAAGTTGGTGTAAAATTAGATTTAGACGAAAATTATCAACCTGTAGTTGAAATATATGATAATGGTGGAAAAAATATCACATCACAACAAGTAATTAATAAACTTAAAAGAACACCTGAATATAAAGAGAATCTTAAAAAGATTTACAACCTTTATTACAACCAAATAATTGAAGAAACGAAAGAGTTTACGGAATTATACAAACATATTCTTAAACCTATAACAAAAAAGGAAATTCAAGATAAAATTGAAAAATTAAAACCTCAAAAATACACAAAGAAAAGATTTGACATTTTAGAACCTTCTAAATCTTCAATTGAAAAGGAACTTTTGATAGAAGCTAAAAGTAAGTTTAACTCTGTTTTATTTTGGAAAAACAAGAAAAAAAGAACACAATTTATAACTGATAATTTAGAGCAAACTCTGAAAAAATCAATTGAGAATTGGAAAACACAAAAAGAAAATTTTGAGAATTCAGAGTTAAATAAAGAAAAAGAGAGCAATATAGAATTTCTTAAAGCTTTTGAACAAAAAAAGGAAAATTTATTAGGGAATTTAAATGGAGCTGAAAATTATGTTATAAATAATTTTGAAACTGTTTTAAAAGAAATTGATATAAAGCCAGAATTTTTTATTGACTTTGAATATGACGAGAAAACCAAAACATTTTTTATCGATTTAGACTTACCTGAAATAGAACATTTACCGAAAGAAACTGCTTCTATTTTACAATCTGGTAAATTATCTGTAAAAAAGAAAAGCGAAAAGCAATTGAAAGAAGAATACGCAAAATGTGTAACTGGACTTGGATTATTAGTTACTGGGATTTCATTTATGTCTTCTGCTGGAATTGAAAAAGTAGATATTTCAGCTTATACACAAAGAGTAGATAAAAAAGATGGACAAATAAAAGACGATTATATTTATTCAATTCAACTAGATAGAGAAAATTTTGCTAAAATGAATTATCAGAAAATTGACCCAGTAAATGCTTTTGAAAACTTCAGTCATAAAATGCAATTATCAAAATCATATATTTTTAAAACAATCGAAATAGAAAAATAACGTATGCTAACACCGTATATAATTTATTGCTAGTCCTACCCTACTTACGAAAATCCTCGCGGATTTTCTATTCGGTTTTTATTTGCTAAATTACTTGCTAAACCACGCAACAAATCATATACAAACAAGTTATAGGGCATTTTGAAAAAGATGAGAATACGAATTTACAAAATAGGGGCTATAATTTTTTTATTCTTATTTTTCAGTTGTAAAAAAGAAAATAGGAAAATTGATAACATTCTAACTTTTGCCAAAGTTTATGGCTATGTCAAATATTTTCATCCAAGTGATGAAGCATCTGAAATAGATTGGAATAAATTTTCTATCTACGGTACGTCACAAATTGAAAAATGTAAAACCCAAGAGGATATTGTAAATACACTATATCAATTATTTAAACCAATTGCTCCTTCCATAGAATTTGCAACAAAAAAATCAGCTTTTGACTCCGCATCAATAAAAATCACTCCTAAAAATAAAGAAAAAGCTATTCTTACGTTCTGGCAACACCTAGGGGTAAGTCTTGATATGGAATATAAAAATCAACCTTATGAAAGTAGACGAATTAAAGGAAAAAATCAAAAGAAAGCTAATCTACTCTTTGATTACGAACCTGAATTTGGCGAAAATATAGTCAAAGAAATTGGAGACGGAATTTATTGCTGGATTCCAATGGTACTATACTCTAACAATCAAATTACATATCCAAAAGCAAATGAAAACAAACTAAATAAAGTAATAGAAACACTAAAAAAAACTAACGACACAAATGTCGAAGATTTATATTTAAGATTAGGAAATATTGTAAATGTTTACAATGTATTTCAACACTTCTACCCTTATTTCGATGTGGTAAATGTAAATTGGGAAAAAGAACTAGAAAAGGCTATTGAAAAATGTTATTTTGATAGTACTATTTCAGACCACCTTACTACATTAGAACAATTTACAGCTCCTTTAAAAGATGGGCATATTTACATAAGTAACAACTCAATTCAAAATTACTACGTTCCACCAATATCATGGGTATGGATTGAAAACAAACTGGTTATTACAAAAGTATTCGACAATGAGTATGACATCAAATCTGGTGATATTGTAACAAAAATTGATAATAATAACCCCGCGGATTTCTTTAAAAATATTTACGGGGAAATTTCTGCTGCAACAGTGGGATGGTTGAATTACAGGGCAAATTTAAAAAGCCTTCAGGGAGAAGAAAACAGCAAAATAGTTCTAACTATTAACAACAAAAATATTGAACTCACAAGAAGCTTTTCCCCACATCATGTAACTGATAACAAAAAAATTGACTATCAAAAAATTGATAATGACACATGGTATCTTAACCTAGACCTTATTGAGATGGATACAATAAATTGGCTATTACCACAACTTGAACAGTGCAAATCAATAATATGCGATTTAAGAGGCTATCCAAAAGGTAATCACGATTTTATAAACCATTTAATGTCAGTTGATGATACGACAGAAGCGTGGATGCAGGTTCCAAAGATTATTTATCCTGACCGTGAAAGAATAATCGGATTTCAAAATTATAATTGGATAGGGAGAATAAAAGCAAAAAAACCATATCTCGGCAATAAAAAAATAGTTTTTATAACTAATGGACAAGCAATAAGTTACGCTGAAAGTTACATGGGATATATAGAGGGGTATGAACTTGCAACTATTATCGGACAACCAACTGCAGGGACAAATGGAAATGTGAATCCTTTTACCTTGCCTGGGGGATTTATAATTTCATGGACAGGAATGAAAGTATTGAAGCATGATGGTTCTCAGCATCACGGAATTGGCATTTTACCTGACATATATCTTGAAAAGACAATTAAAGGAATTAAAGAGGGGCGTGATGAATTTCTTGAAAAAGCAATAGAATTAACAAGAAATGAATAAAAAACGCCCTATAACACCGTGTAAAAATAATTGCTTGGTTCTAGCCTACTCGGAAAATCCTGCGGATTTTCCTCTGGTTTGTTCAATTTTTAGTAAGTTAGTTGCTCGGACGCGCAACTATCCTTACACATAAACGTTGGCAACAAGCTGAAAAATGAAACACGGAATCAAAATTTTATATGGAATTTTAATAATTGGAACATTAGTTTCAATATTTCATATTCTAAATGACCAAGGAGGTTCAGCTTTAGGAAATATAATAGACACTCTAACTATTACTTCAATAATTCTATTTCTTTCAACAATCATTTTTATTTTTCTTTCATTCAAAAAAAACATCCGAAAAATAAGTGTTTGGTTTCTTCTGGTTTTAAGTTGTCCACTTGCTGTTATGTCAATGACTCATTTGACAAAAGAGTATTCTCTGAAAATAACAGAAACAACAACGCCAAAAGAATTTGTTTATAATTTAAAAGTCGACCAAAAAACTTATGAACTCGATAAAATAAAAATTCAAAAATTAGTTGACAGTTTAATAAAAATTAAAACAGTTGAAAGACCAGCAGAATTAGCTTTGAGATATTTTAACGGAAAAACTTATAACGACACAATCGAAAGAGATTGGGCAATTGATTTACCTGAAAAAGTTGAGTATAAAGAATCGATTATTGACACACTATTTTACTCGGAAAACGGAAATGAAATTGTAGCAGGATTATTAATAAGCAAAGTCTTTAATCAATATCAAGATTATCCAAAAGGCGGAATTGAATATTTTGGTAAAGGATTTAGGTTTGACAAAAACGACTTGAAACCAATAAAAATGCTGCAATATTCTGTGACAGGATATGACAATTATAAATCTTGTTCGGAAAGATTAAGATATTATTATTTAAAAAAAATCGGAACTTTTGATAACGACTATAATATGAACGATACAAGATTTTTAAATGGAACTAAATAAAAAAAGCCAGTTGCCAACAATGTATAACCGCAATTACGGCGGATTCGACTACGTCCGAATCCACTCGGAATTGCTAAAGTCAGTGCCAAACCGAAAATAATCGCTAATTTATCCCGTAACTGACGGTTATACGAGACCGTTGGCATTAATTTTGAAAAAAGCAATCTACATATCGGTTCTGACCATTCTTATTTCTTGTAAAAACGAGAAAAAAGCGACTAATCCGTTGGTTATCGAATACCAAGAAAAGGGAATTGAATTTCAAATGCAGAATAAAACGGACAGCGCTATTGTTTACTTTAAGAAAGCTCTTGAAATTGATCCAACTGATATTCCGACTTATGAAAGTCTTGTAAAAACATATTGGTGGAATGAACAGCCCGAATTGGCTTTAGGGATTTTAGAATCCGCACCAACAGAAATGCAAAAGTCTAACTCTATTTTGACTTTGAAAGGAATGACGCTGGAAAAAATGGACAAGTTAAATCAAGCAATGGATTTATATAAAACAGCTTTTGAACAAAGTCCAAAGGTTCGTTACAAAAACGAAGAAAACATAATGGAATATGTTGGTTACTTGACTTTGCAAACCATAGTTGGAGAAAAAGAGAAAGCCATTGCTGACTTAAAAAGACTGAAATCAAAAAAATTGACCGAATCTGAAAAACAATATGTGAATTCAATTGAACCTTTGATTCGGAATTACAATGGTGGCGGATATAATTCAATATTTGGAAATGAATAATAAAAACTAATGCCAACATTGGCTATAATTCAGCTTTATCTGTGAACAAAAAACAAAATTCCTAACTTTAAATCAGCTCGATTTCTCACTTGAAATTTTCTTTGAAAATTCCCAAGCCGAAATCATAGCCGGACCGTTGTGCAACATTTGAAAAAACCAAAGTGAATTAATGAAACACCCTTTTAAGCCTTCAAAAACCAACATAATTTATGCTTCAATAGTAGCTGTAATTATAATCTTCTTTAACATTCGAATTTATGGTTTTGATGCCTATACTTTTGGAATGAGTATCGGTTCTATTATTGGAATAATTCTAATTCCAACATTATTGGCACTTTTGTTTTGGTTTATACTTGGAAGAAAAGAAAACGGAGGAACCACAACATTCAATATAGTACTTACATTAATGCTTCTTGGTTCAATTAGTGAATTTGGACAAATTGCAAAAGACAGACAGAAACCAATTGATGACTTGCAAAAAGCTGTTTCCGATTATAAAGAAAGTACGTTAGCGAATCCAGATTCAACAGATTCGAATTACAATAATTTGTCAGCCAATGTAAAAAATTCAATTGACGACTTAATAAAAAGTAGCGTTGGAGAAGAAAGAAAAGTATGGTTGGCTTTGAAAGATTTTTTTAGAAAATCTGATAGCACTAACGTTGAATGGAATAAAGCATACAATTCATTTGCAGAACCTCGTATATTGGATTTTAATAGATTAAACAGTAAAGAGGAATTTGAATTCCAAAAACAAACAGTTCAAGAATACATTGACCAATCAGACAATTTTAAATCTTTTGTAGAAAACAGAGTTGACTATTTAAAAGAGCAAACTAAAAGAATTGATAAAAGTAATAAAGCTTATAAAGGCTTTATAAAAGGATTGACCAAAAAAGATTCGATACAAAAACCAATTTTTATACCTTACATCAATGCTCACATTGAATACGGTCAAGGGATAAAAAAAATAATTGAACTTTTAGAAAATGAACAAGGTAAATGGAGTTATGACAATGAAACTGAAACCTTGGTATTTGAAAATTCGGAGGCTCAAACAACATATGAAAGCATTTTAAATGAAGCTATTTCAAATGAAGAAATTGTAAATGAACTTTCCGATAAGTTAGTAGAAATAATGTAAAAAAAACGTTGCACAACAATGTATAACCGCAATTACGGCGGATTCGACTACGTCCGAATTCACTCGGAATTGCTAAGGTCAGTACCAAACCGAAAATTAACGCATATTAACCCGTAACTGACGGTTATACGAGACCGTTGGCAAACATTTTGACAGAACTCATTTGAAAGAAATAAATCCAAATAACACAAAAGAATTAAAAGATTATCTAGCAAGTCTTCCACCAGAATATGTGGAAAAGAAAAACCAAGAACAAATTGAGGAAAACAAAAAAATGTTCTCGGAATTTAAAGATGCTTTTTCAAAATCTTGTTGTTTTTTATGCGGTAATAAATTAGAAACTTTCTACCCAGACGAACCTTGTTTTCATTGGTTTTTAAGACCAAACGGCATTAGAAAGAAAGATTTTAAAAACTATCTGTCCGAACCAATTGGTTTTTTCAAACTAGAAAGTTATTTGCGTTGGGTTGCGACAACTGAAAACTTCATCAAGAATATAAATGATTTGGAAAGTGAAACTTCCAAAAGCAAATTAAGAGAAGTAACTATAAAATATAAAAACATTGAGTGGTCATTACATTATGGAAAGACGGATTTAGAAGGTCATAGTAATTCAAAAAATGGGGACTTTCCTCATTTTCACATTCAAATACTAATAGATGAACAACCATTTATAAGATTTAATGACTTTCATATTCCTTTTTCAAAATATGACCTACTTGACATTAAGTTAATGGACGAAGCTAGTGATATGATACAATTCGGACACAGTCAAGCACCAGGAATGTCAGTTTTAGAGGATGAAGAATTACTTAAAGAAATGGACGAATTAATGATTGCATCCGAAAATATGGAAACAGCAACATTTAATACTCAAACTATGGCATCAATGCCTAAAGGAATGACAATGGACGGAGAAAAATTGCAGGCAATGTTCAAAGAAAATAAAGAGACAAAAGTTCCATTGAGACATTTAATGAAAAAATATTTTCCAGAAGTCAATCTTGTTACTAACATAGAACCAGCGGATGGATTTCCTGACAAAAAGACAAGAAATAAAAGATAAAAACCGAAATCAATGGCATTAATAAATTGCAAAGAGTGTAAACAAGAGATAAGCAGTAATGCTGACAAATGTCCTTATTGCGGAAATAAGATGAAAAAAGGTGGATTTGGTTGCGGAACTTTAATCTTAATTGGTATTGGAATTCTAATCGTCCTATACATTATCGGTTCGAATTCAGAAAGTGGCGGAATAATAACAGACGAGCAAACATACAGTAAAAGTTGGAGGTCACCACAAGGTTCTGAATTTAGAGATATTGGTAGAATAATAGTCGCAAATGGAATAAAGGTTTGCGGAGAATATTACGTAAAACAAATTGAATCGAACGAATATGTAATTGCGTGTAGTGCTGACGGAACAACTTGGGATTATTTTGTTGTTTATACAAGTCTAGACAAGATTTACCGAGCGAATGAAGAAATGGAATCTAAATTGAATCCACCAAGATAGAATTAGAATAAAAAAACGATTTGCCAACAATGGCTATAAGTAATTGCTTGTTCTCGCCTACTTCTGAAAATCCTCGCGGATTTTCAGTTTGGTGTGTACTTGCTAAGTTAATCGCTAACCCAAGCAACTACTCATAGCCGAGACCGTTGTAGCACATTCTGAATATGACGAAAAAAATAATAATATTATCTATTTTTTCTACTATTATCATTTATGGTATTTTTAGAAAAGATTATAAATCAAAAAAACTACTTGAATCAGGTATTAAAACGACTGGAGTTATAGTTAAGCTAGAACATGTTAAGGTCGTAGATTATTTAATTGTTTATAAGTACACCGTGGAAGGTGAAATTTTTAAAGGTTATATTAATTCTTCTTTTTTTGAGTGTAATAAAAAGAATAATTGTATTGGTCGAAAAGTTGAAGTTATTTATTATAAAGAAGACCCTAAAATCAGCGACGTTGACTTAGGTGAGTTCAATAAATTTAAAAGACAGCATTTTTATTATTAAAATAGCTAAGGAATTTAATCATTAAAAAACGTGCTACAACAATGTATAACCGCAATTACGGCGGATTCGACTACGTCCGAATCCACTCGGAATTGCTAAAGTCAGTGCTAAACCGAAAATAATCGCTAATTTAACCCGTAACTGACGGTTATACGAGACCGTTACCTGTAATTATGAAAAACATCCTGCTTGCCATTATATTCTTTCCAATTTTGACTTATTGCCAGTCATCTAAAACTTACTTGGAATTAATAGATGATGCAAAAACAAAGAAAAGCGCAGAACAAATTGAGAAACTGATTATTGGAACTTGGGAATTTGAAAAATTAACGGATAGTAATGGAAAAACAATATCGGAAATTACACATTTTATAAATGACACAATTACTGCTAATGAAGTTATTTGGCGACCTAGTATGCGAATTGAAAAAAACGGAACTTATGAATTAATTGGTTGCGATAATCCCGATAATTGTGAATCTGGAAAATGGGAATATGACCGAGAATTTAAGTTGTTTAGAATGACTTATGACAAACCGAGATACAATGTTCCGATTGACAAACTTGCGCCAGGTCTTTTGGAACAATTAAGAGAATCTGGTTCTTTAATAGAATTTACAAAAAACGAAATAGAATTTGCGGAAATCACTCAAACGGAATTGAAAGTATTTGAACTTTTAGAAAGTGATGGAACTGAATTTAAGTATAATTTAATAGTGTATAGAAAAAAATAACTACAGGTAACACCGTATAAAAAAAATTGCTAGTTTTAGCTAAACCAAAGTTAGTTGCTCGTTTGCTAGCTTCTGATTTTCCTTCGGAAAATCCTCGCACACAAACACGCAACTTTTCTTATACAAACACGTTGGCAAACATTATGAGAAATGACTGAAAAAAGACCAATTTATAGTACTTTTTCGTGGATACGCTTTGTAAAGGACATAATTTTTGTATTAATAATCCTCTATTTCGTAATAAATATATTTAT
>NZ_VDCS01000021.1 GCF_006265225.1 Allotamlana fucoidanivorans | reverse complement strand
TAGCTTGCTTAATGCCAATGGTATTGACTTTCCTAAGTCCCATAAACTGGGTTAAGGTTCCAAATACGGGCTCTACTGTGCTTTGTCGCTTGGCTTTCATATAGCGCCCCTGTGGACTATTTACATGTGTGGTGTGTTTTTGTGTGGTTTTAAGTAGGGTATCGCAGTTTTAAGCTGTAAGTTATGGTGTTGTGTGGTGTTGTGTGGTTTTATGTAATATAGGATTTATTCTTTAATTTTTTGTTGTGTTTCATGGTAGTTTTAAGTAGGGTATCGCAGTTTTATGCTGTGTAGTATGGTGTGTGTGGTGTTGTGTGGTTTTATGTAATATGGGATTTATTCTTTGATTTTTTTTGTTGTGTTTTATTGTGGTTTTAAGTAGGGTATTGCAGTTTTAAGCTGTAAGTTATGGTGTTGTGTGGTGTTGTGTGGTTTTATGTAATATAGGATTTATTCTTTAATTTTTTGTTGTGTTTCATGGTAGTTTTAAGTAGGGTATCGCAGTTTTATGCTGTGTAGTATGGTGTGTGTGGTGTTGTGTGGTTTTATGTAATATGGGATTTATTCTTTGATTTTTTTTGTTGTGTTTTATTGTGGTTTTAAGTAGGGTATTGCAGTTTTAAGCTGTGTAGTATGGTATGTGTGGTGTTGTGTGGTATTTTGAGGTGTAGTGTAATGCATGTGAAGTACGGTCAAAAAAATATCTGGTATGCATTATGCTATGCATTAATCAGTCATTAGAAAAGATTATTCAGTTCCGGGTAAATAACCTCATTAGATATTTCTTCTACATTTCCTTTATATTCTTTGCCTCTTAATTTGGAAACAGTGTGAGATGATAATTCTGCTTCAGGAAAAGGCCTAATTATTGATTTTACCTCTCCAAACTCTAATCCTCCGGCTATCTGAACTAACCACTTATCTTCATCCTCCTCATTTAAAATTAAAGGCATTCTTGGACCTTTTAATTTAGGATTGTTGTGTATTCTAGCCATCATAGGATTGCCTTCGGTAGTGACTATAGAAAATGTGTATTCCCTTCCACCATTATCTTTTCTCCATTCAGTCCATAATCCCGTTAAAGCTAAAGGTTCACTATCTTTTCTATAAATAAAATAAGGGTATGTTTTCTTTTCAAAATGATGATGCTCATAAAACCCATCAACATAAATTATACATCTGCTATGTCTTGCAGCCTCTCTAAATGAGGGTTTTTCAAAAAAAGTTTCACTTCTGGCATTCAATGTATTATTCCAAAGCTTTTTGCCTGCTTCATCATTTTCAACCCAATGTGGAACTAAGCCCCAGGTGGCTACAATAGGAAACTCTGGAGATTCATCTGTATAAATAAGTAATTCAGGATGACTAAATCCGGAGGCATGGTAAATTGGTAAATCCGTTAAAGGAACTAATCTTTCCATTATTTCCTCAACAGCTCCCAAATCTCCTTTTCTTTCAGCTCTTTTTAACTGGGCTCTAATGAAGCTTTTATATCATAACACATGCTTAAATTTACTAATTTCTCCAAAAAGTATTAACTTTAATTAGTCGTAAAAATTATGAAATTCATTGACCTAAAAGATGATACACCAAAAGATTACAATACCTATTTGGTATTGGTAAGAACAGTCTTTTCATCTAAACAAAGAATGGTTTATGCAAAATGGTCAGACAATGGTTTTGTTTTGACCAAATCAGTACTTTTTAATGATGAATACATCCAAGGTTTTATGGTAGAATGATAGTGGACTTGCAATAAAAAAGTGGACAATTAATTGCGAGATTTAAGCGGCTACATTTTTATTGCAAGTCCAGGCATCGCCAGACGAGAAAAAGAGAGGTCAAATCAGTATACGCTGAATCTTTTGTTTGGGAGCCAAAGTTTCGAATGTCAATCATAATCAACCGTTTCCATTTAACCACAAATCTTCAAACAATTTAATCGTTTGGTTCGAGAATAAGTCAATGTGGTGTACTTGTAAAAACCATAACATGCTTACTCAAAGTGTTTTATGGTTTTTTATTTGTTCTTTTGCCGAAATTTTGCCGAAAACATATCGTTATTCTTAATTAATTTCGAAACAAAAACCGTAATATTTTAGTGCTACGGTTTGTTTAACTACTCCCTTAATTCGCCTTTTCTTTCTGCTTTTGTATTGTATTTGAAATTTGTAAATCATCATCTATTTTCAACAAAGTCAAAACAACCAATTTCAGATATGTGAAATATGCATATTCGTGTTTTTCGATTTCTTCTGGATTAGCTTGCGTTCCGTGCAAGTAACGGTTTCGTAAATCCAATCCATTCGTGAACTCGCTTTTGTTTAGAAAAAAATTGAAGTATGACTGCTCTGGTTTAGAAAATAATGAACTCTCAAAGAGAACAATATTTTCCTTTTGCATTTGTAAAGCTTCTCTTTGAAACTCTATAGGATAACGATAAAAAGACGAAAACTCATTGTCGTACAGGTCTTTAAATATGAATAGACGTGCTGGATTTGTTACTTGAATAAAGCCGTCGTCATCAATTACGATGAAATTTCTTTCAATTAAGTAATTTAACTGTAATTTTTGATG
This sequence comes from Allotamlana fucoidanivorans, assembly GCF_006265225.1. Taxonomy (GTDB): domain Bacteria; phylum Bacteroidota; class Bacteroidia; order Flavobacteriales; family Flavobacteriaceae; genus Allotamlana; species Allotamlana fucoidanivorans. Next base: position 19,944 of record NZ_VDCS01000021.1, on the reverse strand, counting down.
TTCTTGATAATTGCTGAAATTAACTTTTGCATTTACAAGTAAGTCAAAGAATGTATGGTACTTATCTTCCTTAAATGGTTCGACATAAGCAAGAAGTGTTTGGTCAGAAAAAAATAGATTTGAACATCCAACCATTTCTTTATTATCATTATTGAAATAGACGTATTTATTTTGGACAAGACTTGGAATACTCTTAATTGTGGTTGGTGAGGATGATATTTGTAAAAGTTCAAAATCTATCTCTCCATCTTCAACATAAAGTTTAAATTGTTTTAAAATTGACTCAAATTCAGGTGCAAACAATCTTACTTTTTCAAAAAATGTATTTGTTGGTTTAGGAGTGGCAAAACGAGCATTGTCCGCAAATCCGTATAGTTCTTGAAATACCTCTGTATAAACAAAATGTAAAATATTTTCTAATGAAGTGTTTAATTCAGTAATAATTTTGTTGTAGCCATAAATTTGGCCACGAGATGTCATTTCTGATAAAGAAAATCCCGTACCGATTTTGTATTCATTTTTAGAATGAACACCCATAATTTTTTCAAATAAACCTAACTGACTTTTTTTGCTAACAAGATTTATTCTGTTTTGATTATCAATAAATTCAAAGAGCAATTTAAAATTTTGATATAGTTGGTAAGGGTGATTGTTTTTCTTTATAAATTCTGAACTGTAAGCATAATGAGTCACAAGATTTTCGTCTATATGAACATCTTTTATTTTATCTACATTTTCTGAAAAGCCAACAGAGACACCAAAACTCATTCCTCCTTTGTCGGCAAAGAACTTTTCCGTTTCACTTTTGCGCAATCGTTTTGCTTTTAGTCTTGTTTTATCTGAAATTCTGAAATCATTTCTGTTTCTTGCATTTTCAATTAAGCCAATGTAGTTCAGATTTGTATCTACTGAATCTAAATATTTTGATATTATACTTTCTTTGTCAGAAATGGTCAGACTTTTAGGAATATACTTTTGGTTTCTCTTTAACTCCACTTCTGTCTCATAAACTGAGAGCAAAATTTCAGCAGATCCAGGATAATCTAATAAAAAGTTTTTGATTTCTATATTGTAATGAGTTACTAAAACTTTATGAGTTAAAATCTCATGTATTAAATGATGATCAATTTCTAGAATTTTGCTAAACTTTGATTTTGAAATTTGTTTATAAAGTGAGTGATTACATACTATTTCCCAAAATGATTGAATATAATCGAATAAAGTCTGCTCGTATATTTTGATGACATTTTTGTCATTTATATTTGCAAAATAGTTCCCAACTTTTTGGCCATATTTTTTGGCTTTTTGTTTAAACTCTTCAATTTCTTCTTGTGTCCAACTTTTTAAATATATTTCGTTGTCAAGATATTTCTTTATGCTGTAAAGCTCTATAACCTCATTGATGTCAGTGTAGTTTGATTTAATTTCAGTTCTCAAAATTTTTTCTCCTTTTGAGAGTTGATGTAGGCCTGCCAAATCTTCTACAGAATAAAAATAAACTCTATTTAAGTCGTGCTGATGCATATTTCAAGTGGAAGTTTTTTTGTGTGATAACTATCGGCTTTAGTTAAGACTAGTTAGCCGAAAAATCCAGCCGTTTGATATATACTTTTATTTTGGTGTGGCACAAAACCACGATAAATTATGGCCATCTTTGTTACAGTGCTTTTATCGTTTTAGTATATGCTCTAATAGATTTTCTCTTGTTGTCCCAAGTTCTTTTTGCCTTTCAGCTGATAATATGTTTTCTCTTTTGCTCTCAAATAAACCAACAGGATTATTAGCTGCTATTGGACCACTAAAATCTAACTTGTAATCTGAGATTTTTAATGGTGATTGTTTTCCTCCAAATGTGAGAATCAAAGTCATTTTATTATTGTAGTTGTCTGCTAAATCCTCCATATTAAATACAAGTCTTTGAGTGTTTATGTCGGGTGCACCAAAATGCAGAATATCATTCAAATCTTTATGAACATACATATGTCCTTTCATCGTGTAGTATTTTGCAAGTTGAGGATTTCGACTGCCTGCAAAGATTGCTGGTCCACACATTAGCCTATAAGTCAGATTATATTCATTTTGAAGTTCTGAAAAATTAATCATTAGAATTGATATATCAAGATATGCTTCTCCTGTTGGTAGATGCCCAAATCTATCAAGATTGATGTAACCTTCAATATTTGGATAAGATATTTTTTTAAATAATGCTTCGACTAGATAATGCGGAGCTGGTTTTGTTTGTCCGTCAAGTCGAGCCCAATATGTATTTTTAAATTGGTGCGGACTATAGTTGCTGATTTGAGTTTCAAAAACATATAAATATTTACCCTCTTGTTCAATAATATTAACGTTGATATTTATAGGTAGAGGAGTTATTGAATCCGATACCTTACTAATTAGAGAATCTTTTTCTTTAAGTTCAGTAACAAGGGAAAGCTCTCCTTGAAAAACAACTTTTTCTTCTACTTTTTGTCCTAGTGGAGCTCCCCAAATCAATATTCCGCCATTCGAATTTAGAAATGCGCAAATTCCTCTAATTACACCTACTAGATTTTTGCTGAAATCACCAAAATCAGGATGAAAAGCTTTGAATTCAATTTTATCTGATTCTTCTTTCTCCTCTTTAAAGAAATTTAAAATATCCTCATATGTAATGTCATTTAAATCTTTTCCGAAATATTGTTGTGAATAATTGGTCATAGTGTCCAGTAACGGCTTTAGTTAAGATTAGGGTACAGTAAAACCCAAAGAATTCTTCGGATAGTAGACCAAATATAGTAAAGAAAGAGGAATTTTCTGCCGAAAACTCCGAAGCAATTAATTTTAAAAGTTGTTCCTAATTCATGAATATTTCTGAGGCTGAAATTACAAGTTGGATGTTTATTTTAACTAAAAAATCCGCTAGGACAAGAAACAGCAATCTTAAAAAGTGTTCTGCATTACCTAACGGACAAAACAAAAATACATAAAACCACCTAAATCACACAATATACATGTGTGTTTTAATTAAGAATAAATCCCTATTGAATCAGGAGTTTCAATAATATTATATAAAACACCAAACACAACACAATATGTGCAAGTTTGTATTGAGAGCTCGTAGAACTTTTTGAATTAATTATGGCCTTTTAAGTCACTGAAGTAGTACTAAATTATTTCACGTGTTACCACATAAGCCATGAATAAAACCCAAAACTTTGCTACCCACCACAAATCACATAACCTATGTGAAATTTTCATTCTTTAAAATATCCTGTAATTTCTTTAATCGTTTTTATGTATGCAACGGCTGCAACTAATTCATCATCTAAGTCATCATCTGTACATTGCGGATAAATTTCAGTGGTTGGGTAATCGTTTTTCACTTCAGCAATAAATTCATTAGAGGTCATGCGCAGCGGGCGAACCTGTTTGGGTTCTGCATATCCATACTCTCTATAATTCCACCAAACCACATCAAAATCTAATGAATACAAAATTGTGCTATTCGCGTTTAATATAATGCTATATCTGTAATCCATATTTTCAAACCACATTTCTTCTGTGTTTTTAATATTCCATAGATACAGTTGTGACAAATCTTTGAGCCCATCTAACCTACATTCATTAAACACCAAATCTATCAATGACACATCTTGACACCATCTTTCTTTTTTACCTTCATAAATGGCAACATGGTCAAACAAACTATTTCTAAAAATGGCCTCTTTTATAAATGGCACATAAAAACTGACTCTAATTAAATGACTGTTTTCAATTCTTAAATTGGCTAAGTTACAGCGGTCAATTTGGCCATAATCTATTTTTGTTTTTTGAATAACAACATTAGCTGCTTCACAATTTGTGGCATTTAAGTCTGAAATAATAGAATTTTTAATTTTACAACGCGAAATATCACAGCTTTCAAATCTTAAAGTAGCCGTACAATTTTTAAACGCGTTATTTACCATCTTGCAGTTTTCAAAAGACAGTTCATTAAAGCTGGCACGTTCCCAGTTCACATTATTAATGTCCTCGCCTACAACATGCAACTTAGAAAGGTCTACACCAATAGCTATGGCTTCTACTAAAACTGACCTGTAATTGGGAAACATTTCTGATGTTGGCAATTTATAAATTATCTTCCCTTCTTTTGATACTAATTGAATCATAAAACTTTATTGAAACCTTTTTCACCACGCATAAATCACCTAAACACCACACAAAACCACTTATATACTACACAACAAAACACAACAATATGCACATGAATACCACTTAAAACCACTTAAATACCACTCATGCTTAAACATGAAAAACACTTAACTACAACTCAAACCACTTGGTAAAACTACTCAAAGCACTTACAATTTTGGTATATTTATTTTTTGGAACCACTTAAACACCTCTTAAACACCTCTTAAACCATTCAACTACTACTTAACTTCACTTTCGTTTCACACGTGCCGTTAAACCGTCTTAAAACCTACATCGTTAACCGTGTATTCATCTTGAATGCCTTGTTCAATGATATAAAGCTGTTTACCCAGTAATTCGGCTTCCTCTAATAGTGGAAATAAATCATCGCCCAAATGCACCATTAAAGTTTCTAACAGTTGAGCGTAAACATCGTGTGCATTACCCAAAAAATCACGCTTCCTAGTGTGCTTAAAAAACAGCTGTTCTCCTGTATTCATTTATTAACATTTTTTATCAAAACTTGAAGTCCAAAAACGCCCTGTTTTCAGTTAAGATTGATATTTTTATGCAATACTTATCAATTGTACGAAATTCATGTCAGAAAATCAAAAAAAACAATTAGAACAACAACTCTGGAATATCGCCAATACCCTTAGAGGGAAAATGGATGCCGATGAATTTAGAGACTACATACTAGGATTTATCTTTTACAAGTACCTAGCAGAAAAAATGGAAATCTTTGCCGATGATATTCTAAAACCAGACGGAATCACATACACATCCATAGACGAAACTACAGAAGAAGGACAAGAATACCTAGAAGCCATACAAGAAGAAGCCATAGAAACACTAGGGTACTTCTTAAAACCAAGTGAGCTATTCGGTCAAATAGCACAAAAGGGAAACAGCGACACCGAAGGACTATCCAACTTCATTATAGAGGACCTACAAAAAATCCTAATCAACATCCAAAACAGCACAATGGGTACAGAGTCCGAAGAAGACTTCGACAACCTATTTGAAGATATGGACTTAAACAGTACCAAGTTAGGAAAGACACCCGAAGCGCGTAACGAAATTATTGCAAGGGTATTAGCACATTTAGACAAGATAGATTTCAAATTAGAAAACGCAGAGATAGATGTACTAGGTGATGCTTACGAATACCTAATCGGTCAATTCGCATCAGGTGCAGGTAAAAAAGCTGGAGAATTTTATACCCCTCAAGAGGTCAGTATCATTTTGGCAAAGATTGTAACTACAGGCAAAACCAAACTAAAATCCGTATACGACCCAACCTGTGGTTCGGGTTCGTTATTACTACGTGTGGCCAAAGAAGTAGACGAAATCAACGACTTTTATGGGCAAGAGCTAAACCGTACGACTTACAACCTAGCGCGTATGAATATGATATTACACGATGTACACTATCGTAAGTTCGATATCAAACAAGAAGACACCCTAGAAAGACCGCAACACATAGACCACCGTTTCGAAGCCATAGTAGCAAATCCACCATTCTCAGCTAAGTGGAGTGCCAACCCACTTTTCACATCAGACGATCGTTTCAGCCAGTATGGTAAACTAGCGCCGAAGTCCAAAGCAGATTTTGCCTTTGTACAACACATGGTGCATCACCTAGCAGAAAACGGTACTATGGCAATAGTATTACCACACGGAGTATTATTCCGTGGTGCAGCAGAAGGACACATTCGTCAGTATCTTATTGAAGACCGCAACTATTTAGATGCAGTTATCGGCTTACCGGCAAACATCTTCTACGGTACTAGTATTCCAACCTGTATTTTGGTATTCAAAAAATGTAGAGAAAACCCAGACGATATCCTATTTATAGATGCCAGTGGTGAGGACAACTACGAAAAAGTAAAAACACAAAACATTCTTAGAGAAAACCACATTGCTAAGATTGTAGAAACCTACCAAAACCGTACTACTATTGATAAGTTCAGTTACGTAGCGTCTATGGACGAAATCAAAGAAAACGACTACAACCTAAATATCCCACGTTATGTAGACACTTTTGAAGAGGAAGAACCAATAGACATTCAAGCAGTCGCACAGACCTTAAAAGACCTAGATACAGAGATTGCAGATACAGACAATACCATTGCCGACTTCTGTAAACAATTGAACATTCAAACACCTTTTTAATATGGAAGCACAAAACACACCACAGCTAAGGTTTCCTGAGTTTGAGGGAGAATGGGAAGTAAAAAAGATTAATGATATAACTTCAAAAGTAGGTAGTGGTAAAACACCAAAAGGAGGTGTTGAGGTGTATCAAGATAATGGTATACCGTTTATAAGAAGCCAAAATGTAATTGGCAATTCATTGATTCTAGATAAAACTCATATCTCCCAAGAAATACATAACTCAATGAAAGGGAGTAAAGTTTTACCTAACGACATTCTACTTAACATAACTGGTGGCTCGATTGGTAGAAGTTGTGTTGTTCCATCTGATTTTTCTGAAGGTAATGTAAACCAACATGTATGTATTATTCGCTTAAAAAGTAATAATAGTTATTTAATTCAATTATTACTTAGTTCCCATAATGGAAGTAAACAAATATTTCAAGGTATGGCAGGTGGTGGTAGAGAAGGAATAAATTTTCAAGCTATCAGAAATTTTAAATTTATTATTCCGAAGACCCTCCCAGAACAACAAAAAATAGCCAATTTCTTAAGTTCGGTAGACAAAAAGATTGACCTACTAACACAAAAAAAACAAGCCTTAGATCAATACAAAAAGGGAGTCATGCAAAAAATATTCTCCCAACAAATCAGATTCAAAGACGATAACGGAAACCCTTTCCCAAACTGGGAAACTAAAAAGTTGGGAGAAGTTTGTCAGATTAAAAAAGGGGAACAATTAAATAAAGAGCTATTATCTGATAATGAAGAATATCCAGCAATAAATGGTGGTATTAATCCTTCTGGCTATACTTCCAAATATAATTGTAATGAAAATACTATAACAATAAGTGAAGGTGGAAATTCATGTGGTTATATAAATTACATAACACAAAAATTTTGGTTAGGTGGTCATTGTTATTCTTTAAAAGAATTAAGCGGTTACATATATGACTTGTTTTTGTTTCAGTATTTAAAAGTTAATGAATTAAAAGTAATGTCTTTAAGAGTTGGTTCTGGTTTACCTAATATTCAGAAAAAAGATATTTATTCTTTTAAGATAGATATCCCATGCCTAGAGGAACAACAAAAAATAGCCAACTTCTTATCAGCCATAGATAAAAAAATAGAGTCGGTAAACACCCAACTCCAAAACACACAAACCTTCAAAAAAGGCTTGTTACAACAAATGTTTGTGTAGTAGCGTATGTTAAGTTTTTTAATAAAAATGTTAATATCTATTGTAATTACCAACAAAAGTGATAATTTTGGGGTATCAAAACATGCATATGTGCGTGTTTACATAGCTTTAGAAAGTACATATACTAACAATAATACACCTTCCATGCCTCTTTACAATGCACACTCGGAAGGTTTTTTCTTTTAAGACTATGGCTATGACAAAAAAGAAATATACCAAACCACCAATATCTTTTCAGGATCAAATAATCAAACTTCAACAAAGAGGTTTAACAATCAATGATTACGATAAGGCTTTAACCTACCTGCAAAGCATCAGTTATTATAGGTTAAGTGCTTATTTTTTACCCTATCAAAAAGTTAAAGATACGTTCAATGCTGGTGTAAATTTTTCTCAAATCATCCATACATATATGTTTGATAAAGACCTTCGTCTTTTAACATTTGATTGTATAGAACGTTTGGAAGTTGCTATTAGAACGCAATTTACTTACCGTATGGCACTAACTTATAATGATGCACATTGGCAAGACAACCAAACGCATTTTGTAAATCCATACCGTAACAAAGTAGGTCGTTTGGTAGACCCATACACAGATTTACAGAACATTATTTCAAAAGCCAAAACAGCCCGCAAACCTGAAGTGTTTATAAAACATTATACAGATACTTACGAGTCTCCTGCCAACCCACCTGCCTGGATGTGTTTTGAGTTATTAACTATGGGAGAGTTGTCTCATTTTTATCGTGGCTTAAAGCAGGTTGAAGACAAAAAGCGTATTGCCAGTTATTTTGGTGTGCATTATAGAGTATTTACTTCTTGGTTGCATAGTTTAACCTATGTTAGAAACTTATGTGCACATCATTCTAGACTTTGGAATAGAGATTTAGCCATTGAACCTATGAGGTTATTAAAACCCAAAGGCGATTGGATAGGCAAAGGTTTTGAAAATAACAAACGTGTGTTTTATTTTTTATCGGTAATAAAATACATGCTTAATAGGGCAAACCCCAATAATAACCTATCAAATAATTTAGAAGATTTATTTAATAAATATCCTACTGTACCTGTACAGTATTTAGGAATTCCCTCAGACTATCAGGGTAATATACTATCTTGGAGAAACGAACCGCTTTGGAATTAATTATGAGTAAACAATCAGAACAAATATTAGAAGAACAATTAGTAGAACAACTTGGTACTATGGGCTATTCCAAAGTCCTTATCCCTGATGAAAAAGCACTACTATCCAATCTAAAATCACAGTTAGAAAAACACAACAACATCACATTCTCAGACAAAGAATTTGACCGGGTATTAAACATTCTAAACAAAGGTTCTGTATTTGAAAAAGCAAAAACGCTACGTCAAAAACAACACATCATTCGTGATAATGGAGACAACCTATATTTTGAGTTCATCAACACAGAGCATTGGTGTAAAAACCAATACCAAGTTACCCACCAAGTAACTGTTGAGGGTACTTACAAAAACAGATACGATGTTACCTTGCTTATCAATGGTTTACCATTGGTGCAAATAGAATTAAAACGTAGAGGTTTAGAGCTTAAAGAGGCTTTCAACCAAATCAACCGTTACCAAAGGCATTCCTTTGGTGCCAATGCTGCACTGTTCCAATACGTACAATTATTCGTTATCAGTAACGGAGTAAATACCAAGTATTACGCAAACAACAAACACCAGTCGTTTAAACAAACATTCTATTGGACAGATATAGAAAACAACAGACTAACAAACGTACTCAACGGGTTCACATCTGATTTTTTAGAGCCTTGCCATATCTCAAAAATGATATGCAAGTACATTGTGCTTAATGAAGCTCAAAAAATCCTAATGGTGCTTAGGCCTTACCAGTACTATGCTGTTGAAAATATGATAGACAAGGTCAAAAACTCAACCAACGGAGGGTATATATGGCATACCACTGGTTCAGGTAAAACATTAACCTCATTCAAAGCGAGTCAAATCATTATGAATATCCCTATCGTTAAAAAAGTGGTATTCGTAGTAGACCGTAAAGACCTAGATTATCAAACCACAAAAGAGTTCAATAGTTTCAGTAAAGGAAGTATCGATGGTACAGACAATACCAAAGCACTGGTAAAACAATTCTCTGATGATACCAAGCTAATTGTTACTACCATACAAAAGCTAAATACTGCCATTTCCAAACAACAGTATTTATCGAAAATGGAAGCCTTACAAAACGAACGTATGGTGTTTATTTTTGATGAGTGCCACCGTTCACAGTTTGGAGAAACACACAACCGTATCAAGGCATTTTTCAACAACAGCCAGATGTTCGGGTTCACAGGTACACCAATCTTTGCAGATAATGCAGTGAAAAACGAATTGGGAAAGCGTACTACCAAAGAATTATTTGGCGAGTGTTTGCATAAATATGTGATTACCGATGCTATAAAAGACGAAAACGTATTGAAATTTGCCGTTGAATATGTGGGCAGATACAAACAAAAATCCTCTGAAGCAGAAATTGATATTGAGGTTGAAGATATTGACACCACCGAGTTAATGGAATCGCAAGACCGTTTAGAGAAAATAACCGATCATATTTTAGCTAACCATTTGCGTAAAACCTACAACAAAACTTTTACTGCTATGTTTTGCGTATCGAGTGTTGATACGCTAATTAAATACTACGAAATCTTTCAGACTAAGAAAGAAGCTGGCGAACATAATTTAAAAATTGCAACCATTTTTAGCTTTGGTACCAATGAAAATGATGCCGATGCCAACGGGTTTATGCAGGAAGAAAACTTTGCAATAGCCGCTGAACCAGATTCCGATTACACTACAAAGCATACCAGAGATAAACTAGATGAGTATATTGGGCATTACAACCTCATGTTTAACACCAAGTTTTCAACCAAAGACAGTACCTCTTTTTACAATTATTACAATGACATTTCTAAAAAAGTAAAAGAACGTAAAATTGATATTCTTTTGGTGGTGAATATGTTCCTTACTGGGTTTGATAGTAAAACACTAAACACGCTTTACGTAGATAAAAACCTAAAGTATCACGGTTTAATTCAGGCCTATTCAAGAACCAACAGAATACTAAATGAACAAAAGGCACAAGGGAACATTATTGTTTTTAGAAATTTGAAGAAAAACACCGATGATGCCATTACTCTATTCAGTAATAAAGAGGCCATTGATGAAATTATCATGCAACCATATGATAATTATATTGATGATTTTAATGAACTCTATAAAGAACTGCTTGAACTAGTGCCTACGGTTGACAGCGTTAATGATTTACAAACCGAAGATGATGAGCTGGAATTTGTAAAAGCCTTTAGAGCTTTGATGCGTATTAAAAATACCATGTCAACCTTTACCGATTTTGATTGGGATGATTTAGACATGCCAGAACAAACCTTTGAAGATTACAAAAGCAAATATTTAGACCTTTACGATAAAGTGAAAACCAATCACCAAAGAGAAAAAGTATCTATTCTCGATGATGTTGATTTTGAGTTAGAACTTATACACCGTGATGAAATTAATGTAGCTTATATTCTGAGCTTATTAGCAGAATTAAAAGATGCTACACCAAAAGATAAAGCCCAAAAGCAAAAGCAAATTATAGATTTACTATCTGGAGAAGCACATTTAAGAAGCAAACGTGAATTGATAGAACGTTTTATTTCTGAAAATTTACCGCTTATTCCTGATTCAAGTGAAATTAAAGATGCCTTTGACCAATTTTGGCAGGAAGAACAAACAAAGGCCTTTGACTCTTTGGTTAAAGAAGAAAATCTATCAGCCATAAAAACCCAAAAACTAATTGAAGATTATTTATTCTCTGAAAAAGAACCGTTACGAGATGAAATATTAGCCCTTGTTGAAGGCGAAAAACCTTCAGTACTAAAACGTAAAAAATTAGGCGATAAACTACTAAAGCGCATTGTAAATTTTGTGGACACCTTTGTTTCGGCATGGGAGAAATAGGGTATTTTTTAATTGTAAATGAAGTTGTTTAAATTTAAAATAAATAGACACATTCTTTTTTGTAAATTACATACATGTGCTATTCAAAAGCTTTGCGAAAAAACAGAGAACAGATTGAGCAAAATCTGTTAGGTAAACTTGATGCTAATTTTGAAATACCTCTAGAATACTTACCATATTATCATTTAAATGGATTTTCCCACGGTAATATGTATATTATAAAAATGGATGAACCAGAAAAAATTTATCCATCTAGTTGGGGATTAATACCGAAATGGGCAACACACAATCCGGAAGCCTTCAGAAAAAAAAGTAATACACTTAACGCTACTGCTGAAAACATTTTTGAAAGAAACTCCTTTAAAGAAAGTGCAGAAGATAAAAGATGTCTTATTTTAAGTGATGGCTTTTTTGAACCGCATCATCAAAATGGTGTATCCATACCTCATTTTTGCTATCAACCCTCTAAAGAATATCCAGAGGGTGATTTGTTTTTGTTTGCAGGGTTGTATAATGAGTTAGATGACGATTTATATAGTGCTACAATTATAACAGTGGCGGCCAATACTTTTTTTGCTGAAGTTCATAATAAAAGAAAACGTATGCCTCTTGTTTTGTCTGATGATTTGCTTGAAGATTGGTTAGATGATGGCATGAATCAATCACAATTAAATGAGTTAATGGCATATGGTTTTACAAATAAAGAATTTAATGCTCATGCAGTAACTAGGGATTTATACAAAAAAGGCATTGATACTAATTCACCCAGATTTGTTGAACCCGTTGACACCGGAACTTTGTTTTAAATTTATTTTCGATTTGACGAGCGTTGACCACCTTAATCAAATACTAAAGAAACTACAAACTAGTCTTGAATTAGAACCTCTAAAACATTTTCATGATTCAGCAAAACCTCTCTTTGCCATTGAATAAACTTCACTTTGTCAAATTTGCTGGTTGGTTTATAATCATAAACCACATCAAACGTTTTTTCTACATGTAAATGGTGTTCATGAACAGGAAAACGTCGTTGTTCTTCTAAGGTCCAGTTAATTTCTTTTCTTACTCGTGTTTTTACTTTAAAAATAATCTGTTCCATTCTTGTAAATTATTTAGTTAAATCAATTTTAAATATCAGTCCTTGTCTATTTGATGTTTTATTTTTTGTGAGAACTAGTTTCAATTCATTCAAAGACGCATCTCGTTTATGTTCCTCCTTGGTAAAATCTAATGCCTTGTTTACCGATTGAATTAATGTACGAACATCTTTCAGTGAGCTAAGCGTTTTATTAAAAAATACAGGAGTTGTACGTTTCCCTGGTTTAAATTTTATGATTACAGTCACAGCCTCCAAAAATGGATCTGAATCTTGCAGCCTTAATACGTTTTTTACAATAGTGTTCAATATGTTTGTTCTTTTGTTGTTTGACTTTTCACTTTTCATGTTGCCTAGTATTAAATTATTGATTTTCATTTGTTTAAAAGGGTTGCATTGCGGTTTTTTAAGTTGCCTAATCTTGCCCTAAAAGACATAGGTATCCTGTTCCGGGTAAATACAACAACAATTATATTGCCCTCTACCAGAGTAGATAAACAGTGTCTTTAAAAGGAATTAGGCAACTTGAATAAGTTGTTTAGATAGCTTTATACTTAACGTAATACCCATGAACGTTTTTTACTTTAGTGCGCTCAAAACCGCAAGCTTTTAAGGCTTTACCAACTTGAACATTATTTAGGCTGATTCCTGAATGAGATTTTAAATAAGTGGTAATTTTAGTGGCGGTTAAGTGCTCTCCGTTTTGAGGGTTACTAGGCTCTAAAAACGCATTTAAAGTTTCTCTTTCGGCTGTTAAAAATTGAAATTTATCATTTCGTCTTTCATTCTCCAAAAGGTCTTCTCGCGTTAGTTCAGCTATAAAATAGGGGTCATTAGATAGAGTAAAGGCCTGTGCCCAGAGATTATCAATGTTAAACTCGGTATTATAAGACCAATCAATATCTTCTATTACAAAGCATAACCAACGCACGCTGCCTGTTTCATCATGAAGAAATGTTGACATGTTTGTGGAGCCTATAAATGATGCTACTCGAGGTATTATTGAGTTTTTTGAATCATAGGGTAACCTATCATTAATTTGGTCTTTAGAGAATAATGATTTCAGCTGATTGATTTCCTTTTTTGATAAGGCGGCTAGCTCGTCCAAATTAATAAGGAAGTTTTTGCAAATTAAAATCCTAGAATCTTTGTCGTTATTGCTAATATCCTCAGCAATGTATTTAGACAGTTTTGGTGGACATAAATTTCGGCACCAAGTTGATTTACCCATGTTCTGCCCATTACCATCATCAGTTAACACAAAAGCTTGCTTGTTAAAATAACCTTCAATGAGCGCACACTTTACAGCTCTCACGCACCATTTTTTAAAATGATATAAAAACTGCTCTTTATTTTCATTAGTAGCTAGTTTAACATATGAAGCGTATTGGGAGATATAATCTATTTGCCCATCCCATTCAGTTATTGTTTTGAAATAATTCGCTATTGGGTTGTATCGTGCAACATAATCACTTTTCAAAATAGCCTTTAAAGCATTTTGACCTATTTGAATACCTTTTTTCCTAATCTCTACCCATAATGAATTGTCGTTACAGGATTCCCATTTTTCACTCCCAAGATGAGCCATTTCAATGTCAAGAGCAATGGTATTAAACCTGAGCTGATAGTGATTAGAGAGGTATTCCTCTGTTTGATGAAATAAGGTGCTTACCTCATTAGTTTTGTCATCATCCTGTATAATGGATGCTGATTCTCCTTTTGTGGAGTTGATTTTTTTTGTAGTTTGCATTCGCTTTTCGTTTTAAAGTAAATAATAAAACCCCAGTACATTGTAGGAATGTATTGGGGTTGTTTTTAGAATTTATTCATTTGCTTTAAAGCCTGAAGAATATCGCTTTTTTTGTAGCGGACTTTAGTCCCAATGCGAAATGCCGGTAATATGCCCTCCCGTGTATATTTCCATAAGGTTACGAGGCTTATGGATAGCATTTTAGAAGTTTCTTCCCTTGTTAGCAGGATTTCAGCATCTTGAGAAGATTTGTTTTGTTCTTTAAGTAGGTTTTTGAATCCACTGAGAATTTTGGGGATAAACTCTGAAGATTCTACATTTTCAATTTGAAGAATTTGTTTTTTCATGTTTCAATGTTTTAAAATTTAACATGACAAACTTAATTCCTCTTAATCAAGATTAATAATTGGGCATACCCTGGGTATACCCAAGGCGGCAAAATTCCTAGTTTATATTTGTTTGTTTATTCCATTAGTCCATTAGGGAAGGTTAAATATTGGTATATTACAATCGTAAAATAGCATAATTCTATCTCGCATGAGTAATCCGAATATTTGAATAATTTGATAAATACATAAAGGCTAATTGATCAAATTCAATATTCAAAAAGAAAAACTGCCGAAAACACGTATTTATAACCATCCCAGCATTAAAAAGAATTAAATCAATGAATTGATTTTCTTTTCGGCATCCTTTATCTTCTTTTGAGCTTTATTATACTTTTCATTTCGTTTAACTTGCTCCATTGTCTTCACGTTTTCTTGTAATATAGGGCTGAGGTTGTAATCTCCTATGGCTTTACGGAGATTAGTCATCGAGCTTTTTGAAATAACAAACAATAAGCGAGCATATTCAGAAGCGTTTTCATTAAGTACGTCATACGTTACTTGATCCATGTCCACAATGTTTTCTAATGTTTCTAACTGTGTTTCTTCATCATAATTTATACCTGCAGTAATTTTATTCAAACAATTGATTTTTTCCTCTTTGCTTTTTGATTTAAAAGGATTTCTTTCAACTCTCAATTTTTCAATATAAATGATTTGTTCAAGAGGAGTAAATCTAGATGAATTAGGTCTAAACTTTTTATTATCCTTTCCAACTTTTTCTATATCATTAATTTTACCAACACAGAAACACTGTACCTCAGAAATGAAAAACCATTCCTCCCAATAAGAGATAATATCAAAAACACCTTCTTCTTTAAAACACTTGATTAAAAAGTCTCTTTCATAATAATCATACTCTCCATTCACAAGATGATGTCGTAACAAGAATTGATTACATAAAATTTTTTGTACCGTATATCGCTTCCATCCTTCTGAATTTGGTCTTTCATTGCACAGACCAAAATATACTTCATCATTATCAAAACATTCATCATCCGCTAACCCGTCCTCATATTCGCTATATATGTTTTCATATTCTTCTTTTAAAAAGAATATCTTATCTTCTTTTAACAGATATCGATTTAATTTCAATTCCAAAGAAACTATATAGTCATTTAGATAATATTCTCTGTTCTCTAAAACCTTCTTCAGGACTTCATAAATTTCAACAGCTACCTCTTCCTTTACGAAATAAACGTCAAAATTATAACGAATGACACGACCCATCCAAAAATTATCAAAAAACAACTCGTCTTCCTCATACGCTGGTTTATTCTTTTGCTGCAGATAAATGACTTCTTTTCTCAAAAGTTCTCTAATAATTTCATCATTTAGAACCTCAAAATCTATTGAATCTATAATTCCATTGTACTTACTTTTCACTTCTTTACTTATCTTGATTACTCCAATATTCACTCAGTTTTTTTATATGTTCATTCTGAGTGAGTTTTATATATTTTATGAACTGTGATTCAGTTTTGTGCCCTGTTGCTTTCATTATTACAGAGGTCTCTATTCCTGCAGCAAAAAGATTACTGGCAAAGCTCCTTCTACAGCAATGGGAGCCAATGAGCTGGTGTTTAGGAAAAACACCTAAAGATTTCTTTTTTTCATTTTCTTTTTGTCCCGAACCATAAGTGGGTGTATCAATTTCTGCTTCTTTACACACTTCCTTAATGTATTTATTGAACTTTTGGTCCGAAATTTTCTTTGGAAATGCACCTCCTCTTTTGTCTAAAATTGTTTGAAATTGTGGATGTATTGGGATGGTTAAATTTTGCTGGGTTTTAAGTGTGGTTATGTTAATCACATTACCTAAAATGTTCTCTGATTCTATTCTTAAAAAATCTGAAACCCTTAGTCCAGTTCTTAACCCAATTATAAACAAATCTCTTACATTGTCGAGTCTTTCATTATCGCTAAAATCATGTTTAAAAATTTTATTAATTTCATCCTCATTAAGATAAGTATCAAAAGTCTCATTTTTAGGCGTATGAAAATTACTGCTCTTGTATTGAGGACTAATTGGATATCCTTCTAACTCTATTTCGCGACAGAAGGTTTTTACTCTAGAAATGATATTCCCAATGGAATTATCATTTAGTTTCTCTTCGTTTCTACAGTAGTTAATTAAATCTTTATGAAAACTTAAATCAAGTTCTTCAAATCGATAACGCTTCTTTTGGTATTTCTCGAAGTCTTTTAGCTTATTAAGTGTCGTTGTATAATTTTTTACTGACCTTGGTTTAATCTGTTTTCCACGATACAATCTAGATGGAGCTTCTGTAACAAATTTTTCTACCCAAGAGACCAAATAGGCCTTATGTTCTTCATTGCTATCTACACGTCCATGAAATTCCTTAACAGTTTCCTTTAACCAAGTTTTTGAAATAAACTCACCACTGGAAAAATTACGGTTGTACTTTCGAATAACGAACTTTTCTAATTCATCTAAATTATTATTCAAATAATCAGCATCATTATCTTTTGTTGGTTTAACTTTAATTCTTTGTTTACGCTCTGACCAATCGTTGTATATAACGCTTATTCCTGTTTTTGTTTTTTGGTCAATTCGTTTGCTATCCCAAAACCTAACATAAATACTCAAGTATTTATTTTTACCTTTAATTATGAAATATTTGAGATTCAAAGCATCAATATTTTTTTGCCGACATTTTGCCGAAAAATAATTAATTTTATTGAATTCCTTTTAATTTATTTAAACTATTTTCTTTGAATAAATCTCGATAAGCCTTTAAAACACTGATGATTCAGCTTATTTTACTTGTCTGAAAAAAAATTTAGATTAAGGCTCGTTATTCCCACCTTGAGTACTAAATGGGACAAATCAGATTTTTTTGATTTGTCCCTTTTTTTATTCCCTTGTAAACCCTTATTAATACTAGCTATTTTTAAGAGTAACGGATTGATATCAGCGGTTCGAACTTGATTATTTTCAAATTGGAATTTTTTCGGGAATATCGAACCAAGGAGCTTTCTTTTGTGTTCTATGTCAGATTCAACAAGCTGAAATTCAATGCTATGAGGTTTTTTAATCCGTTTTTGTTAGTATCCAATAATACAGATGTTTCCTTTTGTCTAATTTCTTTTTCTTTAAGTTCATCTAGAATATTATTATAGCGCTGTTTGGCAGTTTCATAGTCTAATTTACCAATATCTCCATCAATATATAAATCCTGAAGTTTAATAAGTTTACTGTCAACTTTGACAATGGCTTCATAGTGTTTATGGCCTAAATGTTTTTGTGCTGTCTGAGTATTTATGCGTTCCTTTATCATTTTAAATAAGAGTTTCTGAACATTTGGTTTCAAGGAAATTCCCCCAAGAAAGTTTGCAAACCATTGTTCTACGTCTTCCGCTTGTAGCGCGTTCCACAGGGTTTAGTGCAATGATAATATGCATAGTATTTAGAACGCCTCTTTGATGCACTAGCTAATAGCGGATTTGAATTAAACATGTATAACCTTAAACTAGCTGCTTATTCATTCAACTATTTGTCCAGTTTTTTGTCGCAAGTCCAGTTTGCACAACTTTTTCTAAATGCACAACGGGTTAGGTTATAAAACGCCTAAAGAAATTATAGATTCTGAACTAAAAAATGTACTTTGTATCATACAAAAAAATCAACCTTTGTTGCGTTAGAAAATTGAATGCAGCATTTTAACTTCCAAATCAATTCGTAACCTACAATTAAATCTTAGACTAATGATTTACTACTGGTTACATGTACTCTATATTTTTATAGGCTCTAGATTATTCTGGAAGCGCATTAAACCCGACCACAACTTAACTAGACAGCGAATTGTAAGTCTATTTGATTGCGAATCCTTTAGATATATGGCTAATTCAAAATATTTCTATTACATGGATTTAATTAGGTACGAAATTGTATTTAGATCTCAGCTTTATAACAACACCATAAAAAAAGGCATGTTTGGTGTTCTGGCTTCGCAAAAAATTATCTACAAAAAACCACTAAAACGATGGACAAAGTTTTCCATTACCCTAGTATTAGATGGGTATGATGACAAATGGGTATACCATAAACAAATTTTTAAACAAAAAGGCGAAATCTGTGCCATTGGCTTCACAAAAGCTGGTTTTTGGAAACATAAAAAAGCACAAAACATGACAGACATTTTATTAAAAAGTGGCGTACATCATCAAACAAAAGTGGTGTCATCCGAAACACTTGATATGTTTAAAAATGATTATGATATTTTAAAAAAACTGTGAATTATAGATGACTTAAAATACTCCAATTTGATATTACAGTTAAACTACAGCTCAAATTTTGCAATAATCAGGAAGTAATTTGTGGTAAAACGGTTGATTTATCGAGAGATAACAACCAGTCAACTATAATTTTTATTTTTTTTTGAGGTAAACTATAATTTTACACATAATTAATAAATAACAAATCTCATGAAAAAAATTACTCTACTTTTTGCTGCATTGATGCTTTTGCTTTCTGTAACTGCACATGCTACTGAATTAAGATTAAACCTTGAAAACCCAGATGTAAGAAAATGTCTTATTGAAGCCACTAAATATGAAGGATGGGAATTAAGAGCGACTTACTTAAACGCTAATGAAAAATTAGTTATGGTTTTTGTAAAAGGAACAGATGTAAGAACGTACACAAGCATCTAAAAAATAAACCGTTAAATACCAAAAAGCCAACTTTTAAAAGTTGGCTTTTTGCTTTCAATAACATTAGAAACCCTTATTAAACACCAAATTGTGTTAAATGATGGTTTAAGTGTTTATAAAACATATTATTCCACTGTGATTTGGTTAAAGCTCCAAAAGAATGAGATTCCTTTCCATCAAAATAACCTTCTCCTAGTTCTTGAGTTTTTACTAGGTAATTAATTAAACGCTCTTTTTCTTCTATAAAATTCTTTTGCTTTGCTACTAAAAATTGTGGCGCGGTTCTAGAATTTTTAGGATAAGGTTTTTCATTCACTACGGCAGATTTTACAAATAGCTTTAACAACGCTTTTTTTAAACTATTGGGTTTTTTATGAATAGCTGAGTTCAACCCATAAGTGCAACACACTTATTATTTAGGACTTCAATAGGGTTATTATAATTAAACTTTCTAATAGGTCTGTAATTTAGTAATTTTTCAACTTCTTTTATTCTTTTGATT
>NZ_VDCS01000020.1 GCF_006265225.1 Allotamlana fucoidanivorans | reverse complement strand
ACACTTGTGGAAGAGTAGGTCGCCGCCTTTTTTAATCCTCAATCTTTTATTAGATTGAGGATTTTTTTTTACCACGCCCTTAACTTTACAACATACAAATACCTTACCCTTTACGCTATCCTGGAGTTTTAAACCATTTTTATGACTGAGATTAATACCGTCTTGATTTTCAGTTTAAACGATTAAAACTTAACTTTATGTTTTCATTAACCAATCATACTATATTTAGATTGCGGAACATATTCTTCATATTGTTGGCTATAACATTGGTTAATGTTTCCGTTAGCCAGACACCAACACTTGACAGTCTTCAGAATGCGTTACAACAAGCTACGGAAGATGACGTACGGGCACATATTATAAAAAATATTTCATGGGAATATCTCAATAACAGATCAAATGATACACTGACAGAAAAATATATTGATAGCCTCAGGGTTTTTAGTCAGAAAAAAAATCTTGTGAAATATAGCTTTTTGGCTAAGTATCAATATGCTGTGCTAGAGCGGCAACGAGGAAATTATATAAAAGCATTGAATTATTTGAATGACTACATTACATTTTCTCAGGAGCAAAAAGATGAAAAGGAAATAGCCAATGGTTTATATCAAAAAGCCATTATTCTTGATGATCAAGGAGCCAATGAAGAAAGTTTAAAAATTTATCATGACATTTTAAATATATACAGAAAAGTAGGAGATGTTTTTGGAGAAGCAACCACACTGAATGCTATTGGTGAGGGACTTAAAAAAACAGGAAAGGTAAGGGAATCAATAGAAATGTATAATGAGGCGCTTGCTGTTTTTGAAAGGTTAAACAACAGAACAGAAATGGCTAATTGCAATTATAATATAGGTGATGCTCATTTATTACTTAAGCAGTATGATACATCGTTAGTTTATTTCAATAAGGCTTTAAGTTTAGATAAAATTTTAAATAGTACTTGGGGTATGGCTTATGATTATGAGTCTCTAGGTAAAGTATCAAATTTAAAAGGTAATTATTTAGATGCTTTAATGTATCATAAAAAAGCTTTAGACTTAAGAGAAGGTTTAAACCAAAAAAGAGAACTTTCCTTTAGTTATCATGAATTAGGTAAGAATTATTTAGAACTAAAAAATTATACAGAAGCCGAAGTATGGTTAAGAAATTCTTTAGCTATAACAGAAGCTATTGGCGATAAAGAAAAATCAAAAGAAAACTACGTTTTATTATCACGGTTATTTTCTGAAACAGGAAATTTTAAGGAAGCCTATCAGTTTAGTAAACGTTTGTTGAGAGTAAAAGATAGCTTGTATAATACGGTTAAGTCTAGACAAATTCAAGAACTTCAGGCTAAATTTGATTTAGAACAAAAACAGAATGCCATATCTAATTTACAGAAAGAATCAGAGATTTCACAATTGAAACTTAAAGAACAAACCGTTTTCAGAAATATTATGATTGCTGTTGCTGTGGCTACCATTATAGTCTCGTTTTTATTGTTTCATAGGTATAAAACCATTCAGAGAATTAAGATTTCTAATAGAGAAAAAAAGTTGCAACTCCTTGAAGAACAACGAAAAACGGACATTGAAAAACAACGCGTAGCAGAGCTAGAGAAAATAGATAAGTTAAAAGATGAGTTTTTAGCCAATACATCACATGAATTAAGAACCCCACTAAACGGAATTATTGGTTTATCAGAATCTTTAAAAGATAATTTAGCAGGCAAATTACCAGATAAAGACATTGAAAATTTAGAAATGATCATGTATAGCGGGAAACGTTTATCAAACTTGGTAAATGATATTTTAGATTTTTCTAAATTGAAAAATAAAGATTTGAATCTTGATGTAAAACCGGTGGATTTATATCCGCTGGTCAATTTGGTTTTAAAAGTATCTGCGCCTTTAGCAAAAGGAAAACCAATTCATTTTATAAACACTATTCCAAGGGATGTTTTATTGGTAAATGCTGATGAGAATAGATTGCAACAAATCTTTTATAATTTAATAGGCAACGCCATTAAGTTTACTGAAAAAGGTGAAATAAAAATGAGTGTTTCTCAAGAGAATGACATGCTCGCTATTTCAGTTTCAGATACGGGTATAGGGATTTCAAAGGATAAATTTCAACAAATTTTCAAGTCTTTTGAACAGGTTGACGCTTCAATTGAAAGACAGTACGGGGGTGCTGGTTTGGGGCTTTCTATTACCAAACAATTAGTAGAGTTGCATGGTGGTACTATTAAAGTACACTCTGAAATTAACCAAGGATCAAATTTTGTTTTTACCATACCCTTAAGTGATAAAAAACGTACCGAACTTCATTTTGACTATAACTCTAGTCCTAATATTCAAGAGCTTAAGGACGATTCCATTGCAGTAATTCAAAAAGAATCAATAGATAAAACATCAGAAATAACCATTTTAATTGTTGATGATGAATCTATTAACAGACGTGTTCTTGAAAACCATTTAAGCATTGCAGGCTATCATGTTGAAGAAGCAAATAGTGGAAAAGAAGCCTTAGAGCGCTTAGAGAAAGGAGAAATGTTTAATCTCATACTCTTAGATGTTATGATGCCAAACATGTCAGGTTATGAAGTTTGTGAAGAGATAAGAAAAAACTATTTGCCAAGTGAGTTGCCTATAGTATTGTTAACTGCAAAAAATAGGGTGAGTGATTTGGTTATTGGTTTTAATGTTGGGGCTAACGATTATTTGACAAAACCTTTTTCTAAAAATGAGTTGTTAAGCAGAATAAAAACACATTTAAACCTTCATGGTATACATAAAGCCGCCAGTAAATTTGTGCCTACTGAGTTTTTAAAATCAGTGGGACGAGAAGCTGTGACCGATGTGGTTTTGGGAGATCATAAAGAAAAGGAAGTTACTGTATTGTTTTCTGATATTAGAGATTACACCAGCTTATCAGAATCTATGAGCCCAGAACAGAACTTTAAATTTGTGAATGCTTATGTAGGGCGCATGGGACCCAAAATTCAAAAGAACAAGGGGTTTGTAAATCAGTATCTAGGGGATGGGATTATGGCCTTATTTCCAAAAACAGCAAACAATGCTTTGCAGGCCTGCATAGAGATGCAAAAAGAAATATCTAAGTATAATATTCAAAGAGAGAAAGATGGGTATACTGTATTATCTGTAGGGATGGGGTTGCACACTGGTGCATTGGTTATGGGGATTATTGGGGATACGCATAGAAATGATACAGCTATTATTTCAGATACGGTGAATACAGCGTCTAGGATGGAAGGGGTAACCAAATATTTTGGAGCTAAAATTATTATTAGTGGCGAAAGCCTTGATAGTATTCAAAATAAGGATGACTTCAATTTTAGATATTTAGGAAAGGTACGGGTAAAGGGGAAAAAAGATGTGGTAGATATTTACGAATGTTTTGATGGCGATGAAGCCACTTGTATTAAGCTAAAAAAAGCAACATTAAGGGATTATGAAAAAGGATTGAATTGCTTCTTTAACAAGGAGTTTCCTCGAGCTTCGGCAGCATTTGACAAAGTGTTAACCAAAAACCCAGAAGATAAAGTAGCCAAATATTTTGTTACAAAATCTGCCGAGTTTACACTTTCAGGACCTCCAACAGATTGGGATAAAGTAAATACGATTGACACAAAATAATATAAGCATAAAATTTAGAGACACCTCCCTAAATTTTATGCCTGATTTAAAAACTATTGGCCTTCTTTGATATAGCCCCAACCTTCACTTTGCTTAGAAACAATCTCCAATATTCCATCGGGAACAGACTTAACACCTGTAATTATTTGTGAGTCATCTACGTTGTGGCGTTTCATGGTGCCTTGACAAATTACAAAATCTATGTTTTTATTTTTTACAAGATTTTCTATGTCTTTAGCCACTACAGATTTGTCTTTAAGCACCATATTCATAGCCCCACTATACATAACAACTTCAAATTTAGATTCAGGATAAGCCTGAGACATGGCTTTTACATGCCTAACAGTAGATTGATGTACCTTGGTATTACCACTTGTAACATCAAAAACAATTTTTACAGGCTTCATTTGTGCAAAACTAAAAAAGGTTATGAAGCAGGTCATTAATAAATTTAAAAGAATTTTCATAATAATCGCTTTTTATTTATTCGCCAGCAAAAATATAGCCGCATCCATGAGCTTGCGCCCGTGCAAGTGCCCAAACACCTGATGGCACCAGCTTAACTTCAGAAAGCATGCCGTCAATCCAATCTTGGTATACTTCCTCTGGATTTAATCCCATTTTTTCAGCTAGTTTATTGCTATACACTTTGGTTGCCAAATCGCATGCACAAAACATAGCTCCTCTCTCGTGTAAACTTTTTAACCCTCCAGGGCCGTTAATGGGGTAATCTCCATCTTTCGGTTCATAATATGGGTTTCTTACGGCAAAATCACCCGTATAATCTTTAACGCCAAAAAATTCACCAAGTTTATATTTGGCCCATAAATCATCATTAAAAGCTATGCACAAACCACTGTGACGTATTACAGTCATGGCGGTAATATCACTATCAGGGGATCCCGTTGAATTGTTACTTAGATAAAAAGCCCAATTCCAAAGAATAGGGAGTCCCATGTGAGGTGTAGAACCATCATAAACAACACGGTGTGTGCCTTTTATTTTGTCAAACCAATCTTCTGTTTCATTCATTTTTTTATCATCAAAAATGTTAGAATTGGCATAGATTGGATTAGCGAGTACAGAAATGGTACTAGCTGTTGCACCTAGTGCAAGTGCGCCTAAGAATTGTCTTCTTGAATTACTGTCATTTGTTTTCATAATTATTTGGTTTTTGTGATGTTGAATTTTTCTTTATAATAAGCCATAATGGGCTGAAAAGGGCCTTTTTGATGCTGCTCAACAGGAAAACTATCTGCATAGGGCGGGTATGGTGTTGAAACAGGTTTCTTTTTTAAATCTGGAAAATCTTTTTCAGGATGACTCTTTTTAGGTCGATCTTGACTGTTTATAAATCCAGCCACATCATAGGCTTCTTCATCGGTTAATACAGGGGCATAATAGTTTGTTCCAAAGGGCATATTACCTTTTATAAATTGAGCGGCCGTTATTACACGTGTCATTCCAGCACCATGATTGAATGAGTTTTCACCCCATAGCGGTGGATATTCATAAGTGTACCCATCAACAGATTTGACACCTTGACCATTTGTACCATGACATACAATACAGTGTTTAAAAAACACGACTCTACCATGGTCAAGGTCTACCGCTCGGTTAGGAATCTTAATTTTTAAAAAACCTTTACCTTTAATATTTCCATCACTGGGAGCATAGCGGCTTAACCAATTAAGGTAGGCAACAAGAGCTCTCATTTCTTTGCCATCTGTTGGAAGTATTTTTCCATTCATGCTGCGTTCCATGCAGCCATTGATACGTTCTTCAATAGTACCTATTTTATTTTCTCTTCCTCTAAATTGTGGAAACCGCTGAATGATACCAATCAAAGGAGCCGAATACGCTTTTGTGCCAGAGTTCAGATGACAATTTTTACAGGCTAACCGATTCCCTTGATAAATCATTTCAGGATTACCGTTGTCAGGGCCTATGTATTGCGGGGTTTTTTGAAAAAGTGCCATGCCATATTTTAATAGTTCATTTTCTTTTGAATCATTTAAAACAGAGGCATCATAATCCATATAGTAATAACTGGGTAGATTTTCTTTCGCCTGAAATATGTCTGACGGAATGGCGCCAAAACAGTATAGCATAAATAGAAATGCCATTACTATAATGCTTCCAAAATAGATAACTACAATCTTAATAAGTTTTTTATGTGAATGGTCTTTTTTCATTTAAACAGTTGATATAGCATGTAAAGAAATGGAGCACAAATAGTTGTTTACCTCGACTTAAGAAGTAATAGTTCAGCAGATAAAAATTTAGGGCATGCTTTTGTTATAGATTAAGATTGTGACTACGGTGTAAACAAATCTTAGAGAGAGGGATGAACACTTAATCTAATACTCTAATTTACAAAAAAATACGTTTCATTTTATTGTTGTTGTTTTTAGTTTTATTTTAAATATGGCTTTGAGTAAAGCGCATATTCAGAATCTTGCTCTAATTTAAGTACATGGCAGTTAAATTAAATGGGTGTTTAATGTAAAAGACATGTACTTGTTAAATCGCATAATAATTTGTTTTTGCAATTGGGTGGTATCTGTTTTCTGCCAGCCCGACGTGTTATTATAGAACTTATAAAAGCGTTGTTCATGTTTTAAATAATCTTCAATTGTAATAGAAGGCGCTTTAGAATCTAGTACAAAACTATTTTGTTTTCTGGGTTCACGTCTGTATAATAACCACAGACCAGAATGTACCACTCCTTTATGGTATAGGCTAGGTTGTGTCATATCTATACCATGAGCTTGACTATGGCAATAGGCTATTATTATTGAAGGACCATCAAAAGACTCTGCTTCTGTAAACGCCTTTAATGTTTGCTCGGGGTTGGCACCCATAGCAACCGAGGCTACATATATGTTATCATAGGTCATGGCTAACCTTCCAAGATCTTTTTTTTGCTTTTGTTTTCCATTAAAAGCAAATTTGGACGATGCTCCAAATGGCGTGGATTTTGAAGCTTGAGCCCCAGTGTTATCATAAACTTCGTTATCTAATACCAGAATATTTACATTTTCACCAGAAGCTAAAACATGATCTATACCACCATAACCAATATCATAAGCCCAGCCGTCGCCACCAACAATCCAAACGCTCTTTTTTACTAAACTATCAACTGTATGCAACAGTTTTTTAGCTGTTGTAGACGATTCTTTTTTTAAGATGTTTTTTAATTTGGTAATGCGTTTGCGTTGTTCGTTTATTTCAAATTCATCGGATTGTTTAGCATGTATTATGGCATAAATTAAATCATGATGTAGTGGTAAATTCAACTTCTCCAGTAAATTTTTGGCTTGCTTTTCTTGTTGATTTAATGACATTCTGAAGCCTAAACCTAGTTCGGCGTTATCTTCAAATAGTGAATTAGACCAAGCAGGACCAAGACCATCCCTATTCTTTGACCAAGGTGTTGTTGGTAGCGCTCCACCAAAAATTGAACTGGCTCCTGTGGCATTTGCTATAAGTAACCTATCACCATACAATTGAGATATTAACTTTAAATAAGGCGCTTCACCACAGCCTTTAACACCTGTAGAATATTTAAATAAGGGCTCTTGAAGTTGTTGTTGACTCATTTTGTTGTTATCAATTTTTGTACGATCAAATTCAGGAATAGCTTCAAAGGCATCCCAATGTTCTTTTAATGTTTTGGTGTGTTGAGGAACTAACTTTAATGCATGAGGTTCACACGCATCAACACAATGATTACAAGCATTACATTGATCAGGATGTATGTTTAAGGCGTAGTTCATTGTATCAAAATCAATTGAAGGTATCTGTTTAAATGCTTTTGGAGTCTTTAACTTTGTAGAATCATCAAATACTTTAATTCTTAAAGCGCCTTGAGGACATACCATGCTGCATAACCCACATTGCGTACATAAATCAGTGTCCCACTCAGGTGTATATGGGGTGTTTATAGCAGGGCTATATATAGATGTGTTAGACGGATATGTGCCATCTGTGGGGAGTAAACTAACAGGAACATCATTTCCTTTTTGTTGTAATAGTTGTCCTAGTAAACTATTAAGAAATGCGGCGTCAAAGTGGTTGACCTTTTCAAATTCTTGTGATGGTTTTGAAGTGTCTACTTTATAAATAAATTCAGATAAAACCTTCATGTCTTCATCCTTACAGAAGCGTTTATTTAATGCCAGAAAACAGGCGTGAAATTCTGAAATACCATCTATAAGGTTAAAATTATGCAGTTTAATTTCTTCGATGTTTACTACAAATAGTTCCATGTTTTTATCCTTAATCTGCTTTTGTATACTGTTAGATAAGGATTGCCATATGGCTTTTGATGTTTTTGAGGTGCTTATTAAAAGTGTACCTTTAGGTTTTAGGTGGTTTACAGCGTGTTCAATATGTTTGTTTTCTGGGTTTTGACAGCCTATAAAATTTGCCCTTTCAATTAAATAAGGCGCTTTAATGTCTCTAGAATCTACACGAAGATGGGTAAGTTGTAAGGTATTAGATTTTTTATAATCGCAGGCCGTATAGGCTTGAACCTGTATATTTTGTTCGCAGCCTATACGTTTTAACGTATTTATGAAACTAGTTGTTATTTCTGTTGACTTTTCTTGATAAAAGATAGCTTGAAACTCATAATCTGCAACCTCAAATTCATCCGAAAAAGGAAGACTCAAATGGGTAACATTGTCATTTATCCCCACAGTAAAATGATTTTTAGGGCGTTTTTGCTCTAAATTATTGAATACAGCTTTTACCATGGCTGGTGTAAATTCTTTTGAGGATAAGCCGTAACGTCCTCCAATAATGTTAGGTAATCGGTGAATTTCTTTATTTTGATGGGCGGTAGCAATGGCTTGAATAATATCTAAATATAGGGGCTCGCCTGTACTTCCAGGTTCTTTAGTTCGGTCTAAAACAGCTACCGATGTTACCGATTTTGGAAGTACTTTTAAAAGGTGTTTTATACTGAACGGTCTGAACAATCTAACTTTTATTAAGCCATATTGTTTTCCTTCTTTATTTAATTGATTTATTGTTGTTTCTATGGTATCTGTTGATGACGCCATTGCTACAATGATGTGTTTTGCTTTTGGATGTCCGTAATAATCAAAAGGCTGATAAAATCGTCCCGTTAGTGTTCCAAATTCATGCATTTTATGCGTCACAATATCAGGACAAGCGTCATAAAAGGAATTAATAGCTTCCCGACTTTGAAAAAACACATCAGGCCCTTGAGCCGTTCCTTTAATTGTTGGTGAATTAGGATTTAAAGCACGAGATTTAAAATGCTTGATATCATTTTGATTGATTAATGTTTGAATAATATGGTCGTTAATTACATTAATTTTACTGTATTCATGAGAGGTTCTGAAACCATCAAAAAAATGAATAAAAGGTATTTGGGCTTGTAAGGAAGCAGCTTGTGCAATTAAAGCCAAGTCATGGGCTTCTTGCACTGAAGCACTGCTAAGCATGGCGTATCCTGATTGACGAACCGCCATAACATCACTATGATCTCCAAAAACGGAGAGCGCATGTGTAGCAATAGAGCGCGTAGCCACATGAATAACATTAGGCATGAGTTCGCCTGCAATTTTATACATATTAGGGAGCATGAGCAATAAGCCCTGCGAAGCCGTAAATGTAGTGCTTAGTGTTCCTGTTTGTAGGGCACCATGCATGGCACCAGCAACGCCAGACTCACTTTGCATTTGAAAAACAGAAGTAGAGTTACCAAAACTATTGGGGATGTTTTCGGCATGCCATTGCTCAATAAGTTCACTCATGTCAGAAGCTGGGGTAATAGGATATATTGGAAAAACCTCGTTAGTTTTATAAGCTATTTGTGCTACAGCTTCATTGGCTGTTAAGATGCTAGACGTTGAAGTTTTCATTGTTTTTTTATTATAACTGTTAAAAAAACAAGGTTGTTCCGCATGGAGCAACCTTGTATGAGGGGGAATTTACTCTTTGATTATTTCTATCTTTACTGGAGTAGGATTTGAAATCATGTCAAATACAGGTGAGAATTTTGCTAATTTTTCAAGTTGTTCCGCTGGGGCATCCGATTTTACTTTCAATCGCATCGTAATGCCATTAAAGCCTGTTCTTACTTCTGGATCTAATCCTAAAAAACCATGCAAGTCGGCATTTCCAACAATGCTTGATTCTGCCCCTTCAATGTCAATACCATTGGCAGCGGCATGATATACCATAGCGCCAGTTAAACAGGAACTTAAAGCATGTAATACAACCTCAGGAGGTGTTGGTGCCTCATCTTGTCCTAATAATACTTGTGGGTGACTACATTCCATAGAGAAGGTTTTTGCACGTGTTGTGTCTTCTTGACCTGCTCCATAAAATTCTTTTACACTGCTCACGCAATGACCTCCATCTATCCAATTATTCTTAGCTCTAAATTCAAATTTTGCTAATTCTGGTTGTGCTTGAATGTGTTCAATAGTTGCAACTAACTGATCTACGTTTACGCCGTTTTTTACATTTGCTGTTGAAATCATGTTTTCTGAATTTTAATGTGTTATTAATTGATTTTTAAATGTTTGACTTGTTTAAAGCGAATGCTGTGCCAAACTAGTTAACTGTCTTAAAATCAACAATATACATTGTTTGTTTGAATGTAAAATGCTTACGATATTTCGTTTATTTATGAAATATCGTTACCTGATTAATGAGATTTCGTGAATTTTAAACGGGGCGTTCTATTTTTAACGCTTTTATTCTCGAAGCTAAAGTAGTTGGTGGTATTTGTAGTAATTCTGCGGCTCCCTGTTTACCCGAAATTTTCCATTTTGTTTGCTTCAATGCTTTTAAAATGTTTTCTTTCTCTAAAGTTATAAGTTCCTTTGACGTCAATACTCTATCATTGCTAACAGGTGCATCTTTATGATGTAATACTAGGGTATTAGGAATTATAGTTTGCCAGTTAATCATGCCGTTTTCAGAAACAATAACGGCACGCTCTATTAGGTTTTGAAGTTCTCTTACATTTCCTGGCCAATGATATGAGGTAAGAAGGGCTTTGTCTGCCTTAGTAAGATGAATGGTAGTTTTATGCAACTTTTTTGAAAACAGGTTAATCATTTCTTGAGCAATTAAGCAAATATCTTGTTCTCTATCACGAAGGGCAGGAACTTCAATAGGGAAAACATTTAACCTGTAAAACAGGTCCTCTCTAAATTTCCCAGAATGGGAACGTTCTAGCAGATCTCTATGTGTAGCAGCAATAATTCTTACATCTACTTTAATCGTTTCTGAACTTCCAACAGGATCAAATTCACCTTCTTGAATAACACGAAGTAATTTTGGTTGCAACTCTAAAGGCATTTCACCAATTTCATCTAAAAAAATAGTGCCTTTGTCTGCTAATAAAAATCGACCTTTTCTACTCACAGTTGCACCTGTGAAAGCGCCTTTTTCATGACCAAATAATTCACTTTCTATTAAGTTGGCAGGAATGGCACCACAATTAATTCTAATAAGCGGTTTATCATTTCTGTTACTTTCTTTGTGAATAGCTCGGGCAATAAGTTCTTTTCCAGTTCCAGTTTCGCCATGAATTAAAACGGTTGCATCTGTTTTAGCAACTTGATGAACAAGATTTAGAGCTTTTTTCATGCTATGATGTGCTGCAATGATGCCATAGCTGCTGGTAAGTTCTTTTATCTCTTCTTCAAGATATTTCGTTTGTTTTGTTAGCAGTTTAATTTTGTCCTCTGTTATGAGACGCTCTTCAATATTCCTTAAAATAAGTGTGAAAAAAGTTTCAGAACCATGCCCAGATTTACTTATGGTACCTTCATTGATTGTATGCGTGTCTTTTGATCCGATTACCGTAATAGTATCAGGTAAATAGTTGTTTACAGTAGATGCATTGGCAATTCCAGATTCAACAAGCGTTTCA
Source organism: Allotamlana fucoidanivorans (assembly GCF_006265225.1). Lineage (GTDB taxonomy): Bacteria > Bacteroidota > Bacteroidia > Flavobacteriales > Flavobacteriaceae > Allotamlana > Allotamlana fucoidanivorans. Next base: position 11,075 of record NZ_VDCS01000020.1, on the reverse strand, counting down.
ATGAGGTTAGCACTCTGTTCATCAAAAAAGAATAACACATTGCGCTGCAATACATCTTCATTTTCAAATAATAGATTTGCTGATGGATTGGTTAACACTATTTTAAATTGCGTGTCGAACATAATAATGGCATCCATAGCACCATTTATTAAACCACTTATTTTGTTATTAGTACGTTCAATTTCCAGCTTAGATGAGGCCAAGCGTTCTTGAATCAGATCTAATTCTCTATGACGTTTAATCATGGCTGCCAAAATACCTTGCGAAAATCCAATATCATGTTTCATAAGGTTTATAAATGCCTCTCGTTCAATTTTTAAAACCGTTGTCTTTTCTAGGGCTGTTGCTGATGCTGATCGTGTTTCGTTATCAATTAGAGCGTATTCTCCAAAACAATCACCCGTAGAAAGAGTATCATAAACATGGTCTTTATCATGAATCTTAACAGTACCGTTTAGAATAACATACATGGTATGACCTACAGTATTTTTCTCAAAAATAGTTTCGTTTTTTATATAAAAATCATCGCTAAGCTGATTGGCTAGCTGTTTTAATGATGTTTTAGAAACCTCAGAGAAAAAAGAAATATTAGACAGGAAATCTTCAAGATTTTTAGACACTTTTATTAAAATTTAGTTGGCAACCTAAAGTTAAAGATATTAATTATTTGTCAGGTTTAAGGCACGTAATTTTTTTGATAGTCATCTTGTTTCATGATAATTGATTAAATTAGTAATACCTAACCTATAACCAAAATGCCAAGTCAGAGACAACTTGCAGCCATAATGTTTACTGATATTGAAGGGTATACCTCTTTAATGCAGCAAGATGAGGTAGAAGCGGTTTTAATAAGAACACGTCATAGAACTGCTTTTGAAATAACTACAGAGGCTTATAATGGTAAAATTATTCAATATTTTGGTGATGGTACGCTTAGTGTGTTTAAAAGTACCATGGAAGCTGTAGAGTGTGCCATTGAATTACAAAAAGCGTTTTCTGAGGAGCCAAAAATTCCAGTTCGTATAGGTATTCATGTGGGTGATATTATTCAGTCTCAAGATGATATTATTGGCGATGCCGTTAATGTAGCATCAAGAGTTGAATCTTTGGGTGTTGCAGGTTCTATTTTGATATCTGATAAAGTGAACGATCAATTACGAAATAAGAATAGCATAAAAACACAGTTTATTGATGCCGTTGAATTCAAGAATGTTAATCGGGTTATTCCCATTTTTGCAATCATTAATGGAAACCTTGTGGTGCCTAAAAAGGAAGATCTTTTAGGAAAAACGAAGCCAAAAGATTTTGAAGAGTATAAAAAGTATAGGAAGAAAAGTTTATATGTTTTGGGGGTACTTTCAGTCATAATTTTAGGTCTGGTTTATTTCATGATGCATAATATTGATGATAACCATATAAAAGAAGCCACCTTGGCCGTACTTCCTTTTGCTAATATGAATAACGATGACCAACCAGATATCTTTGCCGATGGTATTACTGAAGATATTATAACACATCTTTCAAAGATTCAAAATTTACAAGTTATTTCAAGAGCTTCGGCCATGCATTATAAGAATTCTAAAAAAACATTACAGGAAATAGCAAAAGAGCTTGACGTGAATTATATTTTAGAAGGTAGCGTAAGGGTAAATAATAATCAAGTTCGCATAAATGCCAACCTAGTTGATGCAGCCAATAATAAAAACCTATGGGCTGATAATTATGATAACCCTCTAATAGAAATTTTCAAGATTCAAAGTAACGTTTCCAGAGATATTGCTAGCGCATTACAAATAACATTAAGCGAAGGTGAAGTTTTAAGAATAGATAATGAACCCACAAAAAATGCAGAAGCTTATACCGCATTTAAGGAGGCACAAATGTATTTTCACAGAGGTGGAGGAAAGGTTGAAGAGCTTAAAAAAGCAGAGAATTTATTTAAAAAAGCCATTGAATATGACCCTGAGTTTTGTAGAGCTTATGTAGGTGTAGCTGAAACTTATATGGAATATATATTTTGGGGTAGGGAATCGCCCAAAAAAATGTTAGAACTAGCATCAACACCAGCATTAACCGCTCTGGCTATTAATGCAAATGATGGCGGAACCTTTGGAGCATTAGGAGCTATAAGTTACTATAAATATGAAAAAGAAACCGCTATAAGGTATTTAAAAAAAGCTATTGAGCTTAACCCTAGTTATGTGGGAGCCTACAATAAACTTGCATGGATTTATGCTTTTGAAGGCAATATAGAGCTTATGGAAAAGAACTTTAATCAAGTTTTAAAGTTAGATCCCTTATCAACAAAATATATTGGCGATATGGGACAAGCTTATTATTACTTAAATGAATTTCAAAAAGGAATCGATTTAATGAATAAATCGTTAATAAAATTTCCTAATGACAATATGCTAAAATGGATAAAAGCATCTAATCTTTCGGGTTTAGGAAGGTATGAAGAGGCTATTGAGATTCTCGCCTCAAGAAGTGTAGCTTCAAATACCAATTGGTTGCTGGGCTATTGTTATGGTATGATTGGTGCGTTTGATAAAGCCAAGGCTATTTTAGAATATCAGCTCAATAAAAATAAATTGGTTTATGTGCCAGCCTATATGATAGCCACTATTTATATTGGGCTTGACGATCGTGAAAATGCTATAAAATATTTAGAGAAAGATTATGAGTTTGGTGGTCAAGGTCTTTTCTTTTGGGGACTCAAACAGGATGTTAAATTTAAATCGCTTCACAATGACCCCCGTTTTATAGCCTTATTGAATAGGGTTCCTTAATTCTTCATCTTTAGGTTTTTATTACTGCTATACATTTTGATTTTTTGTGTTCTAATATTTTCTGTTTTTATACAATGTAAAAACGTTAAGTAACTAAGGTTACTTCGAGTAAAAAACACCACTATACTTTTGTAGTATTAAAATTAATATTATGAAAACGTATTTAGGTGTTTTTACATGTTGTGTCCTAAGCCTTGCTTGGTCTGTTAAAGGACAAAATACCACTGAGATCTCTATAGATGAAGTCCTTTTAAAAGTAAATCAAAACAATCATACGCTAAAAATATCAAAAGAGAATTTCAATGAAGCACTAGCAGATTACAGACAAACCAATGCGGTGTTTTTGCCAAATATTACGGTATCTCATACTGGGCTAGCTACCACAAATCCGTTGATGGCTTTTGGTTCTAAATTAAATCAAGGCATCCTTACAACCTCCGATTTTGACCCGAATTTACTTAACAATCCAGAACAAACACAAAATTTCGCCACACTTATAGAAGTTAAGCAGCCGCTTTTAAACATTGATGGATTTTATCAAAGGAAAGCCGCTAAAAGTACAATGGAAGCTATGTCTTTACAAACAGAGAGAACATCAGACTATCTGAATTTTGAAGTTCGTAAAGCCTACATGCAACTTCAGTTAGCTTATAAAGGTGTTGCTGTTTTAGAAAAAGCTATGAAAGCAGCGCAAGCCAACCAATCATTAGCTAATCATAGTTTTAAGCAGGGGTATATGCAACGTGCCGATGTTTTGGCTGTTGAAGTTAGAGTTATAGAGGTGACTAACCAACTTCAAATGGCTAAAAGCCATGTTAATAATGCGTCTAATTATTTATCTTTTTTAATGAATGATGAAGCGTCTTTGATTTTAAAACCATCTGATGAGCTTGTGCTAAATACTTTGCAAATGCGGATCATAGAAACAGTGCCAGAGGAACGTGCTGATATCAAAGCAATGGCAATGGCTTCGCAGGCTTATAAAACCCAACATACCTCAGATAATTTAAGTTTTTTACCAACATTAAATGCTTTTGGTAGCTATGAACTTTATGATGAAAATATCTTTCAAGGTGGGGCAAGTGGCTATGTGGTTGGAGCTCAATTAAGTTGGACTGTTTTAGATGGTACAAAACGTTTTGGTAAAGCTAAAAAGAGCAAGGCAGCATATGAAAAAGCTAAGTTGGAATATGATCAGTATGTTTCAAAGAGCCAATTAGAATTGAATAAAGCCAGACGTATGTTACGGGATGCAGATAACAATATTAAGTTATCAAAATTAGCTATGGAACAATCTGAAGAGTCCTTAAGAATTAGAACAAACCGTTTTGAAGAAGGTTTAGAAAAAATGTCAGATTTACTGTTGGCTGAAACTCAATTTGCACAAAAGGAATTAGCCTATTACCAAGCTATTTATGAATACAATTATGCGCAAGCATATCTAGAATATTTAACCAAAGAATAAACATTGAAAATGAAAAGAATATATACCATACTCACTTTAGCTGTTAGTTTATTGTTTTTTAATTGTAACAGTGAAAATAAACAAGACCATTCAAATACAGAGCCAGCCATATCGGTAAAAGTTCATCAGGTTACAGATGGCAATGCCTCGTTTTTGTCTGTTAGTGGAAAAATAAAAGCCGTAAATAGTGCCACGTTAAGCACCAGAGCCATGGGGTATGTAAACCGTGTTCCTGTTAATATTGGTGATTCAGTAAAAAAAGGACAGCTTTTAGTAGCCATTCATAATGCCGATTTACAGGCTAAAAAGGCTCAAGTAGATGCTAATATCACAGAAGCCACGGCTGCTTTTACAAATGCAGAAAAAGATTATATGCGTTTTAAAAGTTTGTTTGAAGATCAGAGCGCTTCACAGAAAGAGTTAGATGACATGACGGCTCTTTATGAAATGGCCAAAGCGCGTTTAGAAGGCGCTAAACAAATGAAAAATGAGGTGAATGCTCAGTTTGAATACACCAATATTACGGCACCTTTTAGCGGTGTTGTTACTAGAAAAACTATTGAAAAAGGTGATATGGCTAATCCTGGGCAGGCGTTAATTGCTATAGAGTCACCCGATACTTTTGAAGTATTGGCTAGGGTTCCAGAAAGTGAAATTTCTCAAATAAAAAAAGGCATACAAGTTAACGTACATGTAAAGGCTGCAAACCAAATTATAACCGGAAAAGTAGATGAGGTAAGTACATCGGCAGTGCAAACAGGAGGACAATATTTAGTAAAAATAGGGTTGGATAAAACCAAAGCAAAAATTTTATCTGGAATGTATGCCACTGTACAATTTCCTGTGGAGCGAAAAACAAAAAGTGGTATGGTTTTAATAGCAAAAACAGCCATTATTAATAAGGGACAGCTCTCTGGTGTTTATACTGTAAGTCAAAGTAATACAGCCCTATTACGATGGTTACGGTTGGGAAGAACTTTTGGAGAGGATGTAGAAGTACTATCTGGGTTACAAGCTAATGAAAGTTACATTATTTCGGCTGAAGGAAAATTATATAACGGCGCCAAAGTGTCTATTCAATAACAAAACGTTGCGTTAGGGATAGCAGTGAAAATCCTTTTTTTGCTTAGCTCAATGGCAAAAAAAGATTGTAATGTATAGCCCGTTTAAACGCCCAAAAAAATACATATATGAAAGAAGGTTTTGCAGGAAAAATAGCTAAGGTCTTTATGAATTCTAAGCTAACAGTGCTCTTGATGATTGTTTTTATGGTTATAGGGGTGTATAGTTCGTTTTTAATTCCGCGAGAGGAAGAGCCTCAAATAGATGTGCCAATGGCTGATATTTTTGTGGGGTATCCAGGTGCGAGCCCTACTGAAGTTGAATCTAGAGTGGTAAAGCCTCTGGAGCAATTAATATCTAATATAAAAGGCGTAGAGTATGTGTATTCTACATCAATGAAAGAAAAAGCCATGGTGATTGTTCAATTTTACGTGGGTGAAGATATTGAACGTTCTTTTGTAAAACTCTATAATGAGATTAACAAACACATGGATGAAATGCCAGAGGGCGTTACGTTTCCGTTGGTAAAAACTCGGGCTATTGATGATGTTCCTATGCTAGGTTTAACCTTATGGAGTCAACACTATAGTGATTATCTACTAGGGCAAATGGCTCAGGAGTTAGAAGCCGAAATAAAAAAAGTTAATGATGTAGCTATTACACACAAAATAGGAGGAAGGCAACGTGAAGTTCGCGTGGTTTTAGATAAAGATAAGTTAGCCGCAGCAGGTCTAGATTTCTTGTCAGTTTCAGAGATGATTAAAGCGAATAATGTCCAATTGAATTCAGGGGTTTTCCATAAAAATGATACCGAGTTCGTTGTAAACACTGGTAAGTTTCTAGAAACGGTAACTGATGTTGAAAATTTGGTTGTTGGAGTACAGCAAAATCAACCAATTTATTTGAAACAAGTGGCTGCTATTCTTGATGGCCCAGAAGTGCCAAGACATTATGTTAGTTTAGGTTTTGGTCAAGCTAGTGAAAAAGCTGAGCAATATAATTCAGAGTATCCAGCGGTGACTATTTCGGTAGCTAAGAGAAAAGGGGCTGATGCGATGAAAATAGCCGATGTGATTATTGACAAGGTAGATCATTTGCGTAAAACCTTAATTCCTGATGATGTACATGTTGAGGTTACCCGAAATTATGGAGAAACGGCTTCCCATAAAGTATCAGAACTCTTATTACATCTTATAGGTTCTATCATAGCAGTAACTTTTGTAGTGATGCTAGCTATGGGGTGGCGTGGCGGATTGGTGGTGTTCTTATCGGTTCCCATCACTTTCGCATTGACCCTACTTAGTTACTATATGTTAGATTATACGTTAAACCGTATCACGCTTTTTGCCTTAGTGTTTGTTACTGGTATTGTTGTAGATGATTCCATTATTATAGCCGAAAATATGCACCGGCATTTTAAAATGAAGCGGTTACCTTTTAAGCAAGCGGCTTTATATGCCATTAATGAGGTAGGTAATCCTACTATATTGGCAACATTTACCGTTATAGCTTCGGTTTTACCAATGGCTTTTGTTTCTGGTTTAATGGGACCCTACATGGCGCCTATGCCAATAGGAGCTTCAATAGCTATGATTTTATCTTTGTTTGTAGCCTTAACCATTACCCCATATTTAGGGTATATTTTCTTGCGAGAAAAAGAAAAAGCGGGAGCTACGGAAAAGCCAAAAAAGGCATTAGAAGACACCTATATTTATAGGATTTATGACAAGTTTGAACGTCCTTTAATAGAAAATTCTAAAAAGCGCTGGTTGTTTTTAGGGTTAACGTTTGCGTTGCTTTTAGGGTCTATGATGCTTTTTTTTACAAAGTCTGTTGCTGTGAAAATGTTACCGTTTGATAATAAGAATGAATTTCAAGTGGTTGTTGATATGCCCGAAGGTACCACTTTAGAGCGCACAGCTGTAGTTGTTAAAGAAATTTCACAATACCTTGCAACAAGGCCAGAGGTTGTAAATTATCAAAATTATATTGGTACATCGGCACCTATAACATTTAATGGGTTGGTACGTCATTATGATTTGCGTGGTGGAAGCAATATGGCCGATATTCAAGTGAATTTGGTTGATAAAGGAGAGCGCTCAGCACAGAGTCATGATATTGCATCTTTGTTACGTCCAGATATTCAAAATATTGCTTCAAAATATAATGCCAATGTAAAAATAGTAGAGGTGCCACCTGGCCCACCAGTGTTATCTACTTTAGTGGCTGAGGTTTATGGACCCGAGTATGCCCAGCAAATGGAAGTGGCTAATCAGGTAAAGGAAATTCTACATAACACGGTTGATGTAGTAGATGTAGATTGGATGGTTGAAGCTGATCAGGTAGAATATCAGTTTACTATAGATAAAGAAAAAGCGATGTTATATGGTGTAGCCCCTAAGCAGATTGCGTATACCATGCATATGGCATTATCTAATAAGCCATTAACTACACTTTATGATGAAGATGCCGTGACCCAAATAGGTTTGGTATTAACGCTTGATGAAAAGGAAAAATCTACGGTTCCAGATATTTCACAATTACAGGTGAAATCTTCACAAGGGCATTTAGTCCCTATTGCAGATTTGGTAGATATTTCTGAAACAGCCAGTGCAAAAAGTATTTATAGAAAGAATCAAAAACGTGTGGTGTATGTCATGGCAGATATGGCTGGTGCATTGGAAAGTCCGGCATATGCTATTTTGGGTATGGAAGAAAAGTTAAAGGACATTCCATTACCACAGGGGTATACCATTAATGAAATGTATTTGGGGCAGCCCGAATACGAAGATGATTACACTATAAAATGGGATGGAGAGTGGCAAATAACCCTTGAAGTTTTTCGCGATTTAGGAATTGCCTTTTTAGGAGCCATTATTCTCATTTATATTTTAATTGTTGGATGGTTTCAAAACTTTAAAGCTCCTGTTGTTATGATGGTAGCTATTCCGTTATCCCTTATAGGAATTGTTTTAGGACATTGGCTTATGGGCGCCTTTTTTACAGCAACGTCATTTATTGGTATGATTGCTCTAGCGGGAATTATGGTGCGTAATTCGGTACTATTGATTGATTTTATAAATCTGCGCTTAGAAGAAGGTATACCTCTTAAACAGGCAGCTATTGAAGCTGGTGCTGTAAGAACAACCCCTATTTTACTCACAGCGGGTACGGTAGTTATTGGAGCATTTGTTATTCTTTTTGATCCTATTTTTCAAGGATTAGCCATATCGCTTATGGGTGGAACCATAGTGTCTACGGTCCTAACGCTGTTGGTTGTGCCGTTGGTGTATTATATGATTGAACGTAAAAACTATAAATAAAAACATAAAGCCAATGAAATTAGTAATGGTAACGGCCGTAGAAGTGTTTCATAAAGAGATTATAAAACTCTTTAGGCAAGCTGAGATACATCACTTTAGTGAAGCAAAAATTGATGGTTATAAATTTGGTAATGAAAACGAATCTGTGTCTAATTGGTTTGGAGCCGAGCGCGGTGGAAATCAGTCCATCATGTTTTTTTCGTTTACCGATGCTCCACATATAGAGGTCTTGTTTGTTTTAATAAAGGAATTCAACAAACATTTAGAAACCAATAATCCACTTAGAGTAGCAGTGGTACCTATTGAGAAATTTATGTAAAGTATATCATTTTTTTTGATATCAATAAAAAATTAGTCATTTTAAAATCTAAGCATTATGAAAAATAGAATTGTAAGAGGTATAGCAGGAACTTTTATATTAGTTAGTTTGTTGTTAGCCATATATGTAAACATTAACTGGTTATGGTTTACAGCTTTTGTAGGTGCCAATTTATTACAGTCGTCCTTAACAAAATGGTGTTTAATGGACACGATTTTGGAAAAACTAGGCATAAAAGATTGATTTTAATTCATGAGGTGTAACATTTTTGATGGTTTTGCGTCATATACATGTAAATCAATCAAAAAAACACCATCATGAGGCAAGATAATCAATTAATAGTCATCACACACTTAAGCCAATTAGTTACTTTGGTGCTAGGTTTTGGTAGTTTATTGTTACCCTTAGTGTTGTGGTTAACACAAAAGGATAAAGTGTATCAAATGGATGCTCACGGAAAAAACATAGTTAATTTTCAATTAAGTCTTATGATTTATTGTTTGATATGTATTCCGTTAATATTATTTTTTGGACTAGGGTTGTTAGGCTTTATAATTCTTGGCCTTATATCTGTCGTTTTTCCTATTGTTAATGCAGTAAAAGCGAGTAAAGGAGAGGTACCAACCTACCCATTATCTTTTAATTTTATTAGTTAATGAATAAAGAAAAAAAATAAAATATTCTTATTATCTCTTAATTTTATTGGTTAGTTTAGTTAGTATGAGATAAACTTAACGCCCACTAATTTGGTGGGCGTTTATTATTTTTTAAACCTGAAGCTAGGGTTTTAAATATTTTTTTTGAGAGGGGATCGGTACTATGATGCTCTCCATTGTGTAAGTTTTTTTTGAGCTGTCAATTAATCTTGCTTAAGCGGAATACACAATGAATACGTATCGACGACACCATCTTTTATCGTTAAAATTCCTCCTGTCATGACTAAAGGTTTGCCATTTTCCATATATATACCCATCCTTTCGTAACGTTGAACAGGTACTACATTGCCATCGGTTGTTTTATAAGCTTTGTCTGCAACTTTATAATATTTTGCACGTTGCCAATTTAAACCATCGGTTGATGTAATCATTCCCATATAACCGAATGCATGATACAGGTTATAATAGCGCTTACGTTCAGTGTCATACCAAACTTCTGGGTCTTCTGAGTTGTAATTTATAACAACAGGTTTAGGTTGCATTTTCCAAGGACCAATCGGGTTGTCTGCTAATAAGACAGCCTGCATTCTAATAATTTTATCAAATGGTTGATCTGGTTGATCCCCTCTAATAATCATTAAATAACCACCATCTGGACGTTTAGTGACTGTAACGTTATTTGATTGGTTGGCAATTGGGAGTTGAGGCTCAAATACGGGTCTGTCAAAACGTTTCCAAGGTCCTTCAATGTTATCAGAGACTGCAACTCCGATACGTTGGTTTAATCGCAGCATATTTCTTAGGTTACCAGGTTTCCATCCCGTATGCCTAATTTCTTCAAGTTGCTCTTGCGTTAAATTCATATTACCTGAATTAGTTGACATATAATAGAGGTAATATTTGCCATCAAATTTGTAGGCCTTACTGCAGTGTACCGTATACTGATCCCAAAAACTACCACCTCGTGCCTTTAAAACCTCTTGTACTTTTTTCCAAGGGCCTGTTGGACTATCAGAGACCGCTCGCGATACGATGCCATCTGTTAACCAAGAACAAAACCCATGTTTTCTTGGCATCTGGTCATAAAACAAATGGTATTTACCATCATCACTTTTTATGATGGTGGACCCCCAATTGAAATATTCATCATCGTGAAAAATATTGTCTTCAGACACATCTTGCATAGCAGCTGTTAAGTTGTAAGTATCTGTGTTTTGAGCCTCCATAGCCAACGGGAGCCCTAATGAGATTAAAGAAAATAATAGAAAACCGAATAGTGAACAACGTAATTTTTGTTTTATCATGTCTTATATACATTTATGTGATTTAAATTACAAGCTGAGTTCAACCCATAAGTGCAACACACTTATTATTTAGGACTTCAATAGGGTTATTATAATTAAACTTTCTAATAGGTCTGTAATTTAGTAATTTTTCAACTTCTTTTATTCTTTTGATTGA
>NZ_VDCS01000002.1 GCF_006265225.1 Allotamlana fucoidanivorans | reverse complement strand
AGCAAATACGATTTGACTCTCCGTGAATTTTGATCGTTTCATATGCAAATAATTGTTTAAAGTTACACATTTATTTGCTCGGTTTTCTCTAGTTTTAAATTGTCCGGTTTAACGGGAGGAGGTCAATTTTAGGGTCAGGTTAATAGATTAAATTCTCTCTTCAGTTAAGACAGGGAAACAAATAGAAAGATTGCGATGTTATAATCAATTCAAAAATTTTATATTGTAGTCGCCTAATTTTAAAAATATAATGAACTGGAATAAAGTAAAGATTAATAAAGACAGTAGCGAAGTTAAATATCAGCTTGTTGTTAATGCCATTAATGATTCCATAGCAAATAATATTTTAAAGGTTGGCGAGAGGATACCATCTGTTAATGATTTTAGTAAAGAATACAAATTTTCAAGAGATACTGTATTTAAGGCATTTACCATTTTAAAAAATAATGGCGTAATTGAATCTATACCAAATAAAGGATATTTTGTTTCAAGTAACATAAAACGGGTACTCCTAGTTTTAAATACCTTTAAAGAGTATAAGCAAGTGATTTACAATGCATTAATTGAAAATTTACCAAAAAACTTTATTGTAGATTTACAGTTTCACCATTATAGTTTAGAAAATTTTAAAACCATCATTAATAATAGCAAGGGTAAATACTATAAATACCTTGTTATGAATATGGATCATGTAGAGGTGCCCGAAATTTTATCGTCTATAAATAATGATCAATTATTGTTAATTGATTTAAATGTTCAATTTTCAGAGCATCAAAATTATATATTTCAAGATTTCGGACAATCTTTTTATGATTGTTTGGCAAAAGGTGTTCCGCTATTTAAAAAGTATAAGCAACTGGTTTATGTTTACCCAAGCTATACATATCATCCGAGAGAATCGGTTGTTTTTTTTGAAAAGTTTTGTGCAGATTTTAGTTTTAGCTATAAAATTATTACTGATCCGAAACAGTTTAATGTACAAAAAGGCAATGCCTATATAAGTGTTAGTGAACGCATATTGAGTACTTTTTTAAAGCAATGTAGAGAAAAACAATATGAGCTAGGTGAAGAGGTTGGGTACTTATCCTATAACGAAACGCCTATGAAAGAATTTATAAATAAAGGTATTTCTGTTATCTCGACAGATTTTGAAGAGTTAGGTAAAAAAGCTGCTGAATTTATTGTTAACGATAACCCTGTACAATTAATTATACCTACCAGCCTGATAATAAGAACGTCTTTATAAGTTTGTTTTTGTTCATGTAATTAATCAATGCTGGTGTATCAATCGAAATGTCGATCAATATATGGAAATTAATACTGCCTTGATGAAATTTAGAGTTCATAAAGCACGATTTAAAATGGTTTTTACAACTTACTTGCTAAAGACTTTTTTGTTTTTAAATCTTTGATATTTTTGTGGCATGAATGACAACTTCGTAAATGAGTTTTTTGGAATAGGTATTCAAAATGGAAAAACGCCTGAAAATTTAGGTGTGTTATGGCGATCTGCTCAAAATTTAGGCGCAAGCTTTATTTTTACCATTGGAAACCGCTATGCTAACCAGGCTTGTGATACACATAATGCTGTAAAATCGATGCCTTATTATCATTATGACACTTTTGAAGCGTTTTTTAGTAACTTACCAAAAGGAACTCGATTAGTAGGCGTAGAACTTACAGACAAGGCAGAATCTTTAGAAACCTTTCATCATCCCAGACGTTGCGTATATTTGCTAGGGGCAGAGGATCATGGATTGTCAAAACTAGCCATAGAGAAATCTCATTTTTTAGTAAAATTTAAATCTGAATTAAGCTTAAATGTATCGGTAGCAGGCAGTATTGTGATGTATGATCGCGGTATTGACAAACCAAGATCTTAGCTTATTTAAGTGTTTACTTTTTTTGTTAAAAGTACAGTTTTTTCACCATCTATGAGGGTTGTGAAAAACAGGTAGTTGTCTCCACCGTCTTTTATATTTAGTTTTTTCCTTATGTGTTGAACATTTTCTGGGAAATTTCTAGTTGTTACATTTGCTCTGCTTATGTTCAACTTTTTTAATGCCTTTTTATTATATGGAACAATCTTTTCTATTTTAAATTGTCTGCCTGGAAAATCAACCAAGCTATTGCTAGTATATAAGTGCGAATGTTTTTCAAGTTTTGAAACAGGTAATTTCTCGGCTATAGACTTGAAAGCACCTGCTTTTAAAATAGCTGCATTGGGCTCATATAAATAGTTAAGTGGTTTATTATAGTCTACTATTGCAGCTTGTTCTGTTTTAAAGGTAGTTGTAAATTGTTCTGTTTTGACTTTTGAAATATTGATAGTTTCAAGAGTGATATCACCTTTATAGTCCTTTTCTAAAATCCACAACAACTCTTTAACCTCATTATTTACCGCAACTACATGTATGGTTTTTACCTGCTTTAATTCATTGGTGCCAGCCATTATATCTAGTAGGGGCGATGTTTTTACCATAATGTTTTGCGTATATTCAAAAAGCATGTTTAAATGCTTAGGAACATTGGGTAAACAATCATTTAAAAAGAATACCTTTCCTTTTCTATCATGACGCCTTGAAGGGTCTATATAAATCCAATCGAATTTTTTTTTATTTGATTTTAAATATTCAATACCATCAATGTTGACCGTTCCAATATTGTTTACTAAAAGCTGTTGGTAATTGTATGCTACAATTTTTGATAGACTTTCATTGATGTCGCAATGTGTTACTTCTTCAAACTTCTTTGAAAAATAAAAGCAGTCTACCCCAAAACCACCTGTTAAATCTATGATTGTTCTACCAGATATTAAATTTGATTTATATTCAGCGGTAATTTCAGAAGACGTTTGCTCAATATTTAGTTTATTAGGGTAATAAATGTTTGGTGTGTTAAACCATGTAGGCAGTTTTGTTCGGCATCGGTTTTTAGCTTCAATTTGTTCAACGATAACCTTGGTATTAATATTAAAAGGAGTACCCTTTAAAACTAATTTAGACATGCTGGCATCTAAATGTTTCGATATAAAATCTTGAATGTCGGAAGTTAAAAGATCAGAATTCAAAATTTAAACTATAAGTTTTTGGTCAATTTTTTAACTATCTTATTATCAGATAAAAATGTATTTAGAATTACTTTTAAAGATGTATAAGCTGGAATAGCTATAATTAATCCAATAACGCCAAAAAGAATACCAGTTATTAAAATCACCAAAAATATTTCTAAAGGATGTGATTTTACACTTTTTGAAAAAATAATAGGTTGACTAAAAAAATTATCTACCAATTGCCCAATAATAAAAACAAGCAATACCCATAAGGTTTTAGGTACTATAATTTGACTAAATGATTCTCCCAAATGACTTGTCATGGTTAAAGTAAGCATTAAAAACGCACCAATAACAGGGCCTACATACGGAATTAAATTTAAAAGAGCGCATAAAAAGGCAATGACAATAGGATTATCTACATCAATAATAAGAAGCCCTATAGTGTATATAACAAAAAGGATTAGTATTTGAAAGATGAGTCCAACAAAGTAGCGAGAAAGTAAGTTTTTAATTTTTTCACTAGATATTTTCCATTTGGCTTCGTTTTTTTCAGGAACTAACGTTAGTAAAATGCCTTCAAGTAATTTACTGTCTTTTAAAAAGAAAAAAGAGATAAAAAGTACTGAAAACAGGGCAATACTAAAGTTTCCGAAACTACTAATAATAGTGTTTAAAAAGTCGGGGATTAAAGAGAAATCAATTTTTGAAAACCAATTTGACGTATTTATAGAATCTTGTACGTTAATATGATGCAAGTCAAAATAAGTAATAATTTCTGAATAAAGGTTCTCTATGTTTACTTGAAGCTGATTAATATTAAGTAATGATAAATTCTGTCCTTGTTTCAAGATTAGAGGAATAAATAAGCTAACTAAACCAATTATGATACCCAATAGCAGTACCATAGTTAAAACAACAGCTATAGTATTTTTAAACTTAAGTTTGCGTTGAAGGAAAAATACAATTGGTCTACCTATTAATGATACAACGGCTGCAATAGCAATATAGCCAATAACAGATTGAATTTTATACAAAAAGAAAAGTAATAAAGCTACTCCAAGAATAATGGTAATAGCTCTTAAAATACCGTTTGCAATGATTTTTGAATTCACATGAAGCGTTTTATGTAGTAAATCTAATCAATTAGAACGAAAAGAAATAAGCTTTTTAACAAAATATCCTCAAGCTATTTCTGCTCTGTTCTGAGTTGTTTTGTTATTTCATAGAGTGCTATGTTAGTTGCTTGCACCACATTCATACTACTGTTTTGTCCAAACATATCAATGTGTAAAACATGGTCGGCGCTATTTAAAATGGATTCTGAAATACCATAGTTTTCATCACCAATAACAAGAGCAATAGGGGTTTCTTTTGAAAATGAAAAAGTATGAATAGCAGTACTTCGGTTTGTGATTTCAAGAGCTATAATTTGGTAATTCTGCTCTTTTAGTGTTTGTAAAACATTGTAAGCTGAATTATTGATATCATGCATAACCGCTTTTTCTGTTGCTCTTGCGGTTTTTTTTATTTTTCTGCCTAGTGTAATATCTTGACCGCAAAGAATCATTTTTTCTACACCAAAAGCATCGGCTGTTCTAAACAGACTTCCAATGTTAGGAGCATGGGTTACGTTATCACAAATTAATACAATGGGAAATTTTTTTTTGAGAAACGTGGTGTTGTAATGAGTGCGTTGCATTGAAATTAGGAACTGTGTAAATTGCTCAGAAAGAATAGGTAGGTAAGGCTTTAAGTTGTACTAAAATAAAATTTATCATATTAAAAAAACTAATGTTCAAACACATACTTGATTATATTAGCACCCATTTTTAAAGCTTGTTCTCTAACATCTTCAGGGTCATTATGAATTTCGGGATCTTCCCAGCCATCTCCTAAATCACTTTCAAAAGTAAAAAGTAGAACCAAGCGGTCTTCAAAAAATAAACCAAAAGCTTGCGGACGTTTTCCGTCATGTTCATGAATTTTAGGTAATCCATTTGGGAATGGGTAAGCGTTGTTATAAATATCATGAGTGGAAGGAATTTCAACCAAATCTTGGTTAGGAAACACTTTTTTCAGTTCTTCAACTATGTAGGGTTGCATGCCGTAATTGTCATCAATATGTAAAAAACCTCCTGAAATAAGGTGGTTTCTTAGGTTTTCAGCATCATCGTCACTAAAAAAAACGTTGCCATGACCAGTCATGTGAATAAATGGATATTGAAAAATATCTGGACTTCCAGTTTCAACGGTTTGAGGTTTTGGTTGCAATCTTGTATTTATATTGGTATTACAAAATCTTATGAGGTTTGGCAGAGCGGTTGGATTGCCATACCAATCGCCACCACCTTTATATTTTAAAACAGCCAATTCCTGACTGTTCATTTGAAAAACACACAGTATAATTGCAAAGCATGTGATTAATGTTCTCATATTATTCATTTGAAAGTGCTACGGTATGGCATGCCACTATAGCAGCAGTTTCTGTTCTTAGTCTTGTATGCCCCAATGAAACAGGTATGAAATTATTTTGAATGGCTAAATCAATTTCTTCAGATGAAAAATCGCCTTCCGGCCCTATTAAAATGGTAACGTTGGTATTAGGTTTTAGAGCTTCTTTTAATGATGTTTTATTGGTGTCTTCGCAATGAGCTATGAATTGGTACTCTGAAGTATGCTTACTTATAAAACTCTTAACTGTGATAGCTTCATTAAGCTTTGGTAAATAGCAGTTTAAAGATTGTTTCATAGCCGATTGTATGATACGATGAAATCTGTCTAATTTTACCACTTTTCTTTCACTATGATCACAAATAATAGGGGTAATGCTATCAACACCTATTTCTGTTGCTTTCTCTAAAAACCATTCATACCTATCGTTCAGTTTGGTTGGTGCTACAGCCAAATGTAAATGATAATGATGGTTAGGTTGAAGGGTACATTCAATAATCTTTGCGGTACATTTATTAATGTTGGGAACAACAATTTCAGCCGTAAATAACCAGCCATCACCATTTGTGATGTTTACGGTATCACCTGTTTTTTTTCTTAAAACTTTAATTATATGTTTACTTTCTTCTTTTGGAAAAGTAAATTGACTGGTGTCTTGAGTTATTTCTGGATTATAAAAAAGCTGCATTAATATTTTTGTTCAACTATTTTTAAAACTTCTATTTCTGAAATTTCTTTCGGTTCATGTGTTTTTAAAACGACATAATAATCGTTTGAATGTTCAATGTTTAGGGCGAAAATATCACCTAAATCATGCTCAATAATACTAGTTTCTAGCTGTACGTGTTTGTCACCAGATAAAAACCATCCTAAATCTCCACCTTTGTTAGCATGGTTATCTATAGAATATTGTTTGGCCAAAAAATCAAAAGAAGCCCCATTTTTGTATTTATCCATTATTGTTTTTTGTAAAGCTTCAATAGCAGCATACTCTAAATTTTCCCCATTCAGATGAATTATGGCACCACGGTAATACGTTTTTCTTGATTTGGTCATCACTTTGTAAAATATTGTTTCAAACTCATGGTCAAAAATTTTAGTAATACCAATACTGGTTTTAAATAATTCTTTGGCTAAAATGGTTTTATGTTTTTCCTCATTAAAAGTAATTAATTTATTCTGTTTAGAAGGCTTTTGGGTTAAATAGCTTTTAGCTTGTTCTTCTGAATGAATTAAATTTAATGCGTCTTCGGTTGAGGTTTGGGTAAAGCATGACGTTGCTATGCCTAAAAATAATAGGGTAGGTAGTTGTTTTAACATAGTGTAGGTTTTAAATTCGTTTTCAAATTTAAACGTATCGGGTTACTATGTTATCTAAGCATGAATAAGTTTTCAAAAGTGTACTGTTTATAACTTTAAAACTCGCTTATTTTTAGATTTTTAAGCGGGCCGAAGCCGCAATATTTGATTGTGCAAAATCACCTTCAAGGAACTTTAAATAGCCTGTGATGGCTATCATGGCAGCATTATCTGTGGTAAATTCAAATTTTGGTATATAGGTAGTCCAGCCAAACTTGCTTTCGCCATCTTTTAAGGCTTGTCTGATTCCTGAATTAGCCGAAACACCACCACCTATTGCAATATGCGTAATACCTGTTTCTTTTGAAGCACGCTTTAATTTGTCAATTAAAATACCAATAATAGTATGTTGAATAGAAGCACAAATATCATTGAGGTTTTCTTCTACAAAATTGGGGTTTGCTTTTACTTCTTTTTGAATAAAATATAAAACAGCTGTTTTTAACCCTGAGAAACTAAAATTTAAACCCTCTACTTTAGGTTTTGTAAATTTAAACGCTTTGGGGTTGCCAAGTTTGGCACGTTTATCTATTTCGGGGCCAGCAGGATACCCTAACCCTAGAATTTTACCACTTTTGTCAAAGGCTTCCCCAACGGCATCATCAATGGTTTCTCCAATCACGGTCATGTGAAAATAATCATTCACTTGCACAATCTGCGTATGGCCTCCAGAAATGGTCATAGCAAGAAACGGGAAAGGCGGTTTGTTAAAACCTTCTTCTTCAATAAAATGGGCTAAAATATGGCCTTGCATGTGGTTTACATCAATTAAAGGAATGTTTAGTCCTAAAGCTAAAGACTTAGCAAAAGAGGTACCCACTAATAAACTACCCATTAAACCTGGGCCTCGTGTAAATGCAATAGCATGCAGTTGGTCTTTGATAACATTTGCTTTTTTTAATGCCTCGTGCACTACAGGTACAATATTTTGTTGGTGTGCTCTAGAGGCTAGCTCGGGCACCACACCGCCATATGCTTCATGTATGGTTTGATTGGCTACTACGTTGCTTAAAATTTTACCATTATGTATTACTGCTGCAGCAGTATCATCACATGATGACTCAATTCCTAGTATATAAATATTTTCTGAAGTCATTGTTAAAAATTAGGCACAATAATTGTTAATTTTGAAAACATAAAAACATCTTTAATTGATGATTTATTCGTAATTGCAAATGTAGTTTATTCTTAATAAACTTATAACTTTAACAGCTATCAAGAAACTTCTAAAAATAGTATCAAAAATTGTAGGCATTTTATTAATGCTCTTCATTATTTTGGTGCTTATATTGTCCATTCCGTTTGTACAAACGGGGCTTGGAAGTTATGTTACCAAAAGGCTTAATGAAGATTTTAAAACCAATATTAAAATTGAACGCGTGAGCATGCAGTTTAATGGTGATGTAGAGCTAAAAGAGATTTTGATAAAAGATTACCAAAAAGATACCCTCATTGCAGTCAATGAACTTAACACCTCTGTTTTAAGTTTTGCAAATTTAGCCAAAGGCGATTTAGTTTTTGGTGATATTGATGTTGAAGGGTTGTTATTTCATATAAAAACGTATAAAGCAGCCACAGAAACTAATCTTGATGTTTTTGTGAGTCGATTTGATGATGACACTCCTCGCACTAGAAAAAGCGAATTCTTACTATCGTCTAGTGATGTGTCTATTTATGATGGTATTTTTATCATGTCAAATGAAAATAAGCAAACAGAACAGTTAGTACGGTTTGACGACTTAAATATTAATGCTACTAACTTTTTAATATATGGTAGTGACGTTAGTGCCAGAATAAACACCCTGGGCTTTAAGGAAAGTAGGGGCTTGGTTATGAAAAATTTGATGACAGATTTTGCATATACCCTAAACGATATGACGTTTGCTAACCTTCAACTAAAAACGCCGTATTCTGTTTTACAAGGCGATTTAAAATTTTTATACGAAAGGGAAGATCTTCAATTTTTTACAGATAAAGTAGTAATAGAGGCCAGTTTTAAAGATTCAAATCTGTTATTAGATGAATTAAATATTTTTTATAATGAATTTGGCACCAATCAGCGAGCCAAGTTCAGTGTTGATTTATCGGGGACTCTAAATAATTTAGAAGCCCAAAATTTAAAGTTAAGTTCAGGAAGTCGTACTTACGCAAATGGCAATCTAAATTTTAAAAATTTATTTAACCCTAAACCGCACAATTTTTACATGAATGGCGATTTCAGGGCGCTTCGTTCAACCTACCGTGATTTAAAAGCCATGCTGCCAAATGTATTGGGTGATGCTATACCGTCATCTTTTGAAACACTTGGAGAATTTTCAATTGTGGGTAATACACAAATAACATCTCAAAAAGTGATTGCCGATATCAAAATAAATACAGAATTAGGTTTTGTAGATTCTACCCTAGAAGTTAATAAAATTGACGATATAGATAATGGCGTTTATAAAGGGAATGTCATTTTTGAAGCGTTTGATTTTGGAACATTTTTAGGGGATTCAAAAATAGGAATAGGGTCGTTGAATTTTGATGTTAACGGAAAAGGTTTTACTGCTGAAAAACTGGATACTCGAGTTAAAGGTCAAATTTTTCAATTGGTTTATAACGGGTATGATTACAAAAACGTAAGGGTTTCTGGTAATATAATGAATAAAATATTTGATGGAAACCTTAATGTCAATGACCGTAATTTAAAAATGAATTTTACGGGATTGGTTGATTTTTCTGATAATGTTAAAAAATATGATTTTGAAGCCGTAGTAGATTATGCCGATTTGAATACTTTAAATTTTGTAAAAAAAGACAGTATATCCATATTCAAAAGTAAAGTGAATATGAATATGAATGCAGGAAGCTATGATGATTTTTATGGAAGATTACTGTTTAAAAACACGGTTTATAAGAATGAAAATGACACTTATTCATTTGACGCCTTTGAAATAAGATCAAAATTTCAGGATAGTCTTAGGTATGTAACGTTTAATTCGCCAGATATTGTTGAAGGCGAGTTAAGCGGGCATTTTTTCTTGAGAGATATAAAAAAGCTGTTTGAAAATTCTATTGGTTATGCCTATTCAAATTACAAACCTCATGAGGTACGTACAGATCAGCATATAAATTTTAACTTTAAAATTTATAATAAAATTATAGAAGTTTTTTACCCAGAAGTTGAACTGGGAAAAAATACTTTTATAAAAGGGCGAGTTGAAAGTGATTCAAAAAAGTTTAAGCTAACCTTTAGGTCGCCAAGAATTAAGGTTTTTGATTATTTAGCAGATGATATAGAGTTACAGGTAGATAATAGTAATCCCGTTTTTGATAGTTATCTTGAAATAGCCGATTTAAATTCTAATTTTTATGAAGTTTCAGATTTTAACCTAATCAACATTACCGTAAATGATACTCTTTTTATGCGTACAGAATTTCATGGTGGTAAGACCAAGGAAGATCAGTATAATTTGAATTTCTATCACACTATAAATGAAGAAAACAAATCGGTTTTAGGTTTTAAAAAATCAGATTTCACAATAAAAAATTACAAATGGTTTATCAATGAAAATAATGATGATAAGCATAAAATTTCATTCGATAAAGCATTGTCTAAATTTGATATAGAAACCTTTAAAGTAAATCATAACAAGGAAGAAATCGCACTTTCAGGAGTGGTTATAGATTCAACGCAAAAAGATCTTGAATTAGACTTTACTAATGTAGATTTAGCAAAAATAACACCAACTATTGATAGTTTAAAGCTAGGAGGAAATGTAAATGGTAAACTTGATATTGTTCAGCAAAATGGTAGTTATTTGCCAAATTCAACCATTGTAATAGATGATTTGGAAGTCAATGAATTTTTGTTGGGCTCGTTTGACGCCACCATAACAGGAAATGAAACCCTTACCAATTATAAAGTAGATGCCGAAATTAAGAATGATAACTCAAAATCGTTCAAGGCACATGGCGATATTAATGTTTATAATAACTATTCTAATATTGATGTTGATTTAGAGTTTAATAAATTTAATTTATTCCCATTAAACCCTTTGCTTGCAGGGATATTAAGTAACATTAGAGGTGAAGCAACAGGTGTTGTAAAAGTTGAGGGTGACTTAAAGCGTCCTGATATTAATGGTGATTTGCAACTAAAAAAGGCAGGGCTGGGAATACCTTATTTAAATGTTGATTTTGATTTTAATGAAGATACTTCTATAACCTTAAAGGAGCAAAGCTTTATTTTTAATAAAATTCAGTTAACAGATACTAAATACAATTCAAAAGGAGAGCTTGATGGCTTTATAAGTCATAATAACTTTTCAAAATGGGGCTTAGGATTACATATTAATACAGACCGGTTGTTAATTTTAGATACTAAGGAAGAAGAAGAGTCTCTATACTACGGCACAGCATTTATAGGTGGTCGTGCCAGCATTATGGGACCCACAGAGCAATTAGTCATTAGCGTATCTGGAACAACACGAAGTGGTACCGTTTTTAAAATACCTCTAAGTGATTCGGCTTCTTTTGGTGATAGTAGTTTTATCCATTTTATAACTCCAGAAGAGAAAAAAGCGCAGCGCGCAGGTATAGAACTCACATTTAATGAAATTGAAGGTTTAGAATTAGATTTTGATTTAGATGTTACCGAACAGGCTGAAGTAGAACTTATTATTGATAAAACTACAGGGCATTCTCTAAAAGGAAGAGGTAGAGGCGGTTTGCTTATTGAAATAAATACCAATGGTAAGTTTGATATGTGGGGCGATTTTTCTGTTTTTGAAGGGGTTTATAATTTTGCATATGGCGGTTTAGTACAAAAAGAGTTTATTGTACAACCAGGAGGAAACATAAATTGGGAAGGTGATCCTTTAAAAGCTAGAATAGATATGTTGGCTATTTATAAAACCCAGGCTAACCCATCTCCACTTTTAGATTCTCCAATCAACAGAAGTATTCCAGTAGAACTTCAAATTGCTTTAGTAGGTGAGTTAGAACAGCCAGAGCCTGAATTTGATTTTGAATTTCCTAATGTTAATTCAACAGTTAAGTCTGAGCTTAATTATAGATTACAGTCTAAAGAAGATAAACAGAATCAAGCGTTATTTTTGTTATCCACTGGGGCATTTTCAAGTGGTCTCAATGATATTAATTTTTCAGGGACCATTGCGGAAAGACTTAATGGTATTGTGAATGGTATTTTCTCTGGAGGTGATAGTAAATTTAATATAGGTTTAAATTATGAAGCGGGATCAAACAGGCCTGATTATCAAACAGATGATCGATTTGGGGTAACACTGCAAACACAACTAAGTGACAAAGTTTCCATTAATGGAAAAGTAGGCGTGCCCGTAGGCGGCAGAAGTGCTACACAAACTGTAGTGGCTGGTGATGTGGAAATTTCTTTTATGCTTAATGATGAAGGAAATTTAAGAGCAAATGTGTTCAACAGGGAGAACAGTATTAGGTATTTTGGAGAAGATATAGGGTACACACAGGGTGTAGGAGTTTCTTATAATGTGGATTTTGATACCTTTAAAGAACTTATTAAAAAGTTGTTTGTTAAAAATGATGACAACGATTTACAGGAGCAATCTAATGAAGAGTCTGAAAAAGAAAATGTGCTTCCAGAATATATTTCAGTAAAATCTTCTGCCGAGAAATAAGGCGTCTTTCCTCATCATTACTAGTTTGTTACATTTTTTTGTAAAACTAAAACGTTATAGTTTAAAGTATTATTAAAAAGTGATTAATGTCATAAAAGTTTGGTTTTTGTTTAGTAATTTTACGCGTCTAAAAGAAAAAATTAATGCCAAAAAAAATAAATAAATTAGCCGTTTTAACTTCGGGAGGAGACTCTCCAGGAATGAATGCAGCCATTCGTTCTGTTGTTAGAACCTGTGCTTATCATAATATAAAATGTATCGGCGTTTATCAAGGATACGAAGGCCTTATAACAGGCGACTTTAAAGAGTTAGATGCCAGAAGTGTAAGAGGAATTATCAATAAAGGGGGCACCATGCTAAAGTCTGCCCGATCAAAAGAATTCAGAACTAAGGAGGGAAGACAAAAAGCTTACCAAAGTTTAATGGATGCGGAAGTTGATGGATTAGTGGTTATTGGTGGAGACGGATCGTTTACAGGAGCACTTATATTCAACCAAGAGTTTGGTTTTCCTGTGATGGGTATTCCTGGAACCATTGATAATGATATTTTCGGAACCTCTCACACTTTAGGGTTTGATACAGCTCTAAACACAGTGGTTGATGCTATTGACAAAATTAGAGATACAGCAAGTTCACATAACAGATTATTTTTTATAGAAGTAATGGGGCGTGACGTAGGGCATATAGCCTTAAATGTTGGAATTGCTGGTGGTGCTGAAGAAATTTTAATTCCTGAAGAAGATTTAGGATTAGATAGATTGGTAGATTCTTTAAATAAAAGTAGAAAATCAGGTAAAACATCTAGTATTGTGGTTGTTGCCGAAGGGGATAAAATAGGTAAAAATATTTTTGAACTAAAAGATTATGTTGATGAAAACATGGAAGGCTATGATGTTAGAGTTTCAGTACTTGGTCATATGCAACGCGGTGGAGCACCTTCTTGTTTTGATCGCGTTTTAGCCAGTAGAATGGGCGTAAAAGCTGTGGAAGCCATCCTTGAAGGACAAAGCAATTATATGGTGGGCTTACAAAACGGAAAAATGGAATTAACGCCTTTAGATAATGCTATTAAAGGAAAAACAAAAATAAATTTAGAATTATTGCGTGTCTCAGATATCATGAGCACTTAACATTTATAAACACGATTATGTCAAAATTAAAAATTGGAATTAACGGATTTGGTAGAATTGGTAGAATTGCTTTTAGAGTAGCAGCTTCAAGAGAAGATATCCAAATAGTAGGAATCAACGATTTATTAGACGTTGAGCATTTAGCATACTTGTTAAAATATGATTCTGTACACGGCAGATTTAACGGTACTGTTGATATTAAAGATGGAAACTTAGTAGTAAATGGAAACGAAATTAGAATTACTGCTGAGCGTAACCCAGAAGATTTAAAATGGGATGCTGTAGGGGCTGAGGTTGTTTTAGATTGTACTGGTATTTTTACAACTTTAGAAGGAGCACAAAAGCACATTACTGCAGGGGCTAAGAAAGTTGCTATTTCTGCACCATCTGCAGATGCACCAATGTTTGTAATGGGAGTTAACCATGATAAAATTACAGCTGAAAATACTATCGTATCAAATGCATCTTGTACTACAAACTGTTTAGCACCTTTAGCTAAAGTAATTAACGATAACTTTGGTATCGTTGAAGGTTTAATGACTACAGTTCATGCAACTACAGCTACTCAAATGACTGTTGATGGTCCTTCAAGAAAAGACTGGAGAGGTGGTAGATCTGCATTAGCTAATATCATTCCTTCTTCTACAGGAGCAGCTAAAGCAGTAGGTAAAGTAATTCCTGAATTGAATGGAAAATTAACAGGTATGGCATTTAGAGTACCAACTCCAGATGTATCAGTGGTTGATTTAACTGTAAGAATTGAAAAATCAGCATCTTGGGATGAAGTAAAAGCTGCTTTAAAAGCTGCGTCAGAAGGCCCATTAAACGGAGTTTTAGGATATACTGAAGAAGCTGTTGTATCTCAAGACTATGTGTCTGAATCACTAACAAGTGTATTTGATGCAGGAGCAAGTATTGCGTTAAATGATAACTTCTTAAAATTAGTTTCTTGGTATGATAATGAGTTTGGTTATTCAACGAAATTGGTTGACTTAGCACAACACATTGCATCTGTGAAATAAAAATAAAAATAAATAATGATTAACTCCGCAGATATATTGTGTTTAAAGCACAATAAACTGTGGAGTTTTTTTATCTTAGAGTATGGTTTTAATAGTTGATAGCGGTTCTACAAAATCAGATTGGTTAGCTGTAGATTATAACGGAAATAAACTTATGGAAAAGATTAGGACTAAAGGTCTTAATCCAGCAATTTTAAGTGATAAAAAACTCCATAAGATTATAACAAAGAGTAAAGAATTAAAAGAAAATAGAAAAAAGGTAACCCACGTGTTTTTTTACGGCGCAGGTTGTGGTACAGATAACGCACGCGAATTACTAGAAACCGTATTACAACAAATTTTTGTTAATGCCCATATCGAGGTTAATGAGGATACTTTAGCCGCGGTTTATGCTACAATAAATCATCCTAAAGAAGCTGCCGTTGTATGCATTCTAGGAACAGGGTCAAACTGTAGTTATTATGATGGTGAAGTATTACACCAACGTGTTAAGTCACTTGGGTATACCCTTATGGATGATGCTTCAGGAAATTATTATGGCAAGCAACTTATAAGAGATTATTATTTTAATCACATGCCAGAAAATGTAAAAGTGGCTTTTGGGTCTAAGTTTAATATGGATGCTGATTTTATTAAATATAATCTTTATAAACAACCCAGCCCTAATGCGTATTTAGCCAATTTTGCTGAATTTATGTTTCTTCATAAAGATTCAGAATACACCATTAAGTTGATTAAAGATGGTATAAGGTTGTTTGCGAAAAATATGATTATGCAATATAAAGAAGAACTAAAAATAGTGCCAGTTCACTTTGCCGGATCAATTGCGTATTTTGCTCAAAAAGAAATTAAAGAAGTGGCAGAAGAAATGGGATTCAAAGTAGGTAATTTTGAACGAAGACCTATTGATGGATTAGTTCCTTTTCATACCAAAGATTTATAGAATTTTAGTTTACACTTGTTATACCTATGAACCATGTTGCTTTTTATTTGAGTAATAAAGACAACAAGGTTGAATTTGTAAAGCGTTTAGTTTCTGGAGCTGTTCTACCGCGTCTTAAGCATTTAAAGCCTGCCATTTTTTCGGAAGAGACAATTAATAAGTTGATTTCAGAAGAAATAAGGCATGATATCTATTTAGTTCAAACTCAGGTTAAGAATTCGTTGTTGCATTCCTCTCAAGGGGAAAGAAAACAAGCGCTTTTAGATTATATTATTTCTAAAAACCCAGAGTATCTTATTGTTGATAATATTTATGATAGTTTAGATACAGAAGCTCAGGTACAGCTAAAACATAATCTAACAGAAATAGCAAACCATATACCATTGGTTCAGTTGGCGGTTAGAAGGTCTGATATTTTACCTTTTATAGAAACGGTTTATCGGATAGAGGGTAAAAATCGTTTGGTTGAACTACAAAACGAAAGCAAGCCTACAGATACGTCCAGGTTTAGGTTTCAAATACCATACTCGAAGCCTGAAAATGTAAAAAAAGAGGAGTCTTTGGTGCGGTTTAAAAATGTCAGCATAAAATATAAGGAGCGTTGTGTTCTAAACAATATTTCATGGGAGATTAAATCAGGAGAGTTTTGGCAACTTATTGGAAAAAACGGATCGGGTAAAACCACAATATTATCTTTAATAACGGGTGAAAATCCTAAAGCTTATCAGCAGGATATTACATTGTTTGGATTTAAAAAGGGAAGTGGGGAAAGTATCTGGGATATTAAAAAGCATATTGGGAGTTTTTCTTCGGAATATTTACGTGGATTTAGGCGTTTAGACTCAGTTGAAAATATGATGCTTTCAGGATTTTATGATTCTATTGGCTTGTATAAATATCCTAATGAGCGCGAAATTTTAGTTGCGAAGCAGTGGTTAAATATTTTGGGGTTTTATGAATTGAGGAAGCAACCATTTCTGTCATTATCCAAAGGGTATCAACGATTAATATTAATAGCAAGAGCCATGGTGAAACAGCCTAAACTACTTGTGTTGGATGAGCCTACAAATGATTTAGATGACCATGATGCAACTCTATTTTGCGAATTGGTTAATAAAATTGCCAGCGAAACTCAAACTGCTATCTTATATGTATCTCATAGAAAAGAGCCCAATTTAAAACCGCAATTTATATATCAACTTACAACAAATACTAGCGGTTCTATAGGTTCTATTGTAAATGTTTAAAAACTATGGTTAGTCATTATAAACTCTATTTTCCTGTTCATTCACTCTTATAAAAGTGGTACGTTTGGTCAGTTCTTTAAGTCGTGACGCTCCAACATAGGTACAGGTGCTTCTTAAACCGCCTAAAATATCCTGTAATGTTTGTTCTACGGCACCTCGGTAGGGTACTTCAACGGTTTTTCCTTCGCTCGCTCTATATTCGGCAACACCTCCTACGTGCTTTTCCATAGCGGTTGCAGAACTCATACCATAAAATTTCCGATAGGGTTTACCGTTTTTTTTAATCATTTCTCCACCACTTTCATCATGCCCAGCAAGCATGCCTCCAAGCATCACAAAATCTGCTCCAGCACCAAAGGCTTTGGCTATATCACCAGGAAAGGAACAACCGCCATCACTTATAATTTGTCCTCCTAATCCGTGAGCAGCATCAGCACATTCAATAATTGCCGAAAGTTGCGGGTAACCCACCCCTGTTTTTACACGCGTGGTGCAAACAGAACCTGGGCCAATACCCACTTTTACAATATCTGCTCCAGATAACAATAACTCTTCAACCATTTCTCCTGTAACCACATTTCCTGCAATAATGGCTTTATCAGGGTAGTTGTCTCTGGTTTTTTTTACAAAATCTGCAAAATGTTCTGAGTATCCGTTGGCGACATCAATACAAATAAATTTAAAATTAGGATTGATATTAAAAATGTCTGATAGTTTTTTAGAGTCATTCCCGCCAATACCTGTACTAATGGCAATATAATTTTCCATACCAGGAGATAAACTTGCAGAGAATTCAGTCCATGATTTTAGTGAGTAGTGTTTATGAATAGCAGTGAATAACTTTCTCGCTGCAAAGGTATGCGCCATATCAAAAGTACCAACAGTATCCATATTGGCTGCCATAATGGGGATGCCAGACCAAATTAATGGACTATGGAGAAAGTTAAATGTGCGTTCTAAATCTACCTCAGATCTGCTTCTTAAAGTGGATCGCTTAGGGCGAATCATAACATCTTTAAACCCTAATTTTATATCATGTTCTATTCTCATATACTGTAAAAAATCGAAGTCTAAAATTACCAAAATTTAAAAGAAGTAGGAAGTTTATAAGCTAAGAAATAGTTTTGTAAATTAGATGCGTTATTATTTAACCTAAAATATAAACGAAATCGGTGAATTTGGTTCCTAATTTTATAAAATCTATAAAAATTAAAAGGAAATTGTCCTTTTTTATATTCCTTTCTATAGCATGTATTTTACTAATAGGTTATACCTTTTTAGAAAAAGAGATATATACAGAGAGTGCCGCCTTGTTTTTATTTATTTTGGCTATAATTCAGGTTTTTGGATTACAATATTTCTTAAAAAACCAATTAAAAAATGAAGTTAAAATTAAAAACTTAGAGTTAAGAATTAGGGAATTGAAAGCAGGATTTGAGTCTACGGAAAAAATGTTAGATTATAATTCTGTATACATGACCAATTTGAGTTATGAAATTAGAACACCACTTAGTACCGTGTTAGGAATGCTTAATATGCTAAAGTTAACAGATTTAGATGCGAATCAACAAGCTCAAATTGAGATTGCCGAGTATTCGTCTAAGCATTTGTTACAATTGGTAAATATGGTGACATCAAATGCAGAGGTTGAAAAGGATGAAATTAAATTAAATTTAAAAGCGATGGATTTAAAGGCTGATTTAACTAAGCTTTTTAAGGTTTTTGAATATCAGGCTTTTGATAAAGGATTAGCTTTTGAATATAGGTTCTTATCTGAAGAGAAGGATAAGTTTTTTACGCTAGGTGATACGGTGAGAATACAACAGGTTTTAATTAATTTGATAAATAATGCGATTAAATTTACGCATTCAGGGAAGGTGTCTGTCATTGTTGATCAGTCTGTTGGTATTGATGATTATCAAATTGTTACGTTTTATGTAAAGGATACTGGAATTGGCATGCGAGACCATGAAGTAACCCAAATTTTTAAAGCCCCCAAAGATGAAAGCTCACATTATAATACCCATTTAATAAAGGATTATAGAGGAGGAGGTATGGGGCTTTCCATTTCTCAAAAATTGGTAAGCTTATTAGGTGGTACATTAAAATTAGAGACAAAAGAGAACGAAGGGTCTGCATTTTATTTTAGTTTGCAGTTAAAGAAGACCTTAAATATTAAAACAGCTGATGTAGAGAGTAAACCTGTAGAGCTTAATAAGTTTAGGGTTTTAGTGGCCGAAGACAATAGAACAAATCAAAAAGTAATTAAGTTTTTATTAGAGCGTCAAGGTGCAGATTGTACCTTCGCTAAAAATGGGCGTGAAGCACTTGAACTCTATAAGATTTTAGATTTTGATATGGTGTTTATGGATATCTATATGCCAGATATGGATGGGCTAATGGCTACTAAATTAATCCGGGAAACTGAGAAATATAAAATAGAAGGTACGCCCATTGTTGCTGTTTCCGCTAGTGCTTTTGAGCAGGATATAGAAAATGCTAAACTGGCGGGTATTGATGATTTTTTGGCGAAACCTATTGAAACAGATAAATTAAAAGCCTTAATACGAAAACATGCTAAGGCTAAAAATTCAGCTTAACTTGGTATTATTTTACAGCAATAACACTAATTTCTACATTAACATTTTTAGGTAATCGAGCTACTTGAACTGTTTCACGAGCTGGCGCAATTTCATCATTAAAAAAGCTACCATAAACATTGTTGATTTCAGCAAAATCATCCATGTTACTAATAAATATAGAAGATTTAACAACATGGTTAAAGGTCATGCCTGCAGCTTCAAGAATAGCCAATATATTGTGCATCACTTGAGTGGTTTCGGAGGTGATGTCATCTAAAACTAATGCCCCAGATTCTGGATTTATAGCTATTTGGCCAGAAGTGTATAATGTGTTTCCGCTCAATACGGCTTGATTGTAAGGACCTATAGGCGCGGGGGCTTTTGCTGTGGTTATAATTGTTTTCATTTAGAAATAATTTACGTGATTAAACAATTTATATTAAAGACGAAGGTCTTGTTGTCTGCGCTTTTCGTATTTTAAATCTTGAAGTAGGCTAGATTTGATACCTATAAAGAAATTCCATTGTTTCCACGGTCCAAAGGGGGTCCAGCTAAAATTCATACGCCAACTCATTAAATCGCGTTCAAAACGAAGTTGTGTAGGTGTAAAACCAAAATTCTTAAAATCATAACCAGAAGATCCCCCAATAGACCATTTGTCTGTGAGTTCAATATCACCAGAAAACATTAGTGAATGCGACGATATTTCATTTTGCCTTCTGTTATTTGAGTAGTTTACAGCATAAGCCAGCCTTAAACTCCAAGGAATTTTATGTTTGTAAAGCTCAGAGGGTGGTTTGTCTTTATCGTCTTTCTTTTTACCCATTTGTTGGTTGGAATAATCATCAGACACACCAAACAAATCATCGGCTCTACCTCCACCACGAAGATTTTCTTCTAACCTGTCATCATCTTCATCACCCTTTTTCTTGTTTTTATTTGAAAGAGACCAACTTGCGGTTAAGTTACCACTGGTCAACCTAAAGAGGCTCCCCCCATTCTCAATATTAAATTTATCAATTCTGTTGTTATTATTGTCTAACGCATAAGGATCTAAAGTGGCTCCAAAATTGATACTCAGTTTATTATCAAAAAACTGTGTGCCACCACTCATTCTTACAGGGCTCCATTGGAGTGAATCTCCGGCAATATTATAAGCTGTTGAAAAATTTAAGTTGTTGAGTAGTATGATTTTTTTGGCTTCAGTAGCCGTACTATCTTTATCTCTTACTTTGGCTTCAAAATTATTAGAAAGCGAAAGCCCTACACTACTAGAAAAGGTTTTGTTAGGTGTTCCAAAAATACCGCCTTCAAATCGGGTGTACTCTACTTCACTTCTCGTAGTGCCATCGGCGTCTATAACCTCATAAGAATCATAGTATTTGCTGAATGACGGATTGATGTTATAGCTTACAGAGGGGCGCATAACATGCCTTATGGCCTTAATTTTTGAATCTTTTCCTTCTTTTTCAAAATTGAACATTCCATAAACGGTGGTACCTAAACTTGTGCTAAAATTATAGGTTCTAAAGGCATCAAAGCCATTAATGTCGGTAACTACTTCAGTTTCGGCAATAGGATTGTATGCTTTTTCAATCGTTTTAAAGGTCCAAACCTCATTATAACTAGTTCCAGCACTGATACTAAAATGTTTAAATACTTTGAAGTTGGTTGTTAACGGAATGGTATGCTGAAAGCCAGCCTTGGCATCATCAAACATTTCCTTTTTAAAAAATAAAGAATCTGTGGTTTGAATTCTGTTTTCCCCACGCACATTATATTGGAAATTTATATTCTGAAAAATTCCTTTTTTTGAACCATCTTTTGCTGCAAACGGATACATTCTGCCAACACTACCTTGAAATGTAGGCAGCGTCATATTGATAACCTGAGTTTGTGTGTTTTGTGAATGGGTGGCAGTAAGGCTATAATTAACTTGCGGTTCTCCTGAAAATGTTTTAGAGTAAGATATAGAAGAAGATAAGTTGTTGTTTAAACGGTTACCAACATTACTATTGTTTTGTGATAATTGATAATATTTGCTACTACCTAAGTTTACTGATGCAGAGAACCTAGAGCTAGGGTTAGCCTTTGAGTCTTGACTATGCGACCATCGAAGATTATAAATGGTACTGTTAGCATAGTCTGGAAAACCACGTTCACTTACAATTAAGTTTTCATACCTAAACCCAAAATTACCTCGAAACCTATAGCGCTTAGCATAAGTACTTTCCATTCTTAACGCATAGCTACCGTTGGTGTAATAATCACCCAAAGCAGTTAAATCTACATAATCACTAATAGCAAAATAATATCCTCCATTTTGAAGAAAGTAACCCCGATCATTTTGTTCTCCAAAAGTAGGTAAAATGATACCCGAGGTTTGAGTCTCACTTTGTGGAAAAAAACCAAAAGGCAATCCAACAGGGGTAGGTACATCATATATAAAAATGTTGGCTAAACCTGTTACAATTTTTTTTCCTGGTACCACCTTTGCTTTTCTAAGCTTTATATAATAATCAGGATCTTCAAGGTCTTCGGCAGTTGTATATTTAGCATTTTTAATAAAGTAAACAGAGTCATTCTCTTTTTTTGTAATTGATGCAATTACAGTACCATCTCCTTGTTCTGTTTGAGAATTATAAATAAGCGCTTTTTTAGTCTCAGTATTGAAAAGAATAGAATCGGGCTCAACCACATTACTACCTTGAGAAAAAACAGGTTTTTGTTCATAAGCACCTGTAGAATCAACAATGCCTTTAGCATATACCGTATTCTTATTATAATCAATAGTAATATCTCCTGCTTCAATTTTCATGTCTCCATACTCAATTCTGGCCAGATTATATAAGTAGAGTTTATGTTCTTTCTGATTGAATTTGGTATAATCGTCAGCATGATAATCTACAACATTCTCTAAAAGCTCTTTTTTAGGGATGATAGTATCAATTATGGTAGTGTCTTGGCTTTTTTCTGAAATTTCAGTTAATGCAAGACTATCAGAAGTAACACTAAGCGAATCTTTTTCTTGGGTCTCTATGACCAGTCGGTCTATTTTTTTTTCCTTTTTAGGGATGTCTTGACCGAAGCTTAACATGTTAATAAACACTGTAAAACTTAGCGCAAAAAGTATTTTAAAGTTGTTTGTGTGCAACGCTTTTAAATGTATTTTTGTAAAAGTATGGCTCGGTTTTTGAAAAGCCAAAATTACATATATTTTTCTGTGATTGATTTAATATTCAATTAAAAAATTAAAATAAAAACAGCTCTCAAAGAGTTTGATAGATAGACCGAGTTTTTTTATTCGCTAAGTTCATAGATTACAACTTGTTAATGTTTCTAAAAAAATAAAATAGTATTGATTTAGGAGAGTTAGTGTTTAAAACTAAAAAGAATTTACCTCATGAAAACGTATAAATTAGCCATTTTCGTATCTCTAATAAGTGTTTTACTTTGCTCTTCATTTGTTACCGTTGATAATGAAGTGCCTAGCAATAAAAAGTTTGTAGTTGTTTTAGATGCTGGTCATGGTGGAAATGACCCAGGTAATATTGGGAATGGTTTTAAAGAAAAGGATATTGCCTTAAAGGTGGTTTTAGCCGTTGGTAAGATGCTTGAAAGTCATCCTGATATAAAAGTAGTTTATACCCGCAAGACAGATACATTTATAGATTTATTTGTTAGAGGGCAAATAGCCAATAGAGCTAATGCAGATTTGTTTGTGTCGGTACATTGTAATTCACATCATTCTGCAGCCCATGGCACAGAAACCTTTGTTTTAGGAACCCATCGGAATAAAACTAATTTTGAGGTTGCAAAAAAAGAGAATTCTGTAATTTTTATGGAGGATAATTATGAGGAAAATTATGCTGGTTTTGATCCTAATTCACCAGAATCGGTAATGAGTATCCTTTTAAGCCAAGAAGAATATTTAGATCAAAGTATTATGTTGGCCAGTTTAATACAAGATAAGTTTACCAATACTTTAAAAAGGAAGAATAGAGGCGTTAAGCAGGCGGGCTTCATAGTATTGCATCAAACAGTGATGCCAAGTGTTTTGGTAGAAACAGGGTTTTTAACGTATAAAAAAGAAGGAGCTTATTTAAATTCTAAAAAAGGGCAACAGCAAATATCAAAATCTATTGCTGATGCTGTTTTAGAGTATAAGAAAAGTATAGATTCCAATGTGGGTAATTTGGCCTTAATGACTAATAAAGCATCAGAGTCTGCTATAAACACAAACATTACGTTTAAAGTACAAATTGCTGCAAGTTCAAAATCGATAGATACAGCACCTTTTAACTTTAAGGGGTTACAAGGTGTATCTAAAGAGAAGCAAGGTAATTTATATAAGTATTTTTATGGAAACACTTCAAATTATTCCATGATAAAGCAGCTTGAACAAGAGGCAAAACAAAAAGGTTATACGTCCTGTTTTATCGTTGCTTTTAAAGATGGTCATAAAATAGCATTGACCGAGGCGTTAAAATCAGTTGCAAATTAAGCGTGTTCTTTTCAAATTTATATTAAATTTGCTTTTCAAATTAAGCTATTTTGAAAGTAACAAGAGAAGTTAAAACAGGTATTCTAGTTATATTAGGCATCGCACTTTTTATAGTTGGGTTTAATTATTTAAAAGGTCAAAATTTACTAGATTCTTCAAATATATATTATACAGAGTTTGAATATAATGCACTTTCCAAGTCCTCGGCGGTGACGGTTAAAGGTAATGTGGTTGGTAAAATTAAGGATATTGCCTATGACTATGACTCTGGTAAAACAAGGGTGACTTTTGCTGTAAACAGTCAATTAAAATTTTCAAAAAACAGTAGGGTTAAACTTTACGAAACGGGACTTATGGGAGGGAGCGCTTTAGCCATCCTTGTTGAAAATGATGGAGAAATTGCTCAGTCAGGCGATGTTATACAATCTTACGTAGAGCCTGGTTTGGTAACTAGTTTGTCTAAGAATTTTTCGGGTATTAGTAGTGAATTAAATTCTACATTAAGAGCAACAGATACGCTTTTAATAAGTATGAATGAGTTAGTGAAAGACAATTCTGAAAAAGGGTTAAAGGCTACCATCGCAGAGTTAAATGGAGCCTTAAAATCGTTAAAGTATACCTCTAATTCAGTGAATGGTTTGCTCAATAAAAATGATGAGAATATTGCTGCCATTCTTGAGAATTTTAAAAACACAAGTGCTGATTTGGCGGCATTGTCAGAAGAATTAAAAAATGCAGAAATTGGCCAAACGGTTACCTCATTAAATAAGACGCTTCAAACCTTAAATAGTGTTTTGGCTGGTATGGAGAAAGGTGAGGGCTCAATGGGTAAATTACTTAAAGATGAGGCGCTTTATAATAATCTTCAAGGGGCTAGTCAAGAACTTGAGGCCTTATTACGTGATATAAAATTACATCCAAAACGATATTTTAGAATTCTTTCAAAAAAAGAAATTCCATATCAAGAGGGTGAAGAAACTGAATAATCATGTCATATATTTCCAACGTTTTATTTGCCGTTATACTCGTTTTAGGGATAGGCTATTTTGCTAAAAATGTAAAAAAGCTTATTCGAAACATAAAACTAGGTAGAGATATTGACGTGTCAGATAATCAATCTCAGCGCTGGGAAAACATGATTAGGATTGCCTTGGGGCAAAGCAAAATGGTGCGTCGTCCTGTTTCTGGGGTGCTGCACGTCATTGTTTATATTGGTTTTATTATTATAAATATTGAAGTTTTAGAGATCATTCTTGATGGCTTATTTGGTACACATCGTATAGGATTAAAAGTATTGCCCATTTCCGTGTATGGTTTTTTAATAGGAACGTTTGAGGTTTTAGCTTGTCTTGTTTTAGTATCAGTAACCGTATTTTGGGTACGAAGAAATGTTATCAAATTAGCACGTTTCATGAAAAGTGAAATGTCAGGATGGCCTAAACAAGATGGTAATTTAATTCTGTATTTTGAAGTGGTATTAATGACTCTGTTTTTAGTTATGAATGCTACCGATTCACAATTTCAAAGTTTAAACTCAGGAAATGTTATAAGTCAGTTTATAGCACCCTGTTTTGAAGGTATGCCAGAAAATGGACTGCATCTTATAGAAAGAGGTGCCTGGTGGCTGCATATTATTGGTATTCTCATCTTTTTAAACTATTTATATTTTTCAAAGCATCTACATATTTTACTGGCGTTTCCAAATACATTTTACGGAAAATTACAACCTAAAGGACAAATGGATAACCTAGAGGCGGTAGCCAATGAAGTAAAAATGATGATGGATCCTGATGCCGATCCGTTTGCAGCTCCCGCTGAAGGTGGTGAGGATGATATTCCAGAAAAATTTGGCGCTAGTGATGTACAAGATTTAAATTGGGTACAATTACTCAATGCTTACACCTGTACAGAGTGCGGACGTTGTACCAGTGAATGTCCTGCAAATTTAACCGGCAAAAAATTATCACCGCGTAAAATTATGATGGATACCAGAGATCGTCTGGAAGAGGTGGGTAAAAATATAGATGCAAATAATGGCGAGTTTAAGGGGGATGGTAAACAACTTCTTGATGATTATATAACAAGAGAAGAACTCTGGGCTTGTACATCCTGCAACGCCTGTACAGAGGCTTGTCCTGTAAGTATAGATCCATTATCTATCATTTTAGATATGCGCCGGTATTTGGTTATGGAACAATCTGCTGCACCAGCAGAGCTTAATACTATGATGACCAATATAGAAAACAATGGTGCACCGTGGCCTTACAATCAAATGGATAGGCTAAACTGGAAAAACGAATAATTATATAATAAGGGCGTTACCACAAGGGTCGGGCTTTCGCAAGTCGCTCTTTTCAAGGAGCTCCAACAATAGCTCAATCCCTAACGCAAAAAACATAATGTATCACATGAGCAATCTACTCAAAGTACCAACAATGGCCGAATATATGGGGCAAGGCAAACAACCCGAAGTACTGTTTTGGGTGGGATGTGCTGGAAGTTTTGATGACCGAGCAAAAAAAATTACAAAAGCCTTTGTGAAATTATTAAATAAGGCGAATGTAGACTTTGCTGTTTTAGGTGCTGAAGAAAGCTGTACTGGAGATCCAGCCAAGCGCGCAGGAAATGAGTTTTTATTTCAAATGCAGGCTGCTACCAATATTGAGGTTTTAAATGCCTATGATATTAAAAAGATTGTTACTGCTTGTCCGCATTGTTTTAATACCATAAAAAACGAATACCCAGGTTTAGGCGGTCATTATGAGGTGCTACATCATACACAGTTTTTAAAGTCATTATTTGAAGAAGGCAGATTAACGGTTGAGGGTGGTAGATTTAAAGGTAAGCGAATCACTTTCCATGACCCGTGTTATTTAGGGCGTGCTAATAATGTTTATGAGGCACCACGTGAGCTGATTCAAAAGTTGGAAGCTGAATTAGTTGAAATGCGAAAGTGTAAAAGTAACGGATTATGCTGTGGTGCTGGAGGCGCACAAATGTTTAAAGATGCTGAAAAAGGGGATAAGGAAGTAAATATAGAACGTACAGAACAGGCTCTGGAAACCAAACCAGAGATTATTGCTGCCGGATGTCCGTTTTGTAATACCATGATGACAGACGGTGTAAAAGCCAAAGAAAAAGAAAATGCTGTTGCTGTTTTAGACATCGCAGAACTTATTGCTAACGCTCAGGATTTGTAAAACATATACTTGAGACTAAAAAAAGAAAACATGCTAGTAGATTTCAATACATTACCAGAAGAATCACGGGTTTGGATTTATCAAGCCAACCGCTCGTTTACTGAAGAAGAATTAGAGGAAATACAATCAAAGCTTGAAACGTTTATTGAAAACTGGACAGCTCATGGAGGTGATTTACAAGCGGGTTATGTTGTTAAATATAAGCGTTTTATTGTTTTAGGGTTAAATCAAAGCATGAATGTGGCAACGGGTTGTTCTATAGACGCCTCCGTTCATTTTATTCAACAATTAGAACAAGATTACAACGTAGATTTGATGGATAAAATGAATGTATCCTACAAACAAGGCGCATATATAGCGTATAAGTCTTTAACTGATTTTAGAAAAATGGCCAAAGACAAAGCCGTATCTAAAAACACCATTGTCTTCAATAATTTGGTGGCTAATATTAAGGAATTCAATGAAAATTGGGAAGTGCCTGCTAGTGAAAGTTGGCATAGTCGTTTTATAAAGTAACGATATCCTATTTAAATATAAATCTATCTTAAAGACTTTTTATCTTCTTTTAAAAAGTGTTATTTTGGCATGATTATTAGTGTTTCTTAGCTATTAAAACCTTATAATTAATCCATATGCGCCATATCTATATATCAATTTTAAGCCTGCTTTGTACTGTTTTAAGTTTCAGTCAAAAAAACATAAATCCTTTGCTATCAAAAGATGTTGCTGCTCAAGAGAAATGGGTAGATAGTGTTTACAATAGCATGTCTTTAAAGGAGAAAGTAGGGCAGTTATACATGGTTCAGGTCATGTCAAATCTAGATGCTCAATCCAAGATAAAAGTTGTTAAAGGCATAAAGGAGCATCATATAGGTGGGATTATTTATTCCAATGGAGGACCATACCGTCAGGCTAAATTGAATAATGAATTACAAGCCTTATCTAAGTTACCAATGCTTATTGGTATGGATGCTGAATGGGGATTGAGCATGAGACTTGATTCAACCTATGCCTTTCCGTGGAATATGACTTTAGGGGCGATAAAGGATAATAAATTAGTAGAACAAACAGGGAAACAAATAGGTGAGCACTGCAAACGTTTAGGGGTACATTTTAATTTTGCACCCGTAGTAGATATAAATACGAATCCTAAAAACCCAATTATAGGTAATAGATCTTTTGGAGAAAGTCGTGATGACGTTACGCAGAAGGCACTAGCTTTTATGAAAGGCATGCAAGGCAGTGGTGTTTTGGCAAACGCGAAACATTTTCCGGGGCATGGTGATACAGATCAAGATTCGCACAAAACCTTACCAACAATACATTTTGATGAAAAGCGGATTGATTCAGTAGAATTATATCCATACAAACAGCTCATAAAAGCTGGTTTATCCAGTGTTATGGTGGCTCATTTAAATGTACCGAGTTTAGAAGCTAAGGAAAATTCTCCATCGTCATTATCACACCACATAGTGACCGATATTTTAAAGAACCAATTAGGTTTTCAAGGGTTAATTTTTACCGATGCCTTGACCATGAAAGGTGCTGCAGATTTTGATGAAACGAGCGATATAGATTTAGCGGCATTTAAAGCGGGTAATGATGTTATGCTTATGTCTGAAGATGTTGGTATTGGTACCTCAAAAATTATTGAAGCCTATAAAAAAGGGGATATCAGTGAAAGTAGGTTGGCATACTCTGTAAAAAAGATTCTTCAGGCCAAATATAAAGTAGGCTTACATAACTATAAACCAGTTGCTATTGCTGATTTATCAAAAGATCTTAACCGTTTAAAAGATGATGTGCTTAATGAGGAATTATTTGAAAATGCCATTACCATAGTTAAAAATGAAGGGGATCTACTGCCGTTGAGAGACCTAGAGACAAAAACAATAGCCTATATTGAGCTTGGAGATGATTCAGGTATACCATTTTTTAATGCATTGAAAAAATTCGGGAAGGTTCATGCTTTACAAGGCGACTCTCTGGAGGACTTAAAAAATAAATTACAAGTATATAACACGGTAATTATTGGTTTTCACCGTTCAAACGCTAATCCATGGAAAGCTTATGAGTTCTCTGAAGAACAGCTAGAATGGATTGATAGTATTGCAGAAACCCATAAGGTGATACTTAACGTTTTTGTAAAACCCTATGCCTTGTCGGATTTAAAGCGTATTGATAATATTGAAAGCATTGTAGTTAGTTATCAAAATAGTAAAACAGCACAAGAAAAATCTGCTCAAATTCTTTTTGGAGCCTTACCTTCAAAAGGGCATTTGCCAGTTTCAGTGGGCGATTATTTTACAAAGTTTTCAGGAATTTATACCAATGAATTAAAACGTCTTAGTTATACTATTCCTGAGCGCGTTGGAATGAGTTCAGAGAAGTTAAAAAAAGTAGATTCTCTTGTAAATTATGCGATTAAAAATGAAATGACTCCAGGTGTTCAACTATTGATTGCCAGAAAAGGAAAAGTGATTTACAACAAAAATTTTGGAAAACACACGTATGAAGGCAAAGAAAAAATAGGTTTTGATGATATTTATGACGTTGCGTCGTTAACGAAAATATTGGCCACCTTACCCTTACTTATGGAACTTGAAGAGCAAGGTGTTGTGAGTTTAGATACCAAATTATCTGAAATTTTACCAGAATATAAGGGATCAAATAAAGAAAATATTACATTAAAAGCCATGTTGTCTCATTATGCGCGGTTAAGACCTTGGGAACCATTT
Source organism: Allotamlana fucoidanivorans (assembly GCF_006265225.1). Classification (GTDB taxonomy): domain Bacteria; phylum Bacteroidota; class Bacteroidia; order Flavobacteriales; family Flavobacteriaceae; genus Allotamlana; species Allotamlana fucoidanivorans. Next base: position 317,484 of record NZ_VDCS01000002.1, on the reverse strand, counting down.
TATTACAATACTCTTGATTTAGAAACTAAAAAACCAAGTCCTAAATATTACAGAGCAAAGCGCAGTGCAGAGTTTAATATTGAAGTATCAAAAAATCTATTTTTAAGAACAGACTATCAGGATTCTATCCCAAAAATAATTAGAGAGTCTGAGTTGCTAGACCGATTAAAATACCGTTACAGTGATTTTCCTTATTATATTTTAAAAGAGTTTATTGAGTACCACTATGACAGAACGTTAGAGCAATTAACGGAGGCACATTTTTATGAACCCTTAGGGGCAAATTATACCATGTATAATCCGTATCATAAAATAAGCAGTAAAAAAATTGTACCTACAGAGATTGATGACTATTACAGATATCAAAAAGTACATGGGTATGTACATGATATGGGGGCAGCTATGCAAAATGGTATTGGTGGTCATGCAGGTGTTTTTAGTAATGCTAATGATGTGGCAAAAATTATGCAAATGTATTTACAAAAAGGATATTATGGGGGTAAGCGATTTTTAAAACCAGAGACCATTGATAAATTTAATACCTGCTATTTTTGTAGTGAAGACAATAGAAGAGGTGTCGGTTTTGATAAACCACAACTAGAGGATGATGGTCCTACCTGTGGCTGCATCTCAATGACAAGTTTTGGGCATTCAGGATTTACAGGAACTTATGCATGGGCCGATCCAGAAGAAGAAATTGTTTATGTGTTTTTGGCAAATAGAACCTATCCAAGAGCAGGTAAAAACTTATTATTAAGAGAAAATATTAGAACTGAAATTCAACGGTTTATCTATGAAGCCATAGTTGATTAAAAAAATTAATGGATGTTACTGTAAGTTTTTAAGACGAATTATTGACTTATTAAGATATCATACAAAAGCATAATAATGAAAATAGGAATAGTTTGTTATCCAACGTTTGGAGGTAGTGGTGTTGTGGCAACAGAATTAGGTTTAGAACTGTCTAAACGTGGTCATGAGATTCATTTTATTACGTATAGCCAACCTGTTAGGTTAGAGTTAATTAGTCATAATGTACACTATCATGAGGTGAATGTTCCAGAATATCCGTTGTTTCATTATCAACCTTATGAGTTAGCATTATCTAGTAAGTTGGTTGACATGGTAAAACTCCATCAAATAGACATTTTACATGTGCATTATGCTATCCCACATGCCTACGCCGCATACATGGCCAAGAAGATGTTACAAGAAGAAGGTATTTATGTCCCAATAGTAACCACTTTACATGGTACAGATATCACTTTGGTAGGCAGCCACCCTTTTTATAAGCCAGCGGTAACCTTTAGTATTAATAAATCAGATGCTGTAACTGCCGTTTCTCAAAGTTTAAAGGATGATACATTACGTTTGTTTGATATTAAAAATGATATATATGTTGTTCCTAATTTTATAGATTTAGAAAAACATAACGGACAAGGGTTTACAGATTGCCAAAGAGGCATGATGGCGAAAGATGACGAAAAAATTATTACGCATATAAGTAATTTACGGCCAGTAAAACGTGTTCAGGATGTGATTAGTGTTTTTTATAGCATTCAGAAAGAAATGCCCGCTAAACTGATGTTTATAGGCGAAGGCCCCGAGAAAGAAAAAGTAGAACTTCGCTGTCAGGAATTAGGCATTTTAGATAAGGTGGTTTTCTTTGGAAAAAGTAATGAAATTGATAAAATTTTATGTTTTAGTGATTTGTTTTTATTACCCTCACAGACAGAGAGTTTTGGCTTAGCAGCGTTAGAAGCCATGGCCTCTGGTGTACCAGTAATTTCTAGTAATACAGGAGGGATTCCAGAAGTTAACGTTCATGGGATGTCGGGCTTTTTAAGTAATGTAGGTGATGTTGACGATATGACAAAAAATGCATTGTATATTTTAAGTGATGAAAACCGCTTAAAAATGTTTAAAGCTAATGCCATTAAGCAATCTAAAAAATTTGATTTACACACTATAGTGCCACAGTATGAAGCCATTTATGAAGATACATTGGCCAAGTGTTTGGTCATTTAAGAAGATAAACACATAACCGTTTAAAAATAAATAGGCCTGCAATACCATTGCAGGCCTATTATTAAAAAATACATTGAATTTTTTTTAGAACTGGAATCGAATACCTAACGCAATATCAAAATCTAAATCATTGTTATTGTATGTTTCGTCTCCAAAACCAATTTCTGGTCTGAAGTCTAAAGATAACAGAAGAGGGATGTTAAAATTGTACTCAATTCCTATATCACCAGCAAGAAAAACGAAAGTGTCAGAAGATCTATAACCAAATTTGTCTTCAAAACTATAAGATCCTAAACCTCCACCAGCACCAGCATACCAGTTAAAGTTTCCATCTAGAAGCCATACCCATTGGTATAGGCCTGTTAGTTTGAAACCGTCGTAATTTCTACTATCTCTCCATCCTAAATCAACTTCTAACCTATTATTGCCACCCAATGCATGCTGCCATGATACTTCGGCTCCAAAACCATCACTATCTCCTAGTCTGAGTCCTAAAGCATTTTTTGAAATTTCTTGAGCATTCGTTGTAAGGGTAAATCCAAATACGATTAATGATAAAACAAATAATTTTTTCATAAAGTTGTTTTTTTAAGTTTCCTATTAATTTATACGATATAAACAAGAGTTTAGATCGTGGGGTGTATATTTGTAAGGCAACAAATGTAAGGTGAAACCTTAATAAATCTAAATAGAAAATATATTCTTTTTATATGAATTTAGAGGTCCTATAGATGGCTAATAAATAGGTGTGTTTTTTATTCAGCAGTGTCAAGAAGTTGTATATATAAATTGTAGCGTTCAAAAATTTCTTTGACATAATTTACAGGCTCAATACCATGAATATATCCATATTTTATATCCTTTCTTGAGAAATATTTTCGGTAGGTTAATTTTAATAAAGATGCTTCAATATTTTGCCAATGGTTGGGGTCTAATCCTTCCGCTTTTGTTAGGGTTACTGCATCTTTTAAATGGTTTAACCCCGCATTATAACTAGCTAAAGTATACTTTAGTCTGGTGTCAAAATCTTCAACAGTATCCCATTTGTTCCAAAGCTTTAATAGATAAAAAGTGCCTGCTTTTATACTTTCTTCGGGGTGAGAGGTATCTTCAATTCCTAATTCTCTAGCTGTACTAGGCATAATTTGCATTAAACCTTGTGCTTTTGCCCAACTTTGTGCCTTCGGATCAAATCTTGATTCTTGAAATATCTGACTGGCCAGCATAACCCAATCCCAAGGTAAGTTTTCAGAATACTTTTTTATTAAATCATCATACGGACTTAATTGCTTGGTTTTCGTTAAATAATAATCACTGTTTACATGCTTTTTTATAATTCTACTATTTTGAAAATAGCGATTATAAATAACATAATAATCTGTAGTTTTCCTAAGTTTTTGTATCCATGTATTTAAAGCCTTTTGAAGTTGAGGTGCGTTTCGTCGTATAACCCATGATGCTTTTTGAGACAGACTTATGGGGGTAGAAACATCAATATTTTTAAAATAAATGGCATGCATTTCAGCTATGGTGTTATCGGCTATGGTATATTTAAGATCTCCTGCTGCCACCATGCCGATTAACTCATCTGTGGTAAGCGTAGCATCAACTTCATTGATGTGAATATGACCACCTGTTTCTTCCATAAAATTTTCTAAACGCATTTTATAGGAAGAATATTTACGTACGTTTACCGTGTCACCAATCAGATCAATGGCGTCCGTTATTAGCATATTTTCAATTTGATGTAGTTTTAAGTTCCGCCAGTTATCAGGTTTACGTTGCACAAGAACTTGTTTGGTAAGATATAGGTAATTTGTAAACGTGAACTTTTCTTTTCTTGTTTTGGTGGGTGTGAAATTATGCGCTACAATATCGCCTTTTCCGCTATTTAACCATTCTCCCAAAACATTAAAATTAGGAGCCACTATAATTTCTAAACTTAGGTTCAATTCTTTAGCTAATTGTTGAAGAAGGTCATACTCAAAACCCATGCTTTCGCCTTTGTAAACAAAAAAACTGGTGGGACCACTTAAAACGATGGCTCTTAGGGTGTCTCTTGTTTTTATGGCATCCAAATCAAATGAAATAGGTTTTGAAATTGTGCTTTTTTGAAATAAATCATGGTTTTCTACGCTCTTTTTTTGATTAAATTGACAACTAAAGAACATTATAGTAATCAATACCCAAATAGAAAAAGAACGTATCATATCATTGGTTTTAGTTATAACCTGTAATATAAAAAGAATAGATTATCTCAAACATAAAAAAAGCCCTCTAATTAAGGGGCCTTTATGAAAAATTTACTAGTGAAGTTATTTTAGTTAAATCTATATCTAATATTTAAACCAAAACCTCCCCAATCCATATCTGTATCTTCAACAATCCAAAAAGTAGGACGATAGTCTAGTCCAATAGAAATAGGAGCCTCAAAAACATATTCTAGTCCAATTTCTCCACTTGCGCCTAATAAAAAGTCATCTCCAAAGTAAGCAGAAGGCCCTACACCTACATACCAATTAAATTTATCTTCGCCTAAGGGTTTGTAGATTAGATCCCAAAGGGCATCTAACCCAACACCATCACCAAATGATACATTGGCATGAATTCTACTGCCTCCTGTATGGAATACACCATCAACAGCAACATTATTTTTACCAGACACTTCCCCAAACCGAAGTCCAATTTCCTGAGCGCTCAGAGCAAATGATGATATTAAAAAAATACCTACGATTAATTTTTTCATAAGATTGAATTTTTTAAATGTTAGTTAGGATAAATATAATCTTTTTTAGGAAGTATGGCATGAAATCCATTAAAATAAATAGGATTTTTACGTATCCTTGTATTAAAGTTTAAACGATGTCCTTACTAGCCTTACAGTCAAAACTTTCAGGAGAATTATATATTGATTCCTTAACAAAAGCCATATATGCAACCGATGCTTCTGTATATAGAAAAGTGCCTCAAGCGGTTGCTTATCCAAAAAATGAAGACGATATCCAATTGTTGATTGACTTTGCTAAAACAAACAATACGTCATTAATTCCCAGAACCGCAGGAACATCATTGGCAGGCCAGTGTGTGGGTGAGGGTATAGTAGTTGATGTTTCAAAGTATTTTACTAATATTATTACTTTAAATGCGCAAGAACAAACCGTTACCCTACAGCCAGGTGTGGTTAGAGATGCGCTTAATAATTACCTGAAACCATTTGGTTTGTTTTTTGCTCCTAATACATCTACCTCTAATCGTTGTATGATAGGAGGGATGGTAGGGAATAATTCATCAGGAACAACCTCAATACAGTACGGAGTTACTAGAGATAAAGTTGTTGAAATGCGTACTATTTTAAGTGATGGTAGTACCGTTGTTTTTGGCAAGCTATCTGAAGAAGATTTCTTAGAAAAGACTAAACAAACCAATTTAGAAGGGACAATATATAAGACAATTTATCACGAATTAAAGTCTAAAGCCGTTCAAGAACAAATTTTATCAAATTTTCCAAAGCCTGAAATACATAGAAGAAATACGGGGTATGCTATAGATAAACTTATTAGCTCAAGTATTTTTTCAAATTCAGACACGCCGTTTAATATGTGTGAATTGCTTTCTGGAAGTGAAGGAACGCTTGCATTTACTACCCAAATAACCCTAAAATTAGATAAGCTACCACCCAAAGAGAGTATTATGGTGGCCGCACATTTTGAAAGCATTGAAAAATGTTTGTTGGCCGTGCAACCTGTAATGAAACATAATTTGTACACCTGTGAAATGATGGATAAAACCATTTTAGATTGTACAAAACATAATAAAACCCAGCAAGAAAATAGATTTTTTATTGAGGGAGATCCTGTGGCTATTTTAATGTGTGAAGTTAAAGCAGATACAGAGGAAGTGGTTGAAACGCTTGCAGATAAACTCATTGAAGAGATTAAAGACTCTGGCTTTAGTTATGCTTATCCTGTTTTAAGAGGTAAAGATATCATCAAGGCTTTAGATTTAAGAAAAGCGGGTTTGGGCTTACTGGGGAATATTATTGGTGATAAAAAAGGGGTAGCTTGTATTGAAGATACTGCTGTGGCATTACCCGATTTGGCACAATATATTTCAGAATTTACCGGTCTTATGGAACGGTATGAGCAAAATGCCGTTTATTATGCGCATGCTGGTGCTGGAGAAATCCATTTACGCCCCATTTTAAACCTTAAAAAGAGGGAAGATGTACATCTTTTTAGAAAAATAACAACCGATATTGCACATTTAGTGAAAAAGTATCAGGGGTCAATGAGTGGTGAACATGGCGATGGGATTGTGCGGGCTGAATTTATTCCGCTGATGATTGGTGAAGCTAATTATCAAATAATTAAGAAGATAAAGTATAGCTTTGATCCGCATAATATTTTTAATCCTGGGAAAATTGTGGATGCCCATCCTATGGATGACGCTTTACGCTATAAACCCGATAGAGTAGAACCAGAGATTGAAACGGTGTTGGATTTTTCAGATTCCTTAGGGATTCTTAGAGCTGCTGAGAAATGTAATGGTTCTGGTGATTGCAGAAAACTTTCCGAGTTTGGCGGAACCATGTGCCCTAGTTACAGAGCTACGAGAAATGAAAAGGACACTACGCGAGCAAGAGCTAATGCTTTACGAGAGTTTTTAACACATTCAGAAAAGGAAAATAAATTCAATCATCAAGAACTTAAGCAGGTTTTTGATTTATGTTTGAGCTGTAAGGCCTGCTCTAGTGAATGTCCAAGCAGTGTAGATGTAGCAAGTTTAAAAGCAGAATTTCTCTATCAGTACCAAAAAGCAAATGGGGTTTCAATACGAACTAAATTATTTGCATACAATACCCAATTGAATAAGTTAGCAAGTACTTTTCCACACTTCAGTAACTTCATGTTTGCTAATAATGTTACCTCGCCATTGATAAAAGAAATGTTCGGTATAGCGCCTAGTAGAAGTTTCCCTTTAATAACTTCAAAAAGCTTATCAAAAGTGTATCAAGCGTTTAATACATCACCTAAAGCAAAAACGTATATAAAAACCGTTTATTTATTTAATGATGAGTTTACAAATTATTTAGACACGCCAATAGGTATTGATGCTATTCAGTTATTAGAAGCTCTAAATTATGAAGTGAAAATGGTAAGCCATGAAGCGTCTGGTAGAACATTTTTATCTAAAGGGCTTTTAAAGCAAGCAAAAGCCTGCGCAAATAAAAATGTTGGTATATTTAAAACTATTATTTCAGAAAAAACACCTCTATTGGGTATTGAACCTTCGGCAATTTTAACGTTTACAGACGAATATTTAAGATTGGCAGATGATAAGGTAGCTGTTGAAGCCATTGCTAAAAACACATTTTTAATTGAAGAATTTTTACAGGAAGAAATTGCCTTGGGGCATATAACATCGGAACAATTTACGTCTGAAGATAGAACTATAAAGTTTCATGGACATTGTTACCAAAAAGCCTTGCGTAACCAGGCATCGAGTTTTACCGTGCTCAATTTACCTATAAACTATAAGGTAACCATTATTCCTAGTGGGTGCTGTGGTATGGCTGGAAGTTTTGGTTATGAAAAAGAACATTATAAAGTAAGTATGATTGTGGGAGAGCAAACGTTGTTTCCTGCCGTACGAAAAGCATGTGCCAATACCATCATAGCGGCCAATGGAACCAGTTGCAGGCATCAAATTAAAGATGGAACACAACGTATAGCAAAACATCCTGTTACCATTTTAAAAGAAGCTTTGCTTTAATTAATTGAGGCAAAATAAAGTGTATTACTTGTTTTGAACTATGGTAATAGCGGCTATTAAATCTTTTACTTCCATATCTTCTATTTCATCATGAACTATAAAAGGAGCCAGCTTATCCTTGTTGAAGTTATAAATTTTCCAACGTTTAAATTGGTATTCTAAAGCTGTTAGGTTTTCAACCCAATCTCCAGAATTAAGATAAGTTGTTTTGCCATATTTATTTTCAAAATATTCTTTTTTTGGTTGATGAATATGCCCGCAAACCACGTAATCATAACCATTTTCAATAGCTAGTTCTGAAATTACTTTTTCGTAATCATTTATATACTTTATAGCACCTTTTACGCCATTCTTTACTTTTTTAGATAGAGAATAACGTTCTTTACCGCGGCGTTCTAAATACCAATTAACAACTCTGTTAACCAGAGTAAGTAAATCATAACCATAGCCACCTAGCTTTGCAATCCATTTAGCATTTTGAATAGAGATATCGAACACATCGCCATGGAAAAACCAAGCTTTCTTACCATCTAATTCGAGCACCACCTTATTTACAATAGAAATATTACCTATGGTAGTATCGCTAAATTTTCTAAGCATTTCATCATGGTTTCCGGTAATATAAATGATTTCAACACCATTTGACGCCATTGACATTATTTTCTTTATAACCTTAAGATGTGCTTTTGGAAAATATCGCTTACTAAACTGCCATATATCAATAATGTCGCCATTTAAAATCAATTTATTGGGTTTTATACTATTCAAATAGGTAAGCAATTCCTTTGCGTGGCAACCATAAGTTCCTAAGTGGACATCACTAATTACTGCAATTTCAACTTTTCTTTTTATTTTCAAATTCGATAAAACTTTATTTATCAAATTACAGAAACTATTATTACTTAATGATTACGTTATAATTATTTATATATAAGTTATTTGTTAAGTAAATGTTACCTAAAGTGTTAGTCTTTATGTGTTGAGTATAAAAAGGTATTAGCGTTTAAAAGGGAAACACCTGTTCTAATTTTAAAGACGTGTTAGTCCTATCTTGCCCTTTTACCATAAAAATGGCAGTAAAATATTTTTTATCCTTAAGGTGTGACTGCGTAAACTTTGCAATACTATCCTTGTTAGTAAAATACTCTATGGTGGCGATAACGCCTATGTCGTGTTGCGAGAAAAACAAAAAATGAGTTGTTTTGTCTACTGGATATTTTGATACAATAGCATATTCTTGAGTTTCATTGCCCGTATTCAAGTTATACTGATTTTGATTTGTTTTATGTTTTAAAGCATCACTAGATATTTCAAAGAAAGGATTAGCTTGATTGTAAAAATGAAGAAACTGATTGTTGTTTTTTGTAGGACCAACATAAATGGCATTTCCTTCTTTTATTTCAGAAAATGATGTTTGCGTTGAAAACCTAACGGAGAATTCTTTTTCATGATGTTGAAAAAACTTCTGAAATTTTTGAGAAGCTAAGGCCCCCATGCGTGTAATATATGAATAATGTGAAGGTTTCAGGTTGGTTCTTAAATCAAGATGTTTATCAATAAATTCATAAAATTCGTCGGCGTCATTAATTGAAAAATCTCTTGTCCAACCTTGATTGTTGGTAATGGTTTTACCTGTAAGCCCAAAGTGGTCTCCTAAATAAAGATGGGTTGTTGCAGCGTTTGATAGAAATGACTCCCACAAAATCGGCTTCACTTTAGGTAAGCTCATAACCAATAAAGTGCCCAATGAAATAAACAAAAGCGTGTAGGGGATAACGGTTTTCCATTTCGCTGTTTTTATTAGAGAGTATTCTTGTGGTTTTTTATAAAAGCTAACTTGATATTGTCCTTTCTCAATTTTTAAGCGCCACACATCATGTTTTCCTTCAGTAGCATAGAATTGAGAAATCTTTTTTCTGAGATTATAAGCGTTTACACGTACTCTGGGGTTCGTTCTGTCTGTAGCGTTTTTACTTTTAAAAAATTCAATATCAATAACACTTTCCTTAAGAGGGATTTCTTTTTTAGTAGCTTCAAATAAGTACAATAATAGTGCAATACTTGTAGGTGCTTTTTTAAATGTATTGCTGTTAATAATAGTATCAACTATTTTACGCTTTTGTTTTTCAGTTAGTTTCATGCTTTTTAAAAATCTTGTTTGCATTTATACTTTAACCGTTATAGCTACCGTTAAAGTACGTTAAAATTAATAAAATTGAATCATATTGTTAATTTTACTATAATTCTTTAGAGGTTAAGGATATCCACTTTTAAACTGTTAAGGATTCGTTGTATCTCATTAAACTATTCTAAATTCAACTAAACAAAACATTATGAAAAGAAGCTTTTTATGGGTTTTATTGTTAATAGCTATGTGCCATACTTTTTCTCAAAATAATGCAGAGACACAAATAAAATACTTATCGGGAAAGGGAAAAGATAGTATGGTACTTTGGGATTTTTACTGCTCTGAAGGTATGAACAGTGGTAAATGGAGCAAAATAGGTGTGCCATCTTGCTGGGAACTACAAGGTTTTGGAACATATAACTACGGACATGACCTGCCCTTTGAGAAAAGAGGGCATGAATATGGGCTCTACAAGCATACATTTTCTGTGCCTAGCGCTTGGAAAAATAAGGACATAAAAATTGTTTTTGAGGGTGTTATGACCGATGCAGAAGTTAAAATTAATGGTAAGTTAGTAGGAGATGTACATCAAGGTGCTTTCTATGAATTTAAATATTCAATTTCTAAATATTTGAAATATGGTCAAGAAAACCTATTAGAGGTTAAGGTAAATAAAACCTCGGCCAATGAGTCTATAAACTATGCTGAGCGAAGTGCTGATTTCTGGATTTTTGGAGGAATTTTTCGTCCGGTATACCTTCAGGCTTTTCCAAAGGATCACATTGAACGTATTGCGGTTGATGCCAAAGCTTCTGGAGCGATAAAAGCAGATGTTTTTTTGAAGTCAAAGTCAGCAAAACAGGTAAAACTGTATTTGCAAGATATTGGAGGGAACGACATTCAAAACCTAGTCGTTTCACAACTAGAAAAAGGCAAAGATAAATGGTCAATTTCTAGTTTTGCCAAGGATATTAAAAGTTGGAATTCAGAACATCCTAATTTATATTATTTACGAGTTGATTTACTGGATGCTAAAGGCAATAGTTTACATACCATATCTCAACGTATTGGTTTTAGAACGGTTGAATTATTGGCAGGCGATGGGATTTATGTTAACGGGCAGCGTATAAAATTTAAGGGAGTAAATCGCCATTCGTTTCATCCAAAATCTGGCCGAACTACATCAAAAGCCTATAGTATTGAACAAGCCAAAATGATTAAGGATATGAACATGAATGCGGTTAGAATGTCGCATTATCCCCCAGATGTTCATTTTTTAGATGTATGTGACTCGCTTGGGCTTTTTGTTTTGAACGAAGTATGTACTTGGCATAAACCAAAACTAGATACCGAGGTTGGCCGTAAAATTGTTAAAGAAACGGTAATACGTGATGTTAATCACCCGTCAATTTTACTTTGGGACAATGGCAATGAAAGTGGTTGGAACACAGAACTTGATGATGATTATGCTAAATGGGATATTCAACAACGAGAAGTCTTACACCCATGGAACATTTTTAGAAAAACCAACACTTTGCATTATTTCCATTATCATGGTTTAGCCAATGATGGACCCGCAAAGGATAAAATATTTTTCCCAACAGAGTTTTTACATGGATTATATGATGGTGGTCATGGAGCAGGATTAGAGGATTATTGGTTGCGAATGTGGAATATGCCTACCATTGCTGGAGGATTTTTATGGGGTTTTGCAGATGAGGCTGTTGTTAGAACAGATAAGGAAGGCATATTAGATACGGATGGAAATCACGGTGCTGATGGTATAGTTGGTCCTTACGGAGAGAAAGAAGGGAGTTATTTTACAATAAAAGAAGTTTGGTCACCAATCTACATTGAAGATCGATTCATTCGAAATGATTTTAATGGTATGTTCAGAATTGAAAATCGTTATCATTTTACTAATTTAAATGCGTGTAAAATGACCGCCAAATGGATTAAGTTTGATGGGCCAAGTGGTACTACAGATTTCAAGGTGATTCATGAAAGTGCAGTAGAACTTCCTAATCTTGCACCAGAAGGAAAAGGTATGTTCACTGTTAAGAAACCTGAGAGCTGGCAACATGCTGATGCGCTATGGCTCATGGCAACTGATCCTCATGGACAGGAAATATTTACATGGACGTATCCTGTACAATCCCCTAAACAGCTAAATAAAGCCATTATTGGATATGATACTAAAGGAAAAGTGACTTCAAAAATAGAGCATGACAACATTTATGTGTCATCCAGCAATATGGAGTATGTTTTTTCTAACGTTACCGGATTACTTGAAGAGGTTAAAAAAGATGGTCATATTATTCCGTTGAATAATGGACCAATTATATTTAATCATAAAGATGATATAGAAGATATAACTGTTAATACGGTTGATGCATTGGTTGAGATTCGTGTTATATTTAAAAGGCGAAGCAAAAGTTCAGACTGGGAAAAAATTAAAGAATATAGTTCAGACAAAATTATATGGACAATACACCCTAATGGTGTACTTGATTTAAAAGTTGAAATTAAAAATGAAAAACGCGTAAAGAGTTTTAAAGGTATTTCATTTTCATTCCCAGAAAATCAAGTAGCCGAAAAAAAATGGTTGGGAGATGGACCGTATCGTGTTTGGAGAAATAGAATGAAGGGAACCCAATTCAGAGTTTGGGAAAACGAATATAACAATACAATTACTGGGGTGTCACCATGTGAATACCCAGAGTTTAAAGGATTTTTTTCTAGTTTGTATTGGGTAAAAGTAAAAGGTAAAAATAACAATGGTTTTACCGTGTACTGTCACTCACCACAAACTTATTTACGCATGTTTACTCCAGAAAATCCTGAGGGTGATGAGCGAGGAAGAGTTAGCGTAGACTTTCCTGAAGGGGATATCTCATTTTTAAAAAATATTGTTCCAATAGGAACTAAGTTTCAAGAACCAATAACCACAGGGCCACATGGTAATCCTGAAAACTTTTTTGGTAATGATGATGATCCTTTAAGTATTGAGTTAACCTTTGAATTTTAAGAAAAGTATGAAAGATTTTTCACTAGCCTTAGTATTTATAGCTATAGGATTTATGTGTTTTAGCTGTAAACAAGAAAGCACTCTTCAGTGTGAATTAGAAGTAAACGAAGCGTTTCCTTTTTTTATTCCAGAGGATAAACCGAATGGGATGTTAAGTACTGCGGTTAAACGTAATTATGAATCTTATGAGCATATTAGACCAGAACAAACCGAATTGTATTCTCAATTTAGGTATACAGAACTAAAGGGTTTTGATTATAATGGGGGAGATGGAACCATAACCAGAAGAGACCCTTCTAAGGTAGTTTTTGAAAATGGTAAGTATTACGTTTGGTATACAGGACGAAAAACATCTGTAAGATCAGTAGGTATGTCACGAGCTAAACTAGCTAATGACACCATTCCCTCTAGTGATTGGGATTTGGCTGATATTTGGTACGCCACTTCTGAGGATGGGTTTACTTGGACAGAGCAAGGTATTGCTGTTCCTCGTCCACCAAAACCAAACCCTGGGTGGCGCTCTGTAACTACTACAGATATTCTTAAATGGAAAGGGAGGTACTATTTGTATTTTCAAGCGTTTATGGAGGCCAGTGGGTTACGAGGCGATTTTTGCCCTGTTTCGGTAGCTTATGCAGATTCGCCCGATGGCCCTTGGACACATTCAAATAAAATTGTTATTCCTAATGGCCCAGACGGTTCATGGGATCAATTTTCAATACATGATCCATATCCGTTGGTCCATGATGGTAAAATTTATCTGTACTATAAAGGTGATTTTGATAAGCGTCCGGAGTTAAAACCTTCAAAAATAAGAATGCAGGGCTTAGCTATTGCTGAAGATCCTTTAGGCCCCTTTGTGAAACACCCTTTAAATCCCGTTATTAATTCAGGTCATGAAACTACTTTATTTCCTTTTAAGGAAGGGGTAGCGGCTATAGTGCAACGAGATGGGCAGGAGCACAACACCATTCAATATGCAAAAGATTGGGTTAATTTTGAAATTGCTGCGATATCTGAATTGCTCCCCGTTGCAGCAGGCCCTTTTGTGCCTGACGCATTTACCGATACTAAAAATGGCAAAGGAATTACCTGGGGGTTATCACACTTTATTAATGCTGGTGGCAACTGGAATCATACCATTTTAACACGGTTTGATTGTGACTTGAGTCAAGAGGTTGATGACCAAGAAATGAAGAGGCACTACTATCAGTATAGTCCAGAATTTTATTATACGCATGAGCTAAGCAGCAAACAAAAAAAGCGTATACAACTAGAAACTAAGAAATTAAAAAGTATAAATTACCAGAACTAAATCATTAGGCGCATTAAATTATGAAATTTAAAATTATATATGTAATCATATTACAAGTGTTACTATCGATTTCTTGTAAGCAACAAAAAACATTGAATATAGTAAAACAAGAGCAATATGAACCTAATTTTGAATCGCTTGCTAAACACAACGCAGCTCCAGAATGGTTTCAAGACGCTAAATTAGGAATGTATTTTCACTGGGGGCCATACAGTGTACCTGCCTTTGGTAGTGCGTGGTATCCTAATTTTATGTATATAAAAGGAAACCGTTTTAATAAATTTCATGAGGCAAATTTTGGACCCATTGAAGAATTTGGTTATGAAGATTTTATACCGATGTTTACCGCCCAGTATTTTGACGCTGAAGATTGGGCAGATTTGTTTCAACAAACAGGTGCTAAGTTTGCAGGACCAGTAGCGCAGCACCATGATGGATTTGCTATGTGGGATAGCGATGTTAATCCTTGGAATGTTGCCGATATGGGGCCTAAAAGAGATATTACGGGAGAATTATTTAAATCGTTAAAAAAGCGAAACATAAAAACCATTGCTACGTTTCATCATGCCCGAAATGGTCAAAGAAATGCTAATAATCCTGAGCATTGGGGTAAGAATGGCTATAACAGCCACTACCCGTATCATCCAGATTTACCAACATCAACTACAGATCAGAAGCTTCGTAAGTTATTTGGCAACTGGGAAACTATTGATGCATTTAATCAATATTGGCTAGATCAAGTGAACGAAGTGGTTGATAAGTACAATCCTGATATTATTTGGTATGACTCTTGGCTTAATATGATTCCAGAAGACATCAGAAATCAAATGTCGGCACATTATTTTAATAACGGTGTAAAGAATAACCAAGAAGTTGTTATATGTAGAAAGCAAGATGATTTACCCTTAGATTATAGTATTGTAGATATAGAACAAGGCGGAAGACGAGATATTCACCCGCAACCATGGATGACTGATATAACTTTAGGGGAAAGCCGTTGGATGTATGTAGAGGGGCATAAATATAAAGATGCGGCTTTGGTAGTTAGAAATATGATTGATGTTTGGAGTAAAAACGGTATTGTTTTATTGAATGTTTCTCCGCGTGCCGATGGCGTTATAAATGAGGAACAACGGGCTATATTAAAAGACATTGGCGCATGGTTAAACAGTCATGGTGAAGCAGTTTATGGTACACGCCCACATACTATTTTTGGTTATGGTACGGCTAGTGCTGGCGATGGTTCTCATGGAGGGCAATCGTCTAAAGTAGAATATTCAGCAGATGATATACGCTTCACAGTTGCAAAAGATAAAAAATCAATGTATGTGTTTTTTTTAGGAAAGCCAGAAGCTGGTAAAAAGGTAGAAATGAGAACCATTGGGGGCTATCATAGAAATATTCCACCATCTCCTATCAAGCGTGTCTCTGTGTTAGGAACCAATGTGGAGGTTGAATGGCAGTTAACAACAGAAAGCTTTTATCTTACCATCCCGGAAAAAGGTTTAAATAATATAGCTACAGTTTTTAAGTTTGAGTTAGAATAGAGACCTGTTAAACGATTAAATCATACTCGATAAAAACTTTACAAGACCATATTTTGTAATAAAATAATTTCTATTTTATTGAAAAACACCGAAATTGTAATGACCATATTATTGTCGAATCGTTTATTTAAAATATAGCAGAACTGTTTGCAAACCAACTATCCGAAAAACCAAACTTTATAAGATTGATTAAACAAGATTAAATGTTTAAAGAATGCACTTTAAACTGTAATTTTTAATCGGGTAGCATATGTTTAGTTATAGATAAAACACCAGTTTGTAAACATTCTGCTTTTTTATAAGAGATAGACTCTAAAATAAAAAATGCACTTTAATAACGTGCATTTTTTTATTTATAGTGTTCAATTTACTCACTCTGTTCACCTTTTGCGGTATGATGCTTCATTTTCCATGTGGTAAATCTTCTGATGTATTGATAATCATCATTCATATATTCATGGGTTAATCCCCATCTCAATATTTCAGTAGGTTCACGCTCAGTGTCTGCTGTTCTATTTAAACCAATGGCATGAGGAGCGCCTTTCACAACAGCTTTAATGTCAAAATTGATTCCATCTGGCGACCATTGAACAGTATTTTTTTCAGGTCCATCTGTAGTTATTAAAGAGGCTATACCACCGTTGTAAGGCCAAACACATATTTCGTGACCACTATTTGAAATTGGGTTATAGGGCGATTTAACATAGGGTCCCTTGGGGTTATCTGCAATGGCAACACCATGCCTAATTTGACGACCACCAAAAGTAATAGCTTCTCCCATTTGCTCACCCTTGTAATACAAGTAAAATTTATTATTATACGGTAAAATGCAGGGGTCATGAACTTTATGACTATCAAAGTCGCCTTTTTTCTCTACAGCAAATCGATTGTCTTGCTCGCCTTTCCAAATACCATTATTGGCTGGTTTTAAAATTGGTTCATCACTTTTCGTCCACGGACCATAAGGCGAATTTGACCAGGCTAATCCAACTTCATTTTTAACTCTTACGGTATAGGGGCATTTTACGGTTTGATAAGATAAATAATACATTCCGTCATATGCCATGATTTCTGGGGTAAATACAGATCTGTCATCATAAGTACCACGTTCACCTCTTTGTACTGCTACACCTTCTTCTTTCCAGGTGATACCATCTTCTGAGGTGGCAAACCAAATATCACATCTGTCCCAAGGAAAAACTTTATCGTTTGTAATGTTTCCAGCAAACCCATCAGTAGCTCCAACAGATTTAGAATACCAAACAAAATACTTACCGTTATGCTTTATCATAGCACTAGGATCTCGCCTAACAACACCTTCTTCATAAGCCAAATCGCCTTTTAAATCTTCAACCTCATATTCAAAGAACCATTCATTGCCTAAATCCATAGGCCATTTTAATGCTCTTTTACTGGCAGCGCTTAGCTTATCTTTATTTGTTATGCCTAAAAAGTCTATTTGTTCATCACTTATATTCATAATTTATGTGCTGTTTTATTAAATTTAAAAATAGAAATACTAAAGCGAATATAGAGCAAAATTTAACAGATTCTTTTAAAAATTTACTCAACTAAAACTTTATTTTATTGGTAAAATAAGATTAAAGCGAGTTGATATAATCTTCTAGGTTTATATGTCTGGGAAGTTTCATTTTTTTTCTAATACGATGTCTTGAGGTATGAACAGATTCAACAGAAATACCTAACAACCGAGACATTTCTTTGCTTGACATGTTTAACTTAATTAAAGCACAAATTTTTTGATCGCCTTGACTCAAGTTAGGAAATTTTTCAAAGATTTTATCATAAAATTCTTTATTAACCTCTATAAATCTTAATCTAAACTCATCCCAAGTATTATAGCTATTTATAGAAACGGTTTTAAGGATTTTATTGAGGTCACTTTTCTTTATAACAGAGTCTCCTTCACGTATTTTGGTTTTCAAGTTTTTCAGGAATTCATCTTTTTCAATAAGTCTTAGTGCAGAGGCCGCTAACTCTTTATTTTTTAATTCAACTAACTCACTTGCTTTCTTTATTTCAAGTTCTTTGTTCTTTTGAATAAGAAGTTTTTCAGATTTATGTCTCGCTCTAAGGTTTTTTATATAGATAGCGCCTATAATAATTAGGAAAATGATGGAAACAAAAAGGATAATCCGTTGTAAATTTTTAATTTCTGCTTCCTGCTTTAATTGTTTTAAATGTTGTGCTTGTATTTTTTGCTCTTGTTTTTCTTTTTCTAGCCTGTAGGTATCTTTAATTTCTAATAAAGGTTGGTTGGATACACTTCTACTATCAAAAAATGTAGCGTCAAGGTCTTTTGCTTTTTTAATATTAGTGTAGGCTTTTTGGTAATCTTTTTTCTTCAAATACAAATCGGTTAACTTTTCATAAATCAAAGGTGTAAAGTCAATGTGGCTACTGTATTCTGCTGAAGTTTGAAGTGCCTTAAAGTAAAGTTCTTCACTTTTATTTAAATTGTTAAGATTAAAATAAATATCCCCCCAATATTTATAAACCAATACCATATACGAGGGTAATTTTTCTTGAAACCACGGAGCTATTGATTCCATAATTTCAAGCGCCTCTTTATTATTGTCTTTCTGCGCTAGAATATTGGCTTTCTCAAAATCTAAAAAAGATTTTGAGATTGGTGTATTATCTCTGTCAAAATATAAATATGCACTATCTAAATATACCTCTCCTAATTCAGGGTTGTTAAGATCTCTATAAATATTTGTAATAGAGTGATAAGAAATTACTAAATCAGAAGGTTTTATCATTTCCTGTTTAATAAGTTGCTTTTGAATATTGAGAGATTTTTTTAAATATTCTAGAGCTTTATCTTCTCTTTTGTAATAAGAATATATTTTACCTAATCTATTATAAACTGTTAACTCCGCTATTTTATGTTTAGAGCTATCTATTAATAATAGAGCATTCCATAATTCATCATAAGACTTGGCATACTGGGCTTGATGTTCAAAGACTAGAGCTTTTGCTAATAAGCCAAAAGCAGCGCTCCCTGAGTCCCCTTTTTTTAAGTTTAAATCATGGCTGTATTGAAATAATCTAGCCGAACTATCAGGATACTTATATTGCAATGATGTAGCTTTCCGATAGACATCTTGAGGACTTAATTCTTTTTCATCTTTTGTGTTTTGAGCTTGAGTAGAACCAAGCATAAGCAAAGTGAAAAACAGCAACAAGATTTTATGACGAAAATATTTATTAATCAGTATAAATGATGATATATAAATAGCCAATTCAAACATATTTCTAAAAAATCTATTATTAATTATTGAAAATACAAATTTATGGCAGCAAAGTTAATAATACTTTAAAAAAAGATAGTGGTATTTTTGAAAAACTAGATTTTAGTTATTTCTTTTTTTAGTGTTTTTTATCTGATTGGTTTTTAAACGGATAGAAAATAAATCCTAAAAAGACACTGCTTTATGTGCGATATTTCCTTAATTTAATTATTAACAACATTCATTGGTTTTCCCTTTTTAAATGCTTTTATGTTTTTAAATGTAGTTTCCATAAGTCGCATTCTAGCTTCTTTAGGTGCCCAAGCAATATGCGGTGTTAGTATACAATTCTTTGCCGACAATAATGGGTTACTAAGTTCTATGGGCTCTTTTGAAACAACATCAAGTGCAGCGCCATAAACCTTTCCAGAATTTAAGGCTTCTTTTAAATCTTTTTCAATTATTAAAGGACCTCTAGCGGTATTAACGATCATAACACCTTGCTTCATTTTTTCAATACTCCTTTTGTTAATGATTCCTTCAGTTTCTTTTAATAAAGGACAATGAAGGCTGATAATATCTGAATTCTTAAATAAGTAATCTAAAGTTACAAATTGGCACGTATTTGATTCGAGTTCAGGATATTTGGTTCTTGAAAAAGTAATGATACGCATTCCAAAGGCCTGTGCTAATTTAGCTGTAGCTTGACCAATATCTCCAAAGCCAATTATACCTAATGTTTTGCCTTGAAGTTCTATTAAAGGGGAATTCCAAAAACTAAAATCTGGGCTCTTGCTCCATGCACCATCTAAAACGGCCTGACTATGTTGTCCTATATGATGACATAATTCTAAAATTAAAGCTATTGTAAATTGAGCCACTGATACCGTACTGTAAGAAGGTACATTGCAGACCACAATGTTATTTTTCTTTGCGGTTTCAGTATCAACCACGTTGTACCCCGTAGCGAGAACACCTATATATTTAAGGTTTTTTGCATTTTTTATGGTTTGCTTAGAGAGGGGTGTTTTGTTGGTTAAAATAACATCAGCATGTTTAACCCTATCTAAAATAGTAGCTTCGTTAAAGGGTGTTCTATCATAAACTTGTAATGTGCCAAGACTATCAATGTCCTTCCAACTTAAATCACCAGGGTTTAGCGTGTAACCATCAAGTACAACTATTTTCATGTTCTTATTTAGAATTAAAGTTCTAAATATAAAACAATAAAACAAGTATAGATTTAGGCAACACTTAAAACTTATGCTGCTTTATTCTACACGAACATAATTTTCGGCAAAAATTAGGTGCCCTTCAGAATCAAAACGTATTTGGCTAAACTTTTCACCATCAACAGTGTATTTAAACTCATAAACAGAAGTACCGTCATCTTTTACATTCATACTTTTTGAACCATATTCAAGGGTTTCAATGAGTAAACTATCGGTAAGTTCATAATCACCATAACCAAACCATTCGGTTTCATCTGCCGCATTGTTTCTACACCACATCACTTTATGGGGCGTAAAAATCTTGATGTGTTTGTTTTCTGGTTTAGATTGAAAACTATCTATTTTACCTTGGTTATAGTTGTAGTAACTAGTACGTTCCCAAGTACCAATTAATGGGTGGTGGGTTTTTATTTCTGTTTTTTCAACAAGAACCATATCTTCTTTATTTTCTTTAGATTGGTTACAGGCTAAAATAATAACAAGGAGGGAGGCAAAAAAGAATACATGAGCTTTCATAGTTATAAAGTTTTTGGTTTATAACAATTTACAAAAAAAAAAAGGAAAAACAATAGTAATCAACTTGTAAGAAAAGTGATTGTTTTATTAGAAACAATTTATGTATGTTATTCAAATAACACTATACTAGTTTCGTAATTCTATATTCTTTGTGCGTTACAGCGTTTTTACCAAATATCAATTTTAATTAAAATAAAATTAGCTCACAGCTCAATATAGTGCGAGTTTAAAATTAAAAAGAGTAGCCAACAGTTATACCATATCTAAATGATATAGTGCTAAATTTTGATCTTAAATCAACGTCCTTAAATTCAAAATCGGAGTTAATAAAATCAAAAATACCATATTCACTTAAGGCATTATTAAGCTTTTCATAAAACTCAGTTGGTAGTGATTTTTTTTGTACTAATTTAAAATTGTAATGTCCGCCGCCAGGGCCAGCAATTAAAAAGTCTATAAAAAACCGTTTAGATAGTCGAAGTTTATAACCAGCCATTAGCCCAATAGATGTAACCTTAAAATCGGCATCATATTCTACATCATAATTTGTGTTATCTTCACTAACATACGTACCATTTAAATCAGACTTAAAATCAGAATATTTAACATAAGCACCTACGTAAAAACCATCCATACTGCCAATCATAGTATTTTTAAAATAATACCTTACTTCAGGTATAAGTTTGTATCCAAAATAATTAAAATCATTCGTTTTAATACTATTAGCGTCAATACCTCTAAAGCTTATTAAACCATTTTCCGTTTTATAACCAGCACTTAAAGCCACAGAGAAATGGTTGTTTAAAAGGCGTTCGTACCTCAATAATCCTGTACCGTTCGCCAGATCAGTAAATACAATACCAATTTCATTTTTATATTTTTTAACGTCTGTATTTTCTTGAGAAAACAGACTGAGGGTCAACGTTAGGGCTATTGTAGTTAGAATGCATTTGTTAGGCATGGCGAAAAGAATTTTAGTTATTTTTTTAAACTTTTAACTACCGCTTTAGCATATTTTTTCGCAATGTTTCCAGCAGTTTCTACATTTTCAATTTTTGATGTTACTGAAGCTATCATTTGTTTGTTTTCAGGTAAATCAAGATTATAAACAGCCGTTTCTAGAACATAAATTTGAGCTGTTTCAGTCATTAATTCTACAGGTTCATATACACCTTTAAAAGTAGGAGTCGGTACCGGGCTTGTGTAATATCCAAAAAAACCAATTGTGTTCATTCCGTAGTAAGACCCTAAATCAGCACCAGCTTCATACCCGCCCGAAACATTAGTTTTAGACAAGCGTTCAACACCAATTACAGAGCTAATACATACAGCATCAAATCCCTGTTCTTTAAGCTGTAATTTGAATTTTTCAAGATCTTCTTTTGATAAGGTTTCGTTCGTTTTTAGCTTAGGAAACACTTTATAACTTTCAGAAGCTTTTAAATGACTAGAAAGTAATTGTTTGGTCATTTCACGTTCAACAGATTCTCTAACATTTTGCTTTTTCATTCTTGCAATAACTAAAACTTTTTGGTCTTTTATGGTTGCCACATGATCTGCCGTATAAGTGTTTAAAACTTTGAGCCCTGAACAACTTGATAGTGAAATAATAAGGCTGAATAAAGCAACTTTTATTGTGTTTAATTGCATTGAAAATACAGGTAATGTTTTAGTCATGTTTTTGTAAGTTTTTATATAAGTATGTTTATAAATTTAATTCTGAATAGCGAAAATGGTTTGAGTGTAAAACAAAGATAAATTTAAAGGATATACAAAACTAATTTTGTGAGATTTATCTGTTAGTTGTTATCATTTTTTTATATAAAAAGTCTTTTAAAAATACATACAATGCCACATTGATAAACCTTTTAAATTTGTTTATGTAGACACCCAAAGTTATATTAATTAAAGGTAATCAAAATTTTTCGAAACGTATTTAACGGAAAGTTAAGTAGCAGCCCTTTTTTTAAATGAACATATGTTATATAGTATAAAACAAACGTCATGTTCTTAACCAATCAAGAAGCTTAATTTTAAAACAAACTAATAGGCATATTTTTAAACTAAAACTTAATGAAGATTAAATTAAAACTCATTCTAAGCGTACTGTGTTTTTCAACGTTTGTATTGGCACAGAATTCAAATGAAAGTGTCAGACAAAAAACCAACATCAATCAAGGATGGCGATTTCATCTTGGAGACCCTAATGCACAATTTTATAATACAGATTATGATGATTCTAAATGGGAGGTCGTTCACGTACCACATTCTCTTGAGTTAACCTCTATGGATCTTAATGGTTATACTGATGACAAATATCAAAAAACGTTTATGCGTAATGTGGGGTGGTATAGAAGAGATATTGAAGTAACAAAGGATAAAACAAAGAAAGTGTTTTTAGAGTTTGAAGGCGTACATCAAGTAACCGATGTTTGGGTAAATGGCAAACATGTGGGGCAACATGCTGTTGGCGGTTATACACCTTTTCATTTTGATATTTCATCTTTTGTAAGCTATGGTGAGAAGAATTTGGTTACTGTTTTAGCAGATAATAGAAGACGTGAAGATGTTCCGCCAGATCCAGGTCCCATGGATTATATTAAGTTTGGGGGCTTATACCGAGATGTGTATTTGGTTGAAACGAATGCTACTTATATTTCTTTTAATTGGGAGTCAGAAACTTCAGGACAGTATATTACCACACCAACGGTTGATCCTGTTAATATGAATGGCACCGTAAATATAAAAACAGAAGTTAAAAATGAAACCGATGAAGCAAAGACGGTAACTGTTATTAATAGATTAGTGGATGATAAGAATATCGTAGTTTTAAAACTATCGCAAACTAAATCTATAGACGCCAATAGCAAACAAGTATTTAATCAAATAGGAAGTATAGAAGATAACTTAAAACTGTGGTCTATTGATACCCCGAATTTATATCGTGTGAATACAACCGTTTATGAATTGCAAGAAAAAGTAGATGAGATTGAATGTAAAATGGGATTCAGAAAGATTGAAATTACCCATTCTGAAGGTTTATTATTAAACGGAAAGCCTGTAAAACTTATTGGGACAAACAGACATCAGCATTATGGATTTATTGGTGATGCTATGCCTAATACATTACATTATAAAGATGTGTTGCAAATAAAAAAATTGGGTATGAATGTCTTAAGAACTGCGCATTATCCGCATGATAATGCGGTGATAGAGGCGTGTGATGAACTTGGTATTTTAGTATATGAAGAAGCTCCAACTTGGATGTCTATTGGAAATGAGGCTTGGTTTGAAAATTATGAAAAAGCAGCAAGGACTATGGTTAGAAACCATAGAAATCATCCTTCCGTAATTATTTGGGGTGCGGGTATTAATCATAGAGGATATGTGCCTAGAGCGCATAATGTGATAAAACAAGAAGATCCTGTGCGTTTTACGGCATCACAAAGTAGTAGATGGACGGGTTGGCAAACGTCTGGGTTAACAGATATTTACGGACAAATGGTTTATGGTCCTTATTACTGGAGTCAAGATGAACCTATGTTAGCCATGGAAGGGGGGAGAGGTCCAGCTGCGGTGAATCATTATTTAGATGACCCTATGAAGTTGGGACTTATATCATGGACCGCACATGCGTATTATACCTTTCATCCTAGTGATAATCCTAAAGATAGAAGTAGAAGTGGACTTATGACCGTATTTAGATATCCTAGACCTGGGCTTATGTGGTATAAAGCAGAACTTACTCAAGTACCTTATACACATATAGAAACGGAGTGGAAAGCAGACGTTGAAGATGTTGTTGTGTATAGTAATGCATCCAAAGTAGAATTATTTTTAAATGGATCATCCTTGGGGGTGCAGCATCCGTCTAAGCAGGATGATTATAAATATTTAAAACATGCACCGTTTATCTTTAAGATCCAGAATTATAATGAAGGAGAACTTGTTGCCCATGGTTTGGTAGAGGGCAAAGTGGTGTCTAAAGATGTAGTAAAAACTCCAGAAGACGCTTATAAAATTGTTTTAGAGTTAGATACAGAAGGAAGAAGCTTTGTCGCAGATGGTTCTGATATTGTAGTGGCTTATGCCAAGGTAGTTGATAAAAATGGAACCATAATTCAAGATGATAGAGCTATTACCTTTTCGGTATCTGGGGATGCCCATATTGTTGGAGAAGATAAAGCCATTGGGGCAAACCCATTTGGTACTACTTACGGGGTGGCGCCTGCATTAATCCAATCAGGTACTAGGCCAAGTAAAATTACGGTTACGGCTAAAGCAAAAGGACTAAAATCGGGTAGTGCTATTATAAATTCAGAAGCGGCTCATTTTGATTGTTCTCAGATAGAACCAATTCATGATTTTGAAAGTGTAAAAGTCGATCTAGGAGAAACTGAACAGTTAGTACAATTTGATTGGATACCTTGGAGTAGTGAAGACATGAAAAATGCAGAAAAATCTTTTACGCAATTAGGAGGTTTTACTTCACGTATTGAAAGTGTTGACAGTCCAGAGAACACAAGGTGGTTAGGAGAAATAAATGTTATTGGTAAATATGGGTTTGCTCATGGTGAAGGCATTTTAGGCACATCAAAAAATGGATTAAATCTTGAGTTTAAAGGTTTAAAAAAGGGGCGCTATAAGTTAACCACTTTTCATCATGCGCCAAGAACGAATACTGACAGTATGGATCCTAATCAAGAAAAAATGGCAACTTATAAAATTTACCAAATCCCAGCCGCAAAACATATTTCAGCAGAAATACATGACGCAAAGGGAGCTGAGGTTATTTCTAAAATAGTAGTAACAGATGGTAAGGATATGCAGACAAAACCGTTTGGTAATACAGATATTTATATAGAATCAGATGGTGTAAACCCTATACAAATTGTATTTAAAAGTGAAGACGGAAAAGCAGTGTGGTTAAATAGCTTTATACTCAGCGAATGGTTTTAAATTCTAGTCCATTAATAGTTTAGGAAGTTCTAACGAAAGACTTGGAAACAGCGTAACCAACGTTAATACTAACAGGCTTACTAATAAAAAGGGTAGGCCTGCTTTGCTTACTTTTCCAATAGAAATTTTACCAATGCTAGAAGCTACAAATAAGCAAATGCCTAAAGGAGGTGTGGTTAAACCTATAATTAAATTAAGAACAGCGATAACAGAAAAATGAATAGGATCAATATCAACAGAAATAGCGAGTTTTAGTAAAATAGGGAATAAGATAAGTAAGGCAGCAATCGTCTCCATAAAAGTGCCTACAAATATGAGAAGGATATTAACCATCAATAAAACAAAATACTTATTGGTAGAAATACCCAAAATTTCAGAAGAAATTAACTGCGGAACATGCTCAGTGATTAAAATCCAACCAAATAAGTTAGCAAACCCAATTAAAACCATCAATGAAGCCGAGGTTTTCATTGAATCTATAAAAATCACTTGAATTTTCTTTAGATTCAGTTTTTTGTAAATAAAAATGCCAATGATTAAAGCATAAACCACAGCTACAATAGACGCTTCGGTAGGCGTAAAAACACCGCCCACAATTCCAAAAATGATGATAAAGGTCATTAAAAGTGACCAAAACGTATTTTTAAAACTTAACCAAATCATTTGTAGACTACTTTTAGGGTGTTTAGGATAATTTCTTTTCTTCGAGATAATATAAGCCACAATCATAATTCCAAGCCCTAGTAAAAACCCAGGTATAGCACCCGCTAAAAATAATCTACCTACTGAAAGTCCGCTTAATGTTGCTGCAATAATCATAGGGATGCTAGGAGGTATAATGGGCCCCATAGTTGAAGAGGAAGCTGTGACGGCACAAGCAAATCCTGTGTCATAACCTTCTTTTTTCATGGCAGGTATCATAACAGATCCCATACTTGCAGTATCTGATATTGCAGTGCCAGAAATCCCAGCAAAAAGCATAGAAGCTCCAATATTTACCAATGATAACCCTCCCGTAATATGTCCTAAAAGATGGTTGCAAAACGTAATAATTTTATCGGTAAGGCCACCGTGATTCATCAGGTTGCCCGCTATTATAAAACCAGGAACACTCAGTAGTACAAAAACATCTATACCAGAGTAAAGTTTCATTGGAATAACAATAAGTGGTGTACCATTAAAAACTAAATACACTAAGCACGATAAGCCTATAGAAAAAGCAATTGGAAACCTCAGGATTAAGCAAATAAGAAAAACACCAAATAGTAATAAAATCATAAATACTCTATTTAAATTTCATTAGTTTTTGTACTAAATAGTAGCACATAAAAACAGCTAATAGAAAAATGCTTGAAAAAGCAATACCCATGTTTACGCCTAGGCTGGGTGATTGTTCTGCAATTCCCATTTTTACAAACCCTATAGCTGTAACACTTAAAACCATAAATAGCAACAATGTAACCAAATACACGATAAGATTAAGAATACGTTTTACTGTATTATTAACCTTATTATAGAGCATATCCACATAAATGAAATAGTTAGATTTAAACGCTAAAGCCGCAGCAAAAGTCACCGCATAAATAAAAAATAATCTAGAAACTTCTTCGGTCCAGGGTGGTGCGCTCGATAAAAAAAAGCGGGCAAAAATTTGTAAAAGAACAGTTGCTATTAACAATGTAATAGCAAGTAATGTACCTGTTTTTAATAGTTTACCGACGATTTTATTCAAGATGTTTTTTAGATTTTAAGGTTTTATATATGCTTTGTAATTCAAAAGATAAGCTTTCAAAAATAGCCTGTTCACATTTTTTACTGAAAGCTTCGTGATTAACACTAATGAACTGCATACCTTTATTTTCTAACTCTTTTCGAATGTTTTTTTCATGGTTTAAGAATAACTGGTGCTCAAACACTTGCATGTCTTTAGCTGCTTCTATTAAAATGGACTGCAATTCTGATGGTAATTTTTGAAATTGCTTTTCACCAATGACAGGATAGCCCCAACTCAATACATGATTGGTCATGTTAACATATTTCTGAACTTCATAAAATCCTGCATTTTTAATTAACGCAAGTGAGTTTTCCTGAGCGTCAACAGTTCCTGATTGCAAGGATGTAAATACTTCAGAAAAAGCCATTGGGGTTGATTTTGCGCCAAGCGCATCCCAAGTGGTTACAAAGGAAGGTACATTAGGTACTCTAACAATTAAACCATTTAAATCATCAGGATCTTTTATGGGTTTATTGGAGGTTAATTGTCTAGGGCCTCTAAGAAAATAACACAGTGGTCTTAAGGCAGTTTTTTCAATCATTTCCTGTTCAACGAGTTGGCCAATATCTCCTTTTATAAATTGTTTCACTTCAACCGTATCTTTGAAGAAAAAAGGTAACTCGCAAAAAGCTGCCGTTTCAAACCAATTATTAAGTAAGGAACCTGTTATGGTCATATCAATGACTTCGGCTTGAATAAGTCTTATGGCTTCAATTTCTTTGGCTAGTTGTTCCGAATGGTATATTTCAAGCGCCAATCGGTTATTTGATCGTTCTTTTAAAATTGTATTAAAATACTCAAAAGCCGCATAATCTGTATGACTGTCATTAACTAACAAACTTACTTTAAAAATATAAACCTCATTACTCTGTTTTTTGCAACCAAAAAGCAAACATGCAATAAAAAGACAATAGATAAAGTACCTCATTTAAGATGTAAGTGAAATTAAGTATGTAAATGATATGACAGTTGTATTAAATGGATAGTAATTTATAAAATAATAATTACGGTAACAAGTCAATCTTTTATTTCTTATTACTCGTCTTAATTAAATTATAAAATTTAAAGCGTATAGTTGACTTAATCTAAATACTTACAATCAAATGAAGTACTTTATATATAAAGATTAAAACTACATAATAAGATTAAATTTTAAGTAGGTGTTTAAAGTTCTACTGTTTGATGTTTATACTAATACCTGTTAGATACTTTCAGTTTGTTTTATTTTTTCTTGTTAATCACTCAAGTTTAAGTTTATTTATAGGGAGTAGTTTTAGGAGTTAGAAGCTTTTTCTTTGGCTATTTTTCTTACATAATCACTTGGGATAACTCCAAACTGTTTCTTAAAACATTTCGCAAAATAAGACGCTGTATTAAAACCTGTCATATACATAATTTCCTTTACCGAATAATCACTTGCTTGAAAAAGCTGTACAGCCCTTTTGAGTCTTATATTTCTAATAAACTCACTAGAGGATAACCCTGTAATCTCTTTGAACTTTAAATAGAGATTACTTCTACTCAATCCCATTTCTTTTACAAGCATCTCAACATTGAAATCGGTGTTCATCATATGTTTTTCAACAATTTCTATGGCTTGTTGTAAGAACTGTTCGTCTTGGGTAGTTACGGTCACATCTTTTGGTTTGAACGTGATTTCTGAATTGAATTTGTTTCTTAATTTATTTCTATGATTAACAATGTTTTTAAGCTTTAGTTCTAAGAGTTCAATATCAAAAGGTTTTCTTATGTAATCATCGGCCCCTGTTTTTAGACCCTCTATTTCATCTTCTTGTGAGAGTTTTGCGGTAAGTATTATTACTGGGATATGACTCGTTTCTTTGTGGTTTTTAACATGTTTACAAAATTCAATTCCGTCCATTTCAGGCATTAAAATATCTGTTAAAATGACATTTGGTATAATTTTTCCAGCAAGCTCAAGACCAACTTTGCCATTTTCGGCTTCATAGACAATATATTTATTATACAAGGCTTGCTTTAGAAAAGACCTAATATCTTCATTGTCATCAACAACAAGCAAAACAGGCTTTTGAGCTCTAGACTTATCAATGTCTTGATCAACAATATCGTCATTCATACTAATTGCCATTGAGTCTGTTTCTGAAGTTCTTAGTTTAAAATCACTATCAGAAACATCTTTACATATTATCTCTGGAATTCCTTCGTAGGCTTCCTTTTCTATAGGCAAATGAACAGTAAAAGTACTACCTTTGTTTATTTCACTTATTACATGTATTTTTCCTTGATGAAGTTCTACGATGTCTTTGACAAATGCAAGACCAATACCAACACCTTTACTGTGATTTCTAGCCTGGTTATTTTCTGTGTAAAATCGTTCAAATATGTTTTCCAAGCGGTTACTTTCTATACCTAAACCAGAATCAATAACTTGTATTTCAACAAAGTTTAAATTTCTTTTCCCTAGATTAGAATTTACGGTTTCTTTAATGGTATTAATTTCAACCCTTATTTCTCCATTATCGGGAGTATAGTTAAATGCATTTGATAATAGGTTATTTAGGATTTTCTCAATTACGTCATGATCAAACCACGCTATGATTTTTGGATTTCTGGTTTTAAATTGGAAGTTAACATGATTTTTCAGCGATAAGAATTGAAAAGGTTCACATACTTCTTTTATAAATTCAACAATATTTCCTTTGCGCATAACTAATCTCATTTTTCCTTGATTTATTTTTCTAAAGTCAAGTAACTGATTTACTAAACGTAATAGATAGTCACAGTTTTTTTGCATCAAAGTGTACTGTTCTTGAAGTACTTTCCTATTAAGTTGATCGCCATTTTTTTGGAGATATTTCAAGGGGCCCTTTATAAGAGTAAGGGGTGTTCTTAACTCATGAGAAATATTGGTAAAGAATTCCAACTTTATTTTTTGAAGTTCTTCACTTTTTTCTTTTTCAAAATGTTCTAGTTCAAGTTGATGTTTTTTAGTTGTACTTATAACCGTATACCGTCTAAATAATAATAGTAATCCAATTATTAGGACATAATATATTAGATAGGCCCATGTAGTACGCCAAAATGGAGGTATAATCTCAATTTTTATTTCGGAAGGAGTTTTATCCCAAATACCATCGTTATTGGAGGCTTTTACCTTTAAGGTATAGGTGCCTGGTGATAGATTAGTATACGTTGCAAAGCGTTTGCTTGAAGTGGTATAGACCCAGTCTTCATCAAAACCCTCAAGTATGTAGGCAAACTTATTCTTATCTGGAGAAGCATAATGAAGAGCACCAAATTCAAAAGAAAGATTATTCTCATTATGTTTCAAAGTTATTTTGTCTGTCTGATTAATACTTTGTTCTAAGATAACCCTTCCGTTAACTTGATCTCCAATATTTACGACCTGATTAGAAACAGATAATTTGGTAATAACCGTTTCAGCTTCAACATGATTGTCCTTTATGTTTTCGGGAAAAAAAGCATTGAATCCGTTTATACCCCCAAAAAGCATCTCACCATTTCTCCTTTTCAGTCTGGCTAATTCTTGAAACTCATTATTTTGCAACCCATCATTCATGTCATAATTCTTAAAAGATACCTTTTTAGGGTCAAACTTTGATAGGCCTTTATTTGTTGAGAGCCACAAAAATCCTTGGTCATCTTCTAGAATTCCTTTGATTACATTGTTAGGTAAACCATCTTTCATAAGATAAGAAACGAACTCTCCTTTTAATTTGTTTTTAGATGGGATAAACTTATTCAATCCACCTCCAAATGTTCCAATCCAAAGCTCATTCTTGGAACTTTCAAATAACTCTAAAATATAATTATGACTTATGGACCTATTATTTTTAGGATCATTTTGAAAAACTTCAAACTTTGGTTTATCTTTAAGAGCTTCGTTTGGAGTTAGTTTGCATAAACCATTACCAGTTGCAAACCAAAGGTTTCCTGAATGATCTTCAAGGATGTTTCTTATAATATTACTTGATAAACTATGCGGGTCATTTTTATCGGCAAAGAGAATATCTTTTTTGAAACTATTGGTTTCTGAATCATATAACCACCTATTGATTCCTGCATTGTAAGTTCCAATCCACAAATTTTTATGTTTATCTTCTAATAAGGCAAAAACGCTTCCAGAGACGTCTTCGTATTTTTTAACATCCTTATTTGAAAGGGGGCGAGGGTTGGTAATGTCAATTTCTAGTAATTTAGGAGCCCCTTCAGTTCCAATCAACAATATTTTGCGATCTCCACGTTTTACTTCATAGATAGTGAAAGGTTTGCGAGGGGATGACAAATGTTGAAAGCTAGTGTACAATTCATCCTCATTCGCTTTTAAGAGCATATTCAAACCTCCTCCCTCTGTTCCTATCCATAACGTACCGTTACTGTCTTCAAAAAGAGATCGTATTTTGTCATAACTTAAACTTGTGGAATTTAAGGTTTTTTTAATATGCTTGAAATCCTTTCTGTAAGGATCAAACTTATTAACTCCACCACCATTTGTTCCAATCCAAATAATACCAGTTTTGTCTTTATAAAGAGATTTTACAATATTTTTGCTTAAACTCATGGGACTCATTGGGTCATAGCTATATTGCTTAAAAACAATAATTTTTCCGGTATTACCGCTATATTTGAAACTTATTAAGCCACTGTTTGTTCCAGCCCAAATATTGTTTTTTTCTACGAGTATATCATTATAGAACCCTTTATGAATCCAATCTGCCCAATAAGAGTCACCTTCATTTTTTAATACATATAAACCACCAACAGTACCAATTAATAATCTCCCAAACTGATCTTCTGCAATACATCGTACCGACGTATAGGGGAGATTTATCAATTCATTGATAAATCTAAGATAGAGTTCACCGCTAGAGTCCCGAGACAATTTATAAAGTCCTCTAGCTCCTCCCACCCAAATTTGTCCATGCTTATCTTCAAAGATTGAATAGATCGTTTTATTTTCAAAGTTGGATACAAAATTACCGCCATCAAAGTTAAAATGATTGAAATGGATGGAGTCTAATCCTTTATTTAGGTCAATCATATCAAGTCCATTAAAAGTACCAATCCAAAGCTTATTGCTGGAGTCTCTGAAAAGGGAACTAATATGATTACTAATTAAACTATTTGGATTTTTATCTTCATGTTTGAAAACCTTAAAACGTTCAACAGAGGTATCGAAGTAATTTAGTCCATCACCAGTAGTACCTACCCAAAGATTATCATCATCATCTCCTGTAATTGCAAATATTAAGCTGCTACTTATACCTTCATAATCATGAGTTTGGGAGTTTGGTGTGTACACCTTGAAATTGTAGCCATCAAATTTATTTAAACCTTCATGTGTACCAAACCATAAAAATCCCTTATTATCTTGATAAATACTATTAACATCACTTTGAGACAGACCGTTATTAGTTGTTATATGTTCAAAATGTACGTTGTTTTGAGAAAAGCCAAAATTTAAACAGAAGTAAGTCACTAACGTAGCTAGCAGCTTGAGTTTAAAACTTTGGATAGGATGTATCATAGCAGTATTTTAAATATGCGAAATGAAATTATTAGAATTTCACAAATTCAGGTTTAATTCTAGATTTGAAAGGTACAATATAGAAGGAGTAATTATACTTGTCAGGTGGTATAAGATAGTTTTCATGAGCTTGAGCTCTTTTTGACCAAGTATCATCACCACCAACCCCTTGTTGCCTTAAATCAATATTAACGGTATAAATGTCTCTTTCTATTAATTCATTTGTATGTTTAGCCTTTTGAAGATTTTCAAGGCTATAAGGAATTATACTAAAGTTAAGCTCTTGGCTTCCTTTGACCATAATACCTCCTTTGCCATTGTTTTCTAACTTAAACCATCTAATATCCGTTCTGTTTCCATATTCTTCTGGATAAGCATACATGTAATTCATAGTTGATGCCTTAGATTTG
This sequence comes from Allotamlana fucoidanivorans, assembly GCF_006265225.1. Taxonomy (GTDB): domain Bacteria; phylum Bacteroidota; class Bacteroidia; order Flavobacteriales; family Flavobacteriaceae; genus Allotamlana; species Allotamlana fucoidanivorans. The sequence goes on along the minus strand of NZ_VDCS01000002.1, from coordinate 283,991 downwards.
TACAATCCGATATGAGACGCATAGTTACGGTCAGCATAGTTAGGGTGAGGTCCTCTACCAAAATAAGTCACATCGTTATAGGTCTTGTTTATATCAAATGCCATACCTATTCTAGGAATATTTGGAACATTTTTATCCGTTTGAATGGTATAGTCTACTCGAATTTCGCCTGAATATAATATGGTGTAGGTTAAAGTTACATTAGTTTTTGGTTGCTCGATTATACCTTGAACGCTTATTACAGCCTTACCATTTTTGTTTGAAATAACATTAATTTTTGAGGGCTTAAATGATCTTCCTGCATTCATCCATTCAACCTCAGAGTCTAGTTTTTTTGCTTTTCTATAGGCTTCATCGTTCTCTGTTTGTGCTCTCCAAAAATTAAGCTTTATAGGTGATTTTAAATAATCTTCATCAAGATATTTAAAAGAGGAAATGAGCCCTAATTGCTTGTTAATTACCACAGTTGATTGTTTTCCAAAAATGTTAAATGTTGTGTCATTTTCAGAAATTGTTAGGCTACCTTTAACAGATAAAGACTTAATGTCTGCAATTTCATAATCTAGTTTAAACTGCTCTTTAAAAACAAGAAAACCTTTTTGCGCCCATTGGGTTTCATATTTTAATTTACCATAAATATTGATAAAGTATTCTGAACCCGACTTCAACTTGGGTGATTTAAAGTTTATATTTAGGTCATCCGTTTGGTAGGGTTTTGTTTTTAAATCATTTATTTGACCAAAATCAATAATATTACCATTCTGGGTTATTTCCCATTCTATGCTGTAAGTTGACAAATCTATGGCATGATGACGATTTAATATTTTAAATAACCCTTTTTTTGCATCAATAGCAGTTATTCGTGCAGGTTGATTAACTTTTTTACACTCGTAAGTGGCTGGTTTAGGGGTTCTGTCAGAAGCAATAATACCATTTAAGCAAAAACTTCCAGAGTTAGGTTTGTCTCCAAAATCGCCACCATAGGCCAAAAATTCATTTCCATTTTCATCTTTTTTCAAAATACCTTGATCAATCCAATCCCAAATATAACCACCAATGGCTCTATCATTTTTATAAATAACATCCCAATACTCTTTCATGTTTCCAGTTGAGTTTCCCATAGAATGTGCATACTCACACATGATTACAGGGCGATTGTCAATAGGATTTGTATGATCGATAAGACTTTGTAATTCCCATGACTGAGGATACATTCTACTTAGCATATCCACCCATTTAGGGTCTGTAGGGTTGCCTTTACCATGGCTATAGTAAGCTTTTTTGTAATTTGAAGATGTAGGGTCACCTTGGGCACCTTCATAATGAATATATCTTGTTGGATCAAAGTCTTTAATCCAACCTGCCATAGCAGCATGATTTGGGCCAGTACCAGATTCATTGCCTAAACTCCATATTACAATGCTTGGATGGTTCTTGTCACGCTGAACCATTCTTATGGCGCGCTCTAAAAAAGCACTTCCCCATTCTGGAACATTGGATAATTTACCTCTTGTTCCATGCGTTTCCAAGTTGGCTTCATCCATTACGTATATGCCATATTGGTCACATAAATCGTAGAAATAAGGATCATTCGGGTAGTGCGAGGTTCTAACAGCATTAAAATTAAACCTCTTTAACAGTTTAACGTCTGTTTCTATATCTTCTCTTGTTACTGTTTTACCATGGATATGGTCATGATCGTGGCGATTAACCCCAATCATTTTAACCGAGTTTCCATTCACTAAAAAACGTCCACGGTCATCTATTTTGAGCTCTCTGAAACCTACCTTGGTACTCGTGGTTTGAACTATGTTTCCTGTTTCGTCCTTAACTTCAAATAAAAGCGTATAAAGATAAGGTGAGTCTGAAGACCATTGTTTCGGAGTCTTTACTTTTGTTTCAATAAGCCCAAAGTAAACATTATCTCTTTGGGGATAAGACTCTCCGAGTATTTTGCTTAATTTAGTTGTATTTGATTCGGCTGCCATATTGCCTTGAGCGTCAAATAATTTGGTAGTTAGAGACCAGTTATCAGCAATGGTATGTAATGGTGCATCTCCAAAGTGACCCACTTTTTCAATGTATTTATCATTAACATTCAAAACAAAATTAGGGCGTATTTGCAAAAGGGCATCCTGGTAGGTATCATCAAAATCTGTTCTTATCGTAAAATCAGCCAATCTTATTTTAGGCATGGCATGCAAATAAACTTCCCGTTCTATACCACTCATACGCCAATGATCTTGCGCTTCTAAATAACTACCATCAGCCCAACGATATACTTTTACTGCTAGCTTATTTTCTCCTTCCTTTAAATGTTTTGTGATGTCAAATTCAGAGGGTAACCGTGTATCTTCACTATATCCAACAAACTTCCCATTTACCCATACATAGAAAGCTGATGAGACCCCACCAAAGTGTAGAATAACATCTTTATCAGTCCAGTTTTCATTAATTGAAAACGTTGTTATGTAGTGTCCTACAGGATTATCATGTTTATTGATATAGGGGAAGTCACTAAAAAAAGGGTAAGTTGAGTTTGTATAAATAGGTATACCATATCCTTTCATTTCCCAATTACCGGGCACTGCAATGGTATCCCAGTCTTTACTTTTAAAATCTAAGTTTTGAAAATTATTTGAAGCATCATTGGGTGTAGCTACCCACTTAAATTTCCAGTTGCCATTTAATGATTTATAGTAAGATGATTTTGTTCTATCTCCTAAGAGCGCTTGTACTTCATTATCAAAATTATAAAATGTAGCATGAGCAGGTAATTTGTTAATATAGTTGACAAGAGGGTTTTCCCAATCATTTTGTTGCGAGAATGAACCTATTGTTATTAGAATAAATAGGAATAAAAAGGTGTTCTTCATCCAAAAGTATTTAAAAGTATTTAAAATAGATTTATCATGTTTACAGTAAATTAAACTGAGATGAAAGGTCTAAAGGATCGTCCATTTCCTTTTGAAGTTTTAATAAATCTTTCAATAGAGCATTTATACGTTCTTTCTGTTCTGGATTTTCGGAAAGATCATGCATTTCCTCAGGATCATTTTTTAAATCGAATAGCAGTATTTTATTGGCTTCAGGATAAACCAGTAATTTATAACCATTTTTTCTAATCATACGTTGCACATCCAAATAAGCACCATAAATGGCATTATAATGACTTTTGCTTCTCTTCTTTGTAGCTAAATCTAAAAAGCTATTAAACTCAACATACTTCGGTTTTTCTGCCCCCGCAATTTCCAAAGAAGTAGCCATGATATCTTGTAAATATACATCGGCATGAACTTTTTGGTTTTTTGGAATATTAGGACCTAGAATAATCATTGGTGGCCTTATACTATGATCAAATAAATTCTGTTTACCTAATAAGCCGTGCCTTCCCATTGCCAACCCATGATCTGCTGTTAAGAATATGTAGGTGTTGTCTATTTTTCCTGATTTTTTCAAAGCTTCCAATATTAAACCTATTTGGGTGTCTAAATGTGAGATGCTAGCATAATATTCTTGTTTGTGTACTTTTATAGCATATTCAGTTCTAGGGAATGGCGCTAAGGCTTCATCTCTTAAATCATCACCATTGGCAATGTCATGCCTATAAGGATACTCCGGTAAATAGCTTTTAGGAACCGAAATATTTTTTAGTGGATACATATCTACGAATTCTTTAGGAGCCTGTCTTGGGTCATGAGGCGCGTTAAATGCAAGGTACATAAAGAAAGGCTTGTCTTTTGTTTTTGCTTGATTAATAAAACCAATGGCGTCATCTTTTAATACTTCACTCCAATGTTTGCCGCCTTCCCAAAAGCCGCCTTTTGAGGTGTCTGTTGGTGACCAAGAAATATCATTTACACCCTGCGGTCTGTTATAGCCATTTGGCATAATTTTTTCTGGATTTGCATTTGGTATTTTTGAAATAGAATCAAACTTTTTAACCATGGTTTCATGATCCCACGCATCACCAGGCATACCAGGTCTTACATGGGTTACATGCTGATACATTTTATTGGCGGGAGCATCTACATGCCATTTTCCTGTCATGTAAGTATCATAGCCCACGTTTTCTAAAAGTTTACCCCATGATTTGTTAATAGAGTCATTTTTTATCCAATTTTTTCTAAATGCATTTGCTCTCCAAACAAAACGTCCTGAATTGAGCATTGCTCTAGAAGCTGCACAAACCGCTCCACTCCATGAACCCATATTATAGGCATGGGTAAAGGTGGTGCCCTCTGCAACCAGTTTATCTAAAGTCGGGGTAATTATTTCATTATTACCTAATGCATGAATGGAGGAGTAGGTTTGATCATCTGTGAAAATGAAAACAATATTGGGTTTATTAGGAGTTTTGTTTTCTTTGTTTTTTGACTGACAAGCATATAATGTTAGTATAATAAAAAGTAAATAGTATTTAGTCATTCTTTTTTCTGTTATTATAGTTAAGATCTGTTTTTAGTTTATAAAAATCATAATTATTAAACATATGCCGTATGACATATGTTTAAATTAACACCACAAATATTTAGCTAATGTAATAAAAGATAATTTTGTTTCAATAGCTAACCACTAAACTATAAACATAGCTTTAAATTTTGCGAAATAGAGGCTGTTTGTGTTAAGTATGATTCAAAGTAGTTTAAAGCAAAATTAGAGTTGATACTTTTATGTTTTAGAATGATGTATTTATTATTATGTAGCTTCAATTATTAAAATTTAAAAAGGTTTATTTTATATTTTATTTTAAAATCAGGCTAAAACTTACTTGATTTGAACAATACATGTGTGTTTAAAACCATATCTTGTCCTTATAGCTTATGAGTTTTTCCGATATTTATAGTTTCTAAATTAAATTATTTATGACCCACAAATTATTATATTTCGCAGCTGTTTTTTTTACAGGTTTATCAATGTTATCCTGTGCTCAAAATGCTCAAAAACAATCAAAGCAGCCTAATGTTATTTTTATCATGTCTGATGACCATACCACGCAGGCATTTGGTATTTATGGAAGTCGTTTAGCAGGACTGAATCCAACGCCAACTTTAGATCAAATAGCGAAAGAAGGCTTGATTTTTGACAATTGTTTTGTAACGAATTCTATTTGTACTCCAAGTAGAGCTTCTATTATATCTGGTCAATATAGTCAGGCTAATGGCGTATTAGACCTAGAGGGTGAAGTAGAAACGAATAGACAATATTTACCTATGGAGATGAAAAAATTGGGATACCAAACTGCTCTTGTAGGGAAATGGCATTTAACACATCAACCTAATTTTGATTATTATAATATATTTTCACAACACCATCAGCAGGGTTCATATTTTGATCCAATTTTGACAGAAAGTGGAGTACCATACAAACCATTTGCAGAACTCCCTGGTTATGAAGGAAAACAATACAAAGGGCATAGTTCAGACGTTATTACTGATATTACATTGGAGTGGTTAAAAAACAAAAGAGATAAAGACAAGCCCTTCTTCCTAGTACATCAATTTAAAGCACCACATGACGACTTTGAATATGCCCCGCGATACAAAGAGTATTTAGAAGATACGTTTATTCCTGAACCAGCCAGTTTGTATTATAATGCGAATAATGGTTCTGTGGCCACCAGAGGAAAAAACGATTCTTTAATTCATGATATTGGTTCCTCTGTGTCAAAACGTAATACTATTCGTCATATGGGTATGCGTCTTTGGAGTGATAATTATATTAAGCACAATAATCCAGATTTTGATATTACGCAAGCAGATCATTTAGAAGGAAATGCTTATACTAGTAAGACTTATCAGGAATATTTAAAGCGTTACTTAAGATGTGTAAAAGGTGTAGATGACAACGTTGCTAGATTAGTGAAGTATTTAAAGGAGGAAGGGTTATATGACAACACTATTATTGTTTATACTGGCGATCAGGGTTTTATGTTAGGAGAACATGATTATATAGATAAACGATGGATGTATGATGAATCTATGCGTATGCCATTTTTTGTAAGATATCCAAAATCCATTAAAGCAGGAACTAGAACCGATGCCATTATAAATAATACAGATTTTGCACCTACTTTAATTGAATTAGCAGGAGGAACCGCACCAGAACAAATGCAGGGGCACAGTTTTAAACATATTTTGCAAACGGGTGAAGAGCCAGAAGGTTGGCAACAATCAACCTACTATAGGTATTGGATGCACATGGCACATGCTCATGCCAATCCAGCTCACTTTGGAATTAGAACCAAGGAGTATAAATTAATTTTTTACTATGGAAGATATTGGGTAGATACAGATGATCCGAACGCTGAGTGGAATAAGAAAAGTTGGGGTAATAGGTTTACCATGCACACGCCAGTGGCTTGGGAGTTTTATGATTTAAAGAATGATCCTCAAGAAATGAATAATGCCTATGATAATCCTAAATATAAATCTGTCATAGCAAATTTGAAAGAGCAGTTAAAGGCAAAGCGATTAGAATTAAATGAAGAAGATGGCGAGAAGTTTCCGCATATTCAAAAAGTTATTGATGCACATTGGAATGATTGATTTTATAGCGTAAGTAAAAGATGAAAATGAACAACAGAATTAGAGTTTTAGGTATAGTCATAGTATCCATTTTAGTTTTTTTTAATTGTAAAAAAAACCAAAAGGCTAAAGAGACACTGTCACCTCAAAAGGAAATTGCATATAAATTTCCATGGGAAAACACGAAGCTTTCTAAAGAAGAGCGCGTTGATCTTTTGGTAAAAGAGATGACCTTAGAAGAAAAGTGCTCTCAAATGTTAGATGTTTGCCCTCCAATAGAACGTTTGGGTATGCCTGAATACAATTGGTGGAATGAGGCATTGCATGGGGTGGCTCGCAATGGTAGAGCTACAGTTTTTCCACAAGCCATAGCTATGGGGGCTACTTTTGACGAGGACTTGATTTTAAAAGTGGGAAATGCTATTTCCAATGAAGCACGAGCAAAGTATAATGAAGCCATAAAAATAAATAACAGAAGCCGATATGCAGGACTAACCTTTTGGTCGCCTAATGTTAATATTTTTAGAGATCCACGTTGGGGTAGAGGGCAAGAAACCTATGGAGAAGACCCTTTTCTTACGTCTAGAATAGGAGTGGCTTTTGTAAAAGGCTTGCAAGGTGATAACCCTAATTATATTAAAGCTGCAGCCTGTGCTAAACATTATGCCGTGCATAGTGGCCCAGAGGAGTTTAGGCATGAGTTTGATGCTGTAGTTACTAAAAAAGATTTGTTTGAAACCTATTTACCTGCTTTTGAGGCGCTGGTAAAAGAAGCCGACGTAGAAGGGGTTATGGGGGCGTATAATAGAACCTTAGGGGTGCCTTGTTGTGGTAGTCCGTATTTATTACAAGATATACTACGCAAAGAATGGGGGTTTAAAGGGTATATAGTTTCAGATTGTGGTGCTATTAATGATTTTCATGCATTTCATAAAGTAACAAAAACGCGCGAAGAATCGGCAGCTTTAGCATTAAAAAGCGGCACAAATATTAATTGTGGTAATGTGTATACGGTTTTAAAAAATGCTATAAATAAAGGCTTTATAACTGAAGATTTACTTGATGAAAGATTAAAGGAAAACCTAATGACAAGATTCAAGCTGGGCTTGTTTGACCCTGTAGGGCTAAATCCATTTGATAGTATTACAGCAGATGTTGTTGATTCTGACGACCATAGAAAAATTGCACGTGAGGTGGCACAAAAATCTATCGTTTTATTAAAAAACAAGAACCAAGTTTTACCTCTTAAAAAAGATACGCGTACTTTATATGTTGTTGGTCCTAATGCGTCAAATGAAGAAGTATTATTAGGCAATTATTATGGTTTAACAAGTAGTACTCAAACCATTCTTGATGGTATAGTGAGTAAAGTTAGCCCTGGTACTAGTATAAATTATAAAGCAGGTATTTTACCATTTAGAGAGAATGTTAACCCAATTGATTGGTCTACAGGTGAAGCCGGAAAGTCTGATGTTTGTATCGCTGTAATGGGGATTTCTGCGTTATTAGAGGGAGAAGAAGGAGAAGCTATTGCATCAAGTGAAAAAGGGGATAGAACGGATATTAAATTACCTCAAAATCAAATTAATTATATTAAGAAGATTAGAAAACAGACAGATAAACCTATTGTACTGGTTTTAACAGGGGGAAGCCCTATTGCTATTCCTGAGCTGTATGATATAGTAGATGCCGTGTTATTTGTCTGGTATCCTGGTGAAGAAGGTGGTAATGCTGTAGCCGATGTGTTATTCGGAGATGTATCTCCGTCTGGAAAATTACCAATAACGTTTCCTAAATCTGTTGATCAATTACCGCCGTATGAAGATTATAATATGAAAGGCAGAACGTATAAATACATGAAAGAAGAACCTCAGTTTCCTTTTGGTTTTGGTTTAACATATACCACTTTTGTATATGATAACCTTACTATTGATACCGATTATAATGTTAGTGTTGAAGTAACCAATACGGGGACTGTTGATGCTGAAGAAGTTGTTCAATTATATATTAGTTCGCCTTTTGGGGGTATAAAAGATCCTTTATACGATTTAAAATCGTTTAAACGCGTGTTTTTAAAATCAGGAGAGAAAAAGTTAGTTACCATTCCATTAACAGAAACTGCGTTTCATCAATTTGATGAAAATGGAAAAAAGGTGTTAAGAAAGGGAGAACATATCATTTTTGTGAGTGGTGCTTTGCCTTCAAAGTTAAGTGAAAAGCTTGGAGGGGCTAAACCTGTTAAAATGAGTATTAATTTTTAGTCATCATATATGAAATAATTTTTTATATATAAAAATATTGTCGTTCTTTTGTAAATATATTAATGTAATAAAAGGTGCTGATTTTTTTGGATTGGCTCAAAAAATATAATTAAACTAAAGAAGAATGAGATATTTAACACAGTTTATACTAGCAACTTGCTTAATTGCAATTTCATGTAAGGAGGTTAAACACGAACAGGCTCAAGGTGAAAAAGAACCTAAATATACCAAAGATTGGGAATCTTTAAAACAACATGAAACACCGGAGTGGTTTTTAGATGCTAAATTTGGTATTTATTGTCATTGGGGGCCATATTCTGTGCCAGAATATGAAAATGAATGGTATGCACACTGGATGTATGTGAATGCCGATAACCCAGAAGCTAAAAATGGCAAACCCACAAAGTTTTATGAGCATCATGTAAAAACGTATGGACCTCTTAATGAATTTGGTTACAAGGATTTTATTCCCATGTTTAAGGCTGAAAAATTTAATGCCGCCGAATGGGCCGATCTGTTTCAAAAGGCAGGAGCCAAATTTGCTGGACCCGTTTCAGAACACGCCGATGGTTTTGCTATGTGGGACAGTGATTTAACAGAGTGGGATGTCAAAGATATGGGGCCAAAACGCGATATTATGGGTGAACTTTCAAAAGAAATTCGTAAACGTGATATGAAGTTTATTGCAACATATCACCGTCACTGGTTGTTTGGCTGGTATCCAACTTGGGATGAAACAACAGATGCTTCCAATCCTAAATATGCTGGTTTATACGGGCCTAAATTAAAAAAAGGGGATAACCAAATGCCATTACATCCACATGAAATTGATGCAGGAGTTAAACGTTATTACCCTTTAGCAGATAAGGCATTTAACGATGAATGGTTAAATAGACTTAAGGAAATTGTTGATAAATATGACCCAGATTTAGTTTGGTTTGATAACAAAATGGACGTGATTAGTGAAGAACACCGAAAGGAGTTTTTGGCCTACTATTACAATCATGCTGAAAAACAAGGTAAAGATGTGGTGTCAACATATAAGTTCTATGACTTTGCTAAAGGTTCGGCGGTGTTAGATTTAGAACGTGCAAGAATGAGTGAAAAACAAGACTTTCCTTGGTTAACAGATGATTCTATCGATTGGAAATCTTGGTCGCATATAAGTAACCCAAGGTATAAATCTACCAATAGACTCATAGATTTTTTAGTTGATGTAGTAAGTAAAAATGGGGCAGTATTATTAAATATTACACCTAGAGCAGATGGTACGATACCAGAACCTGTTAAAGAGCGCTTATTAGAAATGGGGGCATGGTTAAAAGTAAATGGAGAGGCTATTTATGGTACCAGAACCTTTAAAATATATGGAGAAGGAGATGCTCAAGTTATTGAAGGTCATTTAAGCGAAGAAAAAAATGCAGATAACACCGCTAAAGATATTCGTTTTACCACCAAAGAAGATGTGCTTTATGCCATAGTGTTAGATTGGCCACAAGGTCAAGAATTAACAATTCGTAGCCTAAAAGCAGGTAACAACTTGTATGATTATGAGATTGATTCAATAGAAATGCTAGGGGTAGAAGGCAAGTTGAATTTTAAAACAGATGCTGAAGGTTTAAAAATTGAATTACCACAAAAAGCTGGTGATTATGCATTTTCATTTAAAATTATACCAAAAAAATAGTTTGTAATCAATTAAAGAAGTGACATCTGGTGATATTAGGTATTACTTTTTTAATTGTAACAATATGATATAAATAGGTAAGTCTTTGAGATTTTTTTTACTTATTACAGCAGAACATTCGTAATCCTATTTTAATCATTTAATGCTTCTTTTGTTTCAATTTAACAATAAATTTGACGGAAATTAAGTTAGAATATATGAGATTTGTTTTAAAGCACCCATTGCTTCTTTTTACTCTTTTACTTGGTTCTATTAGTTTAGAGTTAATGGCGCAAAATACGTCGGTTCAAATTGATAATCGATGTGAGCGCTATATTGGTAATGAATCTGAGCTAGATCGAACAAAGTATTTTTCAATTCATGACGCCTCAAATGATACAGAGGCTGTAAAGTTTAGAAATGATTATAATGTTACTGGAGGACGTCAATTTTGGGGACCGCATGCCAGAGCAAAACAAGTTACAGGGGAGGTTGGTGCATATCCTTCAGCTAAATCAGGCGATGATAATTTACGTGAGGTAAAAAAAGGGTATGTAAGTACACAGCATCCAAGGGATGCTTTTATTGATGGACTTGATGTTAATGCAGCTGCTGATTGGGCAGTAGAATATTTTAAGAATGACATTAATAATGGAGATGCACAAGAATTTTTTGAATTGATGAACGAACCTTTTGTGCACGCAAAGGATTTTTATTCAGGATGGAGTGTTAGTGAAAATAATAGAATAAAAAAACAAATGGCTGAGTTTTATGGTGCTGTAGGGAAGCGTATTCATGAAACACCTGCATTGGCCAATATGAAGGTAATTGGCTATTCTTCGGCTTGGCCATCTATGGAACTTAATGATTTTGGCCACTGGAAAGAAAATATGATGATGTTTATGGATGTCGCTGGAGATAACATGTATGGTTTTTCAACCCATTTATATGACGGTATTAATGTTACGGGGCAGGATACTAAGCGATCTGGTAGTAATTCTGAAGCTATTTTAGATTTAATAGAAACTTACAGTTTTGCAAAATGGGGAATTGTTAAGCCGCATGCCATTACTGAATATGGAGCAATAGAGAAAGGGTATGGTGATGATTATAGCGAAATTGCTAGTGCGCAAACTATGACGTCCATTAATCACATTTTGCTAAGTCTATTGGACAGGCAAGACAGAATAACCTGCTCAATTCCTTTTATAACAGGGAAAGCGACTTGGCACATTACAGAAGCAAATAATTATCAGCCCTATACGCCTGTGTTATGGATTCCCAAAAATATAGGTCAACCTATTGATAGTAATACAGAGTGGGAATACAGTCCTAGAATTTTGTTCTATGAACTTTGGAAAGATGTAAAAGGAAAACGTATTTTTATTAAAAGCGATAATCCTGATGTGCAAACTCATGCCTTTGTTGATGGTAATAAAATGTTTATTGCCTTAAGTAATCTTGATGATAATACGCAATTGGTAAACCTAACCATGATGTCAAGTGTTTCTAATTTTGTAGATGTTAAAATAAAATCTTTGAAAGTGTACAAAGACCAATTACCAGAATTAGACACAAAAATTCATACGACAGCTCCAAGTTCTCTGAGTTTAATAAAAGATGAAACTGTAATTTTAGAATATTCGTTTAGCTCAGATATAAAGTTTAATAATGCAATCAGAACCAAAAACTATTATACAACAAAACATTTGCAAGCCATTACAGCAAATACACCAATCGCTTTTAATTTCAATGGGGTAACCAGCGGAATTGGTTTTGCTACTTTAAGGTTAGGTATTGGAAGAAAACATAATGTGAGTAAAAGGCCTGTTATAAAAGTAAATGATAAAGTTGTTGAAGTTCCTGGTAATTGGAAAGGCTATGACCAAACTGACCGAGATGACTTTTTTGGCATGATAGAAGTTCCTTTTTCTTCAAGCCTTTTGAAAGAAAATAATATTGTTTCAGTTGAATTTCCGGATAATGGAGGTAGTGTGAGCTCTTTAATCCTTTCTGTAGAAACCTATGATAAAGTTCCTTCGGGTGGAGCGGTTGCCATGTTAAAAACTACCAGTGTTTCATGTAAGGGAAAATCCAACGGAACGATTAGTGCAATTTCAATTGTCAGTGGAACTTATAATATAAAAATTACAGGAGATGGAGTTAACATTTTGCAAACCTTTACAGATAATTTTACTTTAGAGAATCTGAAGGCAGGTACCTACACCGTTACTATTACCTCGCCCACAGATGTCTCATTATCTATGAGTGCAAAGCTCATCATAAATGAACCAGAATCACTATCTGTATTTTCAAAGGTAAATCATTCAAAGAAGCTTGTAACTCTAAATCTTAAAGGTAGTGATATTTATCGGATAGAGGTAAATGATTCTATTTTGGTAACAGATAAAAGTAGCATCATCTTAAATTTGCAATCAGATTACAATACAGTTAGGGTAAGTACTGATAAAGATTGTCAAGGTGTGTATAATGAAACTATTATTTTTTCAAACGCTAAAGTGCTTGTATTTCCAACAATAGTTGAAGAAATATTGACTATAGCACTTTTAAACATACCAAAAGAACCAATTGCTTATAAGGTTGTTTCAATGACAGGTGAGTTGGTTTTAGATAGAATAATTGATTTAAAAGAACAAATGTTGAATGTTAATTTAAATGGTTTGTCAAGTGGTGTTTATTTTTTACATATAACTAATTCTAATATTAACATTAAGACAAAAATTATAAAGAAATGATTGTCAATATTACCCAAGCTAAGAATATAATTGTACTTTTTTTAGTATTAGTTTTATTAGGCTGTAGTGGTGGAAGCGATGAAGAAGAAGCACCAGTTAAAAGGAATCCTGAAGCCACCAACTTAATTTCACCATTAAAGGATGCCGAGTGTAATCAGGGGAATATAATATCTGAAACTGAAAGTAATGTGACTTTTGAATGGAACAGCGCAGCACATACTGATGAATATACATTGGTTATAAAAAATTTAAAAGATGGTAGTGAACACACTGTAAATACTACAGAAACTAAAAAAACCGAAAGATTGCTTCGTGGAACGCCATATTCTTGGTATATAGTTTCAAAATCAAAAGCGGTCTCTGAAACGGCTAAAAGTGATCTATGGAAATTCTATAATGCAGGGCTAGGTATTGAACAATATGCTCCATTTCCTGCAGAACTTATAAGTCCAGAAATGGGTGGTTTAATAGGGAGCATAGTTTCGTTTAGTTGGAATGGTAATGATATAGACAATGATATTGTATCATACGATTTTTATTTGTCAACAGCCAACCCTCCAACTACTTTACATACTACTACAGAAACTACATCTATTATTGATGTGACATTAAATTCAGATACAAATTATTATTGGAAAGTTGTGAGTAAAGATGCCGCTGGAAATAACTCTGAATCACAAATATTTGAGTTTAAAACTGGAAGTTAGTATATAAAGCGGATGGTTTTAATATTTTAAATTAGCATAATGTTCCATTTTTTATGAATTCAATGTTTCAAAAGAGGTTTTTAAAGTTTTGTTGCTATTTGTTGTTAACAAGTTCTATGCTATCTGCACAGAACCCCCTAGTTACTCATATTTATACTGCAGATCCAACAGCAAGGGTTTTTGATGGTAAGTTATATATCTACCCATCGCATGATGCTATTCCAAAAAATGAGGAAGATGCGCCAAGGTTTTATATGCCAGATTATCATATGTTTTCTCTAGAAAACGGTAGTACGTGGAAAGATTATGGTGTTATACTAGATCAAAATGAGGTACCATGGGGTAAGAAGAATGCCAACGGTATGTGGGCACCAGATTGTATAAAAAATGGAGACTTATACTACTATTATTTTCCTGCACCTCCTAAAGATGAATCTAGTTTTAGAAGAATTGGTGTTGGTGTTTCAAAAAGTCCAATAGGTCCTTTTGTTTGGGAGAAGAATTATATTCAAGGGATTGAAGGTATAGATCCAGGATTATTATTAGATGATGATGGGAAAACCTATTTGTTCTACGCTAGTGAAAAGAGACTAAAGGGGGTTAAACTAAAGGCAAATATGAAGGAAATTGATAGTGAACCTATTCAAATTCAAGGCATACCTAAGGGATATGTTGAAGGCCCTTTTCCTTTCAAACATCATGGAGTTTATTACCTAACATTTGCGCATGTGTTTCCTAATGAGGGGTATACTATTGGATATGCTACTAGTAAAACACCTCTCGGACCATATATTTATTGTGGAAAAATAATGGATAATATTGATAATGGAACCAATCATCATTCGGTAGTTAAATACAATGATAGATGGATTTTGTTTTATCACTGGTGGGATATTAGCGGTTTTAATAAGTTGCGATCCATGCGTGCTGATTATTTAGAGTTTAAAAAAGATGGTTCCATAAAAAAAGTAGAGCCTACTATGCGTGGAATTGGGCATCCAAAAATTGGAGATACCATTCAAATTGATAGGTATAACGAAATTTACAACGCAAAAACTACATTTGTTGGGGGAAATGAACCAAAAGGATGGATGGTTTGTGATACTAAAATGATGAGCCATGTAAAATTTAATGGTGTAGATTTTGAAAAAGGGCAAGCAAAACTCATAAAAGCTCGTGTGGCTAGTGGGCAAAGAAAAGGAGCTTTTGAAATTAGGTTAAATAATTCTAAGGGAAAACTCATCGCTACGTTCCCTGTTCAATATACAGGTGGTTGGAATAGTTGGCAAACTATAGAAACAAATTTATTAGAACAGGTAAAAGGAGTTCAAGACATTGTGGTTGTATTTGTGTCAGAATGGGGAGCTACTAAAATTGTAAATTTAAATTGGTTGTTACTCAAATAAGCTAGAAATTTTGGTTGTCGTTTTTATAAGAATATGTTATGACTGTTTTTTATGTAGGAAGTTATACCGAAATGATTACAGATACTTTTGGAGGCAAAGGTTCAGGGATTTATACCGTTAGTTTAGATGACACCACAGGCAAATTAAGATGTTTATATGCTACAGAGTCTTTAAACCCTGCCTATTTAGCATTAAGTGAAGATAAAAGATATTTATACACCATCACTGAGGTTGAGTCGAAAAAAGAGCCTAAGGTTAAAGCCTTTAAAATTTATCCAGATTTTTCATTGAGCCTAATAAATGAGGTTAGTATTCCAGGGAGCTTACCTTGCCATATAGCTTGCCAGGGCAAACATATTTTTATAGCATGTTATGGTACAGGTAACATGCTTCATTATAACACCACTAATGAAGGCGCGTTACTTGAGTGTAATCAAAATTTTAAACATTCTGGTTCAAGCATTAACAAAGTGAGACAGGAAGGGCCTCATGCACATCAAGTGGTGATACATCCTAATAACACTACTTTATTTGTTCCAGACTTAGGAATAGATCAGGTTAAAGCGTATCAGTTTGAGCAAAATGTTTTGAGATTGAATCATTCACAAGATATTCAAATTCCTGCGGGCTTTGGTCCAAGACATTTAGTTTTTAATCGTAATGGTGATTTAGGGTATGTATTCAATGAACTAACGGCAGAAATTTCAATTATTAAGCAAAATGAATATCAAATTTTCCGTGTTATTGATAATGTAAAAACGCTTCCTGATTCTTTTCAAGCCATTCCAAGTGCATCGGCCATACGATTGCATCCTAACGGACAGTTTTTATATGTTGCCAATAGGACTCTAAATGCCTTGACTATTTTTAAAATAAAAGATAGTCATTTGGAATTATTAGGCTACCAATATGGAGAAGGAACCACGTTGCGTGAATTTAATATTTCGCCTAACGGAAAATGGTTAATAGCTTGCTTTCAAGATTCTGATGACACTATTGTTTATAAAATAAAGGAAGACGGCTTACTTCATCAAGTTTTTAAAACCAAATTATTAGTGTCTCCTGTTTGCGTGGCTTTTTTATGAAGCCTAATTTAAATTAACGGCAAGAATATAACTGCTAGCTGTTAAAAACAAACGTTTTTCATCTGTTGATAATGTGCAATTTGATGTTTTTAAACCTGTACAAATTTTGGCAATAACATCACCTTGATTGGTGAATAACCAAACACCTTCAGGGCCCGTTGCAAATATATAATCTTCAGAGGTTATGGTTAACCCATCAGGAAGCCCTATATGTACGCCTTTTTCTTTTACAATTTCCGTGGCATCATAAAATAGTTGTTTATTCTCAATACGCGCTGGAGCCTTTATATCATAGCTGTACCAAACAGCATGAGATGCATCAGATACAGCAACATACAGTTTAGTTTCGTCTTGAGATAATGCAATACCATTCGGTTTTGATAGCTTATCAAGTAATATTAAGTCACCATTAGTTAGTAAGCAATAAACACCGTTAAAGTCTAGTTCTCTTTCAGGATCTTCTTCCATAAGCGGCAAACCGTAGCAAGGATCTGTAAAATATAAATTGCCATTAGAATCAAAAACGCCATCGTTCGGACTGTTAAGTCTCTTTTCTTGAAAATTATTAACTAAGGTTACATAGGTTGGTTCTGGTTGGTTTAAAGGGGCGTTCATCATAGCAATACGCCTGTCGCCTTGCTGCATCAAAACGAGTTGTTTGTTGTGGTTTAGTAACAATCCGTTTGAACCTGGTTCTTTTTCACTTACTTGTTCACTGGTATACCCAGAAGGTTTTAAATAGGTGAGTGTGTCATTTATTGAGTTAAGTTTGTAAATTTTATTTCGAGGAATGTCTGAAAACAATAAACTATTTTCATTATCTATCCAAAGAGGACCCTCTGTCCATGAAAAACCACTAGCTAGTATTTCAATTTTAGAATTCGGATTAAGAAGTTTAAGCGCTCTTTGGTCTAGTATTTCAATAGAAAAATTGGCTTTAACATCATCATGATTTGAGGTGTTTCCAGTTTCTATTGAAGCATATTTTGTTGAATTTTTACAGGAAATCAAGCATATGCTTAAGAAGAAAAATGTAATAAGTTGTACGTATCTCATTTCAATTCCAGATTTTACCAATTGGTTAATGACTGATCATTTCTATAAAGCCTAGGAATTTCAACAGGTTTAAAAACTTGAGTTTTAATGAAGGCCTCGTCAAGATCAACCCCTAAACCAGGTTCCGTTGGAATGGGGTATCTAGGACCTTCTCTTTTAGGCTGTTTAGGGTAATACTTCGGATCATTGGTCAAGGTGTGTGCGCCTGTATTCACTTCTTCAAGCCAGCTAAAGTTGGGTGATGCTGCCGCAACATGTATCGTGGCTGCTGTACAGATAGGCCCTAATGGATTATGTGGCATTAAATCAATATAGTGTGCTTCGGCCATAGCGGCTACTTTCATGGCTTCTGTAATACCGCCTACATTACAAACATCAATTCTAGCATATTGTGTAATATTTTTTTCAATAAAAGGCATAAATTGCCATTTACTTGAAAATTCTTCGCCAATTGCAAATGGTACATCAATCAATTTTCTTAACTCTTGATAGGCTTCTGGATTTTCATCTCTTATAGGTTCTTCAATAAAATCTAAGGTTCCAACGGGTAATCGCTTTATAAACGAATAGGTTTCGGGAATGCTTAAGCGCGTATGATAATCAATTCCAATGGTTACTTTGGTGCCTACTTCTTCACGTAATTTAATGAGCCAATCTGAAATAATAGAAATAGATTCTCTAGGATTGAAAATGTGCTCTTTTCCTTTTATACGCTCAAATTCGGCAGGAGCTAATCTTAACATATCCCAGCCTTCTGCAACAAAATTTTTAGATAGTGTTAATAATTCGTCCAGAGTTGAAAACCTTACGGAAGCAAAGCAATCAACATAATCACGTTGTTTACCACCTAAAAGTTCATAGACTGGTACACCAAGCGCTTTTCCTTTTATGTCATGTAAAGCAATATCAATGGCAGAGATAGCTGCTGTTAATACGCGTCCGCCTTCAAAATATTGACCTCTGTATAAATCTTGCCAAATAGCACCTATATGCCTAGCATCTTTACCTATTAAGAGGGGTTTATAATGCTTAATAGCTCCCATAACAGCATATTCCCGGCCAGATAAACCAGAGGCGCCCCAACCATAAATACCTGATTGGGTTTCTACTTTTACAACAAGTTGGCTTCCTGTGCCAACATTAATTGGGTATGCTATAATATTTGTGATTTTCATGTTTACTAAAGTTTAGTGTTTTTCTTTTATTACAATGCGTTCTACTTTGCCTACAATTAATGTGTAGGATAAAAACCCAGTAAGTGCTAATGCTCCAACAAAGAAAAGGGCTGGGCGAAAGTCACCATCTTGAACTAAAAACCCTATAACAATGGACACTACAACGCCCGATAAGCCGCCAATAAAATTAAACGTACCTCCTATAAGACCTAAATGTTTTTTAGGAGCAAGAAGCGATACAAAAACCCAAGCAATACTAGCTAGCCCATTACCAAAAAAAGCCAAGGCTAAAAATACAATAACATAAGTAGTATTATCTGTATAATTAGCGCCTATAATGATGGTTGAGAGAAGCATACCAAAAATGATAGGTACCTTTCTTGATATTTCAGCAGAAAACCCTTTTTTGATTAATAAGTCGGATGTAAAGCCTGATAATAAAACACCTGTAAAGGCTGCTAAAAATGGAATAGAACCTAGGAATCCTGTTTCTAGAAAGTTTAGACCTCTATACTCAATAAGGTAAGTTGGAAACCAAGTTAGAAAAAACATAGTGGTAGCCCCCAAGCAAAATTGACCAATATAAATACCCCATAATTTACGATAAACGAAGGCATATTTTAAGTCACTCCATTTGAATTTTTCGGAAGGTTTGTTTTTGTTTTTTGACCCTACTAGACCGCCACCTTCTTCAATAAGCTTTAATTCGGAATCGCTAACAGAAGAGTGATCTCTTGGGTCTCGGTAAAAATAATACCAAACGCCAGCCCAAATAATTCCAATAACACCAGATACAATAAACAGACCTCTCCAACCTAAATAATTTTGAATAGCAGCTAAAACAGGGGTTAAAAAAGCTAATCCTAAAAATTGCCCAGAAGTATATATAGCTATGGCCGAGGCGCGTTCGTTTTCAGGGAACCACCTACTAACTACTAAGTTATTGATAGGGTATGAAGGTGCTTCAAAAACCCCAATACTTCCCCTTAAACCTATTAAAATGACTAAGGAATTAATTAAACCTTGTAATAGGGTGGCGATAGACCAAAATGTTAAAATAAAGGTGTATAATACTCTAGATTTGATCTTGTCTGCAATAATGCCTCCTGGAATTTGCAGTAAGGCATAAGTCCATGAAAAAGCCGCAAAAATATAACCCATTTGTACAGTATCAATGTTAAGATCTTTTCGTAAATCGGGAGCTGCAATTGAAATATTACTGCGGTCTAGGTAATTTATGACCACAGTGATAAAAAGCATAGCTAGTATATTGTATCTTTTTTTGGTTTGGAGTTTTTTACCCATGTATTAAGTTAATTGATTATTATGAGGGTGTCTTTCAAATTGATAGCCACTTTTTTCTCATGTAAATATAGTGGTGATATAATCAGTACAGTATAATATATTAATTAAATGGTAAAACTTATGGTCAAAAAAACGAATTAGCTCGGATTTTATAACGGTATTGAGTAAAAGATCTATGTATTACTATAGAATAATGTAGTAAAAGATAAAAGATATTCTAAAAACAGCATTACATGTTGTTTATTAGAAGCATTGGTTTAGTGAAATCCCTAATAAATCAGTAGATAACCTGTTTAAAACAGACTCGTTTCCTGAAAAATGATAGATACGATGATAGTGATTTAAGCTTTCTGAAGGTAAAAGCGCTTTAAACGAAGAGGTGGATTCTAATTCAAAAAAGCCATTGCTTTCTGCTATTGATAAATCCATAGGTCCATTATTATAAATAGGAATTACCTCGCCGCGATACGGGTTATTTTGAACGGTGGCATGGGAATTTGAAAATAACGTGTCCTGAGTTTTTTTGAATTGCACAATAGTTAGTTGGTTTTTGCTTTTTGAATAGCAGCCATACACGGAAGGCGCATACAGGTTTGGTATACCAATTTTGCTTCTATATTTTCCATCGGCTTTAAAAAGCACAACATGGTTAGTAACCCTGAGCCTGTCATGATTCAACTGTCCCATATATTTATACATGTTGTTTAAAGCACCTTTGTTTTCCAAAGGAATAATAACCGTATTTTTATCATGACCCTGAAACATACCAGCGCTCCACAGAGAAATTAAACCCGTGTTTTTTTGCCATGGGATAGTGTCCTTATTGGTTAAAACATGACGACTTTCATAAGCTACATGCTTTAAATCTTTAGGAAGCGTTATATTTAAGTTGGTTTCAATATCATCTTTTTCTAATAGCTTTATTTGACGATTAATGGTGAAATTAAACTTGGTTCCCATGAAATTTGTAAGTTGAAATTTCTTTTGCATGACCACTTTCTTATCATCATGTTCTATTAAAATATAGGGTTCTACGCTTAATGATTTTGGCACTTTCCAATGGTCTTCATGAAGCGGTTTTATTTGTTGGTAATAAAATGAGTATTGGCCACCTAAAGGGCCAACCCATATGCGGTCTTCACCACCAACAGCAGCCATATTTATAGTATCTCCTTGAAAGCACGTTTTATTTATCCATCCGTTGGGAGAACCTTGTAAACCCTGCGTGGTTGAAAATAATATTTTACCTTGAATTTTGGGGGCAACAGCAATTCTACCAATCCCATCGCTAGAAACTAGCTCAATAATTTGAGTTTTATTTTTAAAAGAGTCGAGCTGGTTTTGGTAAGTGAATTGATTCTCAATACATCCATAAAAAATGATAAAAACGAATAGAACTGATTTTTTAAACATTGGTTTTGCTTTTTTTGAGAATCATTAAATGCCTACTTATTTAATATCTTTGGTACTTTTACAGGAATTTGATTGGCAAAAATTTGATTTAGACTAAATTCAGGAACATCATCAAATACTATAGGAGGTCTTTCGTCTAAATCTATAGTTTTTATTTGAACATTATTAATTGAAATTCTGTCAACGTGACGTGCAAAAATACCATAGGCAGGCAGTGTGCCTACCAAACGGAATTCTGGCCACCAACCGTTTAAAACATCTAAAGTATATTCATTAAAATCGGATTTACTAGCATCTACTTTTGAACCCTTTCCTGAAACCGTAAATAAAACATTATTGAGTTGAATATCTGTAATATAGTGGTTTGGCATGCCTGTTATAAAAATGGCTGAATTCTTGTCTAATTCTCGATTATCAACAATAAAATTGCTAAAAAGAAAACCATGCATAGCCTTCATGGGAAACATTTCCATTGGAGACTCAACACCAGCTCTTTGCTGGCAGAAGGTCATAAAAATAGGTCTGGGAACATTTCTCATAACGAGATTAGAAAATGCCATGTTTTTCATTTCTCCACCTTCATTCATTTGAATTTTTAGTCCTGAGTCTTGGATGTCATGAAAGGTGCAATTTGAAACGGTTACGGATTCAAAATCACCTCTTGATGATAATCCAATACGCATACCAGCCCATTTACTAGTAAATACACAGTTTGTCACCACAATGTCTTTACAAGGAAAATCTGGATGTGACGTTTGTAAACATATAGAGTCATCGCTGGTATCAAAAGAACTATTACTTACTCTTACATTGGTGCAGCCATCAAAATCTAAACCATCTCCGTTGTTGTTAACTCTGCTCACAATTTTAATGCCTTCAACAACAATCTCATTACAATATAACCAAGCAGAGGTCCATGCCGCTGGGTTTATTAAAGAAACATTTTTAATTTTAATATCATTACAATGCAAAAAACGTATCATCATAGGCCTACCGCCTTTTTCTCTTGTGAAATTCTTGGTATATCCATTGCCATCAATAGTACCTTCTCCTTTTATGGTAAATGATTTAGCATTTTTGGCAAAGATTAAACAACGATCCATGTGTGGTTCATTTTTATACATGTTTTTATAGGTGTCTGTGGCATAATCTGATATGTTAGGGCTGCCTAATAAAACGGAACCATTTTCTAAATAAAGCGTAACAAAATCTTTTAAGTAGATAGTACCTATCAAAACTGTTTTACCTGACGGAATGATAACTGTACCTCCGCCATTTTGAGTACAGGCATCAATAGCGTTTTGCACCGATTTGGTGTCTAATGTTTTACCATCTGCCTTTGCACCATAGTCTAAAATATTATAAGTGTCTGCATGTATTGTTGCATGGCATAGTATGACAAAAAAAATAATAAGGTTTTTCATTGCTATATTTTTAATTCAGATTTTGCTTTATAAAATTTACTACATATTCGGTATTAGGGATATCATAATGATGCTCGTCTAAACTTGCTTTTTCGGTTGAGCAAGGATAAACGCTGGCAATGCCACCTAAACTTATATAAGTGTTGATTAGTTTTATGGTGTTTTCATGAGGGGGCACCACGCTATCATTAAGGTTTATGGTATGCAGCACAGGAATTTGTGCTTTGGCTAATTCATGTAAATGATCAATGGGGTTGTTGGTATATGACTTCGCTTCTGAGTCTGAAGTAAAACCATAAACTAGTTTTAATTGATTCCAGTCTTTATGATTTCTTTTAGAATAACCAAATCCAACAGGCCAGCTTTTAAAGTCACATACAGGCGCATCCAGATAGAGGCAAGACACTTTATCAGGATTTAATTTTGCCCAATTATAAACAAACAATCCGCCTCTGCTATGCCCATGAAACACAACTTTTTTATTTAATTGAAACTTGTGGGTTAAAAACTTGTAAAAGTTATTCCAAACAGTAATAGCTTTAGGACTTCCATACATGTTATTGGTATTTATGTAAGCAACATGAAAACCTGCATCCAACAATAAGCTGTTAATGTCACTATGATAGTCAGGAAAACGCGCACGCCAAATCCAAGGAGCTCCAGTTGCTTTTTTATGAGGTATAGTTAGCCTTACCTCATGATTTTCTAGTTTAAAATCTAATCTTTTGAAACCTTTCCATGTTGTGGTAAGCGTATCATGCACAATGTTTGATTGTGATTGAACTTTATTAGAGACAATACCACATAAAAGCGCAAGACCTACTATGATTACTGTAATTTTCATTCTGTAAAGGCTTTGAATATAGGAGAGATATCTAAAGTGTCTCCTGTTTCTTTTTGCCAAGTTTTAAAATCTGCTATTAAACTTGATATTAGAGTTCTGGCTCCCTTTGTGTTTTTTAGATTTTTGGTTTCCCAAGGGTCTTTTTCTAAATCATACAATTCAATGTCACCAGATTTGGGATACATGATTAGTTTTTTGTTATTGCGTATAATACCTCTTTGGTCGTCAAACATGGCTAAATAAATAGATGCTCTTGGTTTGGCGTTGTGTTTTATTATGGGAATAAGACTCTGAAATTTTACATAATGAGGTATTTCAATGTCTAGCATATTTAAAAGCGTAGGAGTTATGTCTTGCAGATAAACACGGTCATTGTATATTTTATTCTTATCTAAATTTGGCGCTTTTATAATAAGTGGAGCCGTAACACTCGGTTCATATAGGCATACTTTTCCGGCCACACCGTTTTCTCCAAAACTGATGCCGTGATCAGACATAAAAACAATAATAGTTTTATCATAAAGTCCTTTTTCTTGAAGAGCATTTAAAATATCTCCAACCCGTTCATCCATATGACTTACCATGGCGTTATTCTGCTGAACCCTACTTTTCATGGTTTTATGTTTTATAGGCGGATTGGTGTAGTTGTATTTTATATTAGGGTTTAAAGGCCCATTATGTACTACACTAGGAGGTAATTGAATTTGCTCTGTGGGGTACATGTCATAGTACTTTTGTTTTGTTTGTCTCGGTACATGAGGCGCATTGAAGCCAACATATAAAAAGAAAGGCGCTTCATGTTTATAACTCTTAATATAGCTTACTGCTTCCTGTCCCGTAATATCGGTTACATGTCCTTGTTTAGTATGGTACGTTTTTAATTGCCCTGGCTGAATGCTTCCTAAGTCATCAAAAATGTCATTTGGAGGCTTTCCCCAAGCATGCCATTTTCCAGTCATATACGTATTATAGCCTTTGTCTTTTAGTAATTCTGGAAGCGCTTTGGGAGCATTGGTTTTTGTTATTTTTTGTGAATCCCAGAGATACTTTCCGTAGAACAGCATGGTTCTACTCGGAATACAAACAGCAGGCGACCAACATCCCATATTATAGGCCGCAGTAAACGCTATGCCTTCTGAAGCAAGCCTATCCATGTTAGGTGTTTTTATTAAGGTATTTCCAAAAGCCCCAATAGTTTGATTGCTTTGATCATCAGATTCAATAAAAACAATATTGTACTGCGCGTATACTGAAAAACCTAATAAAAACCATAGAATGTTAAATAGCAAAAATTTCATTTTGTATGGTTTATTTGGTTGTGATGTTCACTGTGCTAGGTTGTAAACCTTCAGAAGATGCGGTAATTTTTACAATACCTGAATTTTCTGTTGATTTGATTATAAGCATACACAACCCATTGAATGCCTTTCTTTCATTAGCTTGAAAGGAAGCTAATGATGTTTGATCACCATTGCCTACTGCAGCCAGAGTTGCTTCGCCATCAATTGAAAAGTTTACTAAGTTACTAGCTAATGGGCATAGGTTTCCGTTTTCGTCCTCAATTTTAACGGTAACGAATGATAAGTCGGTTCCATCAGCCTGAATTTCTGTTCTATCTGCTATTAACGTTAATTTAGCTGGTTTGTCGGCTGTTTTTATTTCTTTAGTAGCTACTATTTTATTGTCTGTATAAGCTACAACTTTAATGCTACCTGGTTGGTAAGGAACTTGCCATGATAAACGGTATTTTGATTTGTACCAGCCTTTTTTATAATCATGATATTCAGCTGGTATTTCGGTAACATCTTTTCCTTTTACCTTTTTTCCATACGATGCCCCATTTACAAACAATTCAACTTCTTCAGCATTTGTATATGCGAAAACAGGAATATCCTGTCCTTCTTTACCCTCCCAATTCCAATGTGGCAATACATGTACCATGGGTTTTGATGTCCATTGGCTTTGATATAAATAATACCTGTCTTTAGGAAAACCGCATAGATCTACAGGAGCAAAATATGAAGATCGTGATGGCCAATCATCATTCCAATAGCCATTGGTTGAATTGTCTCGACCTCCATAGGGTGTAGGTTCTCCTAAATAATCAAACCCTGTCCAGATAAATTCGCCCAAAGATCGTGGTTCTTTGGCTTGTGCGTCAAACTCAATATCTGGTGCATAGGCCCAAGGTGGACCTACCGTAACATCATAACTTGAAACATGATTGGTTTCGTGTTGTTCTTTAAATGCAATGGGTAGATGGTATACGCCACGACTGCTGGTTTGTGAAGAAGTTTCGGATCCATAAACAATCATATCAGGATTATTTTCTAAAATCGAGTTGTATTGCTCTGGCCAATAGTTCATACCAACAATATCGACATGTTCCGCCAAGTGATTTTCAAAAGGAGCAGGAAAATAATTGAAACCTACCGTAGTTGGTCTAGTGGGGTCTTCATCATGACAAATATCATTTAGTTGTTTTGCAATTTTCCAACCATCCTTTTTTCCTTGTTCTAGAATTTCATTTCCTATACTCCACATGATGACCGAAGGGTGATTTCTATCTCTTTTAATCATATCTCGCAAATCAGTTTCATGCCATTGATCAAAATATTGATTATACCCATTGGGAACCTTACCCATTTTCCATTCATCAAAAGCTTCAACAATAACCAAAATACCTAATTTATCACACACTTCAAGCATTTCAGGTGAAGGCGGATTGTGACTGGTTCTTAAAGCATTAACACCCATACTTTTCATAATTTGCATTTGGCGTTCTTTGGCTCTATAATTTATGGCTGCTCCTAACGGCCCTTGATCATGATGCATACAAACACCATTCAATTCAACCTGATTTTCATTGAGCATAAATCCTTTGTCTTTGTCAAAAGCAATAGATCTTATGCCAAAATGTGTAATATAGGTGTCTACTAGTTGATTATCAATATACACCATGCTTTTTGCTTGGTATAGAACAGGGGTTGTAATATCCCAAAGATTAGGATTGTTAACCGTTAGTAAAACCTCTGTGTCAACCTCAGAACTCAATGTAATATCTTGATTATTTTCAGCAACAATTAGTCCATTTTCATCGTGAATGCTTGTTTTTAAAACAGCTTTTGAGGTTTTGGAGTCAAAGCTAACCACCTTTGTTTTTATGTTGATAAGAGCCTTTTCTTTTGAAACTTCAGGCGTTGTTACATACGTTCCGTATTGAGGAATATGTACAGGGTTATTGATTTTTAAGCGAACATTTCTGTATATACCAGCACCAGAGTACCAACGTGCGGCTAAATCTTGAGGGGTAAGTTGAACTGCAATGAGGTTGTCTTCTCCAAATTTTATGTGTTCGGTTAAATCTAATTCAAAACCAATATATCCGTAGGGGCGTTCGCCTATGTAATGCCCATTTAACCAAACTTTAGCATTATTCATGGCACCATCAAATTCAATTGAAATACGTTTTCCTTTTTCTAAAGGATTTACAGAAAAATGTTTTCTGTACCAAGCTTCTCCATGAACAGGTAGCCCGCCTGTTCTCGCATTGTATGTGTTGCTGAAAGGGCCTTCAATAGCCCAGTCATGTGGTAAGTTTAGTTTTCGCCAAGCACTATCATCTAAATCGGTGGTTTCGCCATTTGATAATGCGCCCTTTTTAAATAACCAATCTTTGTTGAAATTTTGATCTTTCGTAGGTTGTAATTTCTCTGAATGACACGAGAAAAATATAAAAATACTTAAACAAAAAGTTAGAATTACGGTTCGTTTTAGATGCCTCATATAAGATGTTTTATAAGTTTAGTTTTAGTGTAGTGTTTAAAAATAATTTATTAATCTACGTTATAAAAATCATCGAGAACCAAAATTTTAAATTTAACCATATGTTATATAAAAAAACTCAAAGATCAGGTTGTTTTGAATTTCATAATTTAATTTTACCAAGAAGTTATAATGGATTGGATTGATAAGTAACCCCTTATATTTATTGTGTCTGGTTAATTAATTTTAAAATGAATTAGAATGAAAAAAAATAAAATTCTTAATATAATATTGATATTTAGTACATTAAGTTTTGTGGTATTGGCTTGTTCTGCATTTTTAAGAAAAGAAGGCGGCGAAAGCGTAAAGCCAAAAGCAGAAAAGCCAAACATTATAATTGTTTTAACGGATGATCAAGGGTGGGCAGATGTTGGCTTTAATGGAGGAACTGATATTCCTACAGAAAATTTAGATAGAATTGCATCAGAGGGGATTGTGTTTTCAAATGGTTACGTTTCTCATCCATACTGCAGCCCGTCAAGAGCAGGTCTGTTAACAGGAAGATATCAAGCAAGGTTTGGTCATGATTGTAATATGCCTTACGAAGGTGAAAATGATGATTCAGTAGGAACCCCGCTAAGTGAAAAAATGCTATCAGAAGCCTTAAAAGAACAAGGTTATACCACTAGCGCTATAGGGAAGTGGCATGTAGGAGATCACCCTAATTTACATCCTACACAACAAGGGTTTGATCATTGGTTTGGGTTTCCAGGAGGAGGTATGAATTATTGGGGAATTTCAGACGGGCCTTTGAGAACTATTTATAGAAATGGAAAAAAAGTTCCTGAAAGTGAACTAACATATTTAACAGATGATTTTACCAATGAAGCGATTAACTTTATTTCTCAGCATAAGAAGAAACCATTCTTTATGTATTTAGCTTATAACGCGCCACATGCCCCAGACCATGCTACAAAGCAATATTTAGAAAACACAAAACATATTGAATATGCAGGAAGAAGCATATATGGTGCCATGGTAAACGCTGTGGATAATGGTGTGGGTAGAATAGACTCCACCTTAGTAGCTCACGGTATTAAAGATAATACAGTTATAGTCTTTTTAAGTGATAATGGAGGTAGAGGTACGCATGCAGACAACAGACCCAACCGCGGTCATAAAGGGATGCTTTTTGAAGGTGGCATTAAAGTACCATTTTTTATTTCCTGGCCACAGGGTCTGAAAAATTATCAACGTTATGAGCAGGTGGTTTCTTCGTTGGATTTGTTTCCAACATTATTGTCGGCTGCAGGAGGAAATTTGAGTGATGAACCTCAATTAGAAGGCGTGAATCTTTTGCCTTATTTAAGTCATAAAGAAAAGTCAGCTAAACCGCATGAGAAGTTGTTTTGGCGGTCTTCAGGAGGTTTTGAATATGCGGTTAGAAAGGGCGATTATAAATTGTACAAGAGCGCTTATAAAAATAAAACATTGCTTTTCGATTTAAAACATGATGCTTTAGAACGTCATGATATTGCAAAAGACAATCCTGATATGGTTGCCGAATTAGAAGAAGAATACAAATTATGGGATTCAAAAAATATGAAACCGGGCTGGTTTGACCCTCATGAAGAAAATGTGTTAAAGGAAGAGGAAATATTTGAAAGCGCTCGAAAAAAGTCTTTGAGGCCGAAAGGTAAATAATGGCTTCTGTATCGCAAAAAGAGGAAGATTTAAAAACAGGGAAAACCCAAATCTCTCGCTGATTTTAACTGTAAAAATTGAAATATAAGGGTTTGAAGATTAGTGGGCTGCTTTAGATAAATTTATTTTTTTGCTTCAACCAGTTCTAATAAATCAAGATTTACATTTGTAGTAAATATACCGTAGTTTACTACCGCTTTATTTTTTTCAATTTTATCAACCGTGCCAATGGCGCGTCCATCTTCAAGGCGTACACGATCACCAAGTTTTATAATAGGCTTTGGTTTTGGTGCTTCAATGTTTTTTTTCTTTTCTTCTTGTTTCTTTTTTCTAATAACCTCAACTTTATTTTTTACCTCTTGTTGTATTTGTTTTTCCTTATTTTTTTCAGCTTGTTTTTGTTTTTTGGAAACTTTTTTGCGCTTTGAGTTTTCAATCTGAATTAATTTAAAAAGCTCATCAATCGCTGCACGTTTTTGTTTGTTGTTAAAATACTTTTCGGCAATATCATTTACTTTCTGACCAAGGTAAATAAGACGTTGATTGCTATCATATAGCTCCTGATAATCTTCTAGTTTTTTTTGAATTTTTGCATTGATCTCCTCTAGTTTATCCGCTTCTTCACTTTTCTTTTTTTCGTTTAACTTTAAGGATAGTCCTGTTTTTTCTAGTTTAGAACGTTCCTTTTGAAGTTTGGCAATGGTAGCATCAAAACGTACTTTACTGCGCTCAATCTTCTTTTTAGCTCTGTTAATTAAGCTAAATGGGATGCCGTTTTTTTGAGCAACTTCAAAAGTAAAACTACTTCCTGCCTGGCCAATTACAAGCTTAAATAATGGTTCTAATGTTTTTTCATTAAATAACATATTAGCATTTACCATATAAGGCAATTCATTAGCTAATATTTTTAAGTTGGAATAATGTGTCGTGATGATACCAAAAGCTTCACGATGGTAAAATTCTTCTAAAAAAATCTCGGCTAATGCACCTCCTAGTTCAGGATCAGAGCCTGTACCAAATTCATCAATTAAAAAAAGCGTGTTCTTGTTGCATTTTTTTAAAAAGTAATTCATTTGTTTTAGGCGATAGCTGTAAGTACTTAGGTGATTTTCAATAGATTGATTATCTCCTATATCACTTAAAATTCGGTCGAATAAACATACGCGACTACGTTCATGCACGGGTATGAGCATACCGCATTGCAACATAGTTTGTAATAAACCAATGGTTTTTAAGGTAATACTTTTTCCGCCAGCATTAGGACCAGAAATAACTATAATGCGACTGTCGTTTTGAAGGCTTATAGTTTGCGGAAAGGTTTTTTCGTTTTTTATGAGGTTGTTTAAATAAAGCAAGGGGTGATAAGCGTCACGCAAAAACATGCTTTTGTCTTCTGAAAACTCAGGAAGAATAGCATGCATAGATTGTGCATATTTTGCTTTTGCTGAAATGACATCAAGGTCTATTAAAAACTTCTGATAATCTTTCAAGAGCGGTAAAAACGGACGAATAAAATTGGTTACTTCTTTTAGAATTCTAATAATTTCTTCGTGTTCTTCATATTCTAAATTATTGAGTTCTCTGGTGTGTTGTAAGGTGGCTTCAGGTTCAATATAAACAATACTTCCTGTTTTGCTACTCCCCATAATAGAGCCTTTAACCTTACGCCTGTACATGGCTTTTACGGCCAAAACACGTTTGTTGTCTACAACAGTTTCTCTAATGTCATCAAGATATTCTAAACTGTGGTAGGTGTTAAGTGCTGTACTAAAACTAGCATTAATTTTACCCTTTACTTTGTTAATAGATTGTCGTAATTCTGCCAGAAGTGGAGAGGCGTTATCTTTGATGTCTCCAAAACGGTCTACAATGGTTTCAATTTTTTCAATAAGAACTTTAGTAACTTCAATAGAAGCAGCAAGTGTGTTTAAGTTGGGGTAGTATTCTTCAAATTTTTTTAAAAAGACAATGATGTCATTTACAGTGGTTGACATGGCTACTATTTTCTTTAAGCCATGAACTTCTAAATACGTGTTTTCTATCTGTAAGAGCTTAATTTCTTTAGCTATGGTGTCAAAACCATGATTAGGTATGCGGTTATCATTATGAAATGAAGACGTGTATTCATTTGTTAAGTGTAAAGAAAAAAGCAAATCTTCTTGTTCTTTAAAGGGCTTTATTTCTAAAGTCTTTTGATGCCCTAAAGGTGTTATGCATAGTTCGCTTACTTGATCTAAAACCGTTGGAAATTCTAAATCTTTTAATGTTTTTGGGTGAATGTTTATCATTCTTACTGTAGAATAGAAAATAAATAGAAGCAAAGTTAAACATTCTTTTAATCTTCTTTAGTTGTAATTAAAAAAAGACTTAATTCTGTGTGTTAATGAGGTGATAAGAGAGGTTAGATGCATGCTGTAAAATGTTAATTAACAGTCGTTAAGTCTTGTTTAACATAATGCTAACATTTGTGATTTGATTTTCTGCCTAACTTGAAAATCCATTTAACAACTAAGCAACCCTATGGAAATTATTATCTCCTCTATTTTTTTGTTTTTTTGTCTTTTAAGTTGCGTAAGTACAGAGACGCAATTTCATACCCTGCAAGCAAGTTCTAAAGCACCAGTTTTTCAAATTACAGGAATTTATAAAGTTAGTATCAAGTATTTCATACTGGGCATAAATTGGTGTCAAGTCAGGGCGGCTGTGGTATGAATGATTTGAATTTAAACAGCAATAAATCCCTTAGTCGGTTTGAAAAACAACTATATAAAATTAAAAACTAGGCAAATTATAAATTAGAAAAGTCAACATCAATCAAACTACAATCAGTTTTTAAAGCTCACTTTATGGTTAAGGTGAGCTTTTTAACTTATGTAATTCCAAATGTTTTTAAATTTACTTAACTGTCTGTAAGTGTTAAGGATAGATTTGTTTTCTGAAAGCTCTAATTTAGGATCTATTTTTAAAATATTTTTAGCGTGATATCTAGCATGTTGCAGAATGTCTTGGTCTTTTATAAGATCAGCTATTTTTAAATTTAACACACCGCTTTGTTGAGTGCCCATGATATCTCCAGGGCCTCTAAGTTTTAAATCAACTTCGGCAATTTCAAAACCATCGTTGGTTTTAACCATAGTTTCCAAACGCACTTTGCTATCATTACTTAGCTTGTGGCTAGTCATTAAAATACAATAGCTTTGTTTAGCGCCTCTGCCAACTCTACCACGTAGTTGATGTAATTGTGAAAGCCCAAACCGTTCGGCGCTTTCAATAATCATTACAGAGGCGTTTGGTACGTTTACACCCACTTCAATAACTGTGGTGGCAACCATAATTTGAGTTTCCCCCTTTAAAAAGCGCCGCATTTCATAATCTTTATCTTCAGGTTTCATTTTACCATGAACAATAGAAATTTGATAATCAGGCATGGGGAAATCTCTTGATAAGCTTTCATAGCCGTCCATAAGATCTTTGTAATCCATTTTTTCGCTTTCTTGAATTAATGGGTAAACTACATAGATTTGTCTGCCTTTAGATATTTCATCACGTATAAATCGAAATACGTTTAACCTGTTGTTATCATAACGATGCACTGTTTTAATAGGTTTTCTGCCAGGTGGAAGCTCATCAATAACTGATATATCTAAATCGCCATAAACCGACATAGCTAAGGTTCTGGGTATAGGAGTTGCTGTCATGACTAAAATGTGAGGAGGAGAGGTGTTCTTGTGCCATAATTTACTTCTTTGTGCTACTCCAAATCTATGTTGTTCGTCAATAATAGCTAACCCCAAATTTTTAAATTTGACCTTGTCTTCAAGTAGTGCATGCGTTCCAATTACTATTTGAAGCTGACCATTTTCTAAAGTTTCGTGGATTTTTTTTCTTTCTGAAGTTTTAGTTGAACCTGTGAGTATTTTTATATTGATATTCAGTTTTTTACACCATTGAAGTAATCCGCTATAGTGTTGAACTGACAAAATTTCAGTCGGAGCCATTAAACAGGCTTGAAAACCGTTGTCAAGTGCCATGAGCATTGACATGAACCCCACAATTGTTTTGCCTGAACCTACATCACCTTGTAATAATCTATTCATTTGAGCATGACTCCCTAAATCAGCTCTAATTTCTTTTAAAACACGTTTCTGGGCATACGTTAAATTGAAAGGTAAATGGTTCTTAAAAAAGGAATTAAAATAATCTCCAACATGGTTAAATGGGAACCCTTTTATTTTTGATTTATGAATCAAATTCTTAATGATAAGTTGTAATTGAATATAAAATAACTCCTCAAATTTCAATCGGAATTGTGCTCTAGCCAGCAGTTCTTGGTTTTTGGGAAAATGTACATTAAACAGTGCAGATTGTTTATTTATTAATTGTAATTCGGCCCGAAGACTATCGGGCAAGGTTTCTGAAAATTTGCCCCCTGTTTCAATAAACAGCTGTTGCATAATTTTACTTAAGGCTCTATTGGTGATGCCACTATTGGTAAGTTTTTCAGTAGAAGGATACACAGGCTGCATGGCCGAACGCAGATTGTTTTCATGTTCCTCTAAAGCTTCAACCTCAGGATGCGGCATGTTGAATTTTCCACCAAACCAATTGGTCTTACCAAATACCACATAAGGTTTGTTACATTTTAATTTGTCTTTTATCCACTTTTGTCCCCTAAACCAAACAAGTTCCATAGTACCCGTATCATCTTGAAATGTTGCCACCAAACGTTTGCCTCGCTTTTGAGCTACCTCTTTAAAATGGGTGATTTTTCCAATTACCTGAACGTCGGCATTATTACGCTGTAATTGATTGATTTTGTAATAGTGTGTTCGGTCTAGATACCTATTTGGGAATAAATTGATTAAATCTTGGTAGGTATGAATACCTAATTCTTTCCTAAGTAAATCAGCTCTACTAGGACCAACACCTTTTAAATAATCTATAGGAGTTTGTAGGTTAACAGACATGAAGCGAATTTAAACAAAACCTACATAAATTTAAACACTTATTGAATTCATAATAACTGGCTTATTTTAAAAAAATATTATCGGTAAAAAAGTTTTCTTCTTAAAATATAATTAAAAGCATTAGGTTATAGTTAATTATTCTTTTTCAATAGTTAAATTTGATGTCTTTAAAAGTAACTAAAGCATATTGATTGATGAGAAAACTCAACGAATTTATTTGGGAAACGCATGGTATTCATGCGGGAACAGAGCAAGATCATGTAAAACATGGTATTGATAGGCTGGAAGATATTATTGATAAGGCTATTGAGGCAGGAAACCCGAGTATTACGTTTATTATTCATTCACCTCGCTTAACTAATTTTCGTTATATCGCTGAAAGAGAAACTAACGTAAAATTTATTAGAGGAAATAAATCATATCTTAATTATCCGAAGCGAATTTCTAATCTTCGAAAAAAATACGAAGGACAAATTAATATAAAATACGGTGTTGAGTTAGAATGGATGGGCCCAGGTTTAGGCTTGCAATGGAGTAGATCAAAAATCTTTCAAGCGGAGGATGCCGATTATGTGATTGGTTCCGTGCATTTTGCGCCTGAAGGCTTGCCTTATGATGGTTCAAAGGAGGAAGCGGAAGAATTACTAAAACTTCGTGGGAGTTTAGAGGCCTACTGGGATGGTTATTTCAATGAAATGATTCAAATGATTGAGAGTTTTGGAGATATGATTCAAATTATTGGCCATATTGATTTGCCTAAACTAAACGTTGATATGCCTGAGGCATTGATAAATTTTGAAACAAGTTCACATCCTTTGGCTAATAAATTCAGAACACTTTTAGAGTTGATTGCAGATCGTAATTTATCTCTTGATGTGAATATGGCTGGAAAATTCAAAGGTGTTGGGGTGTATCCTACGCAAAACATTTTAAGACGTGCTAATGCACTTCAAATTCCTGTTTGTGTGGGTACAGATACACATCATGTGAAGTATTACGGATTGAATTATAAAGAAAGTTTAGAGTATATTCAAGAGGCTGGTTATGAAAGCTACGTGAGTTATTCTAAACTGATTCCTGAAAACCGCACTATTTATGATGATCATGAACTTAAAGTGAAATACACCGTACTCAATAAAGGTATTGAGTTGTTAAATCAGCGTTTAAAAGAGTCTGAAAGACGTATTATTCCAGATTTTTCATTTGGCGGTTCGTTTTTAGAGTTTGTTGATTTGTATAAAAACTCAACAGGTATGGGTGATTATAATGCCATTCGAATAAGAAAGTGGGGGAAGTCTATTACAGTGACTAGTGAAATGCCAAAAGACTCAAAAAATATTGTAAATGGTTTGTTTTCTGAACACTTAGACAAACCAGGAGTAATCTCCTCGTTATTTAACACTTTAGCTTCAGAAGGTATTAATGTAGAAACCGCACGCTTAAAATCAAATAAAGATGGTACAGCAACTGCATTCTTATCAATTGATGCTGATAATGGTAATGTAAAAAGTGCCATTGATTTTATAAAGGGAACTGATGTTGGTTTATTCAAAGAACTAACGTATCAAGAAAATGCTGTATTGCCAAATTATTATAATGAAGGCGTCTATTTATTAGAAATGGATGGTGTGCGTCTTAATTTAGCGCTTGGCCAAAAAGTCATTTTAACAAAGCATCATAATGCCCCAGGCGTATTATTAATATTGTTATCGGCTTTAGCCTCCAGAAACATTAATATTATTGATTTAAGGTTAGGCAAACGTAATGATGTGGGGTATTCTGCTATAGCTGTGAATGGAGATTCAAACATCATTAATGGGTTGTTAAGTAAGTTAGGAGAACAATACTATGAAGCAAATTTAATAGAGTTTCATAGTTTTTAAGGCTTAAGAAATGTTTTAAAAAAACTCGCTTTAATTTTTAAGGCGAGTTTTTTTATTCTCATCATTCACAAATAAAGCATGAGATTTTTAGTACTTTGGATTAATCTTTGCAAGTTTTAAAATATGAAATGTACGCTTTCACTGATTTTGGTTTTCATACCATTAACTTTTTTTTGTCAACAAGTAGAGTTTATCGATTTTAAAAGGGCAAAAGCAGAAATTACTTTTGGTAATACCTTAGATAAAGAAGTTTTAGGAACGGTTGATTATAAGATTGAAATACTCAAGGATATAGATTCTGTTTATTTAGATGCTAAAAATTTTCAAGAGCTTTCGGTAAAGCTGGATAATCATATCATATCGCATTCTTATGATAACTCTAGGCTAATTATAAAAAACAGATTTAAAGCCAACGCAACACATGTACTTAAAGTTACTTGGAAAACCAAGGCTCAAAAGGCGATGTATTTTATTGATTGGGCATATGATGACGGAAACAAACAAATCTGGACTCAAGGGCAAGGTAAATACACAAGCCATTGGTTACCTTCTATAGATGATCTGAATGAGAAAATGGAGTTTGATATATCTATAACATTTAATAAAGATTATGAGGTTATAAGTAATGGCAAGTTGGTTGAGAAAAAGGAAAGCAATTCAATGGTAACTTGGCGATATAACATGGAGCAGCCTATGTCTAGTTACCTCGTAGCTTTAGTTGTTGGGAAGTATAAAAGACGGTTGGCATATTCAAAAAGCAACGTACCTCTAGAAATGTATTACTACCCTAAAGATTCCTTAAAATTTGAACCCACGTACCGTTATACCGAAGAGGTGTTTAATGTTTTAGAAAATGAAATAGGGGTATCATATCCTTGGCAGAATTATAAAATGGTTCCCGTAAAAGATTTTCTTTATGCAGGAATGGAAAATACAAGTCTTAATATTTATTCAGATGCATTTGTAATAGATTCTATTGCTTTTAATGATAAGAATTTTGTTAACATCAATGCCCATGAATTAGCGCATCAATGGTTTGGCGATTTAGTGACCGAAACTTCAGGCACACATCATTGGCTACAGGAAGGATTTGCAACCTACTATGCCTTATTAGTTGAAAAGGAGATTTTTGGTGAAGCTTACTACTATTGGAGGTTATATGAATATGTACAAGAACTGTTGACGCA
Source organism: Allotamlana fucoidanivorans (assembly GCF_006265225.1). Taxonomy (GTDB): domain Bacteria; phylum Bacteroidota; class Bacteroidia; order Flavobacteriales; family Flavobacteriaceae; genus Allotamlana; species Allotamlana fucoidanivorans. Next base: position 246,860 of record NZ_VDCS01000002.1, on the reverse strand, counting down.
AGATAAAGCGGGTTTAAGTACTTCTTTATTGAATCCAAAATCAAGTAGTGCTACATTTTATAAAAAAGGAGCTTGGGCCTTGCATATATTGCGTGAACAGGTAGGAGATGTAGCCTTTAAAGCAGCTGTAAAAAACTACTTAGAAATCTATCAATATAAAAATGTAGAATCTGATAACTTTATTAGCGAAGTAGAGAAAGTGAGTGGAGAAGATTTAAGTGGCTTTGTAGCAAAGTGGTTGCTGTCAAAACAGTTGTTTTATGATGATATGGAAAACTATATTGCATCAAAATCTGAAGATTTTCAGTCATTTTTTAAATTGAATTTTGAAACTGATATTGAATCATGTATGGAATTTATAGAAACAACTACAAATTCCTATTTAAAATCGGCAGTTATAAAAAGACTCAATGAAAATGTTTCTAAGCGATTATTTAAAAGTGACAATATTATGGTGCGTCAAGCGTTGACCCAATCTGTAATTAAGATTCCCATAGAAGTAAAGGCTGATTATGAAACTTTACTCTATGATGCGTCATATATCACCATTGAAACAGCTTTATTTAATTTGTGGCGCAATTTTCCTTATGACAGGATTAAATATTTGAATCAAACTAAAGATATTGAGGGGTTTCATGATAAAAATATTAGAATGCTGTGGTTAACTTTAGCTTTAATTACGGAAGATTATCATACAGATAAAAAGAAAGTGTATTTTGATGAATTAACGGATTATACTGGTGCAAAGTACGGATTTGATATACGTATGAATGCCTTTCAGTACTTAAGCCAAATTCAAGCATGTCATAGTCTCTGTAAAGCAAATTTAAAACAAGCCACTAACCATCATAACTGGCAATTTAAAAAGTTTGCAAAACAATTGTTAGAGACAAAAGAGTAGCGATTATTTTTACGTTCTGTATTGGCTGGATTTCTGCAAATTAAAGAGGTTATAAGAAGTTCATACATGCATTTATTTTTATTTTGAAACCAGACTTCTTATATTAGATGTATTAATATTTTTATTTGAAAGCTTTAGTAATTTCAGGAGGAGGAAGTAAAGGTGCGTATGCCGGGGGCGTAGCGCAGTATTTAATTGAAGAAGAGCACAGAAATTACGATATGTTTTTAGGAACATCAACAGGAAGTCTGCTAATTCCGCATTTGGCAGCAGGGAAACTAGAAAAGATTCATCAAGTTTTTACCAACGTAAATCAAAGTAAAATATTTAGTGTAAATCCTTTTGTGGTTCGTAAAAAAGGAGATCGTGAATACGTATCCATAGATTTCATAAATTCCCTTTGGCAATTCATAAAAATGAAACGTACGTTTGGAGAAAGTAAAGCTTTAAGAAGAAATATTAGAAAAGCCTTTACGTTTGAAGAATATCAGTTAATCAAAGAAACCAAGCATGATGTGGTGGTTACCGTATCTAACTTATCCAGAAACAATGTAGAATATAAGTCTATAAAGGATTTTAGCTACGAGGAGTTTTGTGATTGGATTTGGATTTCTTGTAATTACATTCCCTTTATGTCATTAGTAAAAAGAAATGGCTATGAGTATGCTGATGGAGGACTAGGGTGTGTGGTACCCATACGAGAGGCTATTTTAAGAGGTGCAACTGAAGTAGATGCTGTTATTTTGGAGTCTGAAAACATGGAATACAATAAGGTGCTTGGTAAAAACCCGTATTCTTTAATGATTAATTTGTTCGGACATTTATTAGATCAGGTGGAACGGAGCGATATCATTATTGGAAAACTGGCCGCTAAAAACAGAGGTGTTAAATTGAATTTATATTACACACCCTCAAAGCTCACAGAAAACTCTTTGATTTTTAATAAAAAGCTGATGACTTCTTGGTGGCAACAAGGCTATGACTATGCCAAGAAAAAATGTGAGGAAGCCGAATCAAACGAACTGCGTTTAGATTAATTACCAAATTTCAGAAACTTCTTGTTTTATAAATGATAAAGCTGCATCGCTGGGAGAATGGCGTTCCGTCATTTCTCTTAATAATACCTCTCTTAAAGTGTCAGCTGTGTCTGTTTTTTCAAGCATACTAGCTTTTATTATCAATTGAATAGTGGCGTTTTTTGCTGTAGTTATAATATTCCAGCATTTATCACTAATGTAAATTTGTTGTGATAAATTATGCTCATATTCTTGTTCTATACTTTTAATGAGTAAGGACTCGTAGTCATTTTTATTGGAGGAATTAGGTGAAACCCGTATAAGCAATTTGGATGGTGAAATGCGCTCTAAAAAAAGTGCCATCCGCTCATAAGCTTGAAGGCGCAGGGGCATAGCATTCACCTGTAAATCTTTTTTCAAAAGAAAACGTCTGCGACCATCTTCATTTTTAGTATGTTCTTTAAAAAAATAGAAAGCAATTACACCTGTGATTATTGAAGGAACGCCATATAAAAAAAGATCAAATATTTTGGAGATTTCCATAGACAATGGGTTAAATAGTTTTGGTTAATTTGGATGATAACCCAAATATAAACAATCTTTTAAACTTTGCATGCCATTAAAAGGAACAGGAGTTTTGGTATACATGTATGTTTTGTTCAACTCTTTGGATAAGTTATGATCATCAACATTCATTTCAATGTCCAGCATGGTGAATTGGCACGGGTGTTCATACCCCGCAGCATGTGTTATCTCAATCAATTCTTTTCTAAACGTTTTAAAGTATTGCGCTAGTCGTTCAGATTTTAAGGTAGGGTCAATACCATTTTGCAACCATTTACTTTGTGTTGCAACCCCTGTAGGACATCTGTTTGTATGACAAACTTGAGCCTGAATACAGCCTATGCTCATCATAGCTTCTCGTGCTACATTAATACAATCGGCTCCCATAGCAAAGGCCATAGCAGCTTTGGCAGGAAAACCCAGTTTTCCGCTACCAATAAAACAAATACGCTCGGTAAGTTTTTTTTGTTTGAACAGTTTGTAAAGGTCACTAAACCCATAAACCCAAGGTAGTGACACATGATCGGCAAAACTAGGAGGAGCGGCACCAGTACCGCCTTCACCGCCATCAACGGTAATAAAATCGGGTCCCTTGCCTGTTTTGAGCATAATATCAGCTAATTCATCCCATTGTTCTAATTTGCCAATAGCGGCTTTTATACCCACGGGAAGACCCGTTGCTTCAGCTATTTGTTCAATAAAATAAACCATTTCAGATACGGTTGAAAAGGCTGAATGATTGGGAGGTGATAAAACATCTTTACCTACGTCAACGCCTCTTATGATGGCAATTTCCTTTGTTATTTTTGCACCTGGTAAAACACCTCCCTTACCCGGCTTTGCACCTTGAGATAGCTTAATTTCAATAGCCCGGATAACTGGATTGGCTTTAACTAGTTTTACTAATTTCTTCATAGAAAAAAGTCCATTTTCATCACGTACCCCAAAATATCCTGTTCCAAAATGAAAAATAATATCACCTCCATTACAATGGTATGGTGATAAGCCTCCTTCTCCTGTATTGTGATAAGCACCAGCTATTTTAACCCCTTTATTTAAGGATTCAATTGCTTTTGCGGAAAGCGACCCAAAGCTCATAGCAGATACATTGATAACCGAAGCGGGTCTATAAGGCTTTTTTCTCTTATGAAATGCGCCAATAACTTTAGCACAAGGTAAAAAAGAGTGATCTATTTGATTAGGGTGATTTTGGGGTAATTTAAAAGGCATCATCGCATTATTAATAAAAATATGCTGATGCTCAAAAATATTTCTGTCGGTTCCAAAGCCTTCGTAATTATTTTCTTTTTTAGCAGAGGCATAAATCCAGCTGCGTTCAATACGATTAAAAGGTAATTCTTCTCTATTGTTAGCTACAAAGTATTGACGCATTTCGGGGCCTATACTTTCTAACCAATATCTGAGGTGGCCAACAATTGGATAGTTGTGGCTTATGGTATGTGCTTTCTGGAAAAAAATATCTCGAATAGCAACAAGGGCTAGCATAATAAGAATCCATCCCCACCACGGTAAGCTTGATAAAAAATCTAAAATCGTTTCCATGTAAATGATTTAAAAAGTAAAAGTTAGCTTAAAGGTATTTAAAAACCTTGGTACAATAAAAGTGATTGGCTATATTTATCTTATGAGATTATGGGTAAAGCGGTTATTATTAGTAATAGGGGTGTTACTTGTTATTGGGGTATCGTCAATTCCGATTGCTAATTATTTCCTTGAAAAAAAAATAACAGAGCAACTTTTAGTTTTACCAAATCATATTGAAATTCAGTTTGAAGACCTTGATGCTGATATTTTTTCAAACCATGTAGAACTTAATGATGTAACAATTACTGTACTGGGGCAAGTAACGAACGATACAAATCTTCAAGTGAATTTGAAAAGTATACGTCTTGATGATGTAAATTTCAGAAAACTTCTTTTTGATAAAGATATCGACATGGATCATATTGAATTAAAAAAGCCAGAAATTATTTACTATCACAACAAGGTAGTAGAAAAGGAAGCCTACTTCAAACAGGATAGTGTAGGTATAGTGCAAAGTATTAGTGTTAAGACCGTTTCATTTAAAGAAGGGACTTTCACCATGTTTGATAAAGCGTCAGATTCACTGATGATGTCTTTGAAACAATTTGATTTACAGTTAAATAATGTGCGTAATCAGGTTTATAAAAGGTATAACACGCCCATTTCTTTTGATGATTATAAGTTTTCTGCAAAACATATTTTTATGAATGTAGGTGATTATGAAAATTTTCAAGCGGAAGACTTGTATACCAATAGTCATTCGGCTATTTTAAAAGAAGTTGCGTTCAAAACAAAATATTCAAAAAAACAATTATCACAAATTATAAGGGAAGAACGCGATCATACCACTTTAGGAATAGACTCCATTGTTATTAAGCAATTAGATATCGCATTTAAAAATGATTCTGTTTTCAGTTTTAGTAGTGGAGAAACTAATGTATTTAACCCCAGTTATGTTAGTTACCGAGATAAAACGGTTAGAGATAGTTATAGAGAGAAGTCTTTATATAGTAAAATGTTACGAGATTTAGATTTTTACTTAACCTTAGATACTATTAATATTTTCAATGGGGAAGTAGTTTATGAAGAACGTGTTAATGAGGAAAAAATACCTGGTAGCATTTCATTTGCCGCATTTAATGCTAATATTAAAAATTTCAGTAATACTTACTCGGAAGGAGAACAACTAACAGTTATAGATATTGATACTAAATTTATGGGAGAAGCTTCATTACATGTTAATTGGGGGTTTGATGTGACTGATGACCAAGATGCTTTTCTTTTAAAAGGACAATTAGGTCTACTACATGTAAATAGGGTTAATGAATTTTTAATGCCAAACTTAAAGATTCAATTATCGGGAGTAATGAAAGAAACATATTTTACTATAGATGCTGATAAAAACAGATCTTCTATTGATTTAAAGTCAAATTTTGATCAGCTTAAAGCGGTGGTGTTTCAAAAGAAAAATCGGAAAACCAATAAATTATTGACACCGTTGGCTAATATTTTTATGAAAAAAGATAGTGAGGGCGGATTAGATAAATATTCTGAAGCAGTAAGAGACGGTATTCAGCGCGATAAAACAAAATCTGTGTTTAATTACATTTGGTTAAATATAAAATCAGGGCTTCTTCACTTGAAAAACTAATTTGTTCATAATTATTAGCAAATTCAATTTAGTAAAAGTATAACATTGGTTATTTTCACCTCTTAAAATTGATGATGATTTGGAAAAGTATTTAAGCCAATTAAATGATGCACAATTAGAGCCTACCATTCAAATAGATGGCCCTATGATTGTAATAGCAGGAGCAGGTTCAGGAAAAACAAGAGTGCTTACTTATCGTATTGCGTATATGATGAGTAAGGGTATTGATCCCTTCAATATTTTGTCGTTAACCTTTACCAATAAAGCAGCACGGGAAATGAAAGAACGTATTGCTTCTATTGTGGGGGCTAGTGAGGCTAAAAATTTATGGATGGGTACGTTTCACTCTATTTTCGCTAAAATATTAAGAATTGAATCTGATAAGTTGGGGTATCCAAGTAATTTCACTATTTATGATGCTCAAGATTCAGATAAATTAATAGGCTCTATTATAAGAGAAATGCAGCTTGATAAAGACATTTATAAAGCAAAGCAAGTACGCTCTAGAATATCTTCTTATAAGAATAGCTTAATTACTGTCAGGGCTTATTTTCAAAACCCGGAATTAAAAGAAGCTGATGCTATGGCTAGACGGCCTAGAATGGGTGATATTTACAAAGAGTATGTAGATAGATGTTTTAAGGCTGGAGCTATGGATTTTGATGACTTATTGCTCAAAACCAATGAGTTGCTAACGCGTTTTCCTGAGGTATTGGCAAAATATCAAAATCGTTTTAAATATATTTTGGTTGATGAGTACCAAGATACAAACCACTCACAGTATTTAATTGTTAGAGCGCTTTCAGATAAGTTTCAAAACATTTGTGTGGTAGGTGATGATGCACAAAGTATTTATGCCTTTCGTGGTGCAAACATTAACAATATACTTAATTTTCAAAAAGATTATGATGATGTAAAAGTATTCAGGTTAGAGCAAAATTACCGTTCTACAAAGAATATTGTGAATGCAGCAAACTCTATCATTGATAAAAACCAAACCAAGCTTGATAAAATAGTTTGGACGGCCAATGATGAAGGAGGTAAGGTAATGGTTCATAGATCGCTTACCGATGGTGATGAGGGGCGTTATGTAGCGAGTACTATTTTTGAAACCAAAATGAATCAGCAGCTAAATAATAGTGATTTTGCTATTTTATATAGAACTAATGCACAATCGCGTTCTATTGAAGATGCTTTGCGTAAAAGAGATATCCCTTACCGTATTTACGGCGGGTTGTCTTTTTATCAACGTAAAGAAATAAAAGATGTGTTGTCTTATCTAAGGCTGATTATAAATCCCGCTGATGAGGAAGCTTTAAAACGTGTTATAAACTTCCCGCCAAGAGGTATTGGTCAAACCACTATGGATAAACTTATTGTGGCGGCTAATGGCTATAAGCGAAGCATTTTTGAGGTTATCAAAAATATTGATAAGACCGATATAAGAATGAATGCTGGAACAAAAACTAAGCTTCAAAATTTTGTAACACTGATAGAGAGTTTTCAAGTTATGAATCAGTCTGCCGATGTTTTTGAGTTGGCAGAACATGTTACCAAAAGTAGCGGTCTTATAAGAGAATTTGGAAAAGATGCTACACCTGAAGGGGTTACCAGAATGGAGAATATAGAGGAACTCTTGAATGGTATGAAAGATTTTGTTGAGGGGCAAAAAGAAATAGCTGATGCTACGGGTTCTTTAGCAGAGTTTTTAGAGGATGTAGCCCTAGCTACAGATTTAGATAATGAGAAGGGTGATGAGGATCAGGTGTCACTTATGACCATCCATTTGGCAAAGGGGTTAGAGTTTCCTCATGTGTTTATTGTTGGTTTAGAGGAAGATTTGTTTCCCAGTGCTATGAGTATGAATACTCGCAGTGAACTTGAAGAAGAGCGTCGCCTATTTTATGTGGCGTTAACCAGAGCAGAGAAACAGGCCTATTTAACCTATGCGTTGTCACGATACCGCTGGGGTAAATTGGTAGATTCTGATCCCAGCCGATTTATAGAAGAAATTGACGAGCAATATTTAGAAGTATTAACGCCAGTTGAAGAAAGAAGAATAAACCCGATGCTTTCAGCCGATATTTTTGGTGATGTAGAACCTAATAAGATAAGATATAAACCTGCAAAGCATCCCACATTTAAAAAAACAAAGACAGTAAAAAAAGAACCAGAGAAATACCAAGCACCTACGCAAAAGAACTTAAAACCGGTAACAAAATCTGGAGGAACTACTAATTTATTTGATAACAAACTTGCGGTAGGTAATGTGGTAAAACATATCCGTTTTGGTACGGGTGAAGTGCTAAAAATAGAAGGTGACGGAGGTGATGTTAAGGCAGAAATTAAATTCCAACACGGCGGAGTAAAAAAATTGTTGCTACGGTTTGCAAAGCTAGAGGTGATAGGCTAGTTAACAGGGGGGCTAATGATAAAATATTCAATTTTTTCTAAAAACATAAATATTGTGAGTTCGATATGATATGTGAATAATTACTACGAGTTATCTATCATACCAAAAATAATAGTTATTTTGTACAATTATTGATAATACAGGTAGTATGGCTGAGTTTATTAGAATTTATGAAGAAAATCCAAATCAAAGGGAAATTGATAAGGCTGTTAAAGTACTGAAGCGAGGTGGCTTAATTATATATCCTACAGATACGGTTTATGGTTTAGGTTGTGATATCACTAATATTAAAGCGCTAGATCGTGTGGCGAGAATAAAAGGTGTTAAGCTAGAAAAGGCGAATTTTTCATTTGTTTGCCATGATTTAAGTAATCTGAGCGACTACGTGAAACAGATTGATAATACTGTATTTAAAATTTTGAAACGAGCGTTACCTGGGCCATACACTTTTATTTTACCGGGTTCAAAATCATTGCCAAACCCGTTTAAGAGAAGAAAAACTGTTGGGATAAGAGTACCTAATAATAATATAGCTTTAGATATTGTTAAAACTCTTGGGAATCCTATTATATCAACATCAATACGAGATGATGATGAGGTTTTAGAATACACTACCGATCCTGAGTTAATATTAGAAAAATGGGACAACCTAGTTGATTTGGTAATAGATGGGGGTTATGGTGGCAATGAACCTTCTACAGTGATAGATTTGTCAGACTCCGATCCTTTAGTAGTTAGAGAGGGTAAAGGAAGTTTAGATATTTTTTAAAACTAAAAAGTTAAAATCAGATATAATAAAAAAGCTCAATTTTTTAAAATTGAGCTTTTTTATTATTTGTTAAGAAGTTGTTTTTAGTTCCCTCCTTCTGCAAGATTTTTCATTTCTTTTTCAATCATGTCATAGAATTGATCAATCTTAGGAAGCACAACAATTCTTGTTCTTCTGTTTTTTGCTCTGTTTTCAGCAGTGTCATTATCAACTAACGGTTGGTATTCAGCACGACCGGCAGCAATAAGTTGCTTAGGGTTAACACCTAGGTCTTCTAAAACTCTTACTACAGAAGTAGCACGTTTTACACTTAAATCCCAGTTGTCTAATAAAGGCTCTTTTCTGTAAGGTACATTATCAGTGTGACTTTCTACCATACATTCAAAGTCCGGCTTACTGTTTACTACTTTAGCAACTTTCCCCAAAACTTCTTTTGCTCTAGCAGATACATTGTAACTTCCTGTTTTGAATAATAATTTGTCAGCAATAGATATAAATACTACACCTTTTTCAACATTTACTTCAATATCAGGGTCATTAATACCTACTTCACGCTTTAAGCTTGTAACTAAAGCTAAGGTAACACTGTCTTTTTGAGTTAAAGCATCTTGTAAGCGCGTAATTTTTAATTCTTTTTCCTTAATACTTTCAAGAGTTTTCTCAACATTACTAGCTCCTTTTGCAGAAAGCATAGTTAAGTTGTCATTGCTTTTTCTTAAATCTTCAACTTGTTCTTCTAAAGCTGAAGCTCGTGCCGTAGCAGACGCTCTCTCTTCTAAACAAGAATTTAGTTTAACGGTGGCTGAATTAAGCAAATCTTGAGTTTCTTTTTGTTTTGCTTGAAGATCTGTAAATTGTTTTTTAGATACACATGAACTTAGGAATACCATAGCTGATAAGCTAAGTAATAAAATTTTCTTCATAATTATAATTAAGGATTTAATTTTCAAAAATGTTACACAAAAATATAGAAAAATAAGCAGTTTTTAACATTTTAACAAAACTTTTACTAACGAGTTATAAATCGCTGTATTTTCTTTTGTTATTTACGAAATAGTCTACAATAATGGATGTGCGGTTGTAATATTTTTTTTTGTTTTTTACGGTATGTCTCTGCTTGAGTAATTTAGGGAAATGACTATAAAAACTAAAGTGAGCTTTAATAATGGCTAGGGTATGTTTTGGTTTGAGATTAAAAAGAAATTTTAAGCCAGCAACGCCATCTAAAATCAATCGGATTAATATGAGTTTAAAAAGAAGGCCTCGTGCATTTTTTGTAAGTGTGAACAAACTATTTCTAAAATTCAGAAATGTTTTTTTAGGGTTTTGATCATTAAGTGTAGCGCCACCAACGTGATAAACCACAGAATCATGAATATACCAAATATGATATCCTTTATTTATGGCTCTCCAACACAGGTCAATTTCTTCCATATGGGCGAAAAAAGATTCATCAAACCCATTCAAGTGCTCAAAAACCCTCTTTTTGATGAATAAACATGCTCCAGAAGCCCAAAAAATCTGAGAATTATCATCATACTGGCCATAATCTGCTTCAACAGTATTAAAAATTCTGCCTCTGCAATAAGGATAGCCATATTGGTCTATAAAACCACCTGCAGCACCCGCATATTCAAAGTATTGTTTGTTTTTATAATCTAATATTTTGGGTTGTATAATGTCTGTTTCTTTGTGATTTTTAAATCGAGACAAAATGGGTTTTAACCAGTTTTTAGTTACTTCAATATCACTATTAAGTAAGCAAAAAATATCTCCATTAATTTGTTTTAAGGCATCGTTATATCCTTTGGCGTACCCTCCATTTTCTTTATTTTGAATAATGCTTACAGAAGGAAAAGTTTGTTTTATATATGCTATAGAATCATCCGTAGAGGCATTGTCAGCAATATAAATGTCAGCTTCTTGTGAATAATTGACTACTGAAGGTAAAAACTGTTCAAGAAGTTTTTTACCATTCCAATTTAATATGACAACCGCTATATTCATGTTTTATAGTCAGGGATTTCTCTTAAGAATTGATAACGTTCGTTTTTAAAATCCATTTGACAATAATAATGATTTATTCCATTGGTGACCATTAAATAGCTCGCGTTTAATTCCATGTTGTATTGTGCTATCTGGTCAAAAGTATCTTGACTTATTTTAATGGTTGGAGCTTTGCACTCTATAACCAAATGTATACTGCCATCTGTGTTAAAAACAACAATATCATAACGTTTTTTTAAGGAGTTTATTTTTAGCTCTTTTTCAATATTTATGAGGGATTCAGGATATCCTTTTTCCTCAATTAAAAATTTAATACAATGCTGTCTTACCCATTCTTCGGGTTGTAAAATCACAAATTTTTTGCGAATAGTATCAAATATGGATACTTTATTTTCGCTATTTTTGAATCGAAATGAATACTTTGAAAAATTGAGTTCTGTCAATGGTTTTATTTAATCTTCAAAGTTAAATTTCTTTTATAAAAGAACAAATAATCAAAGTGATGCTTTGATTGTAAATAGATGATTGTAATTGGACGATGTAAAACAGCTAGTTGCTGAAATAAAAAAAAGAAACTTTAAACCCATTTATTTCTTAATGGGAGAGGAGCCATACTATATAGACAAGATATCTGATTTAATTGAAGATTCTGTCCTTTCAGAAGAAGAAAGAGGCTTTAACCAAATGGTTTTGTATGGCAGAGATGTGTCTGTTGAAGATATTGTTAGTAGTGCCAAACGTTTTCCTATGATGGCTGAATACCAAGTGGTTATGGTAAAAGAAGCACAAGATTTAGCAAGATCTATAGAGAAATTATCAAAATATGCCGAAAACCCGCAGCCTACTACCATATTGGTTGTGAACTATAAATATAAAAAAATAGATAAACGAAAGTCGCTTTATAAAGCCATAAATAAAATTGGGGTTGTGTATGAAAGCAAGAAGCTTTATGAAAATCAAGTGGCTGATTGGATTCGACGGGTTTTATCTCCAAGAAAATATACTATAACACCTAAGGCAGCACAAATGCTTGTTGAGTTTTTAGGAACCGATTTAAGCAAAATCAATAATGAATTAGAAAAATTACAGATTATTTTACCCGAGAACACGCAAATATCCCCAGAACATATTGAAGAAAATATAGGGATTAGTAAAGATTATAATAATTTTGAGTTACGAAAAGCAATTGGTGAACGCAATAGTATCAAAGCGTATAAAATTGTGAATTATTTTGGAGACAACCCGAAAGATAATCCTATGGTGGTTACGGTTTCCCTGCTCTTTAATTTTTTTTCACAGTTATTACATTTTCATGGCTTGCAGGACAAGTCACCCAGGCATGTGGCATCAGCTTTAAAAATTAACCCTTACTTTGTGAATGAATATGTTTCTGCTGCGCGTAATTACCCGATGAAAAAAGTAAGTACTGTAGTGGCTACCTTACGGGATTTTGACTTAAAAAGTAAAGGGGTAGGTGCTAATTCTGTGTCTCAAGGCGACTTATTAAAAGAATTATTAGTTAAAATTCTTAATTAAAGAAACAAAAGTTATGGATGTTAAAATACATGAAAGCTGGAAGCCATACTTAAAGGAAGAATTTGAAAAGAAATATTTTGACGATTTAGTTGTTTTTGTAAAAGAAGAGTATCAAAAACACACCTGTTTTCCTTCTGGGGATGAAATTTTTAATGCATTTAACTATTGCCATTTTAATGATGTAAAAGTGGTTATCATAGGGCAAGATCCTTATCATGGTTACGGACAAGCAAATGGGTTATGTTTTTCGGTGCATGATAATGTAGCTCATCCACCTTCATTGATAAATATTTTTAAAGAAATAGAAACAGATAGAGGTGTACCATATCCTAAAAGTGGTGATTTGTCAAGGTGGGCAAAACAAGGGGTATTACTTTTGAATGCAACGTTAACGGTAAGAGCACATCAGGCAGGAAGCCATCAAAATAAAGGATGGGAGCAATTCACAGATGCTGTAATTCAATTAATCAACGAAAAGCACCACAATATTGTGTTTTTGCTTTGGGGAGGATTTGCAAAGAAAAAATCTAAGTTTATTGATTCTAAGAAGCACCAAATATTAACTTCAGGCCATCCATCGCCTTTAAGCGCTAACAGAGGGTATTGGTTTGGTAATAAATGTTTTAGTGCAACAAATAATTATCTGGAGCATATTGGCATAACACCCATAGAATGGTAAGTCTTTTTGTGATTAAATAAGTTGCCTAATTTTAACTTCCAGTAGGAGCTAAAGTTGGTAACGTTTTAATTTTTTCATCAGATTTTAAGATAACAGGTTTTTTACCTTCCTTAGAAGTTTTTAAAACTTTATTTGTGCTAAACTTTAAAAGAAGAAAGTTAACACACACTAAGAAGAAAATAATTAGAGTAATAGTCGTTAACATAGGCATTGGGGGATACTTTAATTAATAGCTTTAGTACAAATATAATAAATAAAGTACTACAAATTTGTACGTAGAAGCACTTATTTTTTTATTTTGAGTATTTCTTGTTTTTTGTATACAATGCCTGTTTAATTTGCAAAATATTAACATCTTAACAAGAAGTATTCATTTATGTTAATTTAATTTATAGTAATTAAAGTATAAGATTAGAGTGTTTTATAGCTGAAAGTGAAGGAATATATTACAAAACAAATGATATTTTTAAATTATCAAAATATGAATTTTCTAGAAATAAAATTTATTTTTGAGCAAAATTACAAACATGAAAGAACCTAATTGGGTTACCGTAAAAGATTATGAAGACATCACTTACAGAAAGTGTGATGGTGTTGCAAGAATTGCTTTTAATCGTCCTAATGTAAGAAATGCATTCCGACCAAAAACAACAAGTGAATTATATGACGCATTTTATGATGCTAATGAGGATGTAAACATAGGAGTTGTTTTATTGTCTGCAGAAGGCCCTTCTACAAAAGATGGTGTGTATTCCTTTTGTAGTGGTGGAGATCAAAAAGCACGGGGTCATCAAGGTTATGTAGGTGAAGACGGCTATCACAGATTAAATATTTTAGAGGTGCAACGCTTAATTAGGTTTATGCCAAAGGCTGTTATAGCAGTGGTTCCTGGTTGGGCTGTAGGAGGCGGGCATAGTTTGCATGTAGTCTGTGATTTAACATTGGCAAGTAAGGAATATGCTATTTTTAAACAAACAGATGCCGATGTAACGAGTTTTGATGGAGGTTATGGTTCAGCTTATTTAGCAAAAATGGTTGGGCAGAAAAAGGCAAGAGAAATATTTTTCTTAGGAAGAAATTATTCGGCGCAAGAAGCGTTTGAAATGGGAATGGTAAATGCAGTTATACCACATGAAGAGTTAGAGATTACTGCCTTTCAATGGGCTCAAGAAATATTAGCAAAATCACCAACATCAATAAAAATGTTAAAATTTGCCATGAACCTAACTGATGATGGTATGGTTGGGCAACAAGTGTTTGCAGGAGAAGCAACACGATTAGCTTATATGACAGAAGAAGCAAAAGAAGGTAGAAACGCATTTTTAGAGAAGCGTAAGCCTAATTTTGAAAAAAAATGGATTCCATAATGGAGAAATTTTCTACGTGGATTTCTGCCATGCGTTTAAGGACGCTTCCATTATCTATATCGGGAATCATACTGGCTGCTTGTTTAGCTGAATATAACGGTTATTTTAATTGGTCTATTTTTACTTTGGCTATCTTAACCACGTTAAGTTTTCAAATATTATCAAACTTGGCCAATGATTATGGCGACGGCGTAAAAGGAACGGATAATAATGATAGAGTAGGACCAGAAAGAGCTATTCAGTCAGGTAAAATATCTCCCGAAGAGTTATTTAATGCTATTAAAATTAATGTGCTAATTTCAATTGCTTTAGCCTGTTTTCTTATTTTTAAAGCTTTTGGGGTTAAGTATTTTTGGTTGACTTTAATCTTCTTCATTCTGGGCATTATGTCTATTGTGGCAGCAATCCGCTATACCGTTGGTGGCGGAGCTTATGGTTACAAAGGATTTGGAGATATTTTTGTGTTTATTTTCTTTGGAGGGGTAAGTGTAGCAGGGTGTTATGTTTTGTTTGCTAAAACTATTGATCATGTGGTATTTTTACCAGCCTTGTCCATTGGGTTGTTAAGTACCGCTGTACTGAATTTAAATAATATGAGAGATCGTGTGCCAGACGCTAAATCAAATAAAATGACTCTAGCAGTAAAATTAGGGGAGCATGGTGCAAAAAACTATCATTATATCTTAGTGGGATTAGCCATTGTTTTTTCGGCTTTATTCGGCATTTTATACTACACTTCTGTGTTTAATTTTATCTATTTAGTGACTTATATACCGCTCATAATTCACCTAAAAAAAGTTAGATATAATGAGAATCCAAGGGATTTAGATCCTGAATTAAAAAAACTAGCGTTAACTACAGTTTTATTGGCAGTATTGATGGGTATTGGGCATTTATTGTAGAATTTTTTCGTAATTTCATGGCTTAAAAGTTTAACTATGAAAATTACATTTTATGGTCATGCTAGCTTAGGGATTGAAGTTAATAATGTGAACATTTTAGTAGATCCATTTATTTCAGCAAACTCCAAAGCGTCTCATATAAATATAGATGAATTAGCAGCAGATTTTATCTTAGTAACGCACGCTCATCAAGATCATATTGTAGATGTAGAATCTATTGCGAAAAGAACAGGTGCTATTGTTATTTCAAATTTTGAAATCGTATCGCATTACGAAAAGCTTGGTATTGATGGCCACCCAATGAACCACGGTGGAAAATGGGATTTTGAATTTGGCACCGTTAAATATGTGAATGCCATTCATACATCTTCATTTCCTGATGGTAGTTATGGCGGGCAGCCAGGAGGTTTTGTTATTGAAGGAGAGCACAAAAATATTTATATAGCAGGAGATACGGCTTTAACTTATGATATGAAATTAATTCCGCTTCAAACCCAATTAGATTTAGCCATTCTACCCATTGGAGATAACTTTACCATGGGGGTTGATGACGCCATTGTAGCTAGTGATTTTGTTAATTGCGACAAAGTTTTAGGGTATCACTATGATACATTTGGGTATATTGAAATAGATCATAAAGAAGCGAAACAAAAATTCTTCGAAAAAAATAAAGATTTAATGCTTCTTGAAATTGGTGAATTTATTGAATTGTAGATGATAAAAGCATTTTTTAAAAAGTACGTTTTAAAATTCAAACAAGCAAGTGGTACATCACGTGGAATTTTAAAAACGAAAGAAACGTATTTTTTAATTTTAGAAGAAAATTCAAATCAAGGTATAGGGGAGTGTGGACTATTTAAAGGGCTTTCTATTGATGATAGGCCAGATTATGAAGCTAAATTACAATGGGTTTGTGCCAATATAAATCTAGGAAAAGAGGTTTTATTACACGAACTAAACCAGTATCCAAGTATACAATTTGGTTTAGAAATAGCCTTTAAATCTTTGGTTAGTCACAATCCGTTTAATCTATTCGCCTCAAATTTTGTAAAAGGAAAGGCTTCAATTCCTATAAATGGGTTAATTTGGATGGGGCATGAAGATTTTATGAGGCAGCAGATTCAAGAGAAAATAGCTTCTGGTTTTACGTGTATTAAAATGAAAATAGGAGCTATTGATTTTAATACCGAAGTGAAGTTACTTAAATCTATCCGAAAACAATTTTCTTCCAAGGATATTGAACTAAGAGTTGATGCCAATGGCGCATTTTTACCATCAGAAGCTCTTAGTAAGTTAGAAATTCTATCCAAACTAGATTTACATTCTATTGAACAACCTATAAAACAGGGCCATATTCAAGAGATGGCAAAATTATGTAAAGAAACGCCCTTACCTGTAGCTCTAGATGAAGAGTTGATAGGCGTGTTCAATAGGGAAGAAAAACAGCAGCTTTTACAAGAAATAAAGCCTCAATATATTATATTGAAGCCCAGTTTAGTTGGAGGTTTTAAAGGAAGTAATGAGTGGATAGAACAAGCTGAAGACCTTAATATAGAATGGTGGATAACAAGCGCCTTAGAAAGTAATGTAGGGCTTAATGCTATTGCTCAATATACCTTTACAAAAATTAATGATTTGCCACAAGGTCTAGGTACCGGGGCATTGTTTACTAATAATTTTGATAGTCCTTTATATGTTGAAAAAGGAACCTTAAAATATAACACACATTTAAACTGGAATTTTAATTTATAACTATGTATATAGCTCAAGCATACAAAGGATTGCATGATTCATGGCGTTATTTAGTAGGTGTTGTAATTATCTTTTTTGCATGGCAATTTATAGGTGCCATTCCGTTAGGCGGAGCGGTAACAATAAAAATGTATCTGGTAAAGGATTTAGATAAAATACCATCAGATTTATCAGGGATTATAGAATTACTAGGAAGCAATTTATTTTTGTTTTTAATGCTACTATCATTTGTTGTAGGTTTAGTGGCTGTGCTATTAACAACAAAGTTATTACATAAGCAATCTATTGTTAGCCTTACAACCGCCAGAAATAAGATAGATTGGAAACGCTTTTGGTTCATATTTATACTTTGGGGAGTGGTTTCTAGTAGTTTTGTATTGGTTGATTACTTTTTTTATTCCCCAGATGATTTTGAACTTAACTTTAACCTAGTTCCATTTTTAATTCTATGTGTTATAGGTATTTTATTAATTCCTTTGCAAACTAGTTTTGAAGAGTACTTTTTTAGAGGTTACTTAATGCAAGGATTAGGTGTACTTTTTCAAAATAAATGGGCGCCATTAATCATCACATCTATAGGCTTTGGTGTTATGCATATTTTTAACCCAGAAGTAAGTAAACTTGGGTATATTATAATGGTATATTACATTGGTACAGGCCTATTTCTTGGTATCCTAACTTTAATGGATGACGGACTTGAACTAGCCCTTGGTTTTCATGCCGCAAATAATTTATTTACAGCACTTTTAGTTACGGCAGACTGGACGGCTTTTCAAACACATTCTATTTTAAAAGATTTGTCCGATCCTACAGAAATGGTATTAATGGATATTCTAATACCTGTTTTTGTGGTATTCCCAATATTGTTATTTGTGCTTTCAAAAAAATATAATTGGACCAACTGGAAAGAGAAACTCTTAGGAAAGGTTGTGAGTCCAAACAATACTATAGATCATTAAAATCAAATAAGCTATGACGCCCAATTACACAAACGTTCACTTAAAATTTAAGTTAGATAATGTAAGTTATAACCATGATGACCTTATGGAGGTTGCCTACAGTTTTGTAAAAGAAGGATTGCCTTACCAGCAAGAATTAGGAAATTTTTTATTAGACTGGTTAGATGATAAAGACCATATTGTGGTTCAAACTTCTGGTTCTACTGGAAAGCCAAAAAGGTTAAAAATTAAAAAGCAGGCTATGGTAAATTCTGCCATAGTTACGGGTGATTTTTTCAATTTAAAGCCTGGTGATAAAGTTTTACACTGCTTACCGTCAAATTTCATAGCAGGAAAAATGATGATTGTTAGAGCCATCATTTTAGGTTTAGAACTTGATATGATTAGGCCTGCCGGTCTTCCGCAAATTGATTATGAAAAAGATTATGCATTTTGTGCTTTTACACCTATGCAATTAAAAAACTTTGCTAGATATCTAAAGAAAATAAAAACGGTTATAGTTGGAGGAGGACAAGTTTCCGCTCCAATTATTGAAATGATAAAGGATAAAAAGCCTAATATCTATGAAACATATGGCATGACAGAGACTGTGTCGCATATCGCAGTAAAAAAACTTAATAATTTTACAGAAGAGGACAAGGTTGGTTATTTTAAAACATTGCCAAATATTACGGTTTCAAAAGATGATCGTGGCTGTTTGTTGATTGAGGCACCTCATATTGCAAACAAAAAAATAGTGACAAATGATTTGGTTGAAGTGCATTCAGATACAACTTTTGAATGGTTAGGACGTATTGATAACCTCGTTAATTCTGGAGGTATCAAATTGGTTCCGGAAACTATTGAAAAGAAATTACAGAGTAAAATAGCAGGAGAATTTTTTATTACGTCTAAACCAGATGATACTTTGGGGCAGAAATTAGTACTTATTTTAGAAGGAGATGCAAATAAACTAGATCAATCTGTTTTTGATGTGCTTGGTAAATATGAAAAACCTAAAGAAATTATTTCAATACCAAAATTTGTTGAAACCTCATCTGGCAAAATTCATAGAAAGAAAACCTTAGAATTATTAGCCAATTAATTGTAACAATTAAGGTTTTTACACAACTGATAGGAAATTAAATATATGAACTTTTTTAAACGTGTTTTGTCTACACTAACAGGGCTGATTCTGTTTTTTGTTATTTGTTTTTTCGGACTCATTATTCTTGGAGTCGTTTTAGGCTCGGGCGCTGAAAAAACCATTCAAGTTAAACCTAATACTGTTTTAGATTTAACTTTAGATTTTCCAATTCAAGATTATGCAGGAAAAGTTGAATTTAAAGAATATACCTTTTTAAATGAGCATAGAAAAGACGGCCTGTTTAATATCATTGACGCCATAAATTATGCCGCTTTTGATGATAAAATAAAAGGCATATCTATAGATAACAACTTTGTAAACGCAGGCGTTTCACAACTTAAAGAGTTAAGAAGAGCTTTGTTGAAATTTAAAGAATCTGGCAAGTTTGTGTTGGCTTATGCAGATGTGTTTACTCAAAAGGATTATTATTTAAGTTCTGTTGCAGATACTATTTATATGAGCCCCGCAGGTTTAATGGAGTTTAAAGGATTGTATTCAGAGCGACTGTATTTTAAAGATTTTCAAGAGAAAACAGGTTTAAAAATGGAGGTTGTAAGGCATGGAAAATATAAAAGTGCAGTAGAACCATTTTTAAGTAATGAAATGAGTGAAAATAACCGTGAACAAATTTCAGTGTATCTCAATTCGTTATGGAGTGAAATCAAGAAAGAGATTTCGGAGAGTAGACATGTTTCTGTAGAGAGATTAGATATTATAGCAGATAGTTTATTGGCTCGAAATCCACATTTAGCTCTTGAATCAAAATTGATTGATAAAATTGTGTATCATGATCAATATGTTGATGTGATGAAAGCTGCTTCAGGTCTAACAAAATCTGATGATCTAAAGTATATTAAAATTAAAGATTATGCCGAATACGCTTCAACTAATGTGAAAAATTATAGCACTAAAAATAAAATTGCCGTAATTTTTGCTGAAGGTGAAATCATTTATGGAGAAGGTGATGTTGGTGTTGTGGGCCAGGGTGCTATAAATAAATCATTAAAAAAAGCAAGGGAAGATGATCGGGTAAAAGCGGTTGTTTTGAGAATTAATTCTCCAGGAGGAAGCGCTTTGGCTAGTGAGTTAATTTGGCGTGAAGTAGCACTTACTAAAAAGGTAAAACCTGTGGTTGTATCTATGGGAAATATGGCAGCATCTGGCGGGTATTATATAGCCTGTAACGCCGATAAAATAATTGCAGAATCCACAACTATAACAGGAAGCATTGGTGTGTTTGGTGTTTTGCCAAATGTAGAGCAACTGGCTCGTAACATGGGTATTAATGCAGAACAGGTAACTACCAATCAAAATGCGGTTACTTATAGTTTGTTTGAGCCATTAAATGAAACACAGCGTCAGTTTATCCAAGAAGGTGTTTTAGATGTTTATGAGTTGTTTATAGATCGGGTGTCAGCAGGTAGACAGCTTACTAAAGATCAAGTTGAAGCTATCGCTCAGGGTCGGGTTTGGACGGGAGTTGATGCTGTAAATCATGGTTTGGTAGATGCGCTTGGCGGATTGGATGTAGCCTTAAATGAAGCGGCTAGAGCGGCCAAAATTGAAGATTACAGAATAAAAGAGTTTCCTGTTTTTGAGAAAAATCTTGATAAAATATTGGAACAATTTGGAATAGTTAAAGCGAAAGAAACGATATTGAAAGAAGAACTAGGCGAAGAAAATTATAAGATTCTTAAAGAAATTAAATCGCTATCTAAAAAGAAAGGCGTTCAGTTACTATTTCCTTTTAGTACAGAAATAAAATAAGATATTAGTTTTGGACAAAAAAGCGACCAATGGTCGCTTTTTTTATTGCTGCATTTTAAAATAATAATCGGCGGAGTGTTTCCCAGAACCATAGGCTAAAAAGAAGGCACACACAAAAAGTGTAATTAAAGCCATAATAAGGTTTCCAGTATTCATTTCTCCTGCAAAGTTGATAACAACAGCACCAATGATTACGGGTAGTTGCGCTAAAATGGCCCATCTGGTAAGTAGTCCAAAAGCAATTAGAATACCTCCAATAAAATGAGCTGGTGCTACATAGTGGATAATAATCATACCGCCTGCCATATTTTGAAATGGTTCAAAAAGTTTCATGAGCATTTCAGAATTTGCCATGAAATTGATGCCTTTAAAAAAAAGAAAAACACCTAAAGCGATGCGTACTAAATCAAGGGGAATGTACGTGTGTGCATTCGCCCATTTGTTTAATGTTTTTATAGTTCCCATGATTGAAAGGTTTGATTTTCAATCAATAAGTTACAATTTTTTAATGAGATTTAAAAGTTAAACTTGAAGTACACCCAAATTAAAGGGTTTTTGAATAGGGGCGTGGTTAGCCGCTTCAATCCCCATACTAATCCATTTTCTTGTATCTAGAGGATCTATAATGGCATCTGTCCACAATCTTGCAGCAGCATAATAAGGAGATACCTGATTATCATAACGATCTTTAATTTTATTAAATAATGCTTCTTCCTTTTCGGCTGTTATTTTCTCTCCAGACTTTTCTAAAGAGGCTTTTTCAATCTGTAATAGTACTTTAGCCGCAGAATTACCACTCATTACTGCAAGTTCGGCACTTGGCCATGCCACAATTAGTCTTGGATCATAGGCTTTGCCGCACATGGCATAATTACCAGCACCGTAGCTGTTTCCAATAATAATAGTAAATTTAGGCACTACAGAATTACTTACTGCATTTACCATTTTAGCACCATCTTTTATAATGCCGCTATGTTCGCTTTTGCTCCCCACCATAAAGCCTGTTACATCTTGTAAAAAAACTAAAGGAATTTTCTTTTGGTTACAATTAGCTATAAATCGAGTGGCTTTATCCGCACTATCATTGTAAATAACGCCTCCAAACTGCATTTCGGTAGGTTTGGTTTTAGATCCTGTAGTTTTCACCAATTTACGCTGGTTAGCAACAATACCAACAGCCCAGCCGTCTATTCTGGCATAACCTGTAATAATGGTTTGTCCGTAACCTGCTTTATACTCCTCAAAATCAGAATCATCAACCAGTCTGCTAATGATTTGGTACATGTCATATTGATCGGCTCTTGACTTTGGAAGTACACCATAAATGTCTTCTGGATTGTCTTTAGGTTTTTTAGACGGAATTCTGTTAAAACCAGCCTTGTCATAATCGCCAATTTTATCAATAATGTTTTTAATGGTATCTAAGGCGTCTTTATCATCTTTGGCTTTATAATCAGTAACTCCTGAAATTTCGCAATGGGTTGTAGCACCACCTAAAGTTTCATTATCAATATGTTCTCCAATAGCCGCTTTTACCAGATAACTACCAGCTAGAAAAATACTTCCTGTTTTGTCTACAATTAAAGCTTCATCACTCATAATAGGGAGGTAAGCACCGCCAGCAACACAACTGCCCATAACGGCTGCAATTTGTGTAATACCCATACTGCTCATAATCGCATTATTTCTAAAAATACGACCAAAATGTTCTTTATCGGGGAAAATTTCATCTTGAAGAGGTAAATAAACACCAGCCGAATCAACCAAATAAATAATAGGAAGCTTATTTTCAATGGCTATTTCTTGCGCCCGAAGATTCTTTTTACCTGTAATAGGAAACCAAGCACCTGCTTTCACCGTAGCGTCATTAGCCACAACAATACATTGTTTTCCTTTAATGTATCCCATCTTTACCACCACACCTCCGGAGGGGCATCCGCCGTGTTCGGCATACATACCTTCACCAGCAAAAGCACCAATTTCAATAGTTTCAGATTTATCATCCAACAAAAAATCAATACGTTCTCTGGCCGTTAGTTTTCCTTTTTGGTGAAGTTTTTCTATTCTTTTTTTGCCGCCTCCTATACTTACTGTGGCTAGTCTTCTTTTTAACTCTGAAAGGAGGAGTTTATTATGATCTTCGTTTTTATTGAAGTTGATATCCATCTAATTTCAAGTTTTAGGCTAAAGTACAAAAGTTTGAATGTTCTGAATCTATATTTGTTAATGAAATCATAAAAATAATTCCAAGGAAATATATACCATGGAATATATTAAATAATTTTACTATCTTTAAACAAAAAAGAATATGAAAAGAATACTAAGTTTTTCTGGGAGTAATAGTAAACATTCAATCAATAAAGTGCTAGTGACCTATGCTTCTAGCTTGATTGAAAATGTGCAGGTGGATATTTTAGACTTAAATGATTTTGAATTGCCTCTTTTTGGTATTGATCTTGAAAGAGAAAAAGGTATCCCAAGTAATGCTCATAAGTTTTTAGAGGCTATTAAAAGTGCAGATGGTATAATAGTGTCATTGGCAGAACATAATGGAGCGTACTCCGCGGTGTTTAAAAATTTATTTGACTGGATGTCTAGAATTGAAAGTAAAACCTTTTGTGGTAAACCCATGTTATTGATGGCTACTTCACCAGGAGGTAGAGGAGGCGTATCCGTTTTAGCTATGGCTCAAGATAGATTTCCGCGTCATGATGCCAAAATTATAGAGGTATTTTCATTG
Source organism: Allotamlana fucoidanivorans (assembly GCF_006265225.1). Classification (GTDB taxonomy): domain Bacteria; phylum Bacteroidota; class Bacteroidia; order Flavobacteriales; family Flavobacteriaceae; genus Allotamlana; species Allotamlana fucoidanivorans. The sequence continues at coordinate 223,166 of NZ_VDCS01000002.1, read as the reverse complement.
CCCTCATTTGCTTCTAATTTTGTAGATGGTAAAATTATAAATGAAGCATTAGATGCTGAATTAAAGCAGAAAGTAAATCATTTTAAAAACGCGTTATAATTATGGGTGATATTTCTAAAGATATACATTCTACTTTCAAGAATACTAAAGTAAAGGCTTTAATTAATATTATTTATACCGCTAATTGGATCAATAGTCATCAAAACGAGTTTTTTAAACCTTATGGAATTTCGCCTCAGCAGTTTAACATTTTAAGAATATTGCGTGGTGCGGGAAAGCCTATTAAGGTACAAACTATTAAGGAACGCATGCTTGAGCGGGCTCCTAATGCTACCAGATTGATGGATAAGTTGTGCGCTAAAACATTGATAAATAGATTGCCTTGCCCTGATGATAGACGGGTAGTACATATAGAAATTACAGAAAAGGGCTTGCTACTGTTAAAAGCTATAGACAAAGAGTTTAAAGAAGACTTGTTAGAAAAATTAACAGACGAAGAAGCTCAGATGTTAAGTGATTTGTTAGATAAAATTAGATAAAATTTAAATCCACATTTTTTCAAGAAAAGTGGTAAATGTTATGAAAAAGAATAGTATTAAAACAATAGGACGAAGTGATTTTGTTAACATGGGGCCCATACGATTGCGTCAACCGCTGCCTAGCCCTTCAATTGATATGGTCGATCCTTTTATATTACTACATCATTATGGTCCATATGAAATTTCACCCAAGAATAATCCTTTCGATTTAGGACCGCATCCACATCGCGGCTTTGAACCTGTTACTTTTTTAATTCAAGGGGAGCAATTACACAGAGATTCCTTAGGAAATGAAAGTGTTGTAAAATCGGGTGATGTACAGTGGACAACGGCTGGTAGAGGTATTATTCATGCAGAAGCACCAACCAAAGCGTTTGTTGAAAAAGGAGGCTTTATTGAGGGGATTCAGTTATGGATTAATTTGCCTGCGGCCAAAAAGATGTTACCTGCAAATTATCAACATGAAAAACATGAAGATTTTAGAGTTGTCACTTCTTCAGATGAAAAAGCACGTATTAAAATTGTTGCAGGAGAGCTTAATGGTACCTTTGGTAGAATAAAAACGCAAACACCTGTCAATGCTTTTTTGCTTCAAATAGAGGAAAGTGGGTATTTTGAGCTTGATATTCAAAAAACTCATAAGGCTTTGGTGTATTTAATTGATGGCGAAGTTGAAATAAATAATGACGCGGTACTCAAAGTAGATGACAACCAAATCATTGAATTTAATCAAGATGGTGATGGTATATCTATTAAAGGAATAAAAGGAAGTAAACTTCTTTTCTTATCGGGAGAACCACTTAATGAGCCTGTAGCCACTTATGGGCCGTATGTAATGAATACACAAACAGAAATCTTGGAAGCTATGCGCGATTACCAAATGGGTAAAATGGGGTTTCTTCCAGCTTAAAAACATAAAAGTTATGAAAACAATTATTCATAAAGCAGATTCTAGAGGATTTGCTAATCACGGATGGTTAAAATCCTTTCACACGTTTAGCTTTGCAGGGTATCAAAACCCAAATCGAATGAATTTTGGTAAACTTCGGGTGCTAAATGATGATGTAGTACAACCCAGTATGGGGTTTGGTACACATCCACATCAAAACATGGAAATTATTTCTATTCCATTAAAAGGCGCTTTATCTCATAAAGATAGTATGGGAAATAAACGCGCTATAGAGGTTGGTGAAATTCAGGTCATGAGTGCAGGTACAGGGTTAACACATTCTGAATTTAATGATAGCGAATCAGAAGAAGTGAATTTTTTACAACTGTGGATTATTCCTGAAGCATTAGGTGTTAAGCCAAATTATGAGCAACGTAAATTTGATGAACAAGCTCAAATAAATAGTTTACAAACGGTTGTGGCTCCAAAAAATAAAGGTATTGAAAATGCCCTACCAATAAGTCAGCAAGCGTATATTTACAGATCGAGTTTAAGTGAAAATCACACTATTTCAATATCTGTTAAAGATAAAATGAATGGGTTGTACGTTTTTGTTGTAGATGGCGCAGTTGAAGTAGAACATGAAGTATTGAAAAGCAGAGATGCTATTGGTGTTTGGGATACAGAAACAATAAATATTCAAGCAAAGCAAGCTTCAAAACTAATTATTATAGAAGTTCCTATGAACTAAGTGTTCAGAATGATTAATAGCGAAAAGCACCTTTTTTAGGTGCTTTTTTGTTTAAAAATACGATATTTGTTTTTCTGAAAATATAATAGCAAAAAATTATGGCAATGAATAAAAATACGGTTTTGGCTTGGGCCACTACCATAATGATAATAGTGGGTTTAAGTCTTATAGCACTTGGAGCATTTAGGTATGATGATGTGGCAGGTTGGGGTTTTGCGGCAGTAGGTATTGGTTTTTTTGCAAATGCCTGGGTTTTTAATGCGCTTAAAGGACGCGTTTAGTGAGTTAATAATTAATTTTTTTGAATTATAGGTATGAGTGACGACAAAAAAATTATCTTTTCAATGTCTGGAGTAACCAAGACATTTCAAAGTGCAAATACACCAGTATTAAAAAACATTTATTTAAGTTTTTTTTATGGTGCTAAAATTGGAATTTTAGGACTTAATGGTTCTGGAAAATCTACGTTATTAAAAATTATTGCGGGGGTTGACAAAAATTATCAGGGTGATGTTGTGTTTTCTCAAGATTATTCTGTTGGGTATTTAGAGCAAGAACCGCAATTAGATAACGAAAAAACGGTATTGGAAGTTGTAAAAGAAGGCGCCGCCGAAACCGTTGCCATTCTTGATGAATACAATAAAATTAACGATATGTTTGGTTTAGAGGAAGTCTACTCTGATCCAGACAAAATGGAGAAGTTAATGAACCGTCAGGCTGAACTTCAAGATCAAATTGATGCTGCTAATGCCTGGGAGCTTGATACGAAACTTGAAATTGCAATGGATGCGCTTCGCACTCCAGATGGTGATAAAAAGATTGGGGTACTTTCAGGAGGTGAAAAAAGACGGGTAGCATTATGCCGATTGTTGTTAAAAGAACCAGATGTGTTGCTTTTAGATGAGCCCACCAACCATCTTGATGCGGAGTCTGTACATTGGTTAGAACACCATTTGGCACAATACAAAGGTACGGTGATTGCTGTGACACATGATAGGTATTTTCTTGATAATGTAGCTGGCTGGATTTTAGAGTTAGATAGAGGAGAAGGTATACCTTGGAAAGGTAATTATTCCTCTTGGCTAGATCAAAAATCGAAACGTATGGCTCAAGAAGGTAAGGCTGCTTCAAAACGCCAGAAAACTTTAGAACGTGAGTTAGAGTGGGTTAGGCAAGGCGCTAAAGGCCGTCAAACTAAACAAAAAGCACGTTTAAAGAACTATGATAAGCTATTAAGTCAGGATCAAAAGCAATTGGATGAAAAATTAGAAATATACATACCAAATGGTCCTAGGCTTGGTACTAATGTTATTGAAGCGAAAGGTGTTGCAAAAGGGTATGATGATAAGTTGTTGTATGATAATTTAAACTTTAATTTACCACAGGCAGGAATTGTTGGTATCATTGGTCCTAACGGCGCAGGTAAAACAACCATATTCAGAATGATAATGGGTGAAGAAACGCCAGATAAAGGAGAGTTTATTGTAGGGGATACAGCGAAATTGGCTTATGTAGATCAGAGTCACTCTAATATTGATCCAGAAAAAACAATTTGGCAGAATTTTAGTGACGAGCAGGAACTTATTATGATGGGAGGAAAACAAGTGAATTCAAGAGCGTATTTGAGTCGATTTAATTTTTCTGGTAGTGAACAAAACAAAAAGGTAAAACTATTATCGGGTGGGGAGCGAAACCGATTGCACCTTGCCATGACCTTAAAAGAAGAAGGCAATGTTTTGCTTTTAGATGAGCCCACCAATGATTTAGATGTTAATACCCTAAGAGCTTTAGAAGAAGGTTTAGAAAGTTTTGCAGGGTGTGCAGTAGTTATTTCACATGATAGATGGTTTTTAGATAGAATATGTACACACATTTTGGCTTTTGAAGGAGATTCGCAAGTATACTTCTTTGAAGGTAGTTTTTCAGATTACGAAGAAAATAAGAAAAAGCGTCTTGGTGGTGATCTTATGCCAAAAAGGATTAAGTATAAAAAACTGATTAGATAAGATATCGTAATAAGTTATAAAAAAAGCTCACAATACATGTGAGCTTTTTTTATTTTGTATTTAGAAACAAGTTCTATGTGAGTATTAAAAATATCGAATTAAAGAAAAGATAAGATAGCGCATCTTGAAATATACTTAGTTATCTCCACCATAAATATGGCCTTCGGTAAAATCACGGTAAGGCTTTTCTTTTTCTTCAGCTAATTTTTTATCAATTTCTTCCAGTCGTTGTTTTTCTTTATTTAATTTATACGACTTTCTGATACCTAAAATCAATAAAATTCCAAAAAAAACGGCAACTATAATAAGGACATTAACAATTTGTGATTGCTGCATAGCAAAGGGAACCAAGACAATAGAATTAAGATAGTTATATAGCATATAAATGCAAATTTGGGATTAATAGCTAATTCAAAGATACTATATTTTGTCAATTTTAGTATTTATTAAAACGATTAAGTTTTTAACAAACCTGTTCATAATCATATGTATAGTTCATTTTCTATAACATATTCAGTAAGTTTTTCAAAGGCTTAAGGAGAACTAACAGTATAAATAGAATCCTTTTTTTAAATTAGCTTGAAATAATTTATTGTATGCAGAGTGATCGAGTTAAAAATATTGAGAGTACGTTACTTTCAGATAATTATTATATTCTGAAAAAGTTACATTTTGATTATTTAATGGAAAATGGAGCTTGGGTAAACCAGATGCGTGAAGTGTATAATAGGGGAGATGGGGCAGGTATTTTGCTTTATAATAAAACGAAGCGTACTGTTATTCTCACTAAGCAGTTTAGGATGCCTACTTATATGAATGACAATAAGGACGGTTTTCTCGTTGAAATTTGTGCAGGTATGCTCGATAAAGATAATCCCGAAGCTTGTATTATTAGAGAAACCGAGGAAGAGGTAGGGTATAGAATAAAAGATGTAAAAAAGGTATATGAAGCTTATTCGTCACCAGGTGTATTAACTGAAAAAATGCATTTTTTTATTGGCGAATATACAGATGATATGAAAGTAAGTGATGGAGGTGGCCTACATACAGAGCATGAAGATATTGAAGTATTAGAAATACATTTTGATGATGCTATAACGATGTTGAACAATGGCGATATTGAAGATACAAGAACCATTGTTTTGCTTCAATATGCTCAAATTCATCAGGTTTTTGACGAATAGTAATTGTTAAAAACCTGATGCCATTTTTTTGAAAAGTAAGTATATAAATATTACCTCTCTTTTATGAAATCGGTGACCAAATAGGTAATAAGTTTAGCTACATGGTTTGACTTTTTCTTATTAGCAATACCTTCGCAAATATGTAAATAGGCCACATGTTCATTTTTGGCAAAATAATTTACAAAATACCTAACCTTATTAACCGAAAATCCGCTTGGAGTTAAGGCACTACTAGGAATGTTTTCTATAGCATCACAATCAATTTCAAGCCCAAATTTATTTTCTGAAACAAATGCAGAAGCTCTTTTTAATTCTTTCTTAAATTTTAATTCATTTTTAACTTCAAGGGCTTCGTAGGTGTTATAATCTAAATTTTCAGAGTTTTCAAACGTATCTAAAATTTGGTCAGATGTATAGTTTTCATGTAAACCAAAAACAAAATATTTATTAAGAAATCCTTCGGACAAAGCATAACTAAATCCATTACCACTATGGCGCCCTTCTTCAGCTCGAAAATCGGTATGTGCATCAAAATTTATGGCGTTTATGGGTTTACCATAAGCTAAACTAGTACCTTTTATGTTGCCATAAGCGTTGTTGTGCCCGCCGCCAATTATAATAGGTGTTTTTCCAGCTAAGACTATTTGATATATAATATGCGTAACCTGTTTATCTATTTGTTCTACTATTTTTCTAGACTTTAAAACATCTTTTTTTCTAGATTGATTAAGTTTGGCCATTTGATCCTGTTCTTCACTAAAATCTAAATGTCCTAAGAGCAATATTCTATTGGCATTGTAAAAACGGTTACTTTGTATATTTAATAAGGTGGTTATAAATGCCTCCCAAGTTTTTGAAGCACCTGTTTTTCCATGATTAGCAAACACTCCAACATCCTCTGGTAAACCCAAAATAACATACGTAACATCCAAATTTTCAAGTTGCTCGTATATATTGGAAATGCTGGTTAATGTTTGAATATGTTGACCAAACTTGGATTCACCAGTTCGTTTTTTTAAAAGGCTGTTACAAGTTTTTCTATTAAATAATACTAGTTTATCCATAAAGTAAATATATTTAGACAAACTAAAATTAGTCATTAATTTATTTGCAGCATTATAAAAACCGAACAAAAATAGTAGGCGATCAAGAATTAACCTTAACAACATTAAAACTTTTTATTATGGAAAACAACAAAAGTAGCACAGGTCTAAAAGTAGCATTAGGAATAGCTGTAGTTTTATTTTTAGCAACAGGTTTTTATACTATGAATTTATATAATAGTAGTAAAAAAGTCCAGAATGATTTGACTGAGCAAAAGCAGTTGGTGATGAACGATTTAAATGCCATGGCCAAGCAGTATGATGATGCCATTAGCGAAAATGAAGTTGCTAACAAAGATTTAATTGAAGCCAGAGAACGTATTCAAGGTTTAATAGATTCATTAAAAATTTCAGAAACTAATGTGAAAAGTTTATGGAGGTATAAACAAAAGTATGCTTCTTTACAAAAAGAGATGGATGCCTTATTAGCTCAAAACGATTCTTTAAGAATAGAAAATTCTTATTTGGCAACGTCTTTAGATAGTACTAGAGTACGTTTAGAAGAACGAACTATCTTTACTGATTCTTTATTGGTACAGAACAATGCCTTAGCAGAAGTCGTTGAAAATGCATCAATTTTGAATACCGTAGATTTAAAAGGTTCAGGGGTTATTGAAAGAACTTCAGGAAAAGTAATTCCAACAGAAAGAGCAAGACGTGCTGATAAAATTAGAATTTGCTTCACTGTTGCTAAAAACACCTTGGTTCAGGCGGGTGATCAAGAGCTATATATACAAGTTATTGACCCTAAAAACAATACTTTGGGTTTAAACGAACAAGTTACTTTTGAAGATAAAACTTTAAATTATAGTCTTATTAGTAAATTTAATTATGAAAATGCAAACTTAAATGTTTGTGAATTTGTAACTGCGAAAGATGATTTTGAAAAAGGAAGATATATTGTTAATGTATTTAACGAGAAGGATTTAGTTTCTACTTCAGAATTTACTATGAAATAGATAAAACTAAACGTAGCACTTAAAAGGTTTCAAGTTAAGCTTGAAACCTTTTTTTATCTGTAATTTTAAGTTTTTGAAATTGAGGAATCATATTTAATAACGTTAAAATTTTAAAAAATCACTTAAACAAGTTTTATTTGTAAATGAAAGATTAATTAATTGTAATATAAAATGAGGTGTTACTTTTATGTTTGTTTACTATTTAACACGTTATAAAAATTTTAGGCCCCAATGCATCGCAATCTAACTTTCTTAAATTCATTTTCATTTATTTCAGAAGACACGTTTTCAAAGTTGGCGGCTATATCAACCTTTAAAAAGGTAAACTCAGGAGTTCAGCTGGCTAAAGAGGGAGAACAACCAACAAAACTATATATGTTACTTACAGGGGTGGTAAGAGCATATTTAGGCGATGAGAAAGGTAAAGAGTATAACAAAAACTTTTTTATGGCACCAAGTTTTGTTGGCTCCTACACCGCTTTAATAAAAAGAGAACCGTCAAAATTAGTATATGAAACCTTAACAGACTGTAAGGTGTATGAAATTGATTATTCAAGTTTTATGAAATTATGTGAAACAGACATTTGTGTAAGTAATTTGTATAATAGAGTTTTGGAACATTTATTTATAAAACATGAGTCAAGACATTTAGATTTAATTTCTATGGATGCCACCCAAAGGTATTTAAAGCTCAATAAGGAAATTCCAGAATTGGAAGTTTTAGTACCTCAATATCAAATCGCGGCTTACCTTAGTGTAACTCCGGTTCAGCTCAGTAGAATAAGAAAAAAATTAAAAGAAGAAGAGGGTATTTCTAGTTAGATAAAAATAAATTATTAGCACCTTCTATTTGCTCAAAAGTCACAAATGTTAACAAATGTTAATTTTTTTGTTTAAACAAAGTTATACCTTTGAAGCGATTCAACAAATAAGTTTGAAGGATTGATAGCTAACCAACCAAAAAAACAGGTAATTTTTTTTATTACCTGTTTTTTTATATTGGAATGTTGTATATGGCGTATTTACTTTAAACTGCCTACCATGTCTTCTGGTTTTACCCAGGCGTCATAATCTTCCTCTGAAACATACCCAAGTCTAACAGCCTCTTCTCTTAAGGTTGTTCCATTTTTGTGGGCAGTGTTAGCTATTTCAGCCGCTTTATAATATCCAATTTTGGTGTTTAGCGCTGTAACAAGCATTAAAGAATTATTTAAAAGCTTATTAATCACCTCATGATTAGGCTCAATACCTACAGCACAATTTACGTCAAAACTTACACAAGCATCTCCAATTAATTGAGCAGATTGTAAAACATTAGCAGCCATAACAGGTTTAAACACATTAAGTTCATAATGACCTTGTAGGCCGCCAACAGATACCGCCACGTCATTACCAATAACTTGTGCACAAACCATAGTCATAGCTTCACATTGCGTAGGGTTTACTTTTCCGGGCATGATAGAACTTCCTGGCTCATTGGCAGGTATAATTATTTCACCTATACCCGATCTTGGTCCAGAAGCCATCATTCTAATGTCATTTGCTATTTTATTTAATGACACAGCAATCTGTTTTAAAGCTCCATGTGTTTCTACAAGTGCATCATGAGCAGCTAAAGCCTCAAACTTGTTAGGAGCTGTAACAAATGGTAATTCTGTAAACTGGGCAATATACTTTGCTACAAGTTCACTATATCCTTTAGGTGTGTTTAAACCCGTTCCCACAGCAGTTCCTCCTAAGGCCAGTTCACTTAAATGAGACAAGGTATTGGTTAAGGCTTTTAAACCGTGATCTAATTGAGCTACATAACCTGATAATTCTTGTCCTAAAGTTAAAGGTGTTGCATCCATTAAATGTGTACGACCAATCTTTACAACATTTTTGAAATCTTCAGATTTTTTGGCTAAAGTATTTCGTAATTGTTTTACTCCAGGAATGGTAGTTTCAACAATTTTCTTGTAAGCAGCGATATGCATACCTGTTGGAAATGTATCATTTGAAGACTGTGATTTATTCACATCGTCATTTGGTTGAATTGTTTTTTCCCCTTCACCTATTGCTTTACCCGCTATTTGATGTGCACGATTAGCAATTACTTCATTAACATTCATATTGCTTTGAGTACCAGAACCTGTTTGCCATATAACTAAAGGAAATTGGTCATCATGCTTACCATCAAGAATTTCATCACAAACTTGAGAAATCAAATTACGCTTTTCTTCTGATAATACACCTAATTCACAATTAGTATGGGCTGCTGCCTTTTTTAAATAAGCAAAACCATAAACTATTTCTAAAGGCATAGAGGCTGAAGGACCAATTTTAAAGTTGTTTCTAGAGCGTTCTGTTTGTGCGCCCCAAAGTTTATCGGTGGGTACTTTTACCTCACCCATGGTGTCTTTTTCTATTCTAAAACTCATCGTTTAATCATTTAATTTGAAGTAGCTAAGTTACGGTTTTTAGCATTTTTTTATATATGATTTATGTTAGTTTTTTGCTTTTTTAAACGGATTATTTATATTTAAAATTAAGTAGTTTGCAACCTAAATAACTGTTTATAATCTTGTTAATAATTGTTATATTGATATTGTATAACAAAAGTGTTTACATTATATTTGCAGAAGATTTATAACCGACACGTAACATTATGTTTGATTTTGATCAGTACTTAGGCTTTTTAGCGTTTCTTACCATATTAACCATAGGATTTTGGTTAATGATTTTTTTATTAACTTTTGTAATTCCTTATTGGATTGGAGGTTCTTTAATTGAAAGAATTAAAGAAATTAGAGAAGAAAAGAAAGCTAAGCGTTAAGAGTTTAAATATAAAAAAGATATAAAAAAGGGAAGCTAAATTAAATAGCTTCCCTTTTTTATTACATGTCTACATCTCCACCTTCAAATCCGCCACTAGAACGTTCACGTTTTTTTTGTTGATTGAATCTGTACGTGAACGATAGATTGTAGGTTCTGCCTCCTCTAAACTGAATCTCTTGAAGAGAGGTAAAAGTTGCCGTACTGATTTGGTTTCTTGAAATATTACTATTAAAAATATCGCGAACATTAAAAGCAAGAGATGCTTTTTCCTTGAATAAGTCTTTGCTAAACGCCATATTTGTTGAAAACCGTCCTTTTCTGTCGTTTTGAGCATCAATACTTGGTCCCCGATAATTTAAGTTAGTTTGCCAGTCTATACGATATGGGATTGTCAATTTATTGGTTAATCGTGCCGACCAATTTATATTATTGGCACTTAAGTCAATACCTTCAAATTCACCATCTCGTTTTAGTTTGTATAGATTAAAATCTGTATTAACCCGCCATTTTCTCGAAGGACTATAGTTTACATTTAGCTCAAAACCATACCTATTGTTTGTTGCTAAGTTAACTGGGCCTCTGGCTATAACAGGAAATTCTTTTCCGTCAATAATAACCGTTTCTCCTGTTTTTCTACTCACAAATGTAATAACGTTGGTAGAGTAGGCGAAATAAATAGCAGAGCTTATGGTGAAATTATTAAAGCTGTTTAAATAGCCAACCTCAAAACGGTCTGTGTAGGTGGGGTCAAGATCTGGATTCCCTTGAAAAATGTTGGTTATACTTGAGCGTGAAGGAAATGGGTTTAACATAAACCCGCGTGGTCTTCCTAGGCGTCTATTGTAGCCTAACATTAAACTTTGCCCTTCTGTTATTTCATAATTTAAATTCATTGTAGGAAACAAGCCTGTTAGGTTTTTTCTTTTAAAATCACCTGTGTTAGGCTGGTCTAATGTGGTTCTAGTATTTTCTAATCTTAATCCTGCTAAAAAAGAAAATTTTCCAATTTTACTACCAAATTGAAGATAAGCGGCATTAATGTATTGTTTAAAATTAAAAATATTGGTTAAGTTTTTATTAACCTCAAACATATTGGTGTCAACATTAAGCGTATCCACTCTAAAATCTGTAATATTTTTATTAAAGTCACCTCTGTACCCCAGTTCAAACTGACTCATTTTACCAACAGGCAATACGTAATCGGTTTGAAGCAATATGCGTTGTTGATCTTCAAGGTTTTTTACTTTTTCAGAGTCAACACCATCAAAATTTATTACAGAATTTTCATCATCCGTAGTATCTTCAAACTGAAAATCAAACGAGAGTTTATGATTGGTCTCTTTAAAATCTTTGGTGTAGTTAACAGAATACTGAATGGTTTCTCGTTCTCCTATTTCAGGAGTAAGTCTAATATTGGTTTTCGATGTTTGATTAATCTTGTCAAACTGATATAAGTAGTTTTTAGATAGATTGTCACTTTGGTTGTTTGCATATACCAGAGCTGCCGTAAGGGATGAAGATTCATTGATATACCACTCTACACCTGTGTCTGTATTTATACCCTTTCTAATGTCTGTCCAATTTCTTCGTTCATTTAAGTCGGGTGTGTTGATGTCATAATATTTAACATCGTTATACCATTTACCCAGTGTGGTTCTGTATCTGTATGAGGTTGTGTTAAAGAAATTTAAATCACCAGTTCTATAGTTGATATTTCCTGAAATACCAGCAGATTTAGGATGTCCTAAGTTTGCAGTTATGGCACCATTAAGACCTTGTAATTTACTCCTTCGCAGAATAATATTCAAAATACCTGCAGTTCCTTCAGCTTCGTATCTAGCCGATGGAGATGTAATAACTTCTACTTTTTCAATGGCTTCAGCAGGCAATTGTTGAAGTGCTTCAGCAGAATTTAAGCCTACCAACCCAGAGGGTTTTCCATTAATCAAAATACGAACATTGTCATTTCCTCTTAAAGATACAGCACCATCAGCGTCAACAGAAACGGATGGCACATTGTCTAAAACATCACTAACATTTCCGCCGCTAACGGTCAAATCTTTTCCAACGTTATAAATTTTCTTATCGAGTTTAATTTCAACCGTAGTTCGTTCTGCAATTATTTCTACTTCATCAAGCGATTCTGTATTTATTTCAAGCGCAAAACGTCCTATATTTTCAGAGATAGTAATTTTTTTATTTGGAATAGTTATGGTTTTAAACGAGATGTATTCAATGGTAATATCATAAACACCAGTGCTTACAGGAATTTTAAATGTTCCTTTAGTATCAGTTATTCCTCCAGAAACTATTTTATTGTCTTGTTTATTGAAAAAAGCAATAGTAGCATATTCTAAAGGTTCGTTTGTTTCTTTGTCAATAACTGTTCCTGAAATTTCTACTTCTTTTGATAATGGTTTTTGAGAAATAGATTTCAACGTGAAAAAGCACAAGCTCATTAACAAGATAGCTCGTTTATTCATAAATAGTTTTGGTGGTTAGACTATAAATGTAGAGTATGGTTTATAGAAGAAAGGTTAATATTTTGTTAACCTGTATGTAAATGAAACATATTAAATAATTTCTGATATGTTTTCAGGTGGCCTGCCAATTACAGCTTTATTACCATTAACAACAATGGGTCTTTCTATGAGTTTTGGATTCTTTACCATGGCAGAGATAATCTCAGCATCGGTGAGTGCTTTATGCTTAAATTCACTTTTCCAAATGGCCTCATTTTGTCTTACTAAGTCCATAGGTTTTATTTGAAGTAGTTCAATAATTTTAACTAATTCATCTTCGGTTAACGGGTCGTCTAAATATTTTGAAATTTTGAAATCTTTGCCTGAATCTTCTAGTATTTTTAATCCGCTACGAGATTTACTGCATCTATTATTATGGTATATGGTTATCATTGTAAATGAATATTAAAATGTTTTAGTGCGACAAGAAGTTGTTCCGGTGACTTGAAATGTATACTGCGAATTCCAAGAGCTTGCGCCGCTTCTATATTTCTTAAATTGTCGTCAATAAATAGAGCCTGCTCTGGGTTAATATTATACCGTTGAAGGGTGAGTTTATAGATGTCATCAAAAGGTTTTCTCGTCTTTTCTTCTCCCGAAACAACAATGCCCTCAAACCATTGTAAGAAATCAAATTTTTTTAGAGCAATAGGAAATGTTTCTGCACTCCAATTTGTAAGCGCGATAATTTTATAGTGTTTAGACTCCCGTAATCTGTTTAAAATACTCACGCTGCCTTCTATGGCACCACCTAGCATTTCTGGCCACCTACCATAAAATGCTCCAATTTCATTTTCGTATTCAGGAAAAAGGGTAATTCTATCTTTTGTAGCTTGTTCTAAAGTATAACCGGCATCTTGGTTTTCATTCCAGTCTGGTGTGCAAACATGTTTTAAAAACCAATGCATTTTATCTCGGTCACCATTAAAAACATCTATAAAAACGTATTCCGGATTCCAATCAATGAGAACACCACCCAAATCGAAGATGATTGTGTTTATTGTTTTCATAATTGATCTTCCTCTTCAACTTTTTGTCCCATCATCATGAGGTATGCTTTTAAAAAGGGTTCAATATTACCATCCATAATAGCATCTACATTACCCGTTTCATGACCTGTTCTTACATCTTTTACTAATTTGTACGGATGCATAACATAGTTACGAATTTGGCTTCCCCACTCAATTTTCATTTTGCTTGCTTCTATATCTTCACGTTGCGAGAGTTGTTTTTGTAACTCAATTTCATAGAGTTGCGATTTCAACATTTGCAAGGCACGAGCTCGGTTATCATGCTGAGAGCGCGTTTCAGAACAGGATATTTGAATACCTGTAGGTTTATGGGTTAGCTGCACTTTGGTTTCTACCTTGTTCACATTTTGCCCTCCGGCGCCACTAGAACGTGCGGTGGTGATTTCAATATCGGCAGGATTTATGTCAATTTCAATAGTATCATCAACTAGAGGGTATACATAAACAGAAGCAAAACTGGTATGGCGTTTAGCATTACTATCAAACGGTGAAATTCTCACTAATCGGTGTACCCCATTTTCTCCTTTTAGCCAGCCAAAAGCAAAGTCGCCCTCTATTTCTAGAGTCACCGTTTTTATACCAGCAACATCACCTTCCTGATAATTCAGTTCTTTAACTTTGAATCCACTTTTTTCGGCATACATGAGGTACATACGCATGAGCATGCTAGCCCAATCACAACTTTCGGTACCCCCAGCGCCAGCAGTAATTTGAAGTACGGCACTTAAGCTATCTCCTTCATCAGAAAGCATGTTTTTAAATTCAATATCCTCAAGAAAGGAAGCTGTTTTATCATAATGGTCTTGAACTTCTTCTGCTGAATATTCACCTTCTTTATGAAACTCATAAAGAAGTTCTAATTCTTCAATGTTTGATTTAGCAGTTTTGTAGTCTTCAACCCATTTTTTTTTCACCCGCAGTGATTTCATAATAAGTTCTGCGGCTTTTGGGTCATTCCAGAAATTTGGATCAAACGTCTGTTCTTCTTCGTTTTGAATTTCTATAAGTTTGGTATCTATGTCAAAGATAGTGCCTAAGTTTGTCTAGGCGGGTATTAAGATCTTTAATCTGATCGTATGTTATCATAGTTGTTGTATTTTGAGCAAAAATAGGGTTAATCCATAAAAAACAAAAGTTTTAATTCATGGTAGTTATTGTGTTAATTAACGAATTTATTTAATCATATTATAACACCCATATATCTTTAGTATTTATAAAACCTTTTATAATGAAGTTGAGTATTTTGATTCCTATGTATAATGCTGAAAAGTATATTGGTAATTGTATTACTAGTTTGATAAATCAAGATGTTCCTAAAGATGATTATGAAATTTTAGTATTAGATGATGGTTCGGTAGACGATTCAGTAAAAATAGTGCAAGAATTCATTCATGTTAATGATAATATTCATCTATATACTCAAAGTAATAAAGGGTTATATGCAACTAGGAATAAATTATTAAGATTAGCTAAAGGAATATATATATATAACATAGATGCTGATGATTATATAGTCTATAATTCTTTAAGTTTATTGTTAGATAGAGCATTTGAATATAATGCTGATATTGTGGGGTTTAATTCTCTTAAAACAAGGCAACTAGATTTGTTTAAATCAAATTCAGAGAAGGAAACGGAAATTATGATTTATAAGGGGATTGATTTTTTATCAAAAACTAAACATTTTAACATAACTGTTTGGTGGTATTTTGTCAGAAAAGATTTTATTTATGAAAATAGTATTTATTTTGAAGAAGATAATCCGTTTGAAGATGGTCCTTTTTCGCTTAGAGCTATGTTTTATGCAAAAAAAATTATTTATCTCCCAATAGACGTACATAGATATGTACAAGTCCCTTCTTCTATAATGAATAATAATAGTCAAAATCATTCAAGAAGAATAATAGACGATTATATAAATGTAACATATAGTTTTAATAAACTTCTAGCGGAGTTTTCAAATAAAAAAAAGAATATACCGCATGAGATACTCAATAAAGTGAAATTTTTTAGAGATGTGAACATATATTATATGTTTTTTAGAATTATAAAGGCAAATATTTCAATTAAAAAGGTTGATGGAATTTTAAATGAATTTGAAACTTTGGGTGCTTATCCTATTTCATATTTTATTGAAAACAAGCTTCATAAAACAACAATTTATCTGTTTAATCATAAATACCTTTTTTATACATTCCTTTACCCTTTAAGAATTCTTTATAAATCTAAAGTATTAAAATTTTTTTAATATGAAGTTAAGCATTATTGTTCCTGTTTACAATGCAGAAAAATATATTTCGAGATGCCTTGAAAGTTTGTTATGTCAAGATATTTCAGTGGATCAGTATGAAATTGTAATTATTGATGATGGTTCTACAGATAAGAGTTGTTTTATTGTAAAAGAATTCATGGGTGCTTATTCAAATGTAAAACTTTATACCCAAAAGAATTCAGGAGTAGGAGTTGCTAGAAATAAAGGTATAGAATTGGCTTTAGGAGAGTATATCTATTTTATAGATGCCGATGATTATTTAGCAGATAATGTTTTGAACGTTTTACTTAATACTTTAACGAAGCATGATTTAGAAATACTTGCTTTTAAATCAATAGCAACGACTAATCCGCACATTAATAATATATTAGATAAAAAAGAAGGACGTTTTTTAGAATGTGTTAAAACAGGTGTTCAGATTATCGCAGACATGCCTTATAAAAATGAAGTTTGGTGGTATTTTGTAAAAAGAAGTTTCTTGTTAGCAACAAGAATTCAGTTTATAAAAGGACGCTGGATGGAAGATGCCATTTTTACTACAAAATTATTTCTTAAGGCCAATAGGGTTTTATATTTTGATATTGATGCTCATAGGCATATGGTGGTTCCAAATTCAGCTATGACAAGCAGGGAAAGCGTTCAATTTTTAAGGGTTATAAGGGATAATGCTAATGCAGCTATTGTATTTAAAGATATTATTGACAATTTGGATAAATCAATTCCTTTTGTTAATTCTTGTATAAAACGTTTGAAAACAAGACAGCAATCTTTTGTTTTTTTTATGATGGTAAGGATGCTAAGTTCTGCAATAACATTGCAGGAACTTAAGGCTATATTAACTAAAATGACCGAAGTAAGTGCCTATCCATTAAATTCTTTTTTAGGAAAAGAATATGGTAGGAAAATTTATTATATTTTGGTACCAACATTCAATATTAGGCACTTGTTTTATATTTCGTTTATTGTTGGAAACCCTTTTCTTAAATGGGTAACCCATAAAAAAATAAAATAATTGCTTATTTGATTTAAGAAATTTATGAATAATATTTTAATAACTTCAGGAGGAAGAAGAGTATCATTAGTAAAGGCCTTTATGGTTGAATTAAAAAAGCAAAGCCCATCATCAAAAGTGATTGTTTCAGATGCTGAACCCGAACTATCTTCAGCAGCTCAAATAGCTGATGATTATCTTAAGACGTTTCGTATTAATGATAGAAGATATATTGAAGACTTATTAAAAAAGTGTGTAGATAATGATGTTTCGCTATTAATACCAATGCTGGATCCTGAGCTGAAATTATTAGCAAAGCATAAGCATCTTTTTTCTATGCATAATATTTTAGTTGTCATTTCTGACATAGATTTTATTGATATTGCTGAAGACAAATTAAAAACTAAGTTGCTTTTTGAAGAAAATGGTATAAATACACCTCAAGTCTTTACTAAAAACAATTACAAAATACCATTTTTTATAAAACCAATAAATGGAAGTAATAGTGTAGAGAATTACATTATTAAAGATAAAGATCAAATTTCAAATTATTTTTTAAAAAATAGTTCATTATATTTTTTTGAATATTTAGATCATAATGATTACGAAGAATATACATGTGATTTATATTATTCAAAACAAGGGTACTTAAAATGTGTAATCCCAAGAAAACGAATAGAGGTTAGAGGAGGAGAAGTGAGTAAAGGGGTTACAAAAAAGAACAAAATAAAAATTATTATAGAGTCTAAATTTTCTTATTTAAAGGGAGCAAGAGGTTGTATTACTGTACAATTATTTATGCATAAAGAAACAAAAGAAGTAAAAGGGATTGAGATAAATGCAAGATTTGGAGGAGGATTTCCTTTGTCTTATTTAGCAGGGGGTAATTTTCCTAAATGGATAATAAATGAGTATCTATTCAATAAGGAAATTGACTTTTGTGATGATTGGGAAGCTAACGTACTTATGTTAAGGTATGATGATGAAATTTTGGTGAAAAATTATGAAACCTAAAAAAATAAGGTGACAATTTAGCCCATCCATTTTTATTAAAAATATTTTAAAATAAACCGATTAGGTGCCATCTATATTCTTAGTAAAGTAGTAAATACGTTACTTCAAGTTTTACGTCTTTTGAGTAGGCTGTAGCATTTTCTCAAGTTTAATAGATTTATGAATTTTTCGGTAAGGTTAACACCAAATAACCTTATAAGATTCAAACGTATCTTAGAAGAAAGTGGGAGCCAAGAACTATTATAGTGATGTATTGTATATGTTTCGCTAGTTAGCGATATTTTTCTTGTTTGATGATTCTTAGGACTAAAATATTCGAAAGGAAGAACATAAAATATATTTGAGTTAACAATAAATCTAGAAATGTTTTTGATTTCAATGGAATTATTTAGAAAAATGAGTTTTCTTCTTTTCTCAATTTGAGTTTGCATAATTTCTGGTAATATCTTTAAATCCATTTGCCCATTTTCTTTAATGAAATGTCTGTTTTCATAATATTTCATACAATCTAAAACCCAATCGGATTTTTTCTCAGCCCCGAAAATGGCGGCTTCAATAAGATTATCAAATTGACTTCCTATGAAATATGGCAGATGAAGGAGGTTGTCAAACTTTTTTAATACTTCTACATCTGTATCTAGATAAATCCCTCCATAATTATAAACAGCATAAAATCTGATATAATCAGCTGCAAAAGCATACTTTTTTACTTCAAAAGCTTGTTTGGTCCATTCGGTTACATTAACATCAAATTTTTTAGAATCCCACAAAATAAATTGATAATCTGGCAGCTGCTTTTTCCAAATAGAAAGATTTTTTTTAACATCTCTTGGATATTTATTTTCGCTTAACCAGCAAAAATGTATAATTTTTGGAATCATTAAGTCACTAATTCTTGAAATGATATCGATTAAAATATCGATATCATGATTTATATTTATTCGATTTTTGGGCAGAAATTTATAAATAAAAAAAACCTAAGAAATTAATCTTAGGTTTTTTTTATTATTTGTCTTTAAAACGTAGCACAATGTTAATTACAAACTACTGCATGCACTATAATACTTATTGCGCCTTCTAAACCTGTTCCAATAGTATATTGGCCAGGAGCAACAGTCTTTTTACCCTTTTTATTGGTTGGGTAATCTGCCTTACCAGCATAAACGTGGGTTTCTCTTAATTCATAACCTTCATCTATATTATAAACAACTTCTACAGTGCCATTAGCGTAGGTAACATCAACGGTACCTACTTTAACTCCTTTTGATATATCACACTGACCAGCGCCAGCATAAACCTCAAAACTATATTCTCCTGGTTCAGGAAGTACAATTCTCCATCCCCAACGTTTATTACTGAAACCTTCATCAATAAAACAAATATTACCATCATTACCTCTAGCAAAGGCAGTTTCACAGTCTGATCCAGTAGTCCTACATTCAGTAGCAAAATTGAAGTCCATCACATATTTATTACCAGTTTCTTGGTGGATCATCCAACCCCATCCGCTTAACCCATAAGCGTCAGGATCTGCTCCATGAAAATTCGCACCTCCTGTACCAACATAAATTCCAAAATGAGGGGTATTAGGATCATCAGCATCAGGACGTTGAATAACATCATAAGTTCCTTCTTCATAGCAACTTCCTCCAGTGGCTGTAATTGTACTTTTTTCAGGATCTATAACATAATATGAAAGTGTTTCTTTATCTATATTTGAACAGTTATTTGGTGATTCATCTTTAAACTGACCATTGTTTCCAAAAGAATCAGACCAAGTTGTCCAATCCATCTTGTCTTTCAAATATACATCAACTGTAACTAAACACCCTGTAGAGTTAATAGTAGTTCCAGAAATGTGAGCCGTTCCATCAGGATATTCCATAAACGATAAACTCACACCATTTTCTGCATCAGAACCAAAATATGTTGTAGGGTTAAAATAATCATTGTTGTTCGTTAAATTAGGCCACCAAAAATTAGCTGAAGGTTGCCCCGTTATATAACATCTATCCGCATCAATAACTGTACATGTAGTTGTTAAAACATCAAATGACTGTAAATCTTGTTCAGTCATCTGCTCTGAATTCACATTTTCATTTTGGCAAGAAAATGCGACAAAGCAAAGAATTAATAGTAATTTTGTAAAATTTTTCATTTTTCCTATGTGTTTGATTAATAGCTTAATAAATACTAAAGTAGTTAATCTTATGCATACCTTGTTTTTTTTTTGTCCATTTACTTGTTTTTTCGTCAAATGGAAAAATAGGGTATTTACTATAAGAATATGTGTCAGTTATAGAATTCATTTAAATTTACTTTTATTAATTTTCAACATTAAAATTTAGTTATTTAAAGGTATGATAATAGATCTTCGAAGTGATACAGTAACCAAACCAACACAACATATGTTAGAAGCTATGATGCAAGCAGAAGTTGGTGATGATGTCTTTAGGGAGGATGAAACCATGAACCAATTAGAAAAAAAAATGGCCAGTCTTTTTAATAAAGACACCGCGCTATTTTTTCCTAGCGGAACCATGGCAAATCAAACGGCTATAAAACTTCATACGAAGCCTGGAGATCAAGTTATTTGTGACAAGTATGCCCATATTTATAATTATGAATCAGGAGGGGTGTCATTTAACAGTGGGGTGTCCTGTAAACTTATTGATGGGTATAGAGGTATGTTTACAGCAGAGCAAGTTGTAAATGCGATAAATCCAGATGCTTACTATTATAGCAAGTCTACTTTGGTTGAAATAGAAAACACAACAAATAAAGGGGGAGGAGCATGTTGGGATTTTAAAGAAATTATGAAAATAAGTAAAGTGTGCCGAACCCATAACTTAGGGTTTCATTTAGATGGGGCTAGATTATGGCATACCTTGGTTGAAAAAAAAGAATCTTTGACCGATTATGGGAACGCATTTGATACTATTTCAGTCTGCTTAAGTAAGGGATTAGGGTGTCCGGTTGGGTCAATTTTAATTGGAAACGACAATATTATGGAGGATGCGTTAAGAATAAGAAAGGTTTTTGGAGGCAATATGAGGCAGGTAGGGTATTTAGCCGCTGCTGGTTTGTATGCTCTAGATCATCATATAGAAAGATTGGCTGATGATCATAGACGTGCCAAGGAAATAGGACAGGAGTTATCAAAATTAGCATTTATTAGGACTGTAGAGCCCATTGAAACAAACATTGTTATATTTGAATTAGAACGGCATATTGATGATAAAGCATTTGTAAAATTACTAGAAGCTCATCATGTTCATATTATCAATATGGGGGATAGTAAATTGCGTATGGTTACTCACTTGGATTATGATGACGATAAACACAATAAACTTATACAAATACTTAGAAAACTATCTGTTTAGTGCTGGTTTATATTTAGTTATTAACTATGAAAGTTGAAAAAGTAGTTGTTTTTGATTTAGATGATACACTGTACCAAGAAATTGATTTTTTGAAATCAGCTTACAACGCTATTGCTAATAAAATAAGTAAACTTAAAAAAGTTTCAAAAGGATGTGTTTATTCAGATATGCTAACATGGTACAACAATAAAGAAAATGTCTTTAAAAAGGTTCTTGAAGTGTATAATGTAGACTTGAGTGTTTCTGATTTATTAATCATGTATAGAAACCATGTTCCAAATGTTTTCCTTACTCCAGATAGATTAGACTTATTAAAAAGTTTGGTCAATAAAAATATACCTATCGGAATTTTAACAGACGGACGCAGTACACAGCAAAGAAATAAAATAAGAGCTTTGGGCTTAGAGTCTTTTGTTAAAGAGGTTTTAATTTCAGAAGAATTTGGAAGTGAAAAACCCAGTTTAAGAAATTACAAGTATTTTGAAAACATTTATGGTGATGCACAATATTATTATATAGCAGATAATTTAAAAAAAGATTTTGTTACCCCAAATGAATTAAATTGGATTACCATTCGTTTGATTGACCATGGTCAAAATATTCATAAGAACAAGGTGACAGATTTCCAATCAAATTATCAAGCAAAATATGAGGTAAATAGTTTCTATGAAATCAAAGCACTTTTAGAACTTTAATATTTAAAAGTGATTTTTAAATATAAAGGTTATAGGGTTTGTATGAATTATTGATATGTGGAACTTTAATTTTTTAAAATATTATGGTTTTAGATATGATAATTTTAATGTAGTAGTTTTTACAAAGGTTTTTTAATCCTTTTTTTGGTTTTACTTGTATGTTTATAATGTTATTTAACAAGGAAACTAGCTAGCAAATTACTCAGGTTTTTTGAGCAATCATATCATTTCACTTTTGTATGTCTTAGAATAGATTTACTTTAGCAAAAAAAATGTATTATGGCAGGAAATTCATTTGGAAAACTTTTCACATTAACAACATATGGAGAATCACATGGACCAGCTTTAGGCGGTGTTATTGATGGTTGTCCGTCTGGAATTAAGTTAGATTTAGAAGAAATTCAAAATGAATTAAACCGAAGAAAACCGGGGCAATCAGCTATTGTAACTCAACGTAAAGAGCCAGATACGGTTAAGTTTCATTCTGGTATTTTTGAAGGAGTCACCACAGGAACCTCTATTGGTTTTGTAATAGAAAACACCAATCAGAAGTCACACGATTACTCACATATAAAAGATAGCTATAGGCCAAGCCATGCCGATTATACGTACGATAAAAAATATGGTATACGAGATTACCGCGGCGGTGGGCGTAGTTCTGCTCGTGAAACAGCCTGTAGAGTTGTAGCTGGTGCCATTGCAAAACAAGTACTTAGAGGCATTGAAATAAAAGCCTATGTTTCAGGTGTGGGTACTATGCAACTCAACAAACCCTATACTGAAATAGATTTATCTGCAATAGAATCAAATATTGTACGTTGTCCAGACCAAGATATGGCAACAAAAATGGAAGATTACATTAAACAAGTGCGTAGTAAAGGAGATACGGTAGGAGGTATTGTAAGTTGTGTAATTAAAAATGTACCTGCTGGTTTAGGAGAACCTGTTTTTGATAAGTTACATGCAGAATTGGGAAAAGCTATGTTGTCTATTAATGCCGTAAAAGGATTTGAGTACGGAAGTGGCTTTAACGGTAGTACTATGTATGGTTCAGAGCATAACGATGCTTTTAATTCAGACGGAAGTACAAAAACCAACTATTCTGGAGGTATTCAAGGAGGTATTAGTAATGGCATGGATATCTATTTTAATGTAGCGTTTAAACCAGTAGCTACGCTGATTCAAAAGTATGAAACCATTGATAAACATGGAAATCCAGTAGAGATGCAAGGAAAAGGACGTCACGATCCCTGTGTTGTACCGCGAGCTGTGCCTATTGTTGAAGCCATGGCTGCTTTGGTCCTTGCAGATTTTTATCTAATCAATAAGATTTATCAATAGAAGCTGTTTTTTGCTTTTTAAATTTGATTTCAGAGAACAGAAAGTAATGTGTTAATTGTAAACCAGAAGATTAAAAGGTGTTGTCTTTTTTGATATAACAAAAGACATAATATCAATTAAGTTCTAAGAATAATACGCTTCACTTTCTTAATAATTTAAAGGCACTTTCTACAAGTCTGCAAAAATTTATAATTCAATATATTTGTTTGGGTTAATTTGATATGTCAAGTTTATACCACAAGTTGAAACGTAATGAAATAAATAATATCTATGAAGAAACTAGCAATGCACTGGAAAATAATTATAGGAATGCTGCTTGGAGTCATTTTTGGTTTTCTAATGAATAGTGTAGGAGGTAAAGAATTCGTTATAGACTGGATTGCACCTTTTGGTACCATTTTTATAAATCTCTTAAAACTTATTGCAGTTCCGTTGATATTAGCTTCTTTAATAAAAGGGATTTCTGATTTAAAAGATATTTCAAAAATTAAATCTATGGGATTAAGAACCATAGGTATTTATATCAGTACTACACTAGTTGCTATAGTTTTAGGTTTGAGTATTGTAAACACACTAAAACCAGGCGAAGGTATGTCTCAAGATACTTTAGAAAAAATTAAATTAAAATATGAAAATGATGCAGGCGTAGCCGATAAATTAGCCAAAGCCACCGCACAAAAAGAATCAGGACCATTGCAGGCATTGGTTGATATTTTTCCGAGTAATATTTTTAATGCGCTTGCTGAAGCTTCTATGTTACAAGTCATATTTTTTGCCATTTTTGTGGGAATTTGTTTGTTGCTTATTGGTGATAAAAAGGCAAAACCATTAGTTGATTTCTTTGATTCACTAAATGAAGTCGTCATGAAAATGGTTGATTTAATTATGCTATTTGCACCTTACGCAGTTTTTGCACTCATGGCAAATGTGATTATTGCTTTTGATGATACTGAAGTTTTACTTAAGCTTTTATGGTATGGTTTATGTGTAGTGGGTGGTTTAATTTTGATGGTGCTGTTCTATTTGGTTTTAGTGAGTGTTTTTACAAAAAAGTCACCATTATGGTTTTTAAAAGAAATTAGCCCAGCACAATTATTGGCTTTTTCTACCAGTAGTAGTGCGGCAACCCTTCCAGTAACAATGGAACGCGTTGAAGAACATTTAGGAGTTGATAAAGAGGTGGCAGGTTTTGTATTACCTGTGGGAGCAACAGTTAATATGGATGGTACCAGTTTATATCAAGGGATTGCAGCCGTATTCATTATGCAGGTTATTTGGCCAGAAGGGTTAACCTTTACCAATCAGATGGTTATTATTTTAACTGCATTGTTAGCATCTATAGGGAGTGCCGCTGTCCCAAGCGCTGGTATGGTAATGCTTATTATAGTTTTAGAGTCTATAGGATTTCCAGCAGACTTATTGCCCATAGGTCTTGCGTTAATCTTTGCAGTTGACCGACCTCTTGATATGTGTAGAACTGTGGTAAATGTTACTGGTGATGCTACGGTATCTATGGTCGTAGCCAAATCATTAAACAAATTACACGAACCTAAACCTAAAGAATGGGATGACCACTATGATGAGGTTAAATAAAAATTAAAAGCTAAAATGGGTTTACAAATAAAATTAACCACACCTATAGTATCTGCAGCGTGGCTTTTTAAGAATATAAATGCAGATAATTTAATAGTGCTTGATGGCACTATAAATAAAGAATTTAATCCAGAATCGGTTCAAATACCTCAGGCTCGTTTCTTTGATATTAAACAAAAGTTTAGTGATGTTTCTAATCCGTTTCCTAGTGCTTTTCCTTCACAAGAGCAGTTTCAAAAAGAGGCGCAATTATTAGGCGTTAATCAAGATAGTGCCATTGTGGTTTATGATGATAAGGGGATTTACTCCAGTGCTAGAGTTTGGTGGTTATTTAAAGCTTTTGGTTTTGATAATATAGCGGTTTTAAATGGAGGATTTCCAACTTGGCAGAAGGCTGGTTATCCAACAGAATTTATGAATGTGTATACCGAAGGAAAAGGAAATTTCACGGCTAATTTGCAACCTAACTTTATGAAGTTTTTTGGTGATGTTAAAAAAGCTTCTCAAGAAACATCATATACTATCATTGATGCCAGGTCACAAGCACGTTTTAATTGTGAAGTTCCTGAGCCAAGAGCTGGATTACGTAGTGGAACCATTCCGAACTCCGTTAATTTACCATTTACAGATTTATTAGAAAATGGTGAATTAAAACCTAAAGTGGAGTTAGAAAAAGCATTTTATATGTTAGCTGAAAAAGATGAAGCTCTCATTTTTTCTTGTGGTTCAGGAATAACAGCATGTGTTTTGGCTTTAGGCGCTACTGTAGCGGGTTATAATAATATTTCGGTGTATGATGGTTCTTGGACCGAGTGGGGTACTTTGGTAGAGTAATTTTGTTTTAACTTAAAAATTTATCCTTCAAATTTGAAGTAGGAACCATGCAAGCATCTTGCTTACCAAACCATTTGTAACGATTTTTGGCAATAAAATCATATACCCAATTTCTAATACATACGGGAATAACTAGAAAGATGCCTAAAAGGTTAGTAGGAAACCGAAGCTTACTAGCTATGTTTAAAGCAGCTGTACTTTTGTAGTTTATTTTATGAGTAGAGGGATTGTATAGTAAAATGGAGTCTGTTTTTTTTGAATCAATTTGAAATGTTTTCAAAATTTCATATCCTGTTTTACTTTGAAGGGGAGCAAATAAAAACAAATTGTTTTTGTCTCGTTTTATAACATATTGCACACTGCTGTTGCACAGGTTGCAAACCCCGTCAAACAAAATTAGTTTTTTGTTCTTTTCAATAGCAATTTCCATGTTTCAAAGATATGAACTTACAAAGTATAAAGAAATTGGTAAAGGTCCGATTTCTTATCAAGTTGAAGCTTCTTTTTAATTGATATTTGCCTTTAAGCGCACTTTCAGGCAATACGTTTAGCATCCCGGCAATTTCTTTAGTAGGAATATCCATATGTAAAAAAGAAGCAAGTCTTATTTCTTTTTCAATCACATCACTAGCAATAAATTTCAACTTTTTATCAAAGTTATTACGTAACACAGAAATAAGATTTAAAAGCTTCCCAATCTTTATCTTCACCACTTTCTTGTTGAGTAGCATTAAGAGGTTTCCATCCATCCAAAGATGGGTAACTCAGCTTCTTTCAATGCCCTTTTTAATCGAGCTATCTCTTTTTCTTCACCGGTCATTTTAGAACTACCGCAGCCTAGAAAAAAGTTGTTACCGTAATCTTTAACTCTCTAGGCTAATGATAAAGTACTTATTAAAATATATCTAAACCTTCACGTACTTGTATTACGTTGCCTTTGGCATAGCTCAACTCCACTGCCTTGTGTTTAAATTCTAAAGTTTAATGTTTGGGTTTAGTTCTCATAATTTCTAAGATAAAAGCTAACAAACATTTTCTATCCTCTTTTATGTCCAGTTTAATATAGGAAGTCCAAAAGAACCTTCTAATATGTTTTACAACCGCATATAGAAATAAGCAACAAAAAAACCACTTCACTTGAAGTGGTTTTTTAAGCAATAATTTTTCTTTTTCTAGGTATCTATAGACCCCATAACACGTTTCATGAAACCATTTAAAGCGTCCTTTTTGGGTGTGCCATCTTTTATCATTTTATGGACTTCAATAGCGCCATACATATTAGATATCAATTCTCCAATAACATCTAATTCTTCATCTTTTAATGACGGTACTTCTGTTAAAGCTTCTAAGGTTTCAATGGTTTCAACAACAAAATCCTCGTCGTTTTCCTCAATGAATTGTGTTAGGTGTTTAATTACTGGTAACTTCATTTACTAAGTTTTTTAGAACATCAAACTTGTTGGTTTGAACTTGATTCACAAATGCTCCATTTTTAAATGTAGCAAAAGTTGGTAAGTTATCAACCGTAGCTAATTTTCTGCTTTCAGGAAATTTTTCCGCATCAGCGATAATAAAAGTGATGTCTGTTAATTCTGAAGCTAACTTTTTTACCTTAGGCTTCATAATTCTACAGTTACCACACCAAGTAGCCGAATATTGTACCACAACTGTATGGTTTTCAGTTACAATAGTTTTTAAATTATCTTGTTCTAATTCTTTTACCATAATAAATTTAGATTGTGTGAGCCGCAAGATATTCTGCAACACCATTTCTGTTAGCATGCATCGCCTCTTTACCTTCTTCCCAGTTAGCTGGACATACTTCACCTTTTTCTTGAACGTGAGTTAGGGCATCTACCAAACGAATGTATTCACCAACATTTCGTCCTAATGGCATGTTATTGATGCTTTCATGCTGCACAACACCATCTTCATCAATGATATAAGTGGCTCTGTAAGTCACATTATCACCTTCAACTTGAACGGTACCTGATTCTTCATCAAACGTTTCGCTTGTGATATCTAAAATACCTAAAATGCTTGATAAATTTCTATTGCTATCAGCTAGGATAGGATAGGTTACCCCTTCTATACCGCCATTATTCTTTGCGGTGTTTAACCAAGCAAAATGAACCTCTGGGGTATCGCATGATGCTCCAATTACAATAGTATTACGTTTTTCAAATTCAGGTAAGGCCGCTTGAAACGCGTGCAATTCCGTTGGACAAACAAATGTGAAATCTTTGGGGTACCAGAAAAGTACCACTTTCTTTTTGTTTTTAATGGCTTCTTCAAGAACGTTTACTTTAAAAGTATCGCCTAAATCATTCATTGCGTCAACGTATAAATCTGGAAATTTTTTTCCTACTAATGCCATAGTATAATATATTTATAATGTTATTAATTTTCGAGGGCAAATATAAAACACGGCATCATTATTTGATGCAAATAAAATCTTAATTTCTTATTAAATAATAGAAAATGTTTATGGTAGTTGCTAAATGAAATAATTTCAATCTATTTAGAACGGAGTTGCTTTATTTTGATTTGAAAAGCTGCGAAAATAAGCGTCATGAACGGGCTTAGCCAATTGAAAATAGCAAAAAAGAAATACTCAGCAACAGGAACACCTAATACACCAGATTGATAGGCACCACAGGTGTTCCAAGGAATAAGTACAGAGGTTACCGTACCAGAATCTTCTAAAGTTCTACTTAAATTTTCTGGAGCTAAATTTTTATCTTCATAAGCTTTTTTAAACATTTTACCTGGTACAACCAAGGCTAAATATTGATCGGATGCGGTTACATTTAGTGCTAAACAACTGGCTACCGTTGAAGCAAAAAGCCCGAAAGTTGTTGAGGCCAAATTGAGGAGTGCCTGACTTATCCTCGCAAGAGCACCAATAGCATCCATGACTCCCCCAAAAACCATGGCACAGATAATAAGCCATATGGTTCCTAACATACCAGACATGCCTCCAGAGGTAAACAAGTCATTCAGTTCTTCACTAGTGGTTTCTACGGCGCTATCAACGGTAATGGCGTTCATAACCCCTTTATATGCTGAATTAAATGTCAATTCTTGAGCGCCTGCTAAAGACACTACAATATCAGGTTGTACTATAATGGCTGCCACGCCTCCTAAAAGCGTACCAACTAATAAAGCCACTAACGGTGGTGTTTTTTTAATAATCATAAAAATAACCGCTAATGGTACCAAAAACAACCAAGGAGAAATATTGAAAGCATCTTTAATTGCTGTCAACTTACCTGAAATATTAGGAGTCCCAGTTGTATCAATAGTAAAGCCAATAATCATAAAAACAACAAGGG
This sequence comes from Allotamlana fucoidanivorans, assembly GCF_006265225.1. Lineage (GTDB taxonomy): Bacteria > Bacteroidota > Bacteroidia > Flavobacteriales > Flavobacteriaceae > Allotamlana > Allotamlana fucoidanivorans. Next base: position 193,907 of record NZ_VDCS01000002.1, on the reverse strand, counting down.
TAATCACAATAGTTGGTATGGTGGTTAATGCCATATATTTTATATGTGAAAACAATTCGCTCCCGGCCATAGCCGGAGCCAGATTTGTGGTATCGCTTAAAGGCGACATTTTATCACCAAAATAAGCCCCCGAAAGTACGGCTCCAGCTGTCATGCCAATTGGTATACCTAGCGTATTGCCTATACCAACTAAGGCAATACCAACGGTGGCCGATGTTGTCCAAGAACTTCCTGTGGCTATTGAAATAATGGCACTTATAACTACAGATGCTACTAAAAAAATAGTAGGGTTTAAAAGTTGCAACCCATAATAAATCATAGACGGAATAATACCACTAATTAGCCAAGTTCCAGCCAAAGCGCCTACCATGAGTAAAATTAGAATAGCACCAGCCGTTGACTTTATATTTTCAGCAACTTCATCAAGCATTTGTTCATAAGATACTTTATTAAAAAAGCCTACTATAGCTGCTATGGCTGCCCCTATAAGTAAAATGAATTGGTTACTACCACTTAATGAATCATCTCCAAAAACAAAAAAAACATTGAAAAATAACAAAAGAACCAAAGCAAATACAGGAATTAAAGCCTCCCAAATATTAAGTTCTTTATTTTCAATAATATTTTCTTCTTGTGGTGTTTTGGGTGTTATGTCTTGGCTATCCATTATGTAACTTTGAAATTATCATGTAATGTTACAATTTTCAAGGCATGTACGCAAATGGAAATAGTTACGTAATTTTACCCATGATAATTTGAAAAGTATGGATTCATTAACCCAAATTGTATTGGGAGCAGCCTGTGGAGAGGCTGTACTTGGAAAAAAAATAGGTAACAAAGCGTTACTCTTTGGAGCTATAGGAGGCACTATTCCAGATCTAGATGTTATAGTTGGTAGTTGGTTATATGGCAATGAAATAGATGCTATGCTATTTCATAGAGGGTTTATGCATTCTATTTTGTTTTCTGTTTTAGCTGCGTTTTTATTGGGATGGCTGGTCTACAAGTTATACAACACAGGCAAACGACGCCATCTTACTACACAGCACAGCTGGACGCTTTTGTTTTTTTGGTCATTATTCACACACCCCATATTAGACTGTTTTACGCCTTACGGCACCCAACTTTTTACACCGTTTACTAATTATCGTGTAGCTTTTAATAATATAGCGGTGGTAGATCCTATTTACACCTTGCCTTTCTTATTATGTATGATAGTTTTGATGTTTTTTAACCGCATCTCTATAAAACGACGTTTCATTTTGAAATTAGGCATAGTAATAAGTTCTATATATATGTTATTTACTATTGGTAATAAAATATATATGGATATAACTTTTGAAAAGTCATTAAAAAAGAACAAAATAGATTTTAAAAGGTGCTATACACAACCCACTATATTCAATAATATTTTATGGTATGGTATAGCCGAAACAGACTCTACGTATTTTGTAGGGTATTATTCATTGTTAGATAAGGAGCATATATTTTCAGATTTTAAAGCACTTAAAAAAGAAAGGGCATTGTCGCCTCGTGACTACAAGCGGGTTAAAAAGTTGGCGTGGTTTAGTAATCAATATTATAGCATATTTAAAATAGGGGAGAACACCTATCAATATAACGATTTAAGGTATCCGCTAACCATTGAAGAAAATTCTAAATCATCTGTTTTTAAATTTGTGTTATATGATGAGCAAGGCGAATTGAATATGAAACCATTTCGGCGTAATGAAGATAATATTTCGGATGCATTACGTGCGCTATGGGAGCGCCTAAAGGGAAAGTAAAATTAAGTCAATATATTAAGTTCTGCCATGCAATCTCTCATCATACTATATGTACGGGCTATATCGGCATCTAATCCTATGGAAAATCTAATTAACCCATTGCTTAAACCCATATCTTTTTGCTCTTCTTCGGGAATTTCAGAAGACGTAGAGGTGCCTGGTGCACTAAATAGCGTCTTATAAAACCCTAAACTCACCGCTAAGTAGCCAAGGTTTCGATTTTGCATCAATTCCATAAGCGCATTGGCTTTAGTGATGCTGCCAACATCAATAGTGAGCATGCCACCAAACCCATATTCTGTATTCATCATTGATTTGAACAATACATGCGAAGGATGAGACCTTAAGCCAGGATATACCGTTTTTAAACCATCTGCTTCAAATTTTTCAGCTAAATAAAGTGCATTTTTACTATGCTGTTGCATTCTAATATGAAGCGTTCTTAGGTTTTTTAAAATTGATGACGCTCTCAAACTATCCATCGTGGCCCCCAAAAGCATGGCAGCCCCGTCATTCACATGACGTAGATCATTGATAAATGCTTGCGAGGCACAAACAACACCGCCAACGGTATCACTTGCCCCATTAATAAATTTAGTTAAACTATGAATAACAATATCAGCTCCCAGTGTAGCTGGTGAAATAGATAAAGGAGAAAACGTGTTGTCTACCACAAGGGTTAACTGGTATTTTTTAGCTAAGCGCGCCAAACCTCTTATATCAGCAATTTCTAAAAGCGGGTTACTGACCGATTCACAATACAACACTTTTGTTTTACTGGTAATAGAAGCTTCTACGGCTTCTAAATTAGTAATAGCAACAAAGCTGGTGCTCATATTAAATTTTGGAGCAAAATTTTTAAGAAAAGCATACGTACCGCCATAAATAGTGCGGCTAGAAACAATATGATCTCCAGCATCACAAAGTTGCATGAGTACCGCTGTAATAGCTCCCATTCCAGAAGCTGATACATTAGCCGTTTCGGTGCCTTCCATAGCGGCTAAAGCTTCTCCAAGGTATAGGTTTGAAGGTGATGAATGCCTGGAGTATAAATAACAACCATCGGCATTTCCTTCAAAGGTGTCAAACATGGTTTTTGCAGAAAGAAAGGTGTAGGTGGATGAATCGGAAATAGATGGATTTACGCCTCCAAATTCACCAAAATACTGCAAATCCTGAATGTTATTTGCGGGTTTAAAAGCCATGATGTTGATTTTAATTTTATTCAAATGTCTTTTATATATGTGTAAAAATCAATAGTTAATTAATTTTATAAAATATTATTCTATTTAAATTTATTTTTATAGAAAATAAAATAGTATATTCAAATTGTATTCACGTCAAAAAGAAAATTTTTCAATGGTAACCTTTGATGATACCGATATTAAGCTCCTTAAGTTCTTGCAAGAGGATAGTAAACAAACTAACAAAGCACTGTCCCTTAAGTTAGGGCTTTCAGTTACCGCTGTTTTTGAGCGGATAAAAAAACTGGAACGTGAAGGTGTTATTGATGGGTATGTGGCTAAAGTGAATAAGTTAAGGCTAGAGCGCAATTTTATGGTGTTTTGCCACATAAAACTAGTGCAGCATAGTCAGGATTTTGTAGTACGTTTTGAAAAAGAAGTAAAACAGCTTAATGAAGTTTTAGAATGTTATCATATAAGTGGTGATTATGATTATTTACTAAAAGTTATCGTTAAGGACATGGAAGCTTTCAGAGAATTTATGGTAAAAAAACTAACCAAGATTAATCATATTGGTAGTACGCATAGCATGTTTGTTATTAATGAAGTAAAACATGAAACCGCTATAAATTTATAGAATGAAAGTTAGAGCGTATAAAGTATTAGAAGGTTTAATTCTTTTTGTAGTGATTCCTTTAAGCTTTATGATTAATTATTCAATATGGCTAAAATTAGGTTTGGGGGTTATTGGTTTCCTCTATGTGGTTTATGTGCTTACTGTGGTAGAAAAGTTACCACTCAATATATCAAAACATCTCAATTGGCACTTATTTTTGAAGCAGACATTGATAAAGTTTTTACTTATAGCCTTGCTGACAACCTTTTTTATTTGGTTTACTAATAAGGAGTTACTTTTTTTTGTTGTACTTAACAAGCCCAAATTATGGTTGATGATTCTGTTTATTTATACCGTATTTTCTGTGTATCCTCAGGAAATTTTATACCGAACGTTTTTCTTTTACAGATATGAGACTTTAGTAAAAAGTAAAATTGGTTTTGTATTACTCAACGCAGCTTTATTTACATTGGGGCACTTGTTTTTTAAGAATAATTTGGTTTTAGTACTTACGTTTATTGGAGGTTTATTGTTTGCAGGCACTTATCAAAAAACGCGTTCTACACTTTTGGTGAGTATAGAACATACCATTTATGGTTGCTGGTTGTTTACTGTGGGAATGGGAAATATACTAGGATTTCCGTCGTAAATTCGTGTAGTCCCAGAAGTTTTCTTTATTTTAGTATAATAACTAACACACCAAAACAATGAAAAACTTAGCTTATATCTTAATAGGATTTGCCATTGGTGCTATTTTAACCTATTATTTTTGCCCAAGAACTGTTGATACTGAAGAAGTAGTTATCACCAAACCCAAAGGTGTCATTACTGTTGAAGAGGCGACTGCATTGAGTAACAATTGGACTAAATACAGAAAAAAGGCGGTAGATTCGGCAGCAGCAAAACAAGGAAGAAGCGTAGACGACCGTTCCGTTGATTGGTCTTTAACCGATGTAGAAGATTATTTGAATTACGCCAAACAAGAATCTAAAATCTTAGGATTTGATATGACAGGTATTCGTATTTATTTAGGGGTGTATGGTAAAAACGCAGGACAAAGCAAACAGGATTTAACGACTATGTTTATAGTGCCTACTGGAAAAAAATCGCTTTCAGAAGCTAATAGTGTTAATTTAAATATTCAGGGGGATAAAACAATACCTGTTGGTCCATTAAATGAAGGTGGTGGTGGCCAAGGTGGTTATCCACAATAATTCTCAATATAAAATAACGCTATTATTTTTTTAGAACATTAAAACGGAACACAACGCTATTGGGAGGGTTTTTACTAAGAAATTATGTTTGGTTGATAAGTGGTGTAGAGTTGTTAGCAGCCTTAACAGGTTTACTCGTTCTTAAATATTATAGGCATACCTATACCAGATATTTCATTTACTTTTTGGTCTGTATTGCTATATGTGATTTTATTGGTTTCTACACTTGGTTAGTTGAACCCGATAAAATTTTTAGTTTTTTAATAGGAACCCTTATAGAGAAAAATTATTGGTGGTCTACCTTATATTGGAGTATAGGCGCCATAGTATTTTATACGTTTTATTTTGAAAAAATACTTCAAACACATGTGTTTAAAGTTACACTTAAAGTAAGTAATATAATATTCTTGATATTTGCTTTTATTTATATTGGTTTAAATTTTGATGCTTACTTTTCAAGGTTTTTTCCAAGTATTAAAGTTTTTGGAGCAGTGCTTATTATGTTATGTAGCATATTCTATTTTATTGAACTTTTAAATTCTGATAAGCTACTTAATTTCTATAAATTTATAAATTTCTACATTAGTTTTGTCTTATTTATTTGGTGGCTCGTTATAACACCAATTGTGTTTTATGATGGTTATTCTGCGTATGAAATAGGTGTTCCAATTAAAGATAGAGCTTACATCATTCTGAGACGGTATATTTATTTATTTGTTAATCTCTTTATGTATTTAACGTTTACCTTTGCTTTTATATGGTGCAGACAAGAGGCAAAAAAATCTAAAATCACTGATAAGCATTGAAGTTGATATAGGTCTTTATGAACGATTTTTTATTAGAACATTACAACGCAATTTATTCAATTTTAGAGGGTTTATCAGCTATAACAGCCTTAATATGCTACAAAAAGTATAGACTTACTACGGCAAGATACTTTATTTGGTTTCTAGTATATTTAACTATTTGCGATTATGCCAATAACTATGTGCATCATATACAAAACGGTTTTTTTTCGTTTTTACAAGGTACTAAATTGGTGCGTAATTATTGGTGGACTACAATTTATTGGAAAGTAGGGGCTATTCTCTTTTTTGCTTTTTATTATTACATGATACTCCAGAAAAAACGTTTTAAGCAAATACTAAAATATGCGGGATGCATATTTTTAGGGTTTTCAGTAATTTATATAATATGGCACTGGGAGGCTTTTTTTAAGCAGTTTTTTCCAATTATAAGTGTTTTAGGTGCTGTTATTATTTTTTTGTGTACCATGTTTTACTTTATTGAAGTTTTACAGAGTGACAAGATACTTACCTTCTACAAGTCATTAAATTTTTATATTAGTGCGGCTATCTTTATTTGGTGGCTCATTATAACGCCTTTGGTGTTCTATGATATTTATAATGCGCATTTCGATTGGAATTTTATTTTTCTAAAATGGGAAATTTATTTATTTGCCAATTTATGCATGTATTTAACCTTTACCTTTGCTTTAATATGGTGCAAACCACAGAACGAATAGTAAGTACAGCAGCAGAGCGTTATCTGTTGGTTTATATGATTGGTGTATTAGTTATAGTAACCACATTGGTTATTGTATTTTTTGTAGTGTTTCTAAAACGAAAAAATAAATTACTTCAAGACCGTATAAAACAACAGCAGGCTTTTGAAGCTGAAATTGCTCAAGCTCAAACAGAAACCCAAGAGCAAACTTTAAAAAATGTAGGCTGGGAACTCCATGATAATATTGGCCAGTTGTTATCATTTGCTAATATGCAATTGAGTATTTTAAAAATGCAAGTGCCAAATGATGTTAAAGAAAAATTCAAAGATACTTCAGAGGCGTTAAAAGAAAGCTTGGCAGAGGTTAGGGCACTTTCAAAAACACTTAACAATGATGTGATATTAAACCTAGGCTTTGAAAAGTCTATAAACAATGAATTGAATCGATTAAAAAAGATGAAGTTTAAAGGTGCTGAGCTTAAAATATTAGGGCAGACCAGAACATTTTCAAATAAAAAGCATGAAATTATATTGTTCAGAATTATTCAAGAGTTTTTATCAAATTCAGTAAAATATTCCGAAGCTGACCATATTAATATTAAGCTTGATTATCAGATTGATAACTTAGTAATTACAGTTAAAGACGATGGTAAAGGATTTGACACTGATACGGTTGAAAAAGGTTCAGGTTTGTTAAATATGATGAGTAGAGCAAAGTTAATACACTCTAGTATAAATATTCAATCTGAACCAGGAAAAGGGGTGGAACTTGTTTTAACTTATCCGTTTAATAACCTAATGGTTAGCCCAACCATCTAAATAATTTTTTAAGAACCTTGAGTTTACCATTATACGGCGCATATCTAAAAGAAGGATCTGCCCAAGTACCACGTTTTACAATAGATTTATGATGCGTAAAAGTATCAAAACCATATTTGCCATGATAATGGCCTAAACCACTGGCGCCAACACCTCCAAAGGGTAATTTGGGGTTTCCAAAATGAATTAAGGTATCATTAATAACACCACCACCAAAGCTAAAAGTTTTTAAAATAGATTTTATAAAGGTCTTATTTTTTGAAAATATATAACATGCCAATGGTTTGTCTAAATTCCAAAGGATATGCTCAATATCCTTTTCTGTTTGAAAAGATAGTATAGGCAGTATAGGTCCAAAAATTTCTTCCTTCATGATGGGGCTATCAAGTTTAGGATTGTCTATCAAGGTAGGCGCAACGAAGCAGGAATTTAAATGAATAGCTCCGCCAAATACAATATGTTGATTTTGCATCAGGTTTGCCAATCTTTTTGTGTGCACATCATTTATAATTCTTGGAAAATCTTCTGATAATTTCGCGTCTGTTCCATAGCGTTTTGTAATCTCCTGTATTAAGTTGGTGACTAGAGCTTCTTTTATTTCGGCTTTTACAATAACGTAGTCGGGAGCAATACAGGTTTGCCCACCATTAAGAAGTTTGCCCCAAACTAATCGTCTGGCCACTAATTTTAAATCGATAGTGTCGTCAATAATGCAAGGAGATTTTCCTCCTAATTCGAGAACTACAGGTGTCAGGTATTTTGCGGCCGCCTTGGCTACTATTTTACCAACTTTTGTGCTTCCTGTAAAGAAAATAAAGTCCCATTTTTGGGCGAGTAACTGAGAGGCCACTTCGGCATCACCTTCTACAGCAATAACCCAATCTTCTGGGAACACTTTTTGAATAATTTGTGAAATTAATTTTGAGGTGTTTTTTGTGAGTTCACTTGGCTTTAAAACAACTGTATTACCAGCCGCTATTGCCATGATTAAGGGTTCAAAAGCCAAAAGAAACGGATAATTCCAGGGGGCAATAACCAAAATGGAGCCATAAGGCTCTTTGTACATATAATCTTTTGAAGGAAAGCTAAGTAATGATGGCCATACATATTGGTTTTTTGTCCAATATTTTAGTTTTTTAATGACTAAATCTAGTTGAGAAAGCACCAAACCAACCTCACTTAAATAGGTTTCAAATTTATGTTTTTTAAAATCTTTATTTAAGGCATTGAAAATCAATACTTCAGAATCTTTGATTTTACTTTTTAAAGCCTTTAAATAGGTGATTCTGGCTGTGACAGATTTTGTTTGATGTGTTTTAAAGAAAGCCCGCTGCTTATTTACAATAGATTCAATATGTTCCACATAGGATAATTTAGTTCTATAAATATATCTAATTTATGCGAAACAAGCAGCCCAAAGCGGATCATTAGGTAAAGGCGCATCAATGCTAATGGCGTCTTTTTTTACAGGGTGGATAAACTCAATGTGTCTGGCATGTAAACTGATACTAGCATCCCTGTTACTCCTATCAAAGCCATATTTTAAATCGCCTTTAATAGGGCAACCAATTTCGGCAAGTTGTGCGCGAATTTGATGGTGCCTGCCCGTTTCAAGTGTAACCTCAAGTAAAACATAATGATCAAGTTTCTTTTTAACCGTGTAATGTAGAATAGCTTTTTTACTGTCTTTAACTTCCCTTGAATACGCTTTCGACTTATTGTTGTTTGGGTTTTTTTTAAGCCAATGAACTAGCGTGTCACTACGTTTTTTGGGGTGGTTTTTAACCAGTGCCCAGTAGGTTTTTTTTATGTCTTTAGATAAGAATAACTTATTAAGGCGGGGGAGTACCTTGCTTGTTTTGGCAAAAATTACTAACCCCGTGGTTGGTCGGTCCAATCGGTGCACCGTGCCCAAAAAAACATTACCAGGTTTGTTATACTTATCTTTGATGTAATCTTTAACAACATCACTCAAAGGTTTATCACCTGTTTTGTCGCCTTGTACAATATCACCTGCACGTTTATTTACAATGATGATATGATTGTCTTCGTAAAGAACCTGTAAGTTGTTTTTGTTAGATATAACTTTTTCAGACACCGTATTTACCCCTTAATATTGTTCACTTTTGTTAGGGAAATCACGCGTTTTTACATCATCAACATATTGCGCAATGGCATTAGTCATATCGTCAAATAGGTTAAGGTATCTTCTTAGAAAACGCGGGTTAAATTCATGGGTCATGCCCAGCATATCATGTAAAACCAAAACCTGACCATCAACATCAGGGCCAGCGCCAATACCAATAATAGGTATACGCACACTTTCAGCCACTTGTTTGGCTAATTTAGCAGGGATTTTTTCTAAAACAATAGCAAAACAACCTAAGCGTTCCAGCATTTTGGCATCGCTAATTAAGCGATGAGCTTCTTCTTCTTCTTTAGCACGAACGGTATAGGTTCCAAATTTATATATAGATTGCGGTGTTAACCCTAAATGTCCCATAACAGGGATACCTGCATTCAAAATACGCTTTATAGACTCTTTGATTTCTTTACCGCCTTCTAATTTTACCGAATGCGCCCCACTTTCTTTCATAATTCTTATGGCAGAACGTAGGGCCTCTTTAGGGTCACTTTGATAACTTCCAAAAGGTAAATCAACTACTATTAAGGCTCTGTAAATGGCTCTAACCACAGATGATGCATGATAAATCATTTGGTCTAGTGTGATAGGAAGCGTTGTTTCATGTCCAGCCATAACATTACTGGCAGAGTCTCCTACCAGAATAACATCTATACCAGCACCATCTACAATTTTAGCCATGGTATAGTCATAAGCCGTTAACATAGATATTTTTTCACCATTAGCTTTCATATCAACTAATGTTTTTACGGTAACACGCTTATAATTTTTTTGGGCAACAGACATTTTTTTGATTATTAAATTAGGTTGGTAAATGTACTAAATTATAAAGTGCTATAAATCTTTCCTGTTAATTATGATATTTTGAAAGAGTTGCAACACAATGTTAGTTAACGCTTGATAAATAAAATTGTATCTATTTAAACAAATCTAACCCCGGAATGTTAGGGATGCCTTCTTTAGCAACAGCAGCTATTTCTGTTTCGTTTACGCTGGTTGCCTTTTCAATGGCTTTATTTAAGGTAAGAATTAAGTAATCTTCCAGTTGTTCTTTATCTTCTAACAAGGCATCATCAATAGCAATAGATTTAATAGTTCTATTAGCGGTTAGTGTAACTTTCAGTTTATTGTCGTGGCTAGCTTGATCTATTAAAACGGTGTCTAAACGTTTTTTTGTATCCTCTACTTTTTGTTGGGTTTCTTTTAATTTACCCATCATATTCATCATATCTCCAAACATAGTTTCTATAATTTTAATTACGACAAAATTATTAAATAAAGCGATTATTTTGACTGGTTAAAATTTAAAAATCAAAAAACAGTTTAAAAATAATCTTAAACCTTATTTTTGGCGCGTTGAAAATGAAATGAGACAATGACAAAAAATAAGTTTCCTAAAGCACCAATAGCCACCAAAAAACCAAAAGAGTTAAAGATTCATAATGATGTTAGAATAGATGATTACTATTGGTTAAATGATAGAGAAAGCCCAGAAGTTATTGATTATTTAAATGCAGAAAACGCATATACCAAAGCAGTAATGCAGCATACAGAGCCCTTTCAGAAGGTATTATTTGAAGAAATGAAAGCCCGAATAAAGGAAGATGATACTACAGTTCCTTATAAGCTCAATGGATATTGGTATATTACTAAATATGAGTCAGGGAAAGATTATCCTATTTATGTAAGAAAAAAGGAAACACTAGACGCTGAAGAAGAGGTGATGTTTGATTGTAATGAGCTAGCAAAACCGCATGCCTACTTTAATCTAGGTGGCATTTCCATAAGTCCAGATAATACGATGGCGGCGTTTTCAACAGATACTGTAAGCAGAAGACAATATACCATTCAAATTAAAAATTTGGTAACAGGAGAAATTTACAGTGACAAGATATTAAATACAACGGGTAGTGCTACTTGGGCGAATGATAATAAAACGCTTTTTTATGCCAGAAAAGATGACGTGACTTTGCGGTCTCATAAAATTTTCAAACATATATTACATACAGATAGTGTGGCCGATATTGAAGTGTATCATGAAACCGATGAAACCTTTAATACCTTTGTTTATAAAACAAAATCGAAGGAATATATCATGATTGGTGCGGCAAGTACGCTATCAACCGAATACCGTTTTTTAGATGCTAATAATCCAGAAGGAGTCTTTAAAGTGTTTCAAAAACGCACAAAAGATTTAGAGTATAATTTAGCCCATTACAAAGATGAATTTTATGTGATTTCAAATGCTGATGGAGCTACCAATTTTAAAGTTTCAAAAACGAGTGTAAATCAAACAGAAAAAGTTTTCTGGCAAGATGTTATTCCGCACAGAGCTTTGGTTTTAATAGAAGATATTGAAATTTTCAAAGATTATTTGGTGGTCAATGAACGGGAAAATGGATTGAATAATATTAGAATAATGAGTTGGAAAGGAGACGAAGATTATTATTTGAATTTTGATTCTGAAGCCTATACCGCATATATTGGAAATAATCCCGATTTTAATAGCAATGAATTGCGTTACGCCTACAATAGCCTAACCACCCCAAGTTCGGTCATTGACTATAATTTTAAAAGTAAAACTTTTGTCATTAAAAAAGAACAAGAAGTTTTAGGAGGAGCCTTTAAAAAAGAAAATTATGAGTCTAAACGCGTTTGGGCCCTAAGTAGGGATGGGGTGAAAATACCAATTTCAATGGTGTATAAAAAAGGGATGATATTAAATGGCTCCAATCCTGTGCTTCAATATGCTTATGGTTCTTATGGCTCAACTATTGATCCGTCTTTTTCAAGTATTCGGTTAAGTTTAATTGATAGAGGGTTTATTTATGCCATTTGCCATGTTAGAGGAGGGGAGTATTTAGGAAGAGCATGGTATGAAAATGGTAAATTATTAACAAAAAAAAACACGTTTACCGATTTTATTGATTGTTCTAAATTTTTAATTGAGGAAAAATACACCTCAAACAAACATTTGTATGCCTACGGTGGATCTGCTGGTGGGTTATTGATGGGGGCTGTTATTAATATGAATCCTGAATTATATCATGGTGTGATAGCGGCTGTGCCTTTTGTAGACGTGGTGACTACCATGCTTGATGACACCATACCGTTAACAACAGGGGAGTATGATGAATGGGGAAATCCTAATGAAGAAAGGTTTTATACGTATATGAAATCATATTCACCTTATGATAATGTTCAAAAAAAAAATTATCCAAATACTTTGGTTACTACTGGACTTCATGATTCTCAGGTACAGTATTGGGAACCTGCAAAGTGGGTAGCTAAACTACGTGAATTAAAAACGGACGCTAATTTATTACTGCTACATACAGATATGGATTCTGGTCATGGAGGGGCTTCAGGACGCTTTGAAAGTCTAAAAGAAGTGGCTTTAGAATATGCCTTTTTATTAGATTTAGAAGGAGTTCATGGTTAATAAAAAAAAATGTCTTACTTTTGTCAGGTTTTAAACTACCACCTCATTTTAGTGAAAATGTAACGGTTTTTAAAAATGTTATATGACACAAAAAAATCAAGTATTTGATAATATATTAGACCTAATAGGTGACACACCACTTGTTAAACTTAATAGAATAGTCTCAGAGTTTGATGGTGACTTTTACGCTAAAGTTGAATCGTTTAACCCAGGACACTCTTCCAAAGACAGGATAGCACTTTACATTATTGAACAGGCCGAAAAACAAGGCATTCTTACACCGGGTGATACCATCATAGAAACTACTTCTGGGAATACAGGGTTTAGTATTGCTATGGTAAGTATTATAAAAGGGTATGATTGTGTACTGGCAGTAAGTTCTAAATCGTCTCCTGATAAGATTGACATGCTAAAAACTATGGGGGCTAAGGTTTATGTTTGTCCAGCACACGTTAGTGCTGATGATCCTAGATCTTACTATGAAGTTGCTAAACGCTTGCATAATGAAATTAAGGGATCTGTATATATAAATCAGTATTTTAATCAATTAAATATTGATGCTCATTATAATTCAACAGGACCTGAAATTTGGAATCAAACAGAAGGTAAAATAACACATCTTATTGCTTGTAGTGGTACAGGAGGTACTATTTCTGGTACGGCAAAATTTTTAAAGGAGAAAAACCCTGATATTAAGGTTATAGGTGTAGATGCTTTTGGTTCGGTAATTAAAAAATATCACGAAACCAGAGAGTTTGATGAAAAAGAAATTTATCCTTACCGAATAGAAGGTTTAGGAAAAAATTTGATTCCTACAGCTACTGATTTTGATGTGATTGATGAATTTGTCAAAGTTACTGATGAAGATAGTGCACATACCGCAAGAGCTATCGCTAAGGCTGAGGGTATGTTTGTGGGGTATACTTCGGGCGCTGTTACTCAGGCTTTAAAGCAATTAGGAGAGGAAGGTCGATTTAAGAAGGGAGATTGTGTTGTTGCTATATATCCAGATCATGGTGCACGGTATATGAGTAAAATATACAGTGATAAATGGATGGATGATCAAGGCTTTTTTGATAGTATTAATGAGGTGTCAGAAAGCATTCAATACGTAAAATAAAATAGAAATAAGCATATTCAAAAGAGGTGGTGTTTTACAACAAAAGTAAGATATCACCTCTTTTCTTATTTTATTAATAATTGGGCATTAAAAATTATGTTCAAATCATATAAATATTTAATTTTGCATCAAATAGCTAAGGGCAATAAGTTTCCAAAAAAGTGTTACCACAACACTTTTTTAAATTCAACTACTTGAACTCATCGGTCTTAGTTTTAATAGCAACAAGATTTATAATAAATGAAAGATTTATTTGAGAAAATTTACAAGGATAAGGGGCCTTTAGGAAAATGGGCGTCTCAAGCCGAGGGGTATTTTGTGTTTCCTAAGTTAGAAGGGGAAATTTCTAATAGAATGAAATTTCAAGGAAAAGAGGTGATTACATGGAGTATTAATGATTATTTAGGTTTAGCAAATCACCCTGAAGTTAGAAAAGTAGATGCTGAAGCAGCTGCTAAATACGGCTCAGCTTATCCTATGGGGGCAAGAATGATGTCTGGTCATACAGATTTGCATGAAAAACTACAAAATGAGTTAGCTTCCTTTGTAAAAAAAGAAGCTGCTTATCTTTTAAATTTTGGTTATCAAGGTATGGTTTCTACTATTGATGCTTTAGTGGCCAAAGATGATATTATTGTGTATGATGTTGATGCCCATGCTTGTATTATTGATGGTGTGCGTTTGCATATGGGTAAACGATTTACCTACAAGCATAATGATGTTGAAAGTTTAGAGAAAAATCTGGAGCGAGCTACAAAAATGGCAGAGCAGACAGGTGGCGGTATCTTGGTGATTTCAGAGGGTGTATTCGGTATGCGTGGCGAACAAGGGCGTTTAAAAGAAATTGTTGCTTTAAAGAAGAAATTTAATTTTAGATTATTTGTTGATGATGCCCACGGCTTTGGAACGTTAGGAGCAACTGGAGCTGGAGCGGGAGAAGAGCAAGGAATTCAAGATGATATTGACGTTTACTTTGCTACGTTTGCAAAATCTTTAGCAAGTACAGGCGCTTTTATAGCAGCTGATCAAGAAATTATTGATTACTTAAAGTATAATTTACGTTCTCAAATGTTTGCAAAATCTTTGCAAATGCAATTGGTTGAAGGGGCGCTGAAACGTTTAGAGATGCTGAGAACCATGCCTGAGTTAAAAAATAAACTTTGGGAGAATGTAAATGCGTTACAATCTGGTTTAAAAGAGCGTGGCTTTGATATTGGAACAACACAAAGTTGTGTGACTCCTGTGTACTTAAAAGGTAGTATTCCTGAGGCTATGGCGTTAGTAAAAGATTTAAGAGAAAATTACGGAATATTCTGTTCTATAGTAGTTTATCCTGTAATACCTAAAGGATTAATTTTACTAAGATTAATTCCTACAGCAACGCATACTTTAGAGGATGTTAGAGAAACTTTAGATGCGTTTGACGCTATTAGAGATCGATTAAGAAATGGAACGTACAAACGATTATCGGCTGCAGTTATGGCTGCAATGGGAGAATAATTTGGTATATATTAGAGATAAAAAAATCCGATTCACAACTTGTGAATCGGATTTTTTTATACTAGATTTTTTCTAAAGGTTTTTCTTCTTTTGTAAACTTCAGGATTAAAATGTCGCCATATTTTTTGAATCGCTTCATTATCTTCCAATTCTGGTGTTCTATAGCAAGTTTCAATGCCTTTTTCGTTAAATACTTTGTAATATTCATTGAATATAAGGGCATTCAAACCTTTATTTTGATAATCTGGATGTACGCCAATAAGATAAAAAACAACATTTTTGCTATTTTTCTTGGCGTCTAATATATATTTAAAACCAAACGGAAATAATTTGCCTTTAGCGCGCTGTAAGGCTGTAGCAAAATAAGGCATCACAATAGTGAAGGCTACTAGGTTTTTATTTTTATCGATAATGAATTTGATGTACTCAGGATTAATAAAACTGATAAACTTCTTTTTAAAATAAGCCTTTTGAATATCATTAATAGCAACAAAGGATGCTAATGAGGCGTATGTTTCATTAAATAAGTCAAACATCTTATCTGTATAGGGCATTACCTGCTCTGTTTTAGTAAAGTTTAAAACCTCTAATTGATACCGTCTTTTTATTAAGTCGTTAGCTTTGGTAAATACGTCAGGGTTTACGCTACTAAAATAAAATCTACTTTCAATGTATGATTTTTCTACAGCATACCCAGCAGCTTCATAATGTTTAGCATAGTAGGGGTGGTTATACCAAGTGACCATAGGAGCAACAGAGTCAAACCCTTCAGTTAAAACACCTACCTTGTCTAAATTTGAAAATCCAACAGGGCCTTCAGTGTATTCAAGTTGGTATGATTTTCCTATGCCTTCCACTTTATTTAAAAGTGCTTTTGACACTTCAATATCATCAATAAAATCTAACCAACCAAAGCGCATTTTCTTTACATTTTGGTCTTTAATTTCAAGCCAATTTACAATGGCTGCAACCCGACCAACCACCTCGTTGTTTTTATATGCTAAAAACAATCGCGCATCAGCATCATTAAACACAGGATTTTCTTTCTTGTTAAATGTCTTTATTTCCTGGCTAATAATAGGTGGTGTCCAATACTTTGAGTCCTTGTAAAGTTTAAAAGGAAACTTTATAAAAGTTTTTAAATCCTTTTTAGATTGTACTTCTTTTAATGTTATCATAATGCTTTATTGATGCTTTGTAAAATTAGTCATCAAAATTAATATCTTTCTTTTGTCTTTTATCGTTTACGGGGTTTTCTGTGGCGCTACTTTTCTTTTTACGTCCTCTTCGATTTTTTCTTCTTTTGCCTTCATCTTTAGCTGAAGTTCCATTATCCAGCTCCTTATCTTTGTGAAAATCTAATCTATACGAAGCACCTAAATTAACGCTAAAAACAGACGGTGTATCTTTCGTGTTGAATGTAACCGCGGTGTCTAACTGAAAATTTTTACCCCATAAATAAGCTCCGCCAAATCTAAATAAATTATCGGCATAAAAATCACTTTTAATGCCCTGAGTTTCCCCAAAGATAACCCATTGCGGACTAAACGCATGTGTTAATGTTAAAATGTATTGAAAATCAGATTGATCGGTTCCTATACGGTCTTTAATAAAGTTCATGACAAACACCCATCCCCCAGAAAAATTATGCTGAGTAGCCAACATCACTTTAGGACTAAATCCTTCAATACCAGGTGCGGTATAGGGGTTTGTTTTGGTGTCATAATTTGCTCCTAAATAAACGGAAACAGCGGGTATTAATGATTTCCATTTAAATTGTCTGTTAGCTTTCCAGCTATATAAATTAGGTTTGTCTTCTTCTGTATTTTTATAAGGGTCATAAACCAAATATTTGGCGCCAAAAGCGAGGTGTTTAAAATTAGCTCGATCTTCTTCGTTGGGTATGCTAGTCTTAAATGATTTTGTGTCGTTTTGGTATGTGCCCTCAATATTTATTTCTAACGGTTCTAATAATAAACCATATCGAACAGCAAAATCTACACCATAACCAGAAACCTCATAAGCGGCAGCTGGTGTACGGTCTTCTTTTATTAAGAAAGGACCAGCTTCAAACTGAAGTACATTGGTGCCTACTGAAAAAGCACTTCTGGAAGCACCTGGTCGGTTTGAATTTATAACGTCTGTATATTGGCAAAAAGCATTGATGCTCATTAAACTAAGCAATAAAAAGAAAATTTGTTTGTTTGGGGATATAGTCATAAAACTTAGGTGTGTTTATAGGTAAATATTAGTGTATAGCTATCCAAATATAGATATTTTATATTTTTTTTATAACTGATCGGTCTTTTTTAAGGCTGTAGAATTGTATTTTTGCCTTAAAACTATAGTTATGCTACAATATGCATCTGTGACAGGTCTTGTTAGGATGATCCTTATAATTCTTTTAGTTTATTTTGGTATCAAAATCATTGCACGTCTCTTGTCTCCGTTTCTCTTTAAATATGTGTCAAAGAAGGCGCAAGAACGATTTGGTGGACAATTTGGTAATTTTCAAAATACAACTAACCAACAAGACAACATAAAAAAAGAAGGCGAAGTAACTATTGATAAAATGCCTAAAACCAAAACTTCAAATAAAGACGTTGGTGAATATGTAGATTACGAAGAAATTGATTAATTTCGACATCATTTTCTAAAACCAACTCATGTCATTTTCCATTAAAAAGTTCTTACCGCATTTACTTATTTTGCTGGGTTTTGTTATAGTATCTCTAGCGTATTTTAGTCCTGTTTTAGAAGGCAAAACTATATATCAAAGTGATATAGTGCAGTTTATAGGAATGAGTAAACAGCAGAAGGACTTTAAGGCAGAAACAGGAGATGAAACGTATTGGACAAATAGTGCTTTTGGTGGTATGCCTACCTATCAGTTAGGCGCGAGATACCCCCATAATTATATTAAAAAATTAGACTCAGCTCTACGGTTTTTGCCAAGACCTGCAGATTATTTGTTTTTGTATCTGTTTGGCTTTTATGTGTTTTTATTGGTGCTGAAAGTAGATATTAAGCTGGCTTTTATTGGAGCGTTAGCATTTGGTTTTTCAACATATTTAATTATAATATTAGGGGTTGGTCACAACAGTAAAGCTCATGCTATTGCATATATGCCATTAGTGTTGAGTGGCATTTTATTGGTCTTCAGAAAAAAATATGTTGCTGGTTTTTTGCTCACAACCATAGCTATGGGCTTAGAATTGGTTGCGAATCATTTTCAAATGACCTATTATCTCATGTTTTTGGTGGTGATTTTAGGTATTGTGTATTTGTATGATGCTTACAAAAAAAACAGTTTGTTCCAGTATTTTAAATCTGTTGGAGTTTTGTTGGTTGCAGTGGTGCTTTCTATCGCGATGAATGCAACTAATATTTTGGCTACAAAAGAATATGTAAAAGAAAGTAAACGTAGTAAAAGCGAATTAACCATTAACCCTGATGGTTCCACTAAGATAGCTACAACTGGACTTGACAGAGATTATATTACACAATTTAGCTATGGCATTGTTGAAACATTTAACTTGTTTATTCCTAGATTTATGGGAGGCGGAAATGGTGAGGATGTTGGAAAAAACTCTGCCACCTATAATGCTTATAGAAAGTTAGGCGCAACATCAGCGCAAGCCTCTGAAGCCGTTAAACGAGCGCCTATGTATTGGGGTAATCAACCTATTGTTGAGGCACCAGCCTATGTAGGTGCGGTTGTAATATTCTTATTTATTTTGGCGTTGTTTTTGGTTAAAGGACGATTAAAGTGGTGGTTGGTTGGAGGAACATTACTATCCCTTTTGTTGTCGTATGGAAAGAACTTTGGGTTTTTAACCAACTTTTTTATTGATTATGTACCACTTTACAATAAGTTTAGAGCTGTAAGTTCTATTCAGGTAGTTTTAGAGCTATGTGTTCCTGCCCTTGCTGTTGTAGGATTGTCTAAATGGGTAAATGGAACGGAGAATAAAGACGAAAAATTAAACGCTTTAAAGTATACTACGCTTATTACCGCTGGGCTTAGTGTTTTGTTTTTAGTGTTTAAATCGAGTTTATTTGATTTTGTAGGAGCGAATGATGGTATATATAGACAAAATTATGGACCAGATTTTACAAGTGCCTTAAAAGCAGATCGAAAAACACTATTTACTGAAGATACCCTACGTACTTTGGCGCTGGTGTTAGTACTTGCAAGTATATTGTTTGCGTTTCTAAAAGAAAAACTTCAGGAAAAAGTGGTATTAATACTTGTTGGAGCTCTTATTCTGTTTGATTTGATTGGTGTTGATAGACGGTATGTAAATACCGAAGATTTTGTGCCTAGTGTGCAAATGAATGAACCATTTCAAGCAAGTGAGGCAGACCAATTTATTTTAAGAGACACCACGTATTATCGAGTTTATGATTTGGTTTCAGGCCCCTCAAAACCATCTTATTTCCATAATTCTCTTAATGGGTACAATGCTGCAGAACTAAGACGATATAGAGAAGTGTTTGACTTTTATATTGTTAAAAACAATATCAACGTTTTAAATATGCTCAATACAAAATATATTGTTGGCCAGGATGAAGAAGGGAATGCTATACCCTATATGAATGAAACAGCTAATGGAAATGCATGGTTTGTAAAAGAGTTGGATAGGTTAAATTCTGCCAACGATGAAATTTTAGTCCTAGATAGTTTAGAAACCAAAACTAAAGCCGTTACAACATCAGCTTCAATTGCATCAAATAAAACATTTACTCTTGATTCCTTAGCTTCAATTGCTTTAAAAGAAGTAAAACCTAACTATTTGAAGTATACATCAAACAATAAAAATGATGGTTTTGCGGTGTTTTCTGAAATCTATTACCCTCACGGCTGGAAGACTTTTATTGATGGCAATGAAGTAGATCATATACGTGTTAATTATATTTTAAGAGGATTGCCTGTAACAGCAGGAAGCCACACTATCGAGTTTAAGTTTGAACCTGACGTGGTTAAAACAGGTAGCAGTATTGCATTGGCAAGTTCTATAGCAGTTGCTTTAGTGTTGTTGGGAGGGTTATTTTATGAGTTTAGGATAAGAAATAAGAAGATAGAAGGGGTGTAGTGATTATGTTTTAATCCATGTTGCATGAATAAAAAGAAAGTGTTAATCATTACCTACTACTGGCCGCCTGCTGGAGGTCCAGGTGTACAACGTTGGTTAAAGTTTGTTAAGTACCTTCCTGATTTTGGCATAGAACCTATTGTTTTTATTCCTGAAAACCCCAATTATCCTCTTCAAGATACAAGTCTTAATCAAGATGTGCCAACGGAAGTAAAAATTATTAAACAACCAATCAATGAGCCTTATAAATGGGCTAGTTTGTTTTTTAAAAAAACTTCAAAAACTATAAGTAAAGGCATTATATCTGATAAAAAAAAGCAATCACTGGTAGAAAAAATGATGCTGTTTATTCGAGGAAATTGTTTTATCCCTGATGCTAGAGTGGGCTGGGTAAAACCTTCTATTAAAACCTTGATGGGTATCATTAAAAAAGAAGGTATTGAAACAGTCATAACAACGGGGCCGCCACATAGTCTGCACCTCATAGGGTTAGGCTTAAAAAAAGAATTAAAAATAAAGTGGATTGCAGATTTTAGAGATCCGTGGACAACTATTGGTTACCATAAACAGTTGAAACTTACTGGCTATGCTCAGAAGAAACACAAACAACTAGAAAACCGAGTCTTAAATACAGCTGATGACATTATTGTAACTAGTTTTGTTACCAAAAATGAATTTCTCAATATTACAAATAAACCTGTTACTGTAATTACTAATGGGTATGATAATGAGAAAAGGGTTGATTTTGAAATGGATTCAAAATTTACACTAGCACATATTGGTTCGCTTTTATCAAAACGCAATCCTGAAGTTTTATGGCAAGTATTAGCAGATCTATTAAGAGAGCATACTGGTTTTGCAAAAGATTTTCAACTTAATCTCGTGGGGACTGTAAGTGAAGAAGTATTTAAATCTCTTGAATTAATAGGATTGAGTAATTATGTAAATAATGTAGGCTATGTATCTCATGAAGAGTCTATTGTGTTTCAGAAAAAATCACAATTACTTCTTTTGATTGAAATCAATTCTGAAGAAACGAAGTGTATTATCCCTGGTAAACTTTTTGAATATATGGTTTCAAATAGACCAATTATAGCGGTTGGCCCTAAGGGTTCAGATGTTGAGAAAATAATTAAAGAAACTAATACAGGTGTTTACTTTAATTATGAAGATTATGAAGCCATAAAACGCTATATTTTGAAGGGTTATGACTTATACAAAAACAATGCATTGATTAGTCATCCTATAGGTTTGCAAAAATACCACAGAAAGTCACTTGCAGGAACATTGTATAAATTACTTTAAATGGGTTTAGTTGCCACACAATCGTTTAAAAATATAATTTCAACCTATATAGGGTTTGGAATAGGAGCCATCAATACTTTGTTTCTGTATACTAAGTTTTTGAGTGATAGTTATTATGGCTTGGTTGGGTTTATGCTTTCTTTAGCATATGTTATTATGCCCCTAATGTCTTTTGGTATGCATAATACACTGGTGAAATTTTACTCCTCTTTCAAAACAAGAACCTCTATTAATGGTTTTTTAACGCTGGTGTTAATAATGCCTTTGTTTTTAATTGTGCCATTAAGTTTTTTTCTTTTACTAGGCTATGATACTATTGGAGGATTTTTAGCACATAAAAATGGAATTATAAAAGATTATTTGTGGCATACCATATTCATAGCAATAGCATTGGCATATTTTGAAATTTTTTTCGCTTGGGCAAAAGTGCAAATGCAAACAGTTTTTGGTAACTTTATGAAGGAGGTTTTTCATAGAGTTGGTACCATGCTCTTGCTTTTTATGCTTTTCTTTGAGGTTTTAAATGTACAGCAATTTATGATAGGGCTTGTTTGTGTTTATGTTGTGCGAACTCTTATCATGAAAATTTATGCATTTAACTTAAAGCCACCTATACTTACATGGAAACTTCCGCCTCAATTTAATCGAATTTTAAAATATTCATTACTTATTATTGTAGCAGGATCAATTGCAACCATTTTATTGGATGTTGACAAGGTAATGTTGGGTTATTATATTGAAATTGA
The DNA here is from genome assembly GCF_006265225.1 of Allotamlana fucoidanivorans. Classification (GTDB taxonomy): domain Bacteria; phylum Bacteroidota; class Bacteroidia; order Flavobacteriales; family Flavobacteriaceae; genus Allotamlana; species Allotamlana fucoidanivorans. The sequence continues at coordinate 171,429 of NZ_VDCS01000002.1, read as the reverse complement.
GCAAATAGCCTATTATAATGTAGCTATTTTTATTGCAACTGTAATAGCTGTTCCACAACGTTCTATGCATCAAATTTTAATGCCGCTTTCTGCGAAATATTTAAACGATAAAGATTTTGAGGCATTGGGAGATTTGTACAAACGTAGTTCTATAAATTTAACCATAGTTGGTGGTTTGATATTTTTGCTAATTGTTTTGAATATAAACGAACTGTATAAAATAATTCCTTCTGAATTTAGTGTAGGGCTATGGGTGGTATTCATGATTAGCTTTGTAAAATTGTTTGATAATGCTTTAGGTAGTAATAATTCTATTTTATTTAATAGTGATTATTATAGAATGGTTTTAGTACTAGGAGTTGTTTTAGTGGTGCTCATGGTTGTTTTAAATATGTTCTTTATCCCATGGTTGGGTATTAATGGGGCAGGGGTGGCTACTTTTTTGGCTGTAATAATTTATAACAGTATTAAACTCGTTTTTGTGTATTCAAAATTTAAACTATTTCCTTTTTCTTTAAAAACCTTAAAAATTGGTGGGTTTCTAATTTTATTTGTTTTAGGATTTTATTTTTGGGATTTTAATTTTTCTCCAATCATTAATATTGTTTTAAAATCTGTTTTAGTGGTTGTACTGTATGTCTTTCTGATTTATAAATTTGATTTTTCAGAAGATTTAACGAGTATTGCAAACCACTATTTAAGAAGAAGTTAGTAATGATTAAAGACGAAAAACCCCGCAACGTTGCTTTGAGGCAAACAGTTTGCAGGGCTTTCCTAACTAACCAACCAAAATTTTAAGAGCGTCTTCTTGTTGACGACTTTGTATGATTACTAGAACTTCTGCTCGCAACATTTTTGCTTGGTTGTCTGCTTGTTGTAGTTCTAGGTTTAATTGTTTTTCTATTTGAACTAGATGTTCTAGTTGTTGAATTACTATATATACGCGTATTTTTTGGATTTGGTTTTTGATAACTTCTTTGGTTTCCGTTTTGCTTTGGTGAATAGGTTCTGCTTTTAGTGTTTACACCTTGTCTACTAGGTGTCCCTAAACGCGTTGTGGTGTTTTTATGAGAACTCATGCTAGGTTTTCTGCTAGGGGTGTCATAATGTTTTTTAGCGCTAGATTGTCTGTTAGGGCTAGTATGTGGTGACTTTCTGTTGTTTAAACTAGCGTATTCATTTCTATGATTTTTACTTGGTTTATGATATTGATCACGTCGTCCGTTATTTTTATATGTAACAGGTCTTGAACTAGATACTCTGTTAACTTGAGTGATATTCTTTCTGCTTCTATTTGCAGTGGCATAACTTCTGTTTCTTTGTATCACGTTGCTACGTCGTCCAACAGAAGTTACGGGCCTGTAATTGTTATAAAAAGGACGGCGATATGTATATCTTACAGGGTAATAGTTTACGCGGTACGGTCTGTTGTAAACTACACAGTGCTTGTAATATGGAATTCTATAAGCATTATGCCAGGGTCTATAAACATATCTTCTGTTGTATATATTGATGTATCCGGTACAATGAGAAAATCTGTTTGCTCCATTATAGTGTACGTATAAACCTCCAACTCGTGATACATATCCAAAATTATTATAATATATATTCACATTACCAGCTTGAGCAATTCTACCATAACCATCATAAAAAATCGGAATGTTTTCAACCTGAATTACGGCACCAAATTCATCATATTGTACATAGGCATCATAGTTGTGTCCTGAATTAAAACTCACGCTAACTTGTGGTGAATTGTATGAAATATTAAATCTTGAATTATTTCTTATGATATTGAAATCAAACTGACCATCTGGGAAAACAGAAAACTCTACACCATTTTCAACAAAAATGAAAGAGTTTCCATAGTTGTAATTATAGTTAAGCGACTGCTCGTTTGAGCTCGCATTATTATTGGCCCATACGTTTTGAGATATAAATACGAAAAACGCTACAAATAATAATGACACTAATAGTTTTTTTCGTGTTTCTAATACATTAAAAAAATGTTCATGGTAAATGTTGAGAGTATTCATAATGATAGATTTTATGGTTCTGTTGAAATAACTACAAACAGCGTGCCAAAAAAGGTATTGCTTAAATGTATCGGTTTTATAGCCCGCAAATAAACAATGCTATAATCAGTGAATGCTTTGAATTTTATTTGCTGTTAAGTTTATGTCAAGTTGAATTTTTACTAATGAATTGAAGCAATGTTTAAGTTTGTTTTTAACTATTAACTAAATATTTAAATATTATGAAAAAACATTACTTTTTATTTTTGGTACTAACTTCTTTTTTAAGTTTTTCGCAAACCGTGACATGGAATAATGAAGACTTAAACCTTTCGCCGGGAGAGACAATTTCGATGGATATAAGCTATGATGTAACTCCTGGAGATTTGAATTACTTAGGTGTTCAATTACGTGAATTAAATTCTTCATGGCAAGTAGTAAATCAGTATACTTTTAATACAGCTGTAGCAGGTACTGAGCCAAATGCTCAAAACAATGTTATATATAATTATACTGTTGACTCAGGAATTCCATTAACAAGCGAGTTGCCTAGTGGTAATTTTTATATATTAATGATTTTTGCCGAATATGATAATGGCGGACCTAATTATACTAATGACAACACTGTAATAACTATTGAAGAGACATTATCAACTGAAGGTTATAACAAAGCCAAACTAAATTCTTTTTATAGTTCAGTTAGAGATGCCATCGTAATGAAAGATAAATTTGATGGTGGTTTTTCAATTTATAACCTTACGGGGCAAAAAGTTTTAGAGGGGGAAATTTCAAATGAAATTAGTGTTTCCACATTAAATACAGGATTATATTTTTTAGTAACAGAATATGGGACTTTAAAATTTGCGAAATAAACCGCGAAATATTTGAATCAAAAAGGCGCCAATCGGCGCCTTTTCTGTTAATGTTTTCTTTTCTTTTGTTTCTTTACTTTTCCATTGCTCTTGTAGTAGTAATAATTATCGTCATAATCGTCGCCTTCATACCAATCATTGTGGCAAATTTCTATATCGTTTCTAGTATTGGTAGATGGCCAACCGTTAACATTACAATACGTATCGTTAAATCTATTAACTTGCCCTCGGACATTGGTAATTTCACCCCAATCATTATAATGAACCCTTAAGCCACCAACTTGTCTTAAAGTTGCATGTCTTCCGCGTCCATAATCAATGTAAACTGATCCTACTCTAGATACTTGGCCTCTTCTATTATAATTGATAAATACATTACCAACGCGTCTTACTTGTCCAAAACGGTCTCTAGAAATATAAACACCATTTTGGCCGTTAGAATATCCAATGTTTACATTGGGTCCACGGTAATTGACATTTAAACTACTTCGTCTTGAACTTGATTTATAATACGTATTATCATTATAATACGGGTCATAATAATTTGTATTGAAATCAAAGCTTCCATCTGGGAAGATTAAAAATTCAACACCACGTTCAATGAACATAATTGGTTGAGCAAATCTGTTCTTGTGTTTAAGAATTTTCTTTTGTCCAACATCATAATTTGAGGTTGTGGCTGACACAGTTGTTAAGCCCATTAACAAACCTGTAAATAATAGTAATGTTTTTTTCATAGTACATAAATTTATTTTGAGCCTACTCTTTTAGCTTTTCGGCTTCCGCTTTGTCTTGAGATTTTCAATTTGCATGCCATTTACGGAGTAATACTTAGAGGTTAACGTAATATTAACAATTTGTTTGTTTTTAAAAATTTGAATTTCAATCGTTTATATGAATTCAGTTTTGGTTGATTTTTTATAATTTTAAAACTGAATTAGAGCCAACACAATGAATTCAAATAACGAAACTTGTAAAAATTGCAGTGAAAGATTTAGTAGAAGTTATAAGTTTTGTCCGTATTGCGGGCAACAAGCCAAAGATGAACTCACTGTTGGCGTGTTGTTTTATAACACCATAAGTAATTATTTTTCTTTTGATGCCCGTTTTTTTAAAAGTTTTGGACCTTTAGTATTTAAACCAGGTTTTATTGCCAGAAAGTTTGTTGAAGGCAAACGTCTGTTGTACTTGCATCCTGCACAAATGTATTTGTTTGTTGCTGTAATTTTTTTCTTTTTGTTTTCTTTTATTCAGCGTGAACAGGTTAGAAGTCTTGATTCTCAGTTAGAAAAAACATTCAATAGTAAAAATTTAGATACTCTACTAAGGAGTTCTAATGTAAAAGAAAATAAACAAGTATTGAATCTTGATGATAGAAGTATGGCTTTAGATTCTTTAATAATAAGCGGTGCATCAGATGCAACGCTTTGTGAATATCTAGGCATGAGCCAGGATGCTGGTTTTTTTGAGCGCAGGTTGTTTTTACAATATTTAAAATTTCATAAAACGAAAAAAGGAGGTAGCGTACTACAAACATTTTATGATACTATTCCTGTAGCTATGTTCTTTTTGCTACCAATTTTTGCCTTAATTCTAAAAGCGCTATACCTACGGCACGGGGTTTATGCGCATCATTTGGTTTTTAGTTTTTATTATTTTTCCTTTATTTTTATTGTGTTTAGTGTTATACTAGGTGTCAATTTTATTTGGAATATCCCAGACTGGATTGATTCTATGATAATGCTTTCTGTTTTTGTGTATCTCATTATTGCTTTAAAAAAATTCTATAACCAAACTTGGTTTAAAAGTGTTTTAAAAGCAAGCGTGTCTTCATTGCTCTTTTTGTTAGTTGTAGCACCTATAACAGCTTTTGTCTTAATACTTTTTGCATTTATGTTCTATTAACTTATTGGAATAATTAGTTTATATAATAAGATATTAAATTTTGATTTTCAGGTATTTTGCTATTTCAGATTTTTTGTTCTTTATAATGTCTTCAGGAGTTCCTGTGGCAACAAGCATTCCGCCATCATCACCACCCAATGGTCCTAAATCTATAATGTAGTCGGCACATTTTATGAGGTCAATATTGTGTTCTATGACAATAATTGAATGTCCTTTTTCTATTAAAGCATTAAAAGATTTTAGTAATTTTTTGATGTCGTGAAAATGAAGACCAGTAGTTGGTTCATCAAAAATAAAAAGTGTTTTTTCTTTGTTGCTACCTTTTCCTAGAAAGGAAGCTAGCTTAATACGTTGTGCTTCACCTCCAGAAAGTGTTGAGGAGCTTTGACCTAAGGTGACATAGCCCAAGCCAACATCCTGTAAAGGCTGTAATTTGTTCTTTATTTTAATTTGATCCTCGCTTTCAAAAAAAGTAATAGCCTCGTCGATGGTCATATTTAAAATATCATCAATATTTTTTTCGGCAAAGGTTACTTCTAGTACTTCTTTTTTAAAACGTTTTCCTTTGCAGGTATCACATTCAAGGTGCACATCGGCCATAAATTGCATTTCAATGGTTACTTCACCTTCGCCCTTGCAAGTCTCACAACGCCCGCCATCTACATTAAATGAAAAATGCTTAGATTGATAGTTTCGTATCTGGCTTATTTTTTGCTTTGAAAACAAATGCCGTATATCATCATATGCTTTGATGTAGGTTACAGGATTAGAGCGAGACGATCTTCCAATAGGGTTTTGATCTACAAATTCTATTTGCTGTACATTGCTAAAATTTCCTTCAAGAGCTGTAAATTGACCTGCTTTGTCACTAAAATCAGTTAGTTTTTTTTGCAAAGCAGGATACAATATTTTTTTTACTAAGGTACTTTTTCCACTGCCTGAAACCCCTGTCACTACCGTTAGCATGTTTAACGGAAAACGAACATCAATATTCTTTAAATTATTTTCTCGAGCTCCAACAATATCAACATGGTATTTTGAGGTTCTTCGGGTTTTAGGAACCTCAATATTCAATGTGTTATTTAAATATTGAGCCGTGAGAGAATCAGAGGTGATAATTTTAGAAAAATCGCCTTCAGCGACTACATGTCCACCAAATGTTCCTGCTTCTGGGCCAATATCAATAATGGTATCTGCCGCCTTCATAATATCTTCGTCGTGTTCAACAACAATCACCGTGTTGCCTAAATCACGTAACGATTTTAATACCGAAATGAGCTGTTCCGTGTCTTTAGGGTGCAACCCAATACTAGGCTCATCAAGGATATACATAGAGCCTACTAAACTACTTCCTAATGAGGTAGCTAAATTAATACGTTGACTTTCTCCTCCTGAAAGTGTGTTTGATTTTCTGTTAAGCGTTAAGTAATCTAGCCCCACGTTAGACAAAAATGACAGTCTACTATTTATTTCTTTTAATAGTCTTTCGGCTATTTTGGTGTCGTAATCATTTAGTTCTAATTGTTTAAAAAATGGAATTAATTTTTTTAGAGGCAGTTCTACCAAATCTGTAATGGTAGCGTTTCCTACTTTTACATAGGTTGCTTCAACACGAAGCCGTTTGCCTTTGCAAGTTTTGCACTTTGTTTTGCCACGATACCGCGAAAGCATCACTCTATTTTGAATTTTGTAGGCTTTTGATTCCAATTCGGAAAAAAAGGAATTCAAGCCTTCAAAATAAGAATTACCAGACCATATAAGCTGTTTTTGAGCGTCGGTGAGTTTAAAATAAGGTTTGTGTATGGGGAAATCAAATTTATGCGAATTATTCACTAGCTGATCTTTATACCAACTCATGCTTTCACCACGCCATGGAAAAATAGCGCCTTCATAAACCGAAAGACCTGTGTTGGGAATCACTAAATCTTCATCAATACCAATAATATCGCCGTATCCTTCACATGTTGGACAAGCGCCATAAGGATTGTTAAAACTAAATAAATGTACATTCGGTTTTAAAAAAGTCATGTTATCAATTTCGAATGTATTGCTAAAATGGCGCTGTTTAGTGTCTTTTATAGATTCAATAATACAGGTTCCTCTGCCTTCAAAAAATGCTGTTTGAATAGCATCTGCTAATCTATTATAAAAATCTTCTTCATTTTTGGTGATAATCCGGTCTACCACTAAAAAAACATCATGAGTGTCTTCTAAAACATCAAGTTCATCAATTCTTAAAACCTCGTCGTTTATTTTTATTCTAGCGTATCCTTGCTGAGCGAGTGTTTTTAGCTTATCGGCCATAGAACGGCCTTCCTCAAGTATAACAGGGGCGAGCAAGAGTAGTTTCTCGCGTTCTGGGAATGCTTTTATGTAATTAACTACATCGGTAACCGTGTCTTTTTTTACTTCATGTCCTGAAATGGGCGAGTAGGTTTTACCTATGCGAGCGTATAATAACTTTAAATAATCATAAATTTCAGTTGTAGTGCCTACTGTAGATCGGGGATTGGTAGAATTTACCTTTTGCTCTATGGCAATGGCTGGGGCTATACCCTTTATATAATCTACCTTAGGTTTGTTAAGTCTTCCTAAAAATTGTCGAGCATAACTTGATAAGCTCTCTACATAACGCCGTTGCCCCTCAGCATACAGTGTGTCAAAGGCTAAACTTGATTTTCCAGAACCCGAAAGCCCTGTAATCACCACCAGTTTATTTCTGGGGATGACAACATCAATATTTTTTAAATTATGGAGTCTCGCTCCTTTTATAATGATATTTTCTTTAGGATTTACTTCAGAAAGAACAGTATTCATACGCTTTTTAAGGAATAATTGAGCAAAGATAGCACAACAAACCGAGCTTAAAAAATGAAGAGGTTTAACTTCAATCTTAGAAAAAAATTAATAATAATTTTCTTTTTAGGAATGATTGTTGTTATCTTTGGATTAACTAACATTGAAAATCTTACGTTTATAGCATAAAATTACTTTTAAATATTTAACCCCAAAAAAAAGCAAAGAATCCCTCTAATTCTTCGCGTAAAAGTAATTATTATGAAAAACAATGTTGTTACAGACGCCACACTTGTAAGTAGTTACATTAAAGGAGATGAAGGCGCTTTAGAAATCCTTATTCACAGACACAAACAAAAAGTTTATAGCTTTATTTATTCAAAAGTTTTTGATAAAGACATTGCAGAAGATATTTTTCAAGACACGTTTATAAAAGTCATACGAACCTTGAAACGTGGTTCTTATAATGAAGAAGGAAAGTTCTTGCCTTGGGTTATGCGTATTGCTCATAATTTAATTATTGATTTTTTTAGAAAAAGTAATAGAATGCCAAAGTTTGATAATGCTGGCGAATTTAGCATCTTCTCTGTATTGAGTGACACGAGTTTAAATGCCGAAAAAAATATTATTAAAGAACAGGTTGAAAGTGATGTAAGACGCTTGGTTGAAGAGCTACCAGATGACCAAAAAGAAGTGTTATTAATGCGTATTTATAACGATATGAGTTTTAAAGAAATATCAGAACGCACTGGTGTAAGTATTAATACGGCGTTAGGACGTATGCGTTATGCTCTAATAAATTTAAGAAAGGTTATTGATAAACATAATATTGTTTTAACCAACTAATACAATAAAACAACTATTGCCTCGTTATTTGTTTTAGTAACCCTTAAAACAATACAATGGCAAAACATTACTCTGAACATTCTATTGAAATAATAGAAAAATTTGAACCGAATGAAGAAACGGTAAATTTTCTTCTTAATTACTCTAAGGCTTTAAGTGTTATAAGTTGTAATAAATTGAAGTTTGAAGCGCTTCTGAATTAGATTAAAAAAGTCCTAATTGATTTATTTAATTAGGACTTTTTTGTTTTATAATAGTCATTGATAACAGATTGTCTTCCTATTTTCTTGGTAATGATGTCTTTATCAAGATTCCAGCCTCTTGCCGGTGAGTACTCTCGTCCGTACCATATAATTTGCAAGTGAAGGTCATTCCATAAATCTTTTGGAAAGAGTCTTTTGGCATCTTTTTCAGTTTGAACCACATTTTTTCCAGAACTTAAATTCCAGCGAAACATTAACCTATGAATATGGGTGTCTACAGGAAAAGCAGGTACGCCAAAAGCTTGAGACATCACCACACTAGCCGTTTTATGTCCTACAGCAGGTAAAGCTTCCAGGGCTTCAAAATCAGCCGGAACTTCTCCGTTATGTTTGTCTATTAGTATTTTTGACAAACCGTGAATACCCTTGCTCTTCATGGGTGATAAACCCACAGGTTTAATAATGTCTCGTATGTCCTCAACTGTGAGTTTAACCATATCATATGGGTTGTCTGCCTGTTCAAAAAGCAAGGGAGTAATTTGGTTTACTCTTACATCGGTACTTTGAGCTGATAACAAAACAGCAATTAATAAGGTATATGGGTCTTTATGGTCTAGGGGAATGGGTATTTCAGGATATAATTTGTTTAAGGTATTAATAACAAAATGAACCTTATCTTTTTTGGTCATAAATTGTATTTTTGTAAAAATCAAAAATAAGACTATGAATACTTTAAAACAAGGCGATGTGGTGCCTAATTTTTCATCAAAAGATGAACAAGGAAATACGGTTACTTTAAGTGATTACAAAGGAAAGAAACTTGTTGTGTTTTTCTATCCTAAAGCGAGTACACCTGGTTGTACAGCAGAAGCCTGTGATTTAAGAGATCATTATAAAGAACTTCAAGACAAAGGGTTTAGTTTGTTAGGTGTTAGCGCAGATTCTGAAAAGAAACAGTTGAATTTTAAAAATAAATATAAATTTCCGTTTCCGTTATTAGCAGATGAAGACAAAACGGTAATTAACACTTTTGGTGTTTGGGGACCTAAGAAATTTATGGGTAAGGAATATGATGGTATTCATAGAATGACATTTATCATTGATGAAGATGGAGTGGTAGAGCGTGTTATTGACAAAGTAAAAACAAAAGATCATGCTGCTCAAATACTAGCGTAAAATAAAAATGGGGTTGTTAATTAACAACCCCATTTTTATTTTTATTCTCTGAAAAATTACCTTCTTTTTCGTTTTAGAGTAAGCGGTTTTCTTGTGTAACCAAAAAGTCTGTAATCTTTAATAAGCTCAGCGGTACCTTCAGGAACCATATCTTCCCAACCAGTTTCACCACTTGTAATCATTCTTAGAATTTCTCTTGAAAAAATATTCATAATACTTTCATCATAATCATCTATATCAACTACTTTTCCGTTGTATTTAAAGAATTTGTATAACTCTTTCATACGCGGATAAACCTTTAAGTTTTCACTGGTGATTAACTCTCCTGTGTCTGGATCAAGCATAGGGTATAGGTATACTTTTAAATCTTTAAAGAATAGTTTTCCAAAGGCTTCAAGAATACCACCACTTATATGTCTGTAATATTTTTCGTCAAAAATATCTACTAGGTTACTAACCCCCATGGCTAAGCCCATTCTGGCTTTGGTGTAGTTAGAAAAATATTCAACGACTTTAAAGTATTCTTGAAAATTAGAAATCATCACAGATTGCCCCAAAGAACATAATAAATCAGCTCTATCAATAAAATCTTGCTCGTCAATTTCGCCTTCAGCTCGTAAATTTGACAAGGTAATTTCAAAAACCACTACGGTCTTTTTTTCATCCACCTTATTTTCCTTAATAAACATATTATATGATTTCTCATACATTTCCATGTTTACTCGGGTTACTGGTCTAAAACTACCGCGTAACGCTAAAATATTTTTCTTATAAAATACTTTTGCAGGAAGCACGTTGGTACCATCTGGACCAAACATTACGGCATCGGTCATGCCATTTTTAACAAGTTGTAAACTCATTAAACGATTGTCTATATGCTTAAATACAGGACCTGAAAAATTAATGGTATCAATTTCAACTTGATCTTTATCTAAATGGTCATAGAGATATCTCAACAACTTTTTAGGTTCGTTGTATTTGTAAAAGGCGCCGTAAATCAAGTTGGTGCCTAAAACACCTAAAGTTTCCTGCTGAAGTCTGGCATCTGTTTCTTTAAAACGAAGATGTAAAATAATTTCATTATAATCACCTCTGGCTTCTACCTGATATTTTATACCAACCCAGCCATGACCTTTAAATTGCTTAGCAAAATCAATAGTAGCCACGGTATTGGCGTAAGTGAAAAATATTTTATCTGGATTCTTTTCACGTGTTAACCTGTTTTCCATCAGGTTCATTTCGTGGGCAAGCATTTTTCGTAGTCTCGCTTCGGTTACATATCGACCATCATCTTCAGCACCATAAATAGCATCACTAAAATCTTTATCATAAGCCGACATCGCTTTAGCGATAGTTCCTGAGGCACCACCCGCCCTAAAAAAATGTCTACACGTTTCTTGACCTGCACCAATTTCTGCAAATGAGCCGTAAATGTTTTCGTTTAAATTAATACGAAGTGCCTTAGATTTTAACGAGGGGATGTCGTCAAACTCTTTATCGCCAGTGATGGTTATTTCCATATAAAATACGTTAAGTCTTGTAGTCACAAAGGTATCAAATAACTATAGTAAACAAAAAAATAAAGCTACTTTTGTGCTAAAACAAGGACATTTGAAAGTAACGTTTTTAGGTACCGGAACCTCACAAGGCATTCCTGTAATAGGAAGCAACCACCCCGTTTGCTTAAGTAAAGACCCGAGAGACAAACGTTTGCGTGTATCTGTTTTAATAGAATGGAACGGTTTTTCATGCGTAATAGATTGCGGCCCAGATTTCCGATATCAAATGTTGCGCGCAAAATGCAAAAGAGTAGATGTGATTCTTTTTACGCATGAGCATTCCGATCATGTTTTAGGGCTTGATGATATCAGACCTTTTTATTTTAAGCAAGGAGATATACCACTTTATGCGCACAAAAGGGTTTTAAAATCACTAAAAAAAAGGTTTGATTACATAACCAAAACAAAGCATAAATACCCAGGAGCACCTTCGGTTATTTTAAACAGAATAAAAAATAAGCCTTTTAAATTACATACTATACATGTGATGCCTATTGAAGGCCTTCATGGTGATCTTCAGGTTTTTGGTTATCGATTTAACGACTTTGCTTATTTAACCGATATGAAGTCTGTATCAGATGAAGAAATTGATAAATTAAAAGGAGTTAAAGTGCTTGTAGTGAATGCTTTGAGAAAAGAGGCGCATCATTCTCATTTCACCTTAGAAGAGGCGCTAAGTTTTATAGACATTGTAAAACCCAAGACAGCCTATTTAACACATATTAGCCATGTATTAGGATTTCATAATGAGGTGGAGAAAATCTTGCCAGAGCATGTGTTTTTGGCGTATGATGAATTAGAAATAACTATTTAAAGAAAATAAAATGAAGCAAAGAATTTTCATGTACCTTTTTGTGTTTTCAATCCTACTTGTATTGTTCCAATATGTTAATGCTAAGCGTGTTTTTGAAGATATGGATAGTAAACTTGTAGGCTGTAAAACCCAGTTGCAGAAGTATAAAGACTCTGTAAGTGTCTTGCAAAATCAGTTTATGGAAGCATCACATTTTAATTTAGAGCGTAATGAGGATGCTATGAGTTATTTTGAAGACGAAGGTTATATCATAGATGAGCTCATTCCTTTCATTAAAGATGAATTATATAAACTGAATGAAGTAAAAGGAGAACACCCGTTAGTACCATATGCGTCAAGCGAAGGAAGAAAAATGATGATTAATACAGTAAAATTATTAAATCACAAATGGATTATTGCCGATTTTTCGGATGGGGAATACTGGGGAGAAGTCTTTTTAACCTATGAGATAACAAAAGCAAGTGAGTTGAAGTTTAATTTAGTAGCATATTTTCTTTATCCGTTTGACTAAACTATTTTACTTTATAGGCTATACCTTTCTGTTTTTTTGTTTCCCCAACATAAGAGTATTCGTAGGTGTATGAAGAATCAGTAGTGGTTAAAATTTTTAAATGAATATCTTTTTGCTCAGCCATGCTTTTAGGGTTTATAGTTTTAAAAATGACTTCGCAATCATTAATCCATCTTAACTGTGCAGAATCCACTTTATTATTATAAGTTTCAACCTGTAAAGTTTTGCTTCTATTGAAGGTAGAGATATAAACCGCTCCATCAATAATAACTTCGCTATAGAATTCACCTTCTTTATAATCCTTGCAATTTCTGGTTGTTTCATAACAACTAAATAAACTGCATGCAAATACTAAGACTAATAGATATTTCATAAAATGATATTAAACATCAAAATTACTAAAGTTTAAGTTTAGTTATTAAAGTTTTTAAAGGTTCCGTCTGAATAAAAAATAACAATACGCTCAATCTCCTTGTTGTTGGGGGTGTCATGTGAGTTTAATTTGTCTTCATGACTATTGTCTTTTTCCTTTTTATAAAAATCTAATGCTTTTTGAGGCGCCTCTTTTTTTGGTTCAGAAGGAAATGTTCCTTTTCCATTTAGCAACCAATATAAATCTACCTGCGGATATGCTGAAAGTACTTTTAAAACAAAATCTAAACTTGGTTTGTTTCTTTCAGAAAGGATATGTGAAATACTAGAACGTTGTACACCAATTTTTTCAGCAAAAGAAGAAGCGGTTTCTCCATAATAATGGATAATGTTTTGAAGCCGTTCTACGAATTTTTCGTTGTTTATCATTGTAAACGTATTTACACAGTTTAAGGATTTACAAATGTAATCAATTTAAATCACATCACAAATAACGGCCTTTTATAGTGCAATATTGCTTAGTTTTATCATTTAATTTATAACATGTAAATAACTGATAAACAAAACTATGAGTTTGGTATAAACAATTTATATACTAATGTGAATTAATCTCAACCAAAAGGCCCTACTATTGTTTACAAAACTATATTAAATTCTGAATGTATAAGTTTACATTTGTAAATATCTAATTGTTTACATTTGTAATCTAATTTATTCCCTATGACAACAGCTGTTATTAAATCACTTTATAAAGAATACAAAGCCGCTCAATTAACTCACCGTTATATAACCCTTACCCACATTGAACCCTTGTTGCACACGTTTAAAAACAAAGTGACTATAAGCACGCTTGGTACCTCCGTTTTAGGCCAAGCTATTTATGGTTTAGAGGTTGGAACCGGACCTAAAAGAATATTAATGTGGTCTCAAATGCACGGCAACGAGTCTACTACTACCAAGGCCTTATTTGATCTATTAAACACTTTATTGAGTGAAACCAATGCCTTAGATTCTATTTTAAAGAACTGCACCTTGTTTATTATTCCCATGCTTAATCCAGATGGGGCATCTGCATATACGCGTGTCAATGCTAATCAGGTAGATTTAAATAGGGATGCACAACATTTATCTCAGCCAGAAAGTAAGGTTTTGCGCCAGGTTTTCAATCAATTTAAACCTCATTACTGCTATAATTTACATGGGCAGCGCACTATTTTTAGCGCAGGAAGAGCTAATAAATCAGCCATTGTATCGTTTTTATCACCCGCTCAAGATGAAAACTGTACCGTCACGCCAACACGTCAAATAGCCATGGAAATTATAGCTGAAATGAATAAGACCCTTCAAGAGCTCATTCCTAATCATGTTGGTGTATATGATGACGCTTTCAATATTAATTGTGTAGGCGACACCTTTCAAACTGAAAATATACCAACCATCTTGTTTGAGGCGGGGCATTATCCAAATGATTATGCCAGAGAACAGACCAGAGAACTCATTTATATTGCGTATATAAGCTCTTTGAATTATATAGCGCATAATGAGGTGTATGGCACCAATTATCAAGCTTATTTTGATATTCCAGAAAACGAAAAGTGTTTTTATGATATTGTTATTCGAGGAGCGAAAGTAGGGCAGGAGATAAAGGATATAGGGATTCAGTATAAAGAAACCATAGAACAGGGCAAAATTAGATTTATTCCTGTAATTGAAAAAATTGATGATTTAAACGGGATTTATGGGCATAAAGAGATTGATGCTCAAGGATTTGAGGTTTATAATGAACAAGGTTATCCATTAACGGTGTCTAGCGAAAACGTTTTCGTAATATTGAATCATGAAAAAATCTTGTTAGAATCGAAATAAAGCACATCATAAATAGCTAAATTTTAATGAAAATGTATTAAATTCGCTTTTTATTTAAGAATAGTTAATTATGGGAAAAATTAAATTAGACGAAATTGATCATCAAATTCTTGACATGTTAATTGATAACACAAGAATTCCTTTTACAGATATAGCAAAAAAATTATTAATCTCGGCAGGTACGGTGCATGTTCGTGTAAAAAAAATGGAAGAATCGGGGATTATTAAAGGATCTTCATTGATGTTAGATTATAAGAAATTAGGGTATTCTTTTATAGCTTATGTAGGTGTGTATTTAAATAACACGTCTCAAACCAAGTTTGTGCTAGAGCGTATCAATGAAATTGCTTATGTTACCGTGGCCCATATAACTACAGGAAAATTTAATATCTTTTGTAAAATAAGAGCCAGAAGTACAGAGCATGCTAAGGAAGTTATCTTTTTACTAGATGATATTGAAGGTGTTTATAGAACCGAAACTATGATTTCATTAGAAGAAAGTATCAACGATAAAAAACGTTTGATGCATTCTATTTTTAATGATATGTAAAATCATGTCTCAATATGTAAAAAAGCCCCTTTCAGGGCTTTTTTTTTATAATGCATTCTGTTTAAAGTTAATTTCAAACAATTCAAAGAAAAGTTTTGAGCTGTTTAATTAAATAGGTGATATTTGGTAGGCAATATAATAAGGTTTTATGGTATTTAATTCCCTAGACTACTTCATATTTCTCCCAACAGTGTTTTTTGTTTATTGGGTGATTTTAAAAAAACACTGGAAAGCTCAAAACATATTTATTCTAATTTGTAGTTATATTTTCTACGGTTTATGGGATTGGCGATTTTTGTCTCTTATATTGCTCAGTACGCTTGTAGACTACTTTGTTGGTATTCAAATTCATTCAACTCAAGAGAAGAGTAAAAGAAAAGGTTGGCTTTGGGTTAGTGTATTGTTTAATGTAGGACTCTTAGGCTTTTTTAAATATTTCAATTTTTTTGTAGATTCTTGGATTGATTTTGCTTCATTTTTTGGTTATACCATAAAAAGCACATGGACACTCAAAGTAATATTACCAGTTGGGATTTCGTTTTATACGTTTCAAACCATGTCATATTCTTTTGATATTTATTACAAGCGTTTAAAACCTACCAAAGATTTTTTATCTTTTGCCACCTTTGTTAGTTTCTTCCCTCAATTAGTTGCAGGCCCTATAGAGCGGGCTTCTAATTTATTGTCGCAAATACTCAATAAACGTAATTTTGATTATGCACAAGTAGTGTCTGGTTTAAAGTTAATTTTGTGGGGTTTGTTTAAGAAAGTGGCTATAGCAGACGCTGTAGCACCTATTGTTGATGATATTTTTGCCAATTATACCACCTATCCAGCTTCAACACTTATTTTAGGTGTTACTTTATTTAGCTTTCAGGTTTATGGGGATTTCTCTGGGTATTCAGATATCGCTATTGGTACGGCAAAACTTTTTGGTGTTGAGCTGATGTCTAATTTTAAGTTTCCTAATTTTTCTAGGAATGTAGCAGAATATTGGCAACGATGGCATGTGTCCTTGTCTACCTGGTTTAGGCATTACGTTTATATTCCTTTGGGTGGCTCAAGGGTAAGTAAATTAAAATCTATTAGAAACATTTGTATTGTGTTTTTAGTTAGTGGTTTTTGGCACGGTGCGAATTGGACCTTTATTTTTTGGGGCGCATTCCATGCATTAGCTTTTATTCCTGTGTTTTTAATGGGGAGAAATACCATTTATAAAAATAGTGTTGTTGGTGAGAATTCCATCTTTCCTTCATTTGTTGAAATCGGGCAATTAATACTCACTTTTGGCATAGTAACCTTTTCACGGATATTTTTTAGATCAGAATCTATTACAGCAGCTTTTGGCTTTATTAATCAAATAGTTTCTAATTTTTCTTATGAAATCTATTATCACCCTATGGGTTACCGCATGATAGATTATTATATTCTTTTGGCGCTGTTTGTTTTATACGAATATAAAATACGAAAGGACGAACGGGCACCATTTAAGTTTAAATCTGGAGTGGTTAGATTTGTTGCCTATACAGTTGTTATTTTACTCATGATGCTATTCTATGATGATGGTGTAGATCGCTCTTTTATTTATTTTCAATTTTAAGACCCATGAAAAATGAAAAAACTTGTTTTAAAAGGCTGTCTTTACTTTGTTTTTATCCTTGTTTCGTTAGAAGTTTTAGTACGTGTGCTGCATTTATATGATGATGTGCCATTGTTGTATATAGATGATTTTGGTGTGCAAAAAACGGTTCCGGGGCAAACAGGATTTGCGGTTACCGGAAATCGTCGTCAAAATTTTGCTGAGTACAGAATTAATAAATTTGGTTACAACTCTTACCGAGAATTTAAACCTTCTAAAGAAAAAATTGAAATAGCTCTGATAGGTGATTCATTTATAGAAGGTTTTAATCAGCATTATTATAATTCTACAGGGAAAAAGGTTGAGGATCGGTTAAAAGATGTAGAAGTTTATGAATACGGTCGTGGAGGATACGATATGGCTGATCAACTCCATTTAATGCAAGCCTATAAAAAAGATTTTGATTTGATTGACTACGTTGTCATTTATATAAAATTTGAAAACGACTTACAGCGTAGTGAATATCTACCGGAATACGATTATATTGCGCTAAAGCATACATTAAAATTCAAAGTAAAGCGCCATATTAAATTACTTAAATATGCAAATTCTATTGGCCTTTTTGATGGTTTTAGAGATATAAGAGCGCGATTAAGCACTCACAAATGGTCTAGAAAAGGGAAGGAGATTAATGAAGATACACGTAATAAAACATATTTAGAAAATTTCAGAACCTTAGTTAAAACCTTTGGGTTTAATAAAGACAAGATAGTTTTTTTATTAGACAAAAGGAGAACAAGCAACTTGTTTTTAAACTATTGTGATGAAATGGGGTACACGTATTTGGATTTTGGAATGCCGTTTGAAAAGGCTAAACGACCACCTATTTTAATTTATGACAAACATTGGAATAATCTTGGGAGAACCATTGTAGCAGATGTAATAGCTGATTATTTTAAAGCACGATTAAATCAAGACTAGTCTATGATTGTAGCCTTACCTAAAAATAGGACAGGGTAAAATTTGAATTTACTAATTTCAAGATTTTTATGTCCATTAGACCTCATTCTAATTACAGCAAAAACAGTTTTTAGCTTTATAAAAGCCTCTTCTATGCAAGTAGTCAATCGCTTTAATTCCAAACATTTCTGCTTTTGAATATCCAAAATTACTTATGCTAATAGAGGTGTCTAATGACTCTACATAATGCCACCATTTAGAAGGCACATGAAGTACATCTCCAGGCTCTAATATAACGCTTTCAAAATGAATACTTTCAAATAATGGGTGTCTCTCCTTATTAAAATTATTAATATCTACTTCACTGGCCATGCCTCCATTAATATATTTTTTACTAGGGTATATGTGCTTATCGTATTTAGGAGAACAGATAATGAACATTTTTTTACCTTTAATTTGGGCATACATGTTTTTTCCGGTATCTCTATGAAAACCAGATATAGTACCTGCAGGGCCAATCCAAGCTGTAATATCGTTAATGTCTGTGTGATTTTCAAACAAAGAAAAATCCACAGCTTTTTTTAAATGTGGATAAAAATTAAAAATGTTCAATGTAGTTAGGTAATCATCAAAGGGTTCTTGGTTTATTTCTGCATACGATAGCTTTTGTAAAAAGCCTTTAAATGAGTCTCGTCTATAACTATTATCACCTTGAATAAAATTACCTGAAAGTAATTCAATAGTGTTATCACCGTCTTGTTTTAAAAGAAAATCTAAGGTCCAGTTTTGAGTGGCTTCCCAATTCTTAGCCATTCCTTTTATTAAAAGAGTTTGCTTGTTAAAATAATTATTTTTAAACGTATTAGAGTCTAATTCTTTAACTTCTTTTACCGGAGTACTATGCAATAGAATTTGTTCTTTAATGTTCATTGTAATAGATTTTGAGATTGAATATATTTGATAACTGCATCCGATATAATTTTTCTACCATGATTATTCCAGTGCATATCATAAATTAAGGTGGTTGGTTGTTTAGATGCTTTCATAGCTTTGCCAAAATCAATATACTTATAATCAAGAGAATCGCAATAATTTAAAAACCCAGAATATGTTTTTGATTGGTCTAAAAGAAATACGGTTTTCTTTTTATCAAAATTGTATGTTTTTGTTAGTATTTTAAAATTAGTTAAATAGTTTTTATTCATGGTATCACTCACTTTCATTTTCTTGCTTTGAGGAGTGTGTGCTTGAAACCTTGTTCTTAAATCTCTAAGATGATCTAAGCATCCAATAGATTCTAGATAAGCGAATAACTTAATCTGTTTTTTAATTTTAGAAAAGGTAAAATATTGAGAATTAATCCAATAATAGTCTGGTGTATAATGATCTCTTTGAATATCGTTCTCAAATTTTAAATAAATTACGATGAGGTCAATGGTTTCAAAATCATCTTTATAGGCCTCAATCAGGTTAAACTGATCTGCTAAATCATATCCAGAGTGCCCTAATTGAAAAACATCAACACGATCTTTAAAATAGTTCTCTATTTTTTTTCCTATGGAATTATAGTAGTTTTGATGTAAACCCTCAATGAAAGAATCCCCAATTATAGCCACATTGAATTTGTTTTTAGTTGGTTGGAAAGCTTTATAAGAATTAAATCCTTGATTATTTATATTATACTCAGCAAAATTCATTCTTCGATTCCCGGTAACATAATACCCTTTTTGGTTAGGCGCATATGTTTTAACATTTAAATCATTAATTATAAAAACAGGATGTTCTTCTTGTAAGTTAAAGACGCGCACTACTAACTCAAAACAGATGAGCATTAAAATGGCGTAAATTCCAATTTTTATAATTAGTTTTTTCATAGCACGATCATGTAAATATTTTTCGCACAGTAACCTACAGTTAGGTTCTTTAAATTTCTACTTATTTTAATATAAAAAACATTAAATTCGACAAATTGTTATTAATTCAGGTTTAAATATTCCTCAAAACAAATCTTACAGTTTGAAGACTTTGAGGTGATTATTACAGCATTGGCACTTTTATGTTTGTACAACTTTATGCTGCTTATATGATCCTTGGTTTGGTATAAAAAATCGCATACTAAAACTTCTAATACAGGGTTATCACTTAAGTTTATGCTGTCATATAAATTCATATTTAAATCAAACGACTTCTCTATGGTATAATTAGGCAAAGTTGTTAAGTTGCTTCTTTTTATTTTAAGCCGTTTTATTTTTTTTAGTATATCGTCAAAGCCTATTGCCTTTAATTTGTTTTTTGTTTGTAGAATAAGAGCTTCAAACTTTGCTATTAAAGCTTGTTTCAAATTATTTTTTTGCCAAAGAATATGATGCTCAAATGTATAGAAATAATTAGCCCAACGCCTTTTATATTCAAGATCGCCATAGGCCATATCTAGCATAAAATAATTGTGTGCTATAGCCCATTCCAATAATTTATATATTGAAATATTTCCTAAGGCAAACTTGTGATAGTTAATGTTATAGGATGGAATTGAAATAAACAAAATATCCTTTAAATGGTGATTTACACAAACATGAATTAGTTTATTATTTGCATAAATAACAAAAATAGAGGCTTTTTTTTCCAAGATTAAATCATAAATACTGCTGTAATAACTCTCCCAATGAGTTAACACCTGGTTTGTGTCACCTCGTTGATTAAATCGAGCGATAAGCATTTGTTTCAATGCCATCATTATAACCTGATAATTGGTTTTAGTAATGGTGCCATAATACATCTCATAGGTGACATCAAAGCACGTTTCCAGTCTTTTTATGAGTCTATTAATATTAGCTCTAAAATTCTTTTTGTAATGTGCTTTCATACAAGTTTCAAGCGTATCATGCTTATTGGTTACTATGGCATATCCTGTTATTTTGTGTTGTGGCACATGTTTTATATGAATTTGATCTTCATGGTGTAGTTTGAAATTAAAAAAAGAAGGAAACAACCAAACAGAGGCTGCTTTTTCTAGCTTCTCATATGGCTCTGTTGTTTGATGAAAGATTGTTTCATTAAGTGCACTACCTAAATAGGCGTAAAAGGGGAGAACACGGTTATTTTGTGTTAAGGTATCGTAAAACTTATACTTACTAGCGCGCATTTAATTATGGGTTTATGGCTTTTTTTATGTTCTCCTCTAGTCTAATTTTTTGAATGTGCTCACCACTTTTTATATAAAATAAGTGTCTATGTAATTTAAAAATCTGAATGTTTGAAATATGATTTTGTTGTAAATACATGAAATCTATACAGGCTTTTTTAAGTTCAGGCGTATTTATTTCATAGAAGTTTAGGAGTTGTGCATCCTCTAAGTTAATAGGTTTTGTCATAGGTTCTACAATGATATTCAGGTTGTTAAAAGGTTTTACTCGTTTCCTTATTTCTATAAAGTTTTTACAATTGGTTAAAAGAACATCTATGTTAAAGTGCTTTAGTGTATTTTTAAATTTAATTTTTAAGAGTTCAAAACTTATTAAAAGTTTATTTGTAAGCGCTCCATTACTTAATATAAGATGATACTGGTAATAATATTTGTAGTTACACCACATAAATTTATAATCTAGATCGCCGTTCCCCATATCTAAAAGGGTATACTTGTTTTCTATACACCATTCTACTAATTTGAGAACAATAGTGTTTCCAATACCGAACTTAGCATAATCTATATCATAGGCTATAAGATGCCCTATACAGACCTCATTACTATGATAGTTAAGAGATATACCTATCATAGATTCGTTGTTGTAAATCACAAAAAGCGAGGCTTCCTTGTTTATAATAAGTTCGTATGTTCTATTAAGGTACTGGTTCCATTTCGCAAAAAATTCATTGGCAGTTTTTTTTTGTGTAAACCGTTTAAGGAGCATTGTCTTTAAACTCCTCATAATAGTTTCATAGGTTTTATAAGAGATACTACCAAAATACATTTTGTACTTAATAGGAAAACAAATTTCTAATCTTTTTTTTCGCTTAAGTATTGATGTTCTAGCATTTGATTTGAAATGATGTTTTAAAAAATCCTCTAAATTACTGCTTGGCAATACAACGGCATAACCGTTTAGGTTAGCTTGGGAAATGCTTATTTTTTTTAAGTTTTTTTCCTCAAGGTAGCTAGGAAACAAATTAATAATATAGGTGCCATCTGTCTTAGCTGACTTTTGTATTGGCCTTTGGTAAAACAAACCTGCTTTATAGGTATAGCCAATAGTATTATAGACGTCTGGAATTTGTCCTTTGATATAAAACGTGTTGTAAAAATCTTTTCTCAAACTATTAGAATATCTATTGATCTGTATTAACTATTCATTTTTAAGAAGACTATACTTGATTTTCCCTTAATAACATAGCTGTTTGCTTTATTTGGATTGGGGTAAACGGCAACATGGTCTTTGTGCTCTTGATGTTTATATAAAAAATCAAAAAGCGGTCTTTTTAAGAAATTGAAACTAGGCGTATTTAAATTCAAAGATTTATGCACCTCAACATTTATATCTTGTGTGTTCTCAAACACATAATCTATGGAGGAAGCTGTACTGTTTTTGTCTTTAAAATAATCTAAAATGTTATAAAACTTATTATTTAAATTGTTACTAATGAGATAATTTATGAGCTTAAATTTATATTTAAAATATTGAGCTAAACCTTCTAATATAAGGCTATTTGATTTTGATATAATATGGGCGTGAAACGCATAGGTATAATTACTCCACCTCAATTTATAATCGAAACTACCATATCCCATATCAAATAATTTTATCCCATTTGCCATGCACCATTCTAGCTGTTTATAAATTTCAATGTTACCCAAACTAAACTTACTATATTCTAGCTTATATGATGAAATGGCGCTATATATGATGTTTTCACAATGAAAATTTAATGAAATCTCAATAGGCTCATCATCACTATAAATAACAAAAAGAGACGCTTTTTTATCTAAAATATTTTGGTATGCCAATTCAAGGTAAGCATTCCATTGTTTCAACACCTTATTTCTGCCATCTCGTTCCTGAAATCGGCATTCAATCATATTAAACAAGGCACCCATTAACTGTGTATATACACCTTTATTGATATGACCATAATACATGGTATACGAAATATTAAAACAAGCTTCCAATCTATTTACAGATCTAACAATAACCTTTCTAAAGCTTGATTTTAGTGTTTTTAAATAATCCTGAAACGAACTAAAAGCATGTAAATCAATAGCAAAACCCGCTTTTTGGTATATTGTTTTAGCACAGTATCCCTCTAAAAATTGAGAAGTAAGATAATCGGGGTATAATGTTATTATATCCTGCTTTTGGATTGAAGTGACTGTGTTATAATTAGTGAGTAAGGTGTCTTTGTAATAAATTCTATGATATCTATCTATGAGCTGATGCTTTTCGAATAAATCTGAATAAAAATCTTTAGTTTTAAAAAAATCAAAAGTCATGTTGTATGTGTGATTTTAGGCTTTTTTTTAATAAAACTTAATTGATTTACTTTATTTAAATCTGTTAAGTAAAATTACATATTAAAAATGTACTCTAAATTAATTCTAGATAAAAGACCTTTATATTTGACAAAAACAGCGGCATTTAAAATGAGTTAAAAAAGATATACTACAAATTAAGATGTTTATGAGTTGAAAAGAGACAAATAGAGTATTAGTTTTGAACGTAATGTAATAAAAACACAGGTTGCATGGTCTTATTTTACGAGCATATTACTGGAAAATCAGTTTCGCTTTAATTTAAATTTGATTTTATTTAAGTATGCACGGATGGGAGCATCACGTAGGCGTTGTTTTATTTTGAAGTAGGCACCCATAAGTCTGGAGGTCACTGAAGCCCATGGGCTGCTTGAATCATAATAAATATGTTGTTCAAAATAATATTTGGTATCCCCCCAGCGTGCTTTATAATCATAATGACCTTTTGAAAAATCGAAAATTTTAATGTGGTTCGCAAAACACCATTTAAAAAGAGCCATTAAATGCACGGTTCCTAAGTTATGGGCTTTATAATGAATATCAAATCCTGTCATAGCAAAAAATAAAATATGATCAGAAAAATAATTCAAAGATATGGCTATGGGTTTGGTTTTATCTAAAACCGCGAATAAACTAGCTTGCTTGTTTTTCATCATCAAATAGACCAGTTCCTGATAAAACGCCCATTCTTCGGGGTTTAGATTGTTATTAGATTCTGATTTGTCTTCAAAACGCTTTTTTAGTAAGTCGTAAAACCTGTTAAAAATAGCATCAAAAGTAGTTTTAGAGGTGGTGTAATCATAATTAACATAGCTGATATCGTATAATGCTTCTAACTTCTTTGTGTAACTTTTAAACTTATATTTGCTTTTTTTGCTAAAGTTTGTCGCAATATAATCCTCAAAATTTTTGTAATTATTTAATTGAGTGCTATAGCCAGGATACTGCTTTATTTTAATAAATCCAAGCTTTTCAGGTAAGTCCTTGGTGGCAATATCAAAGTATTGGGGTACATCATAAATTAAAACTAGTTTTTTTTTATAGTCCGCTCTAGCAAATGGTTTTATGAAATATGAAACCCCTTTAGTTAAATGTTTACCAATATTTATATAAATGGGAAGATACTTATAAGGCTTGTAAAATTTTAGGTTTTGCACCGTCTCAAAACCATCATTTGCTACACTAACCTTAAAGTGTTTTGTCCAAGTTTTAACAAAGGTATTTGAGGTAAAAGGATTATTGCCTATCACAATTGTACATTTATATCTTCAATGGATCTATACAAAGGAAAATAATTCTTTTTGGTATTGTCTGTTTTAGCGAGTACCAATTCATTATATACTTGTTTATTGGTAATCCATTTCCATAAATTAAATTGTTTTGATTGTTTTGAAAACGAAGATTTAAAATGAAATAATGAGTCATCATCACTGCCACCTAATCCGCCGCCTAAATTAAATAAACTTAAGCCTTGTTGATGAGCCATAATTCGCATTTCATCTATCAATAATTTGGTAGGGTTAAGTTTAGAATAGCCCGCTTTCGTTCCAGATAAATGATATTGTATTATAGCTTTTGTTGAAATAAACATACTCCCCCCAATGATTTCATTTGTTTTATTGTGAACAGCAAGTAAAACGGTTGTTTTAAAATCGTTACTCTTTAAAAGCAGCCTAAAATAGTCTTTGCTGAAATAATAAAACTTTTTGGCGTTTACCCGATCCATGTTTTCATAATATAAATCAATAAAGGTATTTAAATCTGAGTTTGTTTTGGCAACTACAACAGAGCATTCTCGCCTAGCTTTATTAATATATGTTTTAAGTCTATTTCGATATTCCCCACGTTGTTTTTCAAGGCTAGGCTTTAAATCCATACAAATAACTTTTCCTTGAGGTGTTAATTCCCCAACCTGAAACAAAATTTTATTTTGCTTAGGGAGATAAGGGTTTAGCCTTGAAAAAACAGATATGATATTATTAGCATTAAAATATTTAATTAAATGCGTTATAAAATTGTTATTATTAAAATTATCATCTACACCTTTTGAAATGGGGCCAACATAACCATATACCGACGTAGCATCCTTATATATTGTGCTGTAAATGTCTCTAATTAACAAAGGAAGCCCAATAATAACATTATTTTCAATATATTTAATTAGGATTGGGTTTTCACCATTTGAAGATGCTAAATGATGATAATCATAGGTGTGATAGAAATCATAATGCCCTATATCTTTTAAAAACAAATCCCAATCTCTCTTTAAAGTGATAACTTCAAAATTACTTTCTATAGTCTCTGCACTTTTCAAAGCATTCTCTGTTTTAATATCATATACCTTGTTAAAGCTGTCATACATGATTTTAGAAAGTATACCAGACAACCAAATAATTCTACCACAATGTTCTACATGCCATATCGCATTATTGTTAATCACGTTACCAGCTAGTAGGGGCCCCATGATATGTAAATTCTTTTTAGTTTCTAAGGCATTGTTTACCGCAAAACCAATCTTAGATTCGTTCATTTTGCAATAGCCTTTTTGCATCAAACGGGTTAACAATTTAGGAATACGATTATCTGTTAAATTCATGCTACCAACACAATTGATAATCAGGTGAAATTTTTTGTCATGCCATTTTTCACTACCCGTTTCAGTATCTAAATACTTTAAAACATACTCGTTATTTGTTTCGTCTAAATCTAAATCAATAAAGCGTCCAGCCAAATGCTCAAAACGTTCTTGTTTTTTTAAATTTTCTATCGTATTGGTATAGTGTTCACCGGCACAGCGCTGTTTTTTACCAATTTCATTACCATAGTGACAAGCAAATTTAGATAGCTCATTATACTCTAATCTAGTTAGTAAGGCCCCAAAAGCAGCAGAAATGGTGTCTACGGTTGAAGCTGCCCCTAATTGTATTTTATCAGACTCCTTAATGTCTTCAAAGGCTGCTTTTGCTATAGATTTAGCAGATAATGCGTTTTTTCTTTGTAATTTGTTTAAATGAACAGCCTCAAAGGTTTCTTTACGCTGTTGGTCAATAACAGCATCTGGTGTACGCCCTTGTGTAGATAAAAATACAAAATCATTCAAGTTATATTGGTTTGAACCTAAATGATCGTTTAGTTTATATAAAATTTCTAATGCACTGGCATTGGCGCCAATAATTAACACATTAGTTTTTTTATGAGCTTGACTTCTTTGGCGCAAAAAGCGATCCATTTTGTCAATGGTACTGATTAAATTAGGTTCATATGGTGTATTAACAAACAGTAAGTTTTCTGTTTCAATAACCTCTTTATTTTTCCAGAGTTTTTGTACAGGTAACGAACCTACAGAAAGAATCACTTTTTTTGAGCATAAATTAGCATCGTTGCTTAATACCATATTATAGGTATTATCATTTTCGGCAATATCAACCACCTCTTCTTTTATAAAAGTAACTTCTATTTTATTTTTATTTTCGAGGAGCTTGATTTTTTGTTTGACACGTTCATCAATATAAATACCAAAAAACCGACGTGGTAAAAACAAATCGATCCAATCATTATTTTGTATTTCTTCAGCATGTTTATGTAACCATTGCTCCGTTAACACACCTCCTTCATTCTTGTAAGCCTCTAAAAGCCAAGTTTTATTTTCATTGAGCCAAACAATAAACCGGGTGCGTTCTGGTTCGGGTAAGAAATTTTTCAATGAGGTAATTAAAAGGGTAGAAAAACCAGAGCGTTCCCCGTAAGGGATTCCCGTGTTAAATTCAGCATACCTATCTATAATGGTTATTGATAATTTTTTAGACAAGAGCGTTTTATCTAAAAGACTCAAAAAATTTATTAGTGTAAATGACGCAGATATACCTGAACCAACAAATGTAATGTCAGTTTTTTTATAGTTTTTCACGTTTTTTAGGATTTAATATTTTTATAATTTTACCTGGGTTTCCTACAACAGTGGCATAATTTGGCACATCGTTTAAAACAATAGTACCAGCCCCTATAGTACACCACTTACCAATCTTAACCAAAGGAATCACAACGGCACCAACACCAATATGTGAGCCTTCTCCAACTTCAACATGACCACATAGTGCCGCTTTAGGCGAAATATGGGCATAATCGCCTATCACATTATCATGATCAATGCTGGCGCCCGTATTTACAATAACATGTTTCCCTACAACAGTATTGGGTTGAACAATGGCACCAGCAAAAACTACGGTACCCTCCCCAATACTGGAGCTTTCTGAAATGATGGCCGACTGGTGAATTGCAGTTTCATAACTACACTTTAAAATACGCGCTATTTCGGCTCTATCTGAATTTATACCTACTGCAATAATAACCGGATCACCTTGATGCGGAAAATCGTTCAGATGTGCTCTGGCACCCATATTCACATGTTTTGAGGCATGATGTACACCTTCAGGCTTATCATCAAACGTATCAGTAATAACATAGCCATTTTGCCTTAAAACGTCTTTAATAACATGTGAATGACCGCCAGCGCCATAAATCCTTACACGTTTTTCATGTTTTGTCATCATACTATCAATAATAGATTTGGTTTACATTCCATTTTTTCTTAATTCATCTAAATAAGGCTGCGATTTGGTTGCATCAACCGCAATATCTTTAGAAGCTAATACCTTATATATCGTTTTTAAAAAAATACTTAAATCAACTTTAAACGACACTGTTTTGACATATTCTACATCAAGCTTCAATCGGGGTTCCCAATCTAAAAAATTTCTTCCATTTACCTGCGCTAACCCTGTTATACCTGGTTTTACCCAATGTCTTTTACGTTCTTCTTCTGTATAATAAGGTAGGTACTGCGGTAATAATGGTCTAGGGCCTATAATAGACATGTCGCCTTTTAGAACATTGAACAACTGTGGAATTTCATCAATAGATGTTTTTCTCACTATTTTGCCAATAGCAGTCAATCGGTCTGCATCAGGTAATAAGTTACCGTTTGCATCGGTTGTGTCGGTCATGGTTTTAAACTTGATAATCTTAAAAATACGTTCATTTTTACCGGGCCTATTTTGTATAAAAAAGGGTTTACCATGATTTGCCAAGGTTAAACCTATGGTTGCTATTATGATAATTGGAGACAACAACAGTATGGCAATGAAAGACACTAAAAAGTCTAATACGGGTTTAATAAAGGTTTTGTAATACATATTGTAGGTTACAGCTGTTTTAATATTTTAAAAGGGAGAGTGCTATAATATCAAACCATAATTATCTATCAAATATAAAACTATCTTTTATACGAAGCAGCTATCCTGTATAATTTCCGTTGATGGTTATAATTTTATCGGTAACAGACTATCCTGATATAGGTCAAAGATTATTTTTGTAGACTTAAACGCAGGGCTGCTATTCTGGGTTTATAGGTATATAAAGTCCTTGATATTCTTTTAAAATAGCTTTCCAAACAAGGTGCTGTTCATATCTGGTAACAATAAGGTCTCTGCAGGTATCTGCATTAAATTTATTACCCTCCATATAAAATTCACGCATTTTATTGTACAAAGCTTCAACATCTTTTGTTGGTATTATAAGGCCATTTTGTCCTTCTATAATAATTTCATTGCACCCATTAATATTGGTTACAATACTAGGAATTCCCATGGCGCCAGCTTGTAAAACCACATTAGGGAAGCCTTCTCTATAACTTGGAAATACTAAGCCATTTGAAATAGCAAAATAGGGCCTAACATCCTTTACCCAAGGCACAAAGACAATACTAGTATGATGCTTTATGGCATCTAGGGTATTTGGTTTGAGCGGATCGAGGTCATTTTCATAGCCACCAACCAATACCAATTTTATGTTAGGGGTATTATCAGCTAGTTTTACAAAGGCTTCAATTAATTCATTTGTGCCTTTGTCTTTAACAAGACGCCCTACATAAACAAATATAAAATCATTTTCAGACAGTTGAAGTTGTGCCTTTAGGTTTTGTTTAAAATCCCTAGAATAGTGGGCAGGATTAAAGTGAGAGGTATCTATACCATTTGAACTTCCATTAGCGATCACCTTTAGTTTCTTTGGAGTTGTAAACTTGTGATCTAAAATGATATCAACTAGGCCATATGAATTAGGATAAATTTTAGTTGCACAGGCATAGGTCACTTTTTCTACCGTGTTTAAAAGGGAACGTTTAAGCCCCCGAGCTTCCACTAAAGGAAGGCCTGCAATGGTATGTAATCTGTGTGGTACTCCAGCAAATTTTGCCGCTATCATAGACAAGGTGCCTGCTTTTGGGGTATGTGAATGTACCATAAAAGGCTGTTCTTTTTTAAAAATAACATAGAGTTTCCAAAGCGCTATTAAGTCTTTAAAAGGGGTTATTTTTCTGGTCATTTCAACAGAGGGTATTGTTTTTATACCTTCTGTTTCACCAATACTTTCCAGGATCCCATCCTCTGACGAAGAAACCCCTATCACATCAAAATAGGCTGAAATAAATTTAAGTTGTCCTTTTAATAAGGTGCCCAGAGAAACAGGTACGGTGGTCACTCGTATTATTTTTTTTTTCATGTAGCAAGTCTTTTTTAAGACGTCAAGCAAATATATAAAGTTATACAGAAAGATGACAGGATTAATGGTTCATCTCATGTAAAATTCGACCAACAACGGTGGCGCCATGTTTCAAAAAGCTAAGAATGCTCCTGTTTTTTTCAATAAAAAAGACATTAAAAAAAACAAAAATCTGTTTTGTTAGGGTTTATTTGAGTAATTTAGTACCCTTAAATACGTATTGAGTGGGTGAGAATACTCAAGACCTTATTAAACTTAGCTCAAAAAACGGGGTTCTAGCTGTGTTTTTGGGCTTTTTTTATGGTTTAAAATGACTTTAAGATCAAAGAACTAAAACGTTCTGAGCGTTCTTGGCACTCATCCTGATGCTGTAACCTTGGCATCCGCATGGTTTAGTGAAGGTATAGGCATAAAAAAAGGCCCTGAGTGGTGAGAAGCACTCAAGACCTTATTACACTTGGCTTACGGGGTTCTAGCTCGCTTTTCTAAATGATAAGTCATTTAATAAACGGCGTAAGCGTTTACCAGGTCTGAATAAAATTCGGGATTTTGTAATCGCACTGGCATCCAATTCTAATTCAGAATCACGGCCTTCTGAGCTTATACCCACTTGAAAATTACCCAAGCGTCCTAGTTTAACAATACGCCCCTGCTTTAGTGCGTCAATAATGTTGCGCTCTAAAGAGAGCAATACCGCATAACAGTCGGATTCTGTTACGGTACATTGATAGGAAATTTGCTCCGCGAGCGAATCCATATCTACACTACCATCTGCTATTGCAGCAGCATAGTACTTCTCAGGTAAATTTAAATCCTGAGGGTTTTTTCTGGCTTGCGCCTTAAATTTAATAGCCATAAGCATAAAAATTTAAACATGAGTAAAAAAATTATAGTCTTAGTACACTTCCTTGAAATGTCTAACTGACCTTACAAAGTTTGTAAAAAAATCCAACTCTTGAAAACATAGTTTTAAACAAAGAGGCGTCCTAATTGTTTAAAATGTTTTATCATTCTTTAATGATCTAAAATAAAGCATAACTTATTGATTGTTAAATACATAAGTTTACTATAGTATTGTATTAAGGCTTGTGATTAAGACTGTAAGCTAAACTAACCTGATGCTTTTAAAGGAGTAAATGTTGATAAATGGTACTTTCAAAACCTTGGGGCAGCGCCCTTTAAACCTATTAGGGGTTATACTCAGCTCATTTCTCATACAAATGATGGGCATGTATTAAACATTAGCGTAAGCTGGGTTATCTAAATAGGTATCATGCCATTTTTTTTTAGGCCTGTTAAAAGCAGTTAAAAAAGTTATAACGACTTATTAACAAGTAGTTAGCGGTTTAAAAAGAATAATTATTTTTGCGATTCCAAAAAAAAATATGATCCATTTGCATAGAATGGACGTACATAGGTTTTAAATGAGCAACTAAATTACATTTTATCGATACAAAACTACATTTAAACGATTAAAACTCAAGATGATAATGTTTTTAATCGAAAAAACAGAACATCTTATCGATGTTTTTTTTGAAATATTTAATATTGTGATTAGAATAATTAGTAGCACCCCAAATTTTTAGGACTTATGAAAATGATGTTTAAACCTATGCTTTTATTGATGGTATTGTTAACAACGCTATGGTCGTGTAACAATGAGGACTTATTTATTGAACCAAAACAGGACGATAATACTGAGATTGAAAAACCTGAAGATATTGAAGAAGAAGATGGCAGTGATGAAGAACGAAGTACTACCCCTTGTAGTTTTACTTTAGAAAATTTAGAACCGAATAGCACGGTTATTATAGACTGTGTGTTAGACTTAAAAGGACAAACGGTTAACTTGCCCACCAATGTGACGTTGCTTTACGAAGGTGGTGATATTATTAATGGTACCCTTAATTTTTCTGATAATTCTACTGTTTCTGGTGAGTTATTAGATGCCAGTTTAACACTAGGAGGGTCTGCACCAGCCATGAAAGACCCGGTGTTTCATTTTGATCCTAAACGCTGGGGGATCGTAGAAGGAGAAACGACTTCAGATATTGCATTGAAAAATCGAGATATTTTAGAATCTATGATGTTTCAAGTTAAAGAATTAGGGGTAACTACTTTTAAGATTGATAAAATGGATGCTTATTTTGAGGTAAGTAAGGTTACTAGTACAACATCCAATCAAAACTTTTATAGGTCTATTGAGGCAATCAATATACCTTCTGATTTTAATCTAATAATGACAGACAATACCATACTTAGGGTATTTCCATCGACGAATGATTCAAGTCAAGCCGCTGCTTTACTTGCAATAAGGGAAGAAACAAATGTTAACGTTACCGGAGGAGTTTTATATGGAGATAGAGATTTACGCAAGTATTCAAAACTTAATGCTGAAGAAGGATCTCATTTACTAACTATTCATGCAAGTAATAATGTGGTAATCGATGGTGTTAAAATGACCATGGGGTCAGTTGGTGGGTTATTTATTGAGTCAATAGGTTTTTCTTTTAACCCAGACTACAATCCTTCAAATTCAATCATAATAAAGAATTGTCATTTCGAAAAAAACAGAATGATAGCTTTTGCACTTACTGATGGGCATAATATACTTGTTGAGAATAACACTTTTATAGACAATGCACAACCCTCACAAAATTCTGATGGAGGGGTTGTAGGCTATGCTATGGACATAGAACCAGTAAGAGAAAGAGATCCTAATACTGGAGAATTGATTTATTATCAAAGAGTTTTTGATGTAACCATAAGGGGAAATATAGAACGAGGAAGCCGAAATGGTGCCTTCACCATTTATGTTGGTGATAACATTATCATTGAAAATAATGATTTAGAAAGCTTAGTTGGATGGAGTTATGCTTCCAACTCAAAAATTCGTAATAACACATTTAAAGCTATGGCAGGGTCTAATAGTGCTGCTATTTTAGCAACTGGAGAAGGAGAAACCGTTTTTAATAATGAAATATATGGAAACACAATTACTGGATATGATAGTGGTATAACAATATATACTGGTAAGGTTAAAGTATATGATAATATTATCAATGATTGTGCTAAAGGTCTTTTTTTACAGTCTATTACTAATATGGAGATAAGTAATAATCGAATTACCTCGCAGAAAAATAACAGCGCTGGTATAACAATACAACTTACAAAAGCAGATAAACTTAATATTACTAATAATGAAATTGATGTCAAAACCATTCATTTGAATTTTGTAGGTCTTAATCAAGGTGTTGGTGATGGAAATTACAAAGTAAATGTTGAAAATAATTCTTTCAAATCTTCAACTTCCTTTAGTGATTTTGCAAGTGCAAGTGGTGTAATATTTAAAAATAATGTTTCTGGAGGTAGGGCACAAATAGAAAACGCTTCTAATATTGAAATCATATCTAATATAGTTAATAGTGATAATAGTGAGGGTATTATTTTGAGAGGAGTAAACCATAATATTTTAATTTCTTCAAACACTATAAATAAACCACTTAATTTTAGTTGCATAAAAATTCCAAGCACAACAAATTCTAATGAAGTTGTTATGCTAAATAATACTTGTAATTAATTTAAAAGTACATTAATACATTATAAATAATTTAAAAAAATAGTGTTTAACTTTTATATTCTTTACAATACCACTTTTGAAAACAGTAAAATGTCCAAACTTTAAAGGTATGGTCTTTCCCGTTTAGGTGTTCAAAAACTAGTTGTTTAATAGCTTCTTTTTTAAAAATATTTTGTGAATCTAAAAATGCATCATTAACAAAATATTCCAAATCCTTTTTAAGAGAGGACCTTAACCA
The DNA here is from genome assembly GCF_006265225.1 of Allotamlana fucoidanivorans. GTDB lineage: Bacteria > Bacteroidota > Bacteroidia > Flavobacteriales > Flavobacteriaceae > Allotamlana > Allotamlana fucoidanivorans. The sequence continues at coordinate 137,508 of NZ_VDCS01000002.1, read as the reverse complement.
GTCTCCTACGGGAACTCCAAAACCAGATTTCGATTTGATTAAAAAGTTTTTCGGGAAATCTCCTTTAAAAGCCTCTTTTAATATAAATTTTTTATCCCACCCCTTCATCAAATACGCATGTGGTAGTGACTTTGTATATTCCCATAGTTTTTTGTTTAAAAAAGGGGCTCTACATTCTAGGGAACTCAACATGCTGGTTCTGTCAACCTTAACTAACATATCGCCTTCTAAACTCATAACCTTATCTATTAATCGGTACTCAGTTAGGTTTTTGGGTGATTTGATGTTAGTTGACTCTTTATAATATTCAAATGGTTCCGTTTGGAAAAATTCAGGTAATAAAAAGGACGATAAACTGTTTGATGGAAAACCCAAAGATATAATGTCCCAATAATGATCTCCAGAATAATTAATGGAGTTTAATAAACGTCTTATCAAAAATCTCACACCTCTATTATCATCCTTAGTTTTAAATAAATGCTCAGCTGGTTTGGATATGGCCTTATGAATTGTATTTGGAACTATTCTTGTGTACTTTTGATTAATATTTCCCATATAGTATTTATTATAGCCTCCAAACACTTCATCGCCACCATCACCTGTTAGGGCTACTTTTACATGTTGACTTGTTTTATTAGCTACTAAATATGTTGGCAGGCAAGACGAGTCCGCAAAGGGCTCATCAAAATTATCTAGAATATCATGCACATGGTTTTCTAAATCTTTTTCATTAATAATAAATTCATGGTGGTTACTATTGATAAGTTTTGCTACTGTGCGTGCTTTATCCGATTCGTCAAATGATTTTTTTTCAAAACCAATTGAAAAAGTGTTAATTTTTGAATTATTTATTCTAGATAAGCAAAGCGAAACTATCGAAGAATCCACACCACCGGATAGGAACGTTCCCAAAGGCACATCGGCGACAGAACGACTTTCTACACTTTGCTGGACCAAGTCTTTCACTTTTGCTTTGGCCTCACTAAATGTTGGTTTTTTTATGTTTTTTGGATGCTCATTTTCAATAATTATTGAAGAGAAGTTATTGGATTTTAAATCGTACTCAATATAATTATTTGATTCAAGCTTTTTTATACCTTCGTAAATTGTATAAGGAGCAGGAATGTAGGTGAGTTTAAAGTACAGATTGAGTCCAAGATTATCTATACGTGGTAATAAGGGCAACTGATTAACGATAGATTTTAATTCTGATGCCCAATAAAATCCATTGTCGTTTTTAGTATAATACAAAGGTTTTTCACCAAAAAAATCTCTAGCAATAAAAACTTTATTTTTTATTTTATCATGAATACTAAAAGCAAACATGCCATCTAATTTTTTAAATGATTCTATGCCATACATTTCATACATTCTCAATATAACTTCAGTATCGCTCTTTGTTTTAAAGGTTACATTTTTTTCTTCTAATTCTTTTTTAAGCACTAGATAATTATAAATTTCACCATTAAAAACAATAACAATTTGTTTGTTATCGGAAAAAATGGGTTGTTTTCCTGAGCTAAGATCAATAATTGAAAGTCTTCTCATGCCCATAGCTATTCTTGTATCATTGTTAATGTCAGTATAGACTCCATCATCATCTGGCCCCCGATGAAAGATCAGGTTGTTCATTGCATTGATATTATCAAGAAATATCTTTTTACTTGTATTTTGATTAGTTGAAATAAATCCGTTAATTCCACACATTTGACTATTTTTTTAAAGCATTTTGATACAAATCATGTAACATTTTGGCATTATTAATTATATCATAATTTCCTTTTACAATTTTATCTTTAGTATTTTCTCTATTATAGTTTGAATGTTTTATAATGAATTCTGCCCAATATTTTGGAGGTTGGTCTAGAGACATAAATTTCACCAAATCTGTAATGTTTAATTCATTGGATATTTCATCCGATGCTAGAATTTTTAACCCAGAACTTTGCGCCTCTATGAGAGTTACCGGTAAGCCTTCATTTGTTGAGGGAAACACAAACACGTCCATGGCCTGTAAAATATTATTTACATCATTTCTAACACCAAGAAATTTCACTTGATTAACAATGTCCATTTCAGACACCAATTCCTTATACATTTTATTGTCACCACCACCAACAAGCAATAAAACACAATCTTTGTTTAACTTGAGCAACTCGCCAAAAACCCTTATTAAAAAAGAATGGTTTTTCTCAACAACAAAATTACCTACATGACCAACAACAAATTTATTGTTTAAATTAAGTTGTTCTTTTATGGTTCTCGCCTTTTTTTCTTGATAAACAAAGTTGTCGGAATCAATGGCATTGTTAATCATATTAACCGCATTGATATTACGCTTTCCAAATAGCCATAAACCAGCTTTTTTGCCACAAGAATAGTAATGATTGGCGTATTTAGGAACCTTTAATTTGAAATAATTTTGAACAAAGAACTTAAATATAAAATTAAGACTGTGTCTGTTTCTTGAAAAAGGATTCATATTGACCTTATATAAACTAGTATGGCTATGAGCAATCCTTACAGGAACATTATTTTTTTTAGCAGCTTTTAGCACAAATGTACTTAAACCGTTAAGGTGACTATGAATTATTTTATATTCCGGGTGTGTCTTAAAAAAAGTATCTAAGCTTTTTTTATATTGACGCAAATTCTTAAAATTTATATTTTGTAATCTATATATTCTACCACCTAATAATAAAATTTCATCGTCAAATGCACCCTCAGATTCACGATGCAAAAGGAAATCGAATTGAATCTTAGTTCTATCTATATTCCTGTAGTAGTTCATTACCATAGTTTCAGCACCACCTCGATTCATTATAGTTAGTACGTGTAATACTCTCAATGGGTTCATTTTTTTTAATTTTTGGAAGTATTAGTAATGATATATAGATATAGCATGAACCCAAAAGGGATGGCTAATATTGTGTGCATTTTTCTTGTTGATTCAGAAATGAAACTCCAATTTTTTGCCAATAAACTTGAAGATACGTAATGAATGGCTTTTTTCATTCTTTCTTTAAATGATATGGCATATTTCATTTCAATCAAACGAGAATAGGCAAACCCCTTTGGATTTCTCCTATATTGTTTTAGCATATTTAAGCTCGAACCATCAGGCATGTATTCAACAATGCATAGCACTTCATTTAATGTCAATACTTTATAATCTTGATCAATTAATTGATATAAACAGCCTAAAGGGACAAACTTTTCTCCATCAAAGATTGGGTAGGGTGGGTATTGTTTTATAATTTTAGTTCGATAAACTAATTTTTTATCTCCAACAACATGGTGCTTCTGGTACAAATCAATTACGGTTGATATATATAAATTTTCAGGTAATTTTGAACCAATAATTCGTCCTTGCTTATCTGCGTCTAAGCCAATGATCCCTGCTATATGATCATTTTTATTATCATGCCAACAACAAAGAATTTTTTCAACGGCGTTATTTGGCATAAAATCATCAGAATCGATGCACACATTGAGGTCTGTTTTAATGAGGCTATATGCTGTATTATGTGCCCCGTGCATCCCTTGATTGTCTTGATAGTGGTACTGTATTTCAATTTTATGCTCTTTAATCCAACTATTAACCAATTCTTTAGTATTGTCTGACGAACCATCATCTATAATTAACCAAATAAAATCTTGGTTGGTTTGTTTAATTAGACTATCATAACATTGATCTAAACAATAGGCACGGTTAAAGGTAGGTGTAAAAACGGTTAAAGTTTTCATTATTCTTTGAGGTTATTAATAATAAACATAATACATAAAATATGTAAAAGAAAAATAGGCAGTAAGTACTTTGCCAATGACAATATGTTGATTGTTAAAAAAAGATCCTTTCAAGAAAGGATAAATAATTATTAATCCCATCAAAAACCATGATAAGTATGCAAATCTATTTGAAAAATTTGCTCTAATTACCAATATCCAAAACCCATTACATATAAGATATGTATTGTACAAATGAAAATATACTTTATCATAAAAATCTTTTTTAAAAATAAAATACCATCCAACAAAAACAGCTACGGCACTATAAAACAAAAAGTCATACCTAAAACCGCTGGTAACGATTCCGGCATCATCTAACTGAGTTCCTGAAATGTAACCAGAAAGCCTATCGTTTCCAAAACCTAAACTTGCAAAAAGGTTTTCCCATATGCCACCAAAAGCTAGGGAAAGTGGAATTGAAAAAAGCCAAAATATAAAATATGATTTAGAATTACTATATGTATGTGATATTAAAAATGCCATTATAGGAAGCATTAATGAGTTATGTATTTGTGTAGAAATAATAAACACAACTATCATCCAAAACTTTTTGTTATAAAGTGACACGCCCCACAAAAAAAAAGATGTAGCCATGCCGTTTCTGATACCATTAGTGCCATATGTCCAAAACGAGAAAGAAACAGCGAACATCAAAAATGCATATAGCCAATATTTTCCAAAAAAGAAAATAGAAACTTTATAGAAAGGAAGAATATAAGCAATGGCACAGAGTAAAAAAAAATACTTTACCGTTAAAAACTGAGAACAAATCTTCATATATATTTCAAAAAAAACATCTTGTTTGGTGTTTAACGGCTCCCCATTAACATATCTTAAATATTTAACGTTGTAAGTGGACATATCCCCAAAAAAACGTCCGCTTACGGGTCTAAAACCAATATACAATATGGCATAAAACAAAAACAAATACCCTATAATATTAATATAGTTTATATTTTTACGGTCATTGATGGATAATGCATAGGTATGCAATAAAGTAAATACTACAACAAAAAAGGCTATATGGATATACACCCTAAAATAGTATTCCAATGGGATAAAATCAAACATTATTCTTTTATTAAAAAATCAAATACTTTCAAATCCTTACTGCTATTCATTGTATGTAAACCAACATAATTATCATGGGGAAATATTTCTTCAACCGTATTTTCTTTATAATCAAATTTTGAAAGTTCAAGGATTTCATTTATCACTAAGTTTTCTCCATAACTCGACACACATTTTTGAGACACCCGGTAAATTTTGTTATTTTCAAAAATAAAATTGCCAGCATTTCTAGATTTAGAAGAGTCAGCAATAATTGGATTTCTTATGTGAGATTGCCATTTATTACTGAATAGGTCATCAGAATAATAAAGATATAACCTTTCATTGTTATCATGTTCAAAATCCTCAATTTTGTTAGCAAAAATCCAATACAACTCATCATAATACAACCATATAGCATCAACAAGTTTAATGCCTTCCATCAAATTCTTTTCAAAATTCCACTTAAAAGGGAATACCTCACATTTATATAGTTGTAAATTATTTTTTTGACTGGTTTCTGGTATCATGTAAAAAGTATTATCCCTAAAAAATACATTTGGAAAAGACAAATGGTAATCCTTATCCAAAACAGATTTGTATTCAATAACTTCATGAAACTCATTAAGCCTTAAACATGATATTCGACCTATATTATTCTCTTTTAACTCTTCAAAAAACACAACGCTTCCTGTTTTATTTTTTATGATAAATGGATCAGCCCAAAATGAATTCTTTGGTTGTTTTAAAAAAATATAGCGATCATTTTCTTTAATAGCAATTTTCCAATTTAGTTTATTATATGAAAACTTTCTTGAGAATATTTTAAACGTCAGTACAATATAATAAATAACAAATTTAAAATGAGTCTTCAATTTTGACCTTTTATTTTCCCTTTTTTGAAAAGCACCTGCATATAAATATTCATTATCGCTTTTTAAAAATTTTATCAAAAAAATAGAGAAATTAAAAAGAATCTTGTGAATATTGTTTATTACTCCTTTTTCTTTTTTTAATTCAACTCCAAAAATAATTTTCCATTGTGTAGACTTTAAATCATTAAACAATATTCTAAGAGGTATTTTTTTGTCATATAAAATTGAACTTAAAATAAAATTATAGTTTGAGTCAAAAGTCAAAAATCCTTTTTTTGATAGTTTTTTATATTTACTATCAAGTATAGGTTCTGACTCAAAAATAATGTAATCACAAAAGCTTAAACTTGAAAAATCACCTATAACTTTTATATTGGGTTTAATTGTTAAAAGACTTATGTTTGTAAAATCCAAAGGATTACTTGACAAATTATTGAATTTTTCATCTATGAATTTCGTAATAGGTGGAAATGAAAATTCTATGTTTGCGATATCTTTATCAATAAATATCTCTATATAAATATCGGAAATTTCATTACTAACCCTTTCAATACATTTGAATAAGTATGAATTTATATTATGAGAGTTTATAACGAATAGTAACTTTCTCATTTATAATATCAAATTTTTATAACCAAATAAGTGTAGCCACTTCTTCATTATTGTTTGCTTGTTATACCTTTTGACATTCAAAGTCCCATTTTTACTAAAGTTTTTTCGCATTTCTTCGTTTTCAATCATATTTAATATAGCAAGCGCAAGCTTCTCAACATTACCATCCTCTATCAACAATCCATCATTATTATGTGAGACAATATTTTTGGGACCGTTAGGACAATTAAAAGATATAATTGGTAATCCATTAGACATTGATTCTAATAAAACCATTGGAAAACATTCGGTTAAAGAACTCATAACATAAAATGACGCCTCTTGCATTTTCTGTTCTATCTGATGTGTAGCTTCTTTTATAAAAAAGTTATTATCTAAGCCTAAAGAAATAATAAGATTATTTAGTTTTTCAACATATTTCTTTTCTCCATTACCATAGACTTCTATGATCCATTCTTTGTTTTTTTCAAATACAATTTTCCACGCTATTATTAAGTTCTCAAACCCCTTTACTGGTGCTATTCTCCCTGCGCTTATTGCTTTCTTATTTGTTAATGATGAAAATGATTTAGGAATATCTATAAGGAAATTGGGTATTACAATAGTATTGTTTGATTTAAAATATTTCTTTTCATCATCAGTAAGTAATACATTATAAGTGTATTTTCTCTCAACAAAATCATTTAATTTGTAAACAAACCCTTTTAGTTTACTGCAATTGGCCCTATCTTGTTGATAGTAATGCCTTGAAGAATGAAATTCTTTTATTATGAGAGTTTTATTTACTATAAATGGTAAAAAATAATAATCATATTGAGAACTTAAAGTTATTATTACATCTGGTTTAATTTTATTCAATAAAGATTTTAATTTATAAAAATGAATAGGAGCTTTAACTATGTTTAATATGGAAAAATAGCTTCTGTCTCTTTTATAAATCAAATTTATATCTAAATGTTTAACTTTTGAATCAATATCATAACAAAATTTATTTTTTTTTTGTTCATTAGTTATAATAAAAATGGTCATATCTTCTAAGTTGGCTAGATAGTTGACCTTATTGGTTAAAACCCTCTCCGCACCACCATGTAAGTATAATTGATCTGTTATGTAAGCTATTTTCATTATTTATTTAAATATAAAACACGCAACTTTATTTACCTCCTCTTAATATTTTCCTTAATCTAAGAAATACAATTATTTTATTAATTGTATTTACTCCAAAAAGTTTCATCAGTTTTCTTTTAATGTTAGGTAGAAAAGCAATTCGTTTTGGCACCCATGACATTGCAAAATGATGGATACAAAAGGTGTTCTTTGTTTTTTCAATAATTCCAGTTCCATGGTTTTTAGCACAAAAGAAATCTTTTGGAAACATAAACAATTCATTTGCTAAATATGAAAAATTTGGATTTTGTGCTTCAGAGTATCCTAGTTCTTTTATTCTATAATTTTCTTGCATTTTTTTCATCATTATTCTCGGTAGTGTTAGCGTATCATAGCTGCCATCTTCCCTGATAAAGGATTTGTTTTCATAATAGGATAAACATTTAGAAACCCAATTTGAATCTTTCTTCGCACCAAATACACCTGCTTCAATTATTCCATCTCCTTCGGAACCGAAAAAATAGGGAAGGTGTAATAACGAATTAAAGCTTTTTACTACTTCAACATCAGTATCTAAATATATACCTCCATATTTAAGAACAGCATATAACCGGATATAATCCGATGCAAAAGCATATTTTTTAGCTTGAAATGCTTGCTTTACCCAAATATTGTCCTCAACGGGAAACCTATTGGTGTCCCAAAGCATAAATTCATACTCAGGTAACTTCTCTTTCCAAGATTCAATACAAAATCTTATTAAATTGGGAAACTCGTCATCACTAAGCCAACAATAATGTATTATTTTTGGAATCATTACAATAGATTTACTTTGATACAAATGTTCTGCACTTTTTCTTTAGAGGTTCAGCTAACTTATGATGCAAACCAAGATTTTTTACCTTTGTGTCTTTGTGTATTTTTCCTTGTAATGGAAAGTTTGAGGTGAATTCTCCTGTTTTTGTGTTAATATCAATGCGATTAAATAATTCTAAAATACCATCAAATCGGCAAGAATCCACAAAACTATCAAAGCCATTTATAAATATAACTGGTGTTTCCATTGCTAAACAAGGTAATGCACAATGTATTCTAGAAGTAATAACTAATTTAGCCCTTGCATACTTTTTAAGAAGTTCTTCAGCAATATCAAATTTTTCCTCATCAGAAATGTTATTCAAAGGTTCTTGATTGACATAATGGGCCTCATTAAGTAATTCTTGACTAATGAAGTTTTTTACATGTTTACTTTTTTTCCTTAACTGTAAAGCTTTACCATTCAGAATATTTTTTATAGTTGCTCTTGAGTTGTAAAAATTTTTTTGAGGACTTGGGTAGCTATATAACGGATCAACTATATAAACGTCATCACCCCTTTCTGAATCATCCACCTTATACGAATCTAATGTTAATGTTAAACAACCAGTAAAGTAAGCTTCAATGCCTTTAGCGTTTAAAGTGTCTGCTGTAAATTGATCGCGACAACCAATAGGTTCATGTTTTTTTAAATAAGCAATACCTCTATCACTTAACATGTAAGGAGCGGCCGTATTGTTCATATGGAAAGAAACGAATAAAGGATTGATTTTATCGGAAGGAATCCAATTTTCAGTGTTGTGAATAAACCAACCATTCATAATCAGTTTAACTTCTTCGTCGCTGTAAAAAGCCATTGACTCTCTATCTATATACTTATCAACTTTAGGTAGAAATTGCTTAGCAGCCAAGCTCTGTATATTATCTCCGATATTAAAATATTTTTGATTTTCTATATAAGTAAGTAAACCGTATTTCATACTTTGATTTTTTTTATTAATTTGATTAACCAAGGATACTTATTCCTTAAAATAAATTTTAGCTTTTCTTTTGAATTTTTAGTTTTTTTTATTTTGGCTTCTAACATACTTTGTAATTCTCCATCTCTTATTCTCTCTAATTGTTTATTTTCTATTTCTATATTTTCAAAAACAAACATGTTTTGTGATACCTTAGATTTCTCCATGAGTTCCCACCAAAAGTAGTTCATTCCTATGTTTGAACCATATTGCTTTAATACCTTAAAAATTTCATTATAAACACCCTTATCAACATTAAATCCATATTCATTTGGATTTTTCCCATTTAAAATGATACCAAGAATGGTTCGATAGCATTTTTCACAACAACTGCAGTTAAATTCAGTTCTAAGCTCGGAATAACATACACGAAGTTTAAATTTGTTATTGGTTTCGTTAGAAAACTTAGTAATTAAATCAACTTTATCTTGCCTTTGAAGTTCATAACCATCATGAAAAACCTTAATACCAGACCACGTAATATTTTCATCTATTTGTGGTGTAGACCCCCAAGCAATGTCTATAGCTTTGGTATATGAAGAGGCTATATAAATCTTACTATAAGATCTTAAATATGAAATTGGTGCTAAAGAACCAATTAGAGACAGACCATGCTGAACCTTGCCCCACCAACCAATGTCTTTTAACAATAGTTCAACTTGGTAAGTATAAAAATTACGCACATTGGTCTCAATATAAACTTTTTTGTTGTTTTTTAATAACTCTTCGCTTTCAATGAAATTTGTAAATTCTCCCCATTGCTTTTTATCATCAATATCAATATCGGCTCCAAGAATAGTTACTAAATCGGGAATCTGGTCATAAGTTCTTATATAAGTGGCGTAAGCATCAACACCACCACTAAACAGCATGGCCGTCTTCTTTCCTTCTATTTTATTTGATATAAGTTTTCTATAATTTAAATCTCCCAGAATGCTATAATCGTGAAATTGTTTTTGAAATTCATCCTTAACTTTCTTAATCGCAAAATTAAAACCTTCATCAATTTCTTCAACTTCTATATCAAAATTGGCAAACCAAGAGATGGGTAAAAAGTTTGAAAGAAAGGGTATCACCAAAATACTAGTTGGTACGTTCCTTACATCTTCACCATACTTAATATAGAACTTATGCTCAGCGTTAAAGTATTTTTTAATAGTATCTGTAACTGAATAGTCATAATTAACCTTTCTTCCTCCATCTGTAAAACTTATGCTTTTTAACTTTAACATTATTCATTGATTTTTTTAAAAACTGGTGATAGAGAATCTTTAAATAATTTTTTTTCAAATTCGATAAGGCCCAAATGATACATACCCAGTATGTAAAATATGGAATAGCAGCTTGCTTTAAAAATAAAATTTAGCCAGCCATTACCCGGTATATAATTTATAAAATAGCTGATAACAATAATTGCAAAAACAGTTAAAAGAGATTTATAGGATAGTTCTCTAAAAAATCTAAAGATATTTAAACCAATCACTTTGTGATAATAGAAGTTCATAACATTTTGCACAATAAACCAACCTGTTACCGTACCACATATCATACCTAAAGCACCATAAGTTTTAGCCAAAAAAGCTCCAAATCCAGCTCCAGTAATCAAGAAGGTTAGATACAAAACGGCTTTGAACGATAACTTGTTTTTTGCTTCTAAAATAGAATTTCCAAACCCTTGAATCAAAGGAAGGGTATAAGCCATCATAATCAATAATGCTATTAACCAAACTTCAAAGGAGCCATCGCTTCCAAGTTCTTTTCCAACCCATAAATACACAAATTGATAACCAAATAATAGAAAAGCCCCAAAAATGTACATAAGAATAATAAAGGAAATTCGGCCAATTTTTATCATCATACTGGTTAACTCTTCACCAGAAGCATTATCTACGGTCATTTTTGTTGCTCGAGGTAAAAATACGCTCGAAATTGCTGTTGAAAAAGCCCCGTAATAAGTACCCAGTACAATACCAATTCCATAAATGGTTAAAACTTCTGGCGTAGCAATTCTGCCAAGTATCCAATGGCCAGCCTTCCATTGCAGTATACTAACCAAGGCAAAAACAAAAATCCAAAGCGAATACCCAAAAATTTCTTTAATGTATTTCAATTTTAATTCATGCAATTTGAACTTAACTTTTAACTTGTAAAAAACATAATAAAATTCAACGCTTAAAAAAATAATATTAAAAACAGTGTCAATAATAACTAAGGCAATAGCCTTTCCGCCCCACAATAAAACTCCTATAACTACAATGGTTCTTAAAATATAACGTATAATATTGACGGTTTTTGGGAAAACGAACATCTCATAACCATAACATATACCGGTAAAACTACCTCCTGGTAACCCAATAGCTAAGTTAAAAATAAGTAATATGAAAATGGTTTTAGCTATACGTATTTCTTCGGTATTCATCTTAGTGAAATATGTATCAATATAGCCGTAAAAGGAAATTCCTATAATGACTATAACTACTGAAATCACAGCATAAATCAGCATGGTTGTTGCCAAAAAATTTTCTTCACTTTTTCGGTCATTTTCAGCTCTGTATTTAGCTACAAAGCGCACAATGGTGTTGTTAAGTCCTAAATCTAATACAGATATAGTTCCTACCAAAGCACCTATAGCGGTATACACACCGTATTCGGCTTTCCCCAAATGGTTTAGTATAAAAGGAGTTATAAAGAGCCCAACCACATTTGTTAAAAATATAGTCATGTAATTCAATGCAGCTCCTTTTTTTAATTGACTCACTTTAGTTTAATTTTCGTTTACAACCTTCCACTTACAGATAATTTTAAAACGCCTTTTACATCATATAAAACACCATTATCTTTCAATAAAGCGTCTAAATTTTCATCTAAAAATTCTTTATGAGCCACGGTTAAAACTACGGCGTCAAATTGTTCAGAAGGGAGGTTTTGGGTAGTTGATAAGCCATATTCATGTTTCACTTCTTCTGGGTTGGCCCAAGGATCATAAATAGTAATGTTGGTATTATAGCTTTTAAGCTCATGTACTACATCAACCACTTTGGTGTTCCGTACATCAGGACAATTTTCTTTAAATGTAATACCCAAAACCAAAATATTAGCCTCATTAATACGAATGTCTTTTTGCAGCATCAACTTTATCACTTGAGCCGCTACATAGTGTCCCATACTATCATTGACCCTGCGGCCTGCTAAAATAATTTCAGGATGATAGCCCACCTCTTGGGCTTTTTGGGCTAAATAGTAAGGGTCAACCCCTATACAATGCCCGCCTACCAAGCCGGGTTTAAAGGGTAAAAAATTCCATTTGGTGCCTGCAGCTTCTAATACCGCATGGGTATCAATATCTAATAGATTGAAAATTTTAGCCAGCTCATTAACAAAGGCAATATTAATATCGCGTTGCGAGTTTTCAATCACCTTAGCCGCCTCTGCTACTTTGATAGTAGGCGCTAGGTGCGTACCTGCGGTAATCACACTCGCATAAAGGGCATCTACTTTTTTACCGATTTCTGGGGTAGAGCCTGCCGTTACTTTTAATATCTTATCTACGGTATGTAATTTATCGCCCGGATTGATCCGCTCTGGAGAATAGCCAGCATAAAAATCTTGGTTAAAGGTAAGTCCGCTTACACGTTCCAGTACAGGGATACATTCTTCTTCAGTCACTCCAGGATACACCGTAGATTCATAAATAACAATATCTCCTTTTTTAAGCACTTTGCCCACGGTTTCACTCGATTTGTAAAGCGGTGTTAAATCGGGCCTATTATTTTTATCAATAGGTGTGGGTACCGTTACTATATAATAGTTGCAGTCTTTTATAGCCTGAAGATGAGACGCACAAAAAAGCCCTATGGTATTATTGTTGGTGTTTTTTAACACTGCTGTTAAAACATCTGAGGCCACCTCTAGTGTGGTGTCCTTGCCTTGCCTTAGCTCATCAATGCGCTTTTCATTGATATCAAAGCCAATCACAGGATATTTTGTAGCAAATAACCTAGCCAATGGTAAACCTACATAGCCTAAACCAATTACTGCTATTTTTATATTGTTCATTTTAGGTGTTTATTCTTTGATTAGTTGATTTGTTTATGAGTCTTCGACTGCGCTCAGACTGACATTTGTAATTATTTTAAATGGTTCCAATACCATGTTACTGCAGCCTCAATACCTTTATCGATATTGTACTTTGGCTTGTACTGGAGGCGTTGTTTTGCTTTGTCTATAGAGGCTAAAGAATGCGGAATATCACCAACCCGGTTATCTCTATGTTTAATCGCAACATTAAGAATGTCCCTATCAAACTGAGCTAAGTGATTCTTCAATAAACTTGCTAGTTCTAAAAGCGTAGTGCGTTCACCATAAGCCACATTATACACCGTATTTAAAGCCGCTTTGTTTGTAGTGGTTAGAGCCAATATATTCATTTGAACCACATTGTCTATATAGGTAAAGTCACGCGAGTAACTGCCGTCTCCATTAATTACAGGCGACTCATGTTTTATAAGTTGTTTTACAAACAGGGGAATCACCGCAGCATAGGCTCCATCAGGATCTTGGCGCTTTCCAAACACATTAAAATACCTTAAGCCTATTGTATCTAGGCCATAGGTTTTTTGAAAGATATCAGCATATAATTCATTCACATATTTGGTAATGGCGTAGGGCGAAAGAGGCTTGCCAATAACGTCCTCAACTTTTGGTAAAGCTTCATGATCACCATAGGTTGATGAACTTGCCGCATATACAAAGCGGGTTACCTTAGCATCTCTTGCTGCTACCAGCATATTTAAAAATCCTGAAATATTAACATCATTCGTTGTGATGGGATCTTTAATAGATCTTGGTACAGATCCTAGAGCCGCTTGATGCAACACGTAGTTTACGTTCTTGCATGCTTGGTTACAATCCTCAAGATGCCTAATATCGCCTTCAATTAAAGTGAAATTTGAATCTGATAAAAAGGGTGTGATATTCTCTCGCTTTCCTGTTGAAAAATTATCTAAGCAAACAACAGCTATACCATGTGCTAGTAATACTTCAATCAGGTTTGACCCTATAAAGCCAGCACCTCCTGTTACTAAAACACGTTTTCCTTTTAATTCATCCAGTTGTGGGTAAGTCATTTTTGTTTGGGTGTTTAATAGCTGAAGCAAATATTATAAAAATTTATGAAAGGAAAGATGATTCCTGTATTAAGGTTTCATTTTTTCCGATGAAATTCATGCTGGTGTTAATTTTTCCGATGTATGCGCCTCATGTTAAAAAACAGAAAGGTCATATGGGTTGTATAGAGCAAGTAAGCGGTACATTAACATCGTTTAAATACGAGGCGTTCGATGAGTTGCAAACTTTTGCTATATCCTGAATTTTGGTTGCTGATAAACCGAAATAAATAGGCTTTTAGCGAAATATATTCTAAGTGCCTCCAATGAATTAAAACAATTACTAAATTTACACCGTTGAATACAAAAATTGAATTGATTAATAGCTTAAAAATTTAATTTGTGTTTATATGCTATATCTAGAAAATAGGTTGTTATAACATTATAAAACACATGTTAAAAATATTAATTAAAACGAATTTGTATTAATGTCTCAAGGGAAATTCCATATATTTTTAAAACGAAAAGCAACATAGTTGATTACTATGGAGGCTCGCCTTATGCCATTAAACAATATGATAACAAACCATGCTAACTAAAACGAAAATATATTTATCCTCTCCCCATATGGGAGGTGCAGAGCAAAAATATGTTGCCCAGGCCTTTGATTCTAATTGGATTGCTCCATTAGGGCCCAATGTTGATGGTTTTGAAGATGCTATTAAACATTACTTGGGCAATGATTGTGATGTAGCTGCGTTAAGTTCAGGTACTGCAGCCATACATATAGCCTTACGCTTATTAGGTATAGGAGTGGGTGACGAGGTAATATGTCAAAGTTTTACCTTTGCGGCCTCAGCCAACCCGATTCTCTATGAAGGTGCTACGCCTATTTTTGTGGATAGCGAATTAGAGACCTGGAATATGGATCCGTATCTGCTCGAGAAGGCGATAATTGACAGAATACATAAAAACAAAACACCTAAAGCCATTATAGCGGTGCATTTATATGGGGTACCCTATAAAGCGCATGCTATACAAACTATTGCAAAAAAGTATGGTATTCCAGTGATAGAGGATAGTGCTGAAGCTTTTGGAAGTACCTATTATGGTAAACCTTGTGGCACCTTAGCGGATTTTGGAATTTTATCATTCAATGGTAATAAAATTATAACAACCTCGGGTGGCGGTGCCTTGATTTGTAAAGATCCATCCCTAAAAAAACGGGCTGTTTTCTTGGCCACACAGGCTCGTGATGATGCGGCGCATTATGAACATTCTTCCATTGGTTTTAATTATAGAATGAGTAATGTTTTAGCGGGTATAGGTAGAGGACAAATGGAAGTACTTGACTTAAGAGTTGAAGCTAGACGAAGAAATTACGAGTATTATAAAAGACATTTATCAGAATGTAATTCCATTACTTTTTTAGAAGAACCAACAGGTTGTTTTTCAAACCGATGGATAACCTGTATTTCAACAGACGCATTTGAGACCAGAGAGCGTATAAGAAAAGCGTTGTTACAGGACGATATTGAATCCAGACCCTTATGGAAACCAATGCATTTACAACCTGTGTTTATGCATTGTTTGAGCTATACCAATGGCGTATCAGAAGACCTTTTCAATAGGGGCTTGTGTTTGCCTAGTGGCTCTAATTTAGACACTGATGACTTAAACAGAATTATTGCTATTATAAAGAAATCCCTCAATTCATGATAAAAAATTACTTAGCTTCCCTCACTCATAAACATGCTTCAAAATGGCTGGTTTTTGGTATTGATTTGCTCTCAATACTAGTAACATTTTGTATGGCTTATCTCATCCGTTTTAATTTTACTTTACAGTTCGATTTAAAACAGTTTGCTATTCAATTGCCTTTTTTGGTTATTGTGGCTTCGGTTAGTTTTTTAATTATAGGCTCCTATAAAAGTTTGATCCGCCATACCGGATTTTCAGACATTGTTACTGTTTTTAAATCTATAGCACTAATATCAGCATTGTGTATTGGTGTTGTGTTTATAAATAGAACAACAGGATTAGCCCCTAATTTTACCATTCCTTTATCTATTATTGTTATACATGCCTTATTGAGTTTTGTACTACTTGCCGCAAGCAGATTAGCATTTAAAATGTTGTTTAAGTACCTAAAATGTAAGTTCAGAGTATCAAAGCGTGTTTTAATTTATGGTGCGGCTGATTCTGGTATTGTTACCTACAATGCTTTAGTGAGTAATAACAATTCCTCCTACCAAGTTGTAGCGTTCATTGATGATGATGTGAAGAAAATAGGAAAAAAGATTAATGGGATTTCTATCATAAATCATCAACAAGTATCAGCGGACTATATTCATAGTAATCGTATTGATGAAATTATTGTAGCCTCTCAAACGTTAAAATTAGAACGCTTAAGAAGGTTAGTTGATAGTTTAGTAGATTCTGATGTTAAAATTAATAAAGTACCACCTATCGAGCAATGGATTAATGGTGAATTAAGTACAAAACAAATCAAACAAGTGCAAATAGAAGATTTGTTGGGTCGTCCACCTATTGAAATAGACAATCCTAATTTGTTAAGCGAGTTTAGGGGTGAAACCGTGCTTATTTCTGGAGCTGCCGGGTCTATTGGAAGTGAATTGGTAAAACAACTGGCTCATTTTAGTGTTAAGGAACTTATATTGGTAGACCAAGCAGAATCAGCGCTTTATGATGTGCAACAAGATTTAATACGTAGTGGTTTTCATAATCAAACTGCTATAGTGGCAGATATTAGAGATGGTTTAAGAATTGATACCATATTTCAACAATACAAACCGACTTTGGTGTTTCATGCTGCGGCATACAAGCATGTTCCATTGATGGAACAAACCCCTTATGAAGCTATAAAAATAAATGTAAATGGTACTAAGCTTCTTGCCGATACCGCATCCAGGTATAATGTGAAAAAATTTGTTTTTGTCTCTACTGACAAAGCAGTTAACCCTACTAGCGTAATGGGAGCCACGAAGCGCCTTGCTGAAATGTATATTAGTTGCTTACAAAAGGAAAGCAAAACAAAATTTATTACAACGCGCTTCGGTAATGTTTTAGGATCCAATGGTTCCGTGATTCCCTTGTTTAAAAAACAAATAGAAAATGGAGGGCCTTTAACCTTAACGCATAAAGATATCACCCGTTATTTTATGACCATACCTGAGGCGTCTCGTTTGGTATTGGAAGCTGGCACGATGGGTAAAGGTGGTGAAATATTTATTTTCGATATGGGCGAATCGGTTAAAATATTTGATTTAGCTAAAAATATGATTAAACTTTCAGGTTTGCGATATCCAGAAGATATTGATATTAGGATAACCGGCTTAAGACCTGGAGAAAAATTGTATGAAGAGTTGCTGGCTAATGGGGAAAACACCTTATCAACCTATCACAAGAAGATTATGATAAGTAAAACGAGAGCACTAGAATATAGCAAGATAAAATCAGAGATTGAAGAACTATGTATGACTAACCGTTTTCAAAACAATAATATTGTTTTGAAAATGAAGCAACTCATTCCTGAATATCAATCTAATAATTCTGATTACGAGAAATTTGATAAACGGGTTCAGATATATAAAAAAGCAAAGAGTATGTCTGCTTTAAATGAAACAAGCTCTAGAAATTATAGTAATCTATTATAAATCAATTAAAATTCTTTAACTTTCCCTCCAAATCTTAAAACTACATGAGCCGATTGACTTCAACATTTAAGTTAATTATCGTTTTATATGTGCTTGCTTTGGTGAGTTCTTGCTCCACAAAGAAGGATATTGTGTATTTTCAGAATGCAAAAAATGCTGAAACGATTGTAGATACCAATACATTTAATGCAACATTAAAAACAGGTGATTTATTAAGTATTTATATTTCCACTCCAGATTTAACAGTTACGCAGCCGTACAATTTAATTGAATCAACTGGTGGTAATGGTCAAGGCACCTTGGTTCAATACTTGATAGACTCAGAAGGCAATGTGGATTACCCTGTTTTAGGAAAAGTAAAATTAGAAGGTTTAACCATTGAGGAAGCAAAGCAATTATTTAAAAAGAAGTTTGAGGACGGAAAACTGCTCAAAGATCCGGTGGTTATTATGCGAATTAATAATTATAGAGTGTCGGTTTTTGGCCAAGTAAATAACCCTGGTGTTTACCCAGTAACTGGAGAACGCATTTCTATCTTAGAGGCTTTATCGGCTGCAGGCGATTTAGCGATAACAGGTAAAAGAGATAATGTTTTAGTAATTCGTGATTTTAATGGAGCAAAAACCTATACCCGTATTGATTTAACAAGTAAAGAAGTTTTTAATTCACCGGTGTACTACTTAACACAAAATGATGTGGTTTATGTAGAACCCAATAGCTTTGGTGTGAGTAGAGCCTCTGGGGATGCCAGAATTGGTGTTTTTGCATCTTTATTAGGGCTTGCTATAACTATTGGTATTTTATTTACGCGCTAGAATTATGTACATGGAAAATAATAATATCCCAACAAACACAGGAAAATTTAACCTAAAGAAGGCCGTCATGGCATATGTAAAACGCTGGAAATGGTTTGCATTAAGTGTTTTGGTATGTGCTCTGTTGGCATTTCTTAAGAATCGATATACCGTTCCAGTATATTCTGCAACGGCTAAAATTATGTTGTTGGATAATAATAGTAATCCGGGGAATGCTGTTTTAAAAGATTTATCATTTGTCACAGGTCAAGAGGACAATAAAGTTGAGGATGAAATTCAAGTGATAAAATCAAGAAATTTGATAAAAAATGTGGTTGAAAAGTTAAATCTGAATATTCAGTTTTTTTCCTTAGGAAAAGTAAATGAGTATGAAATGTATTCAGGGAGACCATTTGATGTTCAGTTTTTAGTGTCAGACTCAGTACTTGCTAGAACAAGTACCATGTTCTATATAAAACCTATTTCAGAATCACATTTTGAGTATAAATCTCATGTGGATGAAGATCCTAAAACCTATACTTTTGATGAGACTATATCAACTGCTATGGGCGGTGTTGTTATTTCTAAAAAGGGTGACCATGAGGTTAATACCTATCAAGGTAGAGCATTTAAGATTAAAGTAACACCAGTTAAAACGGTAGCCAAATTACTCAAGGAAAAGTTAAGCATTTTTCCTGCTGCGAAAGGCTCAAAAGTAATTGATTTGTTTTTAGAGAGCGAAGTTGAAAATAAATCTATAGATATTATAAATACCTTGGTTAATGAGTATAATCTGGTTACGGTTGAAAAAAACAAATTGAGGGCTAAAGCTACGGCTAATTTTATCAATGATAGAGTAGAAGCCATAGCATCAGATTTATTAGATGTAGAGGACAGTATAGTACGTTATAAATCGGCTAATAAAATTACTGATATTTCTTCAAAAAGTGGAATGCTATCAAGTTCTAGCCTTAATAGTGAACAGCAACTTCAAGATATTAGAATTCAGCTAAATATGTTGAATTATATGAAGAAAACGCTTGAGACAGGAGCTTTTGATAATTTACCTGCTAACCTTGGAGGAAGTGACCCCGCATTAGTAAGTCTGGCGTCGCGTTATAATGAATTGATTGAACAACGTCGTTTGGTTTTAAAAAGTGCTGGGGAAAATAATTCGGTGGTCATCCAACTTGAACAAACACTAAAGGCTATAAAAAGTAATTTGAGTGTAAGTATTGATAACAATATAAACACGTTAAACATTCAACTGAGAGGATTACAAAATCAACTTAGTACTATTAATTCAAAGATTTCTTCAGTTCCTGTTCAAGAAAGCAAATTAATTTCTATTAGTAGAAAACAAAGTATTAAAGAGTCTCTGTATTTGTATTTACTTGAAAAAAGAGAGGAAGCGGAAATTTCACAAACAACAACCATGCCTAGCGCAAAAATTGTAGAACCAGCATATGGCTTGGGAACTGTTCAAAAAAGGCCAATGGTTATTTATGCAGGTGCTCTTTTTATTGGCTTGCTCATTCCTTTTTTAATTATCTATGTGGTTGATTTATTAGATACCAAAATTCATAATAAAGAAGATTTACAAGACGTAATTAAGAATATACCCGTACTCGGTGAAATACCTAATATCAAAGAAAATCAAGTTTTAATAAAGCAAAATGACCGTTCTTTATTATCGGAGTCTTTCAGGATTATACGCACTAATTTTGATTTTATAAAGAAAAGCAAAACCCTTGAACGCTATGGCAATGTTGTTTTTGTTACTTCTACCATTAAAGGAGAGGGCAAATCTTTTGTTAGTTTAAATGCTGCGCTAACCTTAAGTCATTCGGGTCATAGGGTTTTAGTTATTGGTGCCGATTTAAGAAATCCGCAATTGGCTCAGCAGATTAAGAAATCAGTGGATAAAAAAGTGGATGCAAAAACTATTGGGTTGTCTGAGTATTTAGCAGATTCATCGGTTCTACTTGGAGAGACTATTAATTCTTATAACATCAATGGGATTAAACTAGATGTTTTATTATCTGGTAGAATACCTCCAAACCCGGCTGAGTTACTTATGAGTGATCGCGTAAAAACATTATTTGATACGGTTTCAGAGCAATATGATTACGTTATAGTTGATACAGCGCCTTCTATGTTGGTTACAGATACTTTAATTATTAGTGAATATGCGGGGTATACCATGTACTTAGTAAGAGCTGGCTACACCGATAAGGCGGTACTTAATTTTACCAAAGAGATTTATGAGCAGAATAAATTACAAAGAATGATGCTTATTGTTAATGATGTGAAGCAATCTAATTTTGGTTATGGCGCTAAGTATGGGTATTATGCCTCCGATGAAAATAAAGGTCTGTTTAGTAGATTAAAAGGAACTACCTAACAGAAAACGTATGATTTGTGGCTTTAATGATGGGGGTAAGACTATCCTGAACGGATTTATTTAGTGTTATGGATTCTAATTTTGATACCTGTCTGGTATTATGAATATCGGTACCCACAAAATCAATCCACTTGTTTTTAATTAATTTAAATGCTGCTTTATTGACCGATGTACCATAATAAGTACTTAACGATAAAAAATTAAGCTGAAGCATACAGCCCATCTGTTTTAGTTTTTTGTAATAATCAAAGTTTTGGTGAAAATAAATATAGCGCTCAGGATGTGCCAACACTGGAATATACCCCTTGGTTTTAATTTTAAATATAATAGCTTCTAAATTAAGGGGCGGCTGATAATAAGAGAGTTCAACCAAAACATAATTTGATTTTAAGGTAAACAGGTTATGGGTTTCTAAAAAGGTTTCAAAATGAACATCCAACATATATTCTGCGGCTGGATTAACCGAAATACCAGTATAGTCCTTATAAGTATGTATGGCCGATAGCACATTTTGGTAGGCTTCTCCTATCGTTTCGTCAGTATTGGGATAAAAGTCCTGCATGACATGCGGGGTAGGAATAAATTCTTTTATCCCTAGTTGTTTCATATTATCAATGAGCAGAAGCGCTTCCTCAATGGTTTTTGCTCCGTCATCTATACCTGGTAAAATATGATTGTGGATATCAACAAAATCTACTAATAAGTCTCTTAAAAACCTTTTTCTGCTGAATATAGAAAACATCTATGTTGACTTATTATTTTTTTAGATTTTATAACATGTAATAATCAAACGCCTCTTCAATGATAGCATCATCTACCTGGCAATCTATCTTAGTTTTTCCAATAGCTTCTAACAACACAAAATTGATATTACCATGATTATTTTTCTTGTCATATTTTAGCAAATCCATGATAGGGGCATATTCCGTTTTATCAATGCTTACTTTACCGTAGTAGTTTATAAACAACTGTTTAATGTAATTGGTGTCCTCCTTTGAGAATCCTGTTAATCTTGAAGAAATATAACAAGCTAAAATCATACCAACCACAATAGCTTCCCCATGAAGTAGCGTTTCTTTTTTGGGGTTACTTAGAAAATACGATTCAATGGCGTGCCCAAGAGTATGCCCAAAATTCAAGGTTTTTCTTAAACCATTTTCATAGGGGTCTTCTTGTACTACATTTCGCTTTATAAGTACAGACTCATAAATCAATGTATCTAAATCTTCCATAGATAATTTAGAAAGATCTAAAAACTTATTCCAATAATCTGTGCCTGTGATTAATCCGTGTTTGAGCATTTCAGCTAAACCAGAACGCATTTGGTTTTGAGGCAAGGAATCTAAAAACTGGGTATCAATAAGTACTAAATCAGGATCACTTATAACACCAATTTGATTTTTTAAAGCCCCTAAATCAACCCCGGTTTTACCACCAACCGAGGCATCAACCATAGAAAGTAGGGTAGTAGGTACATTCACGTAGGCGATACCGCGTTTAAAAGTGCAGGCTACAAACCCACCTAAATCGGTTATAACACCACCGCCAATATTAATCATTAAGCTTTTTCTGTCGGCATCTAAATCAGAAAGGGCATTCCATACACCAACACAGGTTTCTATGGTTTTATTTATTTCACCAGATTCTATTTCAATGATTTCAAAAGCCAGGTCCGTTTTTAATTTTTCTAAAAAAACAGGCAGACAATGTTGGTGTGTATTTTCATCTACAAGGATAAAAATCTTAGAGAAATTATGCTTTTCAAGATGCTCATTTAGAGCCTTATAACAGATAGCGTTAAAATGAATTAAACTGTTATTGGCAGAAATAGAATCCATAAATGTTAATTATTTTTTAAAGCCGTGAAATTAAGGAGATTTTATATAATATGATAGTTTAGCTATAATTATCTTTGCCAAAATTTTTCAAAATGAATACCGATTTAATCTTTGATAATACCGAAGTGGCCTTCGCCTTAAAGTCAGATTCAGAACTTGAACGCGCTTATTTTCTGTTTAAAATGATATCCATTGAACCACTTGTAAGAATAGGTACAGCCGCCACTAATTTTGCTATAAAAGCGCATCTACCCATTGAGGGTTTAATTCGGTCAACGGTGTTTGACCACTTTTGTGGTGGAGTGAATGAAGAAGACTGCTTAACCGTTATTGATAAGATGTATGACAAAGGTGTGAGTTCAGTTTTAGATTATTCTGTAGAAGGTAAGGAAGATGAAAAAGAATTTGATACCGCCTGTGAAAAAGTTTTACAAATAATAGACTTTAGTAAAGACAAGGCTGCTATGCCTATAGCGGTGTTTAAACCAACAGGATTTGGTAGATTGGGGCTTTATGAAAAGCTAGGTAAAGGGGAAGATTTAAACGAAAAGGAGCAAATTGAATGGGGTCGTGTGGTTAGCAGATATGATCGGGTTTGTGCTAAAGCTAAACAAAAAGATATTGTGGTTTTGATTGATGCTGAAGAGAGTTGGATGCAGGATGCCGCTGATGCCCTAGTTACACAAATGATGCAAAAATATAATACAGAAAAGCCTATTGTATTTAACACCTTGCAAATGTATAGACACGACCGGCTTGATTTTTTAAAAAGCGAACATAAAAAAGCAATAACAGGTAAGTATTTTTTAGGATATAAATTGGTGCGTGGTGCTTACATGGAAAAAGAAAATGAACGGGCAAAAGATAAAGGCTACCAATCACCCATTTGTGTGAGTAAAGCGGCTACCGACGAAAATTTTAATGATGCCCTACGCTATATGATAAAACACCTATCTGCCATGTCTATTTTTGCTGGAACACATAATGAAGATAGTTCATACCTGCTGATGCGGTTGATGAAAGATAATCATATATTAAACAATGATCCAAGAATATGGTTTGGGCAGTTGTATGGCATGAGTGACCATATAAGTTTTAACCTGTCAGCAAGAGGGTATAATGTGGCTAAATATATTCCGTTTGGCCCCGTTAAAGATGTGATGCCTTATCTTATAAGACGCGCAGAAGAAAATACTTCAGTTGCCGGGCAAACGGGACGAGAATTAGCATTACTTGGCAGAGAAAAAAAACGAAGAAAAGTAGTTTAGGTGAATCGCTTTAAGATACTTTTAATTTTGGTTGTTGACGTTTCTAAATTTATTTCTAATACTTCTGGCCAAGCTGTTTTTCGATTAGATTTTTCTTCTTTAGGTAGTATTTGAAAAATATCTGGATGATGCGTATTCTGAAGAATTTCATTGTCACTAATAATCGATTCTTCTGTTTTTTCGCCAGGGCGTAGCGTTTTAATTTCGAGACTGATATTTGGAAATGTATTAGAACTAATGTCTATTAAACGGTTTGCTACATCTAATATTCTAATGGCGTCTCCCATCTGAAATGTATAAATATTAGATGCTTTTCTTTTGAAACTTGCTAAATGCAATATAAGCTGACACGCCTTTGTTTTAGTCATGAAATAGCGAGACGCTTTTGCATTGGTAATTGTAATACTGTTATGTTGTTCCATTTGCCTTTTGAATAAAGGCAGCACAGAGCCATTTGACCCAATAATATTTCCAAATCGAGCACTTATGAATAACGTTTTATTAAGACAGTTATAATGCTCCAAACGCTTTTCACACACTGATTTTGTCATTCCCATAATATTTTTGGGTTTTACTGCCTTGTCAGTTGAAATGAAAATAAATGTTTTAACGCTGAATTCTAAAGCCAATTCAGCAAGGATTTCTGTGCCAAAAATATTATTTTGAATGGCAGCATAGGGGTTAGTTTCTAATAGGGGGACATGCTTATATGCAGCGGCATGGATAACCATAGTTGGTTTGTGTTTTTTAAACACAGCTTTTACAGCATGACGCTTGGAGATATCAAGTAATTCAAAAAAAATAGTTTCGTTGCTTTCTAACTTTAAATCTTGCAGAAGTATATAAGATGCGGTCTCTGAAAAATCGACTAGAATCAATTTATGAAACTTGCATAATGTTAATTGCTTAGTGAGTTCACTACCTAAAGACCCTGCAGCTCCAGTGATTAAAATGATTTCGTTTGAAAAATCGAAAGGCTCTATTTGTTCTTTTGTTTCTCTTAGCCACGGGAATAGTTTTGTGCTGGCTATTAAGGTATCAATGCGTTTGTTTAGTGAGTCTTTCATTAGGGCGTATGGTCATTCTTTTCCTCAACAAAATAATTATTTTTTACCATGTAACAACTTATATATCACGTTACAGCTTATTTTGAAATGACTTTAATTATGGTTAGGGCTATAATTTTTAAGTCTAAAAGGAAATTTCTATTATTTAAATACATTTTATTATACCTCAGTTTATCAGGAATGATAACATTGATAAAGTAGTTTTCTGGGTCATCAGCTTTTTTTAATAGTTCTACCTCATTACGGTATTTAATGGACGCTAAGCCTGTTAACCCAGGTCTTAATTTAAAAATTACCATATCATCTTGATGATAGTAATTAACATAATGCCTGAGTTCTGGTCGTGGTCCTACAAAGCTCATATCGCCTTTCAGAATATTAAATAACTGAGGGAATTCATCAATCTTATAACGTCTTAAAAAATACCCCATTTTGGTAATTCTAGAATCATGATTACCAAGAGTAAGCAGCCCTTTTTGTTCAGATTGTACGCGCATGGTTCTAAACTTCATAATAGAAAAATCGTGGTTATTTCTACCAACTCTACCTTGAATGAATAGAATAGGCCCCTTAGAATCTATCTTAATTAAAATAGAAATGAGCAGTAAAAAGGGGAGGAGTAAAATGGAAAGGAGTAAGGACAGTAATATATCAAAAGAACGCTTTAGCATATTAATCTATGGCTTTAACGGCTATGATTGTTGCTATACTGTCACAATTTTTTACAGTAATGGCTATTTCTTTTTTATTTTCCGTTTTGTCAAATATAATATATTCCCCGCAGGGTTTCTTTCTTGGGGCACTATTTAAAAAATCAATACTTCCTTTTTTTAAAATGGTATGCACCGTTACAGAGTCTGTATTTAATTGCAAGATATCGTCTTCAGCCTTCTTACTAAATACCATGTGCTTTGAATTTATGTTTTTTAAAACTCTTGATTCTGGTCCGTAACTACAGGAGGTTTTTTTTCCATTTAAAAAAAAGGCTAGAATTATTAATCCCATGGAAAAACCGCCTAAATAGTAGCCAATACGTTGAATAAGTTTCATTAAAAATAGTTTGTAGAAATCGTAATAAGACTTGAATTAAAAGATGAGTAAGTTAACATCATTATATTTTAAATCAAACCATTCACCAACAGATTTACTAGTTAAAATTCCGTGGTAAAAGTACAATCCATTTTTTAAACCTCTATCAAATCTTAAAGAATTTTCAATACCACCATCTTCGGCTATTTTTAGCAAATAAGGTGTAAAGATGTTACTTATTGAAACCGTAGCTGTTTTGGGATAGCGCGCAGGAATATTAGGCACACAATAGTGTACTACATCATGCTTTACAAAAGTAGGAGCTTTGTGTGTGGTTACCTCACTGGTATCAAAACAGCCTCCCATATCAATACTAACATCTATTATTATTGCTCCTTTTTTCATGTTTTGTACCATGGCTTCAGAGACTACAATAGGAGATCTGTTTAGTCCTCGTACAGCACCAATAACAACATCGCACCTTTTTAAGGCTTTTAGCAAGTTTTTGGGTTGAATAGTTGACGTGAATAAAGAACGTCCTAAATTGGTTTGAATTTGCCTAAGTTTTGTAATTGAGTTGTCAAAAACCTTCACACCGGCACCAAGACCAATAGCACATTTTGCGGCATATTCTCCCACAGTACCTGCTCCCAAAATAACCACCTCAATAGGAGGCACACCACTTATATTACCAAACATTAAACCGTTACCATCTTTTGTGTCTGATAGTAGCTCAGAAGCTATTAAAACCGATGCTGTTCCTGCAATTTCACTTAAAGACTTCACGGCAGGATAGCCTCCATCACTATCTCTAATAAATTCAAATGCTAAGGCGGTAATTCTTTTAGCGGCTAGAGCTTCAAAATAAGCTTTTGATTGTGTTTTTATTTGAAGCGCAGATATGAGTATGGTTTGAGGGTTAATTAATTTAATTTGGTCTAAGGTAGGAGGTTCTACTTTTAAAATCATAGGACAAGAAAACACTTTGGCAGTATCTTTAGTGACTTCAGCCCCAGCTTCACTATAATCTCTATCACTAAAATTAGCCCCCTTCCCAGCACCAGATTCAATGAGAACCCGATGTCCGTTGCTTACCAAGGCATAAACAGCATCTGGCGTTAAGCAAATTCGCTTTTCCTGAAAGGCCGTTTCTTTGGGTAAACCTATAAATAACTCTCCTTTTTTTTTGTAAATTTCAAGGGTCTCTTCCTGAGGTAATAATTGCTGTTTAGTAAAGGGAGATATTTGTTTTGACATGTCTTTAGCATTAGTGAAAAATGAAATTACAAATAAATTTTCTATTGATGTAGGTATCTTTTAAATAAATATTTTGGACGATATGTGCGTTTCATCGAAAAATACAATATGTAGGAAAAAAAACATAGGGTTTTAAGGGAAACCCTCCGTTTAAAATGAATTAAATGTACTATGTTTGCATAACAACTAGACACATGTTTATAAAATTTTCTACTTGTTTTATTTTATTTATTACGAGCTTGTCTTTTTCACAAGGCTATGAAATTACTGGTGTTTTAAACGATGAAAATAACGTTCCAATTGCCTTTGCTAATGTCGTTTTAGTTGAAAAACAATCTGATAAACCTCTGCAGGGATCAACAACAGATGAAAACGGGGTATTTGTTATTGATAACATAAAAACAGGATCTTATCAAATCAAAATTTCGTTTTTAGGATATAAATCCTTTACTGAAGATCTTTTAATAAAAAATAATACAGACTTAGGCACTATCATTTTAGAGACAAGTAGTGAAATTCTTGATGATGTTACGGTTGTAGCAAAACGCCCAACAGTAAAAAGACAGGTAGATAGACTCATATTTAATGTAGAAAATTCTACCCTGTCTAATGATAATCTTTTAGGTGTTTTAAAACACACGCCAGGGGTTTTAGTCCATGACGGGGCTATTTCTATAAAACAAGCCACACCTATTATATATATCAATGATAAAAGAGTTTATTTATCTCAAAGCGAAGTGCTACAGTTATTGGAAGCTACTTCGGCCAATGATGTGAAATCCATTGAAGTAATAACCAATCCTCCTGCAAAATACGATGCAGAAGGCGGTGCTGTGATTAACATTGTAACAACTAAAAATGTCATTTCAGGATACCGTGGTAGTGTTTTTGGAGATTATAAACAAGGTTTTGAATACCCTAAGTTTTCGGCAGGTACAAGCCACTTTTTTAAGACAAAAAAGCTGAACACCTATATTAATTATAGTATTAGCCCAAGAAAAGATTATAGAAACTTAAGGGATGACGTTAATTTTATAGAAAACGATAAGATTGTCTCTATTTGGAATACCGATTATAATAGAACCCGAGAAAGTGCTAATCAGAATATAAATGCCCATATAGACTATGCGTTAAGTAATAAAAGTGAAATAGGGTTTTCTACCAGTATGTTGTTAGCGCCCCGTAATGGTGTACGAACAGATGTCAATTCTCTTACAGCTATATATGATGCTAATAAAACGTTAGATTCCACATTTAATACCATAAATAAATCTGTAGATGAAATTTATAATTTGGCTTTTACTTTAGATTATGCGTATAAAATAGGGGACAAAGGTGAGCGAATTTCAAGCAATGTGCATCATACAAATTATGATTTTTCAATATTTCAAGATGTAAATACCAACTATAATTTCCCTGATGGGTCATTAATAAGAAACAATCATTTTCAAACCTTTTCAAGACAACGTATAAAATTATATACCGGACAAATAGATTATGAATTACCTAATAAATTTGGTGATCAATTTGAGGCGGGATTGAAATATGCACGCATAGATTCTCAAAGTAGACTGAAACAACATTTAGTAAACGAAACCCAACCATTAGTAGCATTGGATAATTATGATACCTTTAATTATTCAGAAGATAATTATGCTGGTTATGTTAGTGTTTCAGAAGATTGGGAAAACTGGAGTTTAAAACTTGGTATTCGAGGAGAGTATACCAATTTAAAAGGAAACTCCTTGTCTACAGGATTAATTAATGAACAGGCGTATTTTAAGTTATTCCCTTCATTATATATACTACACAAGTTAAACGACATAAATCAGTTATATGTTAATTATAAACGAAGTATTTACAGACCCAAATACAATGAGTTAAACCCATTTGAGTTTTTTCTTAATGATAACACTATTTCTAGTGGCAACCCTAATTTATTACCGCAAATTGATGATCAGGTTATATTAGGTTATACCTTTGATGAAAGTTATACTTTTGAGATTTATTACAGGTATGAGGACAATGTGAATATTGAGTTTATTTATCAAGACAATGAGAATAGGTTAATAAGGCAAAATTATACCAACATTGATTATGGGGTATCTTATGGACTTGATTTTACAACTTATAAAACTATTACAAAGCATTGGAATCTGTATATCTTGTCATCCTATTTTTATAATGAAAATAATTATTTCACAAAAGAGAACGAATTACTACAGAATGACAAATGGACGTTTTATGGTCAGATTATTAATTATTTTAGTTTTTTAAAAGACAAAAGTTTAACTACAGATTTGTCATTTATTTATATTTCATCTTATATTGATGGTCCTAGAGAAATTAGCGCAAGAGCGGGTTTAGATTTTAGTGTAAGAAAGAGTTTTTGGGAAAACAGAGCATCCTTAAGTTTAGGGGTTTCGGATGTATTTAACACGCAAAACTTTACCACAGATACCCGGTATCTAGATCAGGATATTGCATCGAAGTCCACTATGGAAAACAGGTTGTTTACAGTGGGCTTTAATTATAAGTTTGGAAATTTTAGATTAAAAACCAACGAAAAATCAATAGATACTCAAGAAAGGGAACGATTAAGCCACCGCGATTAAAAATAATCTTTTAATTTGCCCCAGAAATTTTTAGGGGATAGTTTGAGCTCCTCTTCAAGCTCTTCTAACGATTTGTTGGCTTCATTAATCCGATTAAACATTCTTGCCCTAATTAAATAGATTGAAGGAATAATGATTGCCATAACAGGTAGCATATAAATCAATTGGAATTCATCATAATTTTGATCATCACTAAATAACCTAAAAATTTGATAGACATACATTATTATAGGAACTAACAAAGCATGAAACCACCAGTGTCGATTAGTGAAAAACCAAATCAATAAAAGAAGAAGCGGTATTGCTTTACTTGAAAATATCCACATAACCAAATTTGCATCCTCCCAATTCTTACTATCATAAGTAAACAAAAAAGTGTTCCATACCTTAGTGGCAGGAACACTTTCGTAAATTGTAAACAAATATGGCGTAACAGCTAAAATTGTAGCTATTATTGTACCACTAACTAATCCTTTTTTAATTCCCTGATGGGATTTTAAAAGGCTTTCTTTCGATTTTTGCTGTTTGGTCTCCATTTTGGTTTATTGCGTTAGCTGCGTAAGCTGTAAACAACATTCCTCCGAAAATTGCTATTGCAATTACATACTTTTTAGTTTTCATTTTTTAAGGGATTTAATTAATTAATTACCCAAATGTAACTAAAGTGTATGTGGCTGTTTTTTGTTAAATGTTAAAAAAATGTTAAAATCAAATGTTTTTAATTTTACACCGTGTGGGTTTCCCGTAAACTAATGTAAAAATGGCTATCATTTTATCTAAACCCTTTGTTTAACTACTAATTTTCTTGTTTTGTTATCTAATAATTTTATTTCAATATGTTCTATATTTTTGTCTAAAATAGGTTCAATTAACTCTGGCCATTCTATCAATATCCATGCATCAGAATTAAGATAATCTTCTATGCCAAAATTGTAGGCCTCATCTAAATCTTTTACACGATACAAATCAAAATGATATAAAACACCATCATCAATTTGATATTCATTAACAATGGAAAACGTTGGACTACTCACATCGTCATTAGATCCTAAAGCTTTTACAATCTCACGTATCAGCGTTGTTTTACCAACTCCCATCTCACCATAAAAAAGTAACACGTTATGTTTAGCATTTTTTATGATTTGATTCGCAACATTCTGAATGTCATTTAAATTATAACGAATTTCCAATATTACTCCTATTTATTATGCAATGTTAAGTATTTAATTTTTAATTTCCTAACAAAAGATGTATTTCATCGATAAAAATAGCTTTTTATAGAATTATTTAGGCTGAAGCACTGCAAATGGAATAATCATTTCTTCTAAAGAAACACCCCCATGTTGATAGGTGTTTCTGTAATAACTCACATAATGATTGTAGTTATTGGGGTAGGCAAAAAATAAATCACTCTTTGCAAATATATACGAACTACTCATATTAATAGAGGGCAAATGCAAGTCTTTAGGGTTCTTTGCCACCAAAACATCTTTTGAGTCATACGTTAAGCTGCGCCCCGTTTTATACCTCAGGTTTAAGCTGGTATCTTTATCTCCAATTACTTTTGAAGGGCTCTTTACATTAATAGTACCGTGATCTGTGGTTAAAATTAACTTAAAGCCAAGTTGTTGTGCTTGTTGAATCATTTCTAAAAGCGGGGAGTTCTTAAACCAGCTTAATGTTAACGATCGGTACGCTTTATCATTTGATGCCAGTTCTTTTACCACCTCCATCTCTGTTTTAGAATGCGACAACATGTCTACAAAATTATAGACAACAACAGTTAGATCGTTGTTTTTTAACGACTTAAAATTATCTGTTAATTTTCTACCTGTTTTGAAATTGGTGATTTTATGATACTCGAATTTAAAATTGGTAAGTCCTAAACGCTTCATTTGTGTGTCTAAAAATTCAGCTTCAAATAGGTTTTTACCACCATCATCGGTATCATTTTTCCAATATTCAGGAAACAAATGCTCCATATCGCTTGGCATCAACCCTGAAAAAATAGCATTTCTGGCATATTGTGTTGCACTAGGTAAAATGCTGTAATAGGAATCTTCTTTGTCTTTTTTGTAGTAATTATTTATAACAGGCTCTAAAACCTTCCATTGATCATAGCGTAAATTGTCAATTACAACGAGTAATGTAGGTTGTTCTTTGCTTATTTCAGGAACTATTTTTTCTTTAAAAAGCGTATGAGACATAACAGGAGCTTCTGTATGCGGTTTAAACCATTCTGCATAATTTTTATCAATGAATTTTCCAAACTGAATATTGGCTTCATTTTTTTGCGATTCTAAAATTTCAAACATACCAGCATCTTCAATATCTTCTAGTTGAATTTCCCAATAAATTAATTTTAAATACAAATTCACCCATTCTTCATAGGTGTTAACCATGGACAAATCCATAGCTATTTTTCTAAATTCTTGCTGGTAATTTGAGGTAGTCTTTTCTGAAATGAGTCTTGAATGGTCTAAATTCTTTTTTAAACTTAAAAGAATTTGATTAGGATTTACAGGCTTAATTAAATAATCGGCAATTTTATTGCCAATAGCCTCCTCCATAATATATTCCTCTTCGCTTTTGGTAATCATAACCACAGGAAGATTATCTTGCTTTTCCTTAATCTCATTTAGTGTTTCTAAGCCCGCTAGTCCAGGCATATTCTCGTCTAAAAATACAATGTCGAAATTCTCATTTTCAAGACGGTCAATGGCTTCCGATCCACTTTTGCAAGTGGCTACACTATAATTTTTCTTCTCTAAAAATAAAATATGCGGTTTTAATAAATCAATTTCATCATCAACCCAAAGTATTCTCATTTTATTCATTGTAATTATCTTCAAAGGTATTTAGCATTAAGAAAGGTATTGTTTATGAGGCCTTTTCTTAAAACGCTAACTACATATCATTATATTTGTAAAAATTTATTGTAAAACATTAAAAGTTTGAACAAACTTAAAATATTAAACGATCCAATTTACGGATTTATTACCATTCCAAATTCGTTAATTTTTGATTTAATTCAGCACAAATATTTTCAAAGACTTCGTCGTATTACGCAAATGGGTATGTCCTATTTGGTGTATCCTGGTGCCCACCATACCAGATTTCATCATGCCATAGGTTGTGTGTACTTAATGCAACAAGCTGTGAATGTACTTCGTTTTAAAGGTGTTAGCATTTCAGAAGAAGAAGAGATTGGACTTTACGCAGCTATTTTACTTCACGATATTGGGCATGGGCCATTTTCGCATGCTATGGAGCATAGCATTGTAAATAATGTGTCTCATGAAGAAATTTCGTTACTTTTTATGGAGCATTTAAACGAAGAATTTAACGGAAGTTTAACGCTTGCCATTGACATTTTTAAGGGGCAGTACCCCAGAAAATTCATGTGTCAGTTGATAAGTGGTCAATTAGATATGGATAGGGCCGATTATTTGAAGCGCGATAGTTTTTATACAGGCGTTGCAGAAGGCAATATAAATAGTGAGCGCTTAATTACCATGCTTAATGTAGTTGATGATAATCTGGTAGTAGAAGAAAAAGGCATATACAGTGTTGAAAAGTTTATCATTGCTAGACGTCTCATGTATTGGCAGGTTTATTTGCATAAAACAGGATTGGCTGCAGAACAACTTCTTATTAGAGTGCTTAAACGTGCCAAAGAACTACATGATTCTGGGACTAAAATTACCGCAAGTGCTGCCTTAGAGTATTTCTTGAATAATAAAATATCCATAGACAATTTTAACACCAAAACACTTCATGTATTTTCTCAATTAGATGATTTCGATATTATTTCAGCTATGAAAGCGTGGCAAAATCATGATGATTTTGTATTAAGTAAGTTAAGTGATATGATTATTAACAGAAACTTACTTCGTATAAAGCTAAAAAATAAACCTATAAAAACGAAGAGCATTGATAAGTTTAGAAAAGAGCTGGTTGCACTTTATAATATCTCTGAAAATGAGGCCGAATATTTTGTGTTTTCAGGTAGTATTGAAAATCAGGCCTATCAATTGAGTAATAAACGTATCAATATCTTACATAAATCAGGAAAAATACAAGATATTGTAAAAGCTTCTGATCAATTAAATTTGAAAGCGTTATCAAAACCAGTTACTAAATATTATATATGTTATCCCAAGGATAAACTTTAGTACATTTTTCATATTTTTGCCTCAATCAAACAAAAAACATTTAAAATTTTCGGTGAAATTTACAGCACAACAAATAGCAGGAATATTAGATGGTGATGTTGTTGGAAATCCTGATATTGAAGTATCTAAGCTTTCTAAAATTGAAGAAGGACAAGAAGGCTCTTTAACTTTTTTAGCAAATCCTAAGTATACACCACATATTTATTCTACTCAGGCATCTATTACCATAGTAAATAAAACTTTTAAGCCTGAAGTGAATCTTACTACAACGTTGATTAAAGTAGATGATGCTTATTTAGCATTTTCTAAAATCCTTGAGTATTATAATTCTGTAAAACTGAACAAAGTTGGGGTTGAAGCGCCTTCATTTATAAGTGACTCGGCCCAATATGGAGATGATGTTTATATAGGTGCCTTCAGTTATATTTCAAGTCATGTGGTAATAGGTTCAAATGTGAAAATATTTCCTAATGTATACATTGGTGATAATGTTACCATAGGAGATAATACTATTGTGTTTTCTGGGGCAAAAGTTTACTCTGAAACCTCAATAGGTAAAAACTGTGTTATTAATTCAGGAGCTATTATTGGAGCTGATGGCTTTGGTTTTGCTCCCAATGATGACGGTGGGTATAGTAAAATACCCCAAACAGGAAATGTAGTTATTGAAGATTTTGTTGATATAGGAGCAGCTACTACTATTGATAGAGCAACTTTAGGATCAACTGTTATAAAGCAAGGAGTTAAACTTGATAATCAAATTCAAATAGCTCATAATGTTGAAATAGGTGAAAATACAGTGATTGCGGCACAAACGGGTATTGCCGGTTCTACAAAAATAGGTAAGCATTGCCAAATAGGGGGACAAGTTGGTATTGCGGGCCACATTACAATAGGTGATAATGTAAAAATTCAAGCGCAGTCAGGAATAGCGAGAAATGTAAGAGATAATGAAATACTTCAAGGATCTCCCGCTATAAAACTACATGATTATAATAAGGCATACGTTCATTTTAAAAACTTGCCTTCCATTGTTAAAAATTTAAATGATTTAGAAAAAAATAAATGGGAATAGTAAATACTAATATCAAACAAAAGACTATAAAGAACGAAGTTTCTTTACAAGGTGTGGGGCTACACACAGGAAAAGATGTCACCTTAACGTTTAAGCCTGCTGAGGCTAATTCAGGTTTATCTTTTAAACGTGTTGATTTAGAAGGTATGCCTGTAATTGAAGCAGATGCTAATTATGTTACCAATACACAACGTGGTACCTGCCTTGAAAAAAACGGCGTTGCCATTCAAACTTCTGAGCATGTATTAGCAGCGCTGGTAGGACTAGATGTTGACAATGTGATTGTAGAGCTTAATGCGTCTGAACCCCCAATTATGGATGGGTCTTCAAAGTTTTTTGTTGAAGCTATTGAAAAAGCGGGTGTAGTTGAGTTAGACGCTTGCAGAGAAGAGTATGAAGTGACCGATGTGATTTCATATGTAGATGAAGAGTCTGGAAGTGAAATTTTAGTGATGCCTGCAAAGGAATATCAGGTTACTACGATGGTAGATTTTGGCACCAAAGTTTTGGGAACCCAGAATGCCACCCTTAATCAAATTTCAGATTTCAAATCAGATATTTCGGCATCTCGTACATTTAGTTTTTTACATGAATTAGAAATGCTTTTAGAACATGGGTTAATCAAAGGAGGTGATCTCAATAATGCTATTGTTTATGTTGATAAAGCCATTTCCCCCGAAACCATAGAAAAGCTTAAAGTAGCCTTTAAAAAAGATACTATTGCCGTAAAGCCTAATGGTATTTTAGATAACCTTACTTTACATTATCCTAATGAAGCAGCAAGACACAAGTTATTAGATGTTTTAGGCGATTTAGCTTTAATTGGAACCAGAATACGCGGTAAAGTAATTGCCAATAAACCAGGACATTTTGTAAATACACAATTTGCAAAAAAGCTTTCAAAAATTATTAAAAACGAAAGAAGAAATAATGTTCCAAACATAGATTTGAATCAACCGCCACTTATGGATGTGAATCAAATCATGGCTATGTTACCGCACAGACAACCTTTTTTACTGTTGGATAAAGTTTTTGAACTTACTGACACCTACGTAGTAGGAATGAAAAATGTCACCATGAATGAGGAATTTTTCAAAGGGCATTTCCCTGGAGCTCCAGTAATGCCTGGTGTTTTAATCTGTGAGGCTATGGCTCAAACAGGAGGTATTTTGGTTTTAAATACGGTTCCTGATCCAGAAAATTACTTAACCTTTTTTATGAAAATGGATAATGTTAAGTTTAAGCAAAAAGTAGTTCCTGGGGATACACTAATTTTTAAATGTTCTTTAATCACTCCAATCAGACGCGGAATTTGTCATATGCAAGGTTACGCTTATGCTAACGGAAAATTATGTGCCGAAGCAGAATTAATGGCACAAATATCTAAAGTAAAATAATTATGAATCAACCTTTAGCGTATGTGCACCCTGGTGCAAAAATTGCAAAAAATGTGGTGATAGAGCCCTTTGCTACTATTCACAATAATGTAAAAATAGGAGAAGGAAGTTGGATAGGTAGTAATGTAACTATTATGGAAGGGGCTAGAATAGGAAAAAACTGTAATATTTTTCCTGGTTCCGTGATTTCAGCCGTGCCTCAAGATCTAAAATATAATGATGAGGAAACTACAGTTGAAATAGGTAATAATGTTACCATACGAGAATGTGTTACTATCAATAGAGGAACGGCCGACAGAATGAAAACGGTGGTTGGAGACAATTGCTTAATTATGGCCTATTGTCATATTGCTCATGATTGTGTGGTTGGTAATAATTGTATTTTCTCGAATAATAGTACACTCGCAGGACATATTACCATTGGTGATTATGTGGTTTTAGCGGGTATGACTGCGGTACATCAATTTGTTTCGGTAGGAAATCATGCTTTTGTAACTGGAGGATCTTTAGTGAGAAAAGATGTACCGCCATACGTAAAAGCAGCACGGGAACCACTTTCTTATGTAGGAATTAATTCGGTAGGCCTAAGACGACGCGGTTTTACCACCGAAAAAATAAGAGAAATACAAGATATTTTTAGAATTTTATACCAAAAGAATTATAACAATACTCAAGCTGCTGAAATTATAGAAGCAGAAATGGAGGCTACTCCAGAGCGCGATGAAATTCTTCAATTTATAAGAAACTCACATCGTGGTATTATGAAAGGATATTTTAAATCAAATTAGATAAATGGCAACAACATCAGATATTAGAAACGGATTATGTATTCGGTATAATCACGATATTTATAAAATTATAGAGTTTTTACACGTAAAACCAGGTAAAGGTCCTGCTTTTGTAAGAACAAAATTAAAAAGTGTAACAAACGGGAAGGTTATTGATAATACCTTTTCTGCGGGTCATAAATTAGAGGACGTACGTGTTGAAACACACAAATTTCAATTTTTATATAATGATGGTGAGTACTATCATTTTATGAATACTGAAGATTATACACAGATTCAATTAACCGAAGCAGCACTAGATAATCCAGGATTAATGAAAGAAGGCGAGGTGGTTACTGTGCTTATTAACGCAGAAGATAATATGCCACTTTCTGTAGATTTACCAGCTAGTGTTATTTTAGAAGTGACTCATACAGAACCTGGCGTAAAAGGAAATACTGCTACTAATGCTACGAAACCTGCCACGGTTGAAACAGGCGCAGAGGTAAACGTACCATTATTTATCAACGAAGGTGATAAAATTAAGGTAGAAACTGCTAAAGGCACTTATAAAGAGCGCATTAAAGAATAGTTTTTTGAAGTTCCCTAAACCATATACATTAGCGCAAATTGCCGAGCTTATTGGTTGCCAATTTGTGGGTTCCGAAGATTTTCCTGTTTTAGGCATGAACGAAATTCATGTGGTAGAACCAGGTGATATTGTTTTTGTTGATCATCCCAAATATTATAATAAAGCACTTGAATCTGCGGCAACGATAGTGTTAATAAATAAAGAAGTGTCTTGTCCAGAAGGAAAAGCTCTTTTAGTTAGTGATGATCCGTTTAGAGATTTTAATAAACTAACAAGTCATTTTAAACCATTTCAAGCCAGTGAAAGGGCTATATCAGCATCAGCAAAGATTGGATTGAATACAGTCATTCAACCTAATTGCTTTATTGGAAACAATGTGGTTATAGGGAATCATTGTGTTATTCACTCTAATGTTAGTATTTATGATGATGCTGTTATAGGTGACCACGTCACGATTCATGCAGGTACTGTATTAGGTGGAAGTGCTTTTTATTACAAAAACAGACCAGAAGGATTTGATCAACTTAAATCTGGTGGGCGCGTTGTTATTGAAGATCATGTTGATATTGGTGCGGCTTGTACTATTGATAGAGGTGTAACTGGTGATACAACCATTGGAAAAGGATCAAAATTAGACAATCAAATCCAAATAGGTCATGATACCGTTGTTGGAAAAAAATGCTTAATTGCTTCGCAAGTTGGTATTGCTGGTTGTGTTGTCATTGAGGATGAAGTAATCATTTGGGGGCAGGTAGGTTGTACAAGTGGTGTTACCATTGGAAAGAAAGCGGTGGTTCAAGCACAATCTGGTATTAGCAAATCTTTAGAAGGAGGGAAAACATATTTTGGTTGCCCTGCCGAAGAAGTTAGAGTAAAACTAAAGGAGTTAGCCAGTATTAGGCAAATTCCAAAAGTTTTAGAACTTCTAAAATCAAAAAAAGAATAAATTCTATACAAAAAGTAAAATCAAAAATTTACATTTGTTTTCAATAATTAATTAACGATAAATAATCACTTATGAGTGTTTTAGTAAATAAAGATTCAAAAATAATAGTTCAAGGATTTACAGGTAGCGAAGGTACGTTTCACGCAAGTCAAATGATTGAATATGGTACTAACGTAGTTGGAGGTGTAACACCCGGAAAAGGTGGACAAACCCA
The DNA here is from genome assembly GCF_006265225.1 of Allotamlana fucoidanivorans. Taxonomy (GTDB): domain Bacteria; phylum Bacteroidota; class Bacteroidia; order Flavobacteriales; family Flavobacteriaceae; genus Allotamlana; species Allotamlana fucoidanivorans. Next base: position 98,020 of record NZ_VDCS01000002.1, on the reverse strand, counting down.
CCTAGATAAACCTGTTTTTAATACTGTTCTAGAAGCCGTAGAACAAGTAGGAGCAAACACCACCATTATTTTTGTTCCACCAGCATTTGCCGCTGATGCTATTATGGAAGCCGCTGATGCAGGCATAAAAGTGATTATCACTATTACTGAAGGTATTCCTGTTGCCGATATGATTACGGCTTCAAACTATATTAAAAATAAAGATTGTAGACTAATAGGTCCTAACTGCCCTGGGGTTATTACGCCAGGAGAGGCAAAAGTTGGTATCATGCCAGGTTTTGTGTTTAAACAAGGAAAGGTTGGTATTGTATCTAAATCTGGAACATTAACTTACGAAGCAGCAGATCAAGTTGTAAAACAAGGTTTGGGAATTACTACAGCGATAGGAATTGGAGGTGATCCTATTATTGGAACAACCACTAAAGAAGCGGTTGAATTATTGATTAACGATCCAGATACTGAGGCTGTGGTTATGATAGGAGAGATTGGAGGTCAATTAGAAGCTGATGCTGCAAACTGGTATAAAGAAAGTGGAAGTAAAAAACCAATTGTTGGGTTCATAGCTGGTGAAACTGCGCCTGCTGGTAGAACTATGGGGCATGCTGGTGCCATTGTTGGAGGAAGTGATGATACAGCTCAAGCTAAAAAGAAGATTATGACCGCTTGTGGTATTCATGTAGTAGATTCTCCTGCTGAAATTGGTAAAAAAGTAGCAGAAGTATTAGGCTAAAAAACAAACACGCATATAAAAAAACCTTGCAAATCTTGTAAGGTTTTTTCATATCAACAAATTTCTAATTGCTATCTTTGATTGTAATGAAGTTTTAAAAACATAATAGACTAGAATATAAATGAAATTATTAGAAGGAAAAACGGCTATTGTTACGGGAGCAAGCCGTGGTATAGGTAAAGGCATTGCACAGGTATTTGCACAGCAGGGTGCAAATGTAGCATTCACATATAGCTCCTCTGTTGATGCTGCCAATGCACTAGAAAAAGAATTGACCGATCTTGGTGTAAAAGCAAAGGGCTATCAAAGTAATGCGGCTAGTTTTGAAGAAGCGCAAAAGTTAGCAGATGAAGTGGCTAAAGAATTTGGAAGTATCGATATTTTAGTGAACAATGCCGGTATTACAAAAGATAATTTATTGATGCGTATTTCTGAAGAGGATTTTGATACCGTAATTGAAGTAAACTTGAAATCTGTTTTTAACATGACTAAAGCCGTACAAAGAACCATGTTAAAACAAAGAAAAGGCTCTATTATCAATATGAGTTCAGTAGTGGGGGTAAAAGGTAATGCTGGTCAAACTAACTATGCTGCATCTAAGGCTGGTATTATTGGTTTTTCAAAATCAGTTGCCTTAGAATTAGGTTCAAGAAACATTAGAAGTAACGTTGTTGCTCCTGGTTTTATTGAAACAGAAATGACGGCTAAACTTGATGAAGACGTTGTTAAAGGGTGGCGTGCAGGTATTCCATTAAAACGAGGTGGAACTCCCGAAGATGTTGCCAACGTTTGTGTGTTTTTAGCGAGTGATATGAGTGCTTACGTAACAGGGCAGACATTGAACGTAGATGGTGGTATGTTGACCTAAACTATGATGTACGAATTACGTTCTTGAAATTTTATCGTGACGTAAAAATCGTCAATCATACATGCAAACCGAAACCGTTTTATATATTATACTTTCTGGAATTATAGCGTTACTCTTGGCGCTGTTTCAGTATTTAAAAAAAGAGAAGAGTCTATCAAAAAAACAGATACTTTTCTCTTTTTTACGTTTTGTTAGTTATTTTGGCACGCTGCTTCTCATTATCAATCCAAAGTTCAAATCGCAGTATGTTTTTACAGAAAAACCTAATCTTGTTATTGCCGTAGACAATACAAGTTCTGTAAAGCACTTAAAACAGGATCAAAAAGCGTTAGAATTAGTAACTCACCTTAAAACAAACAAAAAACTTCAGGAAAAATTTAACTTGGCAGTTTACACATTTGACAATGATTTAAAGTCAAGTGATTCAATTAATTTTAAAGGCACACAAACCCATATAACCAATGCTTTTAAAAACCTTAATCAGATTTATAAGCATAGTGTTTCACCTACCATATTGATTACAGATGGTAATGCCACGTATGGTATAGATTACGCCTCAAAACCCATTCAATATAACCAACCTGTTTACCCCATTATTTTGGGAGACACTATAAGTTATACCGATTTAAAGATACAGCAGTTAAACGTTAACAAATATGCGTATTTAAAAAATAAGTTTCCTGTTGAAGCCATTTTGGTATATGAGGGGCATGCATCAGTATCATCAAAATTTCAAATAATTCAAAAAAATCAAGTAATTTATTCGGAAGTATTACATTTTACGAAATTAAAAAATTCTCATGTTTTAAATTTCACCCTCCCAACAACAAACGTTGGTGTTACAAATTTAAAAGCAGAAATTATTCCACTTGAAAACGAAAAAAATAAGACTAATAACCTTAAAAATTTTGCTATTGAGGTTATCGATCAAAAATCAAAAATTGCTCTTGTTAGTGATATTCTACATCCAGATATAGGAGCGTTTAAAAAAAGTATTGAACGTAACGAATTGCGTTCTGTTTCTATACTACATCCTAATGAAACAACGTTTAATTATGATGATTTTCAGCTTATTATAATATATCAACCAAACTTTAAGTTTAATAAAATTTATCAGAAATTAAAAGCAACAAAGCGTAATGTTTTTATTATTATTGGAGCAAAAACGGACTTAGGGTTTATCAATAAAAACACCTCTAATTATCAAATTGAAATTACAAATCAGTTTGAAAACTACCAAGCTGAATTGAACGAAATCAATTCGCCTTTTCAAGTTAATGATATTGATTTTGAATCATATCCACCCTTGTATTCTCATTATGGAAAGACTCAATTTCAAGTACCATTTCAAACAATTTTAAATAAAACCATAAATGGTATTTCGCTTTCACAACCTTTATTGGCTACATTTGAAGACCTAGATCATAAGGAAGCTGTTTTGTTTGGTGAAAATATATGGCAATGGCGCGCCCAGAGTTTTTTAAATACGAATAATTTTAATGCTTTTGATGATTTTATAGGTAAGCTTATTCAGTATTTGGCTTCAAATAAAAAACGCAGCCGGTTAACTGTAGATTATGAATCGTTTTACGAAGGAAGTAATAGTGTAATAATCAAAGCGGAATATTTTGATAAGAATTATGTTTTTGATGATAGTGGTGCGTTACAAATTACAGTAACTAACAGATCAACTCAAACAAAAAAAACATTCCCGCTACTGTTAAAAGGGAATCACTATGAAGTTGATTTGAGTAGTTTAAAGCCTTCGTCCTACAATTTCACTATAAAAACAACTGGTGAAAACATTGCTAAATCAGGACGTTTTGAAATATTGGCCTATAATGTTGAGCAACAATTTTTAAATGCTGATGTAACACGACTAAATCAAGTAGCGACAAATACTACAGGAAAAAGCTATTTTGTAGATGATACATCGACTTTAATTTCAGATTTGTTGAATGATAATAGATTTACCCCCATTCAAAAAAGTAAAAAAGAAACGATGCCCTTGATAGATTGGAAGTATCTTTTAGCTATTATTGTGCTTAGTTTATCTGCAGAATGGTTTTTAAGAAAATATAACGGATTAATTTAAATAGATAAAACATGGAAAAATTACCAAAAATTGCATTTCCCGTAATCATTGCAATAATCATATTAATTGTTGTAATAACAAAATCGGCCGTTACCATAGGTTCCGGTGAAGCAGGTGTTTTGTATAAAACATTTGGTGGCGGTGTTGTAACCGATAAGGCACCACTAGGTGAAGGGTTTCATATTGTAGCACCATGGAATAAAGTTTTTATTTATGAAGCACGTCAGCAAGAATTAACAGAACGTATGAAGGTGTTGTCGTCAAATGGATTAGATATTCAGTTAGAAGCTACAGCATGGTATAAACCTGAATTGGAAAACTTAGGGAAGTTGCATCAGGAAAAAGGTTCTAATTATTTAGAACGTGTTTTAAAACCAGCTATCAGATCGGCAACAAGAAGTGTGGTGGGACGCTATACACCAGAGCAAATTTATTCATCTAAGCGGGATGCCATTCAACAAGAAATATATGATGAAACTAAAAAAATAGTGGATGATCAATATATTGATTTGGTTGAAGTTTTGGTAAGAGATGTAACACTTCCAACCGCTATAAAAGATGCTATTGAACGCAAGCTAGGGCAAGAACAACAATCATTAGAGTATGAATTTAGGCTTATTACAGCGCAAAAGGAAGCAGAAAAACAACGTATTGAAGCTCAAGGTAAAGCGGATGCAAACAAGATTTTAAGTGCGTCATTAACTGATAAAATATTACAAGATAAGGGTATTGAGGCTACTATTAAATTGTCTGAATCACCAAATAGTAAAGTTATTGTGATTGGTTCTGGAGATAGTGGTATGCCTATTATTTTAGGAAATCAATAAGTTCAAAAAATAATTCAGCATATCAGTTTATCTTTTAATGATTTGTCATTTTTTTTCATACAAAAATTAATAATTTCTAAATGTTTTAAGAATTGTATTTAGAATTTGGATTTATAAAGATTAATTACTGATATTTGCAATAGAAAAATAAGACATGACTTTTATTCATTTACATCATCATTTCCAAATTTGCTCTCAAGCGAAGTGAAAATGTATTGAATAAATTCAACATATATTTTAAACCCGTTTGAGACAATCAAGCGGGTTTTTATTTTTAAAAATCACTTGAATTGTTCAAACTCATAAAAACAATAAAATGAGTAAATTAAGAATTGCAGTACAAAAATCGGGGCGTTTAAACGAAGACTCGATGAAAATTTTAAAAGATATTGGTATTTCCATTGATAATGGGAAGGACCAATTAAAAGCTTCGGCAAGAAATTTTCCAGTGGAAGTTTTTTATCTCAGAAATGGCGATATTCCTCAGTATTTAAAAGATGGTGTGGTTGATGCAGCTATTATAGGTGAAAATGTTTTAATTGAAAAAGGAGCCGGCATTAATGTTGTTGAAAAATTAGGTTTTTCATCGTGTCGTGTTTGTATTGCTGTGCCTAAAGCTGCAAAATTTAAGAACATAAAAGATCTTGAAGGAAAGCGTATTGCGACCTCTTATCCCAATACAGTTCAAATGTATTTAGATGAAAATGGTGTAAATGCAAACCTTCACATTATTAATGGTTCGGTTGAAATTGCGCCAAATATTGGTTTAGCCGATGCTATTTGCGATATCGTTTCAAGTGGAAGCACCTTATTTAAAAACAACTTAAAAGAGGTTGAAACCATATTAAAATCTGAAGCTGTGCTTGCTGTATCGCCTAAATTAGATGCCGAGCGTCAAGCCATTTTAGAAACCATTCAGTTTAGAATTAAATCGGTTTTAAAAGGTAGAGATTCAAAGTATGTATTGTTAAATGCGCCTAACGATAAGCTTCAGGATATTATTGACGTGTTACCAGGGATGAAAAGTCCAACCGTTCTACCCTTGGCACAAGAAGGATGGAGTTCTGTACATTCTGTAATTAGCAAAAATGAATTTTGGGATGTTATCGACGATCTAAAAGCTAAAGGAGCTCAAGGTATTTTAGTTTGTCCGATAGAGAAAATGGTATTATAAGCTAAAGCAGAAAACAATGCAAATTATAAATAACCCTAAACGTGAGGATTGGACAACCATCTTACAGCGTCCAACGCAAACTGTAGTTGATATTGAAGGGACTGTAAATCAGATATTCAAAGAAGTTTCAGAAAAAGGAGATATTGCAGTAAATGCGTTTACCCACCGTTTTGATGGTGTTTCGTTAGATACTAATGTAGTTAGTGTAGACGAAATTAACGAGGCTATAGCTCAAGTTTCAGAACCTTTAAAAAAAGCTATTCTATTAGCTAAACAAAATATTGAAGCCTTTCATACGGCGCAAAAAACAACCAAAGTAGAACTAGAAACTACAGAGGGCGTATCGTGTTGGCAGGAAAAAAGACCGATTCAAAAAGTTGGGTTATATATTCCAGGAGGTACAGCGCCTTTATTTTCAACGGTTTTAATGTTGGCCGTTCCAGCTCAAATTGCAGGATGTAAAGAAATTGTATTGTGTTCACCTCCTAATAAAGAAGGTAAGCTGGCACCTGAAATTCTTTATGCTGCAAATTTATGTGGTGTAACCAAAATTATAAAAGTTGGTGGTATACAAGCCATTGCTGGCTTAACTTTTGGTACTGAAACCATTCCTAAAGTTTATAAAATTTTCGGACCAGGAAACCAATTTGTAACCGTTGCAAAACAATTGGCTACTAAATTTGGTGTGGCTATTGATATGCCTGCTGGGCCTAGTGAACTTTTAGTTGTGGCAGACGAAAGTGCTAATCCGTCTTATATCGCTTCAGATTTATTAAGTCAAGCCGAACACGGTGCAGATAGTCAGGTGATTTTAGTCTCTACTTCTCAAGATATTATTGAAAAAGTTTCAGATGAAGTTGAAAAACAATTAAGTGTTTTACCTAGACGTGATATTGCCGAAAAAGCCATAGCCAATTCTAAGTTAATTTATGTTGATAACGATGATTTAGCTTTAGAACTTATTGATGAATACGGTCCAGAACACTTTATCATCTGTTCTAAAAATGAAGATTTATACGTTAATGGTATTAGCAATGCGGGTTCTATTTTTATAGGAGACTACACGCCAGAAAGTGCAGGTGATTATGCCTCTGGAACAAATCATACCTTACCAACTAATGGATTTTCTAAAGCATATTCCGGTGTTAATTTAGATAGTTTTACAAAGAGTATGACCTTTCAAAAAATATCTAAAGCAGGGCTGTTAAATATAGGAGAAAGCATAGAGCTTATGGCTGAAGCCGAAGGTTTACAAGCGCACAAAAATGCAGTTACCATACGATTAAAGGATTTAAAATAATGAACATTCAAGATTTAATTAGGCCAGCGATTAGAAACCTGAAACCGTATTCTTCAGCTAGAGACGAATTTCAAGGAAATAGCGATGATATGGTGTTTCTTGACGCTAACGAGAATCCCTATGAAAATGGCGTGAACCGTTATCCAGATCCGTTGCAACGTCGTGTTAAAACCTTACTTGCGGTTAGAAAACATGTTGCGCCTCAAAATATACTTTTAGGTAATGGTAGCGATGAAGTTTTAGATTTAATTTTCAGAACTTTTTGTGAGCCTAATCAGGATAACATCATCACATTACCACCCACTTATGGTATGTACACCGTACTGGCAAATATTAACGCCATTGCCATAAGAGAAATACAATTAGATCCTAATTTTCAACCTAAAGTTGAAGCTATTTTAGAAGCACAAGACGCAAAATCTAAACTATTATTTTTATGCTCACCAAACAATCCTTCGGGTAATAGTTTTGAAGCTAAAAGCATTGAAAAATTAGTTAAAGGTTTTAATGGGATTGTTGTTATTGATGAAGCGTATATCGATTTTTCAAATGAAGAAAGCTGGATTAGTAGATTAAACGAATTTCCAAACTTAATCATTACACAAACACTTTCTAAAGCTTACGGTATGGCAGGTATCCGTTTGGGTATTTGTTATGCTTCCCAAGATATTATTTCGGTTTTAAATCGTATAAAACCACCGTATAATGTTAACGAATTAACACAACAAAGGGCGCTAAATCAGCTTAATAATTATAGTAAAGTAGAAGAACAAGTTGCTACAATTTTAGAAGAAAGAGCAGCGCTTATTAATGCTTTAGAAGGCGTTAGTTACGTTTTAAAAATTTATCCAACAGATGCTAATTTTGTGTTGGTAAAAGTAGATGATGCAACCAAACGTTATAACCAATTGATTGAAAAAGGTATTGTGGTTAGAAACAGAACCACACAACCAGGATGTGAAAATTGTTTAAGACTTACCATTGGAACACAAGAAGAAAATAAGGTGTTAATTCAAAATTTAAAAGCCATATAAATGAAAAAGAAAGTCCTTTTTATAGACCGTGATGGAACCCTAGTTTTAGAACCACCTGTAGATTATCAATTAGATAGTTTAGAAAAATTAGAGTTCTATCCTAAGGTGTTTCAATACATGGCTAAAATAGCTTCAGAATTAGATTATGAGCTCGTTATGGTAACCAACCAAGACGGTTTAGGCACCGATAGTTTTCCAGAAGATACGTTTTGGCCAGCTCAAAATAAAATTGTTGATGCTTTTAAAAAGGAAGGTGTTACGTTTGCCGATATTCATATTGATAAAACTTTTCCACATGAAAATGCCCCAACGCGCAAACCTCGAACAGGGTTATTAACCAAATATTTTTCTGAAGATTATGATTTAGAAAATTCATTTGTATTGGGTGATCGTATTACCGATATGGAATTGGCTAAAAATTTAGGGGCTAAAGGTATTTTTCTGTCTGAAAATCCAGAATTGGGAGCAAATGAAACAGAAGCTTCTAAACAAGAAATTATGGATGCCATTGCATTAACGAGCACCGATTGGAAAGATATCTACGAGTTTTTAAAACTTAAAGATCGAGTGTCTGAAATTACACGCAACACTAACGAAACTCAAATTTATATTAAATTGAATTTAGATGGTTCGGGTAAAAATGATATCGATACGGGATTGTCATTTTTTGACCACATGCTTGATCAAATTGGGCGTCATGGTGCTATGGATTTAACCATAAAAGTTTCTGGCGATTTAGAAGTAGACGAACATCATACCATTGAAGACACTATGATTGCTCTTGGTGAATTATTCAACAAAGCCTTAGGAAACAAATTAGGTATAGAGCGTTATGGTTTTTGCTTGCCAATGGACGATTGTTTAGCTCAGGTTGCGGTTGATTTTGGAGGTAGAAATTGGTTAGAATGGGATGCAGAATTTAAGCGTGAAAAAATAGGGGATATGCCAACAGAAATGTTTTTTCACCTATTTAAATCGTTTACCGATGGTGCTAAATGCAACTTAAATATTAAAGCTGAAGGCACTAACGAACACCATAAAATTGAAGGTATTTTTAAAGCCTTTGCTAAAGCGATGAAAATGGCGGTAAAACGTGATGCTAATAAAATGTTTTTACCTTCAACCAAAGGAATGTTATAAAATTAGTGGTTAGCTTTTTGTTACTAATTATAGTTTTTTAAAAGAGTAACAATCAACCAACAATCAACAACTAAAAAATGAAGTTAGTTATTATAAATTATGGAGCTGGTAATATTAAAAGTATTCAATTTGCTTTTAAGCGTTTAGGATACGATGCTGTATTATCAAACAATCCCGAAGAAATAAAGTCTGCCGATAAAGTCATTTTTCCTGGTGTAGGTGAAGCCAGTAGCGCCATGACCATGCTTAAAGAGAGTGGGTTAGATATACTCATTCCAAAGTTGAAGCAACCTGTTTTAGGCATATGCCTCGGTATGCAATTACTCTGTGAGTTTACCGAAGAGGGCAATACCAAGGGGCTAGGCGTATTCAAAACGGTTGTGAAACGCTTTGATAATTCGGTTAAAGTGCCTCAAATGGGATGGAACGTGATTAAGAATTTAAAATCAAAATTATTCAGGGATGTCAAGGAAAAAGAGTATATGTATTTGGTACATAGCTACTATGCAGAGCATTGTCCTGAAACCATTGCTACAACCGATTATGGTTTAAATTATGCATCGGCATTGCAACACAAAAACTTTTATGGGGTACAATTTCACCCAGAAAAAAGTAGTACCGCAGGCGCACAGATATTACAAAACTTTTTAGATTTATAAGAATGAGAATTATACCAGCCATAGACATCATAGACGGAAAATGTGTACGCCTTTCTAAAGGTGATTACAACACCAAAAAAGTTTATAATGAAAATCCGTTAGAAATCGCAAAACAATATGAAGATCATGGTATTGAGTATCTGCATTTGGTAGACTTAGATGGTGCAAAGGCCAGTCATATTGTAAATCATAAAGTTTTGGAACAAATTGCTACCAAAACAAACTTGAAGATAGATTTTGGTGGCGGCTTAAAAACCGATGAGGATTTAAAAATTGCTTTTGAGTCTGGTGCGAAACAAATTACCGGAGGCAGTATAGCTGTTAAGAACCGTGAAGTTTTTAAAAATTGGTTATCGAAATTTGGTGCAGATAAAATTATTTTGGGTGCCGATGCTAATAATGAAAAAATAGCTATTAGTGGTTGGTTAGAAGAATCAGATGAAGAACTTATTCCATTTGTAGATAATTATATGAAGGAAGGCGTGTCGTACGTTATTTGCACCGATATTGCTAAAGATGGGATGTTAGAAGGCCCTTCATTCGATTTGTACAAAAAAATGTTAGCAGCGTTGCCAAACATTAAACTAATTGCCAGTGGGGGTATTTCAGAGTTTGACGAATTGCCTAAATTAGCAGATCTGGGGTGTGAAGGCACTATTATTGGTAAAGCGATATACGAAAATAAAATCAGTTTAAAACAATTAGAAAATTATATAGTTAATTATTAGTGATTTAATAAAATAAACCTAATAACCAATAACTACCAACCAATAACCAGAAAAATGTTAACAAAACGAATTATACCCTGTTTAGATATTAAAGATGGTCGCACTGTAAAAGGTGTAAATTTCGTCGATCTACGTGATGCGGGAGATCCTGTTGAACTGGCTAAACAATATGCTAATTATGGTGCAGACGAACTGGTTTTTTTAGACATATCGGCCACTTTAGAGGGACGTGCAACTACTTTAGAAATGGTAATGCATGTGGCAGAGCAGGTAAATATACCGTTTACTGTTGGTGGCGGAATTTCATCTGTAGAGCACGTTGATGCTTTACTACAATGTGGCGCTGATAAGGTATCGATTAATTCTTCAGCAGTTAAAAGACCAGAATTGGTTAACGAACTGGCTAATAAATTTGGGAGTCAGTGTGTGGTTGTAGCTATTGATGCCAAGCAAATTAACGGACAATGGAAAGTGCATTTGGCAGGCGGAAGTATCCCGACAGATATCGATTTATTTGAATGGGCCAAAGAAGTAGAACAACGTGGTGCTGGCGAAATTTTATTCACCTCAATGGATCATGATGGGACTAAAAATGGGTTTGCCAATGTAGCCCTTGCAAAATTATCTGAGGAATTAAATATTCCAATTATCGCGTCTGGGGGAGCAGGAAATGTGCAGCATTTTATCGATACATTTAAAGAAGGAAAATCGGATGCTGCGTTAGCAGCAAGTGTATTTCATTTTGGTGAAATCCCTATTCCATATTTAAAAAAAGAACTAAAGGCGAATCATATAGAAGTACGATTTTAGTTAGTAAACAAGAATATGATTCAGACTTAAAAACATAAAGTAATGACAATAAAATACGATCAAAACGGATTAGTACCCGCTATTATTCAAGATGCGGTAACAAAAAATGTATTGATGTTAGGTTACATGAATGAAGCCGCCTATCAAAAAACTTTAGAAACAAAAAAAGTCACTTTTTTTAGCAGAAGCAAACAGCGTTTATGGACCAAAGGAGAAGAAAGTGGTAATTTTTTAAATTTGGTTGATATAAAAAACGACTGCGATAATGACTCTCTTTTAATTCAAGTAAATCCTACAGGGCCAACCTGTCATACGGGAACAGATACCTGCTGGAAGGAAAAAAATGAATCGAATTACGGATTCTTTTCAACTCTTGAACATGTGATTTCAGAACGAGTAGCTAATAAAGATACAGCTAAATCGTATGTAGCTAGTTTGTTTTCAAAAGGCATCAATAAAGTAGCGCAAAAAGTAGGAGAGGAGGCTGTTGAAACGGTAATAGAAGCCATGGATAGTAACGATGAATTATTCTTATATGAATCTGCCGATTTATTATTCCATTACCTCATGCTATTACAAGCCAAAGGTTTTACCTTAAAAGATATTGAAGCAGAACTAAAAGGAAGGCATAAATAAAATATATCAAGACAAAATATATATTTAAATGCTATCAGGTGTGTTGTAACACGTGATACATAAATTTTTACAAGTTATTGTTGGCCACTTCAGCTAGTCATTGGGTAATGAAAAAATTCTTCTACGTTATACATATTCAGTATTTGGGCTATCGGTTTCATGGTTGGCAAAAACAGCCCGATGTGAAAACCTTGCATCTTATGGTTGACAGAACACTAAACTTTATTTTAGAAGGAAGACCTTTTAAAAGTTTAAGCTCTGGAAGAACCGATGCCATGGTGTCAGCTGAAGATGCCGCTTTTGAATTGTTTCTTCAAGAGCCTATTGATGATTTGGATGCTTTTTTACAACTATTCAATTACAATTTGCCCCAAGATATTAGAGCCAAAAGCATCAAAGAAGTGGATGCTAAATTTAACATCATTAACAATTCAAAAATAAAAGAATACCTCTACCTATTTACTTATGGTGAGAAATGCCATCCGTTTTGCGCACCTATTATGACTACTATTTTAGATGATTTAGATATTGATCTCATGAAAGAAGGTGCCAAGTTGTTTGAAGGTGAACATTTTATAAAATCATATTGCTACAAGCCTACTGGAAATGGTAATTATACCCGTAATATTCTTACTTGCCAACTGATTGAAAACACCATATATACCGCCAATTATTTTCCAAAAAAGTCTTACATCCTAAGGGTAAGAGGTAAAGGGTTTATGCGAAATCAAATCAGACTCATGATGGGAACCCTAATAGATTTAGGCAAAGGCAACCTAACGTTAGAAGATATCAAAGCCAGTTTATTACCTAATAGCAATATAAAAATGAATTATATTGCACCAGCTTCGGGGTTGATTTTAAACAAAATAGACTTTATTTTATAAGTAAATACACCTAAAAAGTTTCATAATATATTTAACAAACCACCTTTTTATTAACATAAAATTATGTTAATGCTATTAGCTTAACGTTAAACCCTGTTAAAGACCTTGACATTTTGTGTTTATGCCCTAGTTTGAATGGAGTAATCAAAAAAAACCAGAACAACTATGAGTTATTTAAAAATGAATGAAGAGGAATTGCTACCCGTGGTCATGGAATTGAATACGCTTCTAGCAGATTACCACGTGTACTACCAAAAGTTGAGAAGTAATCATTGGAATATTATTGGTGAAAATTTCTTCGATTTACACGAAAAATTTGAAGCATTATATAATGATGCTAAGATAAAAATTGATGAAATAGCAGAACGCATTTTAACCTTACGCTACCACCCAATGAGTAAACTTGAAGATTATTTAAAAACGGCTCATATTAATGAAAACAAGCCTATTAAGACAGATCAAGATATGGTTGAAGATACTTTAAACGACCATAAAATACTGTTATCTCAAATGTCAAACGTCATTGAAAAGGCTGAAAAAGTATCAGATGAAGGTACCATGGATTTAATTGGAGCCTACATCAGGCAACTAGAAAAATCGAGTTGGATGCTTCATGCATGGAGTAAAACATCTTCAGGTTCCTTTAAAAAACGTGTTGTTGAAGCTGGCTAGTTAATAATCATTTTTCAAAATGAATTATTAATCTTAAAACTTTAACAAAATGGAACTATCTATTTCAGAAATAATCAACACAATAATTTCAAAACTAGAATCGTGGTTAAACACTTTTATTGAATATTTACCAAACTTTGCCTTAGCATTCTTGGTATTGTTTATGGCTTATTTTATAGCCAAGTATGTTAACACGCTAACCTATAAATTGGTTTCTAGGCAGGTTCAACAGGAATCGGTTTCTCAAATGATTTCAAAAATATCGGCCATTGTTTTGGTACTTATTGGTTTATACATTGCTTTAGGTATTTTAAATTTGAGTAAAACCTTAACCTCACTATTAGCTACTGCAGGTGTAGCAGGTTTAGCTATAGGTTTGGCTTTACAAAACACACTTAGTAATACGGTGGCAGGTATCGCCTTATCTTTTAGAAAAAAGATTCAAATAGGTAATTGGGTGGAGACCAATGGTTATGCTGGTGAAGTTATTGATATAAACCTAAAAGAATTTGTTATTAAAGAAGCCGATAATAATATTGTTGTTTTACCCAATAAATTGATTCTTGAAAACCCTTTAAAAAATTATTCTTTAACCACAAAAATGCGTGTGGCTTTAGAATGTGGAGTGGCTTATGAATCCGATTTAGAGGAGGTTGAAAAATTAACAAAGGCAACTATAGCTAATACCTTTGAACAGGTGAATGGACCTGAAGCTGTAGAATTCTATTATACCGAATTTGGAGATAGCTCAATTAATTACCTATGCAGATTTTGGATTGACGCCGAAAGCATGTTAGAAAAGCTTAAAGCAAAAACTAAAGCTATAATTGAAATTAAAAAAGCTTACAACGAAAAAGGAATTAGTATCCCATTTCCTATCAGAACACTTCAATTTGATAATAAACTATCATTTGATGACACCGCTTTAAAAAAGCAATTCTCTAATAACTAGAGTAGATTTACAACTCATGTAAATTATTATTTAGTCAATGTTTAAAATTTAAAATTATGTTACGTTGGACAATCACATTTGTAATAATTGCCTTAATCGCTGGAGTATTAGGGTTTGGTGGAATAGCAGGAGCATCTGCAGGTATTGCTAAAATATGCTTCTTTATTTTTCTTGTACTCTTTGTACTATCCTTAATTAAAAGCGCAATAAGCAAATAAATTAAGTTATAATTATAAATAAATATTAACCAAAAAAACTATAATCATGAAAAAATTAGTATTAGCCATTATATTGTTATTCTCATTATCAACCATATTTACTGGTTGTAGAGAAGAAAAAAAAGCAGAAGATCATATTGAGGAAGCCGCAGAAGAAGTAGGTGATGCCGTTGAAGATGCTGCCGATGAAATTGAAGACGAAATATAGGAAAGCAACCTAGCAACCTGTAAAATTTAATAATAACCTAAAACGAAACGTTATGAAAAAAATCATAGCCATAGTACTGATACTGTTTACCATTACACTTGCATTTACAAGTTGTGGTGATAAAAAAGAGAAATCGGCTGATGAGAAAATTGAAAACGCTATAAACGAAGCGAAGGCCGATATTAAAGAAAATTCAGAAGAACTTTCTGATGATGTAGAAGATGCACTTGAAGATGTTCAAGATGAAATCAACGAAGTCAAAGAAGAAAGCAAACAAGATAAATAGTTATAACTATTTACATAAATATAAATTATAAACCATTAAAATTAGTAGAATGAAAAAGATTGTATTCGTGCTAGCCATACTTATTAGTGGTACTGTAATGGCACAAGAAGAACCTACAGAAATAAAAGAAGAATCTAAGGTAAAAACCATTAAATATAAAGATGGGAAAGAAACTAAGGAAAAGAAATTAAAAGTGGTTACCCGTGAAACAGCAAATGTTGAATTAGATAAACGCGATGCACACAAAGTTAATCAGAAACGTATAGATGCTACAAAAAAAGTAGAAAAAGTGATTATGATTGATGATGATTCTGATGAAGCTTTTGATGTACTAACCAAGACAACCTATTTTGTAAAAGGTGATGATAACTATAAGTTTATACCAAATAATAATGGCTTTGACATTGCTTTTGATAATGACAATAACCGGTTTGTAAAAGTTGGTAAAGCCTGGAGTTCTCAAGCTAAAGGAAACTATATTGTACGAGGAAAAATGCACAATGGAATTGGCTATTTTGACACTGCTGGAAACTTTGTTATTGAATATTATGATGAAAAATCGCAAAGCATAAAAACTAAGGTGTATAAAAAAAGAAATCCAGATCTATAATTATTAGTCGTGTTAAGATAATAATAAAAGTCCCGATTCATTCGGGACTTTTCGTATTTTAGAACATCAAAATAACATAAAACATTATGGATATGCAAGTACCAAAATTGGTGTTTTCCTTTTTAAAACGATTGGAAAAGAACAATAATAGGGATTGGTTTAATGATAATAAATCAGAATTTAAAACCATTGAAAAGGAAATAAAATTAGTTTACAATCAGGTGTTTGAAAATTTGAATAAACATGATGATATTGACAAACTAAAGCTATTTAGAATTTATAGAGATGTACGTTTTTCAAAAAACAAACTACCTTATAAAACGCATTTTGGCGGTTCTTTTCACAGAACCAAACCCAAATTAAGAGGTGGGTATTACTTGCATATTCAACCCAATAATGAAAGTTTTATAGCAACAGGGTTTTGGGAACCTGTTAAAGAAGATTTATACCGCATTAGAAAAGAATTTGAAATGGATGATTCAGAAATAAGAACCATTTTAGCAAATAAGACATTTAATTCGGTTTGGGGAAATGCTTTTGTTGGTGATGAAGTTAAAACGGCACCTAAAGGATTTAGTAAAGAGCATCAGGCCATTGACTTAATAAAAAAGAAACAGTACATTTTTATAAAAAAATTCTCAGACAATGACGTATTAAATACCAATTTTCTAAGCGAAGTTGATGTAGCATTTCAAGCGGTTCGGCCGTTTTTTGATTATATGAGTGA
Source organism: Allotamlana fucoidanivorans (assembly GCF_006265225.1). Classification (GTDB taxonomy): domain Bacteria; phylum Bacteroidota; class Bacteroidia; order Flavobacteriales; family Flavobacteriaceae; genus Allotamlana; species Allotamlana fucoidanivorans. The sequence goes on along the minus strand of NZ_VDCS01000002.1, from coordinate 81,459 downwards.
TGTTCTTACTACCGATTTAAATGGTGTTTCGCTTATAGATTAGCAAGATTCTTAGCAATCAGTCAAGTTGACGCTAATTGCTAATCCGCCTTCACTTGTTTCTTTATATTTAGTATGCATGTCTTTTGCTGTTTCCCACATGGTTGCAACGACTTTATCTAAAGGAACTTTGGCATTTTCAGGTGCACTATCTAATGCCAATTCAGCAGCATTAATAGCTTTTATGGCACCCATGGCATTGCGTTCTATACAAGGTATTTGTACGAGTCCTCCAATGGGGTCACAAGTTAATCCTAAATGATGTTCCATAGCAATTTCAGATGCCATGAGTACCTGTTCTGGTGTTCCACCAAGTAATTCACATAAACCACCTGCAGCCATGGCAGATGATACGCCAATTTCTGCTTGGCAGCCTCCCATGGCAGCGCTTATAGTGGCTCCTTTTTTAAAAATACTGCCAATTTCACCCGCTACAAGCAAAAACCGTTTAATATCTTCAAAATTTCCATCATGATTTTCAATAACCAAATAATACATGAGTACTGCAGGAATAACACCAGCACTTCCGTTAGTTGGCGCAGTAACAACACGACCTAATGAAGCATTTACCTCATTTACGGCAAGCGCAAAACAACTTACCCATTTTAAAATTTGCCTGAATTTAACCTCAGTATCTCTTATGCTATAAATCCATTCTACAGGTGTATTATATAATTTTTTACCGATAAGATTTTTATGAATATCAAAAGCTCTGCGTTTTACATTTAAGCCCCCTGGTAAAATACCCTCGGTATGGCATCCCAGATACATACATTCTAACATGGCATCCCAAATACGTTGAATTTCCGCGTTAATATTTTCTTCAGATCTAATAGATTTTTCATTCTCCAACACTATTTTAGACACAGGACTTTGTAATGTTTTACAATACTGCAGTAAATCAGTACCTTTTTCAATAGGATAGGGGAATCCACATTTTATTTCAAAATTCTTTTTGCTGCTTTTACGTTCTTTTTTTACAACAAACCCACCACCAATAGAGTAAAATGTAGATGTGTATGCTTTACCTTTTATTAGCGCTGTAAATTTAAGACCGTTGGCATGAAAGGGTAAAAAATTTTTATTAAAAACAATATCGGTTTCTGGATTGAATTTCAGATGCTTCTCGTTATTAAAACGGAGTGCTTTTTTCTCTTTTATAGAGGTGATAATGGTATTAATTGTATCTGTAGGAATAGTTTCTGGGTTTGCCCCACTTAAACCTAGCATGATAGCCAAATCTGTAGCATGACCTTTACCTGTTAGAGATAAAGATCCATAAAGGTCTATTGAAATATGTGATACGTGATCAAACGATTTAGCTTCTTTTAATTCATTAATCCAGCGTTCTGCGGCACGCCAAGGGCCCAAGGTATGAGAGCTAGAGGGCCCAACGCCAATTTTTAGCATGTCAAAAATAGAGATACATTCCATAATTTACGCAAACGTTATAGTTGAGCAAATATACAAGAACTTTTTACGGAATATCTACCTGTTTTTAAAATAACAAAGAGGCATGTTAAGTGCTTTTTTTAACATACTGTAATCAAGATAGATGCGTTAAAATGCTTCACCAATTCTAAAATAGATGCCCCAGTCTTCTTTTCCTAAAGCGGCATCTAACCCAATATTAAATTTTACTTTTTTAAAGGCAGCATAGCGGTAGCCAACACCACCTCCAGGATACGCTTTCCAATCAAAATCGGCATTATCAGCACCATAAATGGTTGCTAAACCAGCAAAGGCAACAAGCCCCATTTTATTATCAAAATTATAACGGTATTCTCCCTGTAGGGCTATAATACCATCACCTCTAAATTTGCCTTCAGAATACCCTCTTATATCTTTTCCGCCAATGACTTCTTGTTGTTCAAAAGCAATGTTTCCTAAACCAATTTTACTAGAAAACCGAGCAGCTATAACATCGGTATTATTTCTTGAGGAGAAATAAGTGTTATATTCCGCTGAAATCTTATTAGCTTTTACATCATTGCCAAACCATTCGGGATATGAAATAAACTTAAGTTGGGTATAAGCTCCTGACGTAGGATAATAAACGGCGTTTCTTGTATCTAATAATAAATTCAATTCAATACCATTGGTTATAGTATTTGTTGATGGTTGAATATTATCTTCAAAATTGGTTTTATAATTGGCGTACGTATAGGTTAATCCACCATACAACTTTTTTATTATTTTTCGTTGAATACCAGCGCTAACAATGGTGGCATCTGTAGCAAAGTCATAAAAGTCACTTATTTGAAAACCATTAACAAAGAATTGTGAATTAAAGCTACCTGTAACCGCAAAGAAAGTACCTCTCCAATTATCTTCTTTAAAATACCATTTATTAAAAAAAGCAATGATATGAGATTTATTAGTGGTATAAACCACAGACAAACCAGAAATAGATTTGGCAGAAATACTGTCATTTTTATCCAACTTATACATCACCATCGGAATAGCACCAAACATGAACTTTAAATTTCTGTTATAACTTAAATAAGGCATAACTGTAAAGTCTGCCTTTTTATCTTTAGTAGATTTGTTGCTCTGTATGCTATCATGTGTTATCTGTTGGCCAGTCAATGATAAAGTACTGATAATTAATACAAAAATGAGAGTTGTTACTTTTTTCATGCTAAAAAAATTGAGTATGCAAATTACTCTAATTAAATGTACTAATGAAGTATTTAAATAATAAAGTAATCTACTGAAAATATTTAATATAATTAATGGGGATATTTATTTCATGACAGCATGTCAGTAATTTTTAAATGGCATAATGATTGACTTATTGTTTCCGAAATTAAAAATGAACATTCAAAAATATAAATAAAGAATTATGAGTAAAATTATAGGAATTGATTTAGGAACAACCAACTCTTGCGTTTCTGTGATGGAGGGTAACGATCCTGTTGTAATCCCAAATGCAGAAGGTAAACGCACTACACCATCTGTAATTGCTTTTGTAGAAGGAGGAGAAATTAAAGTTGGAGATCCTGCAAAAAGACAAGCAGTAACAAATCCTACTAAAACAGTTTATTCTATTAAACGTTTTATGGGTAATAAATATTCTGAATCTCAAAAAGAAGCAGAACGTGTACCTTATAAAGTTGTAAAAGGCGATAACGATACCCCTAGAGTTGATATCGACGGAAGATTATATACACCACAAGAATTATCAGCCATGATTCTTCAAAAAATGAAGAAAACAGCTGAAGACTATTTAGGGCAAGATGTGTCTAGAGCGGTAATCACAGTGCCTGCATACTTTAACGATAGTCAACGTCAAGCTACAAAAGAGGCTGGTGAAATAGCTGGTTTAAAAGTAGAGCGTATTATTAATGAGCCTACTGCAGCAGCTTTAGCATATGGTTTGGATAAAAAAGGAACAGATCAAAAAATTGTGGTATTCGATTTTGGTGGTGGTACACATGACGTATCTATTTTAGAATTAGGAGATGGTGTGTTTGAAGTATTATCAACCGATGGTGACACCCACTTAGGAGGTGATGATGTTGACGAAAAAATCATCAACTGGTTAGCTGATGAGTTTAAAGCTGAAGAGGGAATGGATTTAAGACAAGATCCAATGTCACTTCAACGTTTAAAAGAAGCTGCTGAAAAAGCTAAAATTGAGCTGTCATCATCGTCTCAAACAGAAATCAACTTACCTTATATCACAGCGACTGCAAGTGGACCAAAACACTTGGTACGTACCTTAACGCGTTCAAAATTTGAGCAATTAATTGATGATTTAGTAAAACGTACAATTGCACCATGTGAATCTGCACTTAAAGCTGCTGGATTAAGTAAAAGTGATATCGATGAGGTGATCTTAGTTGGTGGTTCTACACGTATACCTGCAGTACAAACAGCTGTAGAGAAATTCTTTGGAAAAGCACCAAGTAAAGGAGTTAACCCGGATGAAGTAGTATCATTAGGAGCTGGAATTCAAGGAGGTGTATTAACTGGAGATGTAAAAGATGTACTGTTATTAGACGTAACACCATTATCTCTTGGTATAGAAACTATGGGTAATGTGTTTACTAAGCTAATTGAAGCAAACACCACTATTCCAACAAAGAAATCTCAGGTATTCTCAACAGCCGCTGATAATCAGCCATCAGTAGAAATTCACGTATTACAGGGTGAACGCGCTATGGCAGCAGATAATAAAACGATTGGACGTTTCCACTTAGATGGTATTCCACCAGCACGTCGTGGTACACCGCAAATTGAAGTGACATTTGATATTGATGCCAACGGTATCATAAAAGTATCTGCCGAAGATAAAGCAACTGGTAAGAAACAAGACATTAGAATTGAAGCGTCTTCTGGTTTAACTGAAGAAGAAATTCAAAAAATGAAAGCAGACGCCGAGGCTAATGCTGAAGCAGATAAAGCTGCTGCAGAACAGGCTCAAAAATTAAATGAAGCTGATTCTATGATTTTCCAAACGGAAAAACAATTAGAAGAGTTTGGTGATAAATTATCAGATGATAAAAAGAAGCCTATTGAGGAAGCTTTAGAGGAGTTGAAAAAAGCATACGAATCTAAAGACTTAGCTTTAATTACTCCAGCTTTAGATAAGATTAATGAAGCATGGAAGGTAGCTTCAGAAGAAATGTACAAAGCACAAGCCGAAGCACAGCAAGCAGGTGGAGCTCAGCCAGGTCCTGATGCAGGAGCAGCGGGAGATCAAGGCGCATCTGAAGGCAGTGATGTTGAGGATGTAGACTTTGAAGAAGTAAAATAAGTCTGTTAAAACATAGCATAATAAGTAAAAACGCAACCAAATAGGTTGCGTTTTTATTTTAAATACCACATACTTATTTATATAAAATTACCATTACCATCTAATTTCACTTGCTTTTTTTCATTGTTTTGAATGATAGTAACTTTATACTGTTTACTAGTTCCATTTACTATAGAATAGTGTACTCGATAAACTGTTTTTTGAATAACTGACTCTGGATATTCATTATAAATTTTGTTCCATATAGCATGCGGAAGTTTTACATTTTTAAATAATTCATAAGATTTTATAAGTTGCCCTTCTTTATTAAAGTAAGCATTAATTCTTCCATTATAGTTAGGGTCTTTAAAATTAATAGCGTAGGTATTTCGTTTTTCTTTAAATATGTCCTGCTTGGTAATATTGTAGTTGGCTACTCTTTGCTCAAGTGATTTTACGCGGTCTGATTGCGTTGTTAGAATAATGGCATTGTGATAATTAGTATTCACAACATTAGACTTGGCCATAGGTTTGGTTCTAAATGTTTCCCGTGTATCTAATTTTGTGGGTTTGTGATTAAATGCGATTTGTGAGTATACAAAACCTGTAAACCCAAAAAGGAATAGAATGATTAAAAGCTTTTTCATGATAATAGGAATTAAATTAAACAAATAATAAGCTATTAATCAAAGATAATTGAGAGAGCAAGAATTTATGATGCATAAATATACCTATATAAAAGCTAAATAAATGCTACTTGAGTAGCACTTTGCTCAGATATTATAGATGTTTCTTTAGCAACTCTAAATTTCTAATTGTTATTGTCTTATTTTGAATTTCAATGATACCGTCATCCTTAAATTTTTGAAGATGTCTGTTTAAAACAGCTCTTGTTGTACCTATATATTGCGCTATTTCTTTATGCGGTAAACCGTCAATTAAGCTTTTGTTTGAAGAAGCATTATTTAATAGAACTCTGGCAAGCTTTGTAGTCGTACTATCTAAACATGAGGCTGTAACATATTTTTCTAAGGTGCTCATTTTCAATATTAGATAGTGAAGGATAGCGGCATTAAATTTAGGGTTTTTTGATACCCATGTTTTAAAAACAGAAATAGGTGTTTGCATAACACTTAAATCATCAAGGGTCTCGTAAAAAATGTTAAAAGATTTATAATCCAAAAGTCTGTAAACGTTAAATACGTCGTGTCTGGTTAATATAAAAAGGGTGATTTTACGGTCTTTAGATTCATCATAGAAATACACTTTTATACGACCATCAAAAATGACATAAAAGAAATTTGTTATGAGTTTAGAGTTTACAAAGCATGTACGCTTTTTAAATATTTTAAATTCAGAATCTCTTAATAACAGGGTTATCTGATCACCAGAAGCTTCTCTAAAGAGAGCATTTTTTTGTAATAAAAACAAGCTGTTTTCCTTAGAAAAGACCATTATTTTCTAGTGTTTATAGTTGGTTAAAAACTATAACTAGCTCTAGGGAAAACGAAAAAAGTTTAAACGCAATTACTTTGCTGGTAATTAGTGTATTTACAAAAATACTGTTTATCTTTTTATAAACCTAGCTAAAAAACAGCATTTGAGTCATTTAACCAAAAATACAATCTACTATATTAACGTTTAAAGCGTCAATTCTTCTTTGCTATTTAGAAGTTTTGCTGTTCACTTTAGAAAGTTTATATCTTATGGAACTTCCGTCTGCGGGTGGGTTGGCTATAGTTTTTATACTAACCGAAATATTGTAAATATAACCTTCCTCCTATAAATCGTCAAAGCCTTCAATTTCTCCATAAAAGAAACGCCAATCTTCATCATTAATCTTCTCATTCGCTTGAATCTGATAACATTTTTGAAGTACAACACCAACACAATCTACCCGTTTTGAATTTACCCACAAATTTTCAATGAATTCAGAATTACCATCACAGGAGTAGACTATTGTAATGATAATAAGTGTGATTATGCGCAAATTATAATTCATTATTTGTTCGTTTTTATATTTCTTGTAAATTGTAAGAAAATCAAAATTATGAAAAAATTAATCATATTAAGTCTTATTCTTTTTGTTACATTTTCTTGTTCAAAAGATTCAGAAAGTGAGAATTCAAAAATTTCAGCTAGTATTATTGGGGTTTGGCAAGGAACGGGCATGACTTATGATGGAACAGTTGAATCCTCTGAATCTGGACAAACCATAAAGGCAGATTTCACAGGAGAGGGGTTTAATATGAATAACACATTAACTTTTAATGAGAATCCTAACACCTTAGTTTCAAAGGGAAGTTATGGATTAAAACTTACCTACACTATTAATGGCTTTACTACAACTGAAGAAATCAATGAAACCAATTTTATAGAAGATGGCACATGGAGTCTTGAAGGAGATCAGCTTTTTGTAACTAATAATGGTGAAACCACAATTATGAAAATACTAGAATTGAGTAATCATAAATTGATTATTAGTTTTTCAGAAACAGAGGTCATAGAAGAAGAAGGGGTGATAGCTACTACCAATTTTAAAGGCACTTTCGTTTTTAAACGATAAAATGTAGTTGTTATATCAACTAATTAAGACTAATGTTTAGAAAAACTATACTTTTGGCATTTCCAATTAAATTACATGTCATACTCCTTAAAAATTAAAGCTAATTACAGACCAAAACGCCTAGCGGTTAAACTAAATGCAAAAGGCGAAAAGTTTGTGTTGCAAGGGCATCCTTGGGTGTTTTCAAATAGTATTATAAAAATTAATGAGGATGCTCAATCTGGGGATTTAGCCGTAATTTTCGGAAAAAATAAAAATAAAGTAATTGGTTTGGGGTTATTTGATGCAGAATCGCCCATTCGAATTAAAATGCTGCATTCTGGTACCAGAAGAGTGGATATAAATAACGTGTTTTTTCAAAAAAAGATAGATGAAGCTTTCGCAAAACGAGAAAAACTACTTCAAACAGATACCAATAGTTACCGATTATTATTTGGAGAAAATGATGGTTTTCCTGGATTAATAGCGGATGTTTATGCGCAAGTTTTAGTGGTTAAATTATATTCAGAAATTTGGTTACCGTATTTAGAGGTCATTATTCCGAAGTTACAAGCAACTTCAAAAGCCAAAACCATTGTTTTAAGATTAAGCCGAAGTTTGGAACAATCAAAACATCATCAATTAAAAAATGGCGAAGTTATATATGGTATCTTAAATAATGAGGTTGTTCAATTTGTAGAACATGGTGTTCATTTTTCGGCCAACGTCATTAAGGGACATAAAACAGGATATTTTTTAGACCATAGAGCGAACCGAAAACAAGTAGGTGAGTGGAGTAGCGGTAAAACGGTTTTAGATGTGTTTTCTTATGCTGGCGGCTTTTCGGTACACGCTTTAGCCAATAATGCTAAAGAGGTTACCAGTTTAGATATTAGTAAACAAGCGCTTGATATTGCCATAGCCAATGGGAAACTAAACACGTACAATGGTATTCATAGAACGATAGCTGGAGATGCTTTTGAAGCACTAGAAAAGCTGATAAAAAAACGTATCACTTTTGACGTTGTAGTTATTGACCCGCCAAGTTTTGCGAAACAGGCATCTGAAGTAGATTTGGCCAAGAAAAAATATAAACAACTGGCACAACTCGGGGAAAGGTTAACTGCTTCAAAAGGTCTTTTGGTTATGGCGTCTTGCTCATCAAGAGTTTTAACGCAAGACTTTTTTGAGATTAACACACATGCCTTGGCTTCAAGTAAGAGAGCCTTTAAAACGATACTTAAAACAGGCCATGATCTTGATCATCCCGTTGGGTTTGCAGAAGGGGCTTATTTAAAATGTGGTTATTATCGATTTATAGATTAAATGAATAATCCTTTTTCATCTGTTTTTACAATAAGAATTTGATCCTGATTTTTAATCTTAATTTTGTATTCTTGGTTTAATGAATCGGCCTCACAATGATACTTAATAAGGTAGGCGTCCTCAATAATGCCCCAATTAGGAAAACGTTTTGATATAGCTTGCATAACCTCTAAAGGCAATCGTACGTCGCTATATTTTTCAATAGTTCTTATAATCTTTCCATTTTTGTTGTAAGCCGCAATGATTTTTCCTTTCGGAATATTAAATGATACGGTATAAACGTCATGGGCATCATCATATTGATCAAACAATTCCTCTTTATGATTAAAATTTAAAACTTCATCTTCCAGAAGTTTCACGTGATTTTGTGCATTATTCGTGTTTTGCGATGCTATGTATTTATAGTTTATGTCAATTAAAGTTTCGGGAAGATTAACCGTTTGAGCGCTTAAGCTACTGCTTATTACGAGTCCGATAAAAATATTTACAATGGTTTTCATATTGTTTAGAATTATTTACTCATAAAATTAACTATGCATGCATAATAAAAAAATGATAAAAATCATAATGTCAACTTTTAAACTGATTTTATTATGCAAACATAGTTGTTATGCATGCATAATATTTTTATATTTGAAAAAAGTACACATGTCAACTAAACTTACCGAACTACTACACATTAAATATCCCATAATTCAGGCTCCTATGTTCTTGGTTTCCAATGTATCTATGGTAAAAGAAGCCATGAATAGTGGTATTGCAGGATGTATTCCTGCCCTTAACTATAGAACGCTTGATGAATTACGATTAGCAGCACGAGCTTTAAAGGAGGCCAAAGTTGAAGGTGGTTCATTTGGCTTCAATTTAATTGTCAATAAATCTAATATTAAGTATAAAGGTCAATTAGAAGTCATTTGTGAAGAAGGTTGTGATTTTATTATAACCTCCTTGGGTAGCCCAGAAGAAACCATAATTCAAGCACACAAAGCTAATATAAAAGTGTTCTGTGATGTGGTTGATTTAAAGTTTGCGAAAAAGGTTGAAGCCTTGGGAGCAGACGCTATTATAGCAGTCAATAATCAAGCAGGAGGACATCGTGGTGATAAGTCACCTGAGGAATTGATTAAGGAGTTAAGTACACACTGTAAAATTCCAATTATATCAGCAGGTGGGGTGGGATGTAAACAAGATATTGATAAAATGTTGAGCTACGGTGCTCAAGGTGTGTCAGTAGGAAGTCCGTTTATAGCTTCTATAGAGGCTGCAGTAACCGACGAATACAAACAAGCTTGTGTAGATTATGGAGCCGATGATATTGTTATGACAGAACGTATTTCAGGTACACCATGTACTGTAATTAATACCCCTTATGTTCAAAAAATAGGAACAAAAGCAACTTGGCTAGAAAATCTATTAAATAAAAATAAAAGGCTTAAAAAGTGGGTTAAAATGATACGATTTACTATCGGTATGAATGCTACAAAGCATGCGGCAACCAAAGCAACTTATAAAACCGTTTGGGTGGCTGGGCCAAGTATTGAACATACTACTAAAATTCTTCCAACAAGAGATATTGTTAAAAGATTCACAAATTAATATTAAAGCTTATGGGGGTAGATAGAAGACGTATTTAAGCGTCTTTTTTTGTCACTTTATCTAAAATGTTTATTATTTTTAAAAATAAATTAAACAAAATTATTATGTTTGATAAAAATGATAAAATATTAAACAAAATTATGAAAACAGCATTAACAGTAAATCGACTCCCTAAAATCTATTTGTATTTTCTCTCTGCTTTGTTAATTAGTTTTCTTGGTTTTTCATGTAGTGACCAAGAGGCTGAAACTGCTGATCTCAATTCTGATTTACCAAGTATAGTGGAAGTACTTGAAAGTTTTAATAAAGGGCAATCAAGCACGGCTAAAATGTTAAACAATAAGGAAGGCGATTATACCCCCACTTTTGACGTTCTTAGCAAAGCCCTTGCTAGAACGAAGTTGGCAAGTACCGTTTCTAGAAATAGACTAACAGTTTTTGCTCCAACAGATATGGCTTTTGCAGCCTTAGGCATAACAACCGAAAATGTAACGGAAGTAGAAAATTTGGCAGATATATTGCTTTACCATGCCGTTGGTATGACAGTTTACAGTAATCAATTAGAAAATGGACCCGTTACAACCGTAAATGGAGCTAATGTCATTGTAAATATTGATAATGGTGTACTTATAAACAATGCAAAGGTAACTATGGCAGACATAAAAGCGAGAAATGGTGTAGTTCATGTTATAGATAGTGTTTTGTTTCCACCAAATTTAACCATAGCAGGTATTGCGGGGTCTAGTGATGATTTTTCTATTTTATTTGATGCTGTTGTTAAAGCAAATCTTGGAGGTATATTAACAGACGGTGGCCCCTTTACTGTTTTTGCTCCTACAAACAAGGCATTTATGGATTTATTGGAGGCAACACCTTATAATAGTCTAGACGATATTCCAATGGATGTATTAACTCAAATTCTTCTGTATCATGTGGTTGATGGGTATGTGTTTAGTAATCAGTTAATGAACGGTTTTGTTCCTACGTTAAACGGAGCTGCAGTATATGTGAATTTAGATATGGCTCCCATGGTTTATATTAATGATTCAAAAGTAAAAATATCTAATGTTCAAGCTACTAATGGTGTTATCCATGCTATTGATAAGGTTTTAATGCCGCCTACAATGAATTTGGTTGAAACTGCTGCAAGTTTTGATCCTGAATTTTCATTATTGCTTACTGCGGCAAATGCTGCAGGTTTAGGAGATACCTTATCAAATGGAGGGCCTTTTACCGTATTTGCTCCAACAAATCAGGCATTTCTCAACTTCTTGAATTTATCAGATTTAGAAGAAGCTAAAGGAGTCATTCAAGGTCTTGATACAACAGTTTTAACAAACATACTACTTTATCACGTGGTTGAAGGTCGTGTGTACTCTAGTGATTTATCAAGTGGATCTGTAACCACTTTAAATGGCAATTTTGATCTTGACTTAAGTAGTTTAACGATTGATGGTAATGCTATGCTAATTCCAGAATTATTAAACGTTCAAGCAACAAATGGGGTTATTCATGTAGTTGATGCTGTTTTAATGCCGTAAATTTTAATACTAGTATTAGTTTGGTTTAGTTAGTTTTAAAAGGTATTGCATAATAATGCAATGCCTTTTTTATTTTAGGTGGTTAGTGTGATGGTCGTCCTGCGTTGAAACTCTAATTGAGTTGGTTCTTTTTTTGTTTCATTAAGCGTTCGCTTCTAACATATTTACAGCTGATATTATAAACTTCTTAGAATACAAAGTACAGTTAATGTCTACATTATTTCATAACTCTACCATAGCATACAAAATATATGTAATTCTAATAGTGAAACATTCATCATTTGAAATAAAAACGATAGGTCTTTAATATTTTTAATTTAAATTAGGGGTTTAGTAAAAGGTTTGCCCTATTATTAGTGAACCACATTGAGAAATCAATAATTTGGTGAAATATTAATCTTATAAATATATTATTAACAGAAAAATTTAAAATTACATTATCATGAAAAGAAAGTTGCAAATTTTTACATTATTTATTCTAACGTTAGCTCTTCATAATTGTGGACCATCAATTAGTGTTACAGATAGTTGGAGTGCACCGGACGTGAGAGATATCAAAGGGGATAAAATGCTGGTGATGGCAAGAATGGATGATTTAGCATCTAGACAATTATTTGAGCAAGAAATAGTAAGTAAGTTAAAGACTGAGGGGATCAATGCCGTAGCTAGTTATAACCAATATCCTGATATTAAACTTAATGAAAAACTAACTGACGAGCAGATTGATGGTCAGGTAAGTAGGTTTAAAAAGGATGGTTTTGAAACCATTGTTTTAACTGTGGTGAAAGATGTAAAAACAGAAATGGTTACTCAAGAGTCAGGAGGTTACGTAACTGGGGGCTATTATCCTATGTATTATGGTTATTATGGCGGTTTTGGTCGCTATTATGGGGCATTCTATTCGCCTTATGGTTTTGGTGGTAGTTATATTCCTAGTTCGCAACGAACGTATGAGTCTGATATTTATAAATTAGAAACGGTGATTTATGATTTAGATAGAACAGATAATCGTCAGTTAGTAGCAGTTGTGGCGTCAAGTATTACAGACCCAGATTCTGCTTCACAAGTTGCTGGGCCTTATGCAAAAAAAGTTTTAGGACAGTTTAAAAAAGATGGCGATAAAAAATAACCTCAAATCTTTGTTTTCTATAATTTAAAACTACCACAATTCAAGCCACGTATGGTTTTGAATTGTGGTAGTCTTATTTAGAGTGAAGATGTTTTAAAATATGTGTTTTAGCCACGAGCCATTCTTCCTTTAATATACCATAGCAACAGGTATTTCTTCTAAAACTGTCAGGCATCAGAGTGTCTTTTCTTAAAATGCCTTCTAAAGTAGCTCCTAGTTTTTCTACCGCTTTTCTTGATCGACTATTACGTTCATCCACTCTAAATTCTACCTTATCAAAATTTAGTGTTTCAAATGCATGCTCAAGCATCAAAAACTTCACATGAATATTTAATCCTGTGCCTTGAAACTGTTTGCCTATCCATGTCCACCCAATATGTAAAACTTTATTTTTCCAATGCATATTTCCAAAGCGCGTACTTCCCGCATAGGCATTAGCTTGTTTGTCATAAATCAAAAAAGGAATAGCAGTGTTATTTGAACCATCAGCTATTGCTTGTTCAACATAGCTCTTGAAATCTTCAGGACTATCTATTTTACTTGGAGAAAATTGAACCAAATCCTTTTGCATAGCAATCTTAGAAACCTGTAGGTAATTTGATAAATTAAGTGTTATTAATTTTACGCGTTGATTTTCTAAATAGGTCATCTCCACAAATTATTGCATTAAAGTGCGGCAATATAAAAATCCTTAATTGAAAGCGAAACTTAAAATAATTATTTATGCTTTTTGTACTTTAGCAGCTCAATTAAAAGACGAATTCTATATGAAATTATCTAAAAAAGATGTTTTAGAACAATGCAATACGCTTTGTAAGAATACATTAATGGAAACGCTTGAAATTGAAATAATTGATTTTGGTGATGATTTTTTAGTAGCCAGAATGCCTGTTAGCTCCAAAAATCATCAAGTAGATGGTGTGTTACATGGAGGAGCTACTTTTGCCCTAGCTGAAAGTGTAGGTAGTTTTGCTTCACATATTTTTATAGATGTCGAAAAGTTTTTTGTTCGTGGTATTGAAATGTCTGGAAATCATTTAAAAAGTGTAAAGGACGGTTATGTTTTTGCAAAAGCGAATTTTTTACACAAAGGCAGAACCACCCAGCTTTTGAATATAAGAGTTACAGATGATGATGATAATTTAATTTCTTTGTGTAAACTCACTACAATCTCTTTACCTAAAAAGTAATAATGAATTTAGGAAAGTTTTTTCAAAAGGTTGAAAATCATTTCGGCAATCAATTACCATTTGTAATGTATAGAAAGCCAAAACAAACTAAAGTTTTTGGTAGGTTTCAAAATACGTCAGACTTACATTGCACAAGTGATTTTTCTGAATCTGGTTTTGTTTTTTCCCCTTTTAATGCTCAGGAACAAACCGTTTTAATACCCTCAAGTTGTTCTGATTTTGAAGAAGTAGACTTAGAGTTTAATGAGCATATTGCCTTTGATGAACATCATATGTATGAAAATCAATTTGAAAGAAAACAACACATACACTTGGTTAATCAAGGTATAAAAGCCATTAAATCAACCAGTTTAAAAAAGGTTGTGCTTTCAAGAAAAGAAACAAAACATCTGGATGAATTCAATCTTATAACCACCTTTAAAAAACTTTTGAAGACTTATAACGCTGCTTTTGTGTATTGTTGGTTTCACCCTAAAGTTGGCCTATGGCTTGGTGCCACGCCAGAAACTTTACTTAAGATTGAAGGTAAAAACTTTTCTATGATGGCGTTGGCTGGCACGCAAGAATATCAGGGGACATTAGAGGTAGAATGGCAGAACAAAGAAAAAAAGGAACAACAATACGTCACTGATTATATTGTTGATAATTTAAAATCGGTCACGGACAGTATCAAGTTATCTGATGTTGAAACGGTTAAAGCAGGTCATTTGGTACATTTAAAAACTATGGTGTCTGCAAGGTTAAAAGATAATATCCCCTTACAATCTATTATTAATACTATTCATCCTACACCAGCTGTTTGTGGCGTTCCTAAGGAAGTTGCTAAGACATTTATTTTGCAGAATGAACATTATAAACGTGAGTTTTATACTGGCTTTTTAGGAGAGCTTAATGCACATATTATTTTGGCGCCTAAAGGTAGGGTTCGAAATATAGAAAATAGAGCTTATGCCATGACTAAAAAAAGCACCCAGCTTTATGTAAATTTACGTTGTATGCAAATCCAAGAAAATCAAGCAACTATTTATGTAGGTGGAGGAATTACTGAAAACTCGAATGCTGAAAAAGAATGGCAGGAAACGGTAGCTAAATCTTTAGTTATAAAAAAGGCGCTATAATTAGCCTATTTATTACTTTTGGGGAATTGATTATAGTTTCATGAAATACCCAAAAATTCCACTCGCTCAAACCGTTATTCAGCTTTGTAAAACCAAAGAATTAAAACACATTGTTATTTCTCCAGGCAGTAGAAATGCACCGTTAACCATAGGCTTTTCAAATGATGCATATTTTAATTGCTATAGCATTGTAGATGAGCGCTGTGCGGCGTTTTTTGCCTTAGGAATTGCTCAGAAATTAAAAAAACCTGTGGCTGTGGTTTGTACATCTGGTAGTGCTTTGTTGAATTATTATCCAGCCGTAGCGGAGGCTTTTTACAGTGATATACCATTAATTGTTCTATCGGCAGACAGACCTAAACATTTAATAGGTATTGGCGATGGTCAAACCATTAATCAGCGCTATGTTTTTGAAAATCATATTTTATTCTCTGCTAATTTAAAGCTCGATTTAAAAGATGAAATGAATATTCCGGGTCATGAAGAGCTACCAATTTTCAAGAATTTAGAAGATAAATTTGAACGATTTTTGGGTTTACAGAAAGATATTCAAACCTATAATGAGGAAGGTATTAATACAGCCATAAATACCGCAATTTCTAAGAAGGGCCCTGTGCATATTAATATTCCTTTTGATGAACCGCTGTATGAACTTGTTGATAAAATTAGCGTATCGCCTAGAAATATTGATTCAACGGTTAAACCATCAAAAATAGAAGATTATGTTTTGCAATCTGCTTTAGAAGATTGGAATTCGGCATCAAAGAAAATGATATTGGTTGGTGTTCTTGGGCCTTCTGAATTTGAAAAAAAATGGTTAGATGAACTTGCCGAAGATGATAGTGTGATTGTGTTAACTGAAACCACATCAAATTTACATCATTCAAACTTTTTTCCGAGTATAGACCAGCTTATAGCACCATTAACAGACGAAGAACAAAAAGCGCTGTCTCCAGATATTTTGGTTACGTTTGGTGGATTAATAGTATCAAAAAAAATAAAGCAATTACTACGAAAACATAAACCCAAACATCATTGGCATATTGATGAGAAAGCAGCAAATGATACCTTCTTTTGTTTAAATAATCATTTTGAGATAGCTCCAAATATATTCTTTGAAACGTTTTTACCAAGAATAACTCACTATGTAAAAAGCAGGTACAAAGAAACCTGGCTGGCACTAAAGCAGTACCGATTGAAACGGCACAAAGCTTATGTTAACAATATTCCTTTTTCAGATTTTAAAGTGTTTAGTGAGATTTTAAAATCGGTTCCAGAACATTATATTTTGCAGTCAGGTAATAGTTCGGCTATCCGTTATATGCAATTATTTAAGGTGAAAAAGGACATTGAAGTGTATTGTAATAGAGGTACTAGTGGCATCGATGGGAGTACATCAACGGCTATTGGGTGCGCCGTGGCTAGTGAAAAACCTGTTTTGTTTATTACTGGTGATTTAAGCTTTTTTTATGACAGCAATGCCTTTTGGAATAATTATATTCCATCACATTTCCGCGTTATTGTAGTGAATAATCAAGGGGGCGGTATTTTTAGAATCTTACCAGGGCAAAAAAACACTGAAAATTTCGACACATATTTTGAAACGAGTCATTCTTTAACAGCCGAACATATTTGTAACATGTATGGGTTAAACTATGAAAGTGTGTCAAATGAAACTGACCTCGCTAAGGCCCTCAACTTATTTTATACATCAAGTAATTCGCCTAAAGTATTAGAAGTATTCACACCTAGAACGTTAAATGATAAAATTCTTTTAGAGTATTTTGAATTTATTAGGTAATAAAATTGTGACTTTTTGGTCCTAGCTGTTTCTTAAAATTAGTATCTTTAAAACAGTTATTAATCATTCACTAATTTTAAAACAAAAATGTATTATGAGTAAAAGAGACGAACTTATTGTTAAATACGCGGCAGATTTAAAAGACAAATGTGGTATTGATGCCGATATGGATTTATTAACCAAAGTGACTGTGGGTTGCGGACCATCAATATATAATGCAGATGCTTCTACCGTATCAGGATCAGATGAATCAGAACTTGAAACGGTAAAAAATAATTTCCTTATTAAAAAGCTAGGTTTAAGTGAAGGAGATAATTTAGATGAGGGTATTGCAGCTGTCATGGAACAATATGGAAAATCAAATAGAAATAAATACAGAGCTGTGGTATATTATTTACTAACCAAGCATTTTGGTAAAGAATCAGCTTATTAGTATACACTGAGACTATAAAAGGCGACACATTTACGTGTCGCTTTTTTAGTTTTAAATAAAATGTAACTTTCTTGAATATCATTACCTTTGCCGCATGATAAAATTAGGAGAAATAAATACATTGGAAATTTTCCGTGAAACAGATCACGGCATATATTTAGTTGATGAAGACAACAACGAGGTTCTTCTGCCTAACAGATATGTTCCAGAGCAATTTAAAATTTGGGATAAGATAAAGGTCTTTGTGTATTTAGATAATGAAGAAAGACCAGTGGCTACAACAGACATGCCTTTTATAGAATGTGGAGACTTTGGTTTGTTGCGATGTAATCAGGTGACTGAATTTGGTGCATTTCTTGACTGGGGATTAGTAAAAGAACTGTTTTGCCCTTTTAAAGAGCAGGCTTTTAAAATGAAACCAGGTGGGTGGTACCTTGTTTATTGCTATTTAGATGAGAGAACAGACCGTTTGGTCGCCTCAAGTAAAACCAATAGATTTTTAAATAATAAAAACCTAACTGTAAATCAATTTGATGAGGTAGACTTAATTGTGTCGCATCCTTCTGATATTGGCATGAACGTCATAGTGAATAAAAAACATGCGGGTTTAATTTATAAAGACAATATTTTTCAGGATTTAAGTGTAGGTGATAAACTAAAAGGGATTGTAAAAAAAATTCGTCCTGGAAATAAATTAGATATTGTTTTAGGGCAAGTAGGGTATAGAAATATTGAACCCAATGCTGCGCGTATACTTCAAGAACTTCAAGATAATAGCGGTTTTATGGCTCTTAATGATAAATCGAACCCAGAAGCCATTAAAGAGGTTTTGCAAATGAGCAAAAAGAATTTTAAAAAAGCGATTGGAAATCTGTATAAACAAAAAAAGATAGATATAAAATCAGATGGTGTTTATCTTCTGTAGCGTTTAGCGCATTATGTTTGTTTTCAAAGCATTATAGAGCATAATTTCAGGTAATTATTTAATAAATAAAAAAGGCTTAACTGCTATAGTTAAGCCTTTTTTGTTAAAAGTTTGTGGTCATGTTCTATTGGTCTTCCAATTTCCATGTTCTTACCCAATCATATTTGGTCGTTCTATCATCGATAGAACCTGTTGCAATAATATCATTATTACTATCTATAGGGTTCCAATCATAGGTTTCAATAGCCATGGTAATATATCCTTCAATATCAAAATCTGCAGGAGGGTTTGTTATGGTATGTGTTTGTTTTCCATCAAGATAGAATATCATTTCATTTGGAGATTTCCACCAACATCCATAGACAAAAAATCTGGAATTGTTTTTCTCGTTTAGTATTGTTTTAGCAGGGGATTGCTTTGCACCATCAACTTCAGTGTCACATGCTCTATCATGTCTCCAAGTATTTGATGCATAAATATTTGCAAAATTGGAAGCCCAACTATGTGTACCTTCATGAATACGCCCTACACATTCTTGAATATCCAATTCAAGCTTTCTTATAGGCCCAGTAGTACAATTTTGAGGGTATGCTATCCAAAATGTTGAAGACATGACTGTTTTATTAGCCTGCATTCTACACTCATAATACTGTCCATATTTCGCTTTGCTTTTTGAACGTAAAATAGCACCCCCATAAGTCCATGATTTATTGTTCACAGTTTTTGGAGAATCGAACTTTTCAACTGTAATATTTAGATATCCATTGTTAACACTTACATTGTCAGATTCAAATAGAGCAGGAGGTCGTCCGTACCAACCAAAGGGGTCTGATGCAGGATCTCTGTGCCATTTTGTGTCATCAAATTCAGCTCCATTAAATTCATCCGATAATTCTTCTACCTTAATCCATTTTTTTCCCACAGGGGCAGCAGATAGCCCATCAACTGAATATGGCATGTTTTCTTCAGGATATGACACAATTACATCAAAACTGCATGAGGATTCGTTCCCAGCAGCGTCTGTAACTACAAAGGTATTGGTTGTTGTTCCTAAAAGAAATTTTGAACCAGAGGCTAAACCAGATGTCTGTTTTGTTTTTGCTCCCGAATAGTTGTCTGTTCCTACTGGAGTATCATAATTCACTTCGGTGCCATCGCTGTGAACAGCAATGGTCACATGAATGTTGTCCATACAAGTAATGGTAGGAGGTGTTTCGTCTATTTCTTTTTCAGGCTCTTGGTTATTGTCATCGCTCTTACTGCAAGAATATGAGAATATAAAAAGGCTTAATATTGTTATAAATAAAAAATGATTTTTCAACATGCTATTTAAATAAGAATTAAAATTTTATGTAAAAATAGTAGTATGCACTTTTGTAGAGGAGCATAAATCTTGATTATACTATAACAAATGATTTTTGTCTAGGGTTTGTCAAGTTATAAGTTATTGTCTTTTATATGGATTTGGCTTAATAAGCATTAGATTTCAGTACAAGTATTAATAATTTCAGCAGGCATTTTTAGTATTTTTGTTGCATGATAAATCAAGATACCATAGTTGCATTGGCAACACCTGCAGGTGCAGGAGCTATAGCTATAATTCGCCTGTCCGGCAAGAAAGCCATCGCTATTGCTGACACATGTTTTAAGTCAGTAAAAAGTAATAAGCATCTTAGCAATCAACACACCCATACCATTCATTTAGGTCATATTGTTGATGGATTGAAAACAATAGATGAAGTTTTGGTGTCGGTATTTAAAAACCCTAATTCGTATACAGGTGAAGATGTGGTTGAAGTGTCTTGTCATGGATCAAACTATATTCAACAAGAAATTATTCAACTCTTCTTAAGAAAAGGATGTAGAATGGCATCTGCAGGAGAATTTACATTACGTGCATTTTTAAATGGAAAGTTAGATTTGAGCCAGGCAGAAGCTGTTGCTGATTTAATTGCTTCAGATAATGAAGCATCGCACCAAGTAGCGATGCAACAAATGCGTGGTGGCTTTTCATCTGAAATTGCCAAACTGCGTGAAGAACTTTTAAATTTTGCTTCTTTAATAGAACTGGAACTTGATTTTGCAGAAGAAGATGTAGAATTCGCGGATAGGACACAGTTTAAAGAATTAACAGAACGTATTAGTTTTGTGTTAAAGCGTTTAATTGATTCATTTGCTGTTGGAAATGTAATTAAAAACGGGATTCCTGTAGCCATAGTTGGAGAACCTAACGTGGGTAAATCTACCCTTTTAAATGTATTACTAAATGAAGAACGTGCTATTGTTTCTGATATTGCTGGAACCACAAGAGACACCATTGAAGATGAGATTTCTATTGGAGGTATTGGGTTTAGATTTATAGATACGGCTGGAATTAGAGAAACACAAGATGTAGTAGAAAGTATTGGAATCAAAAAAACTTTTGAAAAAATTGATCAAGCTCAAGTTGTCGTTTATCTGTTTGATGCCTTAGAAAGTAGTACTTCAGAAGAAATGCTTAAAAATTTGATTGTAGAAATAGAAAAAATAAAAAATAAATATCCTCAAAAACCACTCATAATAATTGCCAACAAGGTCGATAAACTTAATGAAGTTGAAACCCATAATTTGAAATCTCAAATAAAAGAAGTAGAACTACTGTCTGCAAAGACAGGATTAGGTGTAGAGTCCTTGAAAGAAAAATTGCTAAGCTTTGTAAATACCGGCGCTTTAAGAAATAACGACACAATTATTACAAATACAAGACATTATGACTCATTACTTAAAGCTTTAGATGAGATAAAAAAAGTAAAACATGGTTTAGAATCTGGATTGTCAGGTGATTTGTTAGCCATAGATATCCGTCAGGCATTATATTATTTTGGAGAAATTACAGGTGAAATTACAAACGATGATTTACTAGGCAATATATTTGCTAATTTCTGTATCGGAAAGTAACTAATATGCTGTAGTTAATCCTGTTAAAAAAAGTTCATATAGCATTTTACCCTCGTCCAAATCTACTTTGATGTCTCAGTTATTTCTTTAATTTGACTTTCTACTTGTTCTAAAGTTAAATCCTTAAACATTACAATTCTATCAATTTGAAGCCCATGAGATCTACCAATCAAATTAATGGTATATTCTCCAGGCTTTTTGAATTTTGCTGTTAACCACTTATGGTCTGTTTTTACTTCAGCAACACCATTTAAAACAAAGTCATTTTGACTTCTACCATAAAATTTTTCATACTGGGTTAGGTTATGTGATCCAGCAAATCCTATATCATCAGATAGATAAACATAAGCATCATTACCCTTATCCGTTCCTCGCTCATCCTTAGGTTGTCGCATCACCCATTTAACGGTATAATTGCCCGGAGTGTTTATTTTGAAGGTATATGAAATTTTATTTTTAACATCTGGTTTTTCATAGGCGTTGGCCCCATCATAATAAATAAATTTGCCGCTAGAAGCACTTGAATGGAACCCTAATTTCCATTTACCCTTAATATTAAATCGTTCAGCTTCAAAAACCAATAATCCATTTTTTTCTTCAACCTTCTTTTTTTCAAGAATACCATTATTAAACAAGGATTTTAACTTGGTCAAATTACCATCCTCATCACCTAATAAAAGATAATATACCATACCCGCATCAGAAACATCTGCTCCTCTTTTATCTGGATGAAAATGTAATCGACTATACAACCATTGAATACCTTCATCGTTATGATCTCTCATCCAATGAAAAGGAGTAAAGTTAGTTCCTGAACACCAAAGTTTGTCTGGTATGTTACAAGCGTTTTGATCTTTTATTTTTTTATACTTTATACGATTTTCACTAAGGATAATTGCTTGATTCATGGTATGATGTGATTTACGTCTTAAATGGTTATCATTATAGCCGCTATGCGAAATAACATATACATGGTTCAATGCCTCTATATTTCCATTTTCAATTACATGCTTTATGCTTAAATAGAAAAATTCTGAGGGTCCCATATGAATGAAGTATAATGGATCTTGGGCAGTAGATTTGGAAATTTCAGAGGCTAAATGTTTAATAGCGGTTTCAGGGTTTTCTGGTACATCAAAAAATCGCGAAGCATCATAGTTCCAGCGTGTAATAGCTCCGTTAACACCATCTGCCATGTAATTAGTTTCAGATGTGTGTTTTGGAGCAGCAATAAAGTTATTGTAAGAAAAATGAACAAGTTTGTCTTGTTTTGACAACTTGGCTATTAAAGATAAAGCCACTGGTGTTCCTCCCCAATCATCAGGGTCAGCTCTTGGCCAACGAGCCTCAGGATGAAAATCTGCTTGATTATTACCATCAGCACTTATTGCAATTCGATTATTATTATACCCCAAAGCTTGAGCAATTAGGCTTTTGGGTAAAAGAAACATTAATATTATTACACTTGCATATATTGGGATTTTCATAGTTTAGTATAGGTATAATTAGTTATTGTTTCTGTGGGTAAATATAGTAGGGTTTAATATCGTTAGGAGGTATTATTTTAATTGACTTGAGGCTTAAATGGCCTTGTGTTATAATTGCTTTTAGGGTAACCTCTTTTCCGTATTCTGGTGGAATTGGAATTTTTATAGAAAGCTTTCCAGACTTGGAGTTATTTTCATTTACATTATAGGTCTCAATTTCATTGGATAGCATCATCAAAGTAAATTCTGATTTAGGACTGTTTAATTCATAAATAATTTCGGCATCCCAAGTGTTAACATAAAACCCAGGATCATTAAAGGTTGTATTAAAGAGAATTCCAGATTCATCTTGGTTCAAGTCTTCATTTGCTGTTAAAAAGGATTTATCTTCATAAATATCGTCCCATTTTCCTTGTCTATTAGGGTTGTTAGTATTAAAATAACCACTTTTTTGACCAACTTTAATTTTTGGGATTTCCCCGCCTTCAACATTTAGCTCTTTGATAAAACTGGTATTCACACTTGAATTTCCTACCATAATTTTAAATACACCAGCTTCAACAACAAAGTTATTTTTTGAAACATCAAAATGAGAAAAGGCTTCATATGGAATTGGTATTTCAACATTTTTTGTTTGTCCCGCGGCAACATGCACACGTTTAAAACCTTTAAGTGCTTTCATTGGGGTTATCTGTGTTGACTGTACATCCTTTATGTAAACCTGTATTATTTCTTCGCCATCCATTTTTCCAATATTAGATATACTGACCGAAACCATAAGTGAATCACCTCTTTTTAAATAGGAGTTACTAGTAGAAATCTCGTTTATTTTAAATGTAGAATAATTTAATCCGTATCCAAAAGGGTAAAGTGCTTCCCCTTTATAGTACATATAGGTTCGACCTGTTTGAATATTATAGTCGTAAAAATCGGGTAAATCTTCATCATATTTATACCATGTTGAGGTTAGCTTTCCACTAGGGTTTACATTTCCAAATAATACATTGGCTAAAGCTGTACCTTGCTCTTGACCATTTGGCCAAGCACAGATAATACCAGGAATATAATCTTGTTCCCATGCAATTGCCGTGGGCCCACTAGGCACTAAAACAAGAATGACATTAGGGTTTACGTTTTGAACAGCTTTAATTAGTTTATGTTGATTTCCTGGTAGTTTTAAAGATTTTCTATCAACATTTTCTGTTGAAGTACTTTCATCATTTCCAACAACAAGAATTACTTGCTTTGATTTTTTAGCTAGGGTAACAGCTTCAGCTATTTTTATGTCATCATCTGAATGTGTGTTTACATAACACCCTTCAGCATAACTTACTTTGGTATCTGCATAATTTTGTATGCCACTTAAAGGACTAATTTTATTTTTAGGAAACCCTGAGTAAATACCCATCCAACATTTGTTTGCAAACGGACCGATAACGGCGATGCTTTCGATGTCTTTCTTTAAAGGAAGAACATTATCATTCTTCAACAGCACTATGGATTGCTCGGCAGCTTTTAAAGCCAGTTGTTTATGTGCATCACATTCTAAAACTGTTTTAGGTATTTTGGAATAAGGGTTTAACTTAGCATCATCAAAATCGCCTGTTTTAAAACGAAGTCTTATAAGCCTCTTTACAGTATTGTCTAATTCTTCTTCTGTGATTAATCCCTGTTCAATAGCAGGTTTTAAAGCGTCAACCATAGGGGCATAACGTTTGTTATTTCTGAAACACTCTTGGTCTACACCAGCCTTAATAGCCATAGCAGCTGCTTCTGGCTGTGATTTGGCGTAGTTCATGTTGGTTTCGATACCTTGTACTGCTGCCCAGTCGGCAATAACATAACCCTTAAAGCCCCATTCTTCTCTTAAAACCCCATTAACAAGCCAATGATGAGCAGAACAAGGAATACCGTTAAGTCCATTTAAAGCGGTCATAATTCCTGTGGCCTCTTCATCAACAATACAGGTTTTATAGGCGGGAAAGTAATATTCATATAAATCTTTTTTATTGATATAAGAATGTATTTGTTCTCTTTTATAGTCTATATTATTTGCCACAAAGTGTTTTACTGTAGTTACTGTTTTTAAATAGTGTTCATCATTACCTTGCATGCCTCTTACATACATCCGTGCCATTTCAGACATAAGAAATGGATCTTCACTATAACACTCTTCGTTTCGTCCCCACCTAGGATCACGAGCCATGTTAACGGTAGGGGAAAACATCATAACCTCTTTCTCTCCTATATTTTTTAATGCTCTCGCCTCATTTGAAATGGCTGTGGCTACTTCATACATCAGGTCAGGGTTCCAGGTACTTCCCATAGCTATATTTTGAGGAAACTGTGTACAATTCCATGCAATAATACCATGAAGCGCTTCACCATACCATTCATAATCAGGAATTCCTAACCGCTCAATACCAGGTATTTTTGATCCACAATAACCAATTTTTTCTTCCAAAGTCATTTTTGAAATCAAATCATTAACACGGTTGTTAATACTTTCATTAGGATTTTTCCAAACTTGGGCGTGGGTTATGTTGCTTGTAAAAGAACATAGAATAATAAGATAATTTAAAATGCACTTCATTTTATTCTTGCTATATATATGGTTGTTTTTTATAATTCTAAGTATCTTTTCCGAAAAATAAATACTTACTAAAGCATTACAAGATTAAAAAAAGGTGTAGACTTAAATAGCAAATGTATCTGTAAAACAGTTAATTCCACTGTGTTTTAATAGTTAAAAGCAGGAATATTTATATATAAAGTACTATGAATTATATAAGATAGATTGTAAAAATATCACTATTTAAATTATGAATACTGAAGTGGATAAAAAGGATATTGAAACTTGTTTAAAAGACATTTGTCGGCATCCAATTTTTGTAAAATCTTCTTCAAGTATTAGTCTCCTTAGTTATTTAGTAAATAAAGCCATTAACCATGAAGATGTAAAGGAATACACCATTGGTTATGAGCTCTTTCCTAAAAACTACATTGACGATAAAAACGATGGTATAGTTCGTTCACATATGTTTAAGCTTAGAAAAAAATTACGCGCCTATTATGCTGATCCAACTATTAAACCAGACCTAGTTTTCGAGATAAAAAAAGGACAATATAACCTTAGTTTTATAACGCCTAAAGTATATAATAAAGGACATAAGCTATTAACTTCAATTGATATTCCAGTAAGCTATCTTAAAATTTTAATAATTTCAGTAGCGTTAATTGTTTTGATGGGTTTCGCTTTAAATGTATTACTACAACCTACTTCAAAGATTTGGGGTGATATATTTAATTCAGATGCAGCAAAAATGGTTGTCATTTCAGATCAATATGTCGTTATGAAAATAAATCACAACGGCATAGATCAAGCAACTCTATTTAAAGAAATAAACAGTGATGAAGATTTATTGAAATATAAGAATAAGAACCCTGAAGAAAATATTGAAAACACTGATTTTACTTTGATGAGTAAAATGGCACCTTATGGCACAAAAATACTTAGTGATTGGTTCAATAAAAACAATAGTGAGTTTAACCTTCAATTAGAAAGTGATTTGAAGTTTGATGATTTTCAGGACAACCATGTTATTTTTATAGGTCAATTTAAAACTATGAATGTTTCTAAATCCCTTTTTCTAAAAGAAAGTAACGTATTTTCAATTTACAAGGATGGTTTTAAATATGATTTTGATGGCGTAAATAAGGTTTATAATACAATATTTAAGAGAAATAGTAAGGTAGAATACGCCATGGTTTCATGTGTTTGGTCAAATCATAATACATGTAGATTTTATTTTGTTTCTAATAATGATATTGGTGTTATTGCAACCTTAGAACTATTTACCAAAAATCAATGGCTTAAGGAGTTTCAAGATAAACTTCCTGATAAATCAAACGGATTTAATGCTTTGTTTAAAGTTAGTGGGCTTCATCGTACCGATATGGCTTGTGAGTTAGTTGAATTGGAACTATTGAATTAATTGACCACTAAAAATTTATCCGTTAATTTCTAAAAAAGACTATTTGATTTCATAGAATGAGATTAAGGTCATTGGTCTTATAGAAAATCTTTTCTTATAAACTTAATATTAAAATAGTGTTATGATGATATTTATCATATAATCAATTAACTTCTTTTGGCTAAGTTTACTGCATAAAACATTTGAATCATGAATAAAGAGTATACAACCTGGTATCATCCCTATGAACCTAACCCTGAGTATAGCAAAAAAGTAGCCTATTTTAGTATGGAATTTGGTATTCATCAGTCCTTTAACATATATTCTGGAGGTCTTGGTTTTCTGGCGGGATCGCATATGCGCTCAGGTTATGAGTTAAAACAAAACATGATCGGTGTTGGTATGCTATGGAAGTATGGTTACTATGATCAGGCAAGAAATGAAGATCAAACGTTGCGTACAGAATTCAATGAAAAGCACTTTGATTTTTTAGAAGACACAGGAATTGAAGTAGAGGTAAAGCTTCATGATAACCCGTATGTAAAGGTTAGAGCCTATATTTTAAAACCTGAGATTTTTGGTACGGTTCCTATGTACTTTTTAAGTACCGATGTTGATGGCAATGATCATTTATCAAGAACCATAACTAATCATTTATATGACCGAAATCCAGTAACACGGGTGTCTCAAAGTATTGTTTTAGGAATTGGAGGTGCTAAAGTTGTAGAGGCTTTGGGAGGAGCAGACACCTATCATTTAAATGAAGGCCATGCGTTACCTGCGTTTTATTACTTAAGAGATAGAGGAATCACTAAAGATCAAATGGTTTTTACTACACATACACCCGAAAAGGCAGGTAATGAAGAACGAGAAGCACGGCATTTAAACAGATGTGGCTTTTTTGGGCGTACCTTAAGTGATGATGAATTACAGAGAGAAATGGTAAACGGCGGCATGATCAATTACACTATTTCAGCACTCAGGATGTCAAGAAAAGCGAATGGGGTATCAAAACTACATGCCAAAGTGGCCAATGATATGTGGAAAGACTATGACGGTATTTGTGATATTATTCCCATTACAAATGCACAGAATCAAAAATTTTGGCATGATGACAAAATAAAGGAAGCTTGGATTAATAAAGATTCTAATAGCTATAAAGCCCGAAAACTTGAATTAAAACAAGAATTATTCCTTGAAGTAAAAAAGCAAACAGGCAAGGATTTTAATCCAAATGTATTAACTGTAGTATGGGCAAGACGCTTTGCCGCCTATAAAAGAGCCGATTTATTACTTCATGATTTTGATAGATTTAAAAGACTCATACATAATCAGGATAGACCTATTCAAATTATCTGGGCAGGCAAACCTTATCCGTTTGATTTTGATGCCATCAACACATTTAATCATTTAGTGCATAATTCTAAATACGAACCAAATTTAGCCGTACTTATTGGTTATGAAATAGATTTATCTAGAAAATTAAAGTGTGGTTCCGATGTCTGGTTAAATACACCAAGAATAACCCGTGAAGCATCTGGAACAAGTGGTATGACGGCTGCTATGAATGGTTCGGTAAATGTGTCAACTAATGATGGGTGGATTCCTGAGTTTGAAAAAGATGGAGAGAATTGTTTTGTGCTTCCCGCTTTAGATTATAAAATGCCTATTTGGGATCAAGATAAGTTAGACACAGAAAATTTGTATAAAATTTTAGAAGACCGTGTCATACCTACCTACTATAATCAACCAGATAAATGGCAAGATATTGTATTTACTGCTATGAATGATGTGATTCCCGAATTTACTACGTATAGAATGGCTGATGATTATTATAAAAAACTTTTTTAATTAAAGTAGAAAAGTATGACAAATGTTATGTTTCAAAAAAAAGGGAAGAAATATATTTGCATGTGTTGTGAGAATAAATAAATTATTTTAACTTTACTTTAACTAACGCTAATTAACCTTGAATTTCCACCTATTTTTTATTCGGTTTTTTAAGTCATTGGTAATGAGTCCAAGTGATAAAGGTACGCGTTGTTATTTATAAAACTATAGCGAATAATATTGAAGCGTAAAAAAGAAATATTACCACCAAAGACATCCAGATGGCGAACCACCGCGGTTTTCTTCATTGCGGTTATAGTTGGTTTAGGTTTGTTCATGGCGAGAGAATCTAAGATTCTATCATATATGTCTGATGATCCTCAGGCTTGTGTAAATTGCCATGTAATGACACCAGTTTATAACAGTTGGATGCATAGTTCTCATCGTGAATGGGCAAAATGTAATGATTGTCACGTACCCCACGATAATGTTTTTAATAAATATTATTTCAAAGCCAAAGATGGGATGTATCATGCTTCTGTTTTTACTTTGAGAGCAGAACCTGATGTGATTAAAATGAAAGAGGCCTCACAAGAAGTGGTGCAACAAAATTGTATTCGCTGCCATGTTCAGCAGGTTACCCAAACAAAATATGATGGTTGGATAGAAGACCATAGAGATAATAGAACCGGACGCCAATGTTGGAGTTGTCACAAGCAAGTACCGCATGGAAAAGTTCATGGTTTATCAACAATTAAATTTAACGTAGCACCCTTACCCACAGACCAAGAAGATGAACTTGTAATTCCTGAATGGATGCAAGAGCAGATTAAAGACTAACAAAGTATAGCAGATGAAAAACAAAGTATTATTTATCGTAACCGTTATTGTGGTATTTCTTTTAGGATTATTGGCTTCCAGTATTGTAAACCGAAAATCTGAAGCGAAGTACAAATATGTTCCTCAAGTTAATATTGCAGAGAACGAACCAAGAAATGAAGTCTGGGGAGAAAATTTCCCTCTAGAGTATCAATCCTATTTGCAAACATTAGACACAACATTTGCTTCTATGCAAGGAGGTTCTGCTATGCGAGATGTTTTAGAAGAAGACCCCAATTTAGTCGTATTATTTGCAGGGTACGGATTCTCTAAAGATTATAATCAAGGTAGAGGACATGCTTATGCTGTTGAAGATATTCACAATACATTAAGAACAGGAGGTCCAAAAGGAAAAGGAGACGGACCAATGCCAGCTACGTGTTGGACCTGTAAAAGTCCAGATGTTCCACGTTTAATGAATGAGATTGGTATAAAAGAATTTTATAGTGGTAAATGGGCTGATAAAGGTGAGGAAATTGTAAATCCTATTGGCTGTGCTGATTGTCATAACCCAGAAACAATGAAACTACGTATTAGCAGACCTGCACTGGTAGAAGCCTTTGAATCTATGGGTAAAGATATCAATCAAGCTACCCATAATGAAATGCGTTCTTTAGTGTGTGCGCAATGTCATGTTGAGTATTATTTCAATAGTAATTTACCAGGAAAAGAGGGCACCCCTTATTTGGTGTTCCCTTGGAAAGATGGTATGACTGTTGAAGATATGGAGGCTTACTACGATAATATTGAGTTTAAAGATTGGACACACAAGTTAAGTAAGGCACCTATGCTAAAAGCACAGCATCCAGGTTACGAAACATTTACCACGGGTGTTCATGCAGATAGAGGTGTTTCATGTGCAGATTGTCATATGCCTTACAAGAGTGAAGGTGGACAAAAGTTTACAGATCACCATATTCAATCGCCTTTAAATAATACCTCAAATGCTTGTCAGGTTTGTCATAGAGAGGAATCGAATAAATTAATTGCTAATGTTTATGATAGACAGCGTAAGGCTACCGAGAATCGTTTAAAATTAGAAGACCTATTAGTAAAGGCACATATTGAAGCTAAAAAATGCTGGGATTTAGGAGCTACAGAAGAGCAAATGAAACCTATACTAACTGATATTCGCCATGGCCAATGGCGCTGGGATTACTCTGCGGCAGCACATGGCGCATCATTCCATTCTCCAGTAGAAATAGGTAGAGTTATTGGTAGCGGATTGGTGATTGCGCAAGAAGCACGAGTAAAATTAGCCAGATTATTAGCTGAACTAGGGCACAATGCACCAGTGGATATGCCAGACATCTCTTCAAAAGAGAAAGCTCAAGAATACATTGGCTTAGATATGGAAAAACTAAGAGCAGAGAAAGCCGAGTTTAAAAAGAATTTATTACCTAAATGGTTAGAGGCAGCAAAAGAACGTGAAGATAAAATGCCTATAAATGCGGTTTCAGCTGCAAACTAGCCTTGATTACATAATAAAAAAAAGCATGAGTAAAAGATACCTTAATTGTTTAAGGTATCTTTTAGTTTATAATACAAAGATGTATGAATAAAGTGTACCGATTTTTCGCGTCACCAAAGTTGGCTGTACTACTGCTGGTAACCTTTGCCATTGCAATGGCTACAGCTACCTTTATTGAAAATGATTTTGGAACAGCCACTGCCTGGAAAATGATTTATGATGCTTGGTGGTTTGAAATAGTGATGCTTGGTTTAGGCCTTAGCTTTTTAATGAATATTTTTAAATACAAACTTTGGCGATTAGAAAAGTGGGCTTTACTCATGTTTCATCTTGCTTTTATTGTTGTATTAATAGGAGCTGGAATAACACGTTATGCCTCTTATAGTGGGGTTATGCGCATTAGAGAAGGTGCAACATCTAGTACCATTATATCAACCGATAATTATCTGCACGCTCATTTAACTGAAGGAAATACATCACGTTCCATTCGAAAAAAATTAAGTTTTTCGCCACTTAGTGATAATGATTTTGAATTGGTTTCTAGTTTTAATGATAAACCAGTTCATATTTCTTATAAGCAATTCGTAGCAGATGCTGTTACTCAAATAGAAGATGATGTAGACAACGGAGTGCCTACCATTCAAATGGTGGTTTCCTTTGGACATGGTAGAGAAACAGTCTTTTTAAAACAAGGTGACATTAAAGTTTTAGGACAGCATGATAGAAAACTTGGTTTTGGTGTTGAAAAACAAGGCATCATCAATGTTATGAATGATAATGACACATTTAAAATCAAGTCTCCTAGGGATTTAGCAACGTTTGTAATGGCTACTGAAGCGGCTAGCACCATAAAAAAAGATAGCCTGTATCCTCTTAACTTTAGAACACTGTACAGAGATGGTGATGTTTCATTTGTACCCTTGTCTTATCATCCAAAAGGCAAAGTGGTACTTGTCAGCGGAGCAGAGAAACCTAAAGACAATGATAAGCAGAAAGATGACACCTTGCTAATAAATGTAAGCGTTGGCGATGAAGAAAAAGAAGTACAACTAATTTATAAGGAAGGTTTTTTGCCTACCAACCATGAGGTTATTGTTAATGGCGTTAAAGTAATCCTTTCATATGGCGCAGAACCTATTAAAACACCTTTTGCAATTCAGCTAGACGATTTTCAGCTAGAACGTTATCCCGGCTCTACCAGCCCTTCAGCCTATGCTAGCGAGGTAACGGTGATTGATAATGACGAACAAATGCCTTACCGCATCTTTATGAATAATGTTTTAGATTATAAAGGATACCGCTTTTTTCAGGCCAGTTATGACACAGATGAACAAGGTACTGTATTGGCCGTTAATTATGACGCTCTAGGTACTAATATTACCTATTTAGGCTATTTTTTAATGATGGTTGGTATGTTCTTTACGCTTTTTGGGAAGTCCTCAAGGTTTCATGTAATAAATTCAAAACTTAAGGCATTAAAGCAAAAACAAGTCACTTTAGTTCTCATATTTTTATGTGTTACATGGGTTTCGTTCGGACAATCAGAAGCACCTACTATAAATATTGAAACGCTCAAGCAACTTGAAATAGACGAACAACATGCTGACATGTTTGGACGATTGATGGTACAAGATTTAGATGGTAGAATAAAACCAATGAATACCTTGGCATCAGAGTTTTTAAGAAAGCTTTCGCGAAAGCCTTACTTTAAATTTACTCACAACGGAAAACACATCACCTATTCGGCAAATCAAGCATTTTTGGGTATGCAAGCAGCTACTAATATTTGGCAGTTTATTCCCATTATAAAAGTAGATGTTAAAAAGGGCGGCGGGCTTTTTGAAAATCTTCAGGTTAGTGAAGATGGTTTAGTGGCATTTACAGACCTACTTGATGCCAACGGAAAATATTTATTAGGGGAGGCTGTAGAAAAAGCAAATAAAAAAAAACCAGCAGAAAGAAATGAGCTTGACAAGGAGATTATTAAAGTTGATGAACGATTCAACATTCTGTATAATGTATTTTCTGGTAATTATTTTAAAGTCTTTCCCAATAGTAATGATGCTAATAATAAATGGCACAGCCAAACACATCATTTTCAAGATTTCCCTGAAGAAGATGCAAAGTTTGCTCAGCAAATAATACCAGCATATTTTAAAGACGTCAATGCTAAACGATGGATTGAGGCCAGTGAAAAATTAGAATACATCAAAACATTTCAAGATGTTATAGGTGAAGATATTATTCCTAGCAAAAAGCGTGTTGAAGCTGAACTTTGGTATAACCAACTCAATTTGAACTTTTGGTTGTTTCAAATATGTTTCTCTTTAGGAGGTTTATTGTTAGTATTAGCTATTCTAAAAATATTTTCAAAACAGAAATGGATTAATATTTTTTGGGAAATATTGGTTTTGCTTAGTCTCATTACTTTCTTGCTTTTTACTGGCAACATCATATTGAGATGGTATGTGGCACAGCATGCGCCTTGGAGTAATGGTTATGAAATGTTAGTTTTTGTGGCCTGGGTACTTTTGCTATGCGGCTTATTAACCTTTAGGAAGTCTGATTTTTCGTTACCATTAGCCACTTTATTTTCAGGTGCCTTACTTTTTGTAAGTTACCTTGATTGGTTGAGCCCGGAAATCACAAACCTTATGCCTGTTTTAAAATCGTATTGGTTAAAAATTCATGTAGCAACTATTGTTAGCAGTTATGCGCCATTAGCACTTTCGGCTGTATTAGGATTTATGGCTTTGTTATTAATGATTTTTAAAACAAAGAAAACAAAGAAAGAAATTGATATTCGTATTAAAGAGCTTACCTATATAAATGAAATTTCCATGACTATTGGGCTGTTTGTTCTTTCTGTAGGAACATTTTTAGGAGGTATTTGGGCTAATGAATCTTGGGGGCGTTATTGGGCTTGGGATCCTAAAGAAACCTGGGCACTTATAAGTATTATTGTATATGCCGTGGTTTTACATTTAAGGCTAATACCTAGTTTAAAAAGTAAATATGTTTTAAATGTAGCAAGTGTTTTTGCTTTTAGTTCAATAATAATGACCTCTTTTGGTGTAAATTATTACTTATCTGGTCTACATAGCTATGCGGCTGGTGATCCTTTACCTATTCCTAAGTTTATATATGTAATTATCGCAATTGTATGTCTAGTAGCTATTTTAGCCTATTTAAAAAAACGATATTTTCGTGTAAACTATTGATATTTAACAACTTAAAGTTATGAGCTAATATGCTTTTAGGAAGGGTATTTAAAAATGATAAGAGCACTCTTGTCTTTAAATATGTTGTATTCGCTTACATATTTGTAAAATGTTTTAAAAAATTCGACAAAACGCTTGTTTTTT
Source organism: Allotamlana fucoidanivorans (assembly GCF_006265225.1). Classification (GTDB taxonomy): domain Bacteria; phylum Bacteroidota; class Bacteroidia; order Flavobacteriales; family Flavobacteriaceae; genus Allotamlana; species Allotamlana fucoidanivorans. Next base: position 47,132 of record NZ_VDCS01000002.1, on the reverse strand, counting down.
TCGTTTAATTACATAAATTTGCTGTACATCCCTAAATTATACTTATGAAAACGAAAATTATTTTATTAAGTTTTAGTCTTTTTTTGGTAACTGGCTTTGCATTTGCACAAAAAAAAGACAAAGGACCTAAAAGCATAATTAGCGAAAAAGTAACGATAAAAAAGTATCATAATAAAGAAGAGTTAGAGCGCATGTCTAAAGGTGAATTGGTATCGCTTTATACAGAAAGAAACGAGGTCCTTACCAGTACTTTGCCGTACATTGCTTTTGCTACCAAGCCTGGAATTACTATGACAACCTTAGGTATTCCTGAAACAAATGACAATAGAAAAGCGCTTGATGATCAGTTTGATAATACTGAAGGTTATTTAGAAAACACATTAGAATTTCACCAACAGTATTTACCTTATTCAGATACCAGAAATTTGATAGCAGCCATATTGTTTTATGAAGAAATCATGAAATCGTTGCATCAATATAATGAATTTAGATAGAGTAGGAAGTAAGGTCGCCAATTTATATAATTTATTTATTGAGAGTATTAAGTTGAAAATGTTTTCAATTTGATGCTCTTTTTGTTTGTAAATACCTCTAAGCTTGTAGATAATTTTTTTCTGAATACATGTATTTCATCGATAGAAATTTTCGACAAATTGTTAAAAATTAAGTATTTTATCGAAATAATTGGTATTTCATGGATTTTTATCTACATTTGAATGATTAATTAATTTAAACCATATTAGTAAATAACTACAAATTGTTGATTATGAAAAATTTTGCCCAAATCGTTTTCATATTTCTTTTTGCTTTTTCAAACACTTTTGCTCAACAAGAAAAAGGAATTATAGGAGTTAATAACTGGCTCAATAATTGGACTGAGTTTAAACCTAACACACAAGATTATGGTGAGCCTACTCAAATTCTTACAGGAAAAATAGCCCTGGATAAAAAACTTATAAAACGACACGTATATTTATTGGTGGGCGATGTATTTGTTACCAATAATGCTGTGCTTACTATAGAGCCAGGTACTGTTATTCTTGCTGATTATAAATCAAAAGCTTCGCTAACTATTACCAAAGGATCTGGCATTATTGCCGCAGGAACAGAAACAGACCCTATAGTCTTTACATCAAATAAAACTGTAAAAAGAGCAGGTGACTGGGGAGGCATCATTATTCTTGGAGACGCCGCCACAAATAAATTTGGTAATGGTTCAGTGGCATCCTTTTATTCGCAATTAAATCCTGCCGATTATATTTATACTAATTATGGCGGTGAAGATGTGAATAGTAATTCGGGCTTATTACAATATGTAAGAATTGAGTATGCCGGAAATAGAATAAAAAACTCTGAATATTTTAATGGTTTATTGCTAGCAGGTGTAGGAAAAGAAACGGTTTTAGAACATATTATGGTAAGTTATTCTGCTGGAAACTCTTTTGAAATATGGGGTGGTAACTTACGCTTAAATCAAGTAGTGTCTTATAAATCCAATAATAACGATTTTAAAATTAATTATGGAGCGCAATGTGAACTTGCTAATTCATTAGCTATCCGGTCTCCATACATATCAAGTAGTGCTGGCCCAAAATGTTTAATGGTATCTTCTTATAATAAAAAAGAGGAGATAGATTTTACAAAAAAATTAACTGCAGTTTCGGCAAAAAATTTAACCTTGCTTAATTCTAGTGAAAGCTTAAAAGAAGATATAAAAATGGGCTTAGTAAACGAAGCTGTTTTTGTTGGAGAAAGTGCATCACTAGACATGAATAAAAGTGTCATCTCTGGTTTTAATCCTGCTGTTATTTTTGACAGTAAGATTGTTATAAATCAACATAACTTAGAGCGCATTAAGTTTACAGATATGTATTTTAACAACTGTAATGGAAATATATTTGTTGAAAATAATTCAAACAATGAAGACCTTGAAAACTGGTATGGTAATCATGCCTTCTTTAATGTCTATTCAAAAGGGCCTGATGCAGAAACATTTATTGATGTTGCTAGCTCAAAAAGACCTGATTACCGGTTGCGAATTAATAAAATTATAGCTTCAAATGAAGTGGATTCAGATTTGAGAGATAATTAAAAAAGTTTTGCTAGTTACGGATTACCTACCTATCTCAATCACGTCAATCTATTCAAACTAAATATTAAAACAGGACTATTTATAAAGTGATATTTACACTTTATAAATAGGCTTGTATCTCAAGTGAAGGCTAATTGACCAAAATTATGGACATGAGAAGTTTTAAGTTCTATCATATTATTTGCATCATAACCTTGTTTTTTACAAGTACTTCTCAAGGGCAATTAGTAATAAGCAAGCCTAATTTAGGGTTTACTCAGGCTTGTGCAAGCCCTTCATTTAATACCTATTATGTTAATTTTTCGTTTTCTCCTGAAGATGGGCTGGAGGCTTCAAATCAATTTATTATTGAGTTATCAGATAGTGATGGTAGTTTTGCAAATGCAGAAGTCATTCACACTACTGGTGTAGCAGAGTTCACCACTAATCCTGTGAGTATCCCTTTTTCTATGCCCGTTACGGTTTCAGGCGAATCATATAAAGTTAGAATAAAGAGTACGTCTCCAGCTGCTACAAGCACAGGGTCAGTAGATTTTGCAGCTTATTATAAAAATCAAGACAGTCCGTTTTCTATAAATAATCTTATTGAAACAGGAAGCTTTTGTGCTGGAGGAAGTTATATTTTAACTATTGATAATCCAGGAGGTCCAGACAATGATTCTCCTTTACAATATCCTTCTTTAACCTACAACTGGTATAAAGAAACTAGCTCAACTCTAAAAGAGTTTGTAGCATCAGGAGAAAGTTTAAATGTTACAGAATCGGGTACCTATTTTGTAGAAACGAATTATGGTAGTTGTACATCCAATTCCTATTCAAATAGAGTCACGATTACAGAAGCGTCTTCGGGTGTTTCTAGTAGTATAAATTCTAGTAAAGGAAATCCCTATTGTATTTCAGAAGGTGGCACTACTTTAAGTACAATCAATGGAGAAGGATATCAATGGTTTAAGGATGGTGAGCGTATAGATGGCGCTACCAATCAAACGTATGAAACAAATGAGTCTGGCGTATTTTCTGTAAGCATTGATTTAGGAAATTGCAGCACAAGTGCCTCTATAGATTTAGATAATACAGGGTTTTCAAGTAGTCTAAATGTTTCGGAAGATAATATTATTCATGAAGGCGAAACTATATCGGTTATAGTAACCACTTCTGCAACCAATCCAACATTTGAATGGTATTTAAATAATACCGTTATTTCAGGCGCAACAACAAGTGCTTATACCGTTTCTGAACCAGGAAGTTATAAAGTAAAAGTAAGTCAAACTATGGGCTGTATAGCTTCTAGTGATTTAGTTTTTAATGTAAGAACACCGTTTCCCGATGTAGCTAATATTCCTAATCTCATTAGCCCTAATGCCGATGGTATAAACGATACCTGGATAATACCACAAGCCTATGTAGAGGGTACAAATACATCGGTAACCATATTAAGTCCTAAGGGCGAAATTGTTTTAAAAACCACAAACTATCTTAATGACTGGCCGCAGTCACAAATTGAATTTTCAAACGTTAACCCTATTTATTATTACGTTATTGAAACGTCTGATGGTATAATAAAAAGGGGATCAATAACCATTGTAAAATAGTTATGACCAAGTATATTTTACATATTATACTATTTTTTTGCATGGTTCAAAACCTTTTTGCACAAGAAGATGGCGTGGTTGCTTATCATGTTCCCATACGAACATCACTAAAATTCAACAGACAATTCATTAACCCCACATTTAGTTTTGTAAGAGAGCAAAATAAGTATATAAGTTTTTACAATAAACGGGAGTGGGTACAATTTGATGATGCGCCGCAAACCTATCTATTTGGATACTCAGGAAGATTTAGAGAAAATATTGGTGCAGGTTTAAGTTTGTTTCAGCAAAACTACGGAGTGTTAAATACGTTTGGTGCTAACTTGAATGTGGCTTATAATGCCGCTTTAAATCGGTTTAACAATTTAACATTTGGTTTAAATGTAGCGTTTTATAAAAGTGGTATTAATGAGGGCAAGGTGGTTACTAATTTTCCAGACCCTTCTTTAAATAATATACCTTCAAATACGGTTATAGCCATAAATCCAGGTATAAATTACGGTACAGACTTTGTTGATTTTGGACTTGCTTTAAACAATGTTGTGGCGTATAATCTAACAACTTCAAAAATCATTGAAGAGAACCCAGAGCAAAGTCTACAAGTACACGCCATGTACACAGGATATATGGAAGGGCGCGGCTTTTTTGACGAAAGCAAATTTTCGGCATTAGTACGATCTGAGTTCAAAAAGAATCAAACGGTTATCTCTGGTATTGCTATGTTAACCGTTCCTAAAGGACTTTGGGGGCAAGTAGGATATAGTACTTTTTATGGTTTCTCAGCAGGAATAGGACTCAATATAAGTTCACAAATAGCCATAGAGTACAATTTTGAAAAAGCTATAGGAGATATATCTGTTTTAGGGCATTCACATGACATAACCTTAGCCTACAAATTTAAAAATAACAACAGGTATAATTATAGCGGTGATGATGATGAACAAGCATTGCTCATTCAAGATAAAAAGAAATATAGACGTGTAGTTCACACAAAACCAGACCCTAGAAAGAATAAAACTGCAACAAATACATCGGTTAAAGAGGTAAACAAAAAGAATGTTGTTACCGAAAGTGGTGGAGCAGCAGTCATTCCTGTACATCTGGGGACAGAAACAAAAGATTCGAAAGCAGAACAAGAAGTCCTAGCACGTCAAAAGGCTGAAGAAGAAAAACAAGCACAAATAGCTGATGCAGCTAGAATTAAAGAAGAAGAGCTGTTGAAACAACAAGAAGCAGCTAGACAAGCTGAAGCCCTAGCACGTCAAAAGGCTGAAGAAGAAAAACAGGCACAAATAGCTGAGGCAGCTAGAATTAAGGAAGAAGAGCTGTTGAAACAACAAGAAGCTGCTAGACAAGCTGAAGCCCTAGCACGTCAAAAGGCTGAAGAAGAAAAACAGGCACAAATAGCTGAGGCAGCTAGAATTAAGGAAGAAGAGCTGTTGAAACAACAAGAAGCTGCTAGACAAGCTGAAGCCCTAGCACTTCAAAAAGCGGAAGAAGAAAAACAAGCACAAATAAATACTGCTACCGAAACTGCAAATAAAGTTGAGGAGCCTGTATTACAAGGAGAGGGTGTAGAAGAATTGAAAGATATTACTGAATCAGCCAATGATACCAAAGATGCACAACAAGAATTAATAACGCAGTTAATTGAACGAATTGATGTAAAACAAAAAGATCTTATCGATTTAAAAGAAGAGAATGATTTAAGCGAACAAGGCATTTATCAAGCACCAAAAGCATTTAAGAGCGTATCGGCTGAAAATGCTCAAATCAAAGCAATAAGCTTACAAATAGATCAAGCAATTAATGTTCAAGAAGAAAAAATTAATAATTTACAAGAATTGTATAATGAGCGTCTTAAAAAGGTAAGAAACAAAAATGATCAAGTTAATATGGCCTTTCAAGAGAAAATTGAATCTCTTAAAAATGACCAATTAGAGATTATAAAGACGAAAAAGGAATTACTAGAAAAACTTGATAAAATAAACGAAGCTACTGAAGTTGAAAGAAAACGCAGAATAAAGAGAGCTTTATACGATAATGAAGAAGATAGATATAAGAAGGACAGAGCTGCATTAAGTAGAATTAAAAATAATACCGCACTAAGTGAAACACCTCTAAAAGCATCTGATTTTGATTCAGGTGAAGAATTAAACAATATTGTTATCGTTAAAGACGTTAAACATGTTAATAGCGGCTATTATTTAGTGGTTGCAGTCCATTCTGATGTGAATAAGCGAGATGCGTTTATTGCCAAAGCTGTTGCGGCTGGTGAAACTAATATAGATTTCTTTTATGATGTTAATACAAGCAAATACTATATCTATTATCAACAATACGATAATCTAGATCAGGCACAGCGAGCCCATGAGGCGAAAGGTAGTCAACCTTATAATGCAAAAATGTCTATTGTAAAAATAGAAAACTAAGTACTTCAAGAGTTTTAAAACCTATTTATTAAGAGTTTCTACATTGCTATACATGTAGAAACTCTTTATTTTAACATTATTAATCTTACTTTTATTTTAATATCACAGTTGAAATACAAGAATTAACGGTAAATGATACTTAATTTCCGTGGTTTTAGTTTGTAGTCCAATTTTTTTTACGATATTTACATCGACGAAATGCACATAAAACAGATGAAATGACTTTTAGTAAGAGTTTTTGTGCAGAGTAGACAATTTAGATGTCAAAAAAGGGGATTACATTTTTTTTCATATCGCCCTATTATGGAAAAGATTAAAAACTAACCACTATGAATAAACCTACTTATCACAATCTAGTATACGTTGTATTATTCTCATTGTTTGTGTCTTTTGGCAGTATGGCACAAACCTATAAGCCTTTTACTCTAAGGAAAAACATAGAAGTAAGAGGAAGCATGCTTGTGGTGGGTAATAGTATTCTAGGAAAAGATAATCAGCCTTTTAATGATTTAAGTCAAGACAATCAAGATATCTCCATGCAGTATATTGATATTGATAATGATGCGTCAACGTTTAGCTCCAGTAGTGCCGATTTACTATTACATGATCAAGAAGATGGAAGTGCTACCACATGTTATAGGGTGGCCTATGCTGCACTGTATTGGGGAGCTGTTCTACAAAGTGGTGACCGATCAAGTATCAATCAAGTAAAACTTAAACTTCCTGGAAGTTCAACATATACCAATATTACTGGTGAGCTTGTTTATGATGCCATTTCAAATCCAATTGTGTCTGAACCTAATGAACCTGGAAATACACCCTATGCATGTTACGCAGAAGTTACTGATTTATTATCTGGTTTGTCTGATTTAGAAGGTACTTACACGGTGGCTGATGTTACCGCAAGTCTCGGTTCAAATTACTCCACAGGTTTATCAGCGGGGTGGACGCTTTTTGTAATTTACGAAGACCCGAATCTTCACACGAAGTCTTTTAATGTGTTTGATGGATTTAGTCATATTTATGACGGTCATTATGAAGAGGTTCCTGTTACTGGTTTTTCAACACCTCCTGTTGGAGCCATCGATCTTCAATTTGCCTATGCTGCCTTAGATGGCGATAGAACCAAACGTGCTACCAAGCTAGAGATTAACGGTAAAGAGGTAACCACTCCGTTTAGAACAGCTAATAAGTTTTTTGGATCGGTTATAGAAAATGAAAACGGTGTATCCCATCCAAGAAATCCTTTTAGTGAAAATACTTTAGGTTATGATACAGGCTTTTTAGAAATCAAGGGATCTGAACCTGAATATATAAAAAATAATGATTCTTCGGCAAGTTTTATTCTACAGGTGGCTCGAGGACAAGCCGATCCAATATTTGCATTTTTTAGTGTTTTTGCTGTAGATATTATTTCTCCTGATATTGACTTAACCAAAAAGGTTTCAAATACATCTGGAGAAGACATAGATGGTGACGATGTTGTATTAGGGCAAAATCTGTTTTATGAAATTACTTATCAAAGTGTAGGTAATGATAATGTAACCCAATTTACCCTGAAAGATGTACTTCCAGATAATATTGTTTTTGATCCTTCAACAGACATAGATTTAAGTAATGCCGGAGGTGCTACATTACAATCATATGACCCCGTTACAAGAACACTTATTTTTAATATTCCAGATGGGTCTGTAGAGGTTGGTGATCCTAAATTTGTCATTCGTTTGGCTATACAAATTGTACCAAATTGTTATGATTTGAGTCAAGCCTGTTCTAATGAAATAAAGAATCAAGCTTTTGCAACCTATAGAGGTGTGATTAACCCTACAATTATAGAAGAGGAAGGAAGTTTTGCAACCACTGAATGTTTAGGGGTACCTGGTTCAACCAATTTTATTGTTGACATCTCAAATTGTGATTTTACCAAAGAAGAGGTGTTGTGTGGTAATAGTGTAGAGCTTACTGCTGCTGGTGGTTATGATAGTTATTCATGGTCTACTAGTCCAACAGGAACACCTGTTATTGGAACAACTCAATCTATAACAGTTACAGAAACAGGGACATACTATGTACAAAATACTACACAGTCTACTTGTTTGTCTATAAACGAAACGTTCAACGTTATTACGTTTGGTAGTGCACAAACAAACCCTGTAATTCCTTATGCTGATTTATTACCCATCTGTCCCAATGATGGAAAGGTTTTACCCTATATTTTCTTATGTGGAGGAAATGATACCCGAAATATTACTACAGGAATCAGTGATGCGGTTTCTATTATCTGGGAAAAATTAGATGAAACAAGTTGTGCTGCTGTAGCCGTTGAAGATTGTGCTAATGAAGATCCTGGGTGTACTTGGAATCAAATTGCTACAGGTCCAAATTACACTGCTGATACGGCTGGTCAATTTAGAATAGTCATTAATTATCCAGGCGGCTGTTTTGCGCAGTTTTATTTTAATGTTTATTCTAATTTATTAACACCAACTATTTCGGCCCAAGATATTTTGTGTACTACACCCGGTCAAGTGGTTGTAGGGAATGTACCATCTGGTTACGAATATAGCTTAGATGCCAACGGACCATTTCAACCATCTAACACATTTGATGTAACTACACCAGGATATTATACAGTTTATATTAGACAAGTAGGAGTAGATACCAACCCATGTATCTTTGAAACGCCAAGTATATATGTTAGAGATAGAGACTTTTCTGTGACTACTTCGGTGACCCAACCAGGGTGTCATGATGGAACAGGAAGTATACAGTTGGCCGTAAACAATGCTTTACCTCAATACAATTATAGTATTTCTCAAGGAGGTACTTTAGTAAATAGTGTAGGCCCTATATTAGCTAGTGATTATACATTTTCTGGATTAAACCCAGGAACCTATACCGTAAATGTTACAACAGATGATGGTTGTACTTATACGGAAGATATTGATATTATAGCACCGCCGTTATTAGAAGTAACAGCAGCAATAACCAAACCCTTAACCTGTACCGATGGTGAAATCACAGTATACCCTACAGGAGGCACACCACCTTATTACTATTTTGTAAATAGTACTACAGATTTCCAAACCAACCCAGAAATAGTTGTTTCTACTGCAGGTGTTTATAATATCACCGTGGTAGATTCTAATAACTGTTCTGCAGACGCGGTCATCACAATAGATGAGATTCCAGCTCCAGATTTTTCTGTGAGTCAAACTAATATTTTATGTAATGGAGACAACTCAGGCAGTATTAGCTTTAATGTGACCAATGCTAACGGATATACTATCAATTATAGTATTGATAATGGCACTACGTTTACCTCAAATCCAAATTTTTATAGTCTTGCCGCAGGAACTTACCAAACACTAATATCTTATGCTTTAAATGGAGAAGCGTGTTTTAGTGTGGCAGAAGATATTGTAATTACAGAAACACCCAATGCGGTAACGGCTTCAGGAGGTGTTTCAGAGTTAGCAGGTTGTGGACCAAATGGTGAAGGGCGTGTTCGAATTACCAATCCACAAGGAGGAACACCACCTTATGAATACAGCTTCGATAACCAATCAACTTGGACTTCAGATAATGAGGCTTATGTAGCACCAGGCACGTATACTTTGTACATAAGGGACGCCAATGAATGTATGTTTGCTATGCCTGGAATTGTTTTAGAACCGGAACCAGAAGCACCGTCTATTAACATTTCTGATGTAGATTATAATTGTGACGGAACAGGAAATACAACAGTAACAGTTAATAACAGTTCATCAAATTCATATTCTTATGGTTATTTAATTGATGGGGTTGAAAATCCGAATTTAGCCGATCCACAAACTTTCTTAAATGTATCTGAAGGTAGCCATACTATTAGTGTGACCTATAAGTTAGAAACCGTCCCTACATTTAGTAATTTATTAAATGAAGATTTTGGAAGTGGAGCACCAACAACAACTTCTGGTATTGCCAGTGCTTATTGTTTTAACGACCAACGTATAAATGGACCATACTCTTGCGGCACACGCTCTGTTGAAGATAATCAGTACTCAGTAGCTAGTTTCTTTTGGAGATCAGACGATCCAAACGCAAATAACACGGGCGCTTGGTATCATTTTAGCGATCATACAACCAATGGAACAGACCCAGATGGCAGATTTTTATTAGTAAACATTGGTTCAGCTGCTGGCCCATATGGTGTACTTTATAGTAAACCAATTAATGATGTTATACCTAATCAGGATATTCAGGTCGATTTATATGTAGCCAACTTAATGCGAGCTGTAAAAGCTGATCGAGACGATCCCGATTTTAGAATTCAGCTAGTAGATGGTTCAGGAAATGTAATAGCTGAAGATTATACAGGTATTGTTCCCAAAAATGAACAATGGAATTTTAGATCGTTAACACTTAATCCTGGCAATAATACAAGCTTAACCTTTGTGATTCGCTCAGGAAGTGTACAATATTATGGTAATGATGCGCTTATTGATGATATTAGCGTGTATCAATTACCAAAAACATGTATTGAACAAGTTGATTTTCCTTTTATTATAGACCCAGGACAAGCATTTTCAGCAGAGATTGTGTCTACAAGTGACGTAACCTGTTCAAGTGCAGGGGATGGAAGCATTACCATTGCGGCTCAAAACTTTGATGCAACTAATGGCTATCAGTATTCTATTGACGGGGGAGCAACTTGGAGTACCACAACAACCTCGCCTTATACTATTTCCAATTTAACAGAAGGAGCTTATAACGTTGTAGTACGTTATGATGCGGCTTCAAATGGACTTTGTGAATCTACATTACAAGCTGAAATTACAGCGCCATCGCCATTAAGCGTATCAGCAACCACAACGCCAGTAACCTGTTTAGATGGTTCAACGGTAACAGCTTCGGCTACAGGCGGAACACCTACATATACCTATGAATTATTAGATGCATCATTAAATGTGATAAATACATTCCCAGCCAATGGTATTTTAACCAATGTACCAGCAGGCGATTATACTGTTAGAGCAACAGATGCAAACGGGTGTCTGGCCACAACAACAATAAGTTTAGTGACGCCAACGGCACCAACGGCATCCATTGTTAATGCCGATTACTGTTATGATGTGGCTAATGGAGCAACTTTAGAAGTTTTAGCTTCAGGTGGGCAAACGCCTTATGAATACAGTGTTAATGGAGGCACATTTCAATCAAGTGCTGTGTTCAATAATTTAACACCTGGTAGTTATGTGTTTACAGTTAGAGATGCATATGGATGTGAATTTACATTACCCGCTGAAACCATTGCTGCACAAGTTAATATTAGCGCAACCTTAACAAAAGAATTAGATTGTACTGCATCACCAGATGCAGTAATTTCAGGAACAATCTCTGATGGTTACGCGCCATATACCGTGACTTTAATTCAGGGATCTGGTACTGTAAATCTGTCTGGAAATACGTTTACCTTAACCACAGGTGTTGATGGAGCTTATCAATTCCAAGTAACCGATGCTAACGGATGTACTGCCGTATCAAATGTGATTACTGTTAATCCTATTGAAAACCCAACAGCAACTACTACCACGGTAAATCCGAGTTGTAATGGTAGCAGTAATGGTTCGGTGCAAATTGTACCATCAGGTGGTGTTGGACCTTATACATTTAGTTTTGATGGAAGTCCATTTACGACCACCTCATTATATACTGGTTTAGTTGCCAATGTAACGTATGCCTATCAAGTTCAAGATGCCAATGAATGTATTTTCAATGGAACTGTAACTTTAACAGAACCTACAACTTTAGTCGCCAGTGCTTCAGCAACGGCTTTTAGTTGTGCTCCTGATAATACTAAGCAATCATCAACAGTGACTATTGCTGTTCCAACTACAGGAACGGCGCCATATACCTATAGTTTTAATGGATCGGGTTATAGTGCAACAAATACTTTAATTGTAAATGATAACGGAACAGATCAAACCATTGATTATGCTGTTCAAGATGCTAATGGATGTACAGATAGTGGTTCGTTAACCATTTCAGCATTAAATCCGCCTACCGATTTAGATTTTTCAGCAACAGTGGTAACTTGTGATAATACAACAGCTACCGTAACACTAACAGCAACCAATGGAGTAGGAGTGTTAACGTATGAAATTATATCACCGATAGTAATAGCACCGCAAACATCTAACACCTTCCCAGGATTAGCTCCAGATACTTACGTGTTTAGAGTGACTGATGAAAACGGATGTTATTATACCGAATCTTTTGTTATCGAACCAGTAACGCCAATTGCCATCACGGCGTTAAAATTAAGTGATGTATTATGTTTTGGTGGAAACGATGGTGCTGCACAATTTGAAGTTTTCAATGCGACGAATTTCACGTATACCATTAATGGAGGATCTGTTCAGGCTGGGGTCAATCCAATACCTTTATCAAACTTAATAGCTGGAACGTATACAGTTGAAGTAACCGATACCGATACTGGATGTATTGCTGATGCAAGTGTGACTATTGATGAGCCAACCAATGCAGTAAGTGCAACAGCAACGGCCACTAATGTACATTGTAATAATTTCGAATCACAAATTACGGTAACGGCTTCTGGAGGTACACCAAATTATACCTATGCCGCTGTCATTTCAGGATCAAGTGCTCCAACAGCATTTGATTACGGAAGCAGTAATGTAATTACTGTTGATACTAATAATGGAGCAAATTTAGTTTGGGATGTGTATGTAAAAGATGCTAACGGTTGTACAGAACCAACACCAACCACAGTAACAATTACACCAGATACTTTACCAAGTGTAACGGCTCCTATTGTAGACAATCAATGTGATGTATCCTCAGGATTTACGTTTACAGTCTCCGCAACTGATGGTGTTCCTCCGTATTCATATAGCATTAATGGAGGTGCTTCATATCAATCTAGTCCAACATTTACAGTAAATGCAGCAGGAAGTTATACCGTTACAGTAAGAGATGCTAATGGATGTACAGGAACAGCTACTACAGCAACAGAAGTATTTGAACCTATAACTGTGGATGCTTTATTAACTAAGGATTTAACCTGTTCGGCGCCAGCAGAAGCCACTATTGATGGAACTATTTCTGGTGGAAACGCACCTTATTCGGTAGCGATAATTCAAGGAACAGGAACGGCTCCAGTGGTTTCAGGAAATACCTTTTCATTTTCAACTTCTACAGCTGATGATTTCCAATTTGAAATTACCGATGCTAATGGTTGTACACAACAAACAGGAGTTATAACGGTTTCAGATACTGTAGATCCTGTGATTTTAAATGTTACTCAAACTCAGGATATATCTTGTAACGGAGAGGAAACAGCTGCTATTCAGGTGAACATAGATACAAATTTTGGTTTTCCACCATTTGTAATCAATGTTCATAATGATGATACGGGAACCGATTACGGAACACAAACTTCTGGATTACCAGCAGGAGATTATACCGTTACAGTAACGGATGCACGAGGTTGTGATGATACTGAAACGATTACGATTAATGAGCCAGATGCCATAGTGCCAACATATCATGCGGAACCAATAACTTGTATAGGAGCTGGTATTTCAAAGGGATCAGTAATTATTGATAGTGTAACAGGTGGTACGGCTCCGTATAATTACTTTGTTACAGGAACAAATAGCTATTCAAATTCAGAGTTAAATGCAACAGGATCTACATCCGTAAGCTTCGATGTAGTCGATTTTGGTTTATATCAAATTAATATTGTTGATGCAAATGGCTGTTCTGTATTGATTCAAGATGTATTAGTAGCATCACCACCCGATGATTTAGATATAATGGTAAGTTCACCTCCAGCAGATTGTTCTACAGGTGGCTCGGCCACAGTTACAATAGGCACGCCTCTATCAGGATCTGGACCATATCATTTTGCAATTTATACGGGACCTGGTATGACCTATACAGCACCAACAACTGCGCCTTGGCAAGATGAGGATAGTCCAGAATCTACTACTTTTACAAACTTAATTCCAGGAGCAACATATACATTTATAGTATATGACGAAGGAACACAGTGTTACTATTATGAAACAGCAGATACCGCCATACCAACAAACTCTACTTTAAACGTAAGTTCATTAATGCCTAATAACATTACTTGTGTTGGTAGTGCTAATGGCAATGTAAGTTTTGATATAAATAGTACGTATGGTACGCCAACAGATATTAGTTATGAGGTATTGGATTCTCAAAGCTTACAAAGTTTAGTGCCTGTGATTTCAGGAACAGGAACAGTTCCTGCAAATGGAACATTATCTGTCTCAAATTTGGGTAATCTTGATTTTGGAAATTATGTGGTAGTAATTACAGAACAAACTGGAGCTACAAATGCAGGTTGTAGTATAGCATCTGATGATTTCAATATTACGGAATCAGCTATAGAACTAAATCTTTCTGCGTCATCAACTAGAAATGAGAATTGTAATGAGTTAGGATTGATAACAGCTATAGCTAGCAATGGAACAGCGCCATACGAATATCAAGTAGTATTAGATGGTAATGCACCTGCTGATACTGATTGGGCTTCTAGTAATACATTTGAGAGAGCAGAAGGACTATATGATGTTTATGTTCGTGATGCTTATGGTTGCATTAAAAAAGTAGATGTAACGGTTGTTCTAGACGCACAACCAACAATTAACCCTGCTGCTCAACAGTGTTTTGATGGCACCGCATTTTCTATAACTTTATCTGGAACTACTTTTAATGGTAATGCAACCTACAGTATTGGGGGCGCTTACCAAACCGGTCCGAACTTTACTCTTAGCGCAGCAGGAACATATGATTTATATATAAAGGATGACAACGGCTGTACAGCTACAACAACTTATACTATAAACCCACCATTATTACTAGATGCTATTTTAGATGTCGATTTAACCTGTACTAATGATGCCCAAATTTCACTAACAGCTAGTGGGGGTACAGGAACATATAATACATATGAAGTTAGTACTAATGGAGGATCAAGCTGGTCTACCATAGCAGGAACAACCTATACAGCTACAACAGATGACACCTATCTATTCAAAGTAATTGATTCACAATCTTGTGAAGCCATTTCAAATGAAATCACGGTAACACCAAACACCACACCAACATTAACGTATTCAAAAAGAGATGTAACGTGCAACGGTGGTGCCGATGGCAGTATTATTGTAACGGCCGCTAATGGTATTGCACCTTATGAATATAGTAACGATGGAGGTGCAACATGGCAAGCATCAAATGTGTTTAGTGGACTAGCACAAGGCGTTTATGATATTCAGGTTAGAGATAGTAAAGATTGTTTATCTGGAATTACACAGGTGACCATAATTGAACCAACTCTAGTAGGTGGTACTGGTGCTTTAACTCAGAGCTTAAGCTGTGGTTCAGGAAATGTTACTCAGCCAGCACTAGTAACCATTTCAGCTAATGGAGGAACAGCACCATATACCTTTAGTTTTGATGGTGGTATTAATTACTCATCAACTAACACGTATACCACTTATAATTCAGGTACAGTTACGGCTTGGGTAAAAGATGCTAATGGATGTGTTATTGCCGCACCTATTGATGTTGTAATACCAGCCCTAGATGTTCCAACAGATTTAGATTTCGCCTCTAATCCAATAACATGTAATGACCCAACAACAGATGTAATATTAACAGCAACAGATGGAGTAGGCGTCTTAACTTATGAGATCATTTCTCCAGTAACTGTTGCACCCCAAGCTTCAAACGTATTTACAGGGTTAACTCCAAACACTTATACCTTTACCGTAACGGATGAAAATGGATGTTATTATACAGAAAGTTATACTATTGAACCAGTAACTAATATCACAGTATCAGGGTTATTAATTAGCGATGCATTATGTACAGGCGATTCTAATGGTGCGGTAGATTTTACGGTAGCTAATTATGCCTCAGCTTATACGGTGACATTGTTATCTGGAACAGGAACTATAAGTCAATCAGGAGGAACTGTAAGTTTAACAAATTTGGTAGCCGATACGTATACAATTGAGGTTACCGATGCAACAACAGGATGTACAGATCAAGCAACTATAGTAGTTAGTGAACCAACAACTATAACCTTAGCTGAAATTGATAATATAAATGCTAATTGTAATTTCGGGGCACAGGTAACCGTTCAAGCTACGGGAGGAACATCACCTTACGAATATGCGTTTGTGGTAGATAGCGCTACTCCAACAAATTTAAATTACGCTAATAGTGCTTCAGCAATATTAGATCCTGCAACAAGCACAGATTGGGATGTTTGGGTAAGAGATGCTAATGGTTGTACCGATATGATAGATGTGACCATTACAACCGATCCGTTACCAACAGTGACCGTACCAAGTATTTCAGATAACCAATGTAATTTAAATGGCGATCCGTTTACATTTACGGTGACAAGTCCAACAGGAATAGCTCCGTTTAGTTATTCTATAGGAACAGGATTCCAAACGAGTCCTACCTTTACGGTTTCAACACCAGGCACGTATAATGTCATAGTGATGGATGGTAATGGATGTACAGCAACAATGCCTACACCAATTGAAATTTATCCAACTTTAGATTTAAATGTTGCAGCAACAACATTACCAAGTTGTTCTGATGATGATGGTGTGATTACAGTTACAGGAACGGGTGGTTCAGGAAATTACAGTTATGCTATAAGTCCTAATACAGGAATTGTTTCTGGAAATGTAATTTCAGGCCTTGCTGCAGGTTCTTACACGGTAACAATAACTGATATAGATACAGGATGTGATAACACAGCTCCTGTTATATTAGAAGCACCAACACCAGTAACGTTTACTACCACACCAACCGATGTGTCTTGTAACGGAAGTACAGATGGAACGATTACAGTTAATTTACCGGCAACTAATGATAATCCTATTTATACTTATAGTTTAGATGGAGGTGTAACCACACAAACCTCAAATGTATTTACAGGGTTAGCGCCAGGCACTTATAATGTAACTGTTACTTCAGGAAGAAACTGTACATTAACACAACAAGAAACTGTAGGTGAGCCAAACGTTATTGTAGTACCAGCACCAACAGTTATAGAGTATGCATGTACACCAGATACAAATGCGGCAAATTTTGCAACCATTACAGTGTCTGGGGTAACAGGAGGTTCTAATAACTATACTATTTATGAATTTTATAGAGATGGAAACTTAGTACAATCAAGTTCTAACAATGTATATACGGAGGCTGATTTATTAGGTGGAAACTATACCATTACGGTGTATGATGATCATGGATGTTCAGGAACAACTTCAGCAGTTATTGCACCTTATGTGGAATTAGAGGAAATTAATATTACCATTGATAATGCGATAACATGTTTAAATGACGAGGATATTACAGTTTCTGCTACAACAACTGGAGGTTCGGCCAACCTGCAATATACAGTTGCAGGGGTTAATGTATCATACAACCAAACCAACACAACAGGAAACTTTACTGGTTTAATAGTAGGTAACTACACAATTACTGTAGAAAACTTAGATACAGGATGTAGTTTGCAAACAACACATTATGTAAATGTCCCAAATACCTTTGAATTAGAGGTTGAAAGCATTACGGATGTGACTTGTTTTAGTGATAACGATGGAAGTATAACTTTTACGTTAATAGATCAGGTACCGACACCAACCAATGACGCAGGACCGTTTACTTATGAAGTATTAGATGCTTTAGGAGCTCCTGTACAAACAGGAACTTCTGCTAACGCAGGTCCATTAACTATTAACGGATTGCCATCAGGAACATTTACCATTAATGCAACGTTAACAAATGCACCATTCTGTACAGTATCAACCAATGCAACCATTACAGCGCCTAATGCACCTTTAGAAATTACAGAATCACATACCGAAATTACTTGTAATGGTAACGATGGTACCATTTCAGCAATTGGTTCTGGTGGCTGGCCAGGTGCTTATGAGTATCAGTTAATGTTAAATGGAAGTGAATTGATAGCTTTTGGAACGCAATATAATTTCACAGGATTAGCTGCTGGTAACTATATGGTAAACGTAAGAGATAGCCAAGGTTGTGTGGCTTCGGCAACTGTTGTATTAGCAGATCCGCTACCAATTGCTGCAATCATTACTCCAAGCACAACAATGTTGTCTTGTTTTGGAGATACCAATGCAAGTATTACGGTTAGTTCACCAACAGGAGGTCAAGGTAGTAACTATACCTATACCTTAAATAGGGTGTCTCCTGTAGCAAATTCATCAGGACCTCAAATTTCTAATGTCTTTACAGATTTAGGGGCAGGTACTTATAACGTAATAGTAACCGATGGTTATAACTGTTCGTTTACAACTACCGATGTTACCATTACAGAACCTTCTGAAATTGTAGCTAGTTTAGTGAAAACAACGAACCCAACCTGTTTAACACAAGCCTCACTTACATTGAGTGCTACAGGCGGTACGGGGCCTTATGAATATAGTAGTGATGCTTCTCTTAGCAATCCTTTAGGAACGTTTACAACTGATATAACTTTCACTGTGGTTCCTGGAACTTACCGATATTATGTTAGAGATGCCAACGGATGTACATCTGTAGTATCAAATGATATTTTGGTTGAAGAACTTCCTGAACTTATAGTGACTTTAGATAAAACCAACGCCACCATTAATTGTGCAGGAGATAGTACAGGTGTTATTGTTGCAGAAGCCCAAGGTGGTTTAGGTAATTATGTATATACCTTACAAGACGACTCAGGAAATGATGTTACTCCAGTAACTCAAGATAGCCCAGGCGTATTTACAGAGCTTCCAATAGGGCGTTATCAAGTGTATGTAGAGAGTGGTGATTGTGATGTTACCTCTGAAGTTGTTGAAATCACAGAACCTTCAGCACCGGTAACAGCGCAATTAAGTATTACAGATGTGACCTGTAATGGCGCTAATGATGGTATGGTAGAAATAACGGCTTCAGGCGGTACAGGTATTATTAAGTATGCTATTTCGCCACAGATGGATCAATTCTTTGATGAGCCTATTTTTGATAATTTATTGGCGGGTGATTATCAAATCATCGTTCAAGACGAATTAGGCTGTTATATCTTATTAGATTTTACTATTGACGAACCTCTACCAGTTATGCTGAGCATAGTGCCAAACTCAATACTTCCTGAAGTGTGTTCAGGTGACCTAGATGGTGCCTTTAGCATAGAGATATCTGGAGGAAGCTTACCTTACAGCGTTAGTTTAGATGATATCAATGGGGTGTATACCACGGGCGGTATGACTCAAACCCAATTTGATTTTGATAATTTGGCAGGAGGTGATCATATCGTGTATGTTCGTGATGCCGAAGGCTGTGAGTCTGAATGGAACATTACTTTCCCAGAGTCTGTATTTATAGATCCTCAGGTTGAGGTTGTTTATGGTTGCGTAAACAATAATTTGTCTACCAATACCGTAACCGTATCAACAGATGCTAGTATTGATGCTAATGATTTAGATTATTCTTTAAATGGCGGTCCATATCAAAGCAGCAATGTATTTATAGATGTACCAGCTGGTGTGGGACATTACATTAGTGTAAGACATACTAATGGGTGTGAAAAAGTTACTTCTGATTTTGATATCGAGCAGTATGACCCATTAGTGTTAGCTATAGACGATGGTGAGATCAATCAAATAGTAGCTACTGCTACAGGAGGGGCAGAACCTTATGAATTTACATTGAATGGCGAATCTTACGGCACAGAAAGTAGTTTCTATATTTATGCCTCAGGTGATTATACCGTAACCGTAACCGATGCCAATGGTTGTCAGGTAAGTGCTACCAGATATTTTGAGTATATCGATGTGTGTATCCCAAATTATTTTACACCAAATGATGATGGAAATTTAGATAAGTGGGGGCCAGGATGTGCCGATCAGTATAAGGATTTAACCTTTGATATATTTGATAGATACGGAAGAAAGATAGCCTCATTACGAGTAGGAGATAAGTGGGATGGTAAGTATAACGGCCAAGAGTTGCCTACTGGTGATTATTGGTATGTTGTTAAACTCAATGATCCGAAAGACGATAGAGATTTTGTAGGCCACTTTACGCTGTATAGATAATAAGTTCCCTTAAGACGAAAACACATGAAAAAGATCATTATATACCTACTAGTTTTTATGCTGACTCATGCCTATGGGCAGGAGTTAAATCTACCTGTATTTACGCAGTATTTGGCAGATAATAATTTCGTGGTATCTCCTACCTATGCTGGTATAGGTGATAATTTAAAGATACGAGCAAACGGCCTTACCCAGTGGGTGGGTATAAAAGGAGCACCGGATAATCAATCTATTTATGGCGATGTTAGAATAGCGGATCGTTCAGGAGTAGGTTTATCCCTGTATAACGATAAAAATGGAAATACTATTCAAACGGGATTAAAGTTTTCGTTTGCACACCATTTGGTTTTAGATTATTATTCTAAGCAATATTTATCATTCGGGATTTCGTATAACCTGAATAACTTCAGAATAGATATTAATAACTTTGATGGCGGGTATGAAAACCCTACTTTAGATCCGTTTGTAACAGATGATAGACGTACCTCAAACAACAACTTTGATGTAGGTGCCCTTTACCGTAACAAAGGCTTCTTTTTTAGTTTAAACATTAATAATATTCTAGATAAAAACTTAGATGAAAGCATCAGAATAGCCGAACCTCGATTATTGCTTAACTACCAAATATACTCTGGTTTAACTATTAGAGGGCCTAAGAAAAGTGGTTTAGAGTTTGAACCATCCATATTCTATCAAATGTTTCAGAGTGATAAACGTTCTAGTACCGATGTGAATTTTAAATTCAGAAAATTCAATAGAAATGAAGATTACTTCTGGGCGGGTATTTCTTACCGCTTTTTGAATGATCAATTTTTTAAACCATTAAACGTAGGACCTATGGTAGGGTTTCAAAAGTCTATTTTTTATTTTGGTTATGCCTACCAGGTGACTACAAATGATTTAGCAGGATACAACTCCGGTACTCATGTGATAACCATTGGTCTTAACTTCTTACAAGGTATTAGCAACTGTCCTTGTACACAAAGTGCCGTACATAAGTAGACTGAAACACAGAAGTTAAAAAATTACTGTTCTAATACCTTTATCATCTTAAACGATTTTAAAAGATGAAATAAGCCAGGTAGAATAATGAGTCCGCCAACAATGAGTGAAATACCTAATACTTGAATGGTCTTCTCAGAAGCTACCGTTTCAAGAATATTTATGTTAGCGTTAGCTCCAAGAATTAACACAGGAAAATGGGTTATAAAAGCGGCTAGTAATATCAATACAACCTGAAGTCCAGCCAGCGTTCTGCTTAACACCTTTTTAGCATTTTTTATACTTTGAAGCAAAGGCATAATCAATATGGCAGAAATACCAATTAATGCTATGGTATACGGATTTTTAATAAAATCGGTTATAAAAGCAACGTTATTTATAAAGCCATAGGATAGTACTAAAAAACCAATACTAATAACCGCTATGGTGGTGTAACGTGATTTTCTAACATAAATCGCTCGGTTATCAGGGTTAGATTCCCCAATAAGTAATATAGACGTTAAAAACGCACAAAGTCCTGCAAAAAAGCAGCCTACTAATATTGCAAACCAATTGAACCATGGTGTTATGTAGAGTTCTTTAAAAGTGTACGCTTGATAGTCGTTTGTAATAATTAATTCTCCAGAAAGCATAGCACCTGCCGTCATGCCTAAGAAAATAGGGGTAAGGAGGCTGGCTATTCTAAACATCCAGTCATACAGGATTTGAGATTTGTCTTTATAAGCATCATAATGCCTGAAAACAAAAGCGACACCTCTAAGTGTAATACCCAACAACACCAGAGTTAATGGAATATGTAAAAACACCACTAGAATGTTGTAAAACTGAGGAAACCCAACCCAAAGAATAACCACTAATATGATAATCCATATATGGTTAGCTTCCCAAACAGGCCCCATAACCCGATAAATGGTTTTCTTAGTAAGCTGTTGGTTTTTCTTTGTAGAAAAAAGTTCAACAATACCAGCTCCAAAATCAGCACCTGCTAAAATTACATAAAGCAAAAGGGAGACTAGTAAAAACGTGAGAACAACATATAACATACTAACTTAAATTTGATTGGTTAAGTAATTTAATTTGTCTAGCCATTAACCAGCTTACTGCTATAGTTAGAATCGAATACAGGATAACATACATATAAAAGCTATAAATCATGCCTGGCATAGGAGTAACAGCATCTTTAGTCTTCATAACGTTATGAATAATCCAAGGTTGTCTTCCAACTTCAGTGACTATCCAACCTGCTTCAAGAGCTATAAATCCTATGGGAGCCATTAATGCAAATAACATCCAAAATTTATTATTTTCCGATAAAGCTGTTTTTTTAAGACTAATAAAAAATAAGATTCCTACAACGAGTAAAAGGGTGCCTAAGCCTACCATAACTTGAAAGGCATAATGCACTATAGCTACAGGTGGTTTTACATCATCGGGAAAATCCTTAAGTCCTTTTACTTCGGCATTAAAATCGCCGAAAGCTAAAAATGATAATGCTTTAGGAATTTCAATTTTATAAGTTACTTTTTCGTTTTCTTCATCAACAATACCTCCAATATATAGGGGAGCACCTTTTTGCGTGTTATAGTGTGCTTCCATAGCGGCGAGCTTAACAGGTTGTCTCTCGGCTATATCTTTTGCCGATAAATCACCACTTAAAGGCTGCAAAATAGCGGCAACCGTCCCAAAAGTAATGGCTATTTTAAATGCTTTTTTATGAAGTTCTATTTGACGCTGTTTATAGATTTGATAGGCATGAATTCCAGCTACTGCAAATCCAGTTGCCGTAAATGCGGCAAGCGTCATATGTAACGCTTGAGTGAACCAAGCTGGATTGAAAAATGCTTTTACGGGGTCTATATTTAAAAATTCACCATTAATATAATCAAAACCAGATGGGGCATTCATCCATCCATTAGCGGAAACCACTAAAATACCTGAGGTTACTCCTGATATTCCAACAATAACTCCGGTTAACCAATGGAATTTTTCAGGAATTTTGTTCCAACCATAAAGATAAAAACCCAATGCAATAGCCTCAACAAAAAATGCAGCACCTTCTAAAGAAAACGGCATACCAATTATAGGACCTGCATATTTCATGAATTCTGGCCATAACAACCCTAATTCAAAAGACAAAGCGGTACCTGATACCGCTCCAACAACAAAAAAAATGGCAACACCTTTTTGCCAAGATTTGGTGAGTTCTAAGTAAACTTTATTTCTTGTGTTTAGCCATTTTTTGTGTGCTACAATCATAAAAAATGGCATGACCATACCTATACAAGCAAATACAATGTGAAATATGAGGGTAAATGCCATTTGAAGTCTCGCGGCATCTAAATTATCCATGATAAAAGGCTTTTAAGAAGTGTACCACAAAGATACTCTATAAAGCGTAATTTGGTAGTGGAATATCCAATAAAATCAGGTTAAAAATTACTTCTCAATAATTTTAACTTCAAATAATTTATCCCAGCGTTTACCCGTAATGAAAATGGTTTTAGTTTCAGGATTATAGGCAATACCATTTAAAACATCAAGACCATCATGCTGTGTTACTTTGTCTTTTAAGGTTGAAAAATCAATTACCCCAGTAACAGCGCCATTTTTGGGGTTTATAATGGCTACACCGTTCTTTTGATATCTATTAGCATAGATTTCACCTTCAACCCATTCTAGTTCATTAATGCCAACAATCTTACCTTTATTGGTGTAAACTTGAATATAATCTTCTTCAATTAGAGTCTCAGGATTTAATAACCAAACCTTCTCGGTTCCATCGCTTTTATAAATTTTGTTACCATCATGACATAAGCCCCAACCTTCTTTACTATTTCCATATTTAAAACTACCAAGCTTATTAAAGGTATTCACATCATACACAAAACCAGTACCTTCTTGCCAAGTTAGTTGATATATTTTGTTATCAAGAATGGTTAAGCCTTCCCCAAAGTATTGATCTGCTAAGTCAATATTTTTTATAATCTTTCCCGTCTTATAATCTACTTTTCTTAATTTAGATTCTTTATACTGTCCAGTACTCTCATATAGTGTATCATTATAAAATTCTAAACCTTGGGTGTAAGAGGTTATATCATGCGGATATGTATTGATGATTTCATACGTATACACATTAGGAAGCTCATTATTAAGAATGGTAATGTTGGTTGAAACGGTTTCTTTACTTTCATTATAAGTTACCACGGCTTCTAAAGTATGTTTGCCTAATTTATGGTCAGCTAAACTCAACGAGTTATTAATTTCTTTGCCGTCTAGTTTATAAATAACCGATTCAATTGAATGTCCTTTTTTGTTTTCCAGAGACAGATTTAAGGTTTCATTAATTGAAATATGGCCTTTATTAGCATTAGTTTTTATTGAAAAATCACTTTTTTTATTACTGTTATTAGAGCCGCAAGAAACGAGAGTAATACTTAATAATATGATTGTTAAATACTTGAGAGCTTCCATGATTTAAATTTAGTTTGAAGCAAGATATTTATTAAAAATCAGTTTAAAAAATCATTGTGATAATTTTAAAAGATTGTATCTTTGCAGCCGGCAAGTCCTACACAACCAGCTCCTGTTGAATCCTCCAGGTCGGGAACGAAGCAAAGGTAAATGGTCGTAGCGGTGTGATGTAGGTAGCTTGCCTTTTTTTATGCGCTAAATTTAGGTTTCCTCATCTCAATCAATTTCGTAATTTGCGCTCGTTTTTAATAATGTTTTCTACATGATGTCTAAAGTTATTTTAATTACAGGAGGTTCTTCAGGTATAGGAAAATCGATTGGTGAATTTTTAAAGGAAAAAGGATTTGTTGTTTATGGTACAAGTAGGAATCCTGAAAAGTACAAGGATAGTAAGTTCCCTATTTTAGCTTTGGACGTTGCCAATAATACCACCATAAAAAAAACGGTTTCAACCATTGTTGAAAACGAAGGACGTTTAGATGTTTTGGTGAACAATGCAGGTGCTGGAATAACAGGGCCTATAGAAGAAATCCCTGAAGAAGAAATAAAAAAAAATTTTGAAACTAATCTGTTCGGACCAATCAATGTTATTAAGGCTGTATTGCCACAAATGCGCCAGCAAAAAGACGGGTTGATTATAAATATTACTTCAATAGCTGGTTATATGGGTTTACCCTACAGAGGTATTTATAGCGCCAGCAAAGGGGCTTTAGAGCTCGTTACCGAAGCTTTTAGAATGGAAATTAAAGACTTCAATATAAAAATGACCAATGTAGCACCTGGTGATTTTGCAACCAACATTGCAGCTGGCAGATATCATGCGCCGCTTCATGAAAATTCACCTTATAAAAAACCGTATGGTGCTACACTAAATTTAATGAACACTCATGTTGATGCTGGTAGTAACCCTATCATGATGGCAGAAGCGGTATATAAAATAATAAACACCCCAAACCCAAAAGTGCATTACAAAATAGGCGCGTTTATGCAAAAATTTTCAGTGGTATTAAAGCGTATTTTGCCGGATATAGTTTATGAAAAATTATTGATGAATCATTATAAACTTTAAGCTTATCTGTTTAGCAAACCTAAAACTTCTTTTTCAAAACTAATAGAAAATATATTTGAGTTTCCATTTACAACTTTTCCTTTTCTATCAACAATAATGGTTTTTGTAATAGGGTACATGGCCAGAATATCTATAGCTTTATCTGGATTTTTAAAGAGATATTCATCTGAATAATCAAAATTGTAGCCCTGCAGGATTTGTTTGGATTTGTCAATACCATATCCATCAATATTGATGGTAATAAATTTTAATTCAGGATATTTCTCTTTGAGTATTCTTAATTGTTTATGACTTTTCTTAAAGTGCTCATAATGCATAGTAGACCAAAAACTAATCACCGAAGGTTTATTGATTATACTATGTAAGTCCTGCTCAGCTTTATTATAAGAAATCAAAGTTAACTCAGGTAATTTGGCACCTGCTTTCAAGTTGTTAATGGAGTTGACGTACCGTGTTAACTGGTCTTTATCTTTTTCATTTGTACTTTTTTCAATATAAGAGCCTAAAATAGCCTCATTATTTTTTTCATTATTACTTTTTGACAAGAAATACATCGTAAACTTAAACAATAATTCATTTTTTATGGCTTCATTAGTTACCAAACTATCAATTAGGTGCAGCCTATCTAAATTATAACATGTAGAACCACGGTGAAATGGCTTTCCTGTGCTATGTGCGTCATGTTTTTCTAAGGTCAAATTACTTACACTATGTCGTAAAAAAGTCATGTAATTATGATAATTACTTAACAACACATCATTGTAATTAATGTCTTTTCTATAATCATAAAAATTAGCGGGTACACTTTTTAAAATTTCTGCTTTGTTCTTTCCGTAATGTAAAAAAGGATAAACTTCTTTGCTAGAATAATAACTATAGTTGATATTGGCCTGCATGAAATCCTTGAACAAGTCAGACGGATGGTGTTTTTTTACAAATTGATTAAACTTTTCAGTTTTTCTATCTCTTATTGAATCAATATGTTTTTGATAATCTTCCGCAGAAAGCTGGCATAATTTAATGATGTACTGTTCTTCTGCCTCACTCTCTAAAAACGTTTCAATAAGGTAATTGTTTTTTTTACTTCCTTTGCCCGAAAACACAAGAGACTCATCAAAATCAAGTGTGTTTAGCCTAAATAATACACTATCTTGGGGCTCCAGAAGTACCATTTGATATTCTCCTCCATGTCTGAAATTATAAATTCCGTCGCTAAGATTTTTAATTTTGTATAAAAATCTATTTCTTCCATCAAGATTTATAGTATCAATAATAGTTTCATTTTTTGATAGCACCACATATTTGGTATTCGGGTTTATAATTTCCCCTCCAATGTATGCGTAGTCTACCGTGGCGCTTCCATTATCTTTTTTGCAACCAAAAAAAGTAACACAAAGCAAAATAAATGATAAATAAAACTTCATAAATAACTCCAGAGTATCTTTGGTGTATCACAAAAGTATAGGTTGTATGCAAAAAGTGCTGTTAAGGGGCTGTTAAAGTTGTATTCGCTTAAACGCCTGTAATAACACTTTATCCTATTATGGCTATAAAATAGGTTCGTTATGTTTCGTCTTACGGATTCATTTTTCTACTTTTGCAAAAAATTTAAGCTAAGTTATGTTATCTGTATCAAATCTTTCTGTACAATTCGGTAAGCGCGTTCTTTTTGACGAAGTAAATACTACCTTTAATAATGGAAACTGTTATGGTATTATTGGAGCAAATGGTTCTGGTAAATCTACATTTTTAAAGATACTTTCCGGTAAAATGGACCCAACATCAGGACATGTATCGTTAGAATCGGGAAAGCGCATGTCTGTTTTAGAGCAGGATCATAACTTATATGATGAGCATACCGTTTTAGAAACGGTTATTATGGGGAACAAACCGTTGTTCAGGATTAAAACTGAAATTGATGCTTTATATGCCAATTATACTGATGAAAATGCTGAGAAAATTGGGGAACTTCAGGTAGAGTTTGAAGAGATGAACGGATGGAATGCAGATAGTGATGCAGCTGCCATGTTATCTAATCTAGGTATAAAGGAAGAGTTTCATTACACATTAATGGCTGATCTTGATGGCAAGCAAAAGGTAAGGGTGTTATTAGCTCAAGCCTTATTTGGAAGTCCAGATGTATTGATAATGGATGAGCCTACTAACGATTTGGATTATGAAACTATTTCATGGCTTGAAAACTTTTTAGCTAATTATGAAAATTGTGTGATTGTAGTATCACATGATCGTCACTTTCTTGATGCTGTTTGTACACATATTTCTGATATAGATTTTGGAAAAATTAACCACTATTCAGGCAACTATACCTTTTGGTATGAGTCATCTCAATTAGCGGCAAAACAACACGCTCAACAAAACAAAAAAGCTGAAGAAAAGAAGAAAGAGCTTGAGGAATTTATTCGTCGTTTTTCTGCAAACGTAGCTAAGAGTAAACAAGCTACCAGTAGAAAAAAGATGATTGAGAAACTTAATATTTCAGATATAAGAAGAACCAGTAGGAGATATCCAGCTATTATTTTTGAACGCGATAGAGAAGCGGGTGATCAAATTCTAAATGTGGAGGGATTAGCGGCGTCAATTGATGGAGAAGTGTTGTTTAAAAATATTGATTTAAACCTTGCAAAGGGTGACAAAGTAGTCGTTTTCTCAAGAGACTCTAGAGCCACAACGGCATTCTATCAGATAATTAACGGAAAACAAAAGGCTGATGCTGGTGAATTTGCGTGGGGCGTTACAACGTCACAGTCTTACCTTCCTTTAGACAATAGTGAATATTTTAATAATGATTTAAGTTTGGTAGACTGGCTACGTCAATGGGCAACTACAGAGGAAGAACGGGAAGAGGTATATATTAGAGGTTTTTTAGGAAAGATGATTTTTAGTGGGGAAGAGGCACTTAAAAAATCAAACGTGCTTTCGGGAGGAGAAAAAGTACGTTGTATGTTAAGTAAAATGATGATGACCAGAGCAAATGTATTGATGCTAGATGAACCAACAAACCATCTAGATCTTGAAAGTATTACAGCGTTTAATAATTCATTAAAAAACTTTAAAGGCACCGTATTATTTACAACACATGATCACGAATTTGCGCAAACCGTGGCCAATCGAGTTATTGAATTAACGCCTGGTGGTATTATTGATCGCTATACAAGCTTTGATGAATATATGGAAGACAAGAAAATTAAAGAGTTACGTGATAAAATGTATGCGGTAACGGCGTAATAATTGATTCCAATTTTATAATAGCTAAACGGCAGTTAATAACTCTGGCTTTTCAAATAGTTGAATTTGACTAAGCAATCGGTCTTTTACCAAGTTCATCATACGTTTGTTTAAGGCTGAAGAGTTTTCAATATACATTAAATATTCTTCTACAGTAAATAACCCTATAACCATACCTTTCATAGAGTTTCTTAATTTCATGTCTTTTTGAATAGCATTCTCTAGATATGTAATACGTTTTTCTAGAGAATAATCATAAAAAACCGATTTATGTTTTCTGATATAATTCCTAAAAACCTCAATAAATAAATCGTTTTGAAATTTAATAATAGGGCGTAACACCGTATTTTGAAACTGTTCATCACGACTCATAGCCTCATTAATGGTTGTTGAAGAAATTTCTGGACGAATGCGTTTTAAATCTGTTTGTCTTGGTTTCATAACTATCGGGTTTTAATAAAGATATAGAATATAAAAACCTAGACGATTACTAGTCTACATAGTTTTTAACCACGTTATCAACAAAAATAATAAAACGTTAATCTTCAAACTCTTAAAACAAATCATACGTTTTGTTGAAATTACATCATCCACTTAAAAATATAGCTCCTTAAATTTTAGAATTACATTGCTTTTCAAGCTTATTGTTATTGTTGATTTTATTGTTACAATCGGTCATTTTTTTTATTTTTAAGAAAAATTGAAATATGAAGTTTGGAAGCGTTGAAAACCCTGAAAACATTGATTTTACCCTACCAAAAGACCACCCCAAAACCAAGGTGGTTCTTAATAAAACAAAAGATGATAAAATTCCAAAACTCTATGTAGGCTGTGCTAAATGGAATAAGGCAGACCTAAAAGGGTTTTACCCAAGAGGTACCAAAGATGAATTGCAATATTATTCTATGCAGTTTAATGCTATTGAGTTAAATGCTACATTTTACCGTATTTTTCCTGCAGAGCAATTTGCAACATGGTACGATAAAACACCTGATGGATTTAAATTCTTTCCAAAGTTAAATCAGGAAATTAGCCATTGGAAACGTTTAAACGAAACCAAAGAAGCGGTTCAAAACTACTTGTATAATGCCTCCAATTTGAAAGAGAAGCTAGGCACGGTATTTCTGCAAATGCACAACAATTTTGCTCCTAAAGATTTTGATAGGGTAGTCAGTTTTGTAGAAAACTGGCCAAAAGACATATCATTGGCTATTGAATTCAGACATACCAATTGGTATAATGACAACGCTGTAGCCAATGAACTGTATGACCTTTTAGAAGCGAACAACATTGCTAATATTATTGTTGATACTGCTGGAAGGCGTGATTTAATGCATATGCGATTAACCAATGCTACGGCTTTTATACGCTATGTTGGCGCAAATCATCAAACAGATTATTCAAGATTAGATGATTGGGTGGAGCGCTTAAAACAATGGCAGGAGCAAGGTGTAAAAGAAATTGATTTTTTTATCCATCAAAACATAGAAAAGGAATCGCCTTTACTTTCTGCTTATTTTATTAAAAACATAAATTCAAAATTGGGTTATAACTTAGCGATACCCAATGAAAATAAACAACAAACCTTATTATAATACCTATGAGATTTCACACAAGAAAATGGATTAAACCAGAAGATTTAAATGCTAATGGCACCCTATTTGGAGGTAGATTATTAGAATGGATTGATGAAGAAGCAGCCTTATATAGTATTGTACAGTTAGAAAACCAAAAAGTGGTGACTAAGTATATGAGTGAGATTGACTTTAAAGCTTCTGCTAAACAAGGTGATGTTATTGAGATAGGAATAAAAGCCATAAAATTTGGTAGAGCTTCACTAACTTTAAGTTGCGAAGTGAGAAATATGATGACCCGAGAAACTATCATCACCATCTCCAATATTGTTATGGTTAATATTGGCCCAGATGGCCATGTATTACCACACGGAAAAACAGAGATAGAATATGTCTCAGACAGACTTTAAAACTACTTTTTTTTGCGGTATAATTATTTCGAAAATTATAACCAAACTAGCGAATCCGTTGCATAAAATTTAATTTTTCATGTATTCATTGGTTATATTATAAAAAGTTAACAACAAGCCCTTTTTAACTTTTGAATACGTGTAATAAAACATAAATTTGTAAACTTTTATAACTTCTGAGACCTTATTACAACAAGGTCATAGAGTATTACAAATACAAAATTAAAAACACTTATGAGTAAGACATTGTTTGACAAAGTATGGGATTCACATGTGGTTAGAAAGATAGAAGACGGACCAGATGTATTCTTCATCGATCGTCATTTCATTCATGAAGTAACCAGTCCAGTCGCGTTTGTTGGATTGAAATCTAGAGGAATTGGGGTAATGTATCCCGAACGTACATTTGCTACCGCCGATCATAACACCCCAACATGGAATCAACATTTACCAGTTGCTGATCCGTTATCAGCCAATCAATTAGAAGCTTTAGCCAATAATGCTGCTGAATATGGTATTTCACACTGGGGTTTAGGACATAGAAATAATGGTATTGTTCATATTGTTGGACCAGAAAATGGTATTACACTACCAGGTTCTACTATTGTTTGTGGTGATTCACATACCTCTACGCATGGTGCTTTTGGTGCTATTGCCTTTGGTATTGGAACATCGGAGGTTGAAATGGTATTGTCTACACAGTGTATCATGCAACCAAAGCCAAAGAAAATGCGTATCAACGTAAATGGTAAATTAGGTTTTGGAGTAACACCAAAAGATGTGGCGCTATATATTATTGCGCAACAAACTACTTCTGGAGCCACAGGATATTTTGTTGAGTATGCGGGAGACGTTTTTGAAAATATGTCTATGGAAGGTCGTATGACTGTGTGTAACCTATCTATTGAAATGGGAGCTCGTGGAGGTATGATTGCTCCTGATGAAAAAACGTTTGAATATATAAAAGGACGTAAGCATACACCAAAAGGAGCAGATTGGGATAAAGCCATGGCTTATTGGAAAACGCTTAAAACTGATGATGATGCAGAGTTTGATGTGGAATTTAACTACAATGCTACCGATATAGAACCTATGATTACTTACGGAACCAATCCTGGAATGGGTATTGGCGTAACACAATCTATTCCTCTAGCTGAAGATGTGCAAGGTGGTGTTAGCACTTACAAAAAATCATTAGGCTATATGAAGTTTAATGAAGGTGATAGCATGATTGGTAAGCAAGTGGATTACGTATTCTTAGGATCTTGTACCAACGGACGTATTGAAGATTTTAGAGCTTTTTGCTCTATAGTTGAAGGCCGTAAAAAAGCTGATAATATTACTGCTTGGTTGGTGCCAGGATCGCATAAAGTGGTTGATCAAATCAAAGAAGAAGGTCTTGATAAAATTTTAGAAGCTGCTGGATTTGTATTAAGAGAACCAGGTTGTTCAGCTTGTTTAGCTATGAACGACGATAAAGTGCCTGCTGGGAAATTAGCAGTATCTACATCAAACCGTAATTTTGAAGGAAGACAAGGGCCAGGCTCAAGAACCTTATTAGCATCTCCATTAGTAGCCGCTGCTACGGCAGTAGAAGGTGTGGTTACCGACCCTAGAACATTAATTAACGCTTAAAAAAAAGAACATGGCTTACGATAAATTTGAAGTATTAACAAGCACCGCGTATCCGTTACCTATTGAAAACGTAGATACCGATCAAATTATTCCTGCTCGTTTCTTAAAAGCTACAGAGCGTAAGGGATTTGGAGACAACTTTTTCCGTGACTGGAGATATGATTCTGAAGGTAATCCAATAGCAGATTTTCCGTTGAACGATGATAAATATGCTGGATCTAAAATCTTAGTTGGAGGAAAGAACTTTGGTTCTGGATCTTCACGAGAGCATGCCGCTTGGTCGGTTTATGATTTTGGATTGCGTTGTGTGATTTCATCCTTCTTTGCAGACATTTTCAGAAACAATTGCTTAAATATAGGGGTGCTTCCTGTACAAGTTTCAGCTGATTTTGCTCAGAAATTATTTGATGCTATTGAAGCAGATCCAAAAACAGAGATTAAAGTAGACTTACCAAACCAAACAGTAACCTTATTATCTACTGGTGAATCTGAACCATTTGAAATCAACGGATACAAAAAAGGGAACATGTTAAATGGTTTTGATGATATTGATTATCTTCAAAACATGAAAGATGAAGTAAAAGATTTTGCAGAAACAAGGCCTTTTTAAAGAATCTTATATGTTTCATACAAATCTTAAAATATAATAAACAGCCAAAAAGCATTCCATTTAATTATGAAATGCTTTTTGCTAATTTATAAATCTTTAAATGAGTAAAAGGAAAATAGAAATAATGGATACCACATTGCGTGATGGTGAACAAACCTCAAGCGTGTCGTTTTCTGCTTCTGAAAAATTAACCATTGCAAAACTTTTACTTGAAGAACTAAAAGTAGATCGTATTGAAATTGCTTCAGCACGTGTTTCTGAAGGTGAATTTCAAGCCGTTAAAAATATAACCGATTGGGCTAGCTCCCATAATTATCTTGATAAAGTAGAAGTTTTGTCCTTTGTAGACCAAGGTGTCTCTATAAATTGGATGATTGAAGCTGGTGCCAAGGTACAAAATCTACTAACAAAAGGCTCATTAAATCATTTAATTCATCAGCTTAAAAAAACGCCAAATCAGCACTTTATCGAGGTTTCTAAAGTTATAGAACAAGCGCAACAACAAGGCATTGAAACCAATGTGTATTTAGAAGATTGGAGCAATGGTATGCGTAACTCTAAAGCTTATGTTTATGAGTTTCTAGAATTTTTATCTACACAACCCATTAAGCGGATTATGTTACCAGATACTCTAGGCGTTTTAACACCTAAAGAATCTTTTGACTTTGTAAAAGAGATTAAGGATAAGTATCCTAATTTACATTTTGATTTTCACGCGCATAATGATTATGATTTAGGGGTAGCTAATGTCATGGCTGCATTAAAAGCCGGTGCTGATGGCTTGCATCTTACAGTTAACGGTATGGGTGAACGCGCTGGAAATGCCCCCATGTCTAGTACCATTGCTGTGATTAATGATTTTATGCCGCGTATTACTATTGGTGTTAATGAAAAAATGTTGTTTACGGTTAGTAAACTAGTGGAAAACTTTTCAGGGGTAATGATTCCCGCCAATAAACCTATTATTGGGGCTAATGTATTTACCCAAACCGCTGGTATTCATGCCGATGGCGACAATAAAAAAAATCTGTATTTCAGTGATTTAATGCCAGAACGCTTTGGAAGAACGAGACAGTATGCTTTGGGGAAAGCATCAGGGAAGGCAAATATTCAGAAAAATTTACAACAATTAGGTCTTCAGCTTAATGATGAGGATCTTAAGAAAGTGACGCAACGCATCATTGAATTAGGGGATAAAAAACAGGTGGTTACCAAAGAAGATTTGCCTTATATCATTTCAGATGTGTTAGATAGAACGTATGAAGAAAAGGTTAAGGTCAATTCTTATGTATTAACCCATTCTAAAGGTTTAAAACCATCAACAACAGTTTCTTTAACTATTGAAGAAGAAACATTTGAAGCCAACGCACAGGGTGACGGACAATTTGATGCTTTTATGAATGCCATTAGAAACGTATTTAAGAACAGAAAAATCACCCTTCCTAATTTGGTGGATTATGCAGTAAGAATACCACCAGGAAGTAGATCAGATGCCTTATGTGAAACTATTATAACCTGGAAACAGCCTGAAAAAGAGTTTAAAACTCGCGGTTTAGATTCAGATCAAACAGTTTCAGCCATTAAGGCCACTGAGAAAATGTTAAACATTATAATTAATTAAGCATATAAAAAATGAAATTTAATATAGCGCTTTTAGCCGGTGACGGTATAGGACCAGAGGTTATAGATCAAGCAGTAAAAGTAAGTGATGCTGTTGCTAAAAAATTCGGACACGACATTAATTGGAAACCAGCCCTTACAGGAGCAGCTGCTATTGATGCCGTTGGAGAACCTTATCCAGATGAAACCCATGAGATTTGTAAAAGTTCAGATGCTGTTTTATTTGGTGCTATTGGTCACCCGCGTTTTGATAACGACCCATCTGCAAAAGTACGTCCAGAACAAGGCTTACTAAAAATGCGTAAGGCATTAGGGTTGTTCGCTAATGTACGTCCAACTTTTACTTTCCCATCGTTATTAGAAAAATCACCATTAAAAAAAGAACGTATTGAAGGTACAGATTTGGTGTTTTTACGTGAGTTGACTGGTGGCATTTACTTTGGAGAAAAGGGGAGAAGAGAAGAAGGAGAAACCGCTTATGATAACTGTGTTTATACCAGAGCTGAAGTACAACGCTTAGCTAAAAAAGGCTTTGAACTAGCCATGACGCGTTCTAAGAAGCTTTGTTGTGTGGATAAAGCTAACGTTTTAGAAACGTCTAGATTGTGGAGAGAAACGGTTCAAGCTATGGAAAAAGATTATCCAGAAGTTGAAGTATCGTATGAATTTGTTGATGCCGTTGCTATGCGTTTAGTGCAATGGCCAAACAGTTACGATGTGTTAATTACAGAAAATTTATTTGGAGACATTTTAACCGATGAAGCTTCTGTGATTTCTGGATCTATGGGCTTAATGCCATCGGCCTCTTTAGGATCTGATATTGGTTTATTTGAACCTATTCATGGTTCTTATCCACAGGCGGCTGGAAAAAACATAGCCAACCCTATGGCCACCGTATTATCAGCGGCTATGATGTTTGAAAACTTTGGTTTACATGAAGAAGGGAAAGCCATTAGAACGGTGGTAAACAAAGCATTAAACGAAGGGATTGTTACTGAAGATTTAGCTGATGGAGGTGTATCTTATGGCACCAGTGAAGTGGGAGACTGGTTAGCTGAAAATATCTAGTAAAGAAATCATAAATTTAAAAAGAGCCTGTTGGTAATTTATAACCAACAGGCTTTTTTATATTCAAAAACCACAAAATTATGGTTGCATTTACAAAACAAAGATAAATCTGTGTAAGCCAGAGGTAATTTTCAGGAATTAAACCCCTTACGATTCATGTAATTTTATGATGTATTTATTAAACATTTAATCTTAAAAACTACATTATGATGAAAAAATTACTTAAAAATGGATTCCTAATCTTAATACTGATGTCATTAAGTGTGCTGTATACAAATGCACAAACTTTGACATACGATTTTGAGACTGACTGGGATGGATGGAATGCTGGCGCCGCTTCAGGTCCTTGGTCATCATCTTTTGCCAACAGTCCAAATGGAATTTTGGAAATGACTTATGCTGCAGATTCTAAAAATGCTATTATGTATGCACCAGATGAAAATGGTGATACCACCTATGGAGAAATAGATGCCTCTACTTATAGACATTTTAAAATTATTTATAGTAATGAATCAACTGATATTGATTTACTACGAATAAGAATTGGAACAGATAATGGTGCTGGCGGTCACAATTGGATAAATGCCCATGATTTAGCTATCACAACTCATGCTGTTGATGAATTTTCTACTCAAACTTTTGAAATCACAAATGCAAATTACACTGGCAATGTTAGATTTCAAGTCATATTTAGAAATTCAGGGTCTGCTGTGCTAGATGATGGTTCAAAAGTTCGTATTGATCAAATTCAATTATCAGCGAATACATTAAGTAGCAAATCATTCAACAAAGCTAAAATTAATATTTATGTAGCCAATAACATCTTAAACGCTCCTAAAGCTGCCGATTATCAAATTTACAGTATCACTGGAGCTAAAGTATTAGAAGGTAAAGCGGTTAAAAGTATTGATATTTCTAGTTTAGCTTCTGGTTTATACATTTATAAAACATTAGAAGGCTTTGCGAAATTCGTAAGATAATCTTTCTAAACACCTTTATTAATAGCTTAAAAAAACCTCATATCTTGAGGTTTTTTTTATGTTTTATTTTAATGTTGTTGGTAGTTCAAAAACTTCCAAATCAAAATAGGGCAGCGCCGCCATCAAGTGATCAAAAATATCAGACATAATATATTCATAGTTTTCCCAACGTTTATCACTACTAAAGGCATAAATTTCTAAAGGAATCCCTTGTGTTGTGGGCGCCAATTGCCTTGCCATAATCATCATATCTTTATTTATAGCCGAATGATTTTTTAAATAGCTATCAATATATTTTCTAAACACCCCAATATTAGTGAGGTTCCTTCCATTTACAAGTAATTCCTTATTAATATGATTAGATGTATTATATTTTGCAATATCTTCCTGACGTGTTTCTAAATAGCTTGAAATAAGTTGAATTTTTTTTAAGCGTTCAACATCATCAAGTGTTAAATATTTTATTCCACTCTGCTTTAAATACAAAGCACGTTTTATACGTCTGCCACCCGAATTAGACATACCGCGCCAATTTTTAAACGAATCTGATATCAGGGCATATGTGGGAATGGTAGTAATAGTTTTATCAAAATTTTGCACTTTTACCGTGGCAAGGGTGATTTCTGTAACATCTCCATCGGCACCATATTTTTCAAAGGTAATCCAATCTCCAATACGCACCATATCATTAATAGCCACCTGAATACTGGCTACAAACCCTAAAATGGTATCTTTAAAAACCAAAAGCACAACCGCAGAAACCGCACCCATTCCAGTAATAAACTTCATGAAAGGAATTTCAGTGAGAATAGCAATAGCCGAGAGAAATCCAATAATCCAAGCAAAAATCATAAATACCTGAATATAACTATCAATAGGTTTGTCTTTAAACCGTGGACGTGTTTTTAGATAGTCTTTTATTGTATTTAGAATACTACGTACCAACCAAAGCGTGATTAAAATAGCAAAGACTTGTAGTCCTTTTTCAACCAAACGCTCAAAATCATAAAATGCCTCAAGCCCATCAAAAATATCTGGCATGAATTCTAAAGCAATTAAAAAAGGGATAATATGCGCAATGTTTCTTGGCACTTTATTTTTTATTAATAAGTCATCAAAGTTTGTTTTTGTACGCCCTGAAAATTTCGTAAAGGCCTGTATTAAAAGCTTTCTAATCAAAAAATCAATGACAAAAATGAATATTAATAAAGCCAATAATAAAACCAACATATTCAAGTATTTGGCCATATTTTCGGAAACACCTGCAGATACTAAGACCTCATAAATGAGATTTTTAAGATTCTTCATGAGTAAGGTTTTTTAAATATACTTTATCAATATAGAACGTGCCAAAAGGTATAATAGAGGCTACTAATACCGAAATAAACTGTTTTGTATTCCAGGCAAAGGACGTTCTGTAAAGCACAGCAAATGCTATATAGGCCATAAACAATACACCATGAGGCATGCCTAAAAGTTTAACATACTGCGGATCATCTCCTAGATATTTAATAGGTGTGGCTATAAAAAGTAGTAAAATATACGATACACCTTCTAAAAAGGCTATAATACGAAACAAGGTAATAGATTTAAACATTACGATTCTATTTTTTAGCAAAAATAAATCAGAACAGTTTAAAAAGTACCTTATTTAAGAGTTTTTTACAGTACGTTAAAAATGATAAGTCCGTAAACAGCAAAGCGAAGCAAACGCAGGGAGCCAAAATATA
This sequence comes from Allotamlana fucoidanivorans, assembly GCF_006265225.1. Classification (GTDB taxonomy): domain Bacteria; phylum Bacteroidota; class Bacteroidia; order Flavobacteriales; family Flavobacteriaceae; genus Allotamlana; species Allotamlana fucoidanivorans. The sequence continues at coordinate 8,454 of NZ_VDCS01000002.1, read as the reverse complement.
CTACACTTTTAAAAGGAAACTTTATAATACCAGCAGCTATGCATGATATAGAAAAGGGGAGCGGCAATAGAGCACCAACAACAATAAGAAAACCACCCCATTTTCTAGAGTTTTTTAACTGTTTGGCCATTTTTCCTTCTAAATACTCATGTACTGAAGGTATCTTGGTAATTGAACGCCCTTTCCAATAAGCCAAAATACCTGCTAAATAAGATAAAACAGCTAAAATTCCTAAGAATACCCATGGGTTTGGCATTTTACCAGACCATGCAATAAATATTTCTGGCGGAATAAGTCCTAAAAGGGTTTCAGATACGAAAAAGAAACTTAAAACACCAGCTACGGGTAAAATTTCGGTTAACCGCACTAAAGCTGTATTAATATCGAAAAAATGATTCAAAATATAAATGCTAACAATTGCTAATACAATATAAGGCAGCGCTTTTTTTACAGCGTTACCAACAAAACTATAAAACCCTGTATAACTGTAATACTGGTGAAGTCTTTTTAGTTTAGATTTTGAAGGTTTTGTTTTTGTTTGCATAATGTATGGCTTAACTTGGGAGAGCAAATATAACATTTGTTTTTTCAGTTTACTACTAATATTAGAGTGTAGGTGTTATTTATAAACACAAATGCTGTTTATTAATTAATAAAACCAATTTCGAAATAATACAGGTGTTTGATTATCAATGTTTTAAAAAATACTATTTTACATAATATAAATTATAGTACAAATGTGTTTGTATAGTTGTTTATCCCAAATGTACATTTGATAGCTATAATTCTCTATTATGTAAAATATCCCAGAAAGTTTGGAAATACTAAAGAAACATCCTGCTTGGGTCATTAAACTTTTTTAATCGGTCTGTAACGCAGTGTTAGTTCATTTGTATCTATAATTTGCCGTTATGTAAAATAGCCGCTACCAAGCGCTCGATTGTTTTATAAAATCAAATTGTTAGCACAATTTATTTTACACACAATTATCCATCGCTTGCCAACGCCATATAAGAGCTTCACTTATTGCGCTGTTTTAAAATTAGCGTATTTGATAAAATGTACGTCAAAAAAAATTTTACGAGATTCTCCTCAAGTTGCCACAAGAGTATAAAATTTCTCTGCGAGAAAATTTCTATACACTTGTTCTATGTAGAACTTCAATTAAAGTTTTCTTTTTGTGCGTTATCTTTTGCCTTGATGCAAAAGAAACAAAAAATCAAGGCTGCATATAATTTTGGAAACAATTAACGGCTCGCTCCACTATATTTTAGGAAACATCTAGAACTATTAAAATTATGTAGAAATATTATGTAAAATAGAAATATATAAGAAACTTTATTGCTTGACCCCTAAAATATAATCGTCACACTCGCCTATTGTTTTAACCAAAATTTTATGAGGCCGCTTCTACAGCTTCAGGTTTAGTAACAGATTTGTTACTTTTAACCTCAATATATTCTGTTATTCCTTTTGATTCTAAATGAAGTTTAATTTGATTAGCTAAAATATGTGCCATTTCTACTGGAACAGCGTTACCAATCATTTTATAACCAGCTGTAACGTTATTATAATAAAATTTAAAGTCATCAGGAAAGGTCTGTATTCTTGCACATTCTCTAATACTCAAACGTCTATAAAGATGTTCTTTGCCAGGAACAAAAATTCTTTTATTCTGTTCAATAAATTTCATTTTTGGCGCTTGTGGGTGTATTGGAGCATGCCTTCCTCCTGCTTGAATTGTAAATGATTGTTCATCCCAACTTCTAACTCTATTTCGAGACATAAAGATTGTAGAAAAATTACCAATCATGTACTCATGATTTAAAATTTTACAATCTTCACCATTAGTATAATTCTTCTCTCGTGCTGGTAAAACAGTATTTTTCAAATCTCCAATGGCTTCTTCCAACGTGACTTTTTTTGCATGCTTTTTTGGGAACTTAAAATCAATATTCAAATCTCTTCTGAAACCTATAAAAAATACTCTCTGTCGATCTTGAGGAACACCAAAATCAGCAACATTTAATAATTCAAAAGATAAATCATAACCAACTCCAGCATTCTTGAACATATCTTTAATATTACTCAATGCTTCTTTGTGTCTTGGAGAAAGCATTCCAGATACATTTTCTGCAAGAAAAAATAATGGTTGCTTTTCTTCAAGAACTTCAATGAAATTATAAAAGAGTTGTCCTCTTTTGTCATTAATGCCTCGCAATGCGCCTGCTTCACTCCAGCTTTGACAAGGTGGGCCACCAATAATTCCCATAGCTTTATCGGGAATTTCAGAAATTGGAATATTTCTCATACTCCTTTTATCTAAAAAAGTATGTGGATGATTTTTCTGATATGTTTCCCATATTTCTTTATCATATTCATTAGCCCAATCAACATTAAATCCAGCTCTTTGAAAACCTAAATCAAGTCCACCTGCACCTGCAAAAAAAGAAATTACATTCATATTTATGTTACTTATAGTATTCAAATTTAGTTTATTTTTTACTTTTTTTTTACTTTTTTTTATTTTTTCAACAAAAATGATGTAAACAGTTTTTCTATCTTTTTCTAAAACTTCATCTCTCCATCTTTTTCCTGTTTTTTTTGATATTCCTGGTTGTCCACTTATTGTATCATAAACCCATTTTTGATTTCCAGGTTTTTTAACTAAACCCTTTGCTCTGCCATGTTCACTATCACTACTTTGTCCAAACCAAACTCTTCTAATAGAAAATGCTAATTCATTTTTGAATGATTCGAAATATTCATCAAAGGTGTAAACATCGATATCATCATCTTTATTTATAATTTTTGGAGATGTTAATATGAATTCAGCTTTGTTATTTGATATTCCATGATTTGGACTACCATCCATCATAAGAAATTTTGTAAGAGCTTTAAACTGTTCTTCAGTAAAAAGTTCTTTCCAAGGTCTTGCTCTTCTTGCTAAATTTCCATTATGAAAGTCATCAACAACTTGGTCTACTGAATCCAATTGGTCCTCTGGATTTTCAAATTTTAAAAATTCAAAAACTTTTAATAGTTCAGCTCTTTGTAATCTATTAAATGGAAAACTTGCGCCCTTTTGTTTAAAAGAAATACCTTTATTATTTAAATATACATCGGCTTTCTTACTGGAGTTTTCAGTAGAAATCTTATTAATCTCTTTATAAGATTCAACATTAGTAATACTACCATCCTTTTCTGGCGCACCTATATCCGTAAGTTTTCCTAAATGATTTAAAATTATTTCGTCTTTACGCAAAAACAAATATTTTATTGTTTCAATTTCGTTACCTGCCATTTCTAATCTTTAAATAATTCAATAATATTTACTTCCAATGCTTTTGCGAGTTTTTCAATATTTCTAATGGAAATATTTCTTTTTCCTAACTCAACAGAACTGATATATGTTCTGTGTAATTCACTTCTATGCGCGAGCTCTTCTTGGGAAATAAATAATTCATTTCTCAAATACTTGATTTTCAAGCCGAATTTTGTTTCAATTTTCATGTTTTAAAAGTATCTTTTTGTATACTCTAAATCTACAGACTATAAGTAACATCAATGAAAACTTATCAAATGTTATTATCATTTGTGATTAAAAATATTTTAGAAAATATAGGTTTTAATAATTCTCATTAAGAAGAAGATTATTATTGAGAATCAGAGTGAAGCATTACTATTAAGTCAGTAATATTCCTAATGTGTTAATTTAATTCTTTTACACACCATTCTCGAACTAATTGTCTTAATTCATTGTCTATGGTGTGATTTTTCTTGTAAAGAGCTATAAATATTCGAATCCTATCAAAGACATTATCATAATCATCCCTTGCCTTTTCAAATTTTATCTCATCTAGTGTACTGACAATGATAATACCAATGTTAAATGGAGCTGACCAAAGAATAAAATCTCTCCAAGCGTTTTTAGAAATAGCTTTTTTAAGATTCCAGTGATATCCTGCAGCTGCTTGGATCAATAATACAATTTGATTATTTCTTTTGTCACTATGCGATTTCCAGCCAATTATATCTACTCCTTTATCCTTATCAGTGTTAGCTGGATTTCTATCTTTGGATTTTATTTCATTAGAAGCAATTGAAAAGTCAATCAGTTGTTGATTTAATCCTGTATCATTCGGAAATCCCAAAACAATAGCTTTTCCATCTAAATATGATGCAATAACATCTTTTCCAATTCTTTCAAATAATTTTGTACCATCATCATCACCTTTTATTTTTTTAACTCCTTGCAGAGAAAAAATTAAGCACATTACATATTCTGGAATATCTTCCCATATATAACCATTTCTTCTAATAACCCCGCGGTTATCAATTCTAAATGCAGAACCTTCACCCATCATAAATTCTCTTCTTGATAGTTCTGCCATAACATCTGTAATTAATACATCTGTTCCATAAACTCCATAAGAATTTAACAAATTGTTTAATTTGGATTTGGAAAGACGAGTCGAATCACAAAGAATGTACAACTCAATCCAGTCGCATATTTGGCTAATAGAATTAAAGTCAGGTAAAGGGATATTCATAAATCTACTTCAATGTTTCAAATAATGCTTTTACTGCATCCATTAAACTTTGTACTTGATTTAAAGATGTTTGATTACCCTTAAACTTATATGCAATCGAAAGGGAGTTTTCTATTTTTCGTTGTGCATCATAAATCTGTTGATTAAAAAACCTCTCTTCACCTCCACTCCTCTCATATGCTTCTTCTATATTACCATGTTTAATTAAATATTCTGTTGAATTTTCATCTGCTAAAATTGGTGCTAACCTACGACCTATTAGCCTGCTATCCTTGAATAATGGTTCGATATCTGTTCCATTACCAAAAACCCAGGTAAAAACTTGTAAAAATTTTTTATGATTACCGCTGTTAATTATATTACTATCAAAATTAATTTTATTATAATGTTTCAACTCCAAATAATCACGTATATCTGGTTTATTGGTTATCTCAATAATTAAGGAAAATCTATTCTTAATCTGCTTAACATTAAAATCGTAATCATTCTCTAATTCTTTCAATATTTTATAAGCAGCATATTGTTTTTTGATTGAATCTGTTCTATCTGCAGTTCTTTTTCTAATGATTGAAATACTTTCATCAATTGTAATATTTGATTTTTTAGCTTCTGATTCTATCTGCTTATGCAAGTAAACAGCCTTTGCAAAAGCTTCCCATCTTAAATTTCCTGCTATATGCCTAATTCCAAGATATGGAGAAACATCTTCTTCATTTAAATAAACTATTGCCGGAATTTGTTTTAGATCTTCTATAATATGTTTTTCTTCTACTTTTGGAAAATCTTCATCTACATCTAATTTTTTTCTTAAGGGATTATCTAAAAGTATTTTGATTGTGGCAGTTCTTCTATTACCTTCTAAAACTCTAAATGTAATTTTATCCTTATTGGATAATTCTTCAAGAGCAACTTGCAATTCATTTGTATTTTTATAATTGTCAGGATCAAATTCTTTAGGCAAATCAGTAGGAACTACCACAATAGGCTCCTCATCAAAATAACCGTTAGATACCATTGAAAATGCTAATTCTTCCAAATCAAATTGTTCATATAATACATTGATTATTTCCTCTTGTTCACCACCTAAATACTCTTCGGCAAGTCTCGGATTTTCATTGTCCACTAAAAGTTGGTCTATAGGTATATTTAACTGCGGTCTCTTTCGACCTTTTCCTGCAAATTCTTCAGACATTAATATTGATTTTAAGATTTTAAAGATATGAATATATATTGAAGAATTATATTTAAAAATCATTGCACACACATTACACTACTCTCCTACTGTCGTTTCGTGTAAAGAGTGTTCCATTACATAGAAGAGAAACTTTTGAAGTAAAATTTTTAAAGAAACTGTAGTAAGAACTTATCGCTTTTATCCAAAGCTCAAGTTACATAACGCGAGAACATTATAGTACAAATGTCAATATTTGTTGTTTAGGTGTTGTATGCCATTTGTAAGCTATAATTCTATACTATGTAAAATATCCCAGAAAATGCAGTAATTCTTTTTAATAATAAGTACTTGGGTCATTAAAATTTGAAATACGCGATTCTCACTGATTATGATTTTAGATTTATAAGGAAAGTCATTTGTAGCTATAATTTGCCATTATGTAAAATTGCCGCTATCAAACGCTCGATTGTTTTATAAAATCAAATTGTTATCACAATTAATTTTACACACAATTATCCATCGCTTGCCAACGCCAAAAAAAGCAAATGCTTTTAGTTTCGTATTTATAATTCGTCTGTAATTGAAATTCTCGTTGTAAAAAGTTTTCAGAAACTTCTCATTAGCATTACGCAACAGTACAAAATTTTCCCTTGCTCAATTCCTTGCTTAAAATTTCTGTACACTTGCTTTATTCTATCCTCTATAAGAATATTCTTTTAATTGTAACTTCTAGTATTATGTAAAATAGAAATTAAACTGTAGAACTTCTTAAGGTTTTATTTATCTTTTTTTCTTGATAAAAAAAGAAACAAAAAAATCAAGACTACATAAAACTTTGGAAACAATTAACGGCTCGTTACGCTATATTTTAGGAAACATTGTAACTAACCAAGACTGATAAAGAAAATACCTTAAAAAGCAGTAATACCAATAAAAAGAGTAACTAAACCCCTAAAATATGGACGCTCCACTCTCCTATTGTTTTGATCAAAGTTTTATGAGGTCAACAATAAATAATATATATATGTTAATAACTTTATACTATATTTAGTCATATATAGTATATATAATTATATATTTGCAATATAATTCTCCTAAATATGACAAAGTTAAACACTAAAAGACAAAGATTTGAGAAAGTTGCTTCAAATAGAGTGCAAAAAATTCTTGACACATTTGATAGCCTTTCTAAATGTTCCAATAGGAACAATTATGAATATAATAAGGAAGATATAGATAAAATGATCAATGTTTTAAGATCTAAATTGAAATATGTAGAAAATTCATTTAGGCAAAACATTGAAAAGGGAAATAGTAAGTTTAACTTTTAATAGAATATAGTATGAATAACAAAGAATTGATTGATTTTGCTTTAAGTCTTGTAAGCGCTAATTCAGAACAACAAGTTATTAATATCTTATCATCAAAGGAACTTTGGGATAATGATAGTGCATGGAGATTGTATGGTGATAAAGAAAACAACTACTCAACTATTGGCGCGCAACAAAGTAGACCTGAAGCAGCATTAGTAGAAAAATTAATTAATTCTGTTGATTCTGTGCTTACTTCTGAATGTCTTAACAATAGTATTAATCCAGAAAGCTCTGAAGCTCCAAAGACGATACGAAAAGCTGTGTCACAATTTTTTGATATCCATAACGGAATGTTATATAACATAACACCAACAGAAAGAACAAAACTTGCCAATAGAATTGGACTTGTTGCTACTGGTAATACAGCAAAAAAAGGTTATGCTTGTTATTCAATATTTGATGATGGTGAAGGTCAGACACCAAATAAAATGCCTAAAACTTTTTTATCAATAGGTGAAAAGAATAAATTGAAGATACCATTTGTACAAGGAAAGTTTAATATGGGAAGTACAGGAGTGCTACGTTTCTGTGGAAAAAGAAATTTACAATTAATATTAACTAAAAGAAACCCTTCTCTACCTGTAGATGAAAATGATTCTTCAAATGATAAATGGGGTTTTACAATCGTAAAAAGAATATATCCTGACGGTAATTACAAAAGTTCAAGATATGTTTATTTAGTTAATCCAATAAATCAAGAATCTAATTCAAACCAAGTTTTCCAATTTACTTCTGAATCTCTTCCTATTCTTCCAGGAAAATACCCAATTGCTCATGAGAACCCAATGCTTTTTGGTTCTTATATAAAGCTCTACGAATATCAAATGGAAGGGTTGAGAACGAACTTAACTTTGGATCCTTATAACAGGCTATCTCTTCTAATGCCTTCATTAGCATTGCCTATAAGGTTGTATGAAAGAAGAGAAGGCTATCAAGCTAATTCAGCTGAAACAACTTTGAATGGTTTATCAGTAAGATTAGAAGAAGATAAACGAAATAATCTTGAGAGTGAGGAATGGCCTTCATCTCATGATATTAGTGTATTAGGTGAAAAAATGAAAATGAAAGTGTATGCTTTTAAGAAAGATTTTTCTACTAATAAAAAGCCAACCCAAAAATATGTCAAAGATGAAGGAATAATTTTCACTATCAACGGTCAAACACATGGCTTTATTAATAAAAGATTCTTTCACAGAAGAGCAATTGGACTCGGCAATCTATCTGATTCATGTCTAGTCCTGAAATATGGCTACAGGTTAAAAATTGATTTACGCTGTTTTTAAATATACCATATTTGGTGTTTTATAGTCTAAAGATACATGTAATCTAATTTGGTTGTATAGATTGATTGCAC
>NZ_VDCS01000019.1 GCF_006265225.1 Allotamlana fucoidanivorans | reverse complement strand
TGACCATTGCCCTTATCTGGACAGGTCTCTCCTATTGCCTTTAATACATAAGTGTCATCGCCTACTTCTTCTACCGCTCCTAAACAAGGCGCTAACTTATAAACCACTTCACCTGAATTGTAGTATAACCTTTGGTTTATTGTATTATAATCATAAGAAGCTCCTCCATAACTTAGTTGCCCATCAAAACGTTGCTTAACTTTTTGACGATACACATTTTTATCTGGTAGAGCACATCGGTATTCATCAGAATATAACCCTATGTTCTCAAACGGTATATCTGGCGCATAACTAGGCCGTGGCGCCTTGAACTTAAAATTTAAGGAATTGGCGTTTTCAAACATGGAAAGATTGATATCGTGATTATTAGATATTACTGCTGGGTTTCCTGTTAATTGAGATTTAGACTCATACATATTCCAAAACATATTCTCATCAAAATAACTCTCATAAGAATTTATAATTTTATTATCAAAAATAGCTTTCATAGCTAAATCAAACGACGGATATCTTGATTTCCAGTAGGGATCAATCATATCATACCAATTGCTTGAGGAAACAGAACTCTCCCATCCAGACCTACCAAATTCAATAAGCATCTTTCCTATATAATTTGCTGAAGTATTAGTAGCTGTAGGCGATTTACCCCCAACCCGATCTAAAAACTCCATGGCAATCTCATAATGCCCTGTTGTTCTTGGATCTCTAGATCTTATACCTATATGAGTATCCATAAACACATTTTTATCGGCAATATGCCCTGGTCCAGATGCTAATTTTAAACCAAACCAGCCACCTTTATAAATGACGTTTTCTGAAGTGTTTTTTCCACCATTATAGCCATCATGGTGTATAGCAGACCTTCCCACGAGACTAGGAACAGACATAATATGATGAATAAAATTATGTTTTATACTGGTACCGAAAGCCCAAATCTCAGCGCCTCCGTAAATTGCACCTCCATCACCTTCTTCTACCCCAACATTGAATAATTCGTTTAATTCTATGACATGATCGATTCCGCCATGTGTCACTGGTTGTCCGTTCGTATTATGAATTAAATTATTCTTGAAAACATTACCTACTCCTGTTATTCCAACGGCTTTTCCATAAAAATCTTTGGAATAGACTTGTGTGAAATGACAATTTTCGATGGTATTATTTCCTGGTTCAACAGAAGTTGACGTTGTTTTACCTCCATATAATCTACTGTTATTTGAAACATCGTAAAAATCACAACTCAACACTTTACTATCTCTTACGTCGTGCCACAAATTAACAGAGGTTAAGGGTTCTGCTATAAATCTAAATGTAATACCGGCTATTAAAATATTTCTACTAGTACCTTTCACATTTATAGCGCCCTGACCATTATTACCTGATCCCAAATTCTGTATCGTCATTTTTTTAATCTGGATGTCTTGTCCATCGATTATTTCAAAACATTGCGGACCAGCCCATACTCCAATGGTACTGTTTCCTGTTAATTGTTCCTGTGGCCATAAGTATAACCGAGAATCAGTAGGGTCAAAATACCATTCTCCCGGTTCATCTAATTCACATAAAACATGATAGAAAAACAGACGTTTCTGTTTTGCAGCCCCCTCCTTTATACCATACCTTACGCCATCTTTTAGCTGAATACTTCCACTCGAATTTACCTTTGCAACAGATATTTTTTCTTTGAGCCAATCTGCAGACATGTAACCATTTGCCCTGATCTTTTTTACCCTACCAATTTCGGCATTCCATTTAGCAGCATCAAATGTTTCAAGCAGTTTAAATTCAGCACCCTTAGGATTTTCATAAGTTCCTTCCTCATTTATGGATTCTCCAGACAGGTTATTCTTATCAATATGAGCAAATCCTAGATTAGGAAATCTAGCCACGGTTGCCATTTTATCATTTACTGAAAGTTGGGCAGAAGCCTTGTCTAATAATGTTTTTAATGTATTATCTGTAATGATTTGTGCGTACACCTTGCCTTGTGCATTAGCATGAAGTTTCGCTAAAAGCCCAGCATCTGTAACCAATTGAAATTTATCTGCATCAATGAATTGACTACCATCAAAAATTACTTTTTCGTTTTGGTAACCACTAATTGTAAGACCTGAGTCCTGTGAATCAAGGGTGCAGGTGGTATCAAAATTATAGCGCCCACCACGAATATAAATGGTCTTAACACCTGTACTTCTAGCCTTGTCTCTTGCGCCAATCATTGTTGCCAATGGACTATCTATGGTACCTGAATTGGCATCATTACCATTGGTAGCTACATAAAGTTCTGTTTGTGCATGAGCCAAAACACACCACACTAAAGTCCAAAGTGGGAGCCCCTTCCTTAAAATTAAAAAAACATTTTTTATCATAAAGCAGCTTATCATTATAATTTAGGAGATTAAGCAAAAAGCATAATTCTTTGTTCAAAGCAAAGTTATACTATTGAAGTAGTTTATACGCGTTTGGAAAAATCAGATTATGGGTATAAATTGTTCACTTAAGTTAAAACAACCGAAGAATTTAGACCTTAGTTAAAACATTAATTCTCCCAATGTGTGTCTATAATTTTCTTAAGGTGTGGATATTTATCATCTTCTTCATTTAAAATTTTTCTTTCAGCTTTTAGTTGTAACTTCATTGTCTCTATTACACTTTTATACTCCGGATTTCTATATTCATTTTTAAGTTCTAGCGGATCTTTTTTTAAATCATAAAACTCCCAAGCCACTGGTGTTGGGGATACTTTATTAGAATTATTCTCGTCATTCCAATACATGGAAAGTGTCCCTTCTTTTTCTAAGTTATGATATCTCCCGTAATAAAAAACAAGCTTATAATCTTTACTTCGCAACCCAAAATGTGCAGGAATATCATGATGAATCATATGCATCCAGTAACGATAGTAGGTATACTCTCTCCAATTTGTGGCTTTCCCTTTTCCCAGAATTTCCTTCATGCTTTTTCCTTGCATGTAATCGGGTGCCTGTCCGCCGGCCATTTCTATAAGTGTTGGTGCGAAGTCTGTATTATTCACAATCTCATCAACTCGTTTCCCTTTTTTAATACCTTCAGGATAATGAACAATTAATGGCATACGAATGGATTCTTCAAACATCCACCGTTTATCGGCTAAATCGTGTTCTCCCAACATCATCCCTTGATCGGACGTGTAAACAATAATCGTGTTCTCCCATAAACCATTATCTTTTAAATACTTAAAAAAACGCCCTAAATTATCATCAACTCCTTTTACACATCGTAGATAACGTTTTAAATATTCCTGATAAGCAGCACTTGTTTGTTCTTTTTCGGCCCCTCTTTGTTTTGTTTTGTAGATATTTACGTAATTTCTATTTCTGTGTCTTGGCGAAATTGAAGATCCCATCATATGAATCAAACTATCATTTTTTCCTCTGGTAGCCTCTGACCCCCAATAGGGTTGATGATATAGACTTTCTGGTTCTGGAACTTTCACATCACTTAAGTATGACTCGTATTTTGGGTTAAATTCGAACATACCATGGGGTGCTTTAAAATGATACATTAGAAAAAATGGCTTCTCCTTATTTTTTCTTTCATTCAACCAAGTCATAGCGTTATCGGTTACCACATCTGAACTATGTCCTTTATACTTAACAACATTATCTGGCCATGTCCCTTTTCCTTTTTCCCTAAATTCGGGATCAAAATAAGTACCTTGATTTGGGAATACTTTGTAATAATCGAAAGAAATAGGCTCCTTATGCAAATGCCATTTTCCTACTATTGCCGTTTCATAACCTAATTTATTCAACTCTTGAGGGAGATATTGCTTATCTATATCCAGCTCATTCCATAAATCTAGAACACCATTTGTTTGACTGTACTGTCCCGTAATAATAGATGCTCTACTAGGGGTACAAATAGAATTGGTTACAAAACAATTTTCGAAAACCATACCTGTTTCGGCCAATTTATCAAGGTTAGGAGTGATATTTAAATCGGCTAAACGTCCACCATAAATACCTGTGGCTTCTGCCGAATGGTCATCAGTCATGATGTAAATAATATTGGGACGTTTGTTATTTGTTTCTTGCGATTTACAAGAGTTGAAATAAAAAATTGCGAGTAGTGGTAAATAAAAAATAGTTCTTTTTTTCATTCGAAATGATTTTATAGAAAAGAATGGAATGCAATAGCTTACTATATATCTTATCATTTTTACTTGTTAAAACTAAAATTGAATTCCTTTTTCTGTCCTGACAACTTGCTGAATGGTTCCATCTTCATTAAATTCCAAATAATCTGCACATATTTTACGTGCTTTATTACATTCTTTTTGATGGTAGAATAAGACCCATTTACCTTTATATTTGACTACTGAGCAATGATTGTTTTCTGCCGGTTTTTCATCCGGAGCCATAAGCGTGCCTTTATATTCCCAAGGGCCTAGCGGGAGGTCGCTCATGTAATAAATTAATCGTTTGTAACCTTCAGATGAACACAGATAGTAGTATTTATTGTGGCGCTTAAATACAAAAGGACCTTCGAAATGACTATAAGGAATTGGAGCTACATCTTTTAATTCTACAATAGTTTCTTCTTTCACTGTTATCATATCTTCATTAAGTTCACCCATTTTAAACTGACAATATAAATAGGCTTTTCCGTCATCATCAACAAACACATTGGGATCTATGCCCCAATTTGAAACTAGTACTTTTGGATTTTCAAATGGCCCCTGAGGTTTTTTGCTACTTGCAACTCCTATCTTCCATTCTTTATCTTTCATACCTTTTACTGGAAAATAAAAATAGTAATATCCTTCAATGTATACACAATCTGGTGCCCATGCATTATATACTTCCCAGCCTTTCTGGTTTAGTTTATCTAAGGATAGTACACTTCCAAAATCTACCCAGTCCGTTCCATTTTCAGAGGAAAACACGTGCCAATCATTCATGGCAGAATAGCTTGCCATACATGGCACATCATGTGATGTATACAGCCATAATTTGCCATCTCCCCAATTTCGAGCAGTAGGATCGGCTGTGTATAGCGCATTCATGTTTAAGGGATTATTTTGTGCAGTTAGATAATAGCAGCTCCCAAACACTATGACCATCCAAATTTTTAGTTTTAAACGCATTTCATTTATTTTAACCAGTTACAATCAAACTATTTAACGACTCTAGTTATTCCTTAAGTTCGATTTTAAAAGTATAGGCAAAATCATTTGGCTTTTGATTTGGCGTGGTTATCACCAACCCGTCTGGACCCGCATTCCATTTAATTTCACCATCATGCCCTAATAGTTTTATGGATTTTATTTCTCCTACTCTAGTATTCAACTTTGTTATCATTTCAATAAGGACTTCTGCATTATCACCTGGCCAATCCAAAACAAAAGCGTACAGAATATTTCCTTTTTTAGTAAATCTTATGTCCTTTGCCCCATAAGGTGATTTTCTTGTAAAATGTGGCATGTGGTGTGTTGGACCTTCCCCATAAGTGTACCATGGCCTTGTCCCATAAATACCTTCGCCATTTACAACCAGCCATTCGCCCATATCTTCTAAAATAGATGTTGCCGTTTCATCTAATGTCCCATCTGCCTTTATGGGCACGTTGAGCAACATATTGCCGTTCTTACTCACAATATCAATTAATTTATCAATAAGCGTCGCACTAGTCGTATAGGGTCTATTAACGTTATATCCCCATGGTCCCATTGAGTCGTCTGTTTGCCATGGTTCGCTCAAGATGTGGCTAGCTTTACCTCTTTCAAAATCGAGTGTAGCAATGCCATCGGCATATAGCCCCTGCCATGGGCGGTCTTTTATTGTCATAACGGCCTCATTTTTACCACCATGAATCTCTGTACTGTGGTTATATAAATGACTTATAACGTCCATACCCGTTTTACCTTCATCATCCCCTCTAAACGGCACAGCACAATCAAAATACAGTAAATCTGGATTGTAATTATCGATTAAATCTTTAAGTCTATTAGCCCATAAATCGCGCCATTCTTTTGGTGCATTAAATGGTGCTCTCGGGTGCGTATCGTCATGCTTTGGCGGATAAAGTCCTTTTCCTTCACCTTGGGCTCCGTCATATGGTACGTCCTTCATAGGCCCTTTAGAATCTGTGCCATTCGCAGTATTTAACCAACTATAACTTCTTGATAAATGGGTTGTTACCCCAAAACGCAAACCCGCTTTAAGGGTTGCGTCTCGCCACATACCAATTAAATCTTTCTTTGGGCCCATGTTTACAGCGTTCCATTTATGGTGTTTAGAATTCCATAAATCAAAATTATCATGATGTACCGCACATGGTGTAAAGTATTTAGCGCCTGCTTTTTTGAATAAACCTACTAATTTATCTGGATCAAAATTTTCTGCCTTCCACATCGGGATAAAATCTTTATATCCAAACTCAGAAGGGTGTCCATATGTTTTTAAGTGATGTTCATATTCTGGTCTATCTTCCACATACAATCTTCTGGCATACCATTCTCCTTGTTCTGCAACAGAATAAGCCCCCCAATGCATGTAAATACCAAACTTAGCATCCCTAAACCATTCTGGACATTCATATTGTTGGAGAGATTCAACCGTCGGTTCAAAAACAATTGGATTGGTTTCTTGTTCTTCCTCTTTATTAGTTTGACTTTTACATGATACAGCCAGTATCATTATAAGAATAAATGCTATGTTTTTCATATAGTGTTGACTTTTTTGTAGTTTATAATGGTTTTATTCTTTAATTAACCGAATCGCATGTCCACCGCCTGGCGCTAGTTTTACATTTAAAACATCTCCTTTAGCTACAGTTTTTCGGGTTATTATATAAGTTTCTTGATTATTTAAAAAATGACTATTTGGAGCATCTTCAAACAGTGTTGCTTTATATGTTTCTCCTTCTTTGAGAAAGGACAAATCAATGCTTATAACTCTTGAATCCCTATTGGTTAAGGAACCAATATACCAATCGTCCCCTTTTCTTCTCCCTACAGTAACGAATTCATCTATTGTACCATTAATGATCTTTAATTCATCAAAACTATCTGGTAAGGTTTTCACAAATTCAAACAAATCTGATTTTTTATTATACTCTTCTGGGGAGTCTGGTATCACATGAATCCCACTAAAAAGAACGGCCAGTTTTGCAACTTCCGCTGCTACGGTTCCCGGTATTTTTTCAAACACTCTAACTCGAGATTCGGCTTCCTCGAAACCAAACCAACCATTGCACATGTCCAATGGCCCTGTTATCATATTAATAAACACCTGATTAACTACCGTTTCTGGATAGTATGACCGTTTGGCGTCTGCTTGTGAGTGTCCGTATTCTCGGGTAACCAAATTGGGCCATGTTCTTCGATCGCCACTTGGAGGCAATGGACCATCATGGAAGTTTACTGTTAACTTATATTTGGCACACAGCTCTACTACTTTTCTGGTGTAAATAACCTTTTTTTGTTCTTTGGTGGTCATAAATCCATACTTGATTCCTGAAGCTCCCCAATCGCTAAACTGTTTTAAGATACGTTCCAGACCAAATTTTTTAGCACCTACATCGTTTAGATACAGAATAATGCCCACGCCTTTGTTTTTGGCATAGGCCATGTTTTCTTCAATATTGATTTTACTATTTGCTGAAGTTGGATCAGCATCGGGCGAGAATTCCGGTCCGTACCAATCGGCATCCATTAGTAAATATTTGATATTATTTTCTGCAGCAAAATCGATAAGACGTTTGTGGGATTTGGTATCTAAATCGTATGTGTAGCCATCTTTTGTTTTATACCCCCAAACTCTCCAATCCCAAACGGCTTTCCCCGGTTTTATCCATGATGGATCTTCGATGGCACATGGCGGATTAAGATTTACCAACGTATTCGATTCTACCAAATCGCCAGGTTTATCCCCCAATAAAACCACACGCCACGATGTTTTGGCAGGCGTTGACCCAACAGATGCATTCATAACGCACTTTAAGCTAAAATCCTCGTTACCCTTTGCTAAATTAAAATTGGCAAAATTATAAATTGCGGCCTCTAATATGGAAGCATAACTATTATTTTCCAATTGTAATACTGTTGGAGTATACTTGGTTTTTTTAGGGTACTCACTCAATGGTAAAGGTCCTAAGTTGTGGCGTTCTCCATTGGCAGACCAAAAGGTATGGTCTTGGGTGAATACAAAAGATGTTAAATCTTCTGCAATGGTAAATGTTTTAAAACCTTCTTGCTCCGGAATTTCGTAACGTATGGCCAATGCATCGTTATAAATTCTTAAAACCACCCCTAAAACAAATCCATTACCACCTTTCAACCAATAGGTTGTTTCTTTATAATCATCAACTATTTTGGAATGTTTGTCCCAAACAGGTTCCCATGTTGTATTCGAAGCTTTAGATACAACACTGTCTATTGAAAAAATAGTTTCTTGTACTTCTTTTAATTTAAGCCCTAATGAGGAAGGCATTAATATTTGAACGTTATTTTTAAACAACGCTACTGTAGGTTTACCATTAAGAAGCTGGAATTTTGCTTCAATATGTCCTTTAGGAGATTTTACGGTTACCTCTTGCTTTTTTATCGAGCAGGAGTACATACATAAAACCAATATTATAATTTTAATCGACTTCATCTTTTGTTTCAATTTTAAATACAAAGGCATAATTGCCAATTTTTTTCTTTGGTAAAGAAATAACAAGTCCTTCTGTATTTCTTTTCCATTTCAATTTCCTTTTAAAGCCTATCAATTCCACCGAATTGATTTCTTTCAAGCGTGACTGATTACTCGACAAGGACTTAATTGTTGTTGTTTTTTCAATGGGCCAATCCAAAGCTATAGCATACAAAGTATTATCTTTTGTGGTGAAACGAATATCCTCACTGCTCCATTCTTTTAGAGGTTCGGTATCGAAACCTGTTTCTATTTTAGTTGGCCCTTCGCCGTAAGTAATCCAAGGTCTTGTTCCGTAGATGGCTTCTCCATTTAAGCTCAACCAATTCCCTACTTTTTCTAGTTCATTTATAAATACTTCGTCGATACTGCCATCAGAACGTTGCCCAACATTTAACAACAAATTTCCATTTTTGCTTACAATATCCACCAGATTATCTATAACCAAACCTGCTGTCATACGTAATCCTGGATGTGCTAATCTGCCATCTTCTTGATACAAAGGTTTTTTATGTTTTGTATATTTTGATGACTTCTCATCCCCTAAATAAAACCAACCTTCATTGATCGTCGTATCTGTTTGCCATGGCAATTCCCGTAATTTATCTGCCTGCCCTTTTTCAATATCTAATGTTGCTGTTCTTTCAGGGAAATCTCTTTTTAGATTAAGGACGCCATTTGTTTCACCTCCAGAATTTTTCAAGTTGGTATTATAAAAATGAGCTGCCACTTTAAGTCCGTTTTCCCCATAGGGCAATCCACCATCAAAATAGAGCAAGTCTGGATTATAACTATCAATAAGATCTAGGTGCCTTAATAAAAATTGCTCACCAAACTCTGGGGCAATTTTCTTCCTATCGGATGTACGCTTATGGTAAAAATCCTGAAATTCTGAATCTACTGTATCATAAGGCCATCCTTTTTTAGGCCCACTAGTATCAGCTTTACCTTGAAAAAAAATATTTTCATGCCCACCATTAAAATGTGACGACACTCCAAACTTAAGCTCATGATCTTTACAGGCTTTTTGCCATTCTCCAATAATATCTCGCTTTGGCCCCATATTAACCGCATTCCACCTATGATGTTTGGAATTCCAATTATCAAAATTGTCATGATGAACTGCCATAGGCACAATATATTTTGCACCTATTTTTTTGAAGAAAGCTGCTAGCTCTTCAGCATCAAATTTTTCAGCTCTCCAAAGCGGAATAAAATCTTTATAACCAAATTCTGTGGGGTGTCCGTATGTATTCAGATGATGTTGGTAAACATCAGCTCCCCCCTCATTCCAGCCTGTCCCTTCCACAACCTCTGGCTTTTCCTGCCAATACATATAACGCCCGTAATGCCCATTGTAACCTGGAACACTATTTAATCCCCAATGTAGAAAAATTCCAAACTTAGCGTCTCGAAACCATTCAGGACATTCATATTGTTTTAATGATTCAAAGTTTGGCAAGAACTCCTTTTCTTGTGCTTCAATATCTCTTGCACCAAATAATAAGAAAAATGCTCCCAAAGCCAGATAGGCAAGAAATATTCTTTTTAAATATGAATGTCTTGAAAACATTATTTTCACAAGTGGAATCGTATTATTCTTCGACTATTAAGGTGCACTTTTTTAAGTTTTCAGAATTGTTGCCAATCATAATCTCAAAGGCGCCAGGCTCTATTTTCCAATCGCCATCATTCCAATATTCTAACTGTTGGGTTCCTATTTCGATACTGACTTCCTTTGATTCACCTGGATTTAATGCAACCCGTTTAAACCCTTTCAACTCCTTAAGCGGCCTTGCTCTTTTAGAAATTTTATCGTGAATGTAAAGCTGCACCACTTCCTCTCCTTTATAATTACCTATATTCTTAACCATGGTAGAAACGGTTGCGGTTTCTCCTACCTTTATGGTGTTTTTAGAAAGTTTTGGTTCATCAAAATCAAACGTGGTATAACTTAACCCATACCCAAAATGAAATAAGGGTTCTGGATTAGAATTGTAGATATCTCTTGGACGTCCTGTTTGTAATTTATTATAAAACAAGGGTACCTGACCTACATTCCGTGGAAATGAAATTGGCAATTTACCACTTGGGTTAACTTCACCAAAAAGTACATTGGCAATGGCTTTTCCTGTTTCCTGACCCAAATACCAACCTTCTACAATCGCTTTGGAGTTTTCAGCTATCCATTCAATAGAAAGCGGACGGCCATTTAATAATACAACAATATAGGGTTTGCCAGTAGCATGAATGGCTTCTACCAATTTTTGTTGCGGTCCTGGAAGACCTAATTCATCGCGATCTTGATTTTCCCGACAGGTTTCTTCCGATCCACCAATGGCAACAATTGTAATATCTGACTTTTCAGCCAAAGCGACCGCCTCCGGGATATTTTCTATAGAAGGCGTAAAATCACAACCTTCTGCGAAAGCTACTTCGGCATTGTTACCTACATACGATTTTATACCATCTACAATTGAAATGTAGTATTTAGGAATATCTGGCGAATAACCACCCAAACGCATAGCACTTCCGTTAGGTCCTACCACCGCAATTTTCTTACTCTTTTCTTTTGATAAAGGCAACAGATTATCTTCATTTTTTAAAAGCACAATCCCTTTGTGTGCCACTTCTAGTGCAAGATCATTATGTTCCTGATTATCAACTATGTCTTTCCAGTTCTCTTTTGCAAGCCCAACATATAGAGCTTTTTTGAACATTTCAGCATCGTGCTGAGATACTTTTTCTGGCTCTCCATTATCAGGATATTTTATAACATCAAAACGATCGTCTAAAGTCACGTCGGCGTCAAAAAGTCCTAGTTCAAACTTTGTCTTTAGCACATGCGCTACGGCATTATTTAACAAATCTTCAGAAACGACGTCCTTTTCAACCGCCTCTATTAAATTATCCCCATACATGCGTTGTTCGTTCCAACCTTGAAACAACGCCAACTCTTGATGAATCCCAACCTCAAGCCCAACATTTGCGGCATGATTCCAATCTGGCACATGATTAAACACGCGCTTTAGGGATCTTAAATCTCCATTATCTGACACTATGAGTCCATCCCAACCCCAGTCATTTCGTAAAACATCATTAAGGATTTCGGTATTGGCATGACATGGAATGCCATTCAACAAGTGATGTGCGGGCATTATAGCGCCTACTTGAGCTTCTTCAATTGCTAAGCGAAACGGATATAAATGTACGTTATGTAAAGTATAATCTGATATGTCATGAGCCGCACCATTATCACCAGCCATTGGTTCTCCATCCGCTACAAAATGCTTTGCAGTGGCCAGAATATGGTCTTTATCAAAGCGCTTATCGCCCATACCCTGCAGGCCTTTAATGTAGGAACTACCAATTTTTCCAACCAGATAGGGGTCTTCTCCGTAGCTCTCTTCAGTTCTCCCCCAACGAATATCACGAACGACAGCCAACATGGGGGTGTAACATTGGTGTATACCGAAGGCTCTTGATTCTTTGGCCACCGTATGCCCCATACGCTCTATTAAATCTAAATCCCAGGTGCTTGCCATAGCTATAGCCTGTGGAAATACCGTGGCATGATTCATTTTTATTCCGTGCAAACACTCATTAGCACTTATATTCGGGATTCCCAGCCGCATGTTGGCGTTTGGGTATTGCGTTGCTAATTGATGTACCTTTTCTTTTAAAGTCATTTGCGAAATAAGTTCTTCAATTTTAGAATCAATATTCTTAGTTGTCTTCTGAGAAAAGCAGGTTGAAATTGTAATTACGCTAATAAATACTAATGCTATTTTTTTGTCTATCATTTTATATTAAAATTTTTATCTATTGGATATTATATATGGAATTTCGAAAAATCAGGTAACTCATTTCTTCCAAAACTTTTAACCCATTTCAAACTTTAAACATGCTCTTTTCCTTTTTTAAATTTTGAAATGGCCCAGGTAAAGCTTTTCCATTTTGGGGGATTTTTTGACTCCAAAAATCCACATCAACAAAAACTAATAGCATCCTTTTATTACTCATTTTAAATATAGATTTAGAAAATTTTGTAGTTACTTTAATGTATCATAGGGTTCACAATTAAAAACCTGTATTCGACGTATTTCGGCTGTTCCAGAAACAGATTTCAAACATTTAAACCTAATCTTATTCGTTGTTACTGGTTCTACTCTGTCAATTTTTTTATGACCTATAGTCTCATAACCAGGTGTTTTATTATATGGCTTTTTAGCCGACGGGAAATAGTTAACATGCTTTAAATCTTGCCATTTGCCATTAACAAAAGCTTCCAAGTTATATTTAGCTATTCGTTGTCCATTAACTATATTTTCCATTAAAACCACCGTATTGATTTCTTTTGGTTCTACCCATTCCAGCTCCACGATATCGCTCTTTTGCACCTCATTCAACTCTGCTATGGGATTTGAAAAGCGTTTTCTGATTTCGTCCCCAAATCGTTTGGCTGCTACAGCTATTGTATCAGGCACCAACCCTCTGTTATCTGGCGGCAGGTTTATTATGGTATTAGCCCCTAAACCTACTGTTCTGTAATATAAATCTACATGCTTGGATAAAGGGAATGGCAATGTAACATCTGGATGCCAAAACCACCCACCTTTGTGAAATGCCCAATGTGTTGTACACTCTCTAACACGCCAATATTTTCCCAATGGATGCCCTGTTCTTACTTCGTTTTCTAAGAGTCCATAATCGTTGGCAACTATACTATCGTTTGTATTTGGTGCAGGACGTGTATATTTAGTACCATCAACGGTATTTACGGCATTCCACATAGGATATACCACATGCCCCGATTCATTACCTGGCACCCAAGTTTCTGGTCCCATAAAAACCATATTGGGTTGAAGTTCTGCCACTAGATCCGTCATGGGATTCCATATAAATTCACTTCCGGGAGCACCCCAATGGTCTGACCACATAAAATCTATTGGGCCGTAATTAGTTAAAAGCTCTCGCATTTGATCTAATTGTACCTGCTTGTACTTCTCTTTCCTTTCTTTATTCCTAAAGGCTACCGTCATTAAAGAATCTCTATTATCAGCCCAACCTATATAACCATCGTACCAACTTAAGCCCTCATGTGCATCATGACTCCCAGTGTGATAAAACCCTATTTTTAATCCGTGCTTTCTACAGGCGTCAACAAATTCTTGAGCAAGATCTCCTTTACCATCTTTATAAGGACTATTGGCTATGGTATAATCTGTAGTTTTAGACGGCCATAAACAAAAGCCACCCTCATGTCTTACCGTTAAACAGCCATATTTAGCTCCCATTGATTTGGCCGTTAGAACCCACTGTTCTGCATCTAACTCGGTTGGATTAAATCTTGATGGCGATTCCTTACCATCTCCATGTTCTTGCCCTGTAAACACATTTAAGCCAAAGTGAAAAAAAGCACCGACTTCCCAATCGGCAAACTCAATCTGTTTTTTACTGGGTTTAGCCAATGTTGGAAGTTCCGCTTCAATATCCTTTTTTTCTTCTCGTTTGCAAGCAAAACTTATCAATGCCAAGACGATCGCTACTGTTGAAATTCTATATCTTATCATAATTAAACTATAAACTATTCTGTAAATACTGCGTTCGCCCAAATTGAATGGTCGGAATTTGAATTATCCCCTCCATCTGTTGTAATTAAACGAAGTGTCTCAAGTTTTGAAGGGAATGCTACATGGATATCTTCGGCATCATCTATTCCAGTGAATTTTTTGCTTTTGAATAATTCTATCCATTCGCCATTTTTATAGCCCTCTACTATAAAAACTACCGAACCTTTGTCACCAATCATATCTTCAATACCAATTGAAGCTTTTAAACCTTTAGCTTTAGGATATGCTGTTAAATCATATTCAACAACACCTTTCTTTTCTTTTGCAACAGGACACACCATTAAACCATGTTCAAAATGCTTTCCATTGATAACTATTTTGCCTCCTTTGTAGTTTTTATCTCTTCTAACACCACCATGTGCAGACTCATAAATCGTCTCAACCCCACTTATATAAGGGTAACTGGCATCGAAATCTCTTATTATTGGGTCGCAATTATAAACTGAAAAACTTCTAATTTCTACAGGTTGTAGAACAGACTCTAGGCATTTAAAGCGAATGCGGTTTGTTACCACTGGTTTTACCCTGTCAATTTTTTTATGACCTATGGTTTCATATCCCGGGTTATTATTGTAAGGCTTAAAGCCCATGACCCTATTTCTAGGTTCTAATTTTTGCCATTTCCCGTTCACAAATGCTTCAAGTGTATACCTTACTACTTTTTGTCCGTTGGCAATGTTTTCCATCGTTACAATGGTATTTATTTTTTGAGGGCTTTCCCAAGACAATTCTACAATATCTCCAGAACTAACCGTATTTAATTCTGCTATTGGATTAGAGAACCGTTTTTGGATTTCATCCCCAAATTTCTTAGCAGCTTTTGCGATATCGTCTGGAATCAACCCTCTATTATCTGGTGGTAAATTAATAATCACATTGGCACCTAGTCCTACTGTTCTATAATATAAATCTAGGTGTTCCCAGTGCTTTTTGGGGGCTGTTCTTTTAATAGAATCAGGATGCCAAAACCATCCGCCATAATTAAAACCTGTGTTGGTAGTACATTCTCTAACACGCCAAAACTTACCCAAGGGATGGCCTGTGCGCACCTCTCCCTCCAACAGGCCATAGTTGTTTTCAGTAGTAACGTCATTGTCATTTGCCGCAGGCCGTGAATATTTCGTACCATCTACTGTATTTACAGGATTCCACATAGGGTATACCACATGGCCTGTTTCATTACCTGGCACCCAAGAATCTGGCCCCATAAACACCATTTCTGGTTGAAGTTCTTCTGCTAAGTCGGTAACAGCTCTCCAAACACCATTAGGGTCCTTAGCATCCCAATGATCTGACCACATAAAACCGATTGGCCCATAATTGGTAAGCAATTCGCGCATTTGCTCTACTTGTTTTTTCTTTAAACGTTCTCTTAATTCTGGATCTTTTTTATGGGCCTCCCCCATTGCTGTACTCCATGTGCCTCCCCATTCTAGTGGTAATTCCAAATCACCCTCGTATGTTCCTAATGTAGCGTTCGCATCAAAAGCAGCTGTATGATAAAATGCTGGCACAATACCATGTTTTCTACAAGCATCTACAAACTCCTTGGCAATATCTCCTTTTCCATTTTTGTATGGACTGTTTGCAATAGTATAATCAGTCGTTTTAGATGGCCACAAACAAAAACCGCCTTCATGCCTAACTGTTAAGCAAGCGTATTTCGCCCCCATGTCTTTTGCTGTTAACACCCACTGTTCTGCATCAAGATTTGTTGGATTAAACATTGACGGTGGAAACTGTCCATCCCCATGTTCCATTCCCGTAAATACATTCAATCCAAAATGGATAAATGCTCCGACTTCCCAGTCTGCAAATCGTATTTGTTTTAAGGAGGGTTTAGCTAACTCATTATCTTGAGGATAAGCACAATTGGTAAGTAAAAGTGTAATTAAAAAAAGTGAAAAACATCTTTTCATTTTTATCTATAGTTTTTATTTGATTATTAAAGCGTCTATGGCGACCAATTTGTTGGTTGCATTTATAATGTCTATTTTGTGTTTGCCAAAAGGTATTTCTTTTGAAGAAAATACAGTTTGCTGTACTCCGCAACTTTGTAGTTTACTCAAATCTACCGTATCATGTAATTCATTATCAATTAGAATGGTTATAACACCCATATTTGGTGATGTATTGGCCACAATATCGATCCCTATTCCTTCAAACAAAAAGGTACATCTTTCACCTATTTCATAAGATTCATGAACATCATTATTAAACTCTCCATTATCACGGTTTACTTTATGAATCCATCCAAAATAACCTACTCCGGGATCATCATCGTTTATCCATGTTTTGTCTTGCTTTAATTTGAATACAGCAGCAATCTTATTTGGTGCATTGTTGGGTATCTCTATTATTAGGGATTCATTATCTTGTTTGAAAACAATTTTGCCTTTACTTCCTAAAAGGTTTATTTCTAAAACATTTCCAATGGTAGCTCCTCCTTTTTTCAACTCCGGAATTGCTATTTTTTTTGATTTAGGCCAGTCTAAACAGAACATATAAATATAACCTTCTCTTCTTGTAAAATAGTAGCTACCGACGTTACTTTTGAAAATTTCAAATGGACGACTCCCATAAATACCTTCACCATTTACGCGCATCCATGCTCCTATATTTTTACAAATTTCGACCGCTTCGAGATCTACGTTGCCTTGGGCGCGTTGCGGAATGGCCAACAATAGATTTCCGTTTTTGCTAACATTATTTATCAATGTATGAATCACCCATTTGGCATCTTTGTAACTAAGTCTTTCTTTATTAATAAACCAAGGGCCAATAGCATCATCTGTTTGGAAAGGATAAGGTTCTATCTGCCCTTCAATCTTTTTCTCACTATCTTTTACCAAGGCATTGGCAACAATCTCAGCTTCCTCAATGGTATATAAACTATTAGCTCTACCACCAACCCCTTTCATATTTAAAACAACTTTTTGCTCGCCAGAGTTCATGGCCATACTTTTGTTATAATAATTCGCTGCTATTTGTGGTGCAAGGTGACCAAAACCCATTTTTACGCCTAAATCCACCCAACCATTGACGCCCACACTTTCATCAAAATAAAGCAAATCGGGGTTGTACTTAAGTAAATCGTCTACGCGCCACATAAACTGATTTGCAAATGGCGATTGATTCGCATCCAATTCCTTGTCATGTGGAAATCCATACAGGTCTTTTGGGTCAAGACCTTCCCAAGCTGTTCCTCTGCCATCTTCAAAAGTCACAGTGGCCGCATCATAAGGGACACCTTTATATTTGCCTTCTTTATCACTTCCAAAATAATTTGGCATAAATTGCCCCCATGTTCTGGCTGGCGATGCATGCACGGACACCCCAAAAGGCAATCCATATTTTTCTGTTGCCGCCTTCCAAATGGCAATGACATCTTTTTTAGGTCCTATATTTACAGAATTCCATGGCTGGTATATTGAATTCCAACTATCATAATTATCATGATGATTTGCTAGGGCTACAAAATACTTCCCTCCAGCATCAACAGCCATTTTCAAGAAGGCATCGGGATCCCATTGATTGCATGACCACATGACACAAATATCTTTATAGCCAAATTCTGAAGGATGCCCATAGTTTTCAATACCGTGTTCATAGCGCCTATCACCTTCAATATACATCCAGCGGGCGTACCACCCTCCAGCCTCTGGAACCGATTGTGGATTCCAATGAGACCAAATCCCTAGTTTAGCTTCTCTGAACCATTCTGGTACTTCATATTTTTTTAAAGATTCCCAGTTAGGTTCGTAAGCACCTGGATATATGGGCAGCTCCGGGAGATTCCATATATCGTATTTTCCAATGGTATCTATCTCTTTTTGAGAAAAACCCACTATAGTGAATAGAAGAAATAATATGACTATTATGACGTTTTTCATATTTTGAATCAAACCTTTTTACTTTTTAGTATATGAAACTTAGAAAAATCTGGTAATTCATTTTCGCCTAGAACTTTTAAGCCTTTCCATACTTTAAATCGATTTTTCCCTTGTTTCAGATTTTGAAATGGTCCCGGTAGTGCATAGCCGTTTTGAGGAATATCTTGATTCCAAAAATCAACATCAACAAAATCATGATCTTTTGATTTCATTTTTTTTGGCGCTATGGGCATTATCACTACGAGTTCCTGAAGCTCAGGAAGGTATGAGACTTGGATACCCTTATGAATTTTGCTATTTTTATCGTTAGGACAATCATGATTTTCCCAAAACGTTTGCCATTGCTTAAAGGTTAATGCCACGTGTCCTTTATCCTCAAACGCCACGAGATCATCATAAATGGCCAATTCCTTTTCAATGAGCTTATAAAATTCTTGATTGCTCCAAGGCGATGGGTCATCAGATGTTTTATTGATACAAAATACTTTGTCGTTCATATTCACATCGTATACATTAAAATCTATACGCTGTTTTCCACTTCTATGAGACGGATAATTAAAATCGAGTACGGCCCGACTCCCCGCCAAAATATTGTTATACAAACTGTGATGATATGTTTTAGTGCGAGGTCTTACTTGACGCACAAAATAACCTTGTCCAAAGGTTTCTTGGGTTGGCGTATTGGCCAATAGATTATGCATAATAGTCGCTCCGGAAGCATCGTGACAATAAATAGGATTTTGAGCATTCCCCACAATAATATTATTGTCGATAAAAAGACGGTCAAAACCATAATCACTCATTTCCAGAAAAATTCCAGATTTTCCATTGTTTACAATCACATTCCTAGAAACTCGAGAATCGGGAAAGTGGTTATCTAGCCAAACGCCATAAGTCAAATAATTATCAGATATGTAGTTATTATGAATGTAACCATTCTTGGCATGGTGGCATTTTATAGCGGCCTGCTCCCATCGTTTTCTACCCCAAAACTTCATGGTATTGTTGCGAAGCAAAACATTATTTCTAATAATCATATTTTCAGAACTATTGCTTAAAATACCTGCAGAGCCATTTTCTAGAATGTAATTTTCTTCTATAATATTATCATGCGCCTCGTATTTATCACCATTTAAATCTACATGCCCCGCATCAATGGCAAAAGTTTTTACGTGGCGTATCACATTGCGCTTTATAACCCATTGATGACCAGCCTGCAACCCTAATGCTCCTTTTTGAGCCCATACATCATTAATCCAAAAATTAGTGGGATACTGATTTCCACAATGCTCCATTAAAAAGCCTTCAACTGTTATATAGCCCAAATTTCTTTTAACAGGAGCAAAAATTCTTCGCCTTGTAGAAATTTCCACTTCTTGATTCTGGGGTTTTAAATTCCCAAAATGAATATAAATTTTTTCGGTTTCGGGTTCATAGTACCAGCTATTAGGAGACAATTCTTTTTTAAACGGCACTTCCAAAAACTGCTTCCCGTTTACAAAAACTTGGCCACAGGTATAAACTAAAGTTGAATCACCACCATAACCACGTTCCAGCTCACGTTTACCTTGGCGTTGATAGGGCGTTGATGACAAATTTACTTTGAAAGGATTATGGTGATCGGGATAATCGGATGGTAAATCGTTGAATAATTTTTCTTCTGGCACTGCCGAATAAACACCTTCACCTTCATAATTCCATTGAGGTTGCCAAATATCAGAACCTTTTATAACTACTTTTTTACCTGGTTCTCCAAAAAACACAATGGGCTTGCCTGGTTCTCCGCTTCTTATAGGAATAACACGCTCTCTGTAAACACCTTCTAAAACGAAAATAGTGTCACCTGGAAAAGCTATTTCCGTTGCTTGATTAATACTTGAAAAAGGAAAGTTTAAGGAACCGTCTTGATGTTCTTTATACTTATTTGATACATATATCTTTTTGTCTGCAGAAAAACTGGAGCTTGCTATAAACAGCAACATGATTACGCATACATCAAGTTTTTTTTTAAACAAAATCATTATTTATTGATTGCTTTTGAAAGTTTTAGGAATATTTGAACGGTTTAATATTAATTTAGATGTCCATAAAAAGATTCCATGCTATAATCATCTGCGCCGATTTCTTTTCTCCAATTTTGCATAGCCTTTTTAAGTGCATTGACCTTCTTTGGCATGCTATCCACCAAGTTGTTTTTTTCGCTAGGGTCTTCTTTTAAATTAAATAATTTAAAATGGTGGGTTACGTTTGCCACTGGCATTTCAAAATATTCAATAAGCTTCCAATCATCTTTTATAATGCTACCTCCAGGCCAGTTTCGCTCCGTTAACTTAGAGTTGTAATGCACCATGGCAACATACTTTAGCCAGTTAAATTCTCGTGGCTCCAAGGTATTTTTAGGGTTGTTTAATAAAGGGGTTAAATCTTCTCCATCCACATTTTTATTATGGTTGGCATCTCCTTCAATATTTGCTATTGATAAGACCGTAGGATATATATCCCAACCCACCACACGTTCATTACATACTGAACCTGGTTTTACCACATTTGGCCATTTAACAAACATTGGTGTACGAGTCCCTCCTTCATAAAACATCCCTTTGCCTCCTCTTAATGGTGTATTATCTGTAATACCATTTCTTAATTCTCCACCATTGTCACCCATAAAAATGACAACAGTATTCTCAGAAAGACCGTTTTCCTCTAGTGCCTTTAATACGCGACCTACTCCATCATCCAAATGTTCAACAAGTCCTGCGTAAGCTGCATGATTATGTCTTGTATTGGGAGTAATAAGCGCTTTATATTTTTTGATTTTTTCCTTTTCGGATTGAATTGGGGTATGCACCGCATAATACCATAAATTCAAATAGAATGGTTTATCACTATTTTTCTGGGCACTTATAAATTTGACTGCTTCATTAGATAATGCTTCAGTTAAATGCGTACCTTGGTTGTAACCTTCTAAATCTGGTATAGCCGCTAACTTATCTTTGTTAGGGTTTTTGGATACACTGCTATAAGGGTAAAAATAAGAACCTGGGCAACAAAAATCGTTACTTGCTATATCCACATTAAATCCTCTGTATTTAGGCTGATTATCACCTTGCCCAATATGCCATTTTCCAATATGCGCTGTTGTATAACCACCTTTTTGAAGTGCCTCGCCAAGTGTAACCTCCTCAGCAGGAATTTCTATACCAGGTCCTTCTACCCCACCCAAACTTCCATGACTAATGGCTTTTAACCGACCAGGTGTTTTCCCTGTCATTAAAGAAATCCTACTAGGTTGGCATGTTGGATGCGACGAGTGCGCTACAGGAAAATACATACCATCCTTAGCCAATTGGTCTATATTTGGTGTTTGGTATAAATCACTTCCTGTAAAGCCTAAATCGGTAAACCCCAAATCGTCAGCCAGAATAAACACAATATTAGGCTTAAGTGGTAGCGTTGTAGCTACCTCGCTGGTCTTTTTAGTTCTATTTCTGTGATTACAAGAAAATACAACTAGTAACAGACTACTTAAGACTATACCATATATTTTCATGTAAAATTGTCCTTTAATATTTTAACAGTCTTTAATCTAAATAGCACGAATGTGCAGAGCCAATCCATTTTGTTTTAAAACATTGTATCTGATAGTGTCGGTAGACTTAACTATCTTTTTATCAATCTTTACTTTAGTTATTGAATCGCTATTTAAATCATCAGAATAAATAGTAGCTTCATACGATTTACCTTCCTCAAGAAAGTCTAAAGCGATTTCAAATTTCCGGCCTTTAGTACCTGTTAGAGCGCCTACAAACCAATCGTTACCACTTTGTCTTGCTACGATACCATATTCGCTAGGATAGCCACCCAAAATCTTGGTATCGTCCCATACGGTTGGTAACGCATCATAAAAGGCTAATTCAGGCACTTCTTGAATAAACGTTTTGGTTCCCCCAGCACCTGGCCCATCGGCATCAGAACCTTCCGGCCTGTCATACCAATATAAAAATTGCCATGGACTATAAATACAAACCGCTTTTGCCAATTGTGACACATGCGATCCCATTTCTTCGGTTACGCGCGGAGCAAAATAGCAATTTGTTTGATCTCCCGCCCCTGCAATCATTCTTGTAAAAATCGTATTTAAAACCATGGAATTTTGTGGAGCTTCCTCATCACCTCTAATACCTTCTTGAGTCATTAAATTAGGGTAGGTTCTAGAATATCCCGTTGGACGATATTCGTCATGAATATCAATCATTAACTTATGCTCTGCTGCTTTTCTTACGGCATCGTGCAACCAACTTGTCCACTCTTGTGGCCCCACATTTACAAAACCATATTTTACTCCTGTAACTCCCCAAGAACTTAATAGTGGCAGAACATCATCCAATTGTTTTTCTAAGGCTCTTCTATTTACATAGAGAATCACATCGATGTTCTTACTCTTTGCATAATCTATGACGCCTAATAAATCTAATGGACCGTTAGATCGTTTTGGGTCTATAGTTATAGTGGTTGCATCAGATGTTTCATCATATTCATTACCATACCAGCCCGCATCAAACTCAATAAACTGCAAGTTGTGTTTGGCTGCAAAATCTACACAAGCATAACCTCCTTTTGTGGTTAAAGTGCTTTCTCTAATTATTTTACCAGGCCTGATCCAAGACGTATCTTCTAATTGATTTTCCTCATTCAGATTTAGTAGCAAATAGTTGTTCTCTAATATTTCACTTGGCGTATTTGATGCCATGATAAAACGCCATGGCGAATTAAACGGTGTATCCATCACTACGCCACTACTTAGCTCAGAAACCAATGTTCCTGGCTTTTTTGAATCATGAGATAGCTTCATTCTAGCATAATCAACTAAAGCAGCCTCTCCAATAGCAACAAACAAAGAGTCAGAAAGTTCAACTAAAAGAGGTCTTTCAACCACACCTTCAATTTTTGATATTTGAGTTTTAACAATTGGCTTTTGAGCTCTTGTTGACACCCAAGCATGCCCATCTTCATTTAGTAAAAACTCTGTTAATTCTTTATTGATCTGAATTTTTGAGTCCATATTTGGAAACTCATATCTAAAAGCTACACCTTCATTATAAGCTCTTACTCTTAAATTAAAAATAGCATCCTTTCCTGATAAAGAAATTAGAGCCTCTTCATAGACGTCTGGATACTCATTTTTTTCTCCATAAACAGGTTTCCAAGAGGAGTTAACAGATTTGTTTTCTACACTCTCAATTTTAATATCTTTCCCTTGTGAAACCCCTTCTATTTGAAAACCTAAATTTGAAGGTTTAACAACATCATCTCCGTTATATGTCAGTGAATAGCTTCCATTAGATTCTGAATTAATTTTAAAACGGAACACATAATTGCTATTAGGACTTTTTAACTCAACTTCATTTTGCCGTTCACATGAAAAAAAAGAGATAACAATAAGAAACAAAAAGGCAAACTTTGATTTTGGATACATTAATTTGGTTTTTTTTATTTAACTTCTTTCTTAAATTGAAGACCCTTCTTGAATTTTCAAGTAGATCTTAAATTTGCATTTAAATCCTAGAAACAAAGATTAAATTTCACATTGAATTTTAAGAGTAGAAATATCTCTTTATGGTAGATATTTAGTTCAAAAAATAATTGTCAGATTATTCTAGACAGTGATAATCAATAAATATTCTTTACTAAACTAATTTTATCCACCCAAGATTTTTTAAACCTATACTAAATCAATAATATATTGCTCATTTTAGAACTATTTATAAACACAGTAAATCTTTAAAACACATTGTTACTCTATATTTCTTTTTAAAACAGCCAAACCAGATCTAGGGATTTTAAGTTCATGCATACCACTATTTAAAGAAATGCTATCTTCAAAGATCACTTCACCTACCGTATTTAATATTTTCATAGTTCCGCTAAAACCATCTTTTAGCTTTAAAGCAACAAATTCTGACGACTTTGCATTTACAACATCCAACCTATTTATATTTTTATTAAGTTCAATAACCGTATTTTCATACAAAGCTGTAATTTGCTGATGATTATTCTTTGCTGAAATATAAGGGTAATTTGCTCCTGGATTAGAGGGTATAAATTCGCCATCTAGAAGCACTTTTTTATTTTCATTCCAGTAATTGAACCAAAACTTAATCATCTTTACATGCGTTTCAGGGATATCTTTCAACTTAACAGACAACTGAGGTACACTATATAAGATATTGAGAATCTGCAATGCTGCCTGCTCTACAGTTTCCTCTTTTCTCCAAATAAACATATCGCTATGAACCGCTGTTTTATGGCTTAGCATTCTTAAATTGGTGACTTCAATTTTATTAGCAACGGCATTGTTTGGGGCATCTACACCTCTAAACATGTTACCATATTTGCGCATAACAGGCCCAATATAGGGCTGCCTAAATTCAATCAGCACATCAGGGTTGATTGCTGTTAATTTATTGGTGATTTCGGTCATCAAAGCATCTGTCGCATTGTTGATACTTGCAAAATCGCGTCCGTTTTCTTTTGTAAGCTCCGTATCTTTATTTGCAGTAAACCACCCAAGAAAATCCAGTTTAAATCCATCCACCCCCCATTGGTTTAAAGCATCAATATAAGTATTCACTATATATTTCCTAGTTTCTGGATAACGCGGATCCAAAACATAAGTTCCTTGTGATTCCCAATAACGTAGATATTTACCTTTGAACCTAGGATAATTTTTGGCTCTCTCTCCCATGAATGGTAGCGAGTACCACAAAATAAATTGCATGCCTTCATCATGTACGGCATCTACAAACTCTTTCATATTCGGAATGCGTTCTGGATTCCAATCGCCAGTATATCTATATCCCCTACTACTGTCATTGGTTTGCCAACCATCATCAACAATAACAGCACTACAACCTAATTGTTTTGCCAATTTACATTCATCCACAATCTCTTCCATGGAAATGTTTTGATGATAGCTATACCACGTGGAATACATGGGATTTTTTGCAGCATCTGGCACATGCATCGGTTTATATTCTGGGTTGCTTGCCCACCAGGTTGACACATCATCTATAGACTTATAATAGGGAACTTGCCGAGTATCTATCCTCAATGTAATGTTGTACCTTTTCGCTTTAGGCATTTTCTCATGAAACAATTTTATTTCAGGATAAAAATGCACATCTTCTTCCTTTACATAACTTACAATTTCCGATTGATTAATCGCATCTGATAAAGCAATCGTTATCCTGTTTTTTAAATCGTTGTCATAAAATGACAAAACAGGTGCATATCTAGAGGCTTTAGCCGTCACGCTAGATTTATAATAATTCACCTTATCCACACTAATATTAGGATTCCAATAACCATTAATGGCTATTGACGGAAATTTAAATGTGATAGATACGGGTTGTAGTTCAGAAGGGACTTCCGCCACAAAGGAAAACGAAATTAATTTAACGCCTTCAGTTTCTACAAACATTTGTTTATCTACCGAAAAATTTCCTAAATCTCCATTTATGGTAATACTGTCTGTATCAATTTCTAATGCTTCTGAAGCTTCTGTTTTAGAAATGGTGTAGTTTAAGTCGGTGTTTTGCTTACAAGACGGCAAGAAAATGAGACTTAGGAGCAATACAGTGATGATTTTTTTTATGGACATTGGAATTATATTTCAAGTAATAAATAATCTCCTTCGGCCACACCCATTAGCATATTTTGCACCAGCAGATTCCAACCTACAAATCCAGTAAAAACACCATCTTTAGATTGCTCTGCTGTAGGCGCTAAAGGTGCTCCGGTATCGGCATGATAATTTTCATGCATAGAGCCATACTCTTCAATATCCTGAAGAACTCGTGTTCCAATTGTATAAGCTAACTCTCTACATTCCTCATCAAAGCCATAATTTTTTAAAGCTATAAAATACATGTAGTTTGCAACTGGCCATACAGGTCCTTGCCAATTTGAATATGGCACAATGATATTTTCATTATTGTAATCAGGATCTTGTTTTGATAATGTACGCAAGCCATATTTAGCTTTCATGTGCTCTTTGTTAAGAAGATAACGTTCTATCATGTCCCTCCCATTTTCTTGACTAACTAAATCGGTATGAAGCAATGCTATGAAATTAGAATAGCTAACTCTTTTGTATTGTCTTCCTGAAGATTTAAACACATTCCAAAAACTTTTTGCTTCCTTGTCCCATAAGTGTTTTGTAATATTGGTTTTTAATTTTTCGGCTTTATTCTGATATAATTTTGCATCCTCTGTAAAGTTAAGTTTCTCTGCTACTTTTTTCATTGCTAAATACTCACGATACATAAATGCCGACAAGTCTACTGCTAAAAACGCCCCAGGTTGATTTTTATCATTAGTAAGGACTACATTATTATCTGCACCACTAGACATGGCATCATCCCAAAAGAAAAGTCCATAGTTTTTATCAAAGCTTATTTCTTCTCGGTATGAAATAACACTTTTTATTTTTGAATATACTTCTGGTGTAATCCAATTATAATCCTTTAATTTTTTCGAAGCGAGGTAAGCACCTTGACCAATAAAAGGCTTCATAGCAAATTTGCCAAATAAGGGTCTTGGTCCTTTTGTTGTTACACAACCAGAAGCGTAACCATTTTCATCTGCTGCTGCAATAAAATTAAGCACCCAATATTTAAGATATTGCGGCTTACCAATACTAGATAAATGTGCTCCAATAAAAAAGCCATCCCAATCCCACATCTGTTTGTAAAACCCCGCAGGAATTAGATAATCATATTTAATAAAACCTTCTGCAGGCTGAATAGATTGTGGCCTAAGTTTAGTAAATGCCAATTTCACTTCAGCACTTAATGAATCAAGCTGTTTTTTTGTTATTTCTGAAGTCAAGTTATAATCTGAACTTCTCCTAAGACTTGAACCTATGTCCTTACATGAACTTAAAATACTCACGACTATATAGGGAATAAAAAATAAACTAGTTTTTAGTCTCAACATTTAGTATTAAAATTTGTTAACGAGAATACCTCATTAACAAATGTACCCAAAAGATACACTAACAGACTCTACAAATATCCCAAATTAGTGTTTCAAATAACCCAAACCAAATTCTTCTTTCTAGTCTTAGAGATATGTTCAATAAGCCTTTTTTTGTTTATGGCTAACCTCTTCTTTAGGTTCATCATTTTCTAATTCAGATTGCAACCACCTTAATAAACGTCGTTCTTCGTTTTTTGGTAGTTCTCTTATAGTTGCTTGGAGTGTTTTTGATATCATGATTCTATTAACTAAAGTGTGATGAAAATACAATAATTAATAACAATCAAATAATTCGTAATTTAGCATATCTTCAATGATTAAATACCATTGAATATTTAAGGGTAAATAAAGCCCTTTTTAGTTAAGAAAAGATATTGGCGCATTTATGGCACATTTTTAAAAACAAAAAAAAACCTTAACTAATTGAATTTAAACTAATTAAGGTCTTTATTCGTCGGGATGACAGGATTCGAACCTGCGACCACACGGCCCCCAGCCGTGTACGCTAACCGGACTGCGCCACATCCCGAATTAAAAAGGTTGTCAAAGAAAACACTTTTTTGAATAATTACAAAGCACAAAAAAGCCGAAATTTAAATTTTGATTCTTATCATTATTTTTAAATAGCTACTCCTTGTATAAAGAAGTAGAAACTTCAAACGTAGCATCTTTAGCGGCTAAATAACGTTCGGCATCTAAAGCGGCCATACAACCTGTACCTGCTGCTGTTACTGCTTGCCTATAAACATGGTCTGCAGCATCGCCTGACACAAACACACCTTCTATATTCGTTTTTGATGTCCCTGGCTCATTCACAATATAACCCGTTGCATCTAATTTTAAATAGTCTTTAAAAATATCTGTATTCGGTTTATGACCAATCGCTACAAAAAATCCTGTGGCTGGAATGTCCTGCTTCTCATTGGTTTTATTATTGAAAACACGAACCCCTGTTACTACTTGTCCGTCTCCTAAAACTTCATCTGTCTCGGTGTTAAATAG
>NZ_VDCS01000018.1 GCF_006265225.1 Allotamlana fucoidanivorans | reverse complement strand
GCAAATACGATTTGACTCTCCGTGAATTTTGATCGTTTCATATGCAAATAATTGTTTAAAGTTACACATTTATTTGCTCGGTTTTCTCTAGTTTTAAATTGTCCGGTTTAACGGGAGGAGGTCAAAAAGGAGAGGTTGAAGCTAAATATAAAAATGTTTTAGAGAATTCAAGTATTACTACCGTTGTAGTAGTAGGTAATGCAAAGGTGGGAGCAGAGACTGTTTCTGCAAAAAACTTTTGAGATTTAGAGAAAATAATTAAAGGTGATAATGCTGTTTCAAGTAGAGATAATCATGGTGTGCCAATAGATTACACAGTTAGATATTTATAATATAATAAACTCGCTAAAATGGGTAAATGTCAGTGGTCATTATTATGAAAGTTGTTGGTAATCGTATCGATATTGTGGTTCTGCCGAGATTAGATTATGTGTTTAGATACTGAAAGCAATGAATGAAGCAACCAGCACCTAAAGTTGTAGATTCAACAACTTGGTGTTGGTTGTGGTTAATTGAAACCAGAATGTATTGCCTACTATTGAAGTTCTTCCAATTCGGAAGATATTGCATCTACAACTTTTTGAGCTGTATCTAATTCATCTTTGTGTACATAAACTTGTTTAAAGATAGAGTTCGATGATCCAAAAATAGGAAGTAATCCAGAATCTGTTTGATCTTTCAAAACAGGAATAATATCCAGCTTTTCTAACTCAGAAACCATACGCTGTACAACAATTAATTCGCCAGTATAAATTTTTACATAATTTGAATTTGTCATGACAATACCTTTTTAAGGTTCATCTTAAATATACGAAATTTTTAGGTACAAAAAAACCAGCAATAAGCTGGCTTTTTTATTTTATAACTACCTTGTTTACCTTAATTCTGCACCCAATTGGTTTTCAAAATTAGTTTGTAGTTTCTTCATTATTTTATCTATTTGCTTGTCGTTAAGTGTTTTATTTTCATCACGTAGTGTAAAACTTACGGCATAACTTTTTTTTCCCGTAGGCAAATTTTTCCCTTGATAAACATCAAACAAGTTCACGTCTTTTAGTAAGTGTTTTTCACTTTGAATGGCTATCTGATAAATAGAACTGAAGGTTACATTTTCATCTAAAAGTAAGGCAAAATCTCGCCTAACCTCAGGGTATTTTGGTATTGGGCTAAATTTAATACTGTTATGCTTTATAATTTCCAATATGTTATCCCAATTAAAATCAGCGAAAATGACTTCTTGCGAAATGTCAAAATGTTTTAAAACGGTTTTTGTTATTAAACCAAAATCAATCAATTTAGTTTTACCAAGACTAACGGTTACCCCTTCAGCAAACAAATCATCTTTTACCGGAGTTTCTTTTGCGTTTGAAATTCCTAGTCTATCTAAAATGGAAGTAATCAATCCTTTCATTAAAAAGAAATCAGATTTTACGCTTTTTTCTATCCAATTTTCAGAAGCCTGATTGCCCGTAATAAATAGTGATAAATGCTTAAATTCTTCACGATTATCTCCAAAAGTATGGTAAGTTTTTCCGAATTCAAAGAATTTTAAATCGGATCGTTTTCTATTGATGTTGAAAGCGATAGATTCTAATCCTGAGAATAGTAATGACTGCCTTAAAACAGATAAATCGTTACTCAACGGATTAAGCATGGTTACGTTATGCTCTTCTTTCAGTTGCTCACTTAAACTAACATAGCCTGGTGTGGTTAATGAATTAGAAAGAATTTCAAAGAATCCTTGGGCCGCCAATTGGTTTCCTATAATATTTTGAATTTTATAATCTTCAAAACGAGACATAGTGGCTATTGAAGCATTTAACTTTTTGGTTGTATTTACATTGTTGTAACCGTAAACTCTTAAAATTTCTTCAATAATATCTGCTTCACGTTGCACATCATTTCTATAAGCTGGTACCGTTAATCCTAACCCTGCTTCCGTAACGTTATTAACTTTAATCTCTAAAGACGATAATATTTTTTTTATGGTCTCTTTAGGAATTTCTTCACCAATTAAACGCTTGGCATTTTCAAAACTTAATCTAACCTCGAAATCTTTAATCTTTTTCGGGTAAACATCAATAATATCGCTGGTTATTTCTCCTCCTGCAATTTCCTGAATAAGTAAGGCAGCTCTTTTTAAAGCGTACTCGGTAATATTAGGATCTATACCGCGTTCAAACCTAAAAGAAGCATCTGTATTTAAACCGTGACGTTTTGCCGTTTTTCTGATGCTTATAGGGTTAAAATAAGCGCTTTCTAAAAAGATACTTGTGGTATTTTCGGTAACCCCTGAAAATTCACCGCCAAAAACTCCAGCAATACACATTGGTTTTTCGGCATCACATATCATCAGATCGTCTTCATGAAGAGTTCTTTCAATCCCGTCAAGGGTAACAAATTTTGTTCCAGCCTCAAGTGTTTTTACTTCAATTTTATTTCCTGCTATTTTCACAGCATCAAAAGCGTGTAACGGTTGCCCTAAATCATGAAGCACATAATTAGTGGCATCAACAATATTGTTTATAGGACTTAACCCAATAGCTTTCAGTCTATTTTGAAGCCAAGCAGGCGATTCTTTTACTTTAATTCCAGATATGGTTACACCGCAATAACGTGGGGCTAAAGTTTTGTCCTTAACATCAACATCCATTTTCAGCATACGATTATCTACATGAAACGCACTTACTGATGGTGTAATGAGTTCTAAATTGATATCTTTTTGCATCAAGCCTGCTTTTAGGTCTCTCGCTGTACCTAAATGACTCATGGCGTCTGCTCTGTTTGGTGTTAGTCCTATTTCAAAAACTTGATCATTTTCAATATCAAAAATTTCAGCCGCGGGGGTTCCTACTTGTATATTTTCATCAAGAACCATAATGCCATCATGAGATTTGCCTAATCCTAATTCATCTTCAGCACAAATCATTCCGTGGCTTACTTCACCTCTTATTTTTCCTGTTTTGATTGTCCAAGATTCCCCTGCTTCTGTATAAAGCATAGTGCCAATAGTTGCTACAGGTACTTTTTGACCAGCCGCAACATTGGGTGCGCCACAAACAATCTGCAAAGGATCATTGTCACCTATATTGACCGTGGTTACTTTTAATTTGTCTGCATTAGGATGTTTTACACAGGTAAGTACTTCCCCTACAATAACACCTTCTAAACCACCTTTTACAGATTGATAGGCTTCTAATCCTTCAACTTCCAGACCTAAATCTGTAAGGAGTTCACTTGTTTGTTCGGGTGTCCAATCTGTCTTTAAAAATTGTTTGAGCCAGTTATAAGAAATCTTCATAAATTGTAGTACTAATTTAAGGCTGCAAAGATAGAATATTGCACCAACCATTCAAACAATGTATTCCAAATTGTGACCTAAAAAGAAGTATTTGTTATTAATTTTAGTATTTGAATGCGGCTATGAAACGCGAACCTAAATTGAGTTCGACTTTAAACTGCAATTATCAGATTGTTTTGAACCGAATTTTACAATTCTTCTAATACTATATTGTAATCATATTGTAAATCTTCGTGAAGGTTATGAAGTATTTTCTTTGCCAATTGAAGTTGTCTGTGATACGCGTTTTGTAATTGGGTAGAGTTAGAAATACTCGGATTGAAATGTTTTAACTTCAAGCAAAAGTAGAGTAGGAGTTCAACTTCAGTTTCCTTTTTTTGAGAATATCGAATGTATTTTTTTACGTTTTTTAAAATCTTTCTGACGCTCTTACGAATAAAATAAAAACTGGAGGTATTAATCATTTGAAATTCATCATCCATGTAACTTTTTATCGTTTGAATGTAGCCATCTTCGTTATAAGATTCAAAAAGTAAATAGGTGAGGAGTTCTTTGTTTTCTTTTTTAAAGCGTGATAGTGTTAAGCAAAGATCTTGGAGCTCTTGATTTGAAAGCTGTTTTAATTCTTTTTTAATGTCTCTAATACCTACAGCTTTCATGTTATTTTAAAATGCTTAATGCTCTTTTTAAAGAAAAGGTATCATCTTAATTTGGGATAATTTCTTGGGTTTACTTCGTGCATAACTTCATAAACAGCTTCAAAAATATCCTCAGCCGATGGTTTAGAGAAATAATCACCATCATTGCCATAGGCAGGTCTAT
The DNA here is from genome assembly GCF_006265225.1 of Allotamlana fucoidanivorans. Taxonomy (GTDB): domain Bacteria; phylum Bacteroidota; class Bacteroidia; order Flavobacteriales; family Flavobacteriaceae; genus Allotamlana; species Allotamlana fucoidanivorans. The sequence goes on along the minus strand of NZ_VDCS01000018.1, from coordinate 39,170 downwards.
GAGGTTTCGCTGTTAGTGTTTTTGGTGCACTATCAAGATATTGAAACGCCTTTTGCTTATTAATTATTTCATCAAGTATGTATGCCGAAGCTCCACCAGGAACATCTTCATCAATAATCATGACTCTATTTGTTTTAGCAATACTTTTTACAATATCATGATTTAGATCAAAAGGGATAAGTGATTGTACATCAATAATTTCAGCATTAATACCTACAGCCTGTAATTCTTTGGCAGTATGCTCAACAATTCTTAAGGTAGAACCGTAAGAGACTAAAGTTATATCTTGCCCTGTTTTTATCGTTTCAACAACCCCTATTGGCGTTTTTATAGCATTTAAATTATTAGGCATTTTTTCCTTTAAGCGGTAACCATTTAAACACTCAACTACAATTGCAGGATCGTCACCTAAAAGTAATGTGTTATAAAATCCAGCGGCTTTGGTCATATTTCTAGGCACTAAAAGGTTAACACCTCTTACCAAATTTAGAATGCCTCCCATTTGTGATCCAGAGTGCCATATACCCTCTAAACGGTGGCCTCGCGTTCTTATAATAAGCGGTGCTTTTTGTTTTCCTTTTGTTCTGTAGTGGGTGGTAGCCAAATCATCACTAATAATTTGAATCGCATAAAGGATATAGTCTAAGTATTGAATTTCAGCAATAGGTCTTAAACCTCTTAAGGCTAAGCCAATACCTTGCCCAACAATAGTAGCTTCTCGTATTCCGGCATCTGCAATACGTAATTCACCATATTTGGCCTGTAAGCCTTCTAATCCTTGATTAACATCACCAATATTACCTGTATCTTCACCAAATACTAGAGCCTCCGGATGACTAGCAAAAAGGGCATCAAAGTTGTCTCTTAATATAATCCTTCCATCAACTAAAGCGGCCCCATCATCATATGTAGGTTTAATCTCTTTAATACGCGTATTAGAACGTTGTGTTTGAGAATATAAGTGAGAACTAAACTTGGGCTGTACGTTTTCAAAAATGCCATTTATCCATTGACCTAATGTTTGATGACCAACAAATGTTTCGCCTACTATATATCTCAAAGCACGTCTAGCACTTGATAAAATATCCTTTCTTGTAGGTTCTCCAATTTCAGAAAGATTTTCTTGAATTTTATTAATAAAAACACGATTGCTACTTAGCGGTGCGATTTGTTTTAAAATAGATATGAGTTCAGTTTGTTCTTTTTTTATAGGTTTTAAGAAGGTGTTCCATGCTGTGTTTTTGGCCTGTCTAACCTCTCTTTTAGCGGCACGCTCAAGTTCTATTAGTGCCTCATTTGTTGCAATACCATTTTCAATTATCCATTCTCTGAAACGCGTATTACAATCATGATTTGTTTCCCATTCTAGGCGTTCTGCGCTTTTATAACGTTCATGAGAACCCGAGGTAGAATGCCCTTGAGGTTGTGTTAATTCAGAAACATGAATAAGAACAGGTACATGTTCTTCTTTAGCTATAGCTCCAGCTTCTTGGTAGGTTTCAATTAAATTAGCATAATCCCAACCTTTTACTCTTAAAATTTCATACCCTTTGTTATTTTGGTCTCTTTGAAAACCTGATAATATTTCAGATATATTTTCTTTTGTTGTTTGGTGTTTGGCATGAACAGATATACCATATTCATCATCCCAGATACTAATTACCATAGGAACTTGTAATACCCCAGCAGCATTAATAGTTTCAAAAAACAAGCCCTCACTTGTACTGGCGTTACCTATGGTACCCCAAGCTACTTCATCACCGTTATTAGAGAAATTAGTTGCATTTATTTCTTTTACTTCTCTAAAGATTTTAGAAGCCTGCGCCAGTCCCAATAATCTGGGCATTTGGCCAGCCGTTGGAGAAATGTCTGCACTTGAGTTATATTGTTTTGTGAGATTCTTCCAAGTACCATCATCGTTTAAACTATGCGTTACAAAATGACCTCCCATTTGCCTCCCTGCAGACATGGGTTCTAATTCTATGTTGGTGTTGGCATAAAGTCCAGCAAAGAACTGCTCTGCGGTGAGTTCATTAATAGCCATCATAAAGGTTTGATCTCTGTAATATCCAGAGCGCCAATCGCCTTTTTTAAAGGCTTTAGCCATTGCTAATTGTGGTACTTCTTTACCGTCTCCAAAAATTCCGAATTTAGCTTTTCCAGTAAGCACTTCTCGTCTTCCTAATAAGCTACATTCACGACTAATTAAGGCTATTTTGTAATCGTTTAAAACTTCGGCCTTAAAATCTTCAAAAGATATGTTACTTTTCAAATTGGATAGGGTTTGCATAGAGTAATGCTTTTAGCTTTTGCAAAAGTAGGTAATGTTTGTCTTTTTTGCAATTATATTTTTGTGTAAATAATTACGAATACAATAAAATTAAGCGGTAAAACTCTGTTTTGTTGTGAAAAATATATTCAAAACCTTATTTTTGTAAAAATTATTTAAAACCAGCGTCGTCTAAATAAGCCTAAGAGCGATTTGGGATCTGCAGTGAAAATGAATCGAATATTTTGAGCATACCTGGGCTGGGTAATCTCCCAACCTTTATTGGAATAAATAGGAAAGTATAGCTCAAAATAATCTGTTACCAAGTTAATTCTAATACCAGAATCATAAACAAATTTGGGTGTCGATAATTTGTTTTTTACAAAGCCAACATCACCATATAATAAAATATACCTCCAAATAGTTGTACTGGCGTTAAGGGTGGTGATCCATTGGTTAGCAAAATGAGGTTCTAATTTTGATTTAAACCCTCCTTCCGTTGGAATATACTGTTGGCTGAATATACCTGAGGACTCCGATCTGCCTAAATAATTGTAATCAAACAGATAATCGGTTGGTCTATCTAGAGCAAAGCTGAAAAAGTCTGAATTGATATCTGTTTTGTTATTCAAAAAAGCTCCAGTAAATACCCGAAGATTAAGTTGCCTGTTATTTTCAAACAAATGCCTATACTCATAATTTAAGGATAGTTTACTAAAATCATTAGCTTGCTGAAAATCTACATACCATCTGTTGTAGGTTATCAAGTTGTCGTTTGAGTGAATATATCGTGCATTAAAAACAGAATAGTTGGGTGTTGTAGTTGTTAAAATATTGTTTTCGTCTTTATCTCTATGGATGTCAACAAACCTAAATAATAACATTTTATTTTTGTTAGACCTTAAGTCATTATTTTCTCTGAACCTGAATGTGATGGAAGGGGTTAATTTTCTAACAAATAAATCTTGGGCGAAGGAGGTGTAGCTACCTGATACGCCATATCTTATTTGGTATAGGTTTCTGTCATTTAGATAATGGGTATTAGAAACAGAAGCCGCACCAGTTAATGATTTTGAACCAAATGCATATTGAGGAGATATCTGATAATTAAAGCGTTTTCTAAGTATAGTTTTGTTGTAAGCTTTTACACCTAAAGTTATGCCATCATAAATGTTATTAAACTCTATAAGTGGCATAAAAAAGACTTGGTTGTAATTAGGGTCTTCAATATCTTTAAATAATCTAAATTGAAATGGTTTGTTGTTAAAGAAAAATCCCTTTAACGATTTCCAATTATCTCTTAAATTAAATTCGGGAATGTTATTTTCATAGTTTAGTACGAGCTTATTAATGCTGTCTTTAGCTATTGTTATGGTTTTGTAATCTGTTATGTTTTGTATCCAATGTTTTGAAATAATACTATCGTTATTTAACCCGTATAACGAAATAGGCATTTTGTTGTCTCTCTTGTTTTTTACAGTAATGGTTATAGAGTCTTCTGTTGTAATTACCTTTTTAATTTTGAAATCAATTTTTTTTCGTGTGGCAATATAGTCTTCAAAAAACCAATCGATATTTTTATTGGTTAATGACTTAATGTAAGTTTCAAACGCTGCAGTTGATGTTTCTTGCAGTTTGTTCTCTTTTACAAAGTTTTCAAGTGCATTTTCAACGACATCATGATTTACAAAATCATCTAAATATTTTAAACCCACACCAGCCTTGTATTTGTTGGCAATATTTTTATTAAATTTTAATAAAGAGTCTTTGGCCTTTGTTAATTCTTGATCTCTATTTGTTCTTGCCATAAGCATAAAAGCTAGGACATATTTGTCGTTAAAGTTCATGTCGGCAGCATGAAAAGATCTAACCCCCCAAAGATCGGCAATAGTCCCCAAGAATTTCATGTTTGGGTAATGCGTGTCTACATACTTCATGGCATAATAAATCTGTATACCATCTAATAGCCATTGTTCTTTTCTGGGGTTGATGAGTAATGTGTTTTCTAAGTAATTATGTAGGGCTATTTTTAGCAACTTTAGCTCATATTGAAAATGATTAGGATACGGTTTTATAAATTTTGGTAAAAAATTTAATCCGTAAATAGGGTCCTTTACATAGTCAATTTGAGTGAGCAATAATTTTTCATGCGGATAGGGACCAAAATGTTTGGATATAAAATTTGTTATTTTTTCAGTAATTAAAACCTTATCTAAAACTTCTAAACCACCATCATCAATGTTTGATATAAAAGAAATATCTTCAGACTGAATGGTGTTAAAATCTGATTTTTTACTCAAAAACAGCTTGTTAGAGTTTCTGTTTTCACCATTTAGTTTAATAGTTTGAGTTTTAAAACCAGATGTTGTGGTTTGTATATTCAAATCAGAAGTGAGTTTGTAATTTTTAGGAATTTCAACTTCAAGAGAAATATCAGACTTAGGAATAATCATATCATCTAAATCTTTATTGCTGTAATATAGCCAATCGCCGTTATACTCAGCAGGTGTTATATACCAGTACCTTAAATTGACATTACCATCACTGGTAATGCCGTAATATGTAAATTTATCATTAGGAATTTGTACAATATATTCAAGATTTAAAGTGTATGAATGTCCTGGATTTACAGCCGTATTTAGTTGAACTTCAATAATGTCTATTTGGTCTTTTACTCTTTGAAAGACAACATCTTTACCATTTTCTTTCAATGAGGTAACTACCGTAAAGCCTCTATCTTCATTTTTTGCGAGGTGAAAATCATTTCTGTATTCATCAGCCATTCTTATAGCAAGAGGGGTTGATTTAGTGGCGTAACTATTGGCCCAGTCATTCAAGTAAATTACTTTTAAAGTATCTGATGATACATTAAAATATTGTATAGTTTGTGAAATTTTGATTTGCTTTTTATTAATATCAAAAGCAGCCTTTACAGCAATATTATTTTGACTGAAGGAAGAGAAGCAAACGCAGTATAAAATGGCACAATAAAATAGACGCAAATTCAATATTATAATAGCGTTAAAAGGTTATAGTCATAAAGGCGATGCAATATAATAAATATACTACCAAACCCTTAACTAATAAGCAATGATTATAGGCGTAATTAGTACTATACTTATCCAATTTAATACGTTGTAATGACTAAAAATTAGGAGATAAATTTGATTTTTTATAGAATTCATCAAGAATAGTGATTACTTCATGTTCTCTATCCACCAAATGAATTAAGTCTAAATCTTTAGGACTTATGTTTGAGAATCTGTCTAAAAGTGTGGTTTTAATCCAGTCTATCAGACCTCGCCAAAAATCTGTTCCTACCAGAATGATAGGAAACTTACCTATTTTATGAGTTTGAATAAGGGTAATGGCTTCAAATAATTCATCAAGTGTACCAAAGCCTCCTGGCATAACAACAAAGCCTTGTGAATATTTTACAAACATCACTTTGCGTACAAAGAAGTAATCAAAGTCTAAGTTTTTATCAGCATCAATATAAGGGTTGTCATGTTGTTCAAATGGCAATTCAATGTTGAGTCCAACCGAAGTACCTCCGCCTAAATGAGCGCCTTTATTACCAGCTTCCATAATTCCTGGTCCTCCGCCAGTTATCACGCCATATCCAGCTTCAACAATAGCTTTTGCTACAGACTCGGCCAACTTATAGTATTTGTCTTCAGGTTTTGTTCTGGCCGAACCAAAAATAGATACACAAGGTCCTATTTTGCTCATTTTTTCAAAGCCATTAACAAATTCGCCCATGATTTTAAAAATAGCCCATGAGTCATTTGTTTTTATTTCATTCCAGCCTTTGTGTCGTAATTCTTTCATCATAGTTTTAAGTCTTTAATCAATGAAACTTACATTTGTTTTGTTTGCAAAATAAGATTTAAAAATAAGATACTCCAATATTCTACTTAGGATTATTAGTTTTATTTTTTAATAAAAAAGGGAAAGGTGAATCTGTTAAGTACATGCACCTTTCCTTATTTATGGAACTGATTGAATGTAGTAATTTTACAGCGGTCTTTTACCGCTTATAATGTTATAAAGACCATGATAATTGCTATAACTAATAAAATATGTATTAAGCTACTTGCGCCAATGTTAGGAACTATGCCTACAAGACCAAGGAGTTATGTTATTATACATATAACGGCTACTATCCAAAGTAAACTTTTCATATTTTTTTAGGTTTATATAAAAATGTACGAAATAGTACTCCGATTAAATGATATGATCAAGTACCAAGTATGAGCTAGACTGTTATTAATTCCTTTTTAAGAAATTTGGCGGTATAGCTTTTGTTATGTTTTACTACCTCTTCAGGAGGGCCTTCAACAATAATTTGTCCGCCACCTTTTCCGCCTTCATAACCAATATCAATAATATGATCTACCGTTTTAATGACATCTAAATTATGTTCAATAATTAACACAGTGTTTCCTTTATTTACAAGTTTGTTTAACACAAGCATTAAAACCCTTATATCTTCAAAGTGGAGCCCTGTTGTAGGTTCGTCTAAGATATAAAACGTGTTTCCAGTATCTCGTTTTGATAGTTCTGTAGCTAGTTTTATGCGTTGGGCTTCACCACCCGAAAGCGTGGTACTTTGCTGCCCTAGGGTGATATAGCCCAGCCCAACATCTTTTATGGTTTTTAGTTTTTTATGTATTTTAGGAATATGCTCAAAGAAATTTACCCCTTCATTAATGGTCATGTTTAAAACATCACTAATAGATTTTCCTTTGTAACGAATTTCAAGGGTTTCTCGGTTAAACCGCTTACCTTGGCAAGTTTCACATTCTACATAAACATCTGGAAGAAAGTTCATTTCAATCACCTTTAATCCGCCACCTTGACAGGTTTCACAGCGCCCACCTTTTACATTAAAGCTAAACCTTCCAGGCTTATAACCACGAATCATAGCTTCTGGAATTTTTGCAAATAAACTTCTTATTTCACTAAAAACACCCGTATAAGTAGCGGGATTGCTTCTGGGAGTTCGCCCTATGGGTGATTGATTAATGTCAATCACTTTGTCAATATGTTCTAAACCATTTATGCTTTTGTATGGCATTGGTTTTTTCACACCATTAAAGTAATGAGCATTTAAAATAGGGTAGAGCGTTTCATTAATAAGAGTAGATTTACCACTTCCAGAAACCCCTGTAACCCCAATCATTTTACCAAGTGGAAATTTTACCGATACATTTTTAAGATTATTACCCGTGCAACCTCTCAAGTCTAAAAAATGACCGTTACCACTTCTTCGTGTTTTAGGAATTTCTATTTCCTTGCTCCCGTTTAAATAATCAGCGGTTAAGGTATTTTGTGATTTTAGTTCGTTGGGGTTTCCAATGCTAATAATTTCACCACCATGTTTACCCGCCCTAGGACCAATATCAATAACATAATCGGCACGTTCTATCATGTCTTTATCATGCTCTACCACAATCACCGAATTTCCAATATCTCTTAAAGAAACGAGAGAATTTATGAGTTTTTCATTGTCGCGTTGATGTAAACCAATACTGGGTTCATCTAGAATATATAGAACACCAACAAGCTGAGATCCTATTTGTGTAGCTAACCTAATGCGTTGCGCCTCACCACCAGATAATGATTTTGAACTTCGGTTAAGGCTTAAATAATTTAAACCAACATCTAATAAAAATTGAAGTCGTGATTTAATTTCTTTGAGTATTTCTTCAGCTATTTTAAACTGTTTTTCAGAAAGGTGTTTATGAAGATCCGCAAACCATAGAGATAAATCAACAATATCTAAGTTTGCTAATTCGGCAATATTTTTATTGTTTATTTTAAAGTAAAGAGATTCCTTTTTGAGTCTTGAGCCTTTACAATCAGGGCACGTAACCTTGTCCATAAAATCTTTTGCCCAGCGTTTTAGTGAAGTTGATTCAGCCGTTTTATATTGATTTTCTATAAAGTTAGCTACCCCTTCAAAATCAATCTTATAATCTCTAGTAACTCCTAAAGTTTTACTTTCAACAGAAAATTTGTCATGACCTCCATAAAGAATCATGTGTTTGGCTTCCTTAGGAATACTTTTATAAGCATCAGTAAGTTTAAAGTTAAATCGTGTCGCAATAGTTTCAAACTGTTTAAAGATCCAGCTATTTTTTTCAGGGCCATGAGGCGCTAGTGCCCCATTTTTTATAGACAACGAATCATCTGGAATAATTTTGTTTTCATTAACCTGATACAAGGTTCCTATGCCATTACACGTATGGCAAGCTCCTTTGGGAGAATTAAAAGAAAAATTATTAGGCTCAGGATTTGGATATGAAATACCTGAAGACGGACACATTAAATTTCTACTAAAATAACGCGTTTCACCATTATCTTGATTAATAACCAATAAAACGTCTTCGCCATGATACATGGCTGTATTAATCGTTTCTGTGAGTCGTTTATCATTATCAATAGTGTCATTAACCACTAATCTATCAATAACAATTTCAATATCGTGGGTTTTATAGCGATCAAGTTTCATGCCTTTCGCAATATCCCGAATTTCACCGTCTGTTCTTACTTTTACAAACCCTTGTTTTGCAATGTGTTCAAATAATTCTCTGTAATGTCCTTTTCTTGATCGAATTACTGGTGCTAAAATATTGATGCGCTGACCTTCAAAATCTTTAAGTATAAGTGCTTTAATTTGTTCATCACTATAACTAACCATTTTGTCACCTGTGTTATAGCTGTAAGCGTCACTAGCTCTGGCAAAGAGTAAACGCATAAAATCATAAATCTCTGTAATGGTTCCAACGGTTGATCGTGGCGATTTACTCGTTGTTTTTTGCTCAATGGCAATTACAGGGGAAAGCCCATCAATTTTATCAACATCAGGGCGTTCTAAGCCTCCTAAAAATTGACGTGCATAGGCGGAAAAAGTTTCAATATACCGTCTTTGACCTTCAGCGTAAATAGTATCAAATGCTAATGATGATTTGCCACTTCCAGAAAGTCCTGTAATAACTACAAGTTTTTCCCTTGGAATGGATACATCAATATTTTTTAGGTTGTGAACTCTCGCTCCTCTTACTTCAATACGTTCTTCAAATTTACTCATAGCAATAGTAAACCTTTGTTAGGTAAACAAGACTGCGAAGATACAATTTTTAGATGTTAAATTCTTGTGAAGATTAGCGTTAGATTTGTTATTATTGTAAGTAGAAATGCTAGCTAACAACTTAAAACTAAAGAGATGAAATTATTAGGTATAGGTTCAAGAATTAATCATTCAGAATATGGAAAAGGTGTTGTAACTAATGTAACTTCACAACATTATTGGGTAACATTTATTGAAAATGGTTTAGAAACGATTGACTTAGATAGTGAATTTGAAGTTATTGAAGCAACGCAAGATGATGTTGATACTATTAGTTTTTTTGAAGTAGAACAGAGTTTAGTGAATATATTAAAAAAATGGAGTGATGTGAGCGAAGTTGTTCCTATTGCCGATAAGTATAAAGGTGGAACACTTATTTTACAACCAGCTGAGAATAATTTGAAACCTTATGAATTGCCTATAGATAAATTTTTTCATAAGATCATCATGGTAAGAGATCGACTAAGAGTTATGGAACAACGTATTAATTCGAGTGATTTAGATGAGCAAGGAAAAATTGACTTGCAACAATATATTACTAGAATTTATGGAAGCTTAACAAGTTTCAATGTCTTGTTTAAATCAAAAAGTCATCACTTTGTAGGGCAGCGCAGTAAGTAGTATTAATTGCTAGATGTTTTTATATGTGTTATTTCCAATCCTAAAAACAAGAATTTATGAAAGGTTGGGAGCATAGCTCCTGTATTGGTGGTTATCCAATTATCCCATGAGGCTTCCAAACCATCAATAGGAAGAATGGAAGTCCACATTTTAAAAGCATAGGGTTTGTCGTTGTCATCCAATAACCAAAGGTAAGAATCCCCTGGGGTAGTTCCTCCAGATGAATAGGTAACTAATAAAGCATCCTTATTTGCAATTTTTACCAGTTTACGTTCTGTGCCTTTATCAAAAACCTTGTATGGCGCTACAAGCCAAAAGGAGTCGTTATTAAAATACCTTAAAGCCTTTTTTATTAAATCATGACTAATATCACTTTCATTTCTAAATCCATGAATAAAAACGGTACTCTTTGTAGGGTTAGCTAAATTAAGGTCTACGCGGTAGGATTTCCAAAGTACTTCACAGGTGTTTTTTGATTTATTCCAAATGTAATGCCTTCGGTTTTTAAAGGTCCACTCAATCATGTCTGTGTTTTTGTAAGCCTCATAATTTAGGGCATTCAGCATATTGTACGCTAAGGTGTCTGCTTGGTTTCCTGATGTACCCTCTGGCAAATTTTCATGGTATTTAAAATAGAAAAAAGCAAAAAATAATAGGCTAGGTAATGTTAAAAATACCAATCCTCCTAAAATTATTTTAAGTACTTTTTTCATACAAGATAGATTAATTGGCGCTGTTATAAATTCTTGCTAATTTATTGAATATGCTTTTCATTTGGAAAGTTTCTATATAAAAAACGATGGGCGTATTATCTTCTCGATAATCCGTTCAACCTATATGCACTTGGTCTTTTAAAATAATCATCCTGACGAACTCCTAAAGTTTAACAAGTTTTATTTAACTCTATATAATTGTAGTTTATCTTCTACAACAGTTAATGAATATTAGGATTAAGGTGCGCTTAGTTCTTCAAGTTTTGTTTTTGAAAAGGTTATAAGTTCAGCAAAGAAATCAGAAAATTCATGTTCAAAATCTTCATAAAATTCTTGTAATTCAACCACTGCTTCATTCATACCAGATCTGTTTTTTGTTCTTCTGTTCATGCCATCTAAAACTCTTGAAATACCTTCAATAGATGCATAACTTAAAAGCCAATTTTCAGATAACATGTAAGGTATCATTTTTTGAATCCGAGCAGGAAGCATATCATAGTGATCTTCAAGAGCATCATAAAACGATTCTACAAATGTTTTTAGGGGCGTGTTTGAATATAGACTCCAGTTTTTCGCTAAAAAGTGATCATACAGAATATCAACAATAACCCCAGAATAATGCCCGTATTTTTTATGTAATCGTTTAGTGCTGATTCTTACCGTTTTATGCGCATCGGTAAAGGTGTCAATATATCTATGCAATAAGATACCTATTTGAATAGCTTCAGGGTATTTTTTATAATCTTTACCTTTTATACCATCTGCAATAAAATTGCCTATGACGACTAACTCATTGTCCCCAGATAAATAAATATGTGCTAAATAGTTCATTTGTGAAATTTACAAAATACCTTGGTAAGAAATACGAATTTGAAATACTATATTTGTTCGAAAAACTAACTTAGTATTATGACATTAATTAAATCAATATCAGGTATAAGAGGTACCATTGGAGGCGCTGTGGGTGAAAATTTAACTCCTATTGATGCGGTAAAATTTGCTTCGGCCTATGGTGTTTGGCTTAAACAACAGCGCCATAAAGAACAGTATAAAGTGGTGGTTGGGCGTGATGCTCGTCTATCAGGTAAAATGATTCAAAACCTTGTAATGAATACCTTAGTTGGGTTAGGGATTGATGTTGTTGATGTAGGGTTATCTACCACACCTACCGTAGAAATAGCTGTGCCAATGGAACATGCAGATGGTGGTATTATTTTAACAGCTAGCCATAATCCAAAACAATGGAATGCCTTAAAGTTGTTAAATAAAGACGGTGAGTTTTTAGATGCGGATGAAGGAGCAAAAATCCTTGAAATTGCCGAGAGTGATACTATGAGTTTCGCAGATGTAGATAATTTAGGCAACATTACAAAGAATAAGGCCTATATAGACCTTCATATTATTGAGGTTCTTGATTTAGATTTAGTGAACGTAAAGGCTATTGAAGAAGAACGGTTTAGAGTAGTGGTTGATGGGGTGAATTCAACAGGAGGTATAGCTATACCTTTACTTTTGGAACGTTTAGGGGTTGATGTGATAAAAATCCACTGTAATCCTAATGGAGAATTTCCACATAACCCAGAGCCTTTGAAGGAACATTTAACCGATTTATCTGAAGCGGTTAAAGAACATAAAGCTGATTTTGGAATTGTGGTAGATCCTGATGTTGATCGTTTAGCTTTTATGGATGAAAATGGAGACATGTTTGGAGAGGAATATACTTTGGTAGCCTGCGCAGATTATGTGCTGAGCAGAACACCAGGAAATACCGTGAGTAACATGAGTTCTACACGAGCTTTAAAAGATATTACAGAAAAACACGGTGGAATCTATGAGGCTAGTGCAGTAGGAGAAGTAAATGTGGTTAAGCTCATGAAAAAAAATAAGGTTGTTATTGGGGGTGAAGGTAATGGTGGCATTATTTACCCTGCGTCTCATTACGGAAGAGATGCTTTGGTTGGGGTAGCTTTATTTTTGAGTTTATTGGCCGATAAAAAAATGAAGGTAAGTGAACTTAGAAAAAGTTATCCAAATTACTTTATGGGGAAAAAGAAAATAGAGCTTACACCAGGATTAGATGTTGATGGTATTTTGAATACCATAGAAGAACGTTATGCGAAAGAAAATTTAACAACTATTGATGGTGTCAAAATTGATTTTGCTGAGAGTTGGGTGCATTTACGTAAAAGCAATACCGAGCCCATCATTAGAATATACACTGAAGCAAAATCACAAGTTGAGGCTGATGCGCTTGGAGATAAGTTTATAGATGAAATTTTAGATATATCTCGACGGTAATTATGTTAATCCAAAGAATTACCTAATAAATACGGTAGGAATAGGGTAGTGTTTGAATATCAAAGATTTTTATTTACTAAAGAAGAATTGACTTCTTTTTAGTATAGAGAAGGTATACTCTTAAATTTATTTCTGCACAATAAGAGAATAATTGAAATGTAGGGTAATATTTGGTCATATTCTTAAAAAATTAAAGAAAAGTCTTAGATTTAGCATCGTTTAAAAAATCAGGCCATGTTAGTTAAGAAATTACTGTATCATTTTTCCCTTTCTTTTATTGCTTTAATAGCAGCTTGTCAGTCAAAAAAGAAGGCGCCTCATGAAGCAGCCAAAACTACAGATAAACCAAACATAGTACTTATTATTGCCGACGATGTTAGTTGGAATGATATTGGTGTCTATGGGCATCCTCATATTAAAACTCCAAATCTAAATAGGCTAGCACAGGATGGCATGTTGTTTACCGAAGCGTTTTTAACTACAAGTTCCTGTAGCCCAAGTAGAACAAGTATAATTTCAGGACTTTATCCTCATAATACAGATGCCGAGCAATTATCGTGGCCACTTCCCGAAGGAAAGAAAACATTTGTTCAAGCCTTAAAGGCAAATGGTTATTGGACAGGATTAGCAGGAAAGTACCATTTGGGAGATCCTGTGAGAAATGATTTTAACGCGCTTTTTGAAATGCAATGGATTGATGCACCTATTGGCTTAGATAGAAGACTTGTGGGTGATGGTAGTGGTTGTGATGAATGGGTGAAATTGCTAAAAGAACGTCCTAAGGATAAACCTTTTTTCACATGGTTAGCCTCATTTGATGCCCATAGACCTTTTTATGATGATGGAAGCTGCCCAAGTGTGCATAATGAAAATGATGTCCAATTACCACCGTACATGCCAGATACCGATTTGGTAAAGAAGGATTTTGCTCTATATTATGATGAAATAGCAAGAATGGATAGTTATATTGGTCATGTTGTAAAAGAGCTAGAAGCACAGGGTGTTGCTGAGAATACCGTTATTCTGTTTATTGCAGATAATGGAAGAGCATTTCCAAGGGATAAAACAACCTTATATGATGGTGGTATAAAAACACCTTGGATTGTAAAATGGCCTGCAAAAATTAAAGCAGGTACCGTAAATAGTAATTTGGTGAGTTCTGTTGATATTGCACCTACAATTATGAGTCTTGCTGGTTTAACCCCTTTTAAAGAATTTGAGGGGTATGACTTTTCATCCATGCTTTTAGATACGTCAAAAGAGATAAGAGATCAAATATATGCAGAAGACCATTTTCATGATTTTGAAGACTATACCAGAGCGATAAGAACAAAAGCTTATAAATACGTGAAGAACTTTTATGAAGATTTGCCTAACACTCCTTCGGCAGATATAATTCGTGGTAGAAGTTGGCAGAGCATGCTTGAAGAATACGAAGAAGGCACACTTAATGAGACGCAACTTAAATGTTTCATAAAGCCAAGAGAAAAAGAGGAGTTATTTGATATTATCAATGACCCTGATGAGCTACATAATATAGCTTCAAATGTTGAGTATGCTGAGGTTTTAGCTGATATGAGAGCTCGTTTAAAAGAAACAAGATCCCAAACTAAAGACTTTTTGCCAAAGCGAAGAACACCAGATGATTTCTTTAGAGAAACGGGCCTCCCTACCAAGTACCGTATTCGGCCTCGACCTTCAAAAGCAGAATATATGAAAGCAGCACAAGAAGGTAGAGTGCTTATGAATCCTGATTTTAAAGAAAATTAACGTTTAGCCTTGTTGGTTATTTTTTCGGTGTTTCCAACGTTTATGGGTCCAAAAGTAATATTCAGGAACCTCATAAATTTGTTTTTCTAACTGTTGAAGAAACAATTTAGTTAAATCATAGTCCTTGAATGTTCTGGAGTCTTCGGCAAGTGTTATAATTTCAGCTTCATAATGTCCCCGTTTTTTTTTAGTTACTTTTAGGTAAGCGGTAGAAAAATCTAATTTTTTAGCTAAGCGCTCGGCGCCAGTAAAGCAAGGGACATCAATTCCCATAAATTTTTGCCAATACGCATCTTTGGTGTGCCTTGGCGATTGGTCACTTAAAAACCCCGTTAATGTTCTTACACCAGCTTCTTCAAATTTATTAATAGTAGCAATGGTTTCTTTAGTACTGATTAAGGTGGTATCAAACCTAGATCTAATCGTTCTAATTAGGTTGTCAAAATATTTATTTGCTAGTTTTTTGTAAACCCCAAAGGTCTTAAAACTGATATGATTTTTTAAAACAATAGTCCATTCCCAGCTTGCATAATGTCCAAAAATCACAATAATACTTTTATTTAAACCTTCTAAACGTTTAAACTCTTCAGGATTTTTAATAACAAACCTTTTTCGTAATTGAGCTTCTGAAATAGACATGGTTTTTGCCATTTCTAAAAACATATCACATAAATGCTTGTAGAATTTTTTTCTTATGATAATAATTTCTTTTTCAGGCTTTTCAGGGAAAACCAATTTTAAATTATCCGTAACAATGTGTTTTCTGTATCCAATAATATAATAAACCAATAGGTATACGCCATCAGATATCAAGTATAGTAATCTAAAAGATAATTTAGATATTACCCATAAAATTGGATAAACAAGAATATACGCTAGAAATTGCATGAATTAATTTTAGATTTGTAGCAACAAATATAGATTAAATTCAATTTAAACATTACATACGCTATGGGCAATTTAGATTTAGTTACCATCATCATAATAGCAGCCAATGTTATAATTACCTATAAAGGGTTTGGTGATTATAGCTTTTTTGAAAAATATAAATTTAATGTTGGTGCCGTTAAGCGAGGGGAACAAATTAGGTTAATAAGTTCTGGGTTTTTACATGCCGATACACAGCACTTGTTATTTAATATGTTATCGCTTTATTTTTTTGCAGATTTAGTAATTAGACTGCTGAGCCCAGTTCAATTTCTATTGATTTATTTTGGTAGTTTACTACTAGGTAATTTATTGTCACTGTACTTTCATAAAAACGAATATCATTATAGTGCTGTTGGTGCTAGTGGTGCTGTAACTGGTATTATTTATGCGGCTATTTTACTTCAACCAGGTATGAGTTTAATGTTTTTCTTTATTCCAGTACCTATTCCTGCTTATGTATTTGGTATCGGTTACTTATTGTATTCTATGTATGGTATGAAAAAGCGTGTGGGTAATATTGGGCATGATGCCCATTTTGGAGGAGCTATTGGTGGGTATATCATAACGTTATTTTTAGCACCATGGCTTTTTGAAACCAGTTTGCCTATGATTGGTTTGTTGGCAATTCCAATAGTATTGTTGTTTGTGTTAAAGAAAATGGGGAAAATATAGATTAGTAAAGGGTGTCAAGTTTCTTTAGTTCGTTATTGGCACAGCTCTTGCCATATAGACTATGCTAATATATGTTGTTGGCTACGTAAATAGCTGATTATTAGTATTTATTTGAGTATTAGAAATCACTTAAAAAATTGTTCAGTACTGTTTTAATGACAGTTTGACCTAAATATGTCTATGAAAAAATCTAATTTTATGAGCCTTGACAGTTTGTCATTACAGGAATTTGATGAAAACTCAGAACTAATTCCATTGATGACTCCTGAAGATGAAGAGGCAATAAATAATGAAGAATTACCAGAAACACTACCTATTTTATCATTAAGAAATACAGTGTTGTTTCCAGGTGTTGTTATACCTATTACAGCGGGTAGAGACACCTCTGTTAAACTTATTAATGATGCTAATAAAGGAAGTAAAGTAATAGGGGTAGTGGCTCAAAAAGATGAGTCTGTAGAAAAACCCACGGCAAAAGATATTTATGAAACGGGGACGGTAGCTAGAATACTACGTGTTTTAAAAATGCCCGATGGCAATGTTACTGTAATTATTCAAGGTAAAAAACGGTTTAAGGTTGCTGAAGTTCTTACCGAGACGCCTTACATGAATGCTACAATTAGAGATATTCCAGAGGCTAAACCTGCATTGAATAATAAGGAGTTTTCTGCAATTATTGATTCTATAAAAGATCTTGCACTTGAGATCATAAAGGAAAATCCGAATATTCCTAGTGAGGCCTCTTTTGCTATTAAGAATATTGAAAGCAATTCATTTTTGGTGAATTTTGTGTCATCAAACATGAATCTTACCGTAAAGGAAAAGCAAGAGTTATTAGAAATAAATAACTTGAAGCAACGTGCTTTGGCTACATTGAAGTTTATGAATGTTGAATTTCAGAAACTAGAACTTAAGAATGATATTCAGTCTAAGGTTCAAATGGATATGAGCCAACAACAGCGCGAATATTTTCTGCATCAGCAAATGAAAACTATTCAGGAAGAATTGGGTGGTGTAAGTCACGATCAGGAAATTGAGGAAATGAAGATCAAAGCTAAAGATAAGCTTTGGGATGAAAAAGTGGCTAAACATTTTGAAAAGGAAATAGCTAAAATGCAACGGATGAATCCTCAGGTTGCAGAGTATTCTATTCAGCGTAATTATCTAGAGTTATTCTTAGATTTACCTTGGAATGAATTTAGTGAAGACCAATTTGATTTGAAGCGAGCTATGAAAATATTAGACCGCGATCATTTTGGTTTAGAAGATGTAAAGCGAAGAATTATTGAGTATTTAGCTGTTTTAAAGCTAAGAAACGATATGAAGTCTCCCATACTTTGTTTGTATGGACCTCCAGGTGTTGGTAAAACCTCTTTAGGAAAATCTATTGCGGAAGCTTTAGGTAGAGAATATGTGAGAATTTCGCTGGGCGGATTACGTGATGAGGCAGAAATTAGAGGTCATAGAAAAACCTATATTGGTGCTATGCCTGGGCGTATTATTCAAAGCTTAAAAAAGGCAGGAACATCAAATCCTGTGTTTGTTTTAGATGAAATTGATAAGTTGTCAAATTCGCATCAAGGCGATCCTTCTTCAGCAATGTTAGAAGTGTTAGATCCTGAACAAAACAGTGAGTTTTATGATAACTTTTTAGAAATGGGCTATGACTTATCAAAAGTTATGTTTATTGCTACTTCAAATAGTTTATCAACTATTCAGCCTGCATTATTAGATCGTATGGAAATTATTAACGTTACAGGGTATACCATTGAAGAGAAAGTTGAAATAGCTAAGCGTCATTTATTACCAAAACAATTAAAAGAGCATGGTTTATCGGCTAAAGATTTGAAAATAGGTAAAGCACAACTTGAAAAAATAGTTGAGGGCTATACACGTGAATCAGGCGTTCGTGGTTTAGAAAAACAGGTGGCTAAAATGGTGCGTTTTGCGGCTAAAAGTATAGCTATGGAAGAAGACTATAATATTAAAGTCACTAATGAAGACATTGTTGAGGTTTTAGGAGGACCTAAATTAGAGCGTGATAAATATGAAAACAATAATGTAGCTGGAGTTGTAACAGGTTTAGCATGGACCAGAGTTGGTGGTGATATCCTTTTTATTGAATCGATTTTATCAAAGGGCAAAGGCGCTATGACCATTACGGGGAATCTAGGAAAGGTTATGAAAGAGTCGGCCACCATTGCTATGGAGTATATAAAATCTAACGCTGATGCATTTGGTATTGACGCATCAGTTTTTGATAATTATAATGTACATATTCATGTTCCTGAAGGGGCTACACCTAAAGATGGACCTAGTGCAGGCGTTACTATGTTAACCTCATTGGTGTCACTATTCACTCAAAAGAAAGTCAAGAAAAGTTTAGCAATGACGGGTGAAATCACCTTAAGAGGTAAGGTGTTACCAGTGGGAGGTATTAAAGAAAAGATACTTGCTGCCAAAAGGGCTAGAATAAAAGAGATTTTACTTTGTGAAGATAACCGTAGAGATATTGAGGAAATAAAACCAGAATATTTAAAAGGCTTAACATTTCATTATGTGTCAGATATGAGTGATGTGATTAAC
This sequence comes from Allotamlana fucoidanivorans, assembly GCF_006265225.1. Lineage (GTDB taxonomy): Bacteria > Bacteroidota > Bacteroidia > Flavobacteriales > Flavobacteriaceae > Allotamlana > Allotamlana fucoidanivorans. The sequence continues at coordinate 20,176 of NZ_VDCS01000018.1, read as the reverse complement.
ATAGCTATTACAAATCAGAAAGTAAAAAACGCAAAAAAAATATAGCATATTAAAGCAATATTTAAACCTCGGCATATGTCGAGGTTTTTTTATGAATTAAAATAAAAGATTCATGTTATCGTTTTAAGATAGATTTATTTACTTTGCGCCTCAATATGCTAAGAATAATAGTCTCCTTTTTTTGCTGTTTAGTATCTACGTGGGCACTAGCTCAAGTGGGAGGCGAGTCTACCTATCAGTTTCTTAATTTGATTGCGTCTCCGCGTCAAGCGGCTTTAGGTGGAAAAGTATTCACCAATGTTGACTATGATGTTACGCAAGGGTTGTTTAATCCAGCCACGATTAATGAGGAAATGGATAATCAATTGGCTTTAAACTATACCAGTTATTTGGGAGGTATTGGCTATGGTACAGCATCGTATGCTTATACTGTTGATAGAAGAACACAAACATTTCATACAGGTGTTACTTATATTAATTATGGTTCTTTTGATGGTTATGATGAAGATGGGAATTCTACTGGAACGTTTACAGGAAATGAAACTGCTTTGTCTTTAGGCTATGCCTTACAAATAGGGTATTCTGATTTTTATTTTGGAACCAATGTGAAATTTATTTCATCAAACCTAGAGCAATATAGTTCTTTTGGGGTAGCGGTTGATCTTGGTTTACTATATATTGATGAAGCTATTGATTTCAATGCGGCGTTGGTGGTTAGAAATTTAGGTTCACAAATAACAACTTATGCTGATATCTATGAAAAGTTGCCTTTTGAAGTTGCTTTTGGAATGTCTCAAAAACTAGAAAATGTACCTATTCGTTGGCATATTACTTTAGAAAATTTACAGCAATGGCCTATTGCAAGACCTAATCCAGCTAGAGTAACCAGTGATTTATCTGGTAATCAAAGTTCAGAAAAGATAGGTTTTATTGGTCAGGTGATAAGGCATACTATAATTGGCGCAGAATTGTTTCCAGATAAAGGATTTAATATTCGGTTAGGTTATAATTTTAGAAGAGGTGAGGATTTAAGAATAGTTGATCAGCGCAATTTTTCAGGACTGTCGGCAGGTATTTCTATAAAAATGAATAGAATGCGTTTTAGTTATACGCATGCTAAATATACAAGTGCCGGTAATTCCAACTTTTTTGGACTGCAGATTGATTTGAGATAAGAAAGCTGAAGTTTTCTTACTCCAGCTTTCCCTATACTATGGTCTTAATAAATATTAATTGGTCATAAAAGACCAAACTTGTCCGATAGACTGTCCATCTTTATCATCTTTTGTTACAATTTTCCAATAATAGGTTGAAGCAGGGTTTAGGTTAACATTTGTAGTATTATTACTTTGATTATCACCTATTTTTTGTGTAGGCGGGTTAACGGTGTCAACATATACGTCATATGTCAATGGGTCATTATCAATATCAGTAGCTTCCCACTCTAAGGTAATTGAGTTTCCATTAATAGTTTCTCCGTCTGCAGGATTTATTGGCTGCGCAGGAAAAGGAATATGATTAGTTAAAGGTTCACCTTCTGTATAAAATCTAAATACAGATGAATATTCGCTTTCAAGGCCTTTAGTGTCCTTAACTTTTACACGCCAGAAATAAATAATACCTTTTTCTAATGAGACTGATTTAGATGATGTATTAGAATTCACAGACTGATCAATTGCCCCAAACCCAGAATCTTTTGAAATCTCTAGAATATATGAAACCTTATCACCATCAGGATCTGTGGCTGCATCCCAAGTGAATTCAACAGTATTGGAGGTACATAGCATATCGTTTTCAGGAAATGTTAATGATGTCACTTTAAAAGGCGCATTGTTTTTCGGTTCTGGAGGCGAACCACCATCATCACTTCCTCCAGAACATGCTATTGCAAGAGAAATAATAATACTTAAGCCGAAAGTATATTTTAGAAATTTCATCATCTTATTTTTTTATTATTTTAATATTTATTGGTTTATCTAAGACTAAATTAGCAAAATATACGCCTGGAGGATTATTGGTTAAATCAATAGTTATTTTTCCGTCAATGATAGTATATGTTTTTGCTTTTACAAGTTGCGTTGTCATGTTGTAAATTTCTATTGGAATCAGTCCCTCGTTGATAGGAATACTAATCTGGAAAACACCGGTTGTAGGATTGGGAAAAGGTTGAATGTTTGAATAAAAGTCAATAGATTTTATTATTTCTCCCTCACATGGTTTATTGGACTGTATTTTAACAATATCTCCTTGTGATACATCAACAGAAAAAGACGGTGATTGCGTTTCTAAAACCATGTCATTGTTTATATATACTTTATATGGTGTTGTCCCCTCTGAGAGTTCTATATTAAGTTTTTTATTTGATAGAGTAGACTTTGAAGTTATTTGCAATGCTTCGTCAATGTTTACAACAAAGCATTGTGATTCATTTATGCCTTTAATACTAATACACAATTCATAAGAGCCAGGAGTTAGATTAGTAATGGTTTTGTTCTTTGTAAAGGCAAAATCATTTCCGTCAAGGCTAATGTTGTAATCAGCCTCTGTACTGGCCTCAATGGTTAGTGTGCCGTTGTTTTCATCTGAACAAGTTTCAGAGGTAGTTAATATGGTAAATTGAGTATCTAATACAGAAACAATGTCACCTGAACCAGTATCTTCAATCGCATTTATGCCTGCTGTCCATCTGGTACCCAATCGCTCATATGCTCCAATGTCTGGACCAACACCCTTAAAGGGTTTTTCAAACCCAGAAATCACTCTTCCTTGATCTATTAATGCGCTATTTTCCTTTGGCATAAAGTCAAGGTTTTCGGGGTTTTCAAGCACAGATACGGCAGTTATTAAATTATCTTGAATATCAAATTCAGAAAGGTCATTGCCAGTAAACCAATCACCTTTGTTTGAAAAATTGTTATAAATTTTATTATCGGATTGCGTGTAGCCATTTACCCAAGAATCCATAGCACGTTCGGCATTCCAAATGGTATTGTGATAAAAATTTAAACCAACATTATTCCAATTAACTTGATAAGCACTCCAAGATACGTTCCAAACTACATTATGGTGCACAGTATAGCCCTTACTATTGTTATCTAAATAAATACCGGCAGCTTTAGCAGGACTATCAGGGCTGTGTGAATAAGCTGGCGCTGTTGCATCATGAAACCAATTGTGATGAATTTCGTTATTCTTGGGGTTAGCGTTGCCTACAGTATAAAAAATTCCTGAATCACTGTTAATTTTTTGAGAGGCAGAAACATCATTGTAGGCTACTTCGCAATTTGTTCCTGCTACATACATACCATCTCTACCTGTATTAAAAATAGTGTTTTTCAAAATTTTTAAATTATCAGCTGAGGTTCTTATAGGTGAAGCATGAATACCATTGTAATCTGTGTTGCTAATTGTATTTTTCTCAACAACGCAATTATGTGCACCAGCCCAAGCCATAATATGTATACCGCTTACAGAGCTATGATCTATAATATTACCTTGAATCAGGGTATTAGCACCCAAAACTTCTAAAGCGGCCTCACCAACCTGAGCAGAAGTATTACTAAGGGAATCATGCCCTTCACTACCATGAATAATTTTACAATTAATTATTTGATTGTTATCTGCATTGTTATGTATTTTTATGCTTCCTCCAAAGAAATCTAAGCCTTCTAATTTAACATAATCACCAGTTATTTCTGCAACATATTTTGAAACCGCATATTCAACTGTTCCATCCACAGGCAAGTTACCATCAGCAGGTTGAAAGTAGATCATGTTTGCAGCACTGTCGTAATACCATTCCCTAGCATAGTCTAATGCTTCAAGTTTATTGAACAAATAAAACTGTCCACGTTCGTTGCCCGGGTTACTTCTCCAAACTTCAGGGTTATGAATGCCAAAGGGCCATTTTGTAATATCAACTTGTTGGTGGTCAATTCTAGTCGCAGAACTCCCAGTAATAGGTCTTGTCCAACTTGTTCCAGAATGCGCTCCTAAGTAATACAAAAGCCCACCATTTTCCCAATCGATATCAGGAATTCCAGTGGCTGTAATATAGTTACCGCTACCACCACCCGATACGGGATGGCAATCAATGGTCCAACGGTTATTATCTGTGTTGTTTGGCCAACGCGCTAAATCCATGTACTCACCATGATGGTATACGGCACGAAATCGGCTATCAATGCTCATATTTACATTGGTTTTGTAAATAGTACCGCTGTGCTGTTGCCATCCAGTAAGTTTTCTAGTAGCCTTTATGTTAACAGTTTCTCCGTTAGCAGCTTTAAAGGTTAGGTAGCTTCCTGAGATACCGCTTTTATTTATGATTAAAGGTTCTTCATAAGTGCCTCCTTTTATGATGCAAATATCACCAGAAGTCATTACAGAAACAGCTTTACTGAATGATTTGTAAGGTGCATTTTCACTGCCATCATTTGTGTCATTACCATTTGTAGAGACATAAATAGTTTGTGAATAAATGGTGGAACAGATAAAAAAAGAAAGACATGAAATTAATAGTTTTCGCATTGTTTAAATCGTAAATTAGTGAAAGCGTTAAATTATAAAATGATAATTTTAATAAGGGTGTAATGTCTATTTATCTAGAAAACATTTAAGCATTTCTACAAAACAAATGGTTTAATCTTATTTTAATAATGATAAAAATTAACTTGACAGAAACTTGATCTAATTCATTTATGTACATTTGCTATCCTAACAATTATAAATGAGTAAAATTACCATAGCTATTGATGGCTTCTCATCAACAGGAAAGAGTACAATAGCAAAACAACTGGCAAAACATCTAGGATATATTTATGTAGATACAGGAGCTATGTATAGAGCTGTAACCTTGTATGCTATGCAGAATACGTTTGTTAGTCCTGATGCTTTTTATAAGGAAGCTTTAATTAGTAGTTTGAATGACATCAAAATCACATTTCAATTCAATGAACAATTAGGTTTTGCTGAGGTTTTTTTAAATGGTAAAAACGTTGAGAAGGCTATAAGGACACTTGAAGTATCAAGTTACGTAAGTAAGGTTGCGGCTGTTACTGAAGTCCGACAAAAATTAGTTGAGCAACAACAGGAAATGGGAAAAAATAAAGGGGTTGTTATGGATGGAAGAGATATTGGAACCGTAGTTTTTCCCAATGCAGAGTTAAAATTATTTATGACTGCTTCCGCTGAAAAAAGGGCAGAAAGACGTTTTAAGGAACTTAGTGATAAAGGTGATGCTGTTACCTATGAAGCTGTTTTAAAAAACGTAGAAGAACGTGATTATTTAGATACAACACGAAAAGATTCCCCACTTGTAAAGGCTATAGATGCTATTGAAATTGATAATTCTCACTTTAGCCTAGAGGAACAGTTTGATAAAGTTTTAAAATTATCAGAGGACAAAATCAAGGAAGTAAACGGAAGTATTGGTTAACAAAAGTAAAAAGCGAGTTTTTATACTAAAGACTCGCTTTCTTTCTATTCTCTATAACAGAAACTACAGATTAGGGATAATCAATTCTTGATCTGGATAAATTAAATCTGGATTTTTTAAAATATCTGAATTAGCCTTAAATATCTCTTGATATTTTGATGCATTACCATAATATTGCTTAGCTATTTTACCTAAGGTTTCACCACTTTTTACAGTATGTCTATGAAAAACACTGGCATCGGCAACTTTTATATCTGCCATTATATCTGAAGGGTTTTCACCACCAATTTCTTTTATTTTGTCCCAAAGTAAGTTTTTTTCATAAGGGGTTTTAGCGGTTCCCCAAACTTTTAGTTTGCCATCTTCTTCTTTTACATCACCGTTTTGAATGTTTAAAGATTCTCCTAAGTCTAAAACGGGTTGGTATTTTGATTTTGCAGTCATATTTAAAAAGGTTTTTATTAATTCAGATTGTTTTGGTTAAGGTAAAAAAATCCAAGCACTTTAAATTTAATAAATGGTTAAGATTTAGACACATTAAGAAGTAAAAAGTCACATTTTATTTGTTTTCTAATTATTAGGTAATTAGAATATTAATTTGTAATTTTGCACTCCTTTTAGCGAATCGTCGGGAAGATAAAAGGAAATAGAACACGTAATTAAATTTAACACTTCTGTATGTTACGCGCTTAAATCTCCTGAAACAAACAGAATACAAACAAAATGTGTTTACGTTATTATAAAGACAATACGTAAAACATTAAGTAATTAGCATAAATGGCTGAAAACGCAAAACAAGCTGAAGTTGAAGCAACTGAAGCAAAAACTGCCGAAGCTCCTCAAGTATCAGAAGCTCAAGCAAACCCTGAAAAATTCTTAAAAGAGTTCAACTGGCACAATTACCAAGAAGGTATTGATGAAGTTGATGATCAACAGTTAAAAGAATTTGAAAAATTAGTAGCTGAAAATTTCGTTGACACTTTAGATGATGAAGTAGTAGAAGGAACTGTAATTCACATTACAGATCGTGATGCTATCATTGACATCAATGCAAAATCTGAAGGTGTTATTTCTTTAAACGAATTTCGTTACAATCCTAACTTAGCAGTTGGTGATAAAGTAGAAGTATTAATTGATGTGCGTGAAGACGCTACAGGTCAGTTGGTATTATCTCACAGAAAAGCTCGTGTAATCAAAGCATGGGACAGAGTTAATAAAGCTCACGAAACTGGTGAAATCGTTAACGGTTTTGTTAAATGCAGAACTAAAGGAGGTATGATTGTAGATGTATTCGGTATTGAAGCATTCTTACCAGGTTCTCAAATTGACGTTAAACCAATTAGAGATTACGATCAGTACGTAAATAAAACAATGGAATTCAAAGTGGTTAAAATCAACCACGAGTTCAAAAACGTTGTAGTTTCTCATAAAGCACTTATTGAGGCTGATATCGAGGAACAAAAGAAAGAAATTATTGGTCAGTTAGAAAAAGGTCAAGTATTAGAAGGTGTTGTTAAAAACATCACATCTTATGGTGTATTCATTGACCTTGGTGGTGTAGATGGATTAATCCATATTACAGATCTTTCTTGGTCAAGAATCAATCATCCAAATGAAATTGTTGAGTTAGACCAACATCTTAACGTGGTAATCCTTGATTTTGATGAAAACAAATCAAGAATCCAATTAGGTCTTAAACAATTATCTAAGCACCCTTGGGAAGCATTAGCTGAAGAGGTAAAAGTTGGTGACAAAGTAAAAGGTAAAGTGGTTGTAATTGCAGATTACGGTGCATTTATTGAAGTAGCTGATGGTGTTGAAGGGTTAATTCACGTGTCTGAAATGTCATGGTCTACACACTTACGTTCTGCTCAAGATTTCGTTTCTGTAGGAGATGAAGTGGAAGCAGTTATCTTAACTTTAGATAGAGAAGAGCGTAAAATGTCTCTAGGTATTAAGCAATTAACACCAGATCCATGGACAGATATTACAGGTAAATATCCTGTAGGTTCTAAACACACAGGTGTGGTACGTAACTTTACTAATTTTGGTGTATTTGTTGAATTGGAAGAGGGTATTGACGGATTAATTTATATCTCAGATTTATCTTGGACTAAGAAAATTAAACACCCATCTGAGTTCTGTTCAGTAGGAGATAAGTTAGACGTTGTGGTATTAGAGTTAGATGTTGAAGGACGTAAATTAAGTTTAGGTCATAAACAAACTACTGAAAATCCTTGGGATAAGTATGAAACTGAGTTTGCTTTAGGAACATCTCACACAGCAGCAATTACTGATATTGTTGACAAAGGTGCTACTATAGAGTTTAATGAAGATATCGTGGCTTTTGTACCAGCACGTCACTTAGAAAAAGAAGACGGTAGTAAACTAGCTAAAGGTGAAACTGCTGAATTCAAAATTATTGAATTTAACAAAGAGTTTAAACGTGTAGTTGCTTCTCATACTGCGGTATTTAAAGAAGAAGAAGCTAAGATCGTTAAGCAGGCGGTAAGAAAAGCAGAATCTCAAGCTGCTGAAGCAAAACCAACTTTAGGTGATGCTAATGATGCTTTACAAGCTCTTAAAGATAAAATGGACGGGAAGAAATAATCTTTCTATACATTTATAATTTTTATAAAACTCCTCAATTTTTGAGGAGTTTTTTTTATTCATTTTTTTAAATAGAAGTTCATGTCTCCATGGTAAATAAGTTAAAAAAAAAGAAAAGTAAGTTGTCTTAAAACCTACATTTAAAAAACATACCCAAATAAGATTCTAATTTACCGTTTATACTTATGATTTTTTGCATTACCTTTGTGTACCAAACACGTTTGGATAGTATATGAGTCAAAAAGTTTTACTTAACGAAAAAGAGGTAAACATCATTCTTCACCGATTGGCTTGTCAACTTATTGAAAAACACAATGATTTCTCAAATGCCGTACTAATTGGTTTGCAGCCTCGCGGTGTTTTTTTAGCAGATAGAATTGCTAAAATACTCAAAGAGGATTATAAGGTTAAGAATATTCAATTAGGCCATTTAGATATTACATTTTTTAGAGATGACTTTCGAAGAAGTCATAAGCCTTTAGAAGCTAATTCAACAAAAATTGACTTTTTAGTAGAAGATAAAAATATTGTGTTTATTGATGATGTACTGTATACAGGAAGAAGTATAAGAGCTGCTTTAACCGCTATACAATCTTTTGGAAGGCCTAATGAAATAGAATTATTAACGCTTATAGATAGACGTTTTAGTAGACATTTACCCATTCAGCCAGATTATAGAGGGCGTCAAGTAGATGTTATTAATAATGAAAAAGTAAAGGTGAACTGGAAAGAACACGATAGTGAAGATTCGGTTTATTTAATTGAAAAATAGATAAAAGCAATGAGTGAATTAAGTGTCAATCACTTATTAGGAATAAAATATCTTAATAAAAAAGATATTCAACTAATTTTTGAAACGGCCGATCATTTTAAAGAAGTGATTAACAGACCAATCAAAAAAGTACCATCACTAAGAGATATTACAATAGCTAATTTATTTTTTGAAAATTCAACAAGAACCAAGTTGTCTTTTGAACTTGCTGAAAAACGCTTATCAGCAGATGTAATTAATTTTTCATCCGCACAATCGTCTGTAAAAAAAGGAGAAACACTAATTGATACCGTAAACAATATCTTATCCATGAAGGTGGATATGGTGGTGATGCGCCACCCAAATCCTGGGGCAGGTGTTTTTTTATCTAAACATGTAAAGGCCAGTATTGTTAACGCTGGTGATGGTGCTCATGAACACCCAACACAAGCCTTATTAGACTCTTATTCGATTCGCGAAACATTAGGTGAAGTAGGAGGTAAGAAGGTAGTTATTGTTGGTGATATTTTACATAGTAGAGTGGCGCTTTCAAATATTTTTGCACTGCAATTACAAGGTGCAGAAGTCATGGTTTGCGGTCCTAAAACGCTAATTCCAAAGTATATCAATGAGCTTGGGGTAAAGGTGGAAACCAATCTTCGTAAAGCTTTAAGTTGGTGTGATGTAGCTAATATGCTTCGAGTACAAAATGAACGTATGGATATTAGTTATTTTCCATCTACCAGAGAATATACCCAACAATTTGGGGTAAACAAACAGTTATTAGATACCTTAGATAAAAAGATAACTATCATGCATCCCGGTCCCATTAATAGAGGTGTTGAGATAACTAGTGATGTGGCTGATTCTAGTCAGTCTATTATTTTAGATCAAGTTCAAAATGGGGTAGCTGTTAGAATGGCAGTAATTTACCTCTTAGCATCAAAAATAAAACAGTAGATTATGATTTTAGACCAAAATGGAAATACATCTATAATCACGCAAGAAAAAGCTACGATTGTAGAGTTAACAAAGAAGATACAGGCATTATATCCAAAGTTTAAAAACAGCAATATTATCGTTTCATTAACATCTTTAGATCCCCTTGATAAGGGGGATATTCTTGAGTTTTTAGAACTATCTACCATACATAAAGCAGCTAAAAATTCATTTGTAATTGTATCAGATAAAGTAGATTTTGATGATGTTCCTGATGAAATTATTGTTGTACCTACATTGCAGGAAGCCTATGATGTTATTGAAATGGAGGATATGGAGCGTGATTTAGGGTTTTAACATGCATGCTTTTCAATTAGCTCAGGTAAACATTGCAGAGGTTCTTGCACCTTTAAATGACCCAATTATGCAAGATTTTGTTGGTAATGTAGATCATATAAATGCTATGGCAGATGCTAGTGAAGGGTTTATTTGGCGCATGAATGATGAGGACAAAGATGAAGGTGCAAAAATATTTCAAAACAATGCTTTGGTCATCAATATCTCTGTATGGAAGGATTTTGAATCTCTTTTTAAATTTACGTATCAAACAGGGCATGTAGACATCTTTAAAAGGAAGAAAGCATGGTTTAAAAAAATGAATAGAATGCATATGGCTTTTTGGTATATTCCTAAAGGCTATAAACCAACCTTTCAGGATGCCAAATACCGTCTTGATTATTTGAATAGTTATGGAGAATCACCGTTTGCATTTTCGTTTAAATCTAAATTTTTAGTTGACGATTTTTTAAACTATAAACCACTAAATGCATCCTCATGAGATTATCTATTCTAGGCTGTTATAGTGCTACGCCGCGTGCTTTAAATAATACAACATCACAGGTTTTAGAGATTAGTAATCATATGTTTTTAATTGACTGTGGAGAAGGAACTCAAGTAGAGTTGCGAAGACATAAAATTAAATTCAATAGAATAAAACATATTTTTATATCTCACTTGCATGGTGATCATTTTTTTGGTTTAGTCGGATTAATTTCAACATTCAGATTACTTACCCGAGAAGCAGACTTACATATCTATGGCCCAAAGGGTATCAAAGAAATTGTTACACTTCAAATGAAGTTAGCAGATTCCTGGACAAATTATAATTTATTTTTTCATGAGTTAACATCTCATGCTTCCGAACTTATTTTTGAAGATAACAAAGTTGAAGTCCACACCATTCCTTTAAATCATAGAATATACACAAATGGTTTTCTTTTTAAGGAAAAAAAAAGGGAACGTAAGCTAAATATAGAGGCTGTTAAAAGAGCAAATATTGATGTGGCCTACTATAGAAAACTGAAGCAGGGTTATGATGTAAAAAATGAAGATGGAATCTTGATAAAAAATGATAGTGTTACGTTTCCTGGGAAAAAGCCGAAAAGTTATGCGTTTTGCAGCGACACTATGTTTAAAGAAGATATTGTACCCATTATAAAAAATACAGATGTACTCTATCATGAATCTACATTTTTAGAGCAGCATGCACATTTAGCAGAACGCACAAAACATGCAACGGCTATTCAAGCCGCAGAAATTGCAAAACAAGCCCAGGTTAAAACACTTATTCTAGGGCATTATTCTACGCGGTATGATAGTATCAATTATTTTAAAAAGGAGGCCGAACAGATTTTTAAAAATGTACTGTTAGCGGAAGATGGGAAAACGTTTGATCTATAATTAGTAATTTAAACGTTGTACCCATTCAATAGCTTCATCTAAAGACAGACATGATTTTATTTCAACATCGCTAAATCTGTTTTCTAAAGAAGCATTTAAATACATAATGTAGTTATAATACACTATACACGTACCAATCATCTCAATAACGGCTTTGTTAGAATTTATTTTTGCCCAATGGCTGGGGTCTATAGAATAAGAGTTAACTCTATTAGAAACATAACCTAATTTTGCTCCTGCCCCATAGAAATCGATAATTTCTTTTAAAACCAATTCAATTTTAGGCCAGTCAAAGTGTTTCTCAGAATGTATTTCAGAAATTACAAAGTTTTCACAAAAAAAGAAGGTTCCAAAAGGCATTTCTAATTTGTGATGACTTAAAAGTTTACTTTGTAACGATTCTTCAAATTTCATTTTAGTTCTAATTAGAGAGGTTGCAAAACTACAATGTTTGTTTAGTATTTTGTCTATATAAAATAATAAAATTTTGTTATTTTGTTATTATGGAAAAGGATTTAAGCAATTATAGAAAATCATACGAAAAAGGAGAACTAGTATTAAATAAGGTGCCTGATAATCCTATGGAATTATTTCAAAAATGGTTTCATGAGGTTGACACACACTTTCCGCAAGATGAAACAAATGCTATGACTATTTCTACTATTGGTAAAGATGGTTTTCCTAAAAATAGGGTTGTTCTGTTAAAACGTTATACCTATGAAGGGTTTATATTTTTTACAAACTATAACAGTGAAAAAGGAAAAGCGATTGAATTAAATCCAAATGTTTGTTTATCCTTTTTTTGGGCAGGAGCAGAACGGCAAATTATCATAAAAGGGAAAGCAGAGAAAATAGCAGAAAATTTAAGTGATGGATATTTTGAATCTAGGCCAAGAGGTAGTCAGTTAGGAGCTTTAGTCTCTAATCAGAGCGCCGTTATAGAAAATAGAGCATATTTAGAAAATAAGCTTAAACTATTTGAAAAACAGTATGAAGGAAGAACTATTGATAGGCCGAAACATTGGGGAGGTTATTTAGTTAAGCCTGTAGAAATTGAGTTTTGGCAAGGTAGACCCAATCGATTACATGATCGTATTAGATATAGACTGGAGGAGGACTTTAGTTGGTTGACAAATCGATTATCTCCTTAATTTATACGTTAAATACTACTTTTTTAATTAAAAAAAGTGCATTTTACCGATTAAAAACTTATATATACGATTAAATGTTTGTTTTTAATCGGTTTTAACATTTTATTAACAGCCAATAGAACTTCTACTAGGTAAATTTAAAAGACCAAACCCAAATTTACCTAGCCATGAAGTTATTCCGTAAGATGACGCTTTTGGTTCTTGTCATGAGTATGACACTTTTTTCTTGTTCAACAGATAGTATTGAAGATGAAGTTGATGCTCTAGAATTAAAATTAACTGCGGCTTCAACCAAATCTATTGAAATTGAAATTTTAAACTTGATTAACGATTACCGCCTTTCAAAAGGTTTAAATCCATTAAGTGATATGGATATTATTAAATCTGTAGCCAATAGCCATACAGATTATATGGTTGAAAAGAACACAGTTTCTCATGATAATTTTTATGTGCGAAGCGACTATTTGAAATCTAATGCAGGCGCACAAAAAGTATCTGAAAATGTGGCGTATGGGTTTAGTACGGCAGAGGGTGTGGTTGACGCATGGATTGAGAGTGAGGCGCACCGCATTAATCTTGAAGGAGATTTTACAAATTTTGATATCTCTGCTGAAAAGAATGAAGATGGAAGGTGGTATTTTACCAATATATTTATTTCAATATAAATGTGTTGTAAATAGCATTTAAAATTTTTCTTAAGGGATTTGACCGAATTGAATGAACTCAATAAATCTTATGAAGTTCAAAAATATCACGGGTGAGACTATGCAATTGACTCAAATGCTGATCGTGGAATTTGAATTTGGAATGGTTCATAGAATTCCATTTATTTCAACTGACAATACTGAAAAAATAAAACTGTCGGATTCAATAACTGAACTAACCAAAATAAATTAATAACAACACGGCAATACCATGTAAAAAATTACTTTGCTCTTGCCTACTCGCAAAATCCTACGGATTTATCTCTGGGTCGTTACATTTTTAGTAAGCTAGTTGCTCAAACCCTCCACGATCCTTTAGCAAACAGATGGAGAATGACTGATGTAAGTAAAACAGACATTAAAAAAAACGTATTTAAGTCATAAAGATTAAATACGCTTAAGATGTTTTATAGTAAATAGTGTTGGTTATTTCATTTTGATAATAATAAACTCGGTACGTCTATTAAGTTGATGTTCAGCTTCGGTGCAATTGATGGTTCCATTACAACTATTAGTCAATTGACGCTCTCCAACCCCTTTATATTCAATGATTCTTGAAGCATCAATACCTTTTGATACTAAATAATAATAAGTAGAATAAGCTCTTTTTCCAGATAACTCATCATTGTATTCTAATGAACCTCTTGAATCGGTATGCGATTCAATTCTAATAACCATTTCAGGATATGTATTTACCATGAGATCAACGACCTTATCTAGTTCTAAAGCAGCGTCTGGTCTTATATTTGATTGGTCAAAATCGAAATAAATGATACCTAAATCAGCAAGAACAGGTACATCGGGAATGGGCGACAGTTTAATATCTCCTTTTATACTTTTTACCGAATTTTCTAAGTTTTTGGAAGTAATGTTCAAGAAATTCTGTTCATACTTTGGATGTGAAGCATTGAGCTTGTATTCTGAATTTCGATCAATATTTACTTGATAATAGCCATCTTCATCTGTTTTTAAGGACACTATTTCATTTCCTTCATTATCAAATAAAACAACTTGAGCATCTTCTATAGGTAAATTATTGAGTTCATCTTGAATATGGCCTTCAATTATTAATGGAGGTATTCTGTCAAAAGCATAAATATCATCACTGCCTATTCCGCCTTTTCTGTTAGACGCAAAGTAACCAGATAGACCATCGGTGCTCATAAAAAATGAAAAATCATCTTTACTTGAATTTACAGGAATGCCTAAGTTTAAAGCACTAACTAGTTGCCCTTCCTTGTCTTTAACTGTTCCAAACACATCGAGCAATCCTAAACCAGGGTGACCATCAGAAGAGAAGAACAGAACTCCTTCGTTATTAATAAAAGGAAATAGCTCGTCTTTATCTGTATTTACTATATACCCAACGTTTTGAGGTGTTCCGTATGAATTATCGGCGAGAATATCAACATAGTAAATGTCTGATCCGCCGTAACCGTTAGGCCTGTCTGAAGCAAAATATAGCTTTGATTCATCTTCATTTAATGCAGGATGCCCATTGGAATAATAGTTGCTATTAAAGGGGAGTTCCTCAATATTTGTCCATTTTCCATCAATTAGACTAGCCTTATAAATTTTTAAATTTGAAACACCGGCATTATTTTTACTTAACACATTTTTTAGAAAAGCTGTTCTAGAAAAGTACATGGTGTTACCATCTTTTGTCAAAGTGACAGGACCATCATGAAATGCTGAGTTTACTTTGCCTTTTAATTTTGATTTATGGTTAACAACACTATCATTTTTACTTTTTTCGGTGACGTAAACATCTAAAAATGGCTCATTATTCCATCCGTAAATATGTTTTCTTAAAACACCTTGATCTCGTGATGAAGCAAAATAAATAAGACCGTTATTTTCAATAGCACCAAAATCACTAAATTCAGAATTAAATTGAATAGCATTGTTCAAAAAATAGTGTTGCTTAGTATTGAATATGGAATTAATAAAATCTGAATCTTTTAGGAACTTTTGTTTATTAATTTTCCCTCCAGATTTTTTATAGCGCTTTAACCATGTGCGAGATGCTTTATAATTTTCAGTGCCCCTTAAAGCTTGGGCATAATAGTAATAATATTCAGTAGGAACATTTTTTTGTTCTATAGCTTTTTGATAATATATTACAGCACTATCAGGCATTCTCATATAAGCATAGCAATCTCCAAGACGCCTTGTGGCATAGTCAACATTATAGTTTTTATTAATGAGTTCTTTATAAACTTCTTTAGCGTCATAAAAAGCGAACTTATTAAAAAGATTATCGGCACGTTTTTGTTTACCACTTTGAGCCATAGAAACTATGTTAAGTAATAAAACTATAACAGTAAGTGTGTAATTCTTAATTTTCATTTGTGCTCTTTTTTTAGTTAAAACCATCAAACTTACATTGATTGTTATTCCATTTTAATAACAATGAATTGCGTACGCCTGTTTAATTGGTGAGCTTCCTCTTCGCAATTGGTGCCATCTTGACAACCATTGGTTAATCGTCGTTCACCAAAACCTTGATGTTCGGTTATTCTTGAGGGATCAATACCCTTTGAAATTAAGTATTCATAGGTAGCATTTGCTCTGTCTATAGATAGTCTGTCATTATATGTTAATTCTCCTCTAGAATCGGTATGCGATTCAATACGTATTACCATTTCAGGGTAGGTGTTTTGCATTAAATCAACAATCTTATCCAATTCAATTGCTGCATCTTTTCGAATGTTATGTTTATCAAAATCGAAGTAAATGGTATTTAATTCAGCCAGTTTGACTACATTTTGAATTGGGTTTAATAGCAGATTAGCTGTTATTGTAGTTAGTTCAATTTGAATGTTTTTTGAAGTAAACATTCTATAATCTTCAATATATTTATCTTGATTAGCTACAATTTTATAATCCTTATCTCTATCAATATTTATTTCGTAATAACCATCTTCATCCGTTTCTACATAGGCAATTTGTTGATTATTCTCATCAAATAGTGTAATTTTTGCATGAGGTATAGGTTTAGTATTAATGGCATCGGTTACCACGCCTTCTACATTTAATAATGGAACTCTATGATAGGCATAGATATCATCACTACCTTTTCCTCCAGTTCTGTTTGAAGCAAAATAGCCTGTAATGCCATTGGGATTCATGGTAAATGCAAAGTCATCTTTATTAGAATTAACAGGAACCCCTAAGTTTATAACATCTACAATGTTTTTTTCATTTTCTCCTTTTATAGTAGTGAAAATATCCAGTAAGCCTAAACCGGTATGCCCATCAGAAGAAAAGAATAAAACATCTTCGTTATTTATAAAAGGAAAGCCTTCTGCATTTTCTGTATTAACCACATTCCCCAGATTTCTTAAATTGATTAAAGAACCATCTGAATGTATATCAACCACCCAAATATCAGACCCTCCATAGCCTCCAGGTCTATCAGAGGCAAAATAGAGTTTGTTTTCATCTTTATTAAGAGCGGCATGTTGAGTAGAAAATTCATCGCCATTAATAGGTAAATCTTCAATATTTGTCCATTTATCATCTACCCATGTAGCACGATAAATTTTCATGTTGGTTAGCCCTTTTTTATCTTTAATTTCGGTATTCTTATTAAAGTTATTTCTTGAGAAATACATGGTTTTACCATCTTTTGTAATGGTGGCTGGACCATCGTGAAGAATGGAATTTACATCTCCAATAACTTTATTGGTGTGATCAACATTTGTTTTGTTGTTTACATCAGTAACATAGATATCAAGAAAAGGTTGCTCATTCCAACCGTACAGTCGTTTAACCGAAACGCCTTCATCACGCGAAGATGCAAAATACACTTTGCCATTATGCTCAAAAGCACCAAAATCACTATATTTTGAATTAAATCGTACACGGTCAAGAAAATATTGTTGCTTTGAACTAAATACACTGCTAATAAAGTTGATGTCTTTTGAAAAGTCATTGGTATTTACCACCCCACCAGAATCTTTAAATCGTTCTAGCCATTCTTGAGATTCCTCATATTTTTTTATACCGCGTAGTGATTGCGCATATTTATAGTAATATTCAATAGGAACTTTTTCTTGTTTAACCACGCTTTTATAATATCTCGCAGCATTTTTGGGGTCACGCATAAGGGCATAACAATCTGCTAATTTTCTGGTAGCGTAATCTTTATTGTAATTATTCTCAATAAGTTCTCTATATACCTTTGAAGCTTTTACAAAAGAAAATTTATTGAATAAGGTATCTGCTCTTTTCTGTTTTCCTTGTTGCCCAAATAGAGACACACTTAGGAAAAGAGCTAAACAAATGAAAATGTAGTTCTTTTTGTTCATGACAGATTGGGATTAAAAGTATCTAGGAGACTTGAGTTTTGAATTCATAAATTTGAACTCATAAATAAGTAAAATTTCATGTGTACCTGTTGTGTATCTGGCAATATCTGAAATTGGTTTTTCGTAAGCATATCCAATTCGCAATTGTCTTGAAATCTGAAAATCAACAATACCACCAACAGCAGCCGTTTGCTCATTAATTCTGTATGAACCACCAAGCCAGAATTTCTCGTTGAATAAAAAGTTGGCCGTTATATCATATGACATTGGGGCGCCATTGGTAGCCTTTATTAAAAATGCAGGTTTAAATTTTACTTTCTCACTTAAATCGACTACAACGCCTCCTGTGAAATAGTAACTAATACGTTCTAGGGCTTCATAACCATTCTTGTTATGTAAGTCATTGTTTAACACTCTTGGAGTCGATAATCCTAGGTAAAACCTATTAGTAGTATAGTAAGCCCCTAAACCTACATTGGGCGTCCACCTGTCTTCAGTACCATAAATTAAAGGGTCGTCAATATTGCCTGGATCCAACCTAAAATCTGAATCAAAACTAAATTGAGTAAAGCCTCCTTTGATACCAAAAGCTAGTTTTCCTTCTTTACCTACAGGAATGCCATATGAAAAATCAGCATAGA
Organism: Allotamlana fucoidanivorans; assembly: GCF_006265225.1. GTDB lineage: Bacteria > Bacteroidota > Bacteroidia > Flavobacteriales > Flavobacteriaceae > Allotamlana > Allotamlana fucoidanivorans. The sequence goes on along the minus strand of NZ_VDCS01000018.1, from coordinate 1,890 downwards.
GATATGTGAAGTTTTGTGGCCCTAAATCATCTTCAATAAAAGATAAACCTAAACCTATTCTATCATTTCTAAGCGGTGTATGAATAGATAGTGTTTGTGTAATTGGCCCACCTTTAAAACCAACCCATTGGCTTCTGTGTAACCCGATAATACTTAAAGCTTCCCTACTTCCTGCGTAAGCAGGGTTTATGGCAATCGTGTTGTACATGTATTGAGTAAACTGTGGTAGCTGTTGTGTAAATCCAATAGCACAGCTAAACAATGCAATAGCGATTATATAATGTTTAGTACGTTTCATAGGTTAATGGTTTATTTGGTTCCTAGGTAAACAGGGCCTGTTAAAGGACTTAATCCACTATCTTTCAAGTTAATGATATAATAATACGTTCCGTTAGGTAATTTTCCAGCATTTCCGATGGCCGATTTTGGAGCAGAGCCATCCCAGTCACCCGAAATTCCAGAAGTTTCTGTGCTTCCCAAGGTATAATTGTCTGATTCATAAACTAAAGCCCCCCAACGGTTAAATATTTTAACTTCAGCAACAAATCCACATAAGTCAATTCCTGTGATATCAAAGGTGTCGTTTACACGATCACCGTTAGGAGTAACCGCTTTTGAAATTACAATATCATTTTCACCACATGGAAGCACCACACAATCGGCATGTATATTTAAATTGTATTCTGTAACACTAATACAACCTGCATCTGTTGTAGTATAGGCAAACTTATAATCAATTCCGCCATCACTTGGTAAAAAGTCTTCACCAATTTTAAGCTTTGTAGGGTTGAAAACACTTCCATCTAAAAGAGCGTTTAGATTTCCTTCTAAAAGCGTCCAAGTACCATTTCTATTTAGATTTCGTGGTAAATAGTCGTTCAATTCTACAATACCATCTTCAAAACATCTACTTTCAGCAAATTCTTCAGTAACCACTTCACTTAAGGTCACTGAGATGATTTGTACATAATCCTTAGAGTTGTCACAGTCATCTTTAACGGACCATGTTCTTACAATTTCATAATCTGTAGGTTCATTTTCATTAAATGAGTTTGTTTCATTAAACACTACTGTAACGTTTGAAGAACAATTATCAACGAACTCTAAATTTGGTATTTCAGGGATGTCTGTACAAATTACGTTTATCATACCTTCAAACGTAGTTGTTGGCACTGGTGCCGTTGTATCTTGAATGGTTATGATTTGTTTATGGCTAACAGTATTATCACACTTATCGGTTGCCATCCATGTACGCTCTATTAAGTAGTTTGAAGGACAGCTTCCATCAATTTTTGTTTCATTAAATGTAACGGATACATTACCACAAGAATTTGATGCTGTTAGTGTTTCCGAAGTTGGAATGGCATCACATTCTACTGTTACATCTGCAGGTAAAGTAGTTTGGTCGAATTTAGTACCTTGAACTGGTGTCAAAGTAAAATTGGCACTAACCTGAATGGTTTCGCAAACATCATCGATGGTCCATGTTACGGTAACTGTTCCACCCACACATAATTCAGGAATAGATACAGAAGCACTATTATTTGTTAATTCTGGAGAACAACCACCACCTAAATTAATATTGGTTGATTGAGTATTTACCCAATTAAGGAATGCTTGGTCAACGCCTACTTGATCATCAAACTCACAGGCATCAGCTGTATCATCAGAAGGACTAGTATAGCTTACTGCTTGCGGTTGTGTTAGGGTATAGGTAGCAGTAGGATTAGTAGAGCCACAGATATCTTCTACCGTCCAGGTAATGGTTACCGTACCTCCCGTACAGAAGTCAATAGACTGATTGGTAAAATCATGCGATACGCTCGGTGAACATCCCCCCGCTAAACTGCTATTAATACTATTAGTTTGTGCCGTTACCCAAGCTGCGAT
>NZ_VDCS01000017.1 GCF_006265225.1 Allotamlana fucoidanivorans | reverse complement strand
GTAACGACAATAGGACAGGTACCAGAGGCACTATCAGAGCTAGTTACTATTAAATCAGTATCATTGGTACAGGCATCCGCAATAGAAAGTCCGAGGGCTTCAAGAGCGGCTACGGTGTTAACTGGTGCTGTGGCATCAGTAGCTAGACATCCTTCCACGGTAGACTCAGCAATAGTTCCCGATATGGTAGGCGGGGTATCATCATCTACATTTATAATTTGTGTGGCTTGTGACTGGTTACCACAATCGTCTTCTATAGTGTATGTTCTAGATATTACAATTGGGCATGTTCCAGATACATTATCTGAACTACTAACAATTAAATTAACGTTGTTAGTTGCGTCATCACTAATTATAAAGCCTAAAGCTTCTAAAGCTGCAACAGTTGTTTCTGCTATTGGAGCATCACTAGCAGAACAGCCTTCAATAGTTGTGATTACAGAGCCTGTTATTGAAGGAGGGGTATCACTTATAACTAATTGTTCTGATGCGGAACTAATATTGCAGGGTGAAATCCCGTCTGGGTCTGTAACAGTCAAGGTTACTGTGTAAGTTCCTCCTGTTGCGTACAAATGGCTTGGGTTTGCTTCTGTACTGGTATTACCACCATCGCCAAAATCCCACAAATATGTAGTGTTAGGTCCTCCGTTACTAGTATTACTGGTAAAATCTACCAGTAGATTACACGAACCACCAGCTCCAGGTGAGGTTGATAACGTGGATGCTGTAACACCATCTCTAAAAGTAATAGGGATATCAGAATAAACATCAACATAGGTGTTTAAGCAATCTTGACTTAAAGGTACTCTTACATTGATTCTTAAAATATAGTCCCCAGGTACACTAGCAGTAATCGTTGTAATAGCTGAGTCATCGGGCGAAAATGTTATAGTTCCAGGACCAGAAATTTGTTCCCAACTATAGGTTGGGATGCCATCAACAAAACCATTCAGTTCAATTTCAATATCTAAGGGTTCATTACAAACTTCATTTCCTGTACCACTAATTACATCAAAATCAGGATCTAATTGAATAGTTCCTCCTTGTTCAATAACTTCAGAAAAAGTAACACATACATTTCCGACTCCACTACAAGCAGAGTATTCAATAGCACCAATAATTAATCTTTTGGTGTTACTACAATTGTTTCCCGTAGAACCAATAGCGCCTGTTTGGTCATCTGTATCAGCAGTATCTTCAATGACTATGGCAGTATTCTCGGCTAAAATTAAGTCAACGTTATTTTGATCCCATAAAATATGAGCCCCATCTTGAATAATTATACGGTTAATAGTATTAGGTATTATGGTAGTAGAATATAAAATTATATCTATTCCATTAGGGATAGTTATAGTACCTGTACAACCAGTATTTCCAATCCAAGTAACGAGTTCTTGTCCTGTTATTTCTCCATCATTATTTAAATCTGTTGATGAGTTTACAGTACAATCAGCATGTGCTTGAGAAATACTCAAAAAAAGAAAAACAATTACAAACAAAACTTGTTTTATTTGTATAGTTGCTTTCGGAGTTAGATTTAGGGTAATTGTTTTCATAAGCCTAAAGGTTAGAAACTTTATAATATAGTTGACACTAAGAACTAATATTAGTCACTTAGTAGCCTCTAATGTTATTAACAATAAGTAATAGTTTGTAAGGGAAAAACTGAAAACTTTATTCCGTTGGGAGCCAACGGACCATTGAAAGATGTCATTAGATTTGGGGTCATAATTTTAAACTTTTTAAATTGTAGGTATAACAAATGAACTCATAAGGTTATTTTTCTTCAAAAAAAAATGTTAAATAGCTTATAAACTCGATTAAGAGTCAGGTTATTAGAGTTCTCTCTTTTAAAAAGCGTTAAAATATTATCCTGTTCTGCTTTGCACAAATGTTAATTTTTGGTTATTCATTGACTATAGTATTGGTTTTCTAACTAAATTTATTCAACAAATAACTTCATTTTTATCGAATAAAACAACTTTTTGTCGATAAAAAATGCGTTTAATCGATATTTATGAAAACATTAATTTTAGTAAGACACGCTAAATCATCATGGGAATTTGATGTGATTGACCATGAAAGACCTTTAAATAATCGAGGTTTTAATGATGCTGATCTGGTTTCAAAGGTTTTAAAAATGAGTAAATTAAAGGTAGATAAGCTTATATCAAGTGATGCTGTAAGGGCTAAAACAACAGCAGAGTTTTTTATTGAGAATCTCCCTGTTAATAAAAACATTGTAAGCTATGATTATGATTTATATGATTTTTCAGGAGAGAGTTTAGTAAAAGTTATTCAGGAAACAGATGATTCTGTTGATGAACTTATGGTATTTGGTCATAATCACGCTATAACGCATTTTGCAAATACTTATGGTAGTATTTATATAGAAAATGTGCCTACATGTGGTGTGGTTATTTTTCAGTTTGATATTGAAACTTGGAACACATTAAAACTGGGTAAAACAATAAAAACCTTATTTCCTAAAGATTTAAAATAAAAAAGCTATGATTATTTGAACGCAATAGGTATACAAATACAGAATCTATTTAAGATAATTAAACCAGAGTTGTGTGGTTTATGATAAGCCCTTTGATTTTAGATTGTATTTTAAATTGATAATAATTTCATATTGTTTAAGCCTAAATATTTATCTCAAATAGAATATATTTGTTTAGTTATTAACGTTAATAGTCATTAAATGACCAAACCTGATATTGCAACAAATAATAGTTATATAAATAGAGAAATAAGCTGGCTTCAATTTAATGCTCGAGTTTTACAAGAGGCACAGGATGAGAGTGTTCCATTAATCGAAAGATTACGTTTTTTAGGCATATTTTCAAATAATCTTGATGAGTTTTTTAAGGTGCGTTATGCCACTGTAAAGCGTATAGTAGAGGCTGGCCGAGCCGGGAAAAATCAGCTAGGAGGTATTGGAGCAAAAGAATTATTAGAGATTATAACACAAATAGTTATTGATCAACAGAGCGAAAGCTCTGAGATTTTAAATGACATAAAGGACGAGTTGTGTCAGGAAAACATCAATATTATTGATGAAACACAGATTAATCACCAACAACATGATTTCATAAAAGAATATTTTTTTAAAAAGGTAAGTCCTGCGTTAGTGACCATTATTTTAAATGATGATGTTGTATTACCAAACTTAAAAGATAGTGCAGCATATTTGGCGGTTAAAATGCTGATGCCTCATAACAAAAAACAGTTTGCATTAATTGAAATTCCTAAGTCCATAAATCGATTTGTTGTATTACCCAAGCAAAACTCAAAGGATTACATTATAATCATAGACGATTTATTACGATATTGTTTAGGTGATATCTTTAATATTTTTGATTACACAGCCATTTCAGCACATATGATCAAAATTACGCGTGATGGCGAGTTAGATTTTGAAAGTGATTTAAGTAAAAGTTTTATTGAGAAAATATCCGACAGTGTAAAACATAGGGAAGTAGGAGAACCCGTTCGGTTTGTATATGACAAAACTATTCATGATGATACCCTACAGTATTTAATGTCTAAAATGGGAATTGATGATACAGATAGTGTCATTCCTGGCGGACGATACCATAATAGACGAGATTATATGGGGTTTCCTAGTTTAGGAAGAACCGATTTAATGTATAAGAAAATTGAAGCCTTACCCGTAAAAGGATTAAGTTTACAGGATAGTATCTTTAAAGCTATAGCAAAGAAAGATTATTTACTTTATGCACCTTACCAAACATTTTCATATGTAGTTAAGTTTTTGCGTGAAGCAGCCTTAGATCCTAAAGTAAGAACCATAAAAATCACCATCTACCGCTTAGCCGAAATATCTCATATAGCCAGCTCTTTAATAAACGCAGCCATAAATGGAAAGTCTGTTACGGTTTCTATAGAACTCAGAGCTCGGTTTGATGAACAGGCTAATATTGATTATGCACAGCAAATGGAGGAAGAAGGCGTTAATTTAATATTTGGAGTTGCTGGCCTTAAAGTACATAGTAAAATGTGTGTTATTGAAAGAGAACAGGGTAAAAAACTAAAACGCTATGGTTTTATAAGTACAGGGAACTTTAACGAATCAACAGCCAAGATATATACAGATCATACGCTTTTTACATCCAATCAAAAGATTTTAAAAGATGTCAGTAAGATATTTGAATTCTTTGAGGCTAATTATAAGATACATACATATAAACATTTAATTGTTTCCCCGCATTATACAGAAAAGACCATCTTTAAACTTATAGATAACGAAATTGAACAAGTTAAAAACGGTAAGGAAGGTATTATCAGATTAAAAATGAATAGTATCTCTTGCTATCCTATGATTGATAAATTATATGAAGCGAGTAGGGCAGGTGTAAAAATACAAATGATAGTTCGCGGACTCTGTTGTTTAATTCCTGGTGTAAAAGGTATGAGTGAAAACATTGAGGTAATCAGTGTGGTAGATAAATTTTTAGAACACTCCAGAATTTATATTTTTGGAAATAATGGTAACTCTAAATTGTATATTTCAAGTGCTGATTGGATGACGCGAAATATTTATAATAGGGTAGAAGTGAGTTGCCCTATTTATGATGAAGACATTAAAAAGGAAATCATTGATACCTTCAATATTTCTTGGAATGACAATGTAAAGGCAAGAATTTTAGACGACACACAAGAAAATAGATATAGAAAGAATGATAACGAAAAAGTAAGATCACAATACGCCATTTATGATTATTATTTACAAAATTTAAACAATTAATATGCTCTCAATAAAGAAATACGCTGCTATAGATATTGGATCAAATGCTGTTAGATTACTCATCTCTAACATTATTGAGCAAAAGGGTAAACCTGTTCAATTTAAAAAAAACTCATTAGTTAGGGTTCCAATTCGTTTAGGGGCAGATGTATTTCTTAAAAATAGAATATCAAAAGAGAATACACAGCGTATGCTTGATACTATGTTAGCGTTTAAGCTGTTAATGAAATCTCACAGAGTAGTTAAATATAAAGCTTGTGCCACATCTGCAATGAGGGAATCTGCAAACGGACAAATGATTGTTGATATGGTTTCAGAAACAGCGGGAATCAATATTGATATTATTGGAGGAGAGGAAGAAGCTGCCATTATTGCTGCTACAGATTTAAATAAATTTGTAGACCCTAATAAAACGTATTTGTATGTTGATGTAGGTGGGGGAAGTACAGAGTTTACAGTTATTGATCAAGGCAAACAAGTAGTCTCAAGGTCGTTTAAAATAGGTACTGTAAGATTACTGAATGACATGGTGAAAAATGAAGATTGGCAGGATTTAAGGCATTGGATTGCTCATAATGCTCAGGGGTATGATAATATTTCTGTTATGGGCTCTGGAGGGAATATCAATAAAATATTCAAAATTTCTGGAAAAGCTTTGGGTAAGCCTCTTTCATACTTTTATATGACATCATACTATAACACCTTACAAAGCTATTCTTATGAAGAGCGTATTACAGAATTAGATTTAAACCAAGACAGAGCCGATGTTATCATTCCTGCTATGCGAATTTATTTGTCTGCCATGAAATGGAGTGGAGCAAAAAATATCTACGTTCCAAAAATCGGATTAGCCGATGGTATTATAAAAAGTATATACTATGATACGGTTTCAAGCAATACACAGTAAATTATTGCATTTTACCTTTTAAAATTGTTTGCTTTTGCGTTTATAGCATATATTGGTCTCATTATTAGTTACATCCCAAATCTATTAATAATGAATTAAGTCGAATTTTTGTAACCGTTTTCTGACCTAATTACATCTGATAGATTTCTTAAATGATTAACAGATGAAAAAATTATTTCTCATTACAGTCGGCTTGTGTTTTTCATACTTTGGTTTTGCACAAGATTTAAAACTACAAAACGCAAATGACTCTATTATTCCGAAACCTAAAGGTAGTTCATTTCAAGGAGTTAACTACGGCGTAAGGGGAGGTTACAATATTTCTAATTTAGATTTTGAGGAGGTTCCTAACTTTGAAAATAAACACCGTAATAGTATTTATATTGGTTTTTTTGCTAATATAGGATTTTCTAGAGCCATATCTTTAGTTCCTGAATTGCAGTTTTCGGCAGAAGGTGCTAAATCAGAACCCTTACATTTAGACTATATTCAAGCTCCTGTTTTACTCAGATTAAGATTAAGTGAAAAATTTCACTTGTCTTTGGGGCCGCAAGTAGGGCTTAAGGTGCATAAAGAAGATGACAAAGTAAACAACTTTGCTTACTCTGGTGTTGGCGGTCTTGAATATAAAATCAACTACGCTCTTTTTGTTGATGCCAGATATACTTATGGTTTTAGAAATGTATTTAATGAAAATGTAGGACTTTCAGCAAAAAACAGAAATGTTCAAATAGGTATAGGGTATAGGTTTTAACCATGCACCTTTTCTGAAGTTCCTAAGTTACTCATAATTTTAGCTTCATATTCAAGAAGTTGCTGCCATTTGGTGTCAACTTCTTTTTTGTTTCCGTACTGTCTTGCAAATCCTAAAAACATAGTGTAGTGGTTTGCTTCACTTACCATAAGATTTCTATAAAAAGTAGCCAATTCTTTATCGGCTAACTCTTCAGATAAAAGCCTAAAACGTTCACAACTTCTGGCTTCAATAAGTGCCGCATATAATAATCTATGCACCAATTGGTCGGTTCTACTACCGCCTTTAGGAAAGAATTTTAATAATTCAATAACATAGTCATCCTTTCTATCTCTGCCTAAAGTCCATCCGCGTTCTAAAATTTTATCATGTACCATTTTAAAATGGCTAATCTCTTCTTTAACCAGCGCTACCATTTCTTGCACTAATTCTGTATATTCAGGGAAACTTACAATAAGCGAAATGGCCGTACTGGTTGCTTTTTGTTCACAGAAAGCGTGATCTGTGAGTATTTCTTCAATGTTTTTTTCAACGATATTAACCCAGCGCGGGTCGGTTGGTAATTTTAATCCTAGCATGATTTAAATGGTGTTGGGTAAAGTATTCACTTGCTGAATATTAACTATGCCGTATTTATTTATAGAGATCCTAAAATCTTTAAATACAGAGGTGTTAACAATGTTAAAGGCTGTATTTAGGTATACAAACTCTTCGTTGGAGGCTTCAAAATCAATCCAAACAAATTGCATGACAGCACGATTCCAAAAGGCAGCTGTTTCAAAATCCTTAAAAGAGGCTTTATTAAGCGTTACGCTATGTTTTTTATGTTCTCCGTTTTGAATATTTATAGTAGCTTCAAAGTTTTTAAAATAGGTTTCATCTTCTGTGTTATTAATTTTGGAGCCAACAAAAACACTATCTTTTTGTGAATAGTAATGAATCTTTATTTTAAAACCATTATTCAGTACTGTGTCTGTGACTATTTGAACTGGATTTTCAGGGATGATATGAATTTCTTTTGAAAATGCTTCTTTTAGATTCAGTTCGGTTAATACTTCAGCTTTGGACTTAAATTTTCTATACCTACCATCACAGCTTAAAGCCAAAATAGCAATAATTATAGTGAAGTATAGTTTAGTAACCATATGTTTTACAGCATTAAACATCTAGATCAAAGGTTTTTCTTAAAAGATCAATCGTTGGATTTTTCTCTTTTAGTTTTTCAAACTTTTCTATAGTTGTAAAGGCGTATTGTTTTTGTTTTATTTCATTAACTGTTACATCTATACTAATTTCAAAGTTATTCAGGGCTTTTCTAATATAGCCTAGAAGCTCATATTGATGCCGCTCAAGCTCAACTTTATTAGTCTCCGTTGGAAACTCTAAATGCGCTACTGAGCCTTTTAATTTTGGTGTATCAATAGAAAGAATTGAGGCTATGATATGTTTACCTTCATTTTGTAACTTATCAATATAAGCATTCCAAACAGTAATAAATTCTTTCTCTGTAAATGGATCTTTGGGTAATTGTTCTTCATCAACCACCACATCCATTTGTTTTATTTCGTGCGCTTTTTTAGTTCTTATACTGCTTAAGGACAGACCAGAGGTGCGTTTATTTTCTTTTTTTAAAATAACCTTTGGGGGAGTTTTTACTTGAAACTTTTCAAGCACTTTTGGTTCTGGATTAACAGCTTCATTTTTTACTTGAGTATCATCCGTTTGATTAGGCGAGGCCGTGTTAGGTCGTGTAACAGAAACAGGCGTAATTCCTTTTTTTCTGAAGTAAGAAGCGGGAATTATGTAATGTTTGCTATTTTTTTTTTCTCCATCAAAAGTGATAGAGGCAAGTTGCATTAAGCATAGCTCAACGAGTAACCGTTGATTTTTACTGGTCTTGTATTTTAAATCACATGCATTTGCTAAATCAATTGCTGATAGTAAAAAGGACTGTGATGCTTTTCTTGATTGCTCAAGGTATTTTAATTGTGTTTGTTCACCAACTTCCAATAGAGGTATGGTTTCTTCGGTTTTTGAAACCAACAAATCTCTAAAATGCGATGCCAAACCAGCTATGTAATGATGCCCGTCAAAACCTTTGGCAAGAGTTTCATTAAACTGAAGGAGTAACTCCGGAATGTTATTCTCAAGAATTAAGTCAGTACTTTTAAAATAGGTTTCATAATCAAGCACATTTAAGTTTTCGGTTACAGCTTGCCTAGTTAGGTTTTTGCCCGAAAAACTCACCACTCTATCAAAAATAGATAAGGCATCACGCATAGCTCCATCTGCTTTTTGAGCAATAATATGCAAAGCATCATCTTCCGCTTGAACACTCTGTTCTTTAGCAATATATTTTAAATAATCTTTGGCATCTTTTACTGTAATCCTTTTAAAATCAAATATTTGACAGCGCGATAAGATGGTTGGAATAATTTTATATTTTTCAGTAGTCGCTAAAATAAAAATACAGTGCTTGGGCGGTTCTTCTAAGGTTTTTAAAAAGGCATTAAAAGCCGCTTGCGATAGCATGTGCACCTCATCAATGATATAAACTTTATATTTCCCAACTTGAGGCGGAATTCTAACCTGATCGGTTAGGCTTCGTATATCATCAACAGAATTGTTTGAAGCAGCGTCAAGTTCAAAAATATTAAAAGCAAAATCTTCAGATTCAGATTCAGATCCATCACTATTAATCATTTTTGCTAAAATTCTGGCACAGGTGGTTTTCCCAACCCCTCGGGGCCCTGTAAACAACAAGGCTTGTGCTAAATGATTATTCTCAATGGCATTTAAAAGGGTGTTTGTAATAGCTTGCTGGCCCACAACATCTTTAAATGTTTGAGGGCGATATTTTCTAGCTGATACAATAAAATGCTCCATTGAAATTTCTTGAGATAACAAAGTTAAAAATTCAATTGAAAAATAAGAATTGAGAGCTTATAATTTGATAGGAGTTATTAACAATTTATGTACTTTTGCTTATAAGTAAATCGCCTTATCGCTGTTCAAAATTGAATGGAGGAAAGTCCGAACACCATAGTGCAATATAGTGGTTAATGGCCACCAGCCGAGAGGTTAGGAAAAGTGCAACAGAAAGAATGTACGGGTAATGCTGTAGTGAAATCAGGTAAACTCTATATGGTGCAATGTCATGTATACCAGCGTTTGAAAGCGGCACGTTTGATGCTGGAGGGTAGGCAGCTAAAGTGTATTAGTAATAGTACATTCAGATAAATGATAAGGGCTTTTTCTTTTTTAAGAAAAAGTACAGAATTCGGCTTATAGATTTGCTTAAGTATAATAAACCCTTCTTTAAGTTATTTAAAGAAGGGTTTATCGGTTATTAAAGTGACTAACTCTATTCTGTTTTTGGCGCATAGTCCATATCAGGACGCATTCTTCCTGTATATTCTTCTGTTCTGGTTACGTATTTCATAACTTTATTAAAGGTATCCCATCTATCAGGGCCAAGGGTTTCTCGGTTAGCCGTATCCTTTTTAGCAGAATCTATTTCATTTTCTGCTGATAAAGAAACTAAGTAATATGATTCTGTTTGACCTAAGCCATCACGATACACACGATAATAACGTGTAGAGCCCTTATCTTTAAACATTTGTTTTACAGCTTTCATGCCTTCTCGGATGTCTTTTGCGTGTTCGGGTTTGTAATACATATAAATCCAGGTTCTATAATTTTCATTACTAGGTGCATTTTCTACACCTTCAGGCATATAAGATAGCTCAGAATCTTTTACAAGAATATAAGTCCCATGCGAATCATAGTGTTTATCAAATTCTTTAAACATATCACTAAAATCATCTCCCATGGCTTCAGCCATTTCAGCAAAAGGACGTTCGTCCAATTCTGCAAAGTTCTCAATGGGCGATACATAGATGTATTTAAAATCGTTTGTTGAAGCTGCAAACCACGTTACGTCTACATTGTATTTTATACAGGCGTCTCTAAATTTTTTGGCTACTTTTTCATACTCCATAAAGCTAGAAGGCCTTACGTTGTCTTGATGAACTCTAAACATTTGTTGAGCGAAGGAAAAATTTACTACTAAACAGAATAATAGCGTTAATACAATGGCATTTTTAATTGTTTTCATAATTGATATTTTGGAAGGTTAGTGAATACTAAAGCGTAGAAACGAATTGCTCTATTTCTAAATGGTTTTATGTATTTGATAGCTACATAAGGATTAAGTATAACAGATGTGAAATATTGGATTAGGGAATAACGTGGCTTGCAAAAATGAAATTTTGAATGAATCAAGAAAATACTTTTCATAGTTATATTGATGTTAATGACGCCTTAACCATACAACATAAGTGGTAATTTATTACCAATGGATAGTAAATTATGAGTCTGGGACTCTTAGAGAGTTTCTAATTTACAGAAAAAAAAGGAATAAAAAAAATGGATTCAATTAGGCGTGTTCAAAAAAACTAAAAACATTACCTCCATAAGCTTTTGAGTATGCGTAATTTTCAATCTCTGATAAATCTGTATGCTTAGAATGCTCAACAACCAAAGTGCCGTTTTTAGATAAAATATTATTATTAAAAATCAACTCAGGTATTTTAGAAAACTGATCTTGAGTGAAGTTATAAGGCGGATCAGCAAAAATGAAGTCAGCCATTATATTTGTTTTATCTAAAAATTTAAAAACATCAGCTTTTAAGGTTTGTATAGGCATGCCAAAGCTATGGGCTGTTTGATTTATAAAATTAATACATCGGTGATCTTGATCTACGGCAGTGATGGTTTCTGTACCTCTTGAAGCGAATTCATAACTAATATTGCCCGTGCCTGCAAACAAATCAATTACAGATATGTCATCAAAATAATAAAGATTGTTGATTATGTTGAACAAAGATTCCTTGGCCATATCCGTTGTTGGCCGAACTGGAAGGTTTTTAGGTGCGTTTATTTTTCGTCTTTTATAAATGCCTGATATTATACGCATGATATACTTTTTATAAGCACAAAATTTGAATAATTTGAAGCTGTATGGCTATTTTCAAATTTGTAATTATCCATTATATTGCCAAAGGCAATAGTTCTTATATATTTATAGGCTATTTGATACAATGCATCCTCCTTATTAACATCACCTAAAAAGAGAAGCTCAAATGTTTCAGGGTTTAAACCTAATTGTTCTGCTGTAAACAGGATATAATAGATAAAGTCTTGGTCGGTTTGGTAGTTGAAACTGTTGTAAAGTTTTAGTTTTCCTTTTTCAATAACAATAATTTGAAAATTGTCTTTACTAACATGTACATAAAACTTTAAAGATGTTGCATGTTTTTCGAAATGAAGCAGTTCTTCTATTAAAACCGTTGATATGTGTTTAAAGGTGAAATCACCAAATTGGTCATATATAAAGTTGTTAACGTTAACATAAGGCACATAAACGTTAATGATATCTTGTTCGTTAAGCGCATCAAAAGTAACAAAATCAGTTTTTAAGATTTTAGAATTAAACTTTAAATAATCTGCTAAGTTCGCTTCATTAAATAAGGTTTTGGGTACTTGTACGGATAGGTCACTATCATGAATAACGGTAACCCTGTAAAAATTGTTAGCTAAATAAGTATCCGTATTAAAAAGATCTGTAAGTTCATTTAAAATATCTAACGGATTCAACTTTTTCCCAAAATGCTTTTCTTTTAAATGAAGTATGGTGTTAGATTGCGTATCTAGAATACAAAAAGAAAGTCCACTCAAACTGATTTGAATGGACAAGCTTAGTTTAGTTAGTTTGTTGTTAGTAATGTTACTCGTTTGAGCCATATGTTTTAGGCCAGTTACCATTGGTTTTAACCTCGTCCATTGATCCTACTTTAAGGGCATTACCATTAACACCATCAACAGATACTACTTGATTTTCCTGAATTAGTAAATCTTTATTTTGATCAAACAAAATAACATCTTTTTTTACTTTGGCTTCAAAAACAGGTATTTTTAATTTATTTTGCTCAATAAAGCCAGCTTTCAATTCAAATTTTGCATCAGGCTTTCCAACAGGCACATTCATCATAGTTTTATAACGATCAGACTTCTTAAATAGTGAGTCCTTTACAGACACAAAACCTAAGGTGTCAATGATAACAATATCCTTATAAGTATCTACTTGATATAGTTTAGTAAGTTCTTTGTCAATAATACTTGAGTCTCTTCGTTGGGTAATCGTGTATTCTGCTGTATCAATAAACTTAATTAAATTTTCAAATTTATCAGCAAATTTACCTGTAACCTGTCTGTGTGCTAATTGCGCATTTCTAATATCTCTTAAGCTTTCAATAACTTTAGCGTAACGCTTGTTTTTTGTTTTATTAAATTGAATGGGTTCATAAATAGATTGATACGTTTGGTAACCTAAATATCCAATTATAACCCAAAGTACTATGTTTAAAACAGGTTTTAATTTTGAAGGAATAAATTTGTCAATTAACTTAACTAAGCCAATTGTAACTAAAATCACTGCAACTGCAATAAGAATAAATGTCAACATAGTATGTTATTTAATTTTAATTTTGTTAAAGGAATTTAGCAAATCTACAATTTTTTTTTAATGGTAAAAACAAAGAGCGTAAAAATCATTTCTATCTTTGAACAATAAATTATTAGCCTTCTTTGTTAAATGCAAGCCTCAGAATTTTATTCCCTTATAAAACAGCAGTTTCCGTTTCAGCCAACGCTAAAACAAGATATTGTATTGCAACAATTATCTGAATTTATTTTTGGGAAATATCCAAAAGCCTTATATGTTTTAAAAGGTTATGCGGGAACTGGAAAAACCACCATAATTGGCACTATAGTAACTAATTTATGGAAAGCAAAGAAGAGTGCGGTGTTATTGGCACCAACAGGTAGGGCAGCCAAAGTGATATCTAATTATTCTAACAAAGAAGCTTTTACTATTCATAAAAAAATTTATTTTCCTAAAAAAAATAAAAGCGGAGGTGTCAAGTTTGTTTTGCAACCTAATAAACATAAAAATACGGTATTCATTGTTGATGAGGCTTCTATGATCCCTGACACTCCTGGAGAATCGAAGTTTTTTGAAAATGGCTCGTTACTTGATGATTTAATGCAGTATGTGTATTCTGGTCATCAATGTAAGTTGCTTTTAATAGGGGATACAGCACAGTTACCACCTGTAAAATTAGAACTTAGCCCAGCACTTGATGAAAATTTATTGAGTTTAAATTACAATAAAGAAGTCACTAGAATGGAACTTGATGAAGTAGTGCGTCAAGAACAAAATTCTGGTATTTTAGCAAATGCAACTGTGCTTCGAGAAGCCTTAATGAATATGAATTTTGACACTTTTAAATTTGATTTAAACGGCTTTAAAGACATTGTTAGGCTTATTGATGGCTATGAAATTATGGATGCTATTAATGAGGCATATAGTGAATTAGGCAAGGAAGAAACTGCCATCATTGTTAGGAGTAATAAACGTGCTAATTTATACAATCAGCAGATTAGGAGTCGGATTTTATTTAACGAAAACGAATTGTCTGCTGGTGATTATTTAATGGTTGTTAAAAACAATTATTTCTGGATAAAACCAACAACAGAAGCTGGTTTTATTGCAAACGGCGATATCATTGAAGTACTTGAAATATTTAGTATTATTGAGTTATATGGTTTTAGGTTTGCTGAAGTAAAAATTAGAATGGTTGATTATCCAAGGATGAAGCCGTTTGAAACGGTTTTAATCTTAGATACCATTGATGCCGAAAGCCCTTCGTTATCTTATGAAGACTCTAATAGACTGTATCAAGAAGTGATGAAAGATTTTGAAAATGAATCAAGTCAATATAAAAAGTTTTTAAAGGTAAAAAGCAATAAATATTTTAATGCGCTTCAGGTGAAATTTTCATATGCTATGACCTGTCATAAATCTCAGGGCGGCCAATGGGATACTGTTTTTGTTGAACAGCCTTATTTGCCAAATGGTATAGATAAAGACTATTTACGTTGGCTTTATACTGCTGTTACAAGAGCAAAAGAAAAATTGTATCTTATAGGTTTTAAGGAAACCTTTTTTGAGGAATAGTTGTTAATGTTAAAAAAGTATGACTGTAGAAACAATAATGAGCATTTGTCTAGGTATTGGTTTAGCTGCCTCTGTAGGTTTTAGAGTGTTTTTGCCCTTGTTTGCCTTAAGTCTGGTTGCTTATTTTGATGTTTGGCATCTCAATGAATCATGGGAATGGTTAGGCAGTACAGCCGCTTTAATAACGCTAGGTGTAGCTACTATTGTTGAAATTATAGCTTATTTTATACCTTATATTGATAATCTATTAGATACTATAGCTGTACCACTAGCCACTTTGGGAGGTACCCTTGTGATGTTATCAACAGTTTCAGAGTTAAGTCCGTTGGTAACTTGGGCATTGGCTATCATTGCGGGAGGAGGAACGGCCGCGGCTATTTCAGGCGCATCAAGTTCGGCTCGATTTACATCTACTGTTTCAACAGCGGGTTTTGGTAACCCCTTGGTCTCCATTTTTGAAACAGGATGTTCTATCATTATGGCACTAATTTCAATTTTTTTGCCATTACTAGGAGGCGTTTTTGTGTTACTATTGCTAATATTTATTTATAAATTCTTTAGAAAGTTTAAATCTTCAACGCCCTAAGACCATATAAATTTTATTACTTTTGATATTTAGTTTTTAAGTCTTTTTCAACATAAAATTTATAGCCCTTGAAAATAATTTCAATGATTCCAGCGCGCTATGCGGCCTCACGTTTCCCTGGTAAACTCATGCAAGACCTTCATGGTAAAACGGTGATTTTAAGAACTTATGAAGCCACGGTGGCTACAAACCTTTTTGATGATGTTATTGTAGTTACTGATAGTGACATTATTTACAATGAAATTGTCAGTAATGGAGGTAAGGCCATGATGAGTATAAAGGAGCATGATTGTGGATCTGATAGGATTGCCGAGGCTGTTGAAAACTTAGATATTGACATTGTTATCAATGTTCAGGGTGATGAACCTTTTACGGATGAGAAGTCACTAAGTAAACTTATTCAGGTGTTTAAGGAAGACAAAAACAAGGAAGTTGATTTGGCGTCTTTAATGGTTCACATTACAGAAGAAGCGGAAATTAATAACCCGAATACGGTAAAGGTTATTGTAGATCAATCTAAATTTGCTTTATACTTTTCTAGAAGTCCTATTCCATATCCTAGAGAAAAAAAATCAGGTGCAAAATATTATAAGCACAAAGGGGTTTATGCTTTTAGAAAGGAGGCCATACTTGATTTTTACAGATTACCCATGCTTCCACTTGAAGCTTCCGAAAAAATAGAATGTATCCGCTATTTAGAATACGGAAAACGTATTAAAATGGTTGAAACAGATATTCAAGGTGTTGAAATTGATACGAAAGAAGACTTAGAGCGCGCAAAGAAATTATGGAGATAGACTATAAAAATATCAAGGTTATAGGTTTTGATGCTGATGACACCTTATGGGTTAATGAAACTTATTTTAGAGATGCTGAAGCTGAATTTTGTAGGTTGCTTTCTAAATACGAAACACCAAACAAGATTGATCAAGAGCTTTTTAAAAAGGAGATTAGTAACCTGCCTATGTATGGATATGGCGTTAAAGCATTTGTTTTGTCTATGGTAGAGTCGGCACTTGAGCTATCAAATTATGATATTCCAAATAAAACACTTGAAGCTATCCTTAATATAGGTAAGGATATGCTTAAAAAACCTGTAGAATTACTTGATGGGGTAGATGTTGTTTTAAAAACCTTATCAAAAAAGTATAGACTTATTTTAGCTACTAAAGGCGATTTACTTGATCAGGAACGCAAACTGGAGAAGTCTGGTTTAACCGATTATTTTCATCATATTGAAGTACTAAGCGATAAAAAAGAAGATAATTATGCTAAACTTTTAAAACACTTAGATATTCATCCGTCCGAATTTTTAATGATTGGTAATTCTCTTAAATCTGATGTTTTGCCATTAATAAATATTGGGGCACAAGCCATTCATGTACCATTTCATACCACGTGGGCGCATGAAGAGGTTACTGATGAAGATACCAACGGAAAAACATATAAAACCATTAATACCTTAAAATCGCTATTAAAATACTTTTAGGCCTTGAAACTAATAGATTTGAATACTTGGAACAGAAAAGCATTGTATCATCACTTTTCTACGTTTAAAGATCCTTATTTTGGAATAACAGCGCAGGTCAATGTATCTAGGGCGTATTTGTTTTCAAAAAAGAACAAAATCAGTTTTTTTGCTAGGTATTTACATGATTGTATGAAAGCCATTAATACAATTGATAACTTAAAATTAAGAATTCAAGATGGGCAAGTGGTTATGTTTGATGTTATAAATGCTTCTGCCACTATTTCAAGAAAAGATAATACGTTTGGGTTTTCATTTATTGATTATGACGAGAGTTTTTCAAAATTTAAAAAGAATTTTGAAAGTGAAAAGAAGCGCATACATCAAAGTGATGAATTGTTTCCTTCAAACAATGGTTTAGATTGTATTCATTGTTCAGCGTTGCCATGGATAAATTTTACAGGACATAAAGAGCCTGTATCAGGAAAACAAGAGTCTATACCCAAGTTAAGCTTTGGTAAGGTGGTAAAAAATGATCATGACATGATGATGCGTGTAGGTATTCAGGTAAATCATGCACTAGTTGATGGCTATCATGTAGGACTTTTTTTTGAAAAATTTCAAGAAAACCTTGACAAATAGATTTTAAATAATAGTATTTTTACTTGTTCTAAAAATAGACATATAAATGAATTATAAGAACTTTCCCATGGTGTCAAAGGTGATTTTTGGCAGAGGTAGTTTTAATCAAGTAAATGATGTTTTAGCTCCAAAACGTTTAGGCATTCATTCTCCTTTTATATTTTTAATTGATGATGTGTTTAAAGGTAATTCATGGTTAACGTCAAGAATATCTTTAGCTTATGATGATAGGATTATATTTGTTTCAACTAAAGAAGAACCGAAAACCGCTCAGGTAGATGATTTGGTAGAAGATATCATTTTAAAAGGAAAAGAACGTCCATCGGGTATTATAGGAATTGGAGGTGGAAGTATTTTAGACTTGACCAAGGCTGTTTCTATTATGTTAACAAACGACGGTCTGGCTGAAGATTATCAAGGATGGGATCTAGTAAAGAACCCCGCCATATATCACGTCGGTGTACCAACGCTGTCTGGTACAGGTGCTGAAGTATCTAGAACAGCTGTATTAACAGGACCAGAAAAAAAACTGGGAATTAATTCAGATTTTACACCTTTTGATCAGGTTATTTTGGATTCAAAATTGACCAGGGGAGTCTCTAAAGAGCAATGGTTTTATACAGGAATGGACTGTTATATTCATTGTGTAGAATCGCTTACAGGCACCTATTTAAATGCTTTTAGCCAGTCTTATGGTAACATGGCGCTTGAGTTGTGTAAAGAGATTTTTCTTGATGATAAGCTTTCTGAAGAAGAAGCTCAAGAAAAATTAATGATGGCTTCGTGGCATGGAGGTATGAGTATTGTTTACTCTCAGGTTGGCGTAGCACATGCCTTGAGTTATGGGTTATCCTACTTATTAGGAACCAAACATGGTATAGGAAACTGTATCGTTTTTAATCATTTAGAGGAATTTTATCCTGAAGGCGTTAAAATTTTTAAAGAGATGTTAGCTAAACATCATATTAGTTTACCACAAGGTGTTTGTGCTCATTTAAGTGATAGCGAGTTTGACATTATGATAGATGTTGCGCTAGGGCTAGAACCACTATGGGAAAATGCTATTGGTATAGATTGGAAAAAAACGATTACCAGAGAGAAATTAAAATCACTTTATCAAAGAATGTAATATGCAATGGTTGGCTAAACTTATATATTTTAAATTGTTAGGTTGGCAACTTGTTGGTAATACTTCATTTTCAAAAGATTCTGTAAAAAAAGCGGTTATTATTGCTGTACCTCATACAAGTTGGCATGATTTCTACATTGGTATTCTGTTAAGAGCAGTAGTAGGAGTAAAAACCAATTTTATTGGAAAAAAAGAACTTTTTATTTTCCCATTCGGGATTTTTTTTAGAGCGCTTGGGGGTGCTCCTATAAATAGACAATCGAATGAAAATAAGGTAGATATGATTGCTAAACTCTTTCAAGAACATGAGGAGTTTAGAATTGCACTAGCTCCAGAGGGCACCCGAAAAAAGGTTAAACAATGGCGCACAGGTTTTTATTACATTGCTAAAAAGGCCAAGGTTCCTATCATTATGTTTACTCTAGATTTTGGTAAAAAACAAAACAAAGTTTCAGAACCATTTTATCCATCAGATAATATAGAAGCTGATTTTGAATATATGCATCAGTTCTTCATTGGCGTAGAAGGCAAAATTGCAAAATATTCTTAGAGAAATGCCGTTAATTTGGCATGAAAATTGTTATTAATATGATAAGTTCATGAAACATAAAGTAAACAAGATATTGTCCCTAAAAAGAAACATGACTAACAAAGCTACTCACCTTTGAAGTAGCTTTTTTTTATTAGAACCGTTTTTAAAGCTCCATTGGCTTTCTTTACAACCATGCTGAACGTATCATTATGCATCACTTGTGCAGAGCCATTAATAAAGTCACATAAAGGTGTTGATTGAACATCTAAATCATCTACAGTTATAATTTCATCACCATACTCTAATTGCTCTTTTAAATCAGCACTCCACACTATGCCAACAATAATCTTATTGCCTAAAATACTTGGAGAAAACCCCAAGTGCTTCTGCTTCATATCCACAACACGATTATGCGGATTAAAGTAAAATCTTTTTTGCTTAAAATTAAAAGTCATAGTGCCATATTTTAACATTTCGGCGCCTATTCTAGAATTAGTATCATTCGTTGTTTTTACTAAAGTATTATTAAAAACAGTATTTACAAACTTTAGTTGATCTATTATCAGTCGGTATTGTGTATTCTGTTTAGCCGTACCAAATAAACTCATAGAAGCACTTCCTGTAGCTTCAGAAACTTTGGTATAGATACCATAATCACTTAATTTATTCATATGATTTAAGGTTAAATCATAAAAACCTTTCATACCTGTATCAATGAGAACATGCTCTTTTACGGTTTTATCTCCTTTAAATTCAATCCATATATACGGACTCTTTTGAGCATTGATTAAGTCCATTTTAAAGGCTTCATCCTTATTTAAATGCAGGCGCTTAGGCGTATCAGTAACTACAAGTAATTTATTATCAAGGTTAATTTGAATGATAGATTTGTACAACATATTACTTCCTATAATACCATCTATATCAAAACAATCAAAAATTAAATTATGTGAGGTATTATCAACAAGCGTTGGACAATTTATAAATCTAATAGAACCAAGTTGCAATTCTGGAATGGAAACAAGTTCTAACTGGTTGCGCTTGTTTGTAGCATCAGATACGTTGATTTGCGAAATAGACTTGCTTTCAATTTTAACACTAAGTTCTTTAGAAATTACATTTGGCGCCCCTGTGTCTAGCATGAATTTATAGGTTCTGTTTTCAATAGTTACAGGAATAATTATTTTTTCAGAAATAAAATCAAAATGAATCTCCGTGTAATAGTTTTTATCTGAGCGTAAACCTTTTGTAAATCTGTTTTGTTGGGCCTCAATAGTGTTATTCATGAAAATCATGCAACCCAATAAGAGAATACTTAAAGCTTTTATTGATTTTTTTTTTTGCATAATACTATAATACAGAAACGTTTAATGTTTTTAATTACAGCACACTAAACTAAGTACATTTTTAAGGATGTGGTTAAAAAAAACGTTAAAATAGCAATAAGCTATTTAAATTAATAGGAACGTTGTATCTTTTCGCTTTACAAGTAGATTCTATGATAAAAGACACTAAAATTGCAGTATTGATAGATGGTGATAATATTCCTTCAAAATACATCTCTGAAATGATGGAGGAAATAACAAAGTATGGCACACCAACCATTAAAAGAATTTATGGAGATTGGACTAACCCCTACCTTTCTAAATGGAAAAAAGTCTTGTTAGAACATGCCATCACACCCATTCAGCAATATGGATATACACAAGGAAAAAATGCCACAGATTCAGCTATGATTATTGATGCGATGGATATTTTATATTCCGAAAAGGTTAATGGTTTTTGTTTAGTGTCTTCTGATAGCGATTTTACAAAATTAGCCACACGTTTAAGAGAAGCAGGAATCGTTGTTTATGGCATGGGAGAAAAGAAAACCCCAGATCCTTTTATTGTAGCTTGTGATAAGTTTATTTATTTGGAAATTCTTAAAAAAGATACAGAAGAAGCGGTAGGAGGGAAAGACGTAAAGAAAAAGAATTTATACAACCTCACTCCCAAAATCATTCGTTTATTGCAAAATTCTGTTGAAGATGCCGCAGATGATGATGGTTGGGCTTTTTTAGGAGATGTGGGATCTTTAATATTAAAAAAACAACCAAATTTTGATTCAAGAAATTTTGGTTTTGAAAAGTTAACGCCTTTGTTCAAATCATTAAAGCAGTTTGAGTTGGAAACAAGAGACCAACCCAATGCACGATTTAAACTTATTTTTGTAAAGAATAAGACTTAACTAACTTATTTATTCCATTTCCTGATACTAACAGATTGCTCAGTAGGGAAATCTTCAGGAACTTTTTGCGTGACTTTACCTGTTGCCGCCCATTCTACACCACGTTGAAAGGTGGTAATAAATCCAACACATTCAAAAGAATAATCCATATGTCCCATGGCTGAATGGAATATCCTGCCTTTTCCATAATCAATAGTCATAAGCATGGGTTCATGACGCTGCGTTCCCTTATATTTTTTGTCAGAATAAGCCGTGGCCAATATGGTCATATTTTCGGCAGGTCCTCGCATTTCAGCGTATAGTTCATCTTTGGTGTGAAGCCAGGTTTCTGGCAGTCCTTTCATAATAGGGTGGTCTTTAGCCCGTGTTTTTAATACGTAATTGTGTTGCGGACCATGAGAAGCACATTTACCATCAGACGGATCGCGTACAAGTTCATCGTCATCATTATAATATACATAAGGTCCCGTGTGAATATCACGACCACCCCAACCTCCTAGGCCAATCATTTTATTAAACTGATCCCAATCGCCCCAAGCGTTGTTTGCCGCATGAATTAAAACAAATCCACCGCCATTTTTTACAAACGTTTCAAAATTTGCCTTGGTGGCTTCAGGCCATTGAGAGGATTTCCAACCAAAATTAGAAATGACCACATCGTAATTTTTGAAATTAGGATTAAAATCAGGATCATATTTTGTACTGTCTACCTCAATTCTTGATACACCATCCTGTAACGGATATAGTTTTAAAAGCTCATGAATGTCACTAACATTTTTAACGGGGTTGAAATGCGGCCCCATCCAGGTATATTTTTTTCTATTAATATCTACCTCAAACAAACCTGTTTGTTCTAAATAATCTTTCATCATAAAGGTTGTTTTGGGCCAAATACCATGGTTATTCTCACCGTCAACAATAAGTACCTTTATCTTTTTTTCTAGAGTAGGACTATTTAGAGCAAGCCTAGAATCTGTTTGCGATTTACAACAAAAAAAAGTGGTGGTTAAAATTACGAGTAAAATAATTCGAAATAACATATGAGTTTTTTATTTGAAAACGAAAGATAAAAAAATAAATAAGATTTAAAGCTCTAAAATTTGGTTCATGACCCAGCTGGTATGAAGGGCAGATGCTCCAGTTGATGGGTGCGATGTTTTTAAGTGAAATAAATAATCTTTCATGTTTTTTACATGAAACTCTTGAATATGCTTAGGGTTGTCAATAAATAAGGTTTCATTTACATCGGTACTTTTTAAAACAATAGGGTTTTCGTGAAAAACAGAAAATGTAATGGTACCTCTATTTCCATAAATAGTAACAGTGTCTTGATGGTCATCACAGCCAAAATTCCAAACACCACTGCCTGAAATACCAGATGTGTGTAACCAAGTGGCACTAACGGCATCTTTTGCAGAGTATAGGTTTTGCTGATTTAAGCTGATACCTTTAGCTTTTTCAATGGTTCCTAAAAGAAATACAAATAAATCAATTCCATGGCTCGCCAGATCATCAAAATAACCACCAGGTGCAATCTTTGCATCGGTTCGCCAATTGTAAGCTTTTGATTGGTCTAACTCACTGGCGGGTTTGCTTAAATACGCAGAAATATGTCTTACTGCACCAATGTAATTTTTATCAAGCCATTCTTTCACCTTTAAAAATCTAGGGAGTGAGCGGCGGTAGTAAGCCACAAATAGGGGTAAGTTTTTATTTTTAAACGCATTATAAATATCTAAACTATCAGAATAGCAAGGAGCCAATGGCTTTTCAATACAACAAGGTTTATTAGCTTCAGCTACTTTTAGAGCATAGTGTTTATGTGAATCTGGAGGTGTAGCGATATAAACCGCATCTATTTCTGGACTATTAATAAGATCATCAGCATTAGTGTAGGTGGTTGGTATTTGATGTCTTTTAGCATAATCCAGAAGTTTCTCAGCATCACGCCGCATAACAGCATGCAATTTAAAACCTTCAGTAAGTTGATAAGCAGGGCCACTTTTTAGTTCTGTGACGTTGCCACATCCAATAATACCCCAACGAATTGTTTTATGATTCATTATAGATGCACAGTATTTAAAACAAAAACTAAAAGAGAGCTTGAAGCCCTCTTTTTATTATTCAGTCGTTTCTTCCATGGTGTGATATACATTTTGCACATCATCGTCTTCTTCTAGCTTTTCTAACAACTTTTCAACATCTTCAGCCTGTTCAGGGGAAATAGATTTTGTGACTTGAGGAATGCGCTCAAAACCTGAAGATAATATTTCAATACCTCTGTTTTCTAATTCAGATTGAATGGCACCAAAACTCTCAAAAGGTGCATAAATGAGTATACCATCCTCATCAGCAAAAACCTCTTCAGCACCAAAGTCAATAAACTCTAATTCTATTTCTTCAGGATCTAATCCTTCAGCATTGATTCTAAAATTACAGGTGTGATCAAACATAAATACAACAGAACCCGATGTGCCTAAACTCCCATTACATTTGTTAAAATAACTTCTTACATTGGCAACGGTTCTGGTGTTATTATCAGTGGCTGTTTCTACCAGTACAGCAATGCCATGTGGTGCATACCCTTCAAAAATAACTTCTTTATAGTCGCCCTGATTTTTATCAGACGCTCGTTTTATAGCGCGCTCAATATTATCTTTTGGCATGTTTACAGCCTTAGCATTTTGTATGACTGCTCTTAATCGGGAATTGCTGTCAGGATCTGGACCACCTTCTTTTACAGCCATAACAATGTCTTTCCCAATGCGAGTAAAGGCTTTACTCATGGCAGACCAACGTTTCATCTTTCTTGCTTTTCTAAACTCAAAAGCTCTTCCCATAATATATGTTTTATTTGATTTTCTCCTTGGTTTAAGAGAATGGTTTATGTGTTATATTTTGCCTCACAAAGTTAAAAACCTTGGGGTTATTTGCAAATTATTCCTCAGGTTCTACAATATATTCAATGGCTTTTGCCAACTGAAAGTCTTTATTGGTTACGCCACCAGCATCATGCGTAGATAATGAGATTGTTAACACGTTGTATTCATTGGACCAGCTAGGGTGGTGATTAAGCGCTTCGCATTCAAAAGCGATACGACTCATAGCGCTAAAGCAATCTTTGAAATTTTCAAATTCAAATTCAGCATGAATAGCATCATCATAATATTCCCACTCAGGAAGATGAAGCAATTTTTTTTCTATGTCTTGTTCTGTAAGTTTACTCATAGTTAAAGGTTTTAATCTATGTTACAATGTAATCATTTGATTAATGAAAATCAACTCATTTTTTTACTTCGCTTAGTATGTCATGACTTTTTAGTTGTAAATGTTTAGGAAGCAGATTGTACTTGGGCAAAACAGCCAAATAGCGTTCTTCGTTTGTCGTGTATACATGTTTATAGATAACATGCTCTGAAAATTGATGATATGTTACCAATTCTTTGATAAAATCATCATGATGTACTAAATCTTTACTTCCTAGATGGAAAACACCATATTTATTTCTATTGATGATGTAGTGAATTTGTTGGGTAAGTTTGCTGTCGCTCGTAACATTCATAATTAAGTTAGGAAATACTTCAACAGGTTCATGGGCTTTAATGAGTTGTTCAATTTCTTGAATTCTAGGAGATTGTGGCCCAAATACCATTGGCAATCTTAAAATAGCTACCTTTTTTTTAGGTAAACGGAGTAACATGTTTTCAATCTTTATTTTAAAATGCCCATAAATACTATTGCTATAGGTTTTATCAAGCTCATAGCTAGGATATTTGCTATAAGCATCAAAAACATTGGCTGACGACAAAAATATGAGTTTTACCTGTTCATGAAAAACATATTCTACTAGATGCTGATGGAGTATTACTTGTTTTGAAAAGTTACCACGTAATGCTGAAATAATAATGGTTGGTTTAACGATATCTAGAATTTCAAAAATATCATCTTCTTCTAAATTGTATTGAAAAAAATGTTTATTCTTTTCGTATGCTTTATTGCTAATGTTATATGTAGCAAACGTTTTAAAATAAGGGCAAAGCTCTTTGTAGATAGCTTTTCCTAAAAAGCCACTGCCCCCTAAAATTAAAACCCTGTGTTTGCTGCCTATTATTACTCGCTTCCCCTTCATTTATAGCATAACTCATTCTTTTAACCTTTATAAAAGGGTAGTTTTACGATGGTTGCAGGGATTGTTTTTTTACGTATCTGAATGTAAATTTTACCCCCTAAACCAGCTAACGCCGTTTGTACATAACCTAAACCAATACCTTTTCCTAATGAAGGCGACATGGTGCCAGAAGTTACAATACCTATTTTAACACCATGATCATCAACAATCTCATAGTCTTGACGTGGTATACCGCGTTCGTTTAATTCAAATGCTATGAGTTTCCGTTTAGGACCATTTTCTTTTTCTAGCTTTAAGGCTTCAGAATTTGTAAACGTTTTAGTGAATTTGGTAATCCATCCCAAACCTGCTTCAATAGGCGAGGTAGTATCATCAATATCATTACCATAAAGGCAGTAGCCCATTTCTAATCGTAAGGTATCTCTTGCTGCTAGACCTACTGGTTTAATACCAAAATCTGCACCAGCTTCAAATACCTTGTCCCAAACCTGTTGTACTTCGGAATTCTTACAGTAAATTTCAAATCCACCACTGCCAGTATAGCCAGTTGCCGAAATAATCACATGTTCAATACCTGCAAAATCGCCAACCACAAAATTATAGAATTTAATAGCAGACAAATCATGACTTGTTAGAGACTGCATAGCTTCAATAGCTTTTGGACCTTGAATAGCTAATAAGGAATAATCATCACTTAAATTTCGCATGGTAGCTCCAACATCGTTTTTTGATTGTATCCAATTCCAATCTTTTTCAATATTACTTGCATTAACAACTAATAAATATTGGTCTTCCTTAAGCTTATATATTATTAAATCATCCACAATACCGCCATCATCATTAGGCAAACAGCTGTATTGCGCTTTACCAATGGTTAATTTTGACCCATCATTGCTTGATACTTTTTGAATTAATGCCAAAGCATGTTCACCTTCAATTAAAAACTCTCCCATATGAGACACATCAAAAACACCTACAGCCTTTCTTACCGTTTCATGTTCTATGTTTACACCTTCATATTGTACAGGCATATTAAAACCTGCAAAAGGTATCATTTTAGCTCCAAGTGCTTTGTGAGTTACTGTTAAGGCTGTGTTTTTCATCTACTATATTGTTTATTTTGACTTGAACAAATGTATATAAATTTCTGCGTTTCTAATTCATGTACGTTTTATATTAACATGGATTTAGAGTTTATATAAAATTAAAGAATCGTTTAGTTTCAATTAAAAGACTAAACTACAAGTGTTCACCTCTCTATATAAATTCAATTTTAGAAAATAGTAATAGTAGATTGGTTGTCGGAGTGATATAGATGCCTTATTTTAACCATTTGGAATAAAGAGATTCTTTTGGTTTTGACTTTTTTATGACACTTAGTAAAAGTAATAAATTAAAAAAAAGATTAATTGATATTATTTTTTAATAGTTTAGATATTGGTATCACATGCCCATTGGGCTCTATTTTAGACAAAGTGTTTAGAAAGTTGTATAGTAACCTGTAACTTAATAACCTTAAGATTTTAATTTTGAATAGTTTATAGGGGGATTGTTTTAATAATTAAAACAGGTGAGCGATATGTTGAAGATCTTTAAATCTTAACGTCTAAGTCCAAACGAATTCTATCTCCGGTTTCTTTAGTTAAACCAAAAGGTACAAGCTGTTCTACTTTATAGTATTTTAAAGTAAGTTTCATGTTTTTAGCCAATAAATAGCTAGCGACCAACTCAATACCTTTAAAGTTTGTTAGTCTTCCGTCGGGAGAATCAAAACTAGAATAATCCCATCTTGCCCAATCATTTTGAGCCAAAAAGTCAACGGCGGCATAGCGCTCTAAATAGGTGTATGTAGCTTTGAACTTCCAATCTTTTTTTTGCTTTAAACTACCGTAGCTTATTGCTGTAATAAAGCCATTTTTTTGGTTTTTAAAGAGCGAATCGATGTTTTCGTTTTGATTATAGTCTTGAAAATTATGATAATAATCTACTTCAAAAAAGATTTGGTGTGGTTGTGAAATTCGTAAAGTGGTGCCTAAGTTGAAAATGGCATAATCAAATGTAAACGTCTCGCTTCCATCAGGAATGTTAGGCATGTTTTTGAAATAATACAACGAGGAGAATAAGGCTATTTTTTGTTTCAATACCGTAGTTGATGCTTGTAAACCTTGAAAATATCTATCCTTATCTAATGATGTTCCCGATGCTCTAACTATAAAATGTCCTGCATTTATGTCTAATTTATCAAATACGTTGGAATCAAAATGCACTTTCTTTTTAAAAAATAAACCTTCGGGATAAACGTTATCACTCCAAAACAGCTCATGTTGCTTGTAAAATGGAAATGTATTTTTGCCTAGCCAAAATTTATAACCTTTTTGCTCTGCTTGAAAGTATAGTTTTTCAAAGCCCAACGGTATAACATTAAACTCTCCAAACCCATCGCCAATAGTAATTTGCGGGTCTTGCTGTTTATTTGGTAATCCTGTTCTTATACGAGATCCAAAGTCTGACCAATGGTTTAGTTTATAAGTAAACCCAGCTCTCAATCTATATCTAAGTCGTGTGCGGTTGTCTCTAAAAGTACCATCTGATTTTTTTGAATTCCAATCCTCTTCAACTCTAAATCTAAAATCGGCATTAAACTTTAATTTATTTGTTGAAGATTCTTGACTGTTAACGAGTAAAGGAAAAATTATGCACGTCAATAATACATAAATCAAGGTTTGTTTTGATAACATTTAGTCTAAAGTTAATTAGTTGTGATAAAATTAATAGTAAAGCTATTAAAAGCGCATGACAAAAATCATACAAATACAAAAAAACAAGCCGAATATACTATTTTATAGAAAGCTTTAAAAAATCAAATAAAAAATAAGGTATTGTGTTGCTTAGGAGAAAGGAAGGCTTGATTTATTTGACAATGAATTTTGAAATTTTTACCCTTGGTATTCTATTTCGAATGCAATCACACATAAGTCTTAACTAAATGCTTAGTATATATTCTTTGTTCCTTTTATCATTTCAAACTGCTATATTAAGTACTTAGGTTTTAATAAAATTTTAAAAGTTAATACAAAAATAGGGTTTTTGTTACCATTTGGCCCTTATATCCATGTAACACCTTAATAGAATTTGCAATGACAAAAAACTTACTAACTATTGCTTTATTGTTTGTATACAGTATAATGGCTATAGCTCAAAATGAGGAAAACCAACAAGTAGACCCTTCAAAGCCAACTAATATTTATGATAGAGTTAATAATAATTTAGAGTTTACTGATAGAAGTGGTAAACAAGAATTTGGCTATAGATTTAATTATAGTTATGCCAATGAATTGGGTATTCAAGCTACTCTTGAAGTACCGTTTTTATATAGTGTTGATAATAATAACTTTGGAGTTAGTGATTTAAGATTACGAGCATTTTATGTGCCTTATACAGACTATGATAAATTATTTGGTGGTTTAGGCGTGTCTATGGATATATTTATTCCAACAGGTGACATAAACAAGGGATTAGGTTCAGGCTCATGGAGTGTTTCTCCAGGTGTTATAATGGGATTAATGCTTAGTGACTCTTATTCGCTTTGGCCAATTGTATCGTATAGATACCAAATTGGAGCTTCACAAGAAGTTAATGTTATTAAACATGGCGGAAGTTTACAGTTACTTAATAGTGTATCTTTTTCTGACCGAATTTATCTTTTAGCTTCGCCAATGTTTATTATTAATGATTTTCAAAATGACTTTGAGGATCTGGTAGGAGGGGAGGTTGAACTCAATTATATGATAATACCTAATAAATTGCAAATAGGCACATTTACCAGACATTTGGCCAATAAAGGGGTGCATACACAATCGTATAGGTTGTTCGCAAGGTTTTTCTTGTAGGTATAAATAAAACATTGGATACAAAAAAAAGGCCTGCCAAAATGTGTTGCAAGCCTTTTTTTGTAAAACTTTCTATTTATCGTAATAAAAATGATTTTAATTCATCATAAGAAGAAATGGACGTAGACTCTTTCTTTTTACCCATGACTTCTTGAATTTGTTTGGGTAAAGGTTGGTCAATTTTAACAACATCTTCAACCACATCTAAAAATTTAGTAGGATGCGCTGTTTCTAAAAATACACAATGCGCATTGGGGTGTTCTTTTAAATACGATTTACACCCTAAATATCCTACTGCACCATGTGGATCAGCAACATAATTATAATTATTATAAATCTCAAGCATAGCGTCTTTGGTTTCTTCATCAGTAAAGCTGTAAGAAGATAAATTTTCTTTCAGGGTATTAAACTGATTTTTGTAAATCTCTTGAATTCTTATAAAGTTACTGGGCGCACCAACATCCATAGCATTACTTATAGTTTGTACCGAAGGTTTAGGTTCATACAGTTGAGAAATTAAATATCGTGTTACCACATTATTTGCATTGTTTGATGCAATAAAGTTATTGATTGGTAAACCTAACTGCTGCGCCATCATTCCAGCGCAAATATTGCCGAAGTTACCACTAGGCACAGAAAATACAATGTCTTTATGCGTGTTATGCAGTTGTTTATAAGCAAACATAAAGTAGAATAATTGAGGCAACCAACGCGCCACATTTATAGAGTTTGCAGAGGTCAACTGCATTTGTGAGGTTATAGACTTATCAAGAAAGGCGGTTTTTACCATAGCCTGGCAGTCATCAAACGTGCCATCAACTTCAAGCGCTTTAATGTTTTGTCCTAAGGTAGTTAATTGCTTTTCTTGAATGTCACTTACTTTTCCGCTGGGGTATAGTATAACAACATTTACCCCTTTTACCCCTAAAAAACCATTAGCCACAGCTCCACCTGTATCACCTGATGTTGCTACTAACACCGTTACTTCTTCACTATTATCGCTATTAAAATACCCTAAACAACGAGCCATAAATCGTGCTCCAACATCTTTAAAGGCCATAGTAGGTCCGTGAAAGAGTTCTAAAGTAGAAATAGTGTCATTGAGTTTTACCACAGGAAAATCAAATGACAATGTTTCTTCAACTATAGTTTTTAAAACAGCTTCTGGAATTTCAGGAGAAACAAACTGTTTTATGGCTTCAAAAGCTATCTCTGTGTATGATAAATCATCTATTTGCTCAAAAAAATACTTGGGTAAAGGGGTAATACTTTCAGGAAAGTAGAGCCCTTTATCTGGTGCTAAACCTTTTATTACGGCATTTTTAAATGATGAGTTTGGAGCTTTATGATTAAGTGAATAATAATTCATTTTTTATTATTTTAAAATTTTAACACCTTGAGTGTTTATTTTTGAAACATGAATTTCAAAGACTATCTCTGTATTTTTATAAACTGATGCGATGGCTTCTTTAACAGTATTGGCTGTGTCTAGCCCTTGGCTTAATGAAAATATAGATGGGCCAGAACCAGAGATACCAACCCCTAAGGCTCCAGCTTGTAAAGCTGCTTCTTTTACCAATTTAAATTCTGGGATTAATTGACTTCTATAAGGTTCAATAATCACATCATTGAGAGCGTCACCGATGAGTTCAAAGTCATTAGTATGTAACGCATGAACTAAACTCCCTAAATTAGCCCATTGTTCAATGGCTTTGTTTAAAGGCACTTCGGTGGGTAAAATAGCTCTAGACTCTGATGTTTTTATTTCTATTTGCGGGTGAATAATAGTAGCATATAATCCGTCTGGACTTGGTAAATCTAAAATTTTTAAAGGAGATATGCTTTTCACTAAGGTAAAGCCACCAAACAGAGCAGGGGCTAAGTTGTCTGCATGTTCACATTTGCTTGCTAAGGCTTCTCCTTGTATAGCAAATGCTGTAAGCTGGGTTTTATTAAAGGGTCTTCCAAGTAGTTCATTCATACCAAATACGCTGCCAACAGCACTCGCAGCACTACTGCCAATACCGCTTCCAGGTTTTATTTTCTTGTAAATTTCAATTTCAAAACCAAAATCAAGATCTAAAGTATTGTACATGGCTAGTGCCGAAACGCCAGCCACATTTAATTCGGTCTCATAAGGCAAATCAAAGCCTTCAATATGGCTAATATGAATGCCTTTCTTTTCAACTTTTCTTATCACCATGTGGTCACCAACACTATCTAAGCAAAACCCTAGAACGTCAAAACCACATGCTACATTTGCTACAGTAGCTGGAGAAAATATTTTAATCTCGTTCATTTTATCTATTAAATAGTTTTCGGCTGCACTAGAGCAATAACTTGAACTTCTTTCATGTAACATTATATTGTTCTTTCTAATTAATTATAATGCATTAGTCATTTCCTAACCTAATGATATCTGCAAATAATCCAGATGCAGTAACATCTGCCCCCGCACCAGCGCCCTTAATAATCATAGGGTTGGTAGGGTAGCGTTCTGTGTAAAACATCACAATATTATCACTACCTTCTAAGTTATAAAACGGATGTCCTTCTGGAATTTCTTGCAGACTAACACTTGCTTTTCCGTCTTCAAATTTAGCTACGTATTTTAATTGACAATGATTAGACTTGGCAGACGCATATAATTTTTGATAATGGGCTTCATCAGCAATTAATGTGTTATAAAAATCATCAACGGAATCACTTTTTAATCCTGCTTCAGAAAGAAAAGAGGTATTCTCAATATCTTCTAAATTTATTTTCACACCACTTTCTCTTGCTAAAATTAATATCTTTCTAGCAACATCAACACCACTTAAGTCAATTCTGGGATCAGGCTCTGTATACCCTTCGGCACCAGCCTGTTTTACAATGTCATAAAATTTAGTTGTATCATTAAAATTATTGAAAACAAAGTTTAAACTTCCTGATAACACGGCTTGGATAGACTTAATTTTGTCACCAGAAGCCACAAGATTTCTCAGCGTGTCTATAACGGGTAAACCAGCTCCTACATTTGTTTCAAATAAAAACGGAGCGTTATATTTTAAAGACAAACGTTTTAATAATTTGTAATTTTCATAGTCACTAGAGCAAGCTATTTTATTACAAGCCACAATAGCAATGCTTTCTCGTAAATATTGGGCATATAAATCGGCTACATTCTTATTTGCAGTTACATCAACAAATATACTGTTGCGTAAATTCAAAGCTTTAGCCTTTTCAAAAAAGCCTTGTAGGCTGGCTGTTTCTCCTGACTCTAGTTGTTCTTTCCAATTGGATAAGTCTAAGCCATGCTCCCCAAAAATCATTTTTCTTGAGTTAGACAACCCTATCACCCGTAATTTAATTTTCAGGTTATCTTTCAAGTATTTTTTTTGCTGTTTAATTTGTTCAACTAAACGTTCACCCACATTACCAACCCCAGTGATAAAAACATTTAACTGTTTCGTTTTTGATTCAAAGAATTGCTCATGAAGAGTATTTAAAGCTTTTTTAACATCACTTTCAGTAATTACTGCCGTGATATTTTTTTCAGAAGCACCCTGCGCAATAGCTCTTACATTAACATTGTTTTTTCCTAGGCTACTGAACATTTTACCACTAATACCTTGATGGTTTTTCATGTTGTCTCCAACGAGTGCAATCATAGATAACCCTGTTTCAACGATAAGAGGCTCAATTTTATTTAAAGCAATTTCGTTTTCAAAAATAGCATCAATGGCTACTTTGGCATTTTCAGCATCTTTTTCTTCAATACCTAAGCATATAGAATGTTCAGAAGACGCTTGAGTAATCATAATAACATTTATTTTTTCTTGAGAAAGTGTTTCAAACAAACGCTTAGAAAAACCAGGAATACCCACCATTCCACTACCTTCAAGTGTAAGAAGCGCTATGTTATTGATGTTACTAATTCCTTTTACAGGACCGTTAGCATCGCTATCTTCATTTGAAATCACAGTTCCAGCTTCATTCGGGGCCAAAGTGTTTTTAATATGAATAGGAATATTTAAATTCAATACAGGCTGCACGGTTGGCGGATACAATACTTTAGCTCCAAAATGCGATAATTCCATCGCTTCTTGATAGGATATTTTTTCAATAGGATAGGCCTGCTTAACCAATTTAGGATTGGTTGTGTACATCCCACTAACATCTGTCCATATTTCTAACTGATCAACTTTCAATGCGGCAGCTATTATAGCAGCGGTAAAATCTGAACCACCTCTGCCTAATGTGGTTTGCTCACCCGATTTTGAGCGGGCTATAAACCCAGGTAAAATAGTTATAGTTTGTTTGGCCGAACTAAAATAATCCTGAATATTCTTATTAGTTATTTGATAATCAACCTCTGCTTTTGTGAAATTTGAGTTTGTGACCACTAGTTCTTGAGCATTTTTTCTATCAGCAGAAAGTCCTCTGTTTTTTATGGTTTCAGCAATAAGGAACGAAGACAATAACTCGCCATAACTCACTAATTTATCTGAAGTTTTAGGAGATAATTCATTAATCAAATAAATACCTTCTAGTAAACTTTTTAAAGCTTCTAATTGGCGTTCAACATATCCTAAAATCTCTTGATTATTTACAGGATTTAATTCCTGAATGATACTAAAATGCTTGTCTTTAATAAGCTGAAAGGTTTCTAGAAACTGTTGGTCTTTATTTTGAGCTTGTTTCCCTGCTAAGAGTAATTTGTCTGTTATACCACCTACGGCAGAAACAACACAGGCTAATGGCCCTGTTTTGCTATAGTTTTCTAGAATATTTATAACGTTATTTATGTTTTTTGAAGAACCTACAGAAGTTCCTCCAAATTTTAAAACTTTCATGTTTTAATGCGTTGAATAATTAAAAAAATACTTGAAATACTGTGATTGTAAAAATCACAAAAATAGCCCGAGGAATATATATCTAGCAACCCCAAGGGGTTGTGATATTTGTAGTTGTACCAAAAATAGAAGGCATGCTTTCTATTAAGAAAGAATGACATGCATTAATATTTAGGCTTAAATGATTCATTATTGTTATAATAATACAGCTCAAAAGTATTACTTTTAGGTTAATAAAAAAACTTTAATATTTTTTTTATGGTATTCTTATGTTGATTGTATTTTGATAAAAATATAACGACAAACCATATATAAGAATTGAAAAATTCACAATAATAATCTAGATGAAAATATTCTCAAAGGAACAGGTTTACCAAGGTGATAAGCTTACAATAGAACGCCAAAATATATCCTCAACCGATCTTATGGAACGGGCGGGAACTCAAATTTTTAATTGGATACATAGTAAGATGCAGGGATCTCAAGTACCTATTCATATATTTTGTGGTATTGGTAATAATGGGGGTGATGGTTTAGTACTTGCACGTCATTTAATTACCCATGGTTATAATGTAAATACGTTTATAGTGAATTGCAGTGATAAACGTTCAAAGGGTTTTTTAGTTAATTATGATCGCATAAAAAATGTCACTAAAAAATGGCCTGTATTATTAAATTGTAGTGAAGATTTTCCTGATATCAATCCTAAAGATATTATTGTTGATGCCGTTTTTGGAATTGGTTTAAATCGACCCATTAATGATTGGGTTAAAGCATTATTTGTACATTTTAGGTTAAGTAAGGCTTTTACATTATCGGTTGACATTCCGTCAGGACTTTATATGGATAAACCAGTAGAAGATGAAGAAGCTGTTGTTATGGCTGGATTTACACTTAGTTTAGCTTCACCTAAATTAGTTTTTTTCTTACCTGAAACAGCTAAGTATACTGCTCAATGGGAGGTGTTAGATATTGGATTAGATCAAGAATTTTTACTTGCTACCCAAACAGATGTTGAGTTGATTAGCAAACATGAGGTGATACCTAATTATATGCCCCGTGATACATTTGTGCACAAAGGGAAGTTAGGTCATGCTTTAATTATTGGTGGAAGTTACGGAAAAATTGGTGCAGTAACTTTGTGTAGTAAAGCCACGCTTTCGGCAGGTTCGGGTTTGGTTACGGCTTTTGTGCCTAAATGCGGCTATATACCTTTGCAATCATCATTTCCTGAAGCCATGGTTCTTACCGATAAACATGAACATTTGCTTACAGCCATAAGTTTTGATATAAAACCTAATGTTATTGCCTTTGGTGTTGGAGCAGGAACCCATGACCTTACAACTTATGCCTTTGAAGATTTTTTAAGAACAAATAGTACGCCATTGGTTATTGATGCAGACGGACTTAATTTATTAGCAGAGCATAAGCATTTGTTAAAATTACTCCCTAAGAAAATCCCAACAGTTTTAACCCCACACCCAAAAGAATTAGAACGATTAATCGGGGTTTGGAGTGATGATTTTGATAAACTGAATAAAGTGAAAGCGTTTTCAAAAAAACACCACGTTATTGTTGTTATAAAAGGCGCTCATACCATAACTGTTTTTGATGACAAATTATATATTAATACCACTGGAAATCCAGGCTTGGCTACAGCAGGCAGCGGTGATGTGTTAACTGGCGTGATTACAGGTTTAATAGCGCAAGGGTATCATCCAGTTGTTGCCGCTATTTTTGGTGTTTATTTACATGGCGCATCGGCTGATATTGCGGTTCCTGATTTTGGTTATGAAAGTTTAATAGCAAGCCATATTATTGAGTATTTAGGAGCGGCCTTTTTAGATTTATTTCAACAACCTGAACCAAGTAATAAGAGTGAAACACCATCTAAAGCAGCGGATAATTAAAAAAGCCGCTTCATCTGAAACGGCTTTTACATTGATTTAAAACGGAGAGTAAGTTGTGGTTATATGCTCTTTGAATTTAGCAGTGTTTCTAATTCAGGGTTTGAAGGTCGTGGTGCGTTTGCATCAACAATATTACCCTGATCATCAATTAAAATAAACCTTGGAATACCTTGAATTTGATAGTCTTGAACAAACTTTGAATTCCAATCATTATCAGCAAATAACTGCATACCACCAAGTTCTTTTTCCTGTACCATTGCTTTCCATTTGTCGTGGTCAGTCAATCGGTCTATTGAAACACTTACAAATTCAATATTTTTACCATGAAATTTCTTTTCAACTTCCTTTAAAAATGGAATTTCTCTTTTACATGGTCCGCACCACGTAGCCCAAACATCAATGTAAACATATTTGCCTTTTAAATCATCAAGCGATGTGGTGCCACCTTTGTAGTTTTCGTAATCTACAAATTTAGGAGACGGTTTACCTACTGCTAAAGCGGTTAGCTTATTATATTTTTCAGTAATTAAGGTATTGTTTTTTTCGTCAGTAGACTGTTCCATATAGGCATTATAGAACGTATCAACATCCTTAGAATATCCCATATTTTGATTAGCAAATTCAAAAAGAAGGGTGTTTTTTATGGTTGCAGATTGTACTTCTTGAACAGTTTTAACAAATGCTAAATCCCTTTCTATAGATTCTGTTGTAGCACGTTCATTGGCTTGTTTTACATAGTGATTCGTTACAAGCTCCTTATAATTATTAGAGAAGTTAAAATCAGCTTCATTATTATAATCAAAACCATCAAAATCTTTTAAAAACCCTTCAGAAACTTTAAATGTTTGGTCTTTAGTAAAATATCTGTGAGCCATTTCATACTCATTAATTCGGGCTAAATAGAAATAATGTAAATTACGTTTCTCTTTATCTATAAAATCACTTGAAATGCCTTTAAAATCATTAAGTAATTTTTCGTTAGACGCTTTTATATCCTGAAACTTCTTTTTAAACGCTTCTTCATCTAGGGTATATAATTCTGCATTATTACCCATCAAGGTCTGTTCATTTTTTCTTTTGGCGATTAAATAATTGTTCACTTCAGACCCTGATCCTTCTATTTTTAAAGAATTGGTAAAATCTTGAGCATCATAACTAATATTTAAATTATAGCCAGGTTCTAAATGAAGAAATACGGGGTTTTTACCATCATATAGCACATAAGCATTTGTGTTAGGCACGATGGTGTCATTAAAAGTGCCATCACTTGCTATTTCAAGATTTTCTTTATAACTTCTGTCAAAACTGTTTATGGTAACATCACCAACTGCTTTGTTAGTGATCTTCCCAGAAATTACGGCATATCCAATTTTGGGTTCATTCTTACATGCTAGAATGGAAATTGAAACCGCTAATAAGAGTAACTTTTTCATTGTAAATTTTTAAGATTTTTTCAAAAATAAACAAATGAAAAGTTTTTAGAATTTAAATGTTAATTTCTTAACATTTTTGATGCTTAAAAGCATATTACATCGGGTGTGTTAACTCTGAATAGGGTATTATTTTGGGAATAATATTTAGAGCATGCAACTTTTTTTGAACATTAAAAACAGCTGCCTCATCAATTTGATTTTGAGACCATTCGGTAATATCTAACCAAGATTTAACATCATTTAATTGTTGCTCATAGCGCTCTGAAATAGTTTCTGCAATATGTGGTATGTTTTTAAAGCCGACAGTATTAGTATTAATAATATGAAGAATACGTTTTAATACAAGGTCGTGTTTTGATATAAAATCTTCTCTCACTGCAATAACGAAACAGGGCCAAGGTGACGGACAGTTACCTATGCGCCTAAAAACACCGCGATCTACAAGTGGTTTTGTAGTGAATTTTTCCCATAAAAAATAATCAGCATCACCAGAGGTTAAGCCTTCAATAGCACCGTTTAAATTATTAATAACCTTAAAATTAAGGTCGGTTTCTAAATTCCAATGATGATTTTCGGCATTTATATAAGCCATCAAATGTGATCCTGATCCATAGCGACTTATGGCTGCCTTACTCTTTTTTAAATCATTTATATGTTTATATTTAGAGTGATGCGCTACATGAACACCCCATACTAAGGGGGATTGAACAAATGTTTGAACAATTTTACTTGGGTTTCCTGCAATAATATCTTTAATAATACCCTCTGTCAAAATCACTGCCATATCAATATCCCCATGGCGTAAAGCGCTGCACATAGCACCGGTGCCTTCATGATAGTCGTGCCATCTTAAATTGATATTTTCTTGTTTATAGATGCCTTCTTTTAAAGTAAGATACCAAGGGAGGTTGAAATGCTCTGGGACGCCACCAATATTTACATTGATCATATGTTAAACATTTATTCTACTAATTTATCTAGGGTGTATTTTATAAGCTTGTCAATAGTTAGAGCAGGTTTTTTGGTAAAATTCCCAGTGGCTCTATTGGCTATTATAGCATTTAACGATAGGGCTTCATGACCCAGTAATTTAGCTAGACCAAAAATAGCTGATGTTTCCATTTCAAAATTACTGATTCTAATATTATTGTATTCAAAATTATCCATTTTGCTGTTGAGTTGTGCGTCTTGAACAGGGAGTCTTAAAACGCGCCCTTGCGGACCATAAAAACCTCCAGCGGTAGCGGTCAAGCCTTCGTATGTTTGTTCACTTTTCAATTGGTCTCTTAATATTTGACTTCCTTCAATAATTATGGGGCGTGCTTTATTCGGACTCCAATTAGTATGAGTAATAAAGGCTTGTTCAAAATCAGGGGTATTAATATTGTTGAGTTGATAGGCATGTAACATACCGTTTATGTCTAAGCCGTGTGTGCTTAAAACAAAGGTATCTACGGGTATATGCGCTTGTAAAGATCCTGAAGTGCCAATTCTAATAATATGGAGTTTGGTTAAGGTTTCTTTAATTTGCCTTGTACCAAAGTCTATATTCACTAGAGCATCTAATTCGTTTAAAACAATATCAATATTATCGGGACCAATGCCTGTTGAAATTACCGTTATTCGTTTTTTTTTATAATATCCTGTATGGGTTTTAAATTCACGTTTTTGAATTTTAAACTCAATTCTATCAAAATATTTAGAAACCTTTTCAACCCTATCTTGATCGCCAACCAAAATAATGGTTTTGGCAACGTGTTCTGGTTTCAAATTAAGATGGTAAATACTATTATCTGGATTTAGGATAAGTTCAGATTCTTTAATAGGCATTGGTTATATTTTTAATAAGTTTATTTTGTTCCTTACTAAATGAGAAATTTTGTGTGCTAACCCCTCCGTATACCATATGAGTCTGGATTATTTTTGAAAAATTCTTTTGGTTTAAAAGCGCTTCATGTCCAGCTCTGTTTAGCTTTAAACCAGATTCATTTTCGTCAAAAAAATAATTAAGTTTTTCAATGATTCTATTGATTTGCATATCACCAAATCCATAGTAACCTTGGTAATTGAGAGCATAACCTAACAAGTGGTGTTTTGATTTCACCTCATTTTCCTTAATAATTTTAAGAATATTGGTTTCTAACACATTTAAACCTGTTATGGAATCAGGAAAGCGCTCTAAGTGGGCTTTTAAGCAATTACTTAAATATTGGAAAGAAGATGATTTTACAATAAATGGTTTGAGTAGGTTGTGGTCTTTGCCACAATATATACCCCAAATGGTTGCTGCTAAATCTATGTCCTCTTGATTTAGTTTGATTTTGTTTTTATAATGATCAAGAAGCTGTTTTGTGTTTAGTTCGTTTAATCCTTTTAAGTTTTTACTACCATGTACACGGCCACTACAAACCAGATAGAGTGGGAGGTTAATTTTTTTTTGAAGCAATAAATTTATCACGGCAAGCATATTTATATGACAAAATAAATCATACTCAAACCATAATACAATTTCAGAATAATCATCTATGGCACTTAACTGTTTTAATGCAAACTCCACTTTGTTAAAATCAAGTTCAACATTATAAAACTCTAGTAAAAATTGACTTCTAGCTTGAATGAAATCGTTACAATGAATAATTTCTTGAGTGGGGCCTTCGCAAAGAATTTCCTGCCAAGTCAACTTTTCTCCCTCTATTTTTAAATCATTTAAGTAAGTAGTTAAATTACCTCCGT
Source organism: Allotamlana fucoidanivorans (assembly GCF_006265225.1). GTDB lineage: Bacteria > Bacteroidota > Bacteroidia > Flavobacteriales > Flavobacteriaceae > Allotamlana > Allotamlana fucoidanivorans. Next base: position 17,305 of record NZ_VDCS01000017.1, on the reverse strand, counting down.
TGGTAATGTGAAGTGTTTGTTTATTCATGATTTATCCGCCAACGCGTTTTACTTTAAAGCCTTTTTCTTTTAGTATTTTCATGATGTTATCTCTATAGTCGCCCTGAATAATAATTTTATCATCTTTAAAGCTTCCGCCCACACTGAGTTTGGTTTTTATATCCTTTGCTAAAATTTTAAAATCTTCGTTTGCTCCAGTATATCCCTCAAGAATAGTAATAGGTTTGCCTTTACGCTTTTCATATTTACAAATTATAGGGTCATCTTGAATCCAAATACCAGACTCATTTGAAGGGGGGGGTGGGGTTTCTTCTTGAACATGATCAGGAAAGAGATTTTTGAGTTGATCTTGTAAATCCATATTTATTTTTTTATCAATCCTAGTTCAATTAAACGTTCATTTAAAAATTCGCCCGCCGTGATATCTTCAAATTGTTTGGGGTGTTGTTCATTAACACAAACATTTAGAACATCTAATTTCATGTCGCTTATAGGATGCATGAAAAACGGAATGGAATACCGCGAGGTGCCCCAAAGTTCTTTAGGCGGATTTACCACACGATGAATGGTTGATTTAAGTTTGTTGTTTGTATGACGTGATAGCATATCTCCAACGTTAATCATAAGTTCATCTGGTTGGGCAATAGCATCAATCCATTCTCCTTTATGATTTTGTACCTGAAGGCCTCTACCTTGGGCGCCCATTAACAAAGTAATTAAATTGATGTCGCCATGAGCAGCAGCCCTAACAGCATCATTAGGTTCTTCTGTAATAGGCGGGTAGTGTATTGGACGCAATATAGAGTTGCCGTTGTGTATGTAATCATCAAAATAGGTTTCATCTAGGCCCAAATGCAGTGCCAAAGCTCTTAATACATATTTGGCTGTTTTTTCTAGCATTTTATACGCTTGTTTCCCTGTGGTATTGAACTCTGGTAATTCTTCAACAATAACATTGTCAGGGTACAGTGCTTTCAGTTTGTCATCATTCTCCACATATTGACCAAAATGCCAAAACTCTTTTAAATCACCTTCTTTCTTTCCTTTTGCGCTTTCTTTTCCAAAAGACACATATCCTCTTTGTCCGCCAATACCAGGGATTTCATATTTCTGCTTTGTTTCAAGTGGTAAATCAAAAAAGTTTTTTACCTCCTTATATAAATTTGTTACCAGTTGATCGTCTAGGAAATGACCTTTTAAAGCAACAAAACCAATATCTTCATAAGCTTTCCCTATGGCATCAACAAAATGTTGTTTCGTTTGAGGATTGTTAGACAAGAAGTCTTTTAAATTTACACTGGGTATAGTATTCATTGGGTGATATTTAAAACGATAGTATCTACAAATGTACAAAAACATGACAAGGTTTTACTTAGGACGAAGATTAAGCTTGTGGTCTTTTTATGCTATATTTGAATTTACGCACATATCGAGTAAAAGTTAATTCTCAAATGTTTTATGGATTTTAATTTTGAAAATATAGATAATCAACTCTTGTTACAGTTATACAAGAATATGTTGAAGCCAAGAATGATTGAGGAAAAAATGCTAATTCTTCTACGTCAGGGAAAAGTTAGTAAATGGTTTTCTGGAATTGGTCAAGAGGCTATATCGGTTGGAATTACTATGGCAATGCAAAGCTATGAGTACATTTTGCCTATGCACAGAAACCTTGGTGTTTTTACTGTCCGAGGTATTCCTTTGTATAGACTTTTTGCACAATGGCAGGGTAAGGCGTCAGGTTTTACAAAAGGAAGGGATAGATCCTTTCATTTTGGCACACAGCAGTATAAAATTGTTGGGATGATTTCTCATTTAGGACCTCAAATGGGGGTAGCCGATGGTATCGCCTTGGCTGCAAAATTAAAAAACAAAAAGGAGGTTGTGGCTGTTTTTTCAGGTGAAGGTGGCACCAGTGAAGGGGATTTTCATGAAGCTCTCAACGTGGCTTCTGTATGGCGTTTGCCTGTACTTTTTTGTATTGAAAACAATGGTTATGGTTTGTCAACACCAACCGCCGAACAATATCAGTGTAGAGATATTGCAGATCGGGGTGTAGGTTATGGTATGGAATCGCATATTATTGATGGTAATAATATTCTGGAAGTGTATACTAAAGTTAATGACATAGCGCATAGTGTAAGGCAAAATCCCAGACCAGTTTTGTTAGAATTCAAGACCTTTAGGATGCGAGGACATGAAGAAGCTAGTGGTACAAAATATGTTCCTAAAGAATTGTTAGAACTTTGGCAAAAAAAAGATCCTATTCATTGTTTTTCTGAAGCTTTAAAAGAACAAGGTATTTTAAATAAAAGTCTTGAAATGCAATTTAAAGAGGTTGTTTCTAACGAAATAGAAGAACACTTAAAGGTTGCTTTTGAAGAATCAGAAATTGAATCAAATGAAACTTATGAGTTAAATGATGTGTTTCAAATGTTTGATTATGAAAGAATTATAATTGATAAAAAAATCAAAAACATACGATTTGTTGATGCTATTTCCAGCGCACTGTATCAAAGCATGCAGAAACATGACCACCTAATTTTAATGGGACAAGATATTGCAGATTATGGCGGTGTTTTTAAGGTCACAGAAGGTTTTATTAAAGATTTTGGATATGAACGTGTTAGAAACACACCCATTTGTGAATCGGCAATAGTAGAAACGGCCATGGGACTATCTATTGCAGGGATGAAGAGTGTGGTTGAAATGCAATTCGCTGATTTTGTTTCGTCAGGATTTAACCCAGTTGTTAATTATTTAGCAAAATCTCATTACCGTTGGGGACAAAATGCCGATGTGGTTATAAGAATGCCTTGCGGAGGAGGGGTGGGGGCTGGTCCGTTTCATTCACAAACAAATGAAGCCTGGTTTACTAAAACGCCAGGTCTGAAAGTCGTTTATCCAGCCTTTCCTTTTGATGCTAAAGGCTTGTTAAACACTGCAATTAATGACCCCAATCCGGTTATGTTTTTTGAACATAAAGGATTGTATCGAACGGTAAGTCAGGATGTTCCAGAAGATTATTATACTATTCCTTTTGGAAAGGCAATGCTTTTAAGACAAGGAAATGATGTTACTGTTGTGAGTTACGGCGCAGCAGTTCACTGGGCAGTTGAAGTGTTAGATGATTTGCAAAATATCTCTGTTGATTTAATTGATTTAAGAACCCTCCAGCCATTGGACACTCAGACAGTATTTAATTCAGCGAAGAAAACAGGAAAAGTTATAATTTTTCAGGAAGATTCTCTTTTTGGTGGAGTGGCTAGTGATATTTCTGCGTTAATTATGGAACATTGTTTTGAATATTTAGACGCACCTGTAAAACGGGTTGCTAGTTTAGATACGCCAATTCCATTTTCCAATCCGCTAGAGGAAAATTATCTACCTAAAAAGCGTTTTAAAAAGATTTTAATAGACGTTTTAAATTACTAAATATAAATGGCTTTAAATCAGTTAAATAAATGTTTTAAGGGGTGTGTTTTTATTTTGGTTTTTTGGACTGTACTAGGATGTGCTAAATCTAAAAAAAATATTGAAGATAATTACGATTGGAATTCAAGAATAGTGACTGCAACAGCCTATAATTCATTAGCATATCAAACCAGTGACACCCCTAATATTACCGCTTTTGGAGATAGTTTAAAGCCTGGATTTAGATACATAGCCGTATCAAGAGACTTGCTCAAATTAGGCTTAAAACACAACACACCTGTCAAGATTGAAGGCCTTGAAGGTGTGTATTGGGTAAAAGATAAAATGCATTCCCGATGGAAAAACCGTATTGATATTTATATGGGTATTGACGTAAAACAGGCACGACAATGGGGGAGACGACGTGTTTGCATTGATTACGGGATACCAAGGCCCTAAATACCTACTTTGTTTCAGCCTCAGAGACTCTAAAAGGATACGCTTCTTTAATCTGCTTTAAGTCTGTTTCGTTTAGTTGGTTGTACGTTTTATCTAAAACCTTCATACAGTACTGTAAGCGAAGTTCATGATATGCTTTGGTAAGTTCATTTTGCACTGCAATATAGCGTTTGTAGCTTGTCTGTTTTCCATGTTGTAAAGCAATAATAGCTTCTCTGGGGTTATCGGATGCATGAGGGGCTTGTTTTCCGTTGCAGTAAGAACACGTATTATCCCCGTTATTGTCTATAAAAGTTTTAATCTCGTATTTAATATTTTCAAGTAAAACAACATCTTCACCAAGCATTATGTTATCATCATTATTAATAATTATTCTAAGAATATTCCGATTATTTGAAGCCAAATTACAATCTTCATTGGGAGGGCAAGGAGTTGCAAGTTTTCTATTGATGCCCTCATCTGACGAAATTGTGGCCGTAACCAAAAAGAAGATTAGCAATAAAAAAGCAATGTCGGCCATGGAACCAGCATTTAGTTGTGGTGTGCGTTTAGAAAGTCTCATAAAGTATAGTTTTTGATGTTTGTGTAATGTGGTACACAAAAACAATACCACAACGAAATGACATTCAATCTAGTGCCCGTATCTTTTACAACCTTGCCATAGGTTGGTATTGGTGTGTTTGAAATCTATAACTCTTTTAATGATAGTTAAGTTTTCTTGTGTTATCGTATTCAATTGTCTCGATATTTTAATATAAGATTTCATACCGTATAATTTTGATTGATGAAAGACGAGTTTGTAAAGACGTTACTATCTGTAACGTCTTTTGGTGTTCCATTGGTGACTTTTTGTTCCGTGTAAAGTTCCAGAAATTTGATTGTTGTTTAAAGTTCTCATGATGTTCATTTTTTGATTAATAATACTGTTATTTTTCGATTGATATATAAGAAAGACGACGCAAAATATATTTTGTTACAGTACTATGTAAAACAAAGTACTTAATTAACAAATTTTAACATTTTTGAGTTTAGAAATAGAAGAGGAGTCAATTTCAGTATTTTAGGTACGATTATTGTTAAACACATATTAAAATACGGAGCATCATACTAGCATTTTACAAGAAAAAAATATCTTTGCTATATATTTTGCTCTAAAAAACATATTGAAGATTGATGAAGTCTTTTTTTTATCTATTAGTATTCTTTTCAATATCTGCTTTTGCTCAACTAGATAGCAAAAGTAATTCTATGAGTATACCGGCTGTTGAAGTGGCTAAAGAGCCTGAGAAACCAAAACCCAATCTTCCAGCTACCAACAATTCTGCAACGAGCAATTTTCCTAAAACTCCAGCAAAATTAGAGTTGCCTAAAAAGGAATTTTCCATGTTTGCCAATGAGAAATTTGGTAATCCGGGAGAATTGTATCAAAAAGAATTGAATGACGAATTACGTGATGTTAAATTAAGTAAGGAGGAAGTGGAGCGCCGCAACGGGAGTACTACCGATCAATATTTTGGAGATTTTAAAAGTCAATCAGAATTTGTGAATGTAGCTTATCGAGATCATGGTTATGTTGATGGTGATATTGTGCAGGTAAGAGTCAATGATGATATTGTGCATGCCCGAGTTTTTTTATCAGGAGGCTTTAAAGGTTTTAAACTAGATTTAAAACCTGGTTTTAATAAAATAGATTTTGTTGCATTAAATCAAGGAGAATCAGGGCCTAATACCGCCGAGTTTAGGGTCATTGATGACAAAGGTATGGTGGTAACTCAAAACCGATGGAATCTTGCCACCGGTGTTAAGGCTACGGTTATTGTTGTAAAAGAGTAAATTAAGAAATAATTGTATTAATACGTTCTAATTCCTCTTCGGTAAAGTTTAAATTATCAAGGGTTTTAATATTTTCTTTCAATTGCTTAGAAGAACTAGCACCAACAAGTACAGATGCTACTTGAGTCTGTCTTAAAATCCAAGCAATAGCCATTTGAGATAATTTCTGACCTCTTTTTTGAGCTATTTCGTTTAACTTTCTAATTTTATTAAGGTTTGTTGAAACGGTTTGAGTGTCTAAATAAGTTAAATTTTTTGCTGCCCTTGAGCCTTCAGGAATTCCATTCAAATATTTATCGGTTAATAACCCTTGAGCTAATGGTGAAAAAGCAATGCAACCTACACCGTTTTCATTTAAAGTATGTAACAAACCATCTTCAACCCATCTATCAAACATGGAATATCTTGCCTGATGCAAAATAAAAGGGACATTTAGCTGCTTTAAAATGCTGGCAGCAAGTGCTGTTTCTTTAGGTTTATAGTTTGAAATACCCACATAGAGGGCTTTGCCTTGTCTTACAATATCGGCTAAAGCGCCCATTGTTTCTTCAAGAGGCGTATCGGGGTCTGGTCTGTGGTGATAAAAAATATCAACATAATCTAATCCCATACGTTTTAAACTTTGGTCAATACTCGCTATTAAATACTTTCTTGAGCCAAAATTACCATAGGGGCCAGGCCACATATCATATCCCGCTTTTGAAGCGATAAATAATTCATCGCGGTAAGGCTTAAAATCTTTTTTAAAAATAGTTCCGAAGGTTTCCTCAGCAGAGCCATAAGGAGGGCCGTAATTATTAGCCAAATCAAAATGAGTAATACCTAAGTCAAAGGCCGTTCTTAAAATGTCTCTACCATTCTGTAAAGCATCAACAAATCCAAAGTTATGCCATAACCCAATTGACATAGCAGGAAGAAGCACTCCACTTTTTCCAGATCTTCTGTAGATCATAGATTCGTATCGTGAAGGATTCGCGGTGTATGACTGTACACCAGACTTATCATTAATATGCATAATATATAGTTTACTTCACAAAAGTAGCTATAATTTAATGGATTCCCCAGTATAAAAAGGGGGCTTAAAATTAAAAATAAACACCAATCAACACATGTTGGCAAGACATTTGACCATTTATAATAAAACGATCTAGCATTTAGTTCTTTTTGATATATCTGTAGTATTTCTGGATAATTTTATGAATATCATAGCCAATAAACTCTACAAAGATGTTATTTTTGCACGTCGCAAATTTTAAAGTATGTCTACAGCAAAAGCCGAGCTAGAATTAGAAGAACGGAAAGAAGGTAAGAATTTATATAGTTATCAAAAGGGAGCCATCAATAAGATTTTTAAAGCTTTTGAGGAATCTCCAGATGATTATCATTTATTATATCAATTACCAACAGGAGGGGGGAAAACAGTAATTTTTTCTGAAATAGTAAGACAGTATTTAAAACATCATAAGAAAAAAGTACTTGTGATGACCCACCGAATTGAGTTGTGTAAGCAAACGTCAAATATGCTTACAGAATTTGGCGTACACAATAAGGTTGTAGATAGTAAAGCCGATTTGAGCGATCAAAAAGAATATAGCTGTTTTGTAGCTATGGTTGAAACGCTTAATAATAGACTAAATGATGATAAACTTGACATTTCAGATATTGGTTTGGTTATTATTGATGAAGCACACTATAATTCGTTTACAAAGCTGTTTAAGTTTTTTAGTCAAAGTTTTATACTAGGTGTAACGGCTACACCATTGAGTTCAAGTATTGAATTACCGATGACGGATAACTATGATGAGCTTATTGTAGGAGAAAGCATTGAATCGTTGATTGAAAATGGCTTCTTAGCCAGAGCTGAGATGTTTACTTATAACGTAGGGCTAACCTCATTAGTGGTTGGAGCAAATGGCGATTATACTGTAAAATCATCAGAAGATTTATATACAGATAACGATATGTTATCTAAACTTCTGCATGCTTATGAAGAACGTTCAAAAGGTAAGAAAACCTTAATATTTAATAATGGTATTAATACCTCTTTACATGTTTATGACACATTTAGAAGAGCAGGATATAAAGTAGCGCATTTAGATAATACTAATACCAAAAAGGAACGTGCTATGATTTTAAAATGGTTTAAAAATACGCCTGACGCTATTTTAACCTCAGTAAGTATATTAACTACCGGGTTTGATGAGCCTTCCGTGGAAAGTATTATTCTCAACAGAGCCACCAAATCACTTACCTTGTATTATCAAATGATTGGTCGTGGGTCTCGTATTTATAAAGATAAAAAAGCGTTTACCGTTATCGATTTAGGAAATAACTTTCACAGGTTTGGGCCTTGGGGGGACGATTTAGACTGGCAACGTATTTTCAAATCACCTACCTATTATCTGGATTCAATTTTAAGTGATGAAGAACTTGAAAGTAATTTTAGATATGAGATGCCCGATGAATTGCGTAAAGAGTTTGAAAACTCCAAAGATGTGTATTTTGATGTACAAAAATGCTATGTAGACTCTATTCGCTCTGGAGAATCTTCAAAAGTGGTTTTAGAACGTTCTATTGAGCATCATGCCAAAATTTGTATTGAAAACAGTGAAGATGTTTATGATGCTTTGGCATTAGCAAAAATGCTCGGTGATGATATTGATTTCAGAATTCAGCGCTATACCAAATGCATTAGTAAAAGCACTTATAATTTTGTGGAATGGCTAAAAGGTGAATACAGAAAGAAATTAAATTCTTATTTACGTACAAATTTTGATGAGGTGTTTGAAGAGATTTTTGGTTACCCTCCTGAAGATTAAAATTTAGATTATGGTATACACATGACTTAAATGTCATGAGATTCAAAAAATAACTAAGCATTTAGGTTAGATTAATAGTGATATTTATATGAGTGTATCTAGAAAAACGGTTCTCATCATTTTATCTTTTTTTGCAACGTATGTAATTTGGGGGTCTACCTATATGCTTAATAAAATAGCAGTAACAGAGTTGCCTCCTTTTTTTCTGGCGTCTATGCGATTTCTTACCGCAAGTGTGCTCATTTTTCTAATTGCTAAGTTTTCAGGTATTAGTTTAAAAATTAGTTTGAGGCAGCTCAAAAATGCAACCATTGCTGGTTTTTTGTTTTTAACCTTTGGCAATGGCGTTGTGGTTTGGGCTTTGAAATATGTAGATAGTGGTTTTACCGCTTTAGAAATATCAGCACAACCTTTGGTGGTTCTTATTTTAATGCGCATACTTCAAGGAAAAAAAATCGCTTTGATGTCTTACATAGGTGTTGTCCTAGGTTTTACAGGTATTTTTTTATTAGTGAGTCAGAAAGAATTGATAAGCCAAGAGGGGCAAGTACTGGGTATGATAACTATTTTTGCTTGTATGATAAGTTGGGCTTATGCCAGTATTTTTGTAGGAACGGCCGATTTACCTAAAAATCATTTTGTGAATACAGGATACCAAATGTTCACAGGAGGTATAATACTTACCGTGGTGAGTTTAGGTTTAGGAGAATCATGGTCTTTACCCACGCAATGGTCAGTTGAGGTACAGTGGTCAATGCTAGGTTTAATAGTATTTGGAAGTATTGTGGCATTTACAGCATTTAATTATCTGTTAAAAACGGTTTCTCCAGAACAAGTGGCTACTTCAACCTATGTAAACCCTATCATAGCTCTTATTTTAGGTTGGTGGGTGCTTGATGAGTATATTTCTTTACAATCTATAATTGCTGCGGTCATTCTTTTAACAGGTGTTTATTTTATTAATACAAGACGCAAATTTAAACCACGACCTTATGGACGTTAAACAAGCCATTAAATATATGATCATAAGTGCGCTCGCTTTTGCTTGTATGAATGGCACCGTGAAATATCTATCAGGATTCAATACTTTTCAAATAGTTTTTTTCAGATCAATAGGGTCGCTATGCTTTACGTTTGGCCTGTTGTTGAAGAATAACATTCCCATGTTTGGGAACAATAAAAAGATATTGATTTTAAGAGGTTTGGTTGGGGTGACGTCCATGTCGTTATTTTTCATGTCAACAAAATATTTGCCTATTGGAACGGCGGTTTCATTACGGTATTTAGCGCCTATATTTTCTGGTATTTTCGCTGTACTGTTTTTAAAGGAATATATTAAACCGGTTCAGTGGCTATACTTTTTTATAGCCTTTTTAGGCGTGTTGGTATTAAAAGGATTTGATACAACGCTAAATACGTTAGGGTTGATTTTAATTATAATTTCGGCCATTTTTAGCGGCTTAGTGTATGTTATATTGAGTAAAATAGGAAAAACAGAACACCCCGTAGTAGTGGTACATTATTTTATGATGATCTCCTTTTTGGTTGGTGGTGTTGTTTCTATATTCTATTGGAAAACACCCTTAGGAATAGAGTGGATATTATTACTGTTACTCGGTGTATTTGGATATTTCGGACAATTATACATGACCAAAGCGTTTCAGATAGCATCAACAAATCAAGTAGCGCCCCTTAAATATTTAGAAGTTGTTTTTTCTGTACTTTTAGGTATATTCATATTTACCGAAATCTATACATTATGGAGTCTTTTAGGGATTAGTATGATTATAGTAGCATTGATTTTAAATGCTTTTACAAAGAAAAAATAAGTTAGGTAATTACGTTGCATAGGCTATTTTGATAGTATTTGTTAATTATGAGATAACCATGTTATTGTCAAACTTATATTTGTCAATCGTACTTTTATAAATTCTTAAGCATCTTGAGAAATTAACCTTTTAGAATTTGTAATTTTGCAGCGCTTATTTTTTGAATTAAACCGCTCATGAGTTTCAAGACACGCGTCAATCATTATAGAAGAACCATTATGCATAATATTACCAAACGTGTAGGTAGTAATTATGTAAAGCCAGAATACGGATCACTTGTTCCTGAACACATAAAAAAAGTTCTTATTATAAGGCCTAATCACAGACTAGGTAATCAACTACTTTTAACGCCATTAGTTCAGGAAGTTATCAAAACGTTTCCCAATTGTACTATAGATTTATTTGTAAAAGGTGGTGTGGCACATCCTGTGTTTCAAAATTATGAAGCGGTTAATACCATCATAAAATTGCCTAAAAAGCCATGGAGTAATGTATTTCAATATATAAAAAGTTGGAGTTCAATAAAGCAAAAACACTATGATTTGGTAATTAATGGTGATAGAAATTCATCTTCTGGCAAACTTTTAACCTCTATGGCAAAAGCCAAGTTTAAGATTTTTGGAAATGAAGACGAAGCTGCTGTGTCAAAACATTCTGATTTTAAGCATATATCCAAATTTCCTATTTATCTACTTCGGGATTATTTAAAGAATTTGGGGGTGGTATTATATCATACTGAAATGCCGTTACTTGATATAAAATTAGATCAGGAAGAACTTTCAAAAGGTAAAGCGATATTGAAAGATGTGGTGAAAAATGACAAAAAGACCATTTGTATTTACACCAATGCTACTGGAGATAAATGTTATTCTGAAACATGGTGGACAACCTTTTATGAAAGACTATTACAAGAGTTTCCAGCGTATAATATCATTGAAATGCTTCCCATTGAAAACATTTCAAAAATTAATTTTAAATCACCTAATTTTTACAGCCAGGATATTAGAGAAATGGGCGCTATTATAAAAAACACAAGTATTTTTATAGCTGCTGATAATGGTGTTATGCATTTGTCAAGTGCCAGTTTAACGACTACAGTTGGTTTCTTTTCTGTAACTAATCCAGAAATTTATCAACCCTATGGTAATGGTAGTGTGGCGCTTCATACCAATAAAACACAAATGGAGGATTGGATTTCTGCTATCCGAAATATCTTAGAATAGATTAATAAATTATTCTTAAATTTAAAACGGTACACCATTAGTTACAATAATTGCTTTGTAACTTTGTAGAACAATGTTTAATTTATTACACTATGAAGGGTTCTTATTTGTATGCTATATTAGTTTTTTTTGTATTAATGTCTTGTGGTTCATCAAAAAATCAGGTAACGCAAGCAGAGATTGATGCCTTAACCAATCTGGTACAGAGTAAAAAGTTTACTATAGATTCAGAATGGGCGTATCCCATGGCTACGGCTTCTATGCAGCGAGTAGCAGGTTTGCTTCAGCCCGGTAGTAATGCTGGCTCTATAAATTTAATTGGAAACAGTAATTTTCTAAATGTTTCAGGTAACACGGTAAAATCGTATTTGCCATATTTTGGAGAGCGCCAAATGGGAGGAGCCTATGGTGGTGGTGATAGTGCAATTCAATTTGATGGCGAAACTAAAGATTACAAAGTATCGGAAGGGAAGAATAACAGTTATATCATTTCTTTTGACGCTTTGAGTAATTCTGAAAATTTTAGAGTTATTATTAAAGTGTTTCCCAATATGAATGCTGATATGTCATTAACTGGTAATAATAGGCAAACTATAAGTTATTCGGGTAAAATATTACCGCTCAAGGAAGAAAAAGCGGAGAAGTAAGCTGTCTTCAGTAGGGGTGATTTTAAGAAAGGTATATTTGCACTTTTAATGAAAAATATGATATTGCAGTTCACCTATTCATCGTAAATTTTTATTATTCAGTCGATTATTTTTTTTAACCATAGGAGTCAGGTGGTATTTTAGTCGTGTTAATCAAACAAATTCAACATGAAAAATATTGCCCTACTATTTAGCATTGTGTGTTTTGTTGCTTCTTGTAATATGTCTTTTGCGCAAGATGTGGCCAACTCAGAATCAGAACTTGAAAAACCTGAAAATTATAAAAAGAGAAGTCCTGTTTATGACTATTCAGAAAAGCAACTAAACAATGTTGATACTATTCCAGATTATCTAACCAAGAAAAATAAGCTAAAAATTACGGGTACTATTTACGAAAGTGATGGTGTAACACCAGCTAAGAATGTGTTACTTTTTATAGAGCAATCCGATGAAGAAGGTAATTTTGTTTTAAAGCGTCATAATAAAAAGCGCTATGTACATCATAGAGGCTGGGTAAAAACAGACTCAGATGGTAAATACACGCTATATACCTTTGTGCCTGGTAGTTATATTTACGGAAGTGAGCCCAAGCAAATTTTGCCTGTTATAAAAGAGCCTAACAAACCTGAGTATAAATTAGAGAGTTTTCTTTTTGATAATGACCCTATGTTAACTGAAAAGTGTCGTACCAAAGTAGAAGCCACCAATCCGCAGCGAATCCTAAAATTAGACAAAAAAGAGGGGCTTTTTGTAACTACAAAAGATATTGTTTTAGGTAAAGAAAATGCAGAGTATTAATTATTTTTGATCTATCCTGCGTTGTTTAATAAAACAAAAAACCTATCATTATTAACATGATAGGTTTTTTGTTCTTAATGACTTTCTAAATCAAGTTACTAAATGTTTTTTAACTTTTACTTGAACTCATAGAGTTTTGGTCTAAACTTTAGGAGAAACAGAGGTTAAGTCATATATGTTCTTCAATTATTCCGTTTATATTTTGGATTTGAAAGTTCTGTTAAACAGTTACATGTTTCCAAAATCATTTGTAGTCTGAATTTTGGTTTTTTGTGTTTCAAGACAGGGAGCTTATATTTAAAATTATTAAAAATAGTGGGTGCAATAGAATTTTTTCAGATTATTTTGCTATTTTTCAACTCTAATTTTATCACTGCAAAGAGCATTGATTCAAGTGGTTGAAAATTAATTATTTTTAGTTTGTTTAAACGTTTTTTTAGAGTATGTTATCACGCATAATGAAAAATGAAAAAACTTAAAAAATGCTTGTACATTGCCTCAATCATAGCTGTTGTAGGTTGTACTTTTTTTTATTTTGAATATCAAAATTTCCAGCCTTCAACCGATTTCGATAATTTAGAATCTCATCTAATGATTTGGTCTCCATCGCATGAAAAGACCTATGTAGAGTTTATAAAAACTCTGTCAGAAGATGATTCTGTAACTTTATATGTGCCAAAGAAAACGCCTTTGGATACTGTAAAGAATAAATTACTCAAGGCAAACGTTAACCTTAATAAATTAACACTTATTCCCATTCAAAACGAACGAATTTGGATTCGTGATTTCGGCCCCGTTTTTTTAGAAAATAAATACGGGAGTTCTAGGGTATTTTGTTTTAAGTACTACCAAGAAAGAAAAAGTAGTTTCCCTTATGAATATCAAAAGCTTATTGGCAAGCGCATTTATGCTTCACGCATTCTTAACGTGGGAGGAGCAAGAGAAGTTAATGGTGATGGATTGGCCATATTAATAGAATCTCATGAACGCATGTATAACCCAGAGTTATCCTTAAAAGATATAGAGAAAGAGCTTAAAAGAAAAATGGGGATTAAAAAAGTTATATGGCTTAAAGATGTGCTGCCTCAAGATGAATACGAAGGCACTGAACTTATACCAAATCAACTGTATTCTTTTGGAGCTGGTCATATAGATAATTTTTGTCGATTTATTTCGCCAGATACCATATTACTTGCTCAAGTACCATTTGAAGACCGATATCTTCATCCCATATTACAAACAACTTCTGATCGTTTGGAAAAAAGCTATGAAATTTTAAAAAATTCTCTGGATCAAGATAACAACCCTTTACATATTGTTAGGGTTCCTATTGCTCCATTTTTAGTAGAAAACAATTTTGAATATACTCAGCACCCTATACTATTTCCTACGAGTTATTTAAACTTTGTCATTGGAAGCAAAAAAGTAGTTGTACCGTCATACGGCGAGTATCTTAATACACCTGAAGCCAAAGAAAGGGATATTTTGGTACACGCTCAGTTTAAAACATTATTTCCTTCAAAAAAAATTATTATGCAAAATTGTGCTGATATTAATAAAGAAGGCGGAGGTTTTCATTGTATTTCTCTTAATAAGACAAGAAAGAAAACGAAAAAGTTAACATAATAGCTTTATTTCGAATCGTGTTTTTGTCCTAGAGATTTTATCAGCACGGTCTTTTAGTAATTTATGAAGCAGAGTTTATTCTTTTGATAGATGTTTATAGATACATGGTAACCTGTATCAATTCTATAACAAAACGTTGTTTTACCACTTTACCCGTCCTGAATAATCCATAATAAAAAGTGTACTATAATGGTCAGCATTATGTTACTTTGCTTTGGTAAAAGCCATAGTTACGTTTGCTGATTTTTCTTTTAAAAGTTTTCTTCTCCAAAGCTTCTTTTACAAAGTTAATGGAACACTTTTTACACGACGACGTAGGAGGGAAGTGTAATGTGTGTGGAATGACTTTAAATATTTAATTATCTAATAAATTATTAATATTCTCATCTATACTATTATTTGTAACATCAGAAGGTAGTTCATTTTCATTTTTCTCGACTAAATATGGTAGTTCATTATTAGGCACATCTCCTTCTACAATATTGTTTAAAAGATACTTATATCTAGATACCTTTGACGGAGACTTTTCGCCTCCAAAATTTAGAACTACATCAACTTCTTGACCTCTGGCAATTAATTCTGCTGAAGGAATAATCAATTGAAAAGTAGACCTACTTGGTCTGCCATGACTCATTATTTTCAACGATTCATTAGTATAATCTCCTGGAAAAGTATTTTGTCCTATGCGAATTATTCCAGGTATGGCAACTATTCTGTAAAAGAAATTTATATCATTATTAAACTCCGAAGTATTAAATAATACTTTAACAAAGCTTAAAACAACATTGCCTCCAACAAGTTCAATATTTTTAAGTCTGATATGACCTCGAATTACAGGAAAATCAATACTCTTCATCATTGCTTCTATTAAATAATGAGGAGCAATTTTTGTTTGCCCATCCAATCGGATATAATATTTGTCTTTATATTGATGTGGTTTATGCTTGCTTTTTTCTACTTCTATTATGAAAATAGAATTTCCATTTGGAGCATCCAATTTTTGAACTCTCACTCCAACGATTAGTGGAATTATTAAGTTAGAAATTTTATTAATAATTCTATCTCTATCTAAATTCGTTTCAAAAGGAGTTAAATCACCTTGAGCAATCGTATTGCCTTGAGGGTTTGTTGTTTCAATTGGTGCTCCCCAAATAACAATACCTCCTTCTGCATTAGAAAGACCGCAAATTGCTTTAATAACAGCTTTTTCTTTATCATTATGATTACCCTGAACAGGATAAGACTTAAATTCTAAATTCAAAGTTTCTTCCTTTTCTGTATTAAAGAAATCTACTATGTCATTATAAGTTAAATCATATAAGTCTTTGTTGAATATTATTTGTGAAAATTTCATATATACAATAATTAAATAATTAATGTTTCAGATTCCATTTCAACAAGCTCACCTAAACTTGCTAATAATGGAAGAATAACTGGTGAAATACTGGACGTAAACATTGATATCATTTTAGATAACTCAAAATCTTCACTTTCAACTAAAACCTTATCTTCAGATGCTTTAATCATTGACATTCCCATAATTACTAATGAGTATTTATATTGTGCTTTTAAAATATTTACATCTACTTTTTTATTGCTTTTTTGTTCATTAAGCAAATGAATATTATCGGTGTTTATATAAAAAGCCCATCCCAAATCTTCACCATTATTTTCTGTATAAAGAGCTGTGTATTCATCAAATCCTTTACTATTCCAATTTCTGTCATCACGACTAACTTCAATTACATTTGGTAATGCAAGGTCGTCAGAACTTTTATCACCTTTACCACTTTTATTACTCGAAGGTTTTTTTCTACCTCCATTTTTACCTCTTTTCGGTTTTGATGGAGTTACCATCTTAACGTAGAACTTATTAATGAATGGCTCTATATGATTAATATCAGAAACAATTGAGGTAAATTCATAAACATTTCCATTAAGAAATAAATCATTTGTATTGATATTGAGTGTTGCATGACCATTCCAAAGGTTTAAGGCTTTTGTCCCTTCAAATTCAACACCATTAATTAAAAGCTTGTGTTCACCTTTATCAATTTCTCTATCAAAATAATCATTACTTACGTCTGTACTAAATTGAACTCTAAAAGAAGTTTGATTTAAAGGGCATTCCTTTGGCTTTTCCTCACTTGATTCTTTATCTATCTTGAAAAAAGTTGGAAACTTCTTTCCAATAAACTTCTTCTCTGTTTCGGTTTCTTTAAGTTTAAAAGGGTTTTTAATTCTAAAACCACTTGAAAATAGAGTAGATAATGAAGGAGAGCGTTTCATTATATTTTCAACTATATCAACTAAAGGCTTTGAATCGTCTAATTTATTTTCAATCTCCTCTTTATGTCTCTTATGTTTTAAATCTCTTAATCCAGGATGCTCTTTTAATATTTTTTCTAATTGTTTTTCAATTTCATTTCTTAACTCACTTGAATCTACAAGTCTATCTCGACTATTCATGAATAAATCCTCACGGGTTTCACCGCTTATCTCACTACAATCAACCGTAACTATTAATGATGACCCGTCCTGAATAAAGGCTACATAATTTCAAACATTATGTACAAAAATGACAAAGTAATCAGACGGTATTCAGAACCTTTTAAACTGAAAATTTTAGACGAACTTACAACAGGAAAACTAAACAA
>NZ_VDCS01000016.1 GCF_006265225.1 Allotamlana fucoidanivorans | reverse complement strand
TTGTGGTAAGGTCAATTGTTTATAATGTTTCATCCAAAACGAATATAAATATTGAGCCTAAAATAGATGGGGCTAGCCCCATCTATTTTAAATATTCGTGTTGCACTTATTAATTGAACTTAGAAAGTGAAGAGCTACAATCATTCGAAATTTATAAAAACCGAAGCTAAGCGTCTCGGTTTTTTGTCTTGTGGTATTAGCAAAGCCCAGTTTCTTGAAGAAGAAGCACCGCGATTAGAAAAATGGTTGACAAACAACATGCATGGTAAGATGCAGTATATGGAAAATCATTTTGATAAACGTTTGGATCCTACAAAACTTGTTGAAGGTTCAAAAAGTGTTATATCCTTGCTTCTGAATTATTACCCTAATGAGACTCAAAATACTGATAGCTACAAGCTTTCTAAATATGCTTACGGAACAGATTACCATTTTGTGATTAAAGATAAACTGAGACTTTTTTTACAAAGTATCCGTGATGAAATTGGCGAGGTTAACGGACGCGCGTTTGTTGATTCAGCTCCAGTATTAGATAAAGCATGGGCCGCTAAAAGTGGTTTAGGCTGGATAGGAAAACATAGTAATTTAATTACCCAGCAGGTAGGCTCCTTTTATTTTATTGCTGAATTGATAGTAGATTTAGAGTTAGAATATGACCCGCCCACTACAGATCATTGCGGGACTTGTACAGCTTGTATTGATGCATGCCCAACACAAGCTATTACAGCACCTTATGTGGTAGATGGCAGCAAATGCATTTCGTATTTTACTATAGAGCTAAAAGATAATCTTCCAACAGCATTCAAAGATCAGTTTGACGATTGGATGTTTGGTTGTGATGTGTGTCAGGATGTTTGTCCTTGGAATCGGTTTTCGAAACCTCATAGCGAACCTTTATTTAATCCGAACCCAGAATTGCTTAACATGACTAAAAGAGATTGGGAAGACCTAACTCAAGAAACCTTTAGTAAAGTGTTTAAGAAGTCAGCGGTTAAGCGAACCAAATTTTCAGGACTAAAACGCAATATCGATTTTTTGAAAATCTAGGACATCATTGTCTATATCGGATTAGCTGAGTTTAATTTTTTTAGCTAATTGAAGTAGTAATGATATCACATAAATAACTAAGCCATAAATAGTTGTAATAGAACTCACTTTTAATCCACCAGCCATCATTTGCTGGCTAACAGCTCCCATTTGCTCAATGCCTTGAAAAGCAGAATACAAACCTATAATTTGACCTAAAATTCCGGTAGAAAGCGCTAATAATCCCACTTCCTTAGTCCACTTTGGGAATTTCAAAAATGATACAATGACACCAATTAATAAAATGGTTAATAAGGTCATAAATAATAATCCACCTTGATAAAATAAATCTAACATAATTTTTTGTTTTAAATTGATACTTCAAAAGTATGAATAACATCTGTTTTTAAGCATGTTAAAAACCGAGCTGGAGGTGTTAAATCCGATATTAAATAGGAGGCACCCACTTTCAAAAGGACATTCTTATTGAATTGTTATATTTTTGAAATATGACAAGAACTTCTATTTATAAAATTATATTTTGGTTAGTTGCGTCGCTAATTATTGCCATTTTGCTTCAAAATTCATTACCTGTATTTTGGAATGCTTGGCTTGTGGCCTTGTTTTTGTTGCCAGTTGTTTTCATTGTAAAGCATAGTATTACCAAAATAAAACCCTTAAAAGGAATAAAAAAATGGAATCGATTCTTTTTTCTTGCTATAATTACGCTGTTTTGGGGGTACCTAGCGGTTACTATTGTTTATTGGTATTTCATTGAATTAAAGGCCAATATTATAGATGAAATTTTAATTAATCCAGTTTTTATTTGGTTAGTTTTAAGCTTTTTTTTGCTGCTAGAATATGTGCTTTTTAAGAATGATTCGAGTAAAAAACGAGAAACAGTTACTATATATAGTAATAGAAAAAGAACCGTATTGCCAATAAATCAAATAGCTTTTATAGAGAGTAGAAGTGATTTTACAATAGTTATGTTAATTGACGGAAGTAACTATAAGAATACCGTAAAAATATCGGAATGGGAAAATAGGCTCCCTGATTTTTTAAGGATTCATCGGTCATTTTTGGTCAATCCGGAGTTCTCCCTACTAAAAGGAAAGGAAGTTGTGGTAAATTCTACCTGGAGCCTTACTGTTTCAAGATCTTACAAACAACAAGTTTGGCAATTTTTTAAAGCGTGATGTTGTTATAATACAAAAGCTATATCAATTTTTTAAAAGAATGACGCATACGTAGAAAGGATTATTATCTTTGTTAGTTCAGTTAAAAATCCATTTTTATGAGCGAAGAGAGTAAAAGAAGAGAGGCCCTAATTTACCATGCAAAACCAAAGCCTGGTAAGATAAAAGTAGTTCCAACAAAAAAATATGCAACTCAAAGAGATTTGTCTTTAGCGTATTCTCCTGGAGTTGCCGCCCCATGCTTAGAAATTGAGAAAAACAAGGATGCTGCTTATAAGTACACCGCAAAAGGAAATTTGGTTGCAGTAATCTCAAATGGTACCGCTGTTTTAGGGTTAGGTAATATTGGGCCGGAAGCATCAAAACCCGTAATGGAAGGGAAAGGCTTGTTGTTTAAAATTTTTGCTGATATTGATGTTTTTGATATTGAAGTAGGTACTGAAAATGTTGATGAGTTTATTCAAACTGTAAAGAATATAGCCCCAACGTTTGGAGGCATCAACTTAGAAGATATAAAAGCCCCTGAAGCTTTTGAAATTGAACGCAGGCTGAAGGAAGAACTCAATATTCCTGTGATGCATGATGATCAGCATGGAACGGCAATTATTTCTGCGGCGGCTCTTATAAATGCCGTTGAAATAGCAGGAAAGAGCATGGCAGATGTAAAGATTGTGATAAGCGGCGCTGGCGCTGCTGCCATCTCTTGTTCTCGATTATATCAAGCTTGTGGAGCAAAGAAAGAGAATATGGTGATGCTTGATAGTAAAGGGGTGATTAGAGACGATAGGGAAAATTTAACGCAAGAAAAGGCCGAATTTGCTACACATAGAAAAATAGACACACTTGATGAGGCCATGAAAGATGCCGATGTATTTATAGGACTTTCAATGGCTAATATTGTATCACCAGACATGTTATTGGCTATGGCAAACAATCCTATTGTTTTTGCTATGGCAAATCCAGATCCAGAAATAAAATATGAATTAGCAGTAGCTACGCGTAAGGATATTATTATGGCCACAGGGCGTAGTGATCATCCTAATCAGGTAAACAATGTTTTAGGGTTTCCGTTCATTTTCCGTGGTGCTTTAGATGTTAGGGCAACAAAAATCAATGAAGAGATGAAAATGGCGGCGGTAAAAGCCTTAGCTAAACTAGCCAAAGAGCCTGTTCCAGAACAAGTTAATGTGGCTTATGGGGAAACAAAATTAACCTTTGGTAAAGACTATATTATTCCTAAACCATTTGATCCAAGGCTAATTGCCGAAGTTCCTCCTGCTGTAGCTAAAGCAGCTATAGAATCTGGAGTTGCTGATAAAACAATAAAAGATTGGGAAAAGTATAAAGATTCATTACTAGAAAGGCTGGGGTCAGATAATAAACTGGTCAGACTACTTTTAAACAGAGCTAAGTTAAGCCCTAAACGCATTGTTTTTGCTGAAGCTGATCATTTAGATGTTTTGAAAGCCGCACAAATTGTTTATGAAGAGGGTATTGCTATTCCTATTCTTTTAGGAAGAAGAGAAACGATTGAGGCATTAATGGCAGAAATAGAGTTTGAAGGTGATATTGAAATTAGAGACCCTAAAACGGAAGAAGAAAACGAATGTAAAAATCGTTATGCCGAAGTTTATTGGAAGCAACGTCAACGAAGAGGGGTTACACTGTATTCTGCACAGCGCTTGATGCGTGAACGAAATTATTTTGCAGCCATGATGGTCAATGAAGGCGATGCCGATGGTTTAATTTCAGGGTATTCTCGTAACTATCCAACCGTGGTAAAACCAATGCTTGAACTTATTGGTATGGCAAAAGGGGTAAGTAAGGTTGCAACCACCAATATCATGATGACTAAAAGAGGTCCCATGTTTTTGAGTGATACCTCTATAAATATTGATCCAGACTGGAAAACACTGGCCAAAATAACACAAATGACCTCTCAGGTTATAAAAATGTTTGGACTAAACCCTGTAACCGCTATGATTTCCTATTCTAATTTTGGGTCATCAGACAACGAAAGAGCTTCTAAAGTTAGAGAAGCGGTGTCTTATTTACATAGAAATCATCCAGATATGATTGTAGATGGAGAGCTGCAGACCGATTTTGCATTAAATGATGAAATGCTTCGAGAAAAATTTCCGTTCTCTAAATTAGCTGGTAAAAAAGTTAACTCTTTGATATTCCCTAATCTAGATTCGGCAAACATTACTTATAAGCTATTAAAAGAATTACATGAAGCAGATTCTATTGGTCCAATTATGTTGGGTATGAAAAAACCTGTTCATATTTTGCAATTAGGAGCTAGTGTAGACGAAATTGTGAATATGACGGCAATAGCTGTTATTGATGCGCAGTATAAACAAGGAAATCCGAATGCAAATGCCGATAGTGAATAGATTAATATGTAAATAATTTTATTACATTTGATCGATTAACCAATTGCTATTCATGATAAATCATATTCAAGGAAAACTCACTGATAAAAATCCTACACATGTGGTTATAGATTGTAATGGAGTGGGCTATTTGTTGCATATTTCGTTACATACTTTTTCTCAAATTCCTGATGGTGAATTCCTAAAACTATATACACATCTTCAGGTTAAAGAAGATGCGCATACCTTGTATGGGTTTTCGTCTCTAGCTGAACGTGAAATATTTAGACTATTGATTTCTGTAAGTGGCATAGGTGCTAATATAGCCAGAACCATGTTGTCTTCCTTAACACCAAAACAGGTTAGAGAAGGAATCGGTACAGGTGATGTGACCTTAATTCAGTCCATTAAAGGTATTGGAGCAAAAACGGCACAACGTGTTATTCTTGATTTGAAAGATAAAATCTTAAAGATTTACGATATTGATGAAGTTTCGGTTTCAAAAGGCAATACCAACAAAGATGAAGCGTTATCTGCTTTAGAAGTTCTTGGTTTTGTTAAAAAACAGGCAGAACGTGTAGTAGATAAAATTTTGGTGGCACAACCTGATGCGGATGTAGAAACCTTGATCAAACAGGCTTTAAAAAACTTATAGAATATTTTGAACATAACTAACCGTTTATTTTATAAATCTATTAGGAAATACTTTTTTTTGGTGATTTTGTTGAGTTTCTCATGTATTTTATGGTCTCAGCAAACACCTCAGCCTAAAGACTCTGTACAAACAGGTTTTAGTTTAGGTAAAATTGATATTCCAAACCCTAATAGCATTGAGTCAAAATATACCTATGATCCCATAACAGATCGCTATATATATACTGAAAAAATAGGAAGTTTTAATATTAACTACCCTGTCATTTTAACGCCAGAAGAGTATTATGTTTTGGTTGCTAAAGAAAACGTAAGAAGTTATTACAAGCAAAAGATTGATGCTTTTGATGGTAAGAAAGATGGTGCCGAAGATGAACGTAAAAATTTGTTGCCAGAGTTTTATGTGAAATCAGGTTTGTTTGAAACCATTTTTGGAGGAAATACCATTGAGGTTATTCCGCAAGGTTCTGTTGAAATGGACTTAGGGGTGTTGTATTCAAAACAAGACAATCCATCTTTTTCTCCAAGAAACAGAAGTAATTTTACCTTTGATTTTGATCAACGCATCAGTTTAAGTTTATTGGGCAAAGTAGGCACAAGGTTACAGATTAATGCGAATTACGATACACAATCTACTTTCGATTTTCAAAACCTCGTTAAATTAGAATATACCCCAACAGAAGATGATATTGTTCAAAAAATTGAAGTAGGTAATGTAAGCATGCCGCTTAACAGTTCCTTGATTACAGGAGCGCAAAGTTTGTTTGGTGTAAAGGCACAGCTTCAGTTTGGTAAAACCACGGTTACAGGGGTGTTTTCTGAACAGAAATCACAGTCAAATACCGTGATAGCACAAGGAGGGGGTACTCTTGAAGAATTTGAGTTCTTTATTAGGGAATATGATGAAAACCGACACTTCTTTTTAGCGCAGTATTTTAGAGATACTTATGATGAAGCGCTTAAAAACTATCCGTTTATCAACAATAAAGGGTTGCAAATTACTAGACTTGAAGTTTGGGTGACCAACCGTAGCAACAGAACCGAAAATGTTAGAAATGTTGTAGCACTTCAAGATCTTGGAGAATCGGATAAATTAGGATTGCAAACACCGCCTCCTGGTTTTATTAATGTTGGTCCTGGTGCCATACCTGACAATGGTAATAATAATTTTGATCCTACAAATATTGGCGGGGCAGGCTCACAACTTACGGAGGCTATTAGAGATATAGCTACAGTGCAATCAGGTATTTTAGTATCAAATGTTAATGAAGGTTTTGATTACGCCAAACTTGAAAATGCTAGAAAACTAACGGTGGGTCAAGAGTATACTTTAAATACAGAATTAGGATACATTTCATTAAATCAAAGATTGAATAATGATGAAGTGTTGGCCGTGGCTTTTCAATATACGCTTGGCGGAAAAGTATATCAAGTAGGTGAATTTGCTAATGATGGTATTGATGCTACCAATGTTGAAACCAATCCTGATGGTAATGTAATCAACGTGGTTAACACCAACCTAGTGCTTAAAATGCTAAAGAGCAGTGTGACCAGCGTTACCTTACCTGTGTGGGATTTAATGATGAAAAACATTTATGATACGGGAGCTTATAATTTAAGTCAAGATGATTTCAAACTGAATATATTCTATAACGAGGCATCTCCATTAAATTTCATAAAACCTGTAGGAGATCAATTTGATTTAGATATTAATGGTAATCCTGTATCGGGAGGTACAAATGAAAAGGATTTACTTCAAAATGTACCTTTACTGCGTGTATTCAACTTAGATAAATTGAATTTTAATAATGACCCACAAACACGTGGGGATGGTTTTTTTGATTTTGTTCCAGGTATTACGGTAATTCCTCAAAACGGAAAAATTGTATTCACTAGTGCAGAGCCTTTTGGTGAGTATTTATTTAATGTTTTGGGAGGTGGTAATTATGAAGATATAACTTCTTTTAACCCAGATCAAGCTAAATATGTATATGATGTACTGTACAAGAGTACAAAAACAGCGGCACTCGAGGAGGTTGAAAAAAATAAGTTTAAACTAAAGGGAAGGTATAAAGCGTCTGGTGGAGATGGTATTCCAATAGGGTCTTTCAATGTGCCTCGTGGTTCTGTAAGGGTAACGGCTGGTGGGCGCGTGCTTGTTGAAGGAATCGATTATACGGTAAACTATCAGTTGGGACGTGTTCAAATTTTAGATGAAGCTTTAAAAGCCTCAAATACACCTATTGAAGTATCCACCGAGAATAATGCTGTTTTTGGGCAACAAACAAGACGCTTTACAGGCGTAAATATTGAGCATAAGTTCAATGAAAATTTTGTCTTAGGAGGAACACTGCTTAATCTGAATGAGCGACCCATAACGCAAAAGGCAAACTATGGAACCGAGTCTATTAATAATTCTATTTTTGGAATTAATGGTAACTATGCTACTAAAGTGCCTTTCCTTACTAGATTAGTTAATAAACTTCCTAATATTGATACCGATGTAGAATCTAATCTTTCGCTTAGAGGAGAATTTGCTTATTTAGCCCCCGGAGCACCAAAAGGAACCAATTTAAATGGAGAAGCCACGTCTTATATTGACGATTTTGAAGGCTCACAAAATGGTATTGATTTAAAATCGCAACTATCGTGGTTTTTATCAAGTAGACCTTTAGACTTGAACGTACCTAGTAACCCGAATGAAGATGAAAATGGCATTCAGAATGGCTACCAGAGAGCGATGTTAAATTGGTATTCTATTGATCCTATTTTTTATAGCAGCCAAAGGCCAACAGGTATTTCAGATGATGACTTATCAGGGCTTTATACCAGTCGTGTTTTTATCAATGAATTATTTCCAGATCGTGATTTAGTACAAGGGCAAACATCCGTGTTGTTCACGCTAGATTTGGCTTACTACCCTAATGAGCGAGGACCATATAATTTTGATCCCAATGCAGCAAATGGCACTATTCCCAACCCCGCAGAGAGTTGGGCGGGTATTACCAGACAAATCACATCAACAGATTTTGAACAGCAAAATGTAGAGTATATCGATTTTTGGGTGCAAGATCCGTTTCAAGGAAACCCAAATAACCCTGGAGGAAAGCTGGTATTTAATTTGGGAAATATTTCTGAAGATATTATAAAGGATGGTAAGAAGTTATATGAAAACGGATTGCCAAAAGATGGTGATATTTCTTTATTAACACCTACCAGTTGGGGAACCGTAACCCCACAAAATCAATCGTTAATTTATGCCTTTGATTCTGAAGGTCAAGAACGCATTAATCAAGATGTTGGTTATGATGGCTATAATGATCAGGCTGAAAGGGACTTTATAACAGAGAACGGTCTAGATCCAAACTATGCCTCTCTAGATGATCCCGCTAATGATAATTATGCCTATTTTTTAAATGCAGAAGGTGATATTTTTGAGCGGTATAAACGATATAACGGCGTGCAAGGAAATACGCCAGATTCGTTTTCAAATACAGACCGAGGCGCTAATACACAACCGGATGTGGAAGATATCAATCGTGATAATACCATGAACACTATTGATAGTTATTTTGAATATGAGTTAGAATTAACGCGGCAAAACTTGCCTACATCACAATCCGATTTTGAGAATCTTCCAGAAACTAACCCGTTAAAAAAGTTCTTAAGAGATTTTAAGGAAAGAGACAGGCAATTGCCAAACGGAGATGTTGCCCAAAAAGTACGTTGGTATCAGTTTAGAATTCCCGTTGAAGGTCCTCATGTAAAAGAAGTAGGCGGAATTACAGATTTAAGATCGGTAAGATTTGCAAGAATTTATTTAAAAGAGTTTCAAGAGCCAACAGTCTTTAGGTTTGGAACTTTAGATTTGGTAAGAAGTGATTGGAGACGTTTCACTTTACCACTAGATAAGAACGATCCAGATCCTGATGATCCGCAAACCGAATTTACGGTAGGAATTATAGGTACACTTGAAAATGATGGCCGTTATCAAAGTCCACCAGGTATTGAGCCAGAACGATTGTTTAATAATAATACCGTAGTAAGGCAAAACGAACAGTCATTAGTGGTGAAAGTTTGTGGACTAGAACCCGAAGATTCTAGGGGCGTTTTCAAAAACATTAATATAGACATGCGTCAGTATAAAAAGATGCGCATGTTTATGCATGCCGAAGATCAAGATAAAGCCATGGGAGGTCTTGGTGATAAGGATTTGGTTGGATTTATTAGAATGGGTAATGATTTAGTAGATAACTTCTATCAAATAGAGCTTCCTCTTCAAGTATCCACATCAACCACAAGAGATGGATTGTGGCCTACAAATAATGAAATCAATCTGCCAATAGAAATTTTAGGCAAAATTAAAGCACAAGGCATTTCAGATATGACCTTGGGTAATGAAGACCCAACGTTTTATGATGTTATTGACGGTGATATTGTTGAGGTAAGTAATCCATATTCAGGCTATGTTCTAGGGCAGCATCGTGTGGCTATAAAAGGAAATCCTAACTATGGCGATATAAGATCTTTAATGGTAGGGGTTAAAAATGCAACTACAGGAGATGAGCTGTGTGCCGAAGTTTGGTTTAATGAATTACGATTATCTGATTTAGACAATGAAGGCGGATGGGCTGCTGTGGTAAGTATGGATTCTAATGTGGCTGATTTTGCAAACGTGAGTGCAACCGGCAGACAAAGTACTTCTGGTTTTGGGTCTTTAGAACAAGGGCCAAGCCAGCGTAGTCTAGAAGATGTACAACAATATGATGTGGTAACTAATGTAAATGTAGGACAGTTGTTACCCAAAAAATGGGGGGTTCAGGTGCCTTTTAATTATGGACAAAGCGAGGAACTAATAACACCAAAATACGACCAGTTCTATAAAGATTTAACCCTCAATTCTAGATTAGATGCAGCAAATTCCAGGGAAGAAAAAGAAGTCATTCGTCAACAATCTGAAGATTATACCAAAAGACAAAGCATTAATTTTATAGGGGTTAGAAAAATTAGAACAACAGATAAGAAGCCACGTTTTTATGATGTTGAGAATTTTACATTAAACTATTCGTTTAATAAAGTAGAGCACAGAGATTTTGAAATAGAAAAGTCGGAGAATAAAATGCTGAGACTGGGAGCTAATTATGCCCATAATTTTAATTCAAAATCAGTAGAACCCTTTAAAAAGAATGATTCATTATTTATAGGTAAGTACTGGAAGATTTTAAAAGATTTTAACTTTAATCCCTTGCCTACAAGTTTTACAGTTAATACAGACTTAAACAGACAATTTAACAGACAAAAGTTTAGAGAAGTTGATTTAACAGGTGAAAACATTGCCATAGAAGAATTATTTAGAAGAAATTACACTTTTGATTTTCAGTATACCATCAATTATAACCTAACAAAGTCTTTGCAGCTTAATTTTACAGCGGCCAACAATAATATTGTAAGAAACTATTTTAAGAATAATGACTTAATCGCTGGAGAACAAGATGAAAATCTTGATGTTTGGGATGGTATACTTGATTTTGGAGATCCAAATAGGCAAAGTCAAAATTTGGGTTTAACTTATCAAATACCACTGAATAAGATTCCAATGTTTAGTTTTGTTGATGCCACCTATCAGTACAATGGTACGTTTCAATGGCAAAAAGGGTCTGATTTATTTGGTAATGTTGAGCTTAATGGAACAAGTTATGATTTAGGAAATACGGTTCAGAATTCAAATGTTCATAATTTGAATACCTCATTAGATATGAACCGTTTGTATAAATACATTGGTTTAACCAAAAAGCCTGTAACCAGAGTGCGTAGTAGAAATGCTGCTGGTGGCCCTCCAGGAGCTAACGCTAATCAAGCCAAGCCATCAAAGTCAAAGGGACAAGGCGGTAGAAAATTACTAAATGCAGGAATAGATATTTTAACCAGTATTAAAAGAATACAAGCAAATTATTCAGAAAACAACGGTACGTTTTTACCTGGTTATATGCAAACACCTGGATTTATAGGTACCTTAAAACCAACTGTCGGATT
Source organism: Allotamlana fucoidanivorans (assembly GCF_006265225.1). GTDB lineage: Bacteria > Bacteroidota > Bacteroidia > Flavobacteriales > Flavobacteriaceae > Allotamlana > Allotamlana fucoidanivorans. The sequence continues at coordinate 79,360 of NZ_VDCS01000016.1, read as the reverse complement.
TACATTTGGTAGCCAAAGTGATATAAGATATGCAGCAGCCAAACGGGGATGGTTAACTGTTTTTCCTGAATTCAATCAACAGTATACAACCACACATACACAGCAAATTGATTTATCTGCAAGCTTGCAACCTGTCAGAGATTTAAAAATAGATGTTGTAGGTAACCGAACTTATTATAAAAACTATGCCGAAAATTATCGCGTAGACAACCTTGGTGGTACTTTGCAATACCAATCTTTAACACCAAATACCTTTGGTAATTTTAGTATTTCAAGTATCATGATTGCAACGGCGTTTGAAAAGAGTGATCAAGTATCTTCAAAGGCATTCACTGAATTTAGATCTAACAGGCTTAAAGTGGCAGAACGACTGGCCCGTGATTTTTACGGCACTGATAATTATGGGAGAGATCAAGAAGGTTATCCACTTGGGTTTGGTAAAAACAATCAGAAAGTACTGCTGCCTTCATTTTTAGCAGCCTATCAAGGTCAGGATGCAAATAAGGTTAAAACAAGAGCGCTTCGAGATGTTCCCATTCCTAATTGGGATTTAAAGTATACAGGTTTTATGAAGTTTACTTGGTTTAAGAACCATTTCCGACGGTTTTCAGTAACACATGGATATCGTTCCAGTTATAATATCAACCAATTCACAACCAATCTTAATTTAAATCTCGATCCTGATGCTAATGAGCAACCTGTTCCTGGGTTACCTTATCCCGATCAACCACAGGAGGCATTAGATCAGGCTGGTAATTACAAGAATAAAACGCTTTACAGTAATGTGAACCTAACAGAAATGTTTAGTCCTTTGGTGCGTCTTGATTTTGAAATGAAAAATTCTATCAAAATTTTAGCAGAGGTTAAAAAGGATAGGTTGCTATCGTTAAGTTTTGATAATAATTTAATGACAGAAGTTAAAGGAAACGAATTTATACTTGGTTTGGGTTATAGAATAAAAGATTTACGTATTCGATCAAAGCTGGCTGGGCCGCAAAAGCGTATTGTTAGCGATTTGAATATGAAGGCCGACGTGTCTGTACGTGATAACAAAACAATTGTAAGGTATTTAGATTTAGATAATAACCAAATAACATCAGGGCAAACCATTTGGGGTGTTAAGTATTCTGCCGATTATGCCTTCAGTAAAAATTTAACAGGTATTTTTTATTTTGATTATACGTTTTCTGAATATGCCATATCAACGGCATTCCCTCAAACTACTATACGTTCAGGAGTTACTATTCGTTATAACTTCGGAAACTAAATAGGATGTAGCGCATTGTGTTATAAAAGTGAAGTGTTTTCTGTCTTATACATTTAAATTGTATACATATGCGCTTTATTTTAGTAAATTATATATTTGATATTTGTTTCTGAATAAATACATTTGTGCATTAACGATTTTTAAAAGTATTAATATGAACATTCCATCAGAATTAAAGTATACTAAAGACCATGAGTGGGTAAAAATAGAGGGTGATATTGCAACCGTAGGTATTACAGATTTTGCACAAAGTGAATTAGGTGATATTGTTTATGTGGAAGTAGAAACCCTTGATGAAACTTTAGATGCTGATGAAGTTTTTGGAACAGTAGAAGCCGTAAAAACAGTTTCTGATTTATTTTTGCCACTTTCAGGTGAAATCATGGAATTTAATGAAGGCTTAGAAGATGAACCTGAGCAAGTAAATACAGATCCTTATGGTGATGGTTGGATGATAAAAATTAAGTGTTCAGACCTTTCACAAATTGAAGGATTACTATCTGCCGACGATTATAAAAACCTTATTGGTGCGTAAAAAAGTTATTTTATTTGCTGCCTTAGGCTATACCGGTTTTTTAGCTACAGTTAGTTTAATCAGAATAGATAACCTCCCCGACGCAGGAATTTCTTTTGCAGATAAAATATTTCACTTTTTAGCCTATGGGTTGCTAACTTTGTTATGGTTTGGTGTTTTTTCTAATAATTATAGGAAAAAAGTAGCGCTGAGGTATGCAGCAATATTTTCTGTAGGTTTTGGTATAATTATTGAGGTATTACAAAAGGTGCTCACCGAATATAGGGCACTTGATGGTTACGATATTGTAGCGAATACTTTTGGTGTTTTACTCATGTCGGGAATACTTAGTTTAAAAAATAAAGTACAGGTCAAAAACTCATAGAAACTCTTGTTTTTTTGGCAAATAAAATGTTATTTTAGCAATCTTGAAAAACACAAATTATGGAACCTAAAAAAAATCCTAAAGCTAATGTAGGACGTAACAGTTCACTTTACTTTGCTATTGGTTTAGCGTTAATGCTATTCATAACGAACTTTGCAATTAATTATAAAACATACGACAAGGAAGATATTGATATCGGGATGGTGAGTATGGAAGAAGAACTGGAAGAGGAAATTCCATTAACAGAACAAATACAAACACCGCCACCGCCACCGCCACCGCCAGCAGCTCCAGAGGTAATAGAAATTGTAGAAGATGAGGTTGAGGTTGAAGAAACCGTTATTGAGTCTACTGAGGTAGATCAGGAAACTGAAATTGTTGAAGTAGAAGAGGTTGAGGTTGTAGAAGTAGAAGAAGATATTGATGTGCCATTCTCAGTAATTGAAAATGTACCTATTTTCCCTGGTTGTGAAAAAGGAAGTAACCAAGAGAAAAGAGACTGTATGTCAAAGAAGATTTCTCAATTTGTAAATAAAAAGTTTAATACAGAGTTAGCTTCAGAGCTCGGATTGTCAGGAAGACAACGTATTAATGTGATTTTTAAAATTGACAAAACAGGATCTATCACAGGAATTAGAGCAAGAGCACCACACCCAGGTTTAGAAAAAGAAGCGGCACGTGTTATTGGTATGTTACCTAAAATGAAACCAGGTAAGCAACGTGGTAAGCCAGTGAATGTTCCTTATTCTTTGCCAATTATTTTTCAAGTACAAGACTAGTTGTCTTAAAAGCACACAAGTTTAGAAGTTTTCTAAGTAAATTATATAAAATCCCGTTACAGCCATGTAACGGGATTTCTTTTTGGTATGCTTATTGTGATTTTATCATAATATTAACATCAAAACTATAATTATTATGAGTAATCAAAGGAAAACTCACGACATCGTTCGGCAAAACGATAAAATCGTGAAAAAAGCACAAAAGCATGAAGTAAATTTACAAAAAAACTCTACCCTTTACTTTCAAATTGGTGTAATAATCTGTTTGCTTTCTACCTTCGGGTTGTTAGAAATGAAAGTTGAAACTAAAGGCGTAGTTGAATCTCCTCCACTTGAAATGGAAACCCCTCTTTATGTTGATATTCCTATAATTAAAGAGAAACGCCCTGTTATAGAAAAGCCAAAACCCGTAGAAATTATTAAGCATCCTCAAAATTTTAAACAAGTTATTGATGATGTGCCCGAAGACTTTTTTAAAGAAACATTGGTTGAGCCTAAAATTACAACCCCAGCATTAAATCCTGATGCATTGCCCGATTTTGGTGATAAACCAAGCGAACCTGAAGACGTTCCTTTTATTCTAATTCAAAATGCACCAATATATCCTGGATGTGAAAGTGCTAAGGACAACAAGGCTAGAAAAAAATGCATGTCTGATAAAATCAACAAATTAATAAGGAAGAAGTTTGATGGCTCTGAGATTGCTTCAAAGTATGGTTTAACAGGTAAGCAAAAAATAAGCGTTCAATTCAAAATTAATAAATACGGAAACGTAGAGGATATCATCACAAGATCACCTCATCCAAAACTTGATGAAGAAGCAGAGCGGGTTATTAATTTTATACCTCAAATGATACCAGGTAGTCAAAGAGATAAAAATGTTGGGGTTATTTATCATTTGCCCATTGTGTTTGAAGTACAATGAAATAGTTCAAATACGTTTAAGGTTCAAAAGCTGTCTTCATTCTAGGATGATGACAGTTTTTTTATATTGGTATTATTAAAAATATAGTATCTTTCCAACCAAATCAAACCTGCGCCACCTTATGAAGAAAGTCTTAGTACTGTTCTTATTTATAGTTCAATATCAAGCATTCTCTCAAAAGCAATATTTACCTGAGAAGCCACCAGTTTATCCAGGGTGTGGAGATGTAGGGATAGACGCCCTTCAAAATTGTTTTGATGCTAAAATTTATAATCATATCTATGAACACTTTAAAGTGCCGCAGAAGGTTTTAGATGATAAATATAAAGGCGAGGTTGTGGTGCTTTTTGAAGTTGATACCTTAGGGCATTTTAAAGTGATTTATGTTAATACGGTTTACGATGTGCTGAAAAAGGAGGTTGCTAGAGTTTTTGCCAAGTTGCCAGAAGTGCAACCAGCAACCTATAACACACGCAAAACATTCAAACAGTATTCTATACCCATAAAAATACCTCTAGTCAATCAACAAAATACCACTATGGTATTTGAAGAGGTACATCAGCAATCTAATTCAGAGCAATTAGCCAAGCAAGAGTTTGATAGCGTTTCTGCCAGTTTACAGAAATTTGAAAATAGAGCCTATACCAGCCAATTAAATATTCCGTTTACCCATAGTGATTATTCCAGATTTGATAGGCAGATGAATTTAGTAGGCACAAACAGTCATACCGCTTCAAAACCGTTCATTTATGAAGAGGTTTCAGAATATTATGACTTTAAATCTGAAAAAGAAACGTTGAAAAAGGATAAGGAATCTTGGGGCGGAAGAAAGTTGTGGAACGAGCATTTGGTTGAATTACAGGGAAAGGATTATTGGTTTACTATCGATCCCATTTTCGATTTGCAGGTGGGAAAAGATTCTGATGCCGATTTCAATACTACATATAATAATACCAGAGGGATATTGGTGCAAGGAGGTTTAGGAAAGAGGTTTAATTTTTATACCGCTTTTTTTGAAAGTCAGGGCCGATTTGCTGATTATGTGAATAGATACGCTGAAAGCTTGAAAGCCTTTGGGCCTGATCCCGCTATTATACCGGGTAGGGGGATTGCAAAACGATTTAAAACAAATTCTTATGACTATCCTGTGGCTGAAGCTTACTTGTCTTACACACCATCAAAATATTTTAATTTTCAATTTGGCCATGGTAAAACGTTTATCGGAGATGGGTATCGCTCTTTAGTTTTAAGTGATGTTGCCAGTCCGCATCCTTTTTTCAAAATCAATACTAAATTTTGGAAGATTAAATATACCAATACCTGGAAGTGGTTAAAAGATGTTAGGCCAGAAGCTGAGCAGGACAAAGCCTTTTTAACCAAATATATAGCTAACCATTATTTAAGCTGGAATGTTTCAAAACGATTAAATCTTGGTTTTTTTGAGTCTGTAATTTGGGAAAACGCAAATAACCGTGGTTTTGATGTCAACTATTTAAATCCTATTATATTTTACCGGGCTATTGAGTTTCAAACAGGACAAGGGGCTGGAAATGCCCTGTTAGGGGCTACTGCTAAGTTTAAATGGAATGACCAGATTAACATTTATGGCCAGTTTGTTCTTGATGAGTTTTCATTGAGCGATGTTAAAGGAGGCGAACGAAGTTGGAAAAATAAATATGGTTATCAGTTGGGGATCAAATATTTTGATGCCTTCAAAGTAGATAATTTGATGCTTCAATTGGAATATAACCGTGTAAGACCTTATGCCTACTCTCATAACACTATATTGCTTAATTATGGGCATAGTAATGAATCGAAAGCACATTTGTGGGGATCAAACTTTAGCGAAGCTATTTTAATTGGAAGGTATCATTATAACCGTTGGTATGCCGATGCCAAATTAATTTTTGGCGTTAAAGGATTAGATTTTAACACAGCGGATGATACCTTTAGTTATGGTGGCGATATTTATAGAGATTATAATGATCGTCCTTTTGATACAGGAGTTGAAGTAGGGCAAGGTAATAAAGTGAAGATATTTAACGGGAATCTTCAGGCTGGGTATTTGGTAAATCCAGCCTCCAACTTAAAAGTGTTTGCAGATATTACCGTAAGAGATTTTAATCCTGAAGCAACCACCGTTGACACCTTTAATAATAGTACCGTTTGGTTTAACTTTGGAGTAAGAACAGATCTGTTCAATTGGTATTTTGATAATTAATGTTATGCAGAGCTTAGCGAAGAATCTTTAGTTTAAGTTCAACCTTTATTTTATGGGTTTTCCATACTAAGCAAATGTTAAAATTACTTGTTTTAGGCAACAGGAAGTAAGATTAAACGTATTTAAATGATTTTTTTTCTTACATTTACAATATAAGCTAAAACCCCCAAGTGTTATGAAAAACTCAATTGTAATACTCGCAATGTTAGCCTTAATCATTGTAGGCTGCGATAAAGACAATATGCCAATTGAAATGAACCCTAAAAATGCTATTTTGGGTAAATGGGAAATCACACATTTGGGAAGTACCCCAATTGAAAACCCAATATCTTACAGTGAGTATTTGTTTGATAGCATATTAATAGTTTACAACTACGAAGAGAAAAAATACTATAACCAAAAATATTGGATCAAAGACTCAATTCTATATGAAACATATGATTTTATTGATGCAATAGATAATGATACCATAATATTTGTCCATAGATACAAATTTCAGTTTTTAGATAAAAATAGTTTAAGATTGGATTTCTTAGACCCGGCATTAATACCAACTTCATTTCATAAACGTATAAATTAAAATAAGCATGAAAAAATCACTTAGCTTGTGTATATTTCTACTATTATGCTTTTTAGGTATTTCGCAAAACCAAGAGAAAGTAGGTAAAATTAGTAAAAACTCCAAGGGCATTATTACCTCTGTTATATTTTTAAATGTTATGCAGAAAAGCAAAATCCCTACATCAGACAATGCTTTTTTTGAGGTTTATTTAAATATAAGTTCTAACAATCAATTAAAAAAAAACACCACATAAATCTTCCTCAGTCTGTTAGGTGGGATTTATCTTTCGCCAACTTCACAATAAACTATATACCAATGATATATTAACAAATTAAAAAAGGAAAGGCGACTACAAGGTAGCGCGCCTTTCATACAAAATTAAATTAAACAATCGCCACAATTATTTAATTCAACATACAACAATATAAAAATTTTGAATAATGAGAAAATCTACTCTTAATAATGTACTATTTGGTTACCTATTTTTATTGGTTCTACTTACGTTAATATACCGTTGTAGTAATAATACTGAAGAAAAGTTAGATGATTGTGGTTGTGAATCTGAAAATATTGATTCCGTACCAAGTAAAAACTTCTCTGAAGTACCTATAGAAGAACAAACGAGTGGCCTTTTGTTTTTTAAGAGACCTGAAAATGTGGATTATGTTTTTGATGATAAACACGACGGGCAATACAATAACCGGTTTTGGATTTTTCAAGGTGTTAATGGCTGTAATAATTGTCAGCGAAAATTTGCTGTATGCAATGAAGGTTATTTGGGTAGGGAATATGATTTTTTAAAAGTCAGCAATGATTCAATTCCTGTAAGGTTTAGGGGTGACCTTAAGTTTTTATGTGTTGAACCATTTATTACACCAGCTGATTATTTCTATTCAGAAATAAAGCTCACATTAATTGAGCGACCATAATTCAAAATTTTTAAATAATAAAAAAAACTGTATACTTTAATCTTGTGTTTTTCTTGTCTTTTGATTAACGCACAAGACTTTTACTATAATGGGAACAAAAAAATTAAAATCCATAAATCAAATAAATCTTTTATATCCTTCGAAAATCCGAATAAAGTTATTAGTGAGGGTTTTGAAGAGATTAAAACATTTTCAGCCAAGGGCTTTAACCTTTTTTTAAAGAAAAAGGACAAATTTTCTACAAAGGAATTTAAAAGACAAAACCTAAATCAAATCATACCTGCTGTTTTGCTTGATGGAGATGATGAGTTTGAGATGTTTCCAACAAAAATTGTTCGTGTCAAACTGAAGCCAGGATTAAATAAAGAACATGTTTTAGAACTTTTTGTCAATAACGAAATTATAAAAATTGAAGAAAAGTATGATGTTCTTCGAATTAAGATAAGGGACATTTTAAAATCTTTAGAAATTGCAAATAAAATCTTTGAATCTGGAATAGCCGAGTTCTCGGTTCCAGATTTTTATATACCAATACAAATATATCAAGAAGACCCACTGTTTCCTTTGCAATTTCAAATGCATAATACTGGTCAGATAATTAATGGAGTGCCAGGAGTCAATGATATTGATTGCAACGCACTAGAAGCCTGGAATGTTAATTTGGGAGATAATGTAACCGTTGCAATTTTAGATCAAGGTATGGAAAACCATGAGGATTTTGGGAATCGCCTTATTGATGGTTTTACACCAGCTACCAATGGCACTGGTGTGCCTATAGAGAATAATGCCACGCACGGTATGAATTGTGCAGGAGTTGTTGGAGCATCAGATGATGACTTAGGGTTGAGAGGTGTTGCCCCTAATGTAAATTTTTTGTCAGTAAATATTTTCGCCAATGGTACAACCAGTGGGGATATAGCTGATGGAATTCAATGGGCTATTGACAATGGAGCGGATGTATTAAGTAATTCTTGGGGTTATTCAAATGCACCCTGTGGGTTTACAGACATTAATATTGAAAATGCCATACAAAATGCGGTCACCAATGGAAGAAATGGAGCTGGCTGCGTAGTGGTCTTTGCTGCTGGGAACGGGGGAGGTTGCGTTGAATATCCAGCTTCAAATGCCAATGTGATTTCTGTTGGAGCAATAGATAATCGTGGCAACTTGTTCAATTACAGTGCAAGAGGTCCTGAAATCGATTTGGTAGCACCTTCAGGTGAAACTAATTATTTAGGAAATGTTAGGACTACTGATAGAATGGGTGCTACAGGAAGGGTAGCTGGAAATTATGAGCCAAGTTTTGGTGGTACTTCAGCTGCATGTCCAGTAGTTTCTGGTGTTGCTGCCCTATTCTATCTATAAACCCAGGACTTACCCAACAAGAAGTTAGGGATATTTTGGAAAATACTGCTACAGATATGGGAGTAAATGGTTTTGACAATAATTTCGGTAATGGTAGAGTTAATGCTTTTGCAGCAGTTCAAGCCGCTCTTCCGCAACCCGAGATTTTGGGCATATCTTCAATCTGTAATTCAGCTAATGAAACATTTACATTGTTAAACAACACGGAATTAGTAACTTGGGAAACATCAAGTAATTTAACTACAATCTCATCCAATAACACTAGTATAACTGTATGTGCAATAAATTCGTCGGTTAGTGGCTGGGGTTATGTAAGAGCTACTACTTCTGCTGTTACGGTACAAAAAGATGTTTGGGTAGGAACCCCAAAAGCAGTTTTAGTGAGTGGGGAACCTCAATATGGAGGTAGTTATGTTACAGGGCAGAATATTTATTTGAATTTTGAAGATGAGGCACAACAAGTCTGGCCATATATAAATGATTCTAATTTTCAATTTAGAAAAGCAACCTCTTATAATTACGATTACCATTTAGTAACTAAATCTGGACAAACTATAGTGCTTCAAATAGATTCATCGAATTATTGTGCTATAGATATAGAAGTTAGGTTTAAAAATGAATGTGGTTGGGGCCCTTGGAAATATTATGAATGGTTCCTTGACCTAGGAGGTGGGGGATATTATTACAGTGTTTATAACAACACTTCAAGTAATGAACTAAATGTTGAGATTTTTGAGAGTGATGATTCTAAGGACATACAGTCTAGTGATTTTCAAAGAGGATTGTCTAACACATTAAAAGATGAATATGATATTATTATAGCTGATTTATATGGGATTATAAAATATAAGGGCAGCAAAAAGAAAGATAAAGTTCTAAAAATAAATACCGCAAGTTGGCCAAAAAGTATTTACTTTATTAACATGACAAATAGCAAAGGAAAAACAGTAAACAAAGGCTTTGCCATAGAATAGTTAAATGACGTGCTTTATTTAAAAGGAGCTTCCTAAGTTAATTTATTGATTTGGGTAGCTCCTTTTATGATTAAAACCATTGTCAAAATACTTTAATCCAGTATCTTTGCACTCGCAAAACAAAAAAGAGCATTGGGTAAGTCAAAATCTTCAGCAGCAACTCCTTCCGTAATTTCAGATTTTAAAGAGATTTCTAAAATGCGCTTGTCTTTAAGTGTTGTTTTTTCTTCTCTAGCGGGTTACCTTTTGGGAGTGGATACCGTTGACTTTCAAACGTTGATTTTATTAGCATTTGGAGGTTATTTTATGGTAGGAGCGTCAAATGCCTTCAATCAAATTATTGAAAAGGATTTAGATGCGCTTATGAGTAGAACGCAAAATAGACCCATTCCTTCAGGAAGAATGTCGGTAAACACAGCGTTTGTCATTGCTAGTATTTTTACGTTATTAGGCATTATGGTATTGTATAGCATCAACAAGCAAACAGCTATGTTTGGTGCTATTTCTATCTTTTTATATACCTGTGTTTACACACCACTAAAAACAAAAACACCACTAGCCGTTTTTGTTGGAGCTATTCCTGGAGCTATTCCATTTATGTTAGGTTGGGTAGCCGCTACAAACGATTTTGGTATTGAACCTGGAACCTTATTTGCTCTACAGTTCTTTTGGCAGTTTCCTCATTTTTGGGCTATAGGTTGGTTTCTTTATGACGATTATAAAAAAGCAGGGTTTTTTATGCTTCCAACAGGTAAACAAGATAGGGGAACGGCTGTACAAACCATTATGTACACCATTTGGACAATGTTGGTGTCTATTATTCCTGTATTTGGATTTACAGGTAAGTTGCAATTATCAATAGCAGCGGCTGTTATAGTGTTTGGCTTAGGGGTATGGATGCTATATTACGCGGTAAGGTTGTTTAAATTAATGACAGTAAAGGCAGCAAGACAGCTCATGATTGTTAGTGTGTCTTATATCTCATTATTACAAATAGTATACGTTTTAGATAAATTTATTCGATAAATTATGGACTTAACTCAAGGTACGCAAGAAGAAAAAAATAGCAGAGCAAAAAAAATGATGCTGTGGTTTGGTATCATCTCTCTAGTCATGTCTTTTGCTGGTTGGACCAGTGCTTTTGTGGTAAGTAGTTCAAGACCAGATTGGTTAAAAGATTTTGAGCTGCCACAAGCTTTTCTTATCAGTACTATTTTAATCGTTTTGAGTAGTATCACCTTCGTTTTGGCAAAAAGAGCACTTAAAACTAATAACCATAAGGCAACATCACTTTGGTTAGTGGTTACATTTGTGCTAGGATTAGGCTTTATTGTTAATCAGTTTTCGGGTTTCCAACAAATAATAGATTTAGGTTATAATTTTACGGGGCCAACAAGTAATGTGACTATGTCATACATTTATTTAATTGCTATGGCTCATATTCTCCATGTCATTGCAGGTATGGTTTGTTTGGTTGTTGTAATTTATAATCATTTTAAACAGAAGTATTCAGCATCAAATATGCTTGGTGTAGATTTAGCGGCAACCTTTTGGCATTTCATTGATATTCTATGGGTATACCTGTTTCTTTTCTTATATTTTGTGCGATAGTTTTATTTTCAGAAATAAAAAAAGTAAAAATAATTAGGTAACATTCAGTGAAACTGATATTTATCATTGTTTAAAATTTACAAGCGTATATTTCGTCAGATAAATAAAATGATTATTTTTGTGCAACTTTTAAAAAACAACCATTACATATGAGCACTACAGTTGTAAATGCTGCAGCAGAAGGTAAAACTTGGGGTGGAGGGAATGAACCTCTAAAAGCAAGTTATGGTAAAATGATGATGTGGTTTTTCATCGTTTCTGATGCATTAACATTTTCAGGGTTTTTAGCAGCCTACGGATTTTCAAGATTCAAATTTATCGATGCATGGCCAATAGCCGATGAGGTGTTTACACACTTTCCGTTTTTACATGGTGTTGATGCACCGATGTACTATGTGGCTTTCATGACCTTTGTACTTATTATGTCTTCTGTAACTATGGTATTGGCGGTAGATGCAGGACATCATTTAAACAAATCGAAGGTGACCCTTTATATGTTCTTAACCATCATTGGAGGTTTAATTTTCGTTGGATCACAGGCTTGGGAATGGAATACCTTTATTAAAGGAGATTATGGTGCGGTGCAAACAAAAGGTGGTAATATTTTACAGTTTGTAGATACTGAAGGACATCGTGTAGCTCTTAGAGATTTTGTGGCTGTTGATGCACATGCCGAGAGAACGCAGCATGAGCGCAAAAGCGGTCTATGGTTTGTTTCTGAAGGTTCTTTGCCAAGCTATACGGTTGAAGAAGTTATTGCAGGTTTAGAAGCACATGATAATGTGCTGGTAAGAACACAACTTATAAACGAAGAAGGCGAAAAAACAGTGTTATCTAGATCTGAATCATTAAAACAGTTAAAGGAAAACGGAAAAATTGTTGTAGAAGGTGCTAATTTAAGGGTGAATGAGTATGGGTCACCATTGTTTGCAGATTTCTTTTTCTTTATTACTGGTTTTCATGGTTTCCACGTATTTTCTGGTGTAGTAATTAATATTATTATATTCTTTAACGTTGTTCTTGGTACATATGAAAGACGTAAGAACTACGAAATGGTTGAAAAGGTTGGATTATATTGGCACTTTGTAGATTTAGTTTGGGTATTTGTATTTACATTCTTCTACCTTGTTTAATTTATTTTTTAGAGAGACATGGCACACGAACACAATTTAGCAATATTAAGAGGTTTAATTAAATTTAAATCTAATACTCAAAAGATTTGGGGTGTTTTAATATTATTATCTATCGTAACAACAGTTGAAGTTGCTTTAGGTATTGTGAAACCTGAATGGTCAATGGCCCAGGTTTTAGGAATGAAACTTTTAAACTGGATATTTATCATTTTAACCATTGTAAAAGCGTATTATATTACTTGGGATTTCATGCATATGCGTGATGAAACTAAAGGATTAAGACGTGCGGTAGTATGGACAGCCATCTTCCTAATCATCTATTTGATTTTTATTTTGTTACAAGAAGGTGGTTACGTATTCAGAGTTTATGATAACGGATATATTAAGCGTGATTTTTAACAAAGCATTATAAGTTAAATAAGTATATAGAGGCGGTTTTTAAACCGCCTTTTTTTAATTTTGTGGGCGCTAGTTTGGGCAAAAATATTTAAAATGAATTATAAAAAAATAAGTAGATATGTGGTTTTAGGGATTTTATTCTTTCTTCCTGTTACTTTTTTATTGTTTTTGTATCCTGCTACCCACAACTATACACCACTAGAGATTGTTAATACATCAGTATCCGATTTGCAAATGTTTCAATCGGATGCAGAAGAAACAATTGAGCTTTCAAATCATATTACCGTACTAGGGTTTTTAGGGGGTCATCCAAATCAAAATACTACAGCAGCCTTAAATATAAAGGAATTGGTGTATGACAAGTTTAAAGGGTTCAAAAAATTTCAAATTGTTATTGTAATGCCATTTGGTACAGAGAAAGATGTTGAAAAACTTCGAAACGAAATAAGTGCCTACGAAGACTTGAAATTTTGGCATTTTGTGTTTGGTGAACCATCAAACATACAAAGGTTGTATTTTAGTTTAAAAAGTGATCAGGAACTTTCTGAAGAGTTGTACACGCCTTCTGTTTTTATTATAGATAAAGATCTAAATCAACGTGGCCGACTTGATGATAGAACAGATAGAGAAATTGAAAAAAACAATACCATTTATAGTTTATATAGTTATAATAGCATTGAAGTAGCTGATATAAAAAATAAAATGAGTGATGATTTACGTATTTTATTTACCGAATATAGGCAGAAAAGAAAGGGTGAATTTAATTCGGATATTAGACGGGCCGATGATTTAATAGGAGACGAAGAAAATTAAAGCGATGAAAAAAACAAACTATTCATATATAGGTATAGCCTTTGTTCTTTTGGTGTTTGGAATCATTTTTATTCCAAGAATTGTTGATAGAATTTCAAACGAAGATATCATAAGGAACGAAAGTAGGAGCGATTTTGCTAATCAAAACAAATCAGAATCGTCTGATCTTGCTTATATTGAGATCAACGGAAATGCTAAAAAAGTACCAGATTTTTCATTTACTAATCAGTTAGGGCAAACCGTTACCAATAAACATTATGAAGGCAAGGTATATCTTGTTGAATTCTTTTTTACAACTTGTCCAACTATTTGTCCTCGCATGAGTAAAAATCTGGTTCAAATTCAAAATGTATTCAAAGATTTTGAAGACTTTGGTGTGGCTTCCTTTACCATAAACCCAGATTATGATACCCCAGAAGTTTTAAAAGCCTATGCTGATGAATATGGTATGACTAACCCCAATTGGCATCTAATGACAGGCGAAAAAGAAGCCATTTATAAACTGTCAAATGAAGGGTTTAATTTATATTCGGCTGAAGAATCGGAGGCACCAGGAGGTTTTGAACATTCAGGAAATTTTGCGCTCATTGATAAGAATGGATTTATTCGCTCAAGAAAAGATGCTTACGGAAATCCTATTATTTACTACCGAGGCATTGTTTCAGAGGAAGAAAAAGTAGATGATGATGGGGTAGAAGAAGAAATTAGTGCATTAAAAGAAGATATTAAAAAACTACTCAATGAATAACCCAACAAAAACATCTGAAGATACAAAATATAACAAGCTAATTATTGCGTTATCTGTTGTCATTCCTTTAGCGGTTGCGGGATTATTTGGGGTAAAAATTGATTATAAGTTACCTGTGTTTTTGCCTCCTATTTATGCTTCTATCAATGCGCTTACAGCTTTGATTTTGGCATTGGCATTTATGGCTATAAGGAATAAAAAAGTAAAACTTCATGAAAGGCTCATGAAGTTTGCTATTGTACTATCTGTATTGTTTTTAGTGATGTATGTGGCCTATCACATGACTAGTGATTCTACAAAGTTTGGAGGTGAAGGGGTGGTTAAGTATTTCTATTATTTTATTTTATTGACCCATATTGTGATGTCTGTTGCTGTGATACCATTTGTGCTTATAACTTATGTAAGAGGCATTACAAACCATATTGAAAAACATAAAAAAATTGCTAAAATCACATTCCCCTTGTGGTTTTATGTAGCTGTAACTGGCGTTGTGGTTTATATTATGATTTCACCTTATTATTTACAATAGCTATGAAACGAAAAGTACTTTTTGGCCTTTTTGTAATGACTCAAGTAGTTAGCTATGCCCAATGTGCTATGTGTAGGGCTGTTTTAGAAAGTGAACAAGGGCAGTCTGCAGCCGAAGGGATTAACGATGGTATAGTGTATTTAATGGCTATCCCTTATTTGCTTATTGGAGGTCTTGGGTATTTTATTTATTGGAAGTACAAGACGTTAAAAAAATAATAAATAATTTTTTGGTCGGAATTTGTAACATTTCTTTGTAATAGGAGTCTAATTTACAAAGCTAATCATCAGGATGTTAAAAATTCAACAACTTCACAAATCCTATCCTATAGGAGACTCTAGTTTACATGTTTTAAAAGGAATTGATCTCAACGTTGAAGAAGGCGAAATGGTTGCTATTATGGGGTCATCGGGCTCGGGGAAATCAACCTTGTTAAATATTATTGGAATTTTAGACGAAGCAGACTCAGGAGAATATATTCTTGATGGGTTACCTATAAAGAATTTAACCGAAAAAAAGGCGGCCGTATACAGAAACAAATTTCTAGGTTTTATTTTCCAATCCTTTAATCTGATTAATTACAAAACAGCCCTTGAAAATGTGGCCTTACCTCTGTATTATCAGGGGATGAAGCGTAAAGAACGGCAAGAGAAAGCCATGTTTCATTTAGATAAAGTGGGTTTGGCAAATTGGGCAAAGCATTTGCCTAAAGAACTTTCTGGTGGTCAAAAACAGCGTGTAGCTATTGCAAGAGCATTAGCTGCAAATCCGAAATTGTTGCTCGCCGATGAGCCAACAGGAGCTCTAGATACTAAGACCTCGCATGATATTATGGCTTTTATTCAGAAACTTAACGATGAAGGCAAAACCATTTTGATGGTAACTCATGAAGAAGATATAGCTAATATGTGTAAACGTATTGTTCGATTGAGAGACGGTGTTATTATGGAAGATACCAAGGTAAACCAAGTGAGAGCAGAACAATATGTTTGATTTAGACCTTTGGCGGGAAATATTTCAGAGTATAAATAAAAACAGAACGCGAAGTTTATTGTCTGGTTTTACAGTAACTTTTGCTATTCTACTTTTTGCTATTTTGTTTGGTATAGCCAATGGTTTAAAAAACACCTTTAAAGAGGCTTTTGGTACAGATGCTAATAACTCCATTATTATTTTTCCAGGTAGAACTTCTATTGCCCATAAAGGGAATCAGGTTGGTAAACGCATTCAGTTTAAAAATGAAGACCGTGATTTTATTCTAGATAAGTTTGGAGATAAGGTGCAGTTTTTTACATCTAAAGTAAATAAAAATTTAAATGCCTCTTTCCAAGGAGAGAAAAATACGTATGAGGTAAGAGGTGTTTATCCAGAGTATATGTTCATTGAGAATAATGTGGTTAAAGATGGCCGTTATATTAATCAACATGATATTGAAAATCGGGCTAAGGTTGTTGTCATTGGTCAGGTGGTTGAGAACGAACTCTTTTATAAAGTAAACCCAATTGGTAAGTATATAAATCTAGGAGGTATTCCTTATAAAGTGGTCGGTGTTTTTACCGATGATGAAGGCGATAATGAAGAAAAAGTTATTTATATGCCTATAAGTACCACGCAATTTATATATGGCAATAATGATTTTGTTGATTTAATGCATTTAACCTATAATCCTGAGATGAATTCAGATCAGGCATTGGCCTTTGGGAATTCTATTAAAAGAAGTCTTAAAGAAAAATTTGAGGTAGCCCGTAATGACCAAAGAGCTATTCGTTTGTTTAACATGGCTCAAGGAACAAAACAAGCAGATATAATGACCTTTAGCTTAACGGTAATTATTCTAGTGATTGGTTTTGGAACCTTAATAGCTGGTATTGTGGGGATTAGTAATATCATGATTTTTATTGTGAAAGAGCGCACCAAAGAAATTGGTATTAGGAAGGCCTTAGGGGCATCGCCTCGTTCTATTGTTTCTATTATTTTAATTGAGTCTATTATCATCACGGCCGTTGCAGGTTATATAGGGCTTTTGGCAGGTGTTGGTGTTTTAGAACTGGTAGGGCCAAGCCTTGAAGTCTATTTTATAAAAGATCCAGGAGTAAGTAATAGTTTGGTTATTGGAGCAACCATTACATTAGTGATAGCAGGAGCTATAGCAGGCTATTTACCCGCAAAAAAAGCATCAAAAATAAAACCTATAGTAGCCTTAAGGAATGATTAACTATGTTTAGATTTTTATTTGACAGAGATACTTGGCAAGAAGTTTTAGATAGCTTGAGCAAAAACAAGCTTAGGTCTATCTTAACTATGGTTGGGGTTTGGTGGGGTATTTTGTTGCTTATTGGATTATTGGGATCAGCAAGAGGATTAGAAAATTCATTCAACAGACTTTTTGGAGATTTTGCCACAAATAGTGTATTTGTTTGGGGGCAAAGAACAGGGAAACCATTTAAAGGGTTTCAGGAAAACAGACGGGTAAGGTTAACCCTTACTGATGCTAAAAAAATTGAGGAGAATGTTGAGGGTATTGAGTTTGTATTGCCACGGAGTCAACAAAGCGTTACAATAACCAAAGATTTTTTAACTGGAAGCTTTCAGGTGGCGGGTGATTATCCGTTACTAGATCAACTACAAAAGAAAAAATTAACGCATGGTCGCTTTATCAATCAAAATGATATTGATGATAGAAAGAAAATAGCCGTGATTTCTGATGGGGCTTATGAGCAGTTGTTCAAAAAAGATGAAGATGCTATCGGGGCCTATATTGAAGTGAATGGTATCAATTTTAAAGTGGTTGGCGTTTTTGAACGTGGCAATGTAAATATGGGGCCCTCAACCGATGTGCATATACCTTTTACTACATTTCAGCAAATATTTAACCGAGGAGATCGTATTGGTTGGATGATGATAACAGGAAAACCAGATTATAGTATTAAGCAAATTGAGGATGATGCTAAGTTATTATTGAAAAACTTAAATGATATTCACCCAGAAGACAAAAGAGCCTTTGGTAGTTTTAATTTAGGTAAAGAGTTTAAAAAAATGACTGGGTTTCTTACCGGAATGCAGTTTTTAACTTGGTTTGTAGGTATTGCTACTTTAATCGCAGGGGTTTTTGCTATTGGTAATATTTTGCTTATAACGGTAAAAGAACGTACCAAAGAAATTGGAGTAAGGCGGGCATTAGGGGCTACGCCGTTTGAAATAAAAAGACAAATTGTAGTAGAAGCGGTATTTATTACCCTGATTGCTGGAATATTTGGAATCATAACAGGAGGATGGATTTTAATTTTGTTAGATCACTTTTTCGGACAAGGGGATGAAGCGGCTATAGTAAATGCCTCTGTATCTATTGCCGTGGTGTTTATTGCGCTGGTTATACTCGTTATTTTAGGGACATTAATAGGACTAATTCCGGCTTTTAAAGCCACCAGTGTAAAACCCATAGAAGCATTAAGAGAAGAATAAACAATCAAAAAAATGAATAAAACAGTAAAAATTATTTTAGTACTCGTAGTGGTTATTTTGTTAGCCTTCGTTTTGAAATATTTTAAAGATGCCAATTCAAAAGCTATTGTCGATTTTAAGGTTGAAGAGCCTTTTATTACATCCATCAATACGAAAGCTGTGGCAACTGGAAAACTCAATCCGGAGGAAGAGGTTGAGCTAAAACCTCAAATTTCAGGTATTGTTGATAAAATTTTAGTAGAAGAAGGTGATCATGTGAAGAAAGGCGATCTTATTGCTACCATTAGAGTCGTACCAAATGAACAAAACCTAGTAAGTGCTAAGAGTAGAATAGCAACGGCTAAATTATCCTTTGAAAATGCAAATACGTTATACTTAAGAAACAAAGCTTTGTATGATAAAGGGGTCATTTCAAAACAAGATTTTGAAAATAGCGAGCTGTCCTATTTTCAGGCAAAAGAATCTTTAGTACAAGCTCAAAACGATTATCAAATCATTAAGTTAGGGTCTATTTCTGGAGGCAGTTCTGCCAATACCAATATTATTGCTCAAATACCCGGTACCATACTTGAAATTCCAGTTCGTGAAGGCGATCAGGTGATTCAAAGTAATAATTTTAATGCAGGAACAACCATTGCCACTATTGCAGATATGAGCAAGATGATTTTTGAAGGAAAAGTAGATGAGGCCGAAGTGGGTAAACTAGAAGAAGGGAAAGAAATAAAGGTGGTGTTAGGAGCTATTCAAGACAAAGAGTTTCCAGCTAACTTAACCTTTGTAGCACCCAAAGGAGTTGAAGAAAATGGCGCCGTTCAATTTACTATAAAGGCCGATGTTAAAATTGATACAGTAACAAATATTAGAGCAGGGTACAGTGCCAATGCTGAGATTGATATTGAAGGTAAAGAAGATGTTTTGGCTATTAGGGAGGCCTTGTTACAGTATAACAGAATAACGGAAAAACCATTTGTTGAAGTTCAAAATGAAACAGGCAAGTTTGAAAAGAAAGATGTTGAACTTGGGCTGTCTGATGGTATTAATGTTGAAATTGTAGAAGGCGTTAAGGAAGGGGATAAAATAAAGGTATGGAACAAAGCATCAAAAGATAATGAAGATGATAAAGATAAAGATGAATAAAGCATATTGTGTTTTTGGATTAGCATTGGTTTTTGGAACATGTGCCTTTGCGCAGCAAAAGTCGTGGTCCTTGCAAGCCTGTGTTAATCATGCTATTGAAAATAATATTTCTGTAAAACAGGGCAAAAACACGCTACTAAGTAATGAACAAGACGTTATAGCTGCAAAAGGTCAGTTTTTACCATCCGTAAACGCTAGTGCAGGACATAGCTTAACATTTGGTAACCAAGAAGTGTTTGAAGGACAGTTTGTTGATAGAACCTCTAACAGTACAAATTTTGGAGTGGGATTAAACCAAACCATTTTTAATGGTTTTAGATTAACTAACTTATACAAACAGTCTAAGTTAAATTTTGAAACCAATCAACTGGAATTGGATAGAATTCGAGATGATATATCATTAAATGTGGTTAATGCTTATTTAAATGTGCTTTTTAATAAAGAACGCTTAGAAACGGCTAAGGCACAGTATGAATATAGTAATACACTGTTAAAACAGGTGAAAGATTTAGTTGAAGCAGGCGTGCAACCTCGAGCAAATATTTTTGATACAGAAGCAACACTAAGTGCAGATGCTCAACAAGTAACGCTAGCTGAAAACAATTACAACTTAGCGTTACTCACACTATCACAGCTATTACAAGTGCCCTATAATGGTTTTGAAGTTGAAATTATTGAGGTAGATGCACCGTCATCAGCTATTTTGTATAATGATATACAACCCGTTTTAAATTATGCTTTTGCAAATAGAAATGAAGTTAAAGTAGCCGAAAAAAAGATAGAAAATGCAGAGCTTGGAACAAAAATACAGAAGAGTGCATTTTATCCAACCTTATCAGGGGGGTACTCCTTTGGGTCTAGTGCTTTTTATTCAAACCTTAGAGATGATGAGCCTAATTTTTGGGATCAGTTAGATAACCAGAAATCACATGGGTTTAGAGTCAATTTAAATATTCCCATTTTTTCTAGACTTCAAAATAAAACCTCGGTGGCAAAGGCTAAAATTCAGCAGGAAAATAGCTTACTTAACTTAGAACAGGTTAAGTTAGATTTAGAATCCAATATACAACGTGCTTTTACCGATGCGCAAGCGGCATTCAAGGCTTTTGTTGCAGCACAGAAATCTTTAGAGGCTCAGAAGTTGGCTTTTGAAAACTCAAAAAACAGATTTGATGTGGGGATTATTACCTCTTTTGATTTAGAGCAAGCCCGAATAAAATTAATCAATGCACAGTCGTCATTAATAAATGCTAAGTATGATTTTGTATTTAAGACAAAAGTTTTAGACTTTTACATGGGAAAACCTATAACAAATTAAAGTGAGCACTTATATACTTAATATTGAAACAGCAACTACAAATTGTTCTGTATCTGTTGCCAAAGATGGCGTAACTATAGCCTTAAAGGAAGATAATGATAAAGGCTATTCACATGCAGAGCGTTTGCATGTTTATATTGAAGCCGTTTTGGCAGAAGCACAGATTACAATGAATATGCTAGATGCTATTGCGGTAAGCAAAGGACCAGGGTCTTACACAGGTTTGCGCATAGGCGTGTCTGCCGCTAAAGGCTTGTGTTATGCCATAAATAAACCATTGATTTCAGTGCCTACACTTGAAGCCTTAGCGCATCAGGTTGAAGCCAATCAGGGTGTTATTGTGTCCATGTTAGATGCACGTCGTATGGAGGTTTACTCAGCTATTTATGATTATAAGTTTAATGAAATTAGGAAAACAGAGGCTCAAATTTTAGAAGACCGTTCATTTGAAAAGTATTTATTACAAGGTAAGGTGTTTTTTGTTGGAAATGGTGTTGCTAAAACGGTAGAGATTATAAAGCATCCTAATGCTATTTTTATAGAAGACAAGCTGCCATCATCAAAAGACATGAGTGCTTTGTCATTTAAGAGGTATAAAAAAAGCGACACCGAAGATGTCGCCTATTTTGAACCTTATT
This sequence comes from Allotamlana fucoidanivorans, assembly GCF_006265225.1. Classification (GTDB taxonomy): domain Bacteria; phylum Bacteroidota; class Bacteroidia; order Flavobacteriales; family Flavobacteriaceae; genus Allotamlana; species Allotamlana fucoidanivorans. The sequence goes on along the minus strand of NZ_VDCS01000016.1, from coordinate 57,651 downwards.
ATTTAAAAGATTTTGTGGCTATAAAAGCCAAACCTAAACATTAAGCTTGTTTGTGTATTTCTACTTGATGAGGATATGGAATTTCAATACCAGCTTTGTCAAGTGCTTCTTTTACTTGTTCGGTAACCTCAAAGTATACTTTCCAATAGTCATCTGAAGTACTCCAAGGTCTTACAGCAAAGTTTACCGAGCTATCCGCTAATTCAGAAACATTTACAGAAGGAGCAGGCTCTTTTAAAATATTTGGGTGCGAAGTAAGTACGTTCATAATGACTTCTTTTGTTTGTTTGATGTCAGAATCATAACTCACGCCAAAAGTGAGGTCTACACGTCGGGTTCCTTCGGCTGAATAATTTACAATATTTCCGTTCGATAAAGAACCGTTTGGAATGATGATTTCTTTATTTGACAATCCTGTAAGTTTAGTCGTAAAAATTTCTATTTCTTTTACTACACCAATTTCGCCTTGTGCTTCAATTAAATCACCTATTTTAAAGGGTTTAAAAATCATAATTAAAACACCTCCTGCAAAATTTGATAGTGACCCTTGCAAAGCTAAGCCAACGGCTAAACCAGCTGCAGCAATAATGGCTGCGAATGACGTGGTTTCAACCCCTAAGGTGCCTAAAGCAACAATAATTAAAACAATTTTAAGCGCCCATCCTGCAAGGTTTAATAAAAACTTTTGAAGGCTTTCATCATAATTTCCTTTTGACATAACTTGCTTTGTGCCTCCTAGGAGTTTTTTTATTACCCAAGATCCAATAATCCAAATGGCAATAGCTCCAATAAGTTTAAGTCCGTAGTCTGCGGCTAAATCAATCCATTTTTCTGCGTCGATACTTTCTAAATCCATAAATTTTTAGTTTGTGTTATAAAATGTAAAATTAATTCTATTTTATTAGTTGTAGGAATTATAAAGGTAAAGAAATGTTTAAATGTATCATAGAAGAAAAGAGAGAATACCTAGAATTGCTGGAACAGACTGCACATAAAACAGTTTTAGTTGTTTTGTAGAAAAAGCGCCATAAACACCTGCAATAGTAACACAACAAAGAAAAAATAAAGCAAAATTCATGTTGTCTTTTATTATAGAAAACAAAAGACCAAAGGCCAGAAAGCCGTTGTATAAACCTTGATTTGCAGCCAACACTTTGGTGTCTTCAGCGAAGGATTTCGATTTTAATTTAAAAGTTGTTATGCCTTTGGGGGTTGTCCAGAGAAACATTTCCAGAATTAGAAAATAGATGTGTTCTAATGCTACTATAATGATTATTAGGACGGTAGATACATTCATTGCTTTATAAGTTTTATAGCGTCATCAACTTCAGAAACAGGAAGCTTACACGCTTTATTAACGCACACATATATTAAGGTTTTCTCTGGATTGTACCGATTTTCTAAAAGTGGCATAGAGTTTTCTTGAGTACTTCCAGCAATCAATTTATTAGGAATGTACGTTTTGTTGAGTTTGTTTATTTTATTTAGAGCATCATTCCCTACAATGGCTACTTCATAGAAAGGTTTAGCATATGTAAGCATTAGGTCATACCAATTAGAATACGCTGACGGATATTCCTGCATTTCTGGTTTTACATTGTTCAGCATGGTTTCAGCGGTTTTAGTATAGTCGGTATTATCAAAATAGTGTGATAATTTAAATAGGTTTTTAGCCATGATAGAATTGCTAGCAGGAATCACATTATCTCTGTATTCAATATTTCTTGAAATCAATGCGTTATCTTCGTTTGAAGTGAAATAAAACATCTTGCGGGCATCATCATAAAAATGATTGAACGTATATTGCATTAATAGGTTTGCTGTATTGAGCCAATTTTCGTCAATGGTTACTTCATATAAACTTATAAACGCATCAATAACAGTAGCATAATCTTCTAAATAACCATTTATTTTGCTAGTGCCTTCCTTATAGGTGTGATTAAGGCCTCCATCTTCACGTATTAATTTCTGCTTGATAAAATGAGCATTCTTTAGGGCGGTTTCTATATATTCTGTATTATTAAAAACACGATAAGCATCCACGTAACCCTTTAGCATTAAACCATTCCAAGAGGTTAGTATTTTATCATCTAATCTTGGTTTTTCTCGTTTACTTCTAGCATCTTTTAGTATAAGTTTCCAGTTTTTAACGGTCTCGTGGAGTTCTTTTTGAGTGATATGATACTTATTTGCTAAATCTTCATCATGCGCTTTTCTGATTAATACATAATGCCCTTTTTCCCAAAAACCAAAGTTGTTGATGTTGTAGTAATCTGAAAAAAGATCAAAGTCCTGGGTTATTAATGTTTGAAGCTCTTCTTTGGTCCAAATATAGTAGGCACCTTCCTCCAATTCTCCTGTTTCATTCATGCTGTCGGCATCTAAAGAAGCTAGAAAAGCACCTTCTTGGGTGGTGAGTTCACTTTTAACAAACGCAAGAGTTTCTTGCACAGTTTGTTGGTACAGATTGTTTTTTGTAAGCAGATAAGCATCAACATAAAGGCTAACGAGTTGAGCGTTGTCATATAGCATCTTTTCAAAATGAGGCACATGCCATTTCTCGTCTACAGAATACCTAGAAAACCCGCCTCCCACTTGATCAAAAATACCACCGTAGGCCATTTTGGTTAATGTTAGATTTATAAACTCTAATAAATCATCGTCCTTGTTTTGATGGGCATACCTAAGTAAAAAATGGTAGTTATTTGGCATCATAAACTTTTGGGTGCTTCGTAGTCCTCCAAATTGGTTGTCAAACCTTGTAGACCATTTTTTTACGGCATTTTCAATATCTGTAATCTCAAAAACAGGAGCTTCTGTGTTTAAGGCAATCATATCAAAGGATTCAACCCCTTTTTGAATGTTATTGGCTTGCTCCAAAAGTTTGTCAGGGTTTTCTTTGTATAGGTTAGATAATTGTTTAAGGGCACTCATCCACTGTTCTTTAGGTAAGTAGGTGCTTCCCCATATAGGTCTGCCATCGGGCAAAGCTACAATGTTAAGCGGCCAGCCACCATTGCCGTTGTTTAAAAGGTAGAGGGCATTCATATAGGTTTGGTCCACATCAGGCCGTTCTTCTCTATCAACTTTTATATTGACAAAATGTTCATTCATCACTTGAGCTACCAAACTGTCTTCAAAACTTTCATGCTCCATAACATGACACCAATGACAAGCAGAATACCCTACGCTAATAACCATTAATTTATCCTCTTGTTTTGCTTTTTTTAGAGTTTTATCATTCCAGGCGTGCCAATCTACTGGATTGTGGGCGTGTTGAAGTAGGTAAGGGCTGGTCTCATGAATAAGTTTGTTAGTATATTGATGCTCCTTCTCTTGTTGATTTTCTCCTTTACAGGCAAAAACAAAAATAGCAACGCTAAGTATTATAATGTTTCTCATAGAACCAAAGTTAGCATAATTTAGGTATAAAAAAAGCGCTCATATTTTGAACGCTTGTTTTGTGTTTTATGAAACTAAAAAATATTTTGATTAACCGTTTATCGCTTCAACCATTTCAACTTTTCCAGGAAGCATTTCTTTTAGCATATTTTCAATGCCGCTTTTTAGGGTGAAAGTGGATGACGGACAACCACTACAAGCCCCTTGAAGCATCACACTAACGTTTTTTGTGTTTTCATCATAGGCTATGAACTGAATGTTTCCGCCATCACTTGCAACTGCAGGTTTTACATATTCTTCAAGGATATTTACAATTTGCTTTGAAACATCATCTAAATGTTCAAATTGAGAATCTAATTGCTCGGTTGACTTTTGCATGGCTTCGGCAGCTCCAGCAGAAACAATTTCTTTTCCATTTTCAACATAATGCTTTATGAATTCACGAAGCTGAATGGTTATGTCTTCCCATTTGGTAATATCATATTTTGTGATAGAAACATAGTTTTCATCAAAAAATACACGTTTTACAAACGGAAAATGAAACAACTCTGTTGCTAATGGTGATAGTTTGGCATCATCAATAGAGGTAAATTCAAATAAAGCGGTAACCAGCTTTTTGTTGGCAACAAACTTCATTACAGATGGGTTAGGTGTACTTTCCGCATAAACCGTAACAGGTAATTTTTTTGGTGCGGCAGTATCTTCAATAATAACGCCTCCATCATTGAGATAGGCTTCAATTTGCTCTGCTACTTCATCCTTTACATCATTCCATTCTACAATATTATAGCGTTCTACAGCAATAAAATTTCCAGAAATATATACTTTTTTTACAAATGGCAGATAAAATAGTTGCTGGGCTAAAGGAGATGATTTCGCTTCATCAATATTATTAAATTCAAAACTTTGATGCTTTGTAATAAACTCGTTTAACTCAAATTTTATAATGGCGTTATTTGTTGTTTCTCGCACAGAAACCTTAAAATTTTTCATTTTAGCTAATTTTTTACAAAAATACTAAAAGAAAACATTAGTATCCATATATTTGAGTATTGTAGTTTTGTGAAATAAAATGCTTCTACTGGCGTTTTTTAATGGCCCAATCTACGTGATAAGAAAGTTTATGAAAATAAAATACATTATTTGTGTTGCTGTTTTGACGTTATCATGTCTAAAGGTGACTGCTCAGGAAGGTTTACCTATTTATACAGACTATCTTACCGATAATTACTATTTAATACATCCTTCAATGGCAGGGGCTGCTAATTGTTCAAAAATAAGATTAACAGCCAGGCAACAATGGTTCGGTCAAGAGGATGCCCCTAAACTTTTAACCCTGAGTGCTAATGGTAGAATAGGGGATAGTCCTTCTGCAATTGGTGGCATTGTATATGCCGATAAAAATGGTTATCATTCCCAAAAGGGTGCCTATGCCACATATGCACATCATTTAATGTTTTCAAGGAGTGAAGTGGATTTGAATATGCTGTCTTTCGGGTTAAGTGCTGGATTTATTCAATACCAATTAGATGAAACTGATTTTTTGAATGATGCTCCAGTTGGAGATCCTAGTATTGGGGGCGGTGTTCAAAGTAGAACGAATTTTAATATGGATTTTGGTTTTTCATATCACTATTTAGATTTTTATGCTCATGGTACCATAAAGAATTTATTGAAAAATTCTGGAGTTAATAATGATCTTGAAATTACAAGCAATCTAACACGTTATTTATTGTCTGCTGGCTATGTTTTTAGCAGATTAGAAAGTACATGGAGTTTTGAGCCATCTTTGATGTTTCAATATAAGAGTGGTACAAAAGAGTCTACCATTGATGTAAATGCTAAGGTTTATAAAGCAACAGATTTTGGAAGTATTTGGGGTGGTTTATCTTATAGACAAAGTTTAGACGGGGCTCAGTATTTATCAGATTCTGGAGCCATAAACAGTCAGAAACTAAATCAGTTTACACCACTTTTAGGGGTCAATTACAAGAATTTTATGTTTGCTTATAATTACACCTATCAATCCAATGCTGTGGTGTTTACAAACGGGGGCTTTCATCAGCTGTCATTAGGTTATAATTTTAGTTGCAGACGAGAACCTTATGACTGTAATTGTCCTGCTGTAAATTAAATAAGTAAAGAGGTTTCATAATGAGAACCTCTTTTTTTACTACCAGATATAATTCTTTTTTTTAGCTTGATTTTTTATCGCTTGAATCATAACATGTTCAAGACCGTTGTTGGTTTCTTTTTGTTGCTTTAAAACGTAATCGTTTCGCTTTTTATTTAGTTTTTGAATTTCTTGTTGAATAGATTCGCGTTCTTGTCGTTTTGCATCAATATAAGATTTAATGTCTGCTTTTGATTTTCCTTTTAGTTCATCAGGTAAGGCATCATCAGAAATAGATTCAATAACCACTTCGTCTAAGGCTTCAGCGTCTACTAAATCCCACGATTCATTTTTATACAAATGAGAACTTTTACTTATGGCACGTTTTACGGCATTGGTTTTACTATATTTATTCGCATTTCGGTCTTGTGCTTCCTGCATACTTTTTTTATAACGACCTTTTGTTCCGTAGCTCACATAGGTTTGGTTGAGTTTTTTGTTTAAAATTAAAATAGCATCATCATAAGGAGAAGTAATGTATACTGTGGCTTTGTTAGAGTTTATGGCGGCGTAATTACCATGAGTTAAATCGGCACCGTCTTTCCAAAGTGATGAGATTCCTTGGTTATAATTACCGCAAAATATGGTGTTAATAGTAATGTGTTTTTCTTTTGCTTGCAAAGCAACATTTTTATAGCTGATTTTACCTTGGTTGAAAGGCTCATTGCCTGCAATAAAAATAAGTTTTAAATCGTCTGGGTTTTTGCCCCAATCCAGTTGTTTTATGGAGGTTTGAATCACTTGTCCGCAGTATTCTTCACCTCCATTTGTGGTAAGTGAAAAAAGCGCTTCAGATATATCATCTAAATCATTACCAAAAGGAAGCACCTGTTTAATATAGCCTTCTTTTGAACTCAAATTATCATTGCCGTATTCATATAAAGCGATTTGTAAATTTGGTTTTGTAGTGCCGCATTTAGCATATGAAAGCGTGTTGACAATATCCCATAGTTGTGATTTGGCCTGATTAATTAATCCATCCATGCTATTGCTTGTATCCAAAAGAAGAGCTACCTTAATAAAATGAGTTTCATTAGGCTCAGTGTTTTGAATCGTAAAAGAAGCCTTTGATTTGGCTTGCATGTGCGGAGCATAAAGCCCAAAGCAAAATAATAAGAATACAGAATACGTTTTCATAAGGTTTAGGTTTTTTGATTAATAGTTTAAAGCTACCACGAACAATATTTTTTTAAAAGTAGGAATGCGTATATTATGCTTATCAATGCGTGAAGCTTATCTAAGAATGATTAACCGCTATATTTTTAGAGTAAAAACAGTAGTATTTCACTTTTAAGTATTTTAATAAACCAATGAAAGTGCGTATGTTTATCTATGATATTTTAAGTCAATGCCGCGAGTAATAAAACATATAGTAAGTGTTCTTTTTCTTTGCCATGCTTTGTTGGTAGAGGGGCAGGTGGGCAATAGGTTATCTAGACAAGATGAAAGATTTGAAGTACACGGATCTGTTATTGAAAGCGATTCAAGAGCTCCTATTCCAAATGTAAATATTGAAGTGAGTGAAGGCGGATATACCACCACCGATAGTTTTGGTGAATTTAGAATAAAAGTTAAAATAGGGGATGAGCTCATTATAAGACATATTGATTTTGAAACCGTTTATTATACAATACGAAATAATGACAGGATACGTGTTGAAGTTGAACCAGACACCGATAAGTCAAGTAAAAGTCCTCAATTAAAAGAAGTATCATATACTGATGAAACACCCTTTAAATCTTTAATAGATTCAGCGCAAGTCTATTTGAAAAAGGATGCTAAAAAGAGTATTCAGTTTGTTGGAGATGCTTTAACCGAAAGTAAATCGGTAAAAGAGAATAGTGAGGTGTATGAAGTTTTAGGTGATATTCATTTCTACTGGAAACAATATGATTTGGCAGCGTCAAATTATCGCATAAGTTTACAAAGTCAAGAATCAAATGTGGTAAAACTTAAGTTAGCCAGGGCATACAGGCAGAATAAAAACTATCAGGAAAGTTTAACCATCTATCATAATATTGCTAAAAGGAATCTTTCTCCTGGGCAGCATATAGAACTCTATGAAGGTATAGGAGACATCAACGTGCAGATTAAAAAGTTTAAAGAAGCGCTAAATGCCTATAATTTGGGATTAAATAAAGCAAAGAAACATTTAGTAAAACCTAAGATTACCGATTTAAACTCAAAAATAGCGCAAGTGTACAAAGAGGAAGGTAAGGTTGAACAAGCTGAGGCTTATTTTGAAAAATCAATGCAATTGGCTAACACCGAAAATAAAAAGCGCGCTGTTCAAGAGAAAGCCAAAGTAGCTGAGTTTAGAAATGAAACCAATAATTTTTCAGGTGAAATAGAACTTAGAAAAGAAGTTTTAAATGAGCTCGATGATATAGAAGAAGATGCAGTTTTAGATAACGAAAGTAGTCTTACTTCTCAAAAACAGAATTATAAAATAGGAAAGGCGTACGCCTCTCAAAGTGATTTTAATAATGCTATTCCTTATTTGGAAAAAAGTATAGAGGAGGCTGATAAAAAATCGGATTTAATTGTTCAAAAAGACGCTACCAGAAAATTATCTGAAGTGTACCGAGATGCCGGGCAATTTGATAAAGCGTTGGCCGCCTATCAAGATTATGTTGAACTGGTAGATAAACTGTATATAAAGCGAGAACAAGAAATATCGCAAGCTAGTCGCTTAAGTAAAGATATCATCAATAAGCAAAACAGAATTTTAAGTTTAGAGAGTGATCGTGAACTGTCGCAAAGTAAATATCAATTATCGGTTGAGCAAACAAAACGTCAAAAGCTCGTTATTTATTCATTAATAGGAGGTGTTGTATTGCTGTTGGTTGCTGGTGTTTTTATGTTTAAATACATTAAACAACAACGTTTGGCTAATAATTTATTGGCTTTAAAAAGCTTACGAAGCCAGATGAATCCGCATTTTATTTTTAATGCGCTTAATTCTGTAAATAGTTTTATTGCAATGAATGATGAACGTACTGCCAATAAATATTTAACCGATTTTTCCTTACTCATGCGTGCTGTTCTTGAGAATAGCGAGCAAGATTTTATTCCATTAGAAAATGAACTTGAATTGCTTAAATTATACGTTCAATTAGAGCATTTTAGATTTAAAGATAAGTTTGATTATCAAATACATGTTGATGACAGTATAGCTATAAATGATTTTGTTATTCCGCCTATGTTGTTGCAACCTTATATAGAGAATGCTGTGTGGCATGGGTTGCGTTACAAAAAACAAAAAGGGATTTTAAAGATAGCCATAGCGCAAAAGACTACAGATGAAATTCAGATTACAATTTCTGATGACGGTATAGGGAGAGCAAAGTCAAAATCTTTAAAATCAGAACATCAGAAAAAACAGAATTCAAGGGGCATGGGAAATATAAAAAAACGCGTGTCTATTTTAAATAATATGTATAAAGATAAGGTACGTGTTTTAATTACAGATTTATCAACTCATGAAGATGTAGGCACAAAAGTAGAGGTAACGTTAAAGAAGAATTAAATGGATTTGAAAGCTATAATTGTAGAAGATGAGCAAACCAGCAGAGCTATTTTAAAGAATTATTTGAAAAAATATTGTCCTAATGTTTGTGTTTTAGGTGAAGCAGAAAATGTGGATGAGGCACTCGTTTTAATTAGAAACAAGGATGTAGATCTTGTGTTTCTTGATGTTGAAATGCCTTATGGAAATGCGTTTGATTTACTAGAAAAAGTAGGAGATGTTGATTTTGAAACTATATTTGTTACAGCGTACAATAATTACGCCATTGAAGCCTTAAACGCCCATGCATCTTACTATTTAATGAAGCCTATTTCCATTGATGAACTTATAAAAGCGGTTGATTATGTAGCCGAAATCAGGAAAAAAGAAGCCGCATTGCATCATCAAGTGTTAGTTTCAAAAATTAAGAAGAGAGTGTCTGGTAAAATTACCATTCCTCAATTAGATGGATTTGAAATTCTTAATACTTCTGAAATTTTATATTGTAAAGCGGATGATAATTACACAGAGATTTATCTTGTAAATGGTAAAAAGAAGCTAGTAAGTAAAACGCTAAAATATTTTGAAGATGCCTTAAAAGGTGTAGGGTTTGCACGTGTGCATAAATCGTATATGGTAAATGTAAGTGAGGTAGTAAAATATGTGAAGGGTAAAGGTGGGCACGTATTGTTAAGCAGTGGAAAAGAAATTATGGTTTCAGCATCAAAAAAATCTGAATTGTTATCTTATTTTAAATAAAAAATAAAATTATGCCAGTAATAAAATCTGTAAAGGGGAAAATACCAAAAATACCGAGCAATTGTTATGTTGCTGAAAATGCTACCATTGTAGGAGATGTTGTTATGGGAAACCAATGTAGTATATGGTTTAATGCGGTTTTACGCGGTGATGTACACTTTATAAAAATGGGGGATAAGGTCAATGTTCAAGACGGTGCCGTTATTCACTGTACGTATAAAACATCGCCAACCACCATTGGAAATCACGTGTCCATTGGGCATAATGCCTTGGTTCATGGCTGTACTATTCACGATAATGTACTTATTGGTATGGGTAGTATAGTAATGGATGATTGTGTTGTGGAGTCTAATAGTATTATTGCCGCAGGCGCGGTTTTAACCAAAGGCACTAAAGTAGAATCAGGTAGTATATATGCAGGAGTTCCTGCAAAAAAGATTAAAGATATTAGTAAAGATTTAATTTCAGGAGAAATTAATCGTATAGCCGATAATTATATTTTATACTCCAGTTGGTTTAAGGAAGAATAGAGGTAATATTAAGAATATATAGTATTGTATATCTTGTTTAAAAACCTTAAAAAAAAATTACGATTATTAATTACTTTGTTTTTGTGAAGCTTAACATAAAATTTATTTCCTGAAGCATCCAAAAAGCGGTAGGCAACATAACAGATACCGTCTTTATGCTCGTTTAAAATGTTTATGCAATCAAGTCCTAACTCCTTTTTAGGGTCTTTAAAGGTTTTTGAAAGGTGAGCTGATATGGTATCGATTATGGTTTTCTGGTGGTCTTCAAAAAAGTGAATGGCGTTTAACTGCTCGTCTTCCATATCATGCAAAAAACTAACCGCTATGCTATTTGCATACAAATTGGTGTAACCGTTAGTCTCTTGAGCAGGAATTACAGCTGTAAAATCTTCATTAAGCAGTCTAAAACCTTTTAGGGCTTCAATTAGTATATAGCAGTCATAGTCGCGTGTTTGCATATGTATTTCTGTCGATTTTATCTAATTACTCGGTATAAAATTATGATTCTGTAAATATGAAGAAACATATATATTATTTTGAAAGTAAAATCTTAATTTATCCCAATATTAATTAATTTATATGATTTTTTTTAATTTGTAACAATAATCAACAATACGATAAAAATTAACTGATATACAATTTCTAATAACACATAATAATTTATTTACCACAACTATTAAAAAGTAATATTAATGCAATCTTTTTTACCCAAACTAAGCAAACACTATTTTGCTATTCTTTTTCTCTCTTTATCATCTTCAATCTCTTTCACTCAGTTTATTGAGAATGTAGGCGATTGTCTAAATGTTGGTTTATCTGCCAACCAGGGGACTTATAGTTACAGAGCAACTGTAAAAGCAAGAGCTAATAATCCAGGAAAAAACGAGGTTGAAATACAAGTTTCCATAGTTACTTATGAGATTACTGATTTTCTTTTTAATGGAGAGCATTCGACTACTCTTCAACTTCGCTCAGGGCAGGCCTTCGAATCCACTCAGAGTTGCTAGCGACAGTGCTTAACCAAAAATTAACTTAAATCAAAATACATGAAAGCTAAACTACTATTTTTCAGTTTTTTTATCCTAACATCATTTTTGTGCATTGCTCAATCTGAGACACCAACAGTTGTTCCCGCTGAAAGTGGAATGACCGAAGAAGAAAGGAGGGCTCATAATGCTAGACTAAAAATGCAAAGTGAAGAAGTAAAACGTGAAGTAGAAGCTTACAAAATTGCTGAGAAAGAAAAAACAGCTAAATATTGGGAAGAAATCGAAAGAAGAACCAAAGAAGCCGAAGATGCTGAAACCAAAATCTACTTAACCAATATGGATGAATTAGAACTTTCCAACTTCGAAGTGCAAATGGCCATGCATGAAGCTTTGAAAAAAACAAATTTCTATTCGTATAGATATTCGGGGATTTCGGAAGCGGATTCTTATAACATGGTTCAACAGGACGTCCAGATGGAAACCTCTTCGAAACAATTAGAAAATTCACTTAATGCCCTTGGAAAATCTATTTTAGATGGTATTGAAAGAAAAAGACTAGAAAAAGAGGCTAAAGAACGTGAACAAAGCAATGCCAGGCGCAGCTATAAAGAAAACTTTTCTCAGAAAATGAAAGAAATTGATAAACAGAACGATATTTTTAACACGGCATTTTCTAAAAATCTAGACATTAACTTTCCTGTAAGCAGCAATGTAGTCGCTCTAAAAAAAAGGATTCTAGCTGTATCAGCTGGTTATCAAGACATATATTACACCTCTACTTTAAGATATGATTATATGATAGTTCATCAAACCATTCAGCGGGCCTATTTTAAAGGGAATACATTAATTCTAGAAGTAAATCAAGAGATTGTAAAAACCTCGCTTGATCATGATGAAATCTCTCCTATTAAACATACGGTAAGCTCAATAATGACCTTAGATTTTGACACCAATATCGAGTCAATAAAAAGAAAAATTTTCTGGAAAAACAGCACAACCATTGCCTCTGGTAATTATTTGCCTTCATACAAATTTAGAAACGAGACTAAAAAAGTAAAAGCTGCAAATAGGCGTTATACGCTGCCCCATAAACTTACTTTTAGCTTGGGTATGTATAATGGTTTTCAATCGAAATTAGTAAGTGCTATATGGTCTTTAAAGCAGGAATTTAGCCGATTAGCTATGGAAGATGCCTCGGCCTCCTTCAAAAACAACAATGATGCATACACACAAAGGATAAACAACATAAAAGAAAACATTACATATTTATCTAACAATGCCGTTGCTGTTTATTACTATAAGAAATTACCTCAAAAAGGACAATCGCCTAATCAATATGATGAAATTAATGTTCTCATTTTATTTTCTGACAATAGATATATCAGACTTTCTCTCGCTGACGAGGATGACACCAAGTTATTTACCTCCAATAAAATTTTTAATAATAACTGGGTAAATCCACCAACTTTGAGTCAAAAGGTAAGCGTAAAAATTGGAGGGGTTAAGCAAAAATTTGTTGAAAGTACAGACAAAAATTACTTAATTGGTGGTAGTACAGGCAAGGACCTATTATTGACAGGCTCCCACAATAGGACTTTCAACCAGCGTGTTTATGAATTATTAGAGTTCGGCACTCCTATAAAAGAGTTGGCTGGTAACTCAAAGATAAAAGAAGAAATTTATGAAACGATTACTAACCCAAGAATTGAGGTAGGGAAATATGAAATTGTATTCAACGAACAAGATATAAACAATGCTCTAGTTACTAATAAATTACAAGCCCATCCCATAAATGCACAACCATCAGATAGAATTGGAGAACCCGATTTTCAAATTAAGTTAAGAGACCTGAAAACCGGGTATTTTATACCCTCTACTTTGGTGACATACAATTATAAAGACCGTGTAAAAGTGGCCTACGAAACCCCAACCTTGAAATATAAATACAAGGCCTTACATTACACCCCGGTCAGTGAATCCAAGGAGTATACCGTTCATTTGGTAAGATCAAAGCTGCCTTCCTACAGGCTTATTAAATTTAATGACCTGGAAAGCTTCTATGAGGTTTCAAACAATTTACATGAACACGGTATTTCTCCTAATAATTTATTGAATGTCTATAATAGTATGACACATAGTGGTAATAATGCGGGTAAAGTATTTACAGGACTTGCCAATGAAGAACAACTTACTTCCTATGTAAAACAGTGGTTAGAGTCTATCAATAATTCTTATTATGCCACCGAACGACCAGGAATACTAGACGATGTTTCTAAAAAATATGATGACGGAAGTTTATATGTAGGTACCGTTAATAGGTATTTACAAAAACACGGTCAAGGAAAAAAGACTTATGCCGATGGAGATGTTTATGAAGGAGAATGGCAAGAAAACTATAAAAGTGGCTTTGGAATATATACCTGGCCTGATGGTAAGGTTTATACAGGCGAATGGAAAGATGATAAAAGAAACGGACATGGAAGTTTTACCTGGCTTAGTGGACAAATTTATTCAGGTGAATGGAAAGATGGTAAATATAATGGACAAGGTAAAATGTCCTATGCTAATGGAGATGTCTATGAAGGTGAATGGAAGAATGGCCTAAGAGAAGGTCAGGGGCAATTTACCAGATTGGACGGGTTCAATTATGATGGGGAGTGGCAGGCTGACAAACAACATGGGAAGGGGATGTTAGAGGAAAAAGGTATTATTTCGGAAAGTTCATGGGATCATGGTAAAATGATAACACAGAACCAGATCTATGAAATTGCTAGATTTAATGGTGATCTGACTTTCGTCGATTGGGTATTGGAAGAGCTTAATAAACTCGAATTACATGTCGAAAAAGGTTATGAAGAAGCACTTTTCATTTTCAAAATAAACAAGGAAGGAAAGCTTGTTATTGACAAAGCCCAAACCTTTTGTCATGACTGTGATGTAAACATTATTGAAGGAGAGATAACCGTAAGCTTACATAATTCATTGGAGACTTTATTAAGTTTATCCCCTGCTTGGATCCCTGCAAAATTGCATGGGGTAGCATATGAGGAAATTCATTTTATTGATGCTGTGATCAAAGGTGATAAAATAACGATTCAACACGATCTTAAAAAACCTTAATTAACCAAATGAGGCAAGAAGACTAGGGGGTAGAAGGCAAAGTTTATGTTCAATTTAGAGTAATGGAAGATGGAAGCATCACTTCTATTAAAGTCATTAAAGAAATTGGTGCGGGTTGTGACGAAGATGTTATCCGTCTTTTAAAATTATGTTCTAAATGGATACCAGCAACTCCACATCCAATTGCCAAAATCAATAGGGCAATTGAACAATCTCAAAGAACTGCTTTTAGGAGAAAATAAATTAGAACGATTGCCCACAAGTTTTTCCAAACTAAACAATTTGGAAATTCTTAACCTGTTTTCAAACAAGCTTTCAGAACTTCCCAGAGGTTTTGACAGCCTAAAGAACCTTAAGGAACTGTAATTTGGGAATCAGCCAGTTTGCTTATTTACCTAAGGATATTGTGGATTTGGAGCATCTTGAAATTTTATCGGTGCTAGAAAACACCTTGAAAGAATTCCCTAAGGACTTAGGAGAATTAGCCTCATTAAAAAAAGCAAGTTTTATTAAAAATGAGTTGGAAACATTACCACAATCCATCGCCAAGTTAACTAAGGTTGAAGAATTCTTTTTTTTATAAATAAATATCAATCAACCTAAATGACTGGTTGAATGGCTTAATAATTATTTTATATAATTAGACTTCTAGTCATTAAAAAAAAGTGTATTGTAATTTAGGTTTTAAGTACTTATTAGTAAGGGGCTCGGTATGTTTAAATACGATATGAGGAAACTTTTAAAAGTTCCTCATATCATGCTCATTAAAAAAATAGTCTGCTATGGTGAGTTGCAGATTGGCTATATACGCATTGTTTGCGTTGAGGTTTAAAAGAACTAAAGCATATCCTAATTTAGATAACTTGCAGTCTTTCATTAAACCATCGTTGTGTTGTGAGTAAAATGGTTTAAAGTGTTGGTCAACATCAAGGCTTAATCTGCGCATAACCATTAGAGCCTTTTTAATGCCTTGCGTAATGTCGCTAACAAGCAGACCTTTTTCTAAAAGATCACTAGCCAAATAAGGCATGTTATTTGAGTACAAAGCATCTAAAAAGCTATGGATACTTGGTTGGGTGTAAGACTTATTGTATAAAATAATGTTCATGCTATTATTCATTTAAATGTGGTTGAATAATGTTTGTGAGCTGAGCTTTGCTGTGAACACCAGAAGCTCTCCAAAGCAATTTCCCTTTTTTGTATAATGCTAAAGTAGGAACACCTCGAACCTGATATTGCTGGGCTATATTTTGGTTTTTATCAATATCAATTTTAATGACCCTAAGGGCACTATTCATGTCTTTAGCCAAATCATTAATAATTGGTGTTTGTGCTTTGCATGGCCCACACCAAGTGGCATAAAAATCTACTAATACAGGGGTGTCACTATTTACTATGTTACTAAAATTTCCTTTCATGTTTATAAATTTAAACGGCATTTTTATGCCTTATGTTTTTTAATTTTTTAAATAATTCTGTTTCTTCTTGATTTAAATTCTTGGGTAATTCCACCTTAATTTTTACCAATAAATCACCGTGTTTTTGAGTATTGTAAATAGGCATACCCTTTTCCTTTAGTCGTAAAAGTTTTCCAGATTCTGTTCCTGCCGGAATATTTATATTCAATGCTTTGTTAAGGGTTTGTACTCTTACTTTACCACCAAGAATGGCTGTATAAAGATCTACTGAAACTTCAGTTTCCAGATTGTTTTCCAGCCTTTTAAACTTAGGGTGATGCTCTTGTTTTAAGGTAATATACAAGTCGCCTCTATGTTTTTTAGAAAAATCAAGGTGACCCTTACCTTTTATTTTTAGTACCTGGCCATCATAAGCGCCAGGTTTTATACTAATGCGCATTTTTTCATTATCTAATTGAAAGGTGCGCTTGCTGCCAAAATAAGCTTCATCCAGTGTTATAGGTAACTCGGCTTGAATATCTAGAACTTTGGTATTGTGATGAGGTTGATTGGTGAAAGCGTTTGATTCACCGCCAAAAAACATATCAAAGAAGCTTGAAAATTCACTGCCTTTATTTTGTTCACCAAAAAAATCAGAAGCATTACCATAGTAGTACTGCCCTTGTTTGTTTTGGTTTTGTGTATATTTTTTCCAGTCTTCTCCCGCATGCTCATAGGCTTGCCAGTTTTCGCCTAAAGTATCGTATTTCTCTCTTTTATCAGGATTGCTTAAAACTTCATTGGCCTCATTTATTTCTTTGAATTTGGCTTCAGCAGCTACGTCATCCGGATTTTTATCAGGATGGTATTTAGCGGCAAGCTTCCTGTATGCTTTTTTTATGTCTTTTTCAGAAGCATTTTTATCTACTCCTAAAATGGTATAATAATCTTTATATGTCATGATGTTTATGGCTCTATTTTACATAATGATTAGCAAAAAAAATACCAAAGAGAATTGAGCTTTGATTGTGTTATTAGTTAAAGGGATAAGAGCTTTATTTTGCCAATTTTCGATTAAAAAATGACGTTTAGGCAGCAGTTAAATGATGTTTAGTGCCAAAATGACATTATTTTTGTAGTATATTACTTGGTTTTTTGAAGTTTGTGATGCCATTTTGCTTTGGCACTTGGTTTGTTCTATTATAGACGAGGTTGAGTGATAGTAATTCAATCCTTTAGTATGAAAATATGTTTAATTAAAAAATTATAGAAGTTATGAGTACACTAATGCATGTTCCAAAAAATGGACACGGAGCCCAAAAGAAATCGAGTTTTCCAACTTGGACTAACTGGATTGATGATTTATTCGATACAGAGCATGTGCCAACAGTTTTTTCTAGCAATTACAATTCTGGTATGTCTATGCCTAAAGTGAACATTAAAGAAACAAAAGATGATTATTTTGTTGAAATGGCGGTTCCCGGAATGAAAAAGTCAGATTTTGTTATAGACTTAGATAATGATATTTTATCGGTATCTGCAGAGCATAAGGAAGAATCTGAAACCAAGGAAGAGAATTACACTAGAAAAGAATTTGGTTATTCTTCGTTCAAAAGAACATTTTCGTTACCTGAATCCATTAACGAAAGTAAAATTAATGCCACATATAATGATGGTATTTTGATGATTCAGTTACCTAAGCGCGAAGAAGCTAAACAAAAACCAATAAGAAGTATTAAAATTTCTTAATAAAATTTTTGTTTTGATGTGGAAAGAAGAGGCTGTTTGGCCTCTTTTTTTTTAAATAAAAAAATGTAGTTTTAAGGAAGGGTTTTTACAGTAGAGTCAATAGTTAATAGCGACTTTAAAATCGCTGGGTTGCCATTGGTGTAAAAAGAAATCTTTGCTGAGGCACTGTTTTTATTCAACAAATTATGTTGTTCCAAAATGGCTTTGGTTTGTCTGGCTACGGCTTCACCAGAATCAATTATTTTAACATGTTTAGGTAATAGCTCAGCAAGTAATGGGATTAAATAAGGGTAATGTGTGCAACCTAACACTAAATAATCAATGTTGGTATCAAGCATGGGCTTTAAATATGTTTTGAGTAGGGTCTTCATGGCGTCAGAATACAGCTCACCGTTCTCTATAAGCTCTACTATACCATTGCCAATTTGTTCAATCACTTTGATGTTGTAAGCAAATAAACTAGAGGTTTTTGAAAACAAAGCGCTAGTCAGGGTGCCTTTGGTAGCTAGAATACCAATGGCTTTGGTTTTGGTTTGAAGAGCTGCAGGTTTTATGGCAGGTTCAATTCCTATAAAAGGTATTTTATAATGACTTCTTAAAAAGTCTATGGCATTTGTGGTAGCCGTGTTGCAAGCAACAACAATAAGTTTGCAGTTTTGTTTTAGTAAAAACTCTGTGTTTTTAACACTAAGGTCAATAATAGCTTGTTTGCCTTTTGGGCCATATGGCGCATTCTTACTATCGGCTAAGTAAATGGTATTTTCATGAGGGAGTAAGGCATGTATTTCTTTCCAGATGGAAGTACCGCCAATGCCGGAATCAAAAATGCCGATAGGTTGTTTACTCATGTTAAAACAAAAATAAAAAAGCTGCCTAGAAAAGACAGCTTTTATAAGTTTTTTTAAATCTATATTATTTAGATGCCTAACTTTTTCTTTACATCAGCTAAAATATCGTCACCATTAGCAACAATTAACGTAGCACGATCTAATACATACTGGTAGCCTTTTTCTTGAGCAACGTCATTGATTGCTTTCATAGCTTTTTCTTGAATAGGCTTAAAAAGTTCAGCTTCCTTTTCTGCTAAATCTTTTTGTGCGTCTTGACGAAACTGAGCAATACGTTGTTGCTTTTCTTGAAGTTCAACCATGCGTTTTTGGTTTTCTTCAGCTGTTTTAGTTTCAGCTTCAGCGTCATATTGTTTAACTGTATTTTGATATTCAGTAATTGAAGCTTGAATATCTGTTTGATACGTTTTACCTAAGGTTTCAATCTCTGTTTGTGCGGCTTTAGCTTCAGGCATAGCAGCTATTAATTCCTGCGTGTTTATATGAGCAACCTTACTTTGTGCTTGTGAAAAACTAACAGTTATTATACATAATGCAGTTGCTAAAAGGAGAGTTCTAAATTGTTTCATTTTCTTTAATCGTATTAAGTGTGTTATAAATTTATTATTTGTTTTTTATTAAATACTATCTTGTTTTTTTTGGCGCTCTTCAAGAATTTTTTGCTTACGTTCTTCAAGTGCCTTTTTTCTTTCTTCTCTTTGTTTTAGTTTTTTCTGTCTGTTCTCTTCAATAAGTTCAGCTCTGGTTTTTTTTACATGCTCAGGTTTAACCTCATTTGATTTTAATGCCGTTTCTGCCTTTTCAGAACTTTTTGAATCATCCGTTTTTTGAGTTGTTTGATTTCTGGTATCTAATTTGGCTTGCTTTGCTTTTTCTCTTTCCTCTAGCGTTTTTTTGCGCTTTTCTTCTGCGGCCTTCACTTTGGCTTCACGCGCAGCTAGTTTTTCTTGTCTGGCTTTTTCAATAGCACTTTCTCTAGCCGCTTTCTTTTCCTCTAATGCTTTTTCACGAGCTTCTAATTCTTCGTTAATTTCAGGAATGAGTTCTTCATCTTTAGCCGCTTTTCGTTCTGCTTTTGTTTGGGCTTGCTTACGTTTTGATGAGCGGTTTATGGTTCTTAATATCTGCTCACTTAAATCATATTGTTTTGCCGAAAAGAGCATGGTGGCATCAGAGGATTTGTCAAATATAAAATCATATTGTCTGCCTTTAGCTAAATCTTGAACAGCGGCAAATATTTGATCTTGTATAGGTTGCATCAATTGTTTTTTCTGAATAAATAAATCACCATTTGGGCCGAAACGTTTTTGTTGATAATCTAAAATTTCTTTTTCAGTAAACTCAATGTCTTCTTTCCGTTCTGCAAATAGCTCACTGGTTAGAAGGGCTTTTTCATTGTTTAGCGCTGTGCGCTGTTGTTCAACTTCTGCTAATTTTAGTTGGATCTCATTTTTCCACTTTTGAGCTTTACTATTTAATTGAGCTGTGGCTTCTTGATATTCAGGAACATTCTCTAAAATATATTCAGTGTCTATGTAGGCAATTCTAACGCCGCGTTGGGCAAAAGATGAAAGGCTTAGCATAAAAACTAATGTCAGTAAAAAAAGAACGTTTTTTTGCATTTGTTTGATGTTTTAATTATTAGGTTTCAATAAATTCTAAAATGCAAATAGATTTTAAATATGCTTTTTAAGAATTTAATCTTCAAAATTAACGAAATATAACCTTAAAAATTTTAATTCACTAGCAAATCATTAATGTGTTAATAGAAAATATCGTGCCAAAATAATTTATCGTTTTAAAACTGCTGTCCAATAATAAAGTGTGTTTCCCATCCATGAGGTCCAGTTTCGCCAGGTAAAGAATCAAATCCATGACCAAAATCAATACCTAATAGACCAAAAGCAGGCATGAAAATTCTAACGCCTACACCGGCAGATCTATATAAATTAAACGGATTATAATCTCTAAAATTATCAAAGGAGGCACCTGCTTCTAAGAAAGATAAGGCGTATATTTTTGCCGACGCTTTCAAAGTAATAGGGTAGCGCAATTCTAAAGAAAACTTATTATAAATACTTCCGCCATCTTCGCTTGACAACGATTGATTAGGGTAACCACGAAGCTGAATAGCTTCTCTACCATCTAAACTATAATTTCCTAAACCATCACCTCCTAAAAAGAAGCGTTCAAACGGGATAACACCTCTTGCATTATTGTAAGCTCCTAAATATCCTAACTCAACACTAGGTCTTAATACAAGATCTTTGGCTAGTTGTGTATACCAATCTCCTTTAAATTTTATTTTATAAAATTCTAGCCATTTAAAACGTTCCTGATCAATTTCGGCCACTCTTGCTTGGGCAGCTTGTCTTTCAGACTCAGGCTTTGTTGGGTCTCTTCTAATCACATCGTTTTCTTCTCTTTCATTAGCCAAGGCTTCGTAATCTACACCGTTAAATAAAGACCATGGAGGTGAAAATTTAGCAGTAATTGCAAAATTAGAACCACCCGTAGGGTAAATAGGGTCTACGCTAGTGTTATTTCTGCTTAAACCTATGGTGTAAGATAAATTGTTTGAATAACCATCACCAAAAGTAAATAAGCCCGTGTTATAGTTGTTTAAATCATAACGTTGAAAACCAATAGACTGCGATAAAGTAAAGAAATCATCAGGTACGGTTAAGCGCTTAGCAAGCCCGAATGTAATCCCTGTAATATTAAAGCTTCGGCTTTTATCAGCTTTTCTAGAAACAAAGTCATATAAAAACTGCTTGGTGTGCGACAGTGATGCAGAAAACTGTACAGGGCGTTTACCGCCTAACCAAGGTTCTGAAAACGAGAAACTATAGGTTTGATAAAATCTACTGGCTTGGAGGCGTAATGCTAATTTTTGACCATCGCCCATTGGGATAGGTTTGTAAGCATCTTTTTTAAAGATATCTTTAATAGAAAAGTTATTGAAAGATAGCCCTAAAGTACCAATGAAACCTCCACCACCATAGCCGCCTTGTAGTTCAATTTGGCTCGATCCTGTTTCTTTAACCGAGTATTCCATGTCTATAGTGCCTTCAACAGGATTCGGATTAATAAAATTAGGAGCTATTTCTTGGGCATCAAAGAAACCGAGTTGACCAAGTTCTCGTACCGTTCTTACCACATTGGCTTTACTGTAAAGCTGCCCGGGTCTGGTGCGTAACTCTCTGTAAATAACATGATCATTTGTCTTATCATTTCCAACAACGGTTACAGTATTAAAATAGGCGGGTTTACCTTCAGAAATTCTAATCTCTAAATCAATAACATTATTGTCTGCACTAACTTCAACGGGGTTAATGCTTGAGAACAAATACCCGTTATTTTGATACAGGTTAGTAATGTCTAAGGCATCAGGTTTTGAATTGTCTGCAATACGCTCCTGTAGCAGAATACCATTGTAGGTATCACCCTTATTAATTCTTAAAAGACGCTTTAAGTATTGGTCACTATAAACGGTGTTTCCTATGAATTTAATATCTCCAAAGGTATAGAGTTCCCCTTCATTAACATCAATTTGTAATGAAATGGTTTTGTCTGTATTGTATATAATACTATCTGAAAGTATTCTAGCATCCCGATACCCATTTTCTTTGTAGGTGTCTATAATATGTCCTAAATCTGCTTGATAAGCCGAATCAATATATTTTGATCGCTTAAATACTCTAAGGCGATTTATTTTCTTTGTACTTTTCATACTTTTTCTAAGCTTTTTATCGCTTAGAATATTATTGCCTGAAAAAGCAATGTCTTTTATTTTTACTTTTTCTCCTTTATCAATATTAAGTACCATATTTACTCTTGCGGTTTCAACAGAGTCTTGCACATCAATAGTGTTAATATGAACCTTCGTGTTTAAAAAACCTTCCTTTTGATACTTTTTAGTTAAGAAGTTTTTGGTTGTAGTAATAAGGTTTTCAGTGACTTTTACCCCTTTGTTTAATTTGTTGTCTTTTATTATAGCGTCTTGTTTGCCTTTTTTTACACCATTGATTTTTAAGTCATTCAATTGAGGTAAATCAGATAGCTTAATTTGCAGGTAAGCAGAATTGTCTTCAATTTTAGTGACATACACTTCAATATCATTAAAAAGTTTAGAATTCCACAGTTTTTTTATGGCGTCACTTATTTTTTCACCAGGTATGGTTATTTCAGACCCTTTTCTTAATCCAGAATAGGTTATGATGGTTTGTTCGCTAAAAGAGGTGTTGCCAGAAACCGTTATTTCTGCAATGGTATACTTTCCGTTAAATTCTTGAGCTTGAATATTAAAGTAATTTATAAAAAGGATAAAAGCTATAAAGTACTTTAACAGTGCGGTTTTATGTAAGATATTAACTAAGTTGTTCACTTGTTTTCCCAAATCGTCGTTCTCGTTTTTGATATTCAATAATAGCTTCATACAAATGCTGTTTGGTGAAATCTGGCCATAATACATTTGTAAAATATAATTCGGCATACGCAATTTGCCATAACAAAAAATTACTTATACGTTGCTCACCGCTTGTTCTAATAAGCAAATCTACGTCTGGTAAATTTTGCGTGTAAAGATGCTCATTTATAATTGATTCATCAATAGTTTCGGGCGAAATTATATTATTTTTAACTTTAATGCTAATTTCTTTTACTGCGTTTGTTATTTCTTCTCTTGAACCATAGCTTAAGGCAAGTGTTAAGGTCATTCTTGTGTTGTTTTTTGTTTTTTCAATGACTTCAAAAAGTTCTTTATATACTTTTGAAGGCAGAGTGCTTAAACAACCTATAGCATTTAGTTTGATATTGTTGTCTTGTAGTGTTTTAATCTCTTTTTTAAGAGAAGACACTAAAAGTTTCATAAGGGTTTGTACTTCTAGTTTTGGTCTGTTCCAATTTTCTGTTGAAAACGCATAGAGGGTTAAGTTTTTTACACCTAACTCGGCACATGCTTCAACTGATTGCTTCACAGATTTAGTGCCATTCTCGTGTCCAACCGCTCGTATTAAACCTTTTTGTTTAGCCCAACGACCATTGCCGTCCATGATTATGGCTATGTGAACGGGTAGTAAATCTGTGCGTATGTTGGCTTTCAAATTCATATCATTTAACGCAGTAACAAGGATTTTCTCCAAAGGTGTAAGTTAGTGTAATTCCTGAGAAGACATACCAATCATTATTATTAATGTTTCCAAATCTATACTGTTGATTTTCAGGTTTTGATGGCAAGCTTCCGTCCATTTCATCGGTAAAGGTGTAACGTGCTCCAATTTCAATACCCAATACAAAGCTATTAATAACAGATACTTTAAACCCAGCAACCATTGGAATCCCAACTGTCCAGCTTGATGTGTTTTCAGAAACCTGAAGGCCATTGGGGAAGTAATAATTGTCAAATTTAGTTGCTGTAAGACCTGAATACAGGTATGGTGTATAGGCTGTTTCTCCACTATGAAGATCAAAATCCATAAAAGTAAACTCTAAACCTGCTGAAATTTCAAGTAAATTAGAGTTAAAGTAGTAATCTCTTTCTTGGCGTCTTGGGTCATCAGATTTTATATCTTCTGCAATTAAATCTGAATACAGTATTGAAGCTCGCCAAGAATGCCTTTCACTAGCATTCCATTTGTAAAGCACTCCTAAGGTTGGGGCGTTTGGGGCAATGTAATTGGTAGCACCCACATCCCCAATAAAATTACTCCCGCCAAGAAAAACACCAATTTCGTTGATTTGGGAATAGCTAAAGTATGTGCTTAATATGCTTAAAATCAATATGGTTAATCGCCTCATAAATAATCAAAAGTTTGCAAATATAATAAATAAGATTAGCTCGTGGTAATTTGAACTAATTAGTATGAGGTTAAAACAGTTTTTCCTTCAAAATATTGCTTTGATGCCACATCAAGTTAGATTTAATTACGTCTGTCTTCTCCCCAAAGTAGCTTTTTTCTGAGGGTAATAAGAAAGCTTTCATCTAAAAGGTCAATCATTTTAATTTTGAAATCAGCTTTTTTTATGGTGATTAACGTGTCATTGTTTAATGTAGCAATTCTGGAATCTAATGAAACTAAATGTTGTTCTTCACGGCCACTTACTCTAAGTTGTATTTCTGTGGAGTCTGGAATAATAAGCGGGCGTGCGCTTAAATTGTGCGGTGCAATGGGTGTTAAAACAAAGCTATCGGTTCCCGGAGTAATCACGGGACCGCCACAACTTAGAGAGTATCCTGTAGAGCCTGTTGGGGTGGACACTATAAGACCGTCGCTCCAATATGATGTTAAATATTCTCCATTTAAGTGTGTTTCAACAGTAATCATAGAGGTGGTGTTCTTTCTGCTCACTGCTACTTCATTTAATGCAAAATTTAGAGCCTTTATATCCTTATTATCTGATGAGGTTTCTACAGACAGTAAACTTCTTTCTGAGATGCGGTATTTACCATCAATAATGTTTTGTAAGGCGTTCTCAATAACATCAACCTGTATGGTTGCTAAAAAACCAAGTCTACCTGTATTGATTCCTATTATTGGAATTTCAATGTCTTTTACAAAAGTGATGGCTCTTAAAATGGTACCATCACCGCCAATACTTATTAAAAATTCAAAGGAGGTGTCAAGTGTTTTAAAGGTCTTATATCTGTTAAAATCTTTAATTAAAACAGATTCTTCTTTTATGAGATTAAAAAAGGTGCTTTCAATATAGACATCGATACCTTTTTTTAGGAGAAAATTAGAAAGCCTCTCTACAGAAGAAGAAGTTCTTTTGTTGTAAAATCGGCCAAAAACAGCAACTTTCATAGATTAAATGTTAAGGTATTTTCTTAGATAATTTGAGCGTTCTTTTAAGCTTTCTAAGTAGCCGTCTTCTTCATGACCAGAAACAATGTTATAGCTGTATCTTCTAAACGTTTGAATGACCTCATTAAGGCTGGTATTACCTACTTTAAGAGTAATTTGAACTAAGTCTGAATTCATTTTTGAAATAAAGGCGCCTAACAATTTACCATCATTTGATTCTACAATCTGGCTAAGTTCACTAAAAGAGTAATCATTTATGCCTTTTTCTATCACCAATATACCACCCGCTTCAGCAAAAAATGGTGCCTCGCCTAGTAAATGGATAATATCGTTTAATTCGTAATATCCTAAATACCTATTATTAATATCTAATATAGGCATGATGTTGGTTGAGTTTACGGCAAAAGCCTCAACAATATCAAGTAAAATAGTTGTGTCTCTAACAAAGAAGTTTTCAAAAGAATGTCTGTAATCATCTAAGGTTTTGTCCTTTTCACAACAATAAGCATCGGCTTCAGAAAAACAACCTAAATAATTTTTATGGTCATCTTGAATGGGCACATGAGAAAATGTTAATTGGTTAAACAGCAACTGTAAATCGCTAATTTTACTTTTGCTATTTAAAGGTTTAACATCGTTTATGATGAATTCTGAAAGTTTCATCTTTGATAGTTTTTTTAGTTAAAAACAAAGTTTTGTTGTTATAATTCCAGTGCTTTTTAGTAGGAATAGCATATAACAGATTCTGCAAATTAATTAAAAAAAAAGTATGTAAGGCTGTTCAACTTTGTATTTTTGTTTTTAAAATAGATTTATGACAAAGTTAAGTGTTAATATAAATAAAATAGCGACTTTAAGAAACTCAAGAGGTGGAGATGTGCCTAATGTGGTTCAGTTTGCGAAAGATGTGCAACGTTTTGGGGCAGAAGGTGTTACCATTCATCCAAGACCAGATGAAAGACACATTAGATATCAAGATGCCAGAGATTTAAAACCTGGAGTTTATACAGAATATAATATAGAAGGGAATCCTATTCCTTCTTTTATTGATTTAGTGCTTGAAGTGAAGCCTACTCAGGTAACTCTAGTGCCAGATGCCGAGGATGCTATAACAAGTAATGCAGGATGGGATACCATAAAACACAAAGACTTTTTGGTTGATGTTATTGCAGAATTTCAAAGTAATGGCATTAGAACCTCCATATTTGTTGACCCAGTTTTAAATCAAATTGAAGGTGCTAAGGCAACAGGAACAGATAGGATTGAACTATATACAGAAGGTTATGCGCACCAGTATAGTTTTGGAGATAAAGATGCTATTAAACCTTACGTAGAAAGCGCAAAATTGGCAAATGATTTTGGGTTGGGCGTTAATGCTGGGCATGATTTGTCTTTAGAAAATATTAAATATTTTAAGTCATGCATTCCAGGTCTGTTAGAAGTTTCTATTGGGCATGCTTTAATAGCAGAGAGTTTGTATATGGGGGTTGAAAATGTGATTCAAATGTATTTACACAAATTAAAATAATGCTGTTACATTCAAATATTTTAGGAGAAGGTAAACCATTTGTAATTTTGCATGGTTTTTTGGGGATGAGTGATAACTGGAAAACTTTAGGAAGTCAGTTTGCAGACCAAGGTTTTCAGGTGCATATAATTGATCAAAGAAACCATGGTAGAAGTTTTCATGATGAAGCTTTTAGTTATGAAGTGTTAGCCGAAGATTTAAAACGTTATTGTGAAGCACACCAATTGGAAGATGTTTTGCTTTTGGGACACTCTATGGGAGGGAAAGTAGCTATGTTGTTTGCCTCTGAATATCCAGAATTAGTATCAAAATTAATGGTAGCCGATATTTCACCCAGATTTTATCCTGTACATCATGATGCTATTTTAAACGGATTAAGTGCTTTGGATTTTAACACGATTAAAAGGCGAGGTGAGGCCGATAAAGCACTTTCAGATTATGTTTCCGATTTCGGAACACGACAATTTTTGTTAAAAAATTTGTATTGGGTTGAAAAAGGACAGTTGGGACTAAGAATAAATTTGAGTGTTTTAAGAGATGAGGTCGCTGAGATAGGAGAGCCTTTGCCGAGTTATGCCTTGTTTGAAAAGCCAACCCTGTTTCTGCGTGGTGATCGGTCTGAATATATAGGAGTTGATGATGCGTCTATTATTAAAAAGCACTTTCCAAATGCCAATATTGTAACGGTGTCAAATGCAGGGCATTGGCTACATGCCGAAAATCCTAAAGATTTTTTTGAAAGTGTAATGCAGTTTGTAGGCTGAAATAATTTTGTACATTTAAGAAAAATTAATGTATGAATATTTTAATCAAATTACTCATCACAGCTCTAGCTGTTTTTATCTTGGCTTATTTTCTGCCAGGAGTCACTTTAACAGGCGATAAATTTGTTACGGCCATTATAGTAGCGGTTATTTTGGGGGTATTAAATTTATTTGTAAAGCCAATTTTGGTCATATTTACCCTGCCTATTACTATTTTAACCTTGGGGCTGTTTTTACTTATTATCAATGCGCTTATAATAATGTTAGCTAGTAATTTAATTGACAACTTTTTGGTAAGTAGTATCTGGACTGCCATACTTTTTAGTATATTATTGTCTGTTTTAGAATCTATACTTCATTCGCTTTTAAAAGAAGATAAAAATTAGCTTATAATCAAGCAATTAAAAACTTTGTTGGGATGTAAAAATGTATTACTTTTGCATCCCAATTTTGGTTTGGTGGGTTTTCATTCCAACCCTTTTGTTAAATGCCCTGAGCGGGTTTTATATAGTTTAAAATGAATATTACAAGAGAAAACGTTGATGCATTAAATGCTGTAGTAAAAGTTGATATCGTTAAGGAAGATTATAGCGATAAAGTTGAAAAGATCTTATCTGATTACCGTAAAACAGCAAATATCCCTGGTTTTAGAAAAGGACATGTGCCAATGGGGATGGTGAAAAAACAATATGGTAAAGCAGTATTGGTTGATGAAGTAAATAAATTATTGCAAGATGCGTTAAATAAATATTTAACCGAAGAAAAGTTAGATGTTTTAGGACAGCCTTTACCAAAACCACAAGACGATATCAATTGGGATGCTGAAGGGTTTACATTTGAATTTGAATTAGGCTTAGCACCAGAATTTGATGTAGAGTTGAAAAGCAAAGAGCCTATTACACAGTATAATATCATTGCTGATGATAAGATGATTGATGAGCAAATTGAGCGTATTCAAAAGCAATACGGGAAATTGGTTTCTCAAGACGTTGTTGAAGCAGATAGTGAAATTACAGGAACTTACACCAATGAAGAAAAAGAGATTGATAATACAGTAACACTTACTTTAGATAAGTTTAAAGGAGATGCTACTGAAAAACAATTTGTAGGTGCAAAAGTAGGGGATGTTATTACCTTAAATACAAAAGGTCTTTTTGAAGATGAGCACGATTTAATGCATGCTTTAAAATTAGGTCATGATGAGGTTCACGGACTTGATATTGAAGTTAATTTTACAATTAACGAAATTAACAAGCGTGAATTAGCTGATTTAGATCAAGAATTATTCAATAAAATTTTCCCTCAAGGAGAGGTTACATCTGTTACTGAATTAAAAGAGAAGATTAAGGAAGATGCTGAAAAACAATTCAAGCAACAATCAGATCAAAAGTTATTAAATGATGTTACCGAGTACTTAGTAGAGAATACTAAGTTTGACTTGCCAGCTGAGTTTTTAACCAAATGGATGCAAACGGCAGGTGAAAAGGAGATGGATGCAGATCAAGCCAAAGAAGAATATGAAAAGTCTGAAAAAAGCTTGCGCTACCAATTAATTGAAGGTAAATTAATTGAAGCTAATGAAGTAAAAGTTACTATGGATGATATAAAAAATCATGCCAGAGAGATGATCAAAGTACAAATGGCGCAATTCGGACAAACAAATCCTTCTGATAAGGAGTTAGATGATATTGCAGCGCGTGTGTTATCAAATCAAGATGAAGCACGAAGAATTTCAGAGCAATTGGTAAGCCAAAAATTACTTGAAGTATATAAAGAAAAGGCTAATCTTAAGGTTAAAGAATTAAGTTACGAAAACTTTGTGAAAGAAGTTTATGGTGATAAATAAGTAAAATAATAAATGCTTATATTTAAGCGCTTAAATCCTTTGATTTAGGCGCTTTTTTATTCAAAACAAGACCTGTAAATAGTATGGTTTAAGGGTTAAGTTTTGTAAACCAGTACATTATTTAATAAATAACGTTAAAAAATTATGGATTACGCTAAAGAGTTTGAAAAATTTGCGATAAAAGATCAAGGTATAAGTAGTACATATTACAATAAAATCATCAGTAGTATGTATCCTACCAACCTAACGCCAAATATTATTGAAGAACGTCAAATGAATATTGCAGTATTTGATGTGTTTTCTCGCCTAATGATGGATAGAATTATCTTTTTGGGAACAGGAATCAATGATCAAGTCGCTAATATTGTACAAGCGCAATTGCTTTTTCTAGAGAGTACCGATGCTAATAAAGATATTCAAATTTATATAAACTCTCCAGGAGGAAGTGTATATGCTGGTTTAGGTATTTATGACACCATGCAATTTATAAAGCCAGATGTAGCAACAATCTGTACAGGAATGGCGGCCTCTATGGGAGCTGTATTGCTTTGTGCTGGAGCAAAAGGAAAACGTAGTGGATTAACTCATTCTCGTGTTATGATTCATCAACCTTTGGGTGGCGCACAGGGGCAAGCAAGTGATATTGAAATCACAGCTCGTGAAATTTTAACCTTAAAGGAAGAACTCTATAAAATTATAAGTAAGCACTCTGGGCAGGATTACGACAAAGTATATGCTGATAGTGATAGAGATTACTGGATGAAGGCAGATAAGGCGAAAGAGTACGGTATGATTGATGAGATATTAGCCCGTAATTAAATAAAAAAATTGTAATTTTAAAGAATTATGACTGAGGAAGTTGCAAAAAAACTTCTTGAAATAGAATTAGATTAATGGCAAAAGAAGAATTAGAATGTTCGTTTTGTGGTAGAAAGAAGCCAGAAACAAATCTGTTAATAGCAGGCTTAGATGCGCATATTTGTGATCGATGTATTGAGCAGGCGCATGGTATTGTTTTAGAGGAATCTAAGCAAAATGATAATGGGGATTTATCAGCAGAATTAAAACTTCGTAAACCACAACAAATAAAGGCTTTTCTTGATGAATATATCATAGGGCAGGATGTTACAAAAAAAGTAATGTCTGTGGCCGTGTATAATCATTACAAAAGGTTACTACAAGCACCAACAAGTGATGAGATTGAAATTCAAAAAAGTAACATCATCATGGTTGGGCAAACAGGTACTGGTAAAACATTAATGGCAAAGACCATTGCAAAGATGCTCAATGTGCCTTTGGCTATTGTTGATGCCACCGTTTTAACTGAAGCCGGGTATGTTGGTGAAGACGTTGAAAGTATTTTAACGCGGTTACTTCAAGCAGCCGATTATAACCTTGAGAAAGCACAAAAAGGGATTGTTTTTATTGACGAAATTGATAAAATAGCACGTAAAAGTGATAACCCTTCTATTACGAGAGATGTTTCGGGTGAAGGTGTACAGCAAGCCTTATTGAAATTATTGGAAGGTACAATTGTTAACGTTCCGCCAAAAGGAGGAAGAAAGCATCCAGATCAAAAATTTATTGAAGTTAATACAGAGAATATTTTATTTATTGCTGGTGGTGCTTTTGATGGTATTGAACGTGTCATTTCTAAACGTTTAAATATGCAGGCCGTGGGCTATAGTGCTTCAATGTCTGATGATGTTGTTGATCAAAATCACTTGCTACAATATATTATTCCTAAAGATTTAAAAGATTTTGGGTTAATACCTGAAATTATTGGTCGATTACCCGTATTAACGTATATGGATCCTCTAGATGCTAATACTTTGAGAGCTATTTTAACCGAACCAAAGAATGCTATTATTAAACAGTACAAGAAACTGTTTGCGATGGATAAAATTGAATTTTCGGTAACTGATGGAGCATTAGATTTTATTGTTAATAAGGCTATTGAATACAAGTTAGGGGCTCGTGGTCTTAGATCCCTTTGTGAGGAAATTTTAACCGATGCTATGTTTGAATTGCCAAGTAGTGATGAAAACACATTAAATGTTACTAAGGCTTACGCTGAAAATAAATTGAACAAAACGGCTATCAAGAAATTAAAAGCGGTTTCATAGAGAGAAAACTATTGGAGTTTAAAATAAAAAAGCTGCATGATTATGCAGCTTTTTGTGTATAATGGAAATTAATTAATAATGGATATTTGTGTTTCGTAATTGTATGCCTTTTTTAAGACAGGATAAAAGTATAGGTAAAACATTTAAAGGCAAAATGACTTTTGTTGCTTTTAGATGATTAGACGAAAAACTCGTTAAAGCACTTTTTTTAGATGCAGATTATCGAGTGTGAAAATCAAACATGAGTTTGTCGCGTCAAAACAGTAAAGCTTATGCGTTTAAAACCAAGAGTTCATCCATGTATTCTCTGGTGTTGGATAGTCTTGGTATTTTATGTTGCCCGCCTAGTTTATTATTTTGTTTCAGCCAATCATAAAACAAGTTCTTGCGAGCCACATGTATTTTAGGTTTGTTTAACGTAATGTTATTAAAACGTTTGGCTTCATAGTCTGAATTTAACGATTTTAATGCATCATCAAATAATTCATTGAATTGGCTCATGTCTTTTGGCACCGTTTTAAATTCAATCAACCATTCATGAGCGCCCTTTTCTTTACCTAGCATGAAAATAGGTGCCCCCGTAAAGTCTACAATTTCAGAGTCTGTGGCATTACAAACATTTTTTAAAGCTTCTTCTGCGTTTTCAATAATGAGTTCTTCGCCAAATACATTGATATGATGTTTTGTTCTTCCAGAAACTTTTATCCTATACGGATTTAATGAAGTAAATCTTATAGTGTCTCCAATTTTATAACGCCAAAGCCCAGCATTTGTGGTTATTATGACAGCATAATTTTGATGCAAGGTCACATCGCTAAGCGGAATGGCTTTTTCTTCTTCGGTGCCGTAAATAGTCATTGGTATAAATTCATAAAAGATACCATAGTCTAACATCAGTAACAATTCACTGGAATTATTCCTATCTTGAATAGCAAAAAAGCCTTCCGAAGCATTGTAAATCTCGTAATATTTGAAATCCCTATTGGGAAGTATTTTTTTGTATTGATCTTTATAAGGTACAAAGCTAACACCACCGTGAAAATACACTTCTAGATTTGGCCAAATGTCATGAATACTTCTTTTTCCTGTTGTTTCTAACACATTATTCAATAAAACAAGCATCCAAGAAGGTACACCAGCAAGACTGGTTACATTTTCGTGTATGGTTTCATCAACAATAGCCTGCATTTTGTGTTCCCAATCACTCATTAAAGATACTTTGTTGCTCGGTGTACTGCTAAACTCGGCCCAAAAAGGCATGTTGTCAATCAATATGGCCGATAAGTCACCAAATACAGTGCCGTTTTCTTTGTAGAGTTCTTTGCTGCCCCCCAACCTTAGACTTTTGCCTGTAAATAGCTGAGCATCCTCATTATTGTTAAGATACATGCAGAGCAAGTCCTTGCTAGCCGCATAATGGCAATCTTCTAAGGATTCTGAACTTACGGGAATAAATTTACTTTTCGCTCTGGTAGTACCACTCGATTTTGCAAACCATTTTATAGGGCTTGGCCAAAAGATGTTATTTTCACCATGCCTTGAGCGTTCAATTAAATCTTGCCAGCCATCATAATTTTTAATAGGTACGCGCTCTGCAAAGGTTTTATAATCCTTTATAGAAGCAAAGTCGTATGTTTTGCCAAACTCGGTATGTTTTGCATAATCTATTAAGCTTAATAGTAATTCATTTTGAACTTCGTTAGGGTATTTAAGAAACAATTCTATTTGATGAAATCGTTTTTTTAAAAACCAAGAAGCAATGGAATTAACTATAGGTATTGGCATATTTATTTTATCTTTAAGATTTAAAAATAATATTTTTTTTTATGACCTACCAAGGTGTTTTAACAAAAATGAGAACCGAGTTTTTAAGTCCGATTCAATACTATTTGGTTTTTGAAAATGATTTTTTAAATATAAATCAATTGCTGAATAGAACGATTGATATTCAGTTTGTTAAGTATCAGTGTTTAAATTGTGGACAGGACAAACCTATTTATCGTCAAGGTTTTGATAAACAATGTTTTTATGAAGTGCCTCAGGCTGCCGATTGGATTATGCGACCAGAATTAAGTACGGCCCATTTGGGAAAGGAAGATCGTGATTTAGAGTATGAAAAGGCCATGCAGTTGCAGCCACATATTGTGTATTTGGCCAATTCAAGTAATGTTAAGGTTGGCGTTACTAGAAAGAGCCAAGTACCTACACGTTGGATTGATCAAGGCGCTCATGAGGCTATTGAAATAGTTGAGGTGCCTAACAGATACTTAGCAGGAATTACGGAAGTGGCGTTGAAAGATTATGTATCTGATAAAACAAATTGGCGTAAAATGCTAAAAAATGATATTGAAGATGAAAATTTGGTAGAATGGCGAGAGCGTTTAGCTGCATACATTCCAGAGGAAACTAAGGCTTATTACATTGAAAGTAATAAAGAAACGAACTTAGATTTTCCTGTGGAACAGTATCCAGAAAAGCCCAAAAGTTTAAATATTATAAAATCACAACGCTATTCTGGGAAGTTGGTTGGTGTAAAAGGGCAATATCTCATTTTTGAAGATAACACCGTATTTAATATTCGTGCCAATGAAGGTTTGGTGGTGGACATTACGGTTAGTTAACTAGTTAGAAAATTAAAACCCCATTTAAAGTGTTTAAATGGGGTAGTGTATTTTTAATGAGAATAAGATTTATATTTCTTCTTGATCTCTTAAGCCTTGAATATATGCTGCTTTTTGAATTTCTCGACGTCTTTTTACAGAAGGTTTAGTGAAAAATTGACCATCTCTCAGGTTTTGCATTACTTTTACATTTCTGTGTTTTCTTTTGTAGCGTTTTAAAGCGCGTTCTATATTTTCGCCGTCTTTTACAATTATTTTTAACATATACAGTACTTAATTTTTTAATTTTCAGATGCTTCTCTCAGTAGAGAGGTGCAAAATTCTTGTTTTTTATTTAGAAAACCTAACAAATGCGTAGGTTTTTTATGTTTCAAAAGGATTCAACTAGTTCAAGGTATCTTTTTTCTTTTTACCAAGCAATCCGCCTAGCACATTTTTTACAGCATCTGTGGTACTTTTTGATGCGCTTGAATCTGTCTTTTTATCATTTCCTATAATGTCTGTAAGTACTTTTTCAACAGCATCATTTTGTTCCTTTTTTGTAGAATCCGCCTTGGTTTTATTGCTACTAATAACATCTCCAATCAGGTCATTAACTTTGTCTTTGCCTTGATTCAATAGTTTTTGCTTTTGAATTTCAAGGAGTTGATTGGTTAGCTTTTTCACACCACTTGATAAATCTGTTTTTATCGAAGGGTTTGCATAGGTTCCTGATATGTTTGCCGTTACAGGAATGCTAATTTTATTGACTTCTTGGTCGTCAATTTTTCCAATAAGTCGATTGATATCACTACCTAAATATGTTGCAGGAACGTTTAAAACCGCTGTATAATCAACAGTTTTATCAAACCCATGCGACCCAGAAACAGTGATGTCAATATCCTTATAATTAAAATCAAAAGGTTTAACGCTTACTTTACCATTTGCAAAAGACAATTTGGTTTTTAAATCTTTTAAATCGAGCGCTTGAAAGTCAATAAATTCAAAAGAGTTGTCAAGTTTACTCAGCAAACCGTCAGATGTTTTATTTATTCGCGTAGCCAGTAATTCAGCCAAAGCATCACCAGAAATACTCGTTAAATCTGGAGTAAATTCCTGATCGAGGTTACCTGAAAGCACAATGTTTGTGTTTAATTTTCCATCTAAAATTTTGGCAATTGGGGCTAAGTTTTTTAATAACTCTAAATCATTGAATGATTTGGATATATCAAAATCTGTAGCATTTAAGTTAAGACTAAACGAAGGTGTGTCGTTTTTAGTTGAGACATTTCCAGATATAGCTAGTGCGCCATCAAATAGACGTGATTGCATATTATTTAAAGTAGCTTGCTGGTCTGCAATAATCAATTGGCCCGTAACATCCTTTAAAGTTAAATTGTCATAAATAACAGTTCTCGCATCCGCCGAAATAGTACAATCTAAAAAAGCGGGGATTTTCAGTGATTCGTTGCTAGAGGTTGTTTTGTTACTTTCTGGATTTGAAGTGTCTTCAGTCATAAAATCACTAACCTTAAACAGGTTTGAGGTGACTTTAAAATTACCTTTTAAGGTATTGTTGCTTAATAAAAACCCAAGCAAATTATTGATGGTTCCAGTGGCGCTAATATCACTCTGTCCTGTTTTAGCTTTAAAGGAATTCAGAGTCACTGTGCCAGGATTAAAAGTTACATTAGCTTGAGAAATTTCAATGGGATTGACTATATCTTTTGAAGCATAAACAAAATTTGAAATACTTGCAGAACCGCTACTTTTTATGCGCTCATAGGCGTTGGTTTCAATAGCGTTCATGTCAAAGTTTGTCTTTATTTTCCCTTTTAAAATTCCGCTGAGTTCGTTTTCTAAATCTACTGGATAAACTTTGGTGATATGAGCCAAATTAAGTACGCCATCTAAGTTGCCCGAAATCAGCATATTTTTGGTGAGATTTTTTATGGTAGCAGACGATTTAAAAACATCTTCATCTATTTTAAAATTTAGGGTTTCAATAGCAACATAGGTGTCGTCAGCCTTGCCTGTAGTGTTCTTTATCGAGGTGTTTATAGTGATGTTGCTAACTTTTTTAGGTAAATCTGGGTATTTGAAAGAGGCATTATTTGAAGTAATTTGTATATCTAGATTCGGAATCGTTTCTTCAGAATTTAATCCTTTTATGATACCTTTTACCTTAAAGTTGCCTGTGGTTTCAACCGTTTCAACATTTTTAGAATAGTTTTTTGGAATCACGGCCAGAAATGCTTTAAAATCAGATTCCGGATTTTCAAATGTAATATCAATATCTTGTCCGTTTTCAAACTGCTGTACATAACCGTTAAAGTGAAGCGGTAGATTATTTATAAACCCTTTATTTTCCTTAAAAGTGTATTTGCCAAGGGCTAAATCTAAATCTATTAACGCATCTAATTTTAACAGATTATTATTTAAATAGTTTGTGCTATCTAAAGAAAAGCTAATATAAGCTTCGCTATTAGTGTTTAATTCAGATAAGCCTGCCGAAAAAGTACCATGACCACTATGATTGAGTTCGGTGAGGTGAATAGTGGTTTTTGAAAGCAGGTCCATGTAAGTTAAAGCACTATTATTGATGCTATAATCTTCTATACTGAACGCAAAGTTGCTGGGTTGTGACCCTGTTGATGTGTCTGGGGCTTCTTTAGTAATGTCATAATTGTTGTTACCAAACTTGTCGGTTTTTAAAGTAAGCAATGCTTCATCTATGGTGATGGTGTTTATTATGATTGGGGCTTCTTCTGTAGTTTTAAAAAGTTCTTTTAGAGACATGGTAAACGCTATGTTTTTTACCGAAGCAAACGTTTCATCTTTAAAAGGGGCATAGTTGGTTATTACTAAATCACTAACATCAATATGGGCTTGTGGAAAACTTTGAATAAAACTTAGGTTAACATCACTAAACGCAACCTCAGCATTTACATTGTCATTGATAAATCGTTTTACCATGTCTTTAATTTGACCTTGAAAAGCAAACGGGATGATTATTAAAAGAGCAAAAATAGAGAGTAAACTAATGCTTATAATTTTTAAAACTTTTTTCATATGTCGTTTTTGGTTTTTAGTTGATATGTGGTTCTTTGTAAGTGCAACCTCATAATAATATATACGTAGGGCATGTGTTAAAAGTTTAGAAAGCTATTTTACGTTTTAGTTAAGGTTTACTAAAGGAGGTTGAGTTCATCATTTACTTTAAGATTAAACCGTTTTCTAAACAGAAATACGCCAAGGTATAAAAACGGGGTGTCGCAAGCAGCAACAATAACTTTAAACAAAAAACCACTTAGCAGTAAACCTTTAAAATTTACCCAATCAATGATGCCGAAAGAGCATAGTAAAAAAACAATAGTAAAAGTGTCTATAAATTGAGAAAACCAGGTTGAAAAATTATTTCTAAGCCAAAGATGTTTGCCTTTAGTAACGCGTTTCCAGAAATGATATATTTGAATATCTACAAACTGAGCGAATAAGTAGGTTAGCATGCTTGAAAATACGGCTATAACCGAATTTCCAAATACCGTTTGAAACATATCATCTTTCACATAAGACCATGAAGTGGCTGGAACAATATCGGCCACATAAATAATAAGCAATGAAAATAGAGAGGCAAATATACCAGTGACTACAACATCATTTGCCCGCTTCTTTCCGTAAATTTCACTAATAAGATCTGTGATTAAAAAGGTAATAGGGTAAGGTAGAATGCCTACTGAAACTTCAAAAAGTTTGTTCCCAAAAATTTCAATATTGAACGGGTACCAATAGAAAAATTTTTGAAAAATAAGATTTGAAACGACCAACGATGTTATAAATAGGGCGCCTAATAAAATGTAAATACGTTGAGCGGCTAATTTGTTTTTTAAGGTCATTTATAATTGTGAATAAATAGCTTTGGTAAATATAATAGATTAAAAATTGTTTTAGTTATTTTGCTTCCATATGAAGCACCCAATACTATTTTATATTGCCTTAGGAAGTAATAAAGGCGATAGATTTGATAACTTACAAAAGGCGGTGAATGCTATTTTTGAACAACTGGGCATGGTGCGCACCATTTCAAAAGTATATACCTCGGAAGCTGTTGGTTTTGAAAGCGACGATTTTTTAAACTGTTGTTTGGAGCTAGAGAGTATTTGTACCCCGCAAGAGGTTTTAAATAAGCTACTAGAGATTGAGGCAAGTCTTGGTAGAATGCGAACTATTGGGGCAGGTTATGAAGCCAGAACCATTGACTTAGATATTATTTTTGCAGGGCAAGATAGCATCATACAAACAGAAACACTTATCGTGCCACATCCAGAAATGCATAAAAGGAATTTTGTGTTGATGCCTTTAAATGATATTGCTTCAAAAATTAAGCATCCTAAGTTTATTAAAGATGTAGCAAGTTTGCTGCATGCCAGTCAGGATACTTGTAAATTACAATCCATTAGTGCCAGACTTAAAAACCCCAGTGAGTCGTTTCATTTTTCAAACTTCAATTATATAGCTATAGAAGGTAATATAGGTGCTGGAAAAACGAGTTTGGCTACTATGATTTCTCAAGATTTTAATGCGAAGTTGATATTAGAACGTTTTGCTGATAATCCTTTTTTGCCTAAGTTTTATGAAGACACTCAACGTTACGCATTTACGCTAGAAATGTCATTTTTAGCTGATAGATATCAGCAAATCTCTGATGACCTATCACAGTTAGATTTGTTTAAAGACTTTATTGTAAGTGATTATGATGTTTTTAAATCTTTAATTTTTTCAAAAATCACCTTAAATAATGATGAGTTTGAACTATATAGAAAGCTGTTTTACTTGATGTATAAAGATATTGCTAAGCCCGATTTATACGTGTATTTGTATCAAAACACGGAACGATTACAGCAAAATATAAAGAAACGCGGTCGTGATTATGAACAAAACATTGCTGATGATTATTTAGAAAAAATAAATTCAGGGTATTTAGAGTTTTTAAAAACACAAAAAGATTTTAATGTTAAAATCATTGATGTTTCTAATAGGGATTTTGTGGCGAACCGAGCAGATTATTTGTGGCTATTGGAGGAGTTAATGAAAGTATCAGCAATAGGAATTTATTAAACGAATTTAAGGTTTTATGTTTTTTCTGGGGTTCATTTTTCCTAGCTAATAATCATAAGTTTTAGGAGTATTAGATCTATATATAAGTGATAAGGTTTTATAGATTTTGATAACGCCACTGCATTCCAGTAAAAAGAAGTTTAGTCTTGTTTGCTCTTTGTAAGCTGAATGAAATCAATTTCCCCATAGTCTTATCCTTTGAAATTTAACATTTTATTGGGTGTAAATCAGATTTAGGACATGATAGAGCAGGATAGAATGGTGTGTTATTACTCCTATTTTTGTAGAAATAATTGCTATATATTATGAGGAGATTAAAGTTTAAATGCAAGGTGACTTTTTTAGTGGTTCTAATGGCATTTTCCGTGTTGTTGTCGTGTTCTAAAGAGGATGAACTTGAACCTGTAAAAGAAGAAGAAAAGGTTAATCCCATTCCAGAAGAAGAAAAGGAAGAGGAGAAAGAGGAAGAAACAGGGCCATATGCCGTGTATGTTGCAGATGAATTGACAGGTGTTTATACCACTTGCACAGATGGGAAAGATAACCCGCAAAGAGATACAGCCGATATACTAAATCCTGTAAATGTTGGAACAATTGATGATAGAAGTTGTTATGCTGATTATGAAGAGGTTGATGCTAATGGTATTGTTTATGGTGTTTACAATATAACTGCAGGATCCAATCACTTAGATGCAGAAAACACACTGCAACCAAGAATTGAGCGTTCGCTATCAAGGTCGCAAACTACAGGTATTGGAAGCTATGCAAGGTTTACGGGTACGGTCAGGATACTTGAGGTTGGTAAAACCAGTAGTGAGGGTAGTGACGGAACATACATCATGCAAGCTAAAGGAAAGCATACAGGTGGTGGTGGTTCAGCCGATCCTGCAATTTGTTTGTATTTAGCCAAACCAGTATATGGAAAAGATAGTGCAGGTAATAATGTTCAAGTATCGTTTGACTTGTATAGAGAGCAGATTAAGGTAAGAGGTGGATCAGGAGCTTCAGGTCGAGATGTTGTTTTTTTAACTAATATTGAGAAAGGTAAACCAACGGAGGTTGTTTTAGAGGTTGGTTTTAGAGCAGACCCTAATGATGCCTCAAAAAAAATACACTATGCTGATGCTCTAATAGGAGGTGAGGCATATAATTTTAATATTCCAGAGCCAGAAAGAGGGACACAATCAGGTATCCGCTATGGTGCGTATCGGGTAAAAGGCGGCAGAGCACAAATTAGATGGGCAAACACTACTTATAAGAAGGAAGAAAAGTAAATGTATCTAATCTAAGGATATTGGCTATCAGAAATGATAGTCTTTTTTTTATTAAAAAGGATTGTTCTCTAAAGTTGTTCCTTTTAGCGATTACTTAAATTAATTGATATAAAATAGTTGTTATTTTACTTTTTTTATCAGGCTCTACATATGTCGTTAGATCACGCGCTGTTTGAATTTTTAAGTTGAACGGTGGTTTTAAAACATCAACGCCACTAGATTTTTTAAGACGAATACCTTGTCCTGTTATGATGTCTATGTTTGGAATGTATTTTCCCATGGGAATATGCTCGGTAAGGATTACGAATTTATATTGGGGTAGTTTTTGTACCACTTGATGAATTTCAGCGTTGGATAAATGTTGTAAAACATTTCGTAATATAGCGCATTCGGCTATTGGCAATTGGTCATTTACAATATCGAGACAATAAAATTCAAGATTATTTGAAGCGAAATATGTTTTATTTTGTTGTATCAAATTTTCAACAATATCAATTGCTGTGTAAGATTTACAATAAGGTGTTAAATGTTTTCCTATATTAAAATCACCACAACCTAAATCACTGACGCTTAAAGGATTTTTAAACGATCTTAAAAAATCAATAACAACTTTTAAATAGGGTTCTGTGATACTAGTGTCATGGGAACCATAACCAGAAAAGAACTCACCACGCTGTCCTCCCCAGAGATTAAGGTCATAGATTTGATTCATCACTGCTTTAGTAGGCCACGGCTTTTTTGTTTTTTCCCTCACGTAGTTTTTAATTTGTGTTGCTAAATCTAAAGATTAGCTTTAATTTTAGTAGCAAATTCTTTATCATGAATTTATAATTATTCATTTTTCTCTCCGGTCATCAAAGCCCGATTGGTTTCATCTATTCTTTCTCTTTGAGTTTTATTTAATCCATATTTAAAATAAAGCTCGTTTGGATACAATAAGTTTGATTTTTTCATACTAGGGTCGTTTGTTTTTCTACTTAAATCACAATCAAAACGTCCTAACTTGGTATACATTTTATTCCAGTTATTTCCGGCATTAATGAAATGTGATAATCCCCAAGTAATTCCATCTGCATCATCGGTGTCTGTAAAGGCATCAGGAGAAAATGGACCTGCCGCTACAGGCAATAATTTACTTACTGAGGCAATTTCAAAATTAACCCAGTCTTTTGCGTATTGTATGGTGTAATGTTCTATACCATCAGTGGTTACAATGGCGGCAACACCTTCTTTATATGGAAATAAAATGGTTTCATGTCCAGAATTCATTACAGGGTTTAAGGGGTGTTTTTTATAGGGGCCTTCAGGAGATTCGGCAATAGCAACGCCCCAGCCATCCCAATGTTTGCGGTTTGCATCGCGTTTGTCCATGCCAGATTTATAATACACATATATTTTCCCATCATGAACTAAAGGGTAAGGGTCGTGTATAACACGGTGATCCCACTCGTTTTCTTTGCCAAAGTCAATGACTACTTTATTAAGGGGTGTCCATGGCCCATCTGGAGAATCTGCATATGACATGGCCACAGGGCAAACATCACTTCCACCTCCATTAGAGGGTTTACCACTGGGGGCACTAAATGCCTGATAATACAAATAATATTTGTCTTTCCATTTTAAAATATCCGTGGTTGAAACCGATCGCCAACCGGGATTTGGTTTGTCGGGTTTAGGAATGGCAACACCTTGTTCTTCCCAAGTAAAACCATCTGTACTTGTGGCATACCAAATATCGCATAAATCCCAATCTACAGAAGGTATGGTGTCATTACATTTAGAATATCCCATTGGTTTGGTGGGCGTATTTCTATAGGTATACCAAACATAATATTTACCGTTTTCAAAAATTATTTTTGAAGGGTCTCTGCGGGTTATGGTGCCATCACCATTGTTATAGTCAAAACCTTCTAACTCAGTATATCTAAAGTTTGAATACAATTCGTTATCCAGAAGGCGAGGTGCTTCATATTGTTTAAAACTGCGCTCCATGGCGCTACTTAGTTTTCTGTTTGGATCAATATTGTCAATAAATAAAGGAAAAGCATCTTGAGAGTTAGTGCTAGTAGATTGAGTTTGTTCTTCAGGTTTGCTGTTGCAAGCAAAAACAGTTATTATTAGGAATAATGATAAAATTGATCTCATTGTTATTAAGGTTTTTTAAATTAGTTTAGTTGCCATTCTACTTCATCGGTAATGGATTTGCCAGAACGAACTTTAATCTTGTTCTTTCCTTTTTTTAGTTTGACGTTTTCAAAAGTGATAATGTGAATGTCTGATGTTAGTTTCTTTTTGCTAATTTTTCTGTCATTTACATAAAGTGTAACTTTATCTTGATTTGTATAGATTTTTATATTAACAAGTTCGTTTTTGCGTTTAGTATGTCTGCGTTCAGCTATATATAGTACTGGTGTGTCTAACCAATTCGCTTTATAGAAATAAAAAGCATCTTTTTTAGTTGACCTATC
This sequence comes from Allotamlana fucoidanivorans, assembly GCF_006265225.1. Taxonomy (GTDB): domain Bacteria; phylum Bacteroidota; class Bacteroidia; order Flavobacteriales; family Flavobacteriaceae; genus Allotamlana; species Allotamlana fucoidanivorans. The sequence continues at coordinate 14,646 of NZ_VDCS01000016.1, read as the reverse complement.
GTATGTAACTAATCCTTTGTGATTTGTGAAAGGAATGCCACCACGGTTCCAGTCTCCTGCTGAGAAATCAAACATATTCCATAGATAGGAACTCCAAACAAAAGGACGATCTTTTATTATTTTCCAAGAAACCTCGTGACAAAGAGTTTGATCTTGTTCAGGAAAAAATTCTCCAAAAGGTTTATCTAGCTTTGTAATATCCTGCTGAAAAATGTTACCTCCAGCCCCATATTCACTAATAGATAAACCAATATCTGGGTGTGCTAAATGTGATTCATCTAACCATTTGCCCAGATCTTCGTATTTACCATAATACCAGCCAAAGTATTTATTCCAAGCCTGTAGGTCGCTAATACCATTCATATTGGATTTGATACTACGGTCACTGGCAGAAACTGTTAATCGTGTTTGGTCTAATTTATGCGCCAATTCGTTTAATTCTTTGGTAAGTTGTACGCAAGGTTCATCTGCGCTTTTCCAAGCGCGTACTTCGTTCCAGAGTCCCCAAATAAAAATGCTAGGATGGTTGTAATTTTGTAAAATAAGTTCAGTTAATTGTTGTTTGGCATTGCCAAATTCACGACCACTATAATCGTGTACAAAAGGAATTTCACTCCAAATCAGAATTCCTTCTTCATCTGCAAGTTTATAAGTTGTTTCTGAATGCTGATAGTGAGAAAGTCTTACTGTAGTAGCGCCAATTTCTTCAATAAAAGACATGTCGGTTTCATGATGTTTTTCTTTTAGAGCAGGTCCAAATTGTTTCCATTCTTGGTGCATAGCAACACCATGCAAATCATAAGATTCTCCGTTTAGATAGAATCCAGATTCGGGATCAACTTTATAAGTTTTTATCCCAAAAGTTTGAGAAATTTTATCTGATGAAGTTTCAGTTTTAAGTTCTATTTTAGCAGTATATAGATGTGGGTTTTTTTTGCCGTTCCAGAAGATAGGTGCTTGTATTTCGATAGGTGTTTTAAGAATCTCTTTCTTATCAGAAAAAGTAATTTCAGTAGTTTTTGAAGAAATTATACTTTCATTGGCATCTTTGATTATACAATTTAGTTTAGCAGTTTTACCGCTTTCACCTTTAACATGAGTTTCAATAACTAATTTGGTTACATCTTTGCCTATTTTAACAGGTTTTGCAAAAACACCAGAAGAACCAAAATATAATGGTGAAATATGCTCTTTAGGTGTAGCAAAAACTTGAACAGGGCGGTAAATACCACCGTATATGTTAAATAATTTATCAGTAACAGGTATTCTTTTAAAATCATGTTCGTTAGTAACTTTAACTGCAATAGTGTTTTTATCATCTGTTCTAATATGCTCTGTTATATCAAAACAAAAGGCAGAATAACCACCTGAATGAGTTCCAACTGATTTTCCGTTTATGTAGACTTTTGCCTCATGCCCAACAGCTTCAAAACGAATAAAAATACGTTTGTCTGTCATTGATAAAGGGATTTCTAAAGAGCTTCTATACCAAGCAGGGCCTCTATAATATCCATTCTCTTCAATGGCGTCCATAGAATAGGTGTGAGGCACCTTAACAAGGGACCAATCCGTATCATTATATTCAACTTTCTGAGCATTGTAAAGGTTGCCTTTTTTAAAGTTCCAATTGGTTATTTTAATATGCTCTCTTGATGAAACGAAATCATTTTGGGCTTGAATTGAAGCACTTAAAAGAATAAATAGTGCAATAACAGGAATTAAATTTTTCAAAATATTAGTTTTTATTACAAAGTAAAAAATAGCAGTAGATTATTTTTTGGTTAATTTACTAAATACGTCCCAAATAATTATCCCACAACTTACCGAAATATTTAAAGAGTGTTTGGTACCAAATTGAGGGATTTCAATAACGGTATCGCTGGCAGAAACTACATCTTGAGTAACACCTTTTACTTCATTACCAAAAATTAGAGCGTATTTTGTGTTGTCTGCAATTTTAAAGTCATTAAGCATGACGGCCTGTTCGGCTTGCTCAATAGCGCAAACGTGAACGCCTTCGGTTTTTAGTTTTTTAACCAAATCTAATGTGTTTTCCACATATTCCCAATCAACGGTTTCGGTACTTCCTAAAGCTGTTTTATGAATGTCTTTATGTGGTGGTTTTGCGGTAATACCACAGAGGTAAATTTTTTCAATTAAAAAGGCATCACTCGTTCTAAAAACAGAGCCAATATTGTTTAAACTACGTATGTTATCCAGAATAATGATAAGAGGTGTTTTTTGGGCATCTTTAAAAGCGTTAATACTTAAACGATTTAATTCGCTATTTTTTAGTTTTCGCATGGTTTTATTGTTGAAATCTCATTCTAATTGTAGATAACTTCTAAAAAATCAGTTTCAAAAAGCATGAAATTAATAGTACATTGCAAGCTACAATTTTGTCAAAAGTAACATTTAAAAACCATATTTTCCATTGGCTAAAAAAGTAAAAAAAGAAACTCCATTAATGAAGCAATACAATGCAATCAAGGCAAAATATCCTGATGCTTTATTATTGTTTCGTGTAGGCGATTTTTATGAAACCTTTGGAGAAGATGCTGTTAAGGCGGCAGGTATTTTAGGTATCATTTTAACAAAACGAGGAGCAGGGAGTGAAAGTGAAACTGAACTGGCAGGGTTTCCGCATCATTCTTTAAATACCTATTTGCCCAAATTGGTAAAAGCAGGTGAACGTGTGGCTATTTGTGATCAATTAGAAGATCCTAAACAAACCAAAACGATTGTAAAGCGAGGGGTAACTGAATTGGTAACGCCTGGTGTGGCGCTGAATGATGAGGTGTTAGTTTCTAAGTCAAATAACTTTTTGTGTTCTGTATATTTTGATAAAAAACATATAGGTGTTTCCTTTTTAGATATTTCAACAGGAGAGTTTTTAACCTCTCAAGGGAATGCAGAGTATATAGATAAATTACTCCAAAATTTTAGTCCGAGTGAGGTTTTAGTGTCAAAGCAAAAGCGCACCTTGTTCAAGGAAACGTTTGGTGATGATTTTCATACTTTTTTTCTTGAAGATTGGGTGTATCAAACAGATTATGCTTATGAAACTTTAATAAAACATTTTGATACAAAGACCCTAAAAGGCTTTGGTATTGAAGATTTGTACGAAGGTATTATAGCATCAGGATCTGTATTACATTATTTAAGTGAAACCCAACACCATAAACTACAACACATCACTTCTATAGCAAGAATAGCTGAAGATGACTATGTGTGGATGGATAAGTTTACTATTCGGAATTTAGAACTGTATCATTCTACCAATAATAATGCAGTAACCCTTTTAAATATTATTGATAAAACCATTTCGCCTATGGGCGGAAGATTGTTAAAGCGTTGGTTAGCGCTGCCCTTAAAACATGTAGGTAGGATTAAACAACGTCATGAGGTTGTTAGCTATTTAACGCAAAACGATACAGTGCTTCAAAAAATACAGCATCAGATTAAGCATATTGGTGATTTGGAGCGACTTATTTCAAAAACAGCTACAGGTAAAATTAACCCGAGGGAAGTTATCCAGCTAAAAAATTCTCTTGAGGCCATAGTACCTATAAAGGCATTAGCCTCAAACTGTGTCAATGAGTCCTTAAAAATTATAGGTGATACACTTCAAAGTTGTGATGTGCTTCGTGAAAAGATTAAAGCTACTTTAAATGAAGATGCTCCTGTCAATATTTTAAAAGGACATACCATAGCTTCAGGGTTTTCGGCTGAATTAGATGACTTGCGAAATTTATCCAAATCAGGAAAAGATTATCTTGATAACATGCTTGAGCGCGAAAGTGAGCGGACTGGAATTACTTCATTGAAAATAGCTTCAAATAATGTGTTTGGATATTATATTGAAGTAAGAAATACACATAAAGATAAAGTACCTAAAGACTGGATAAGAAAGCAAACCTTGGTAAATGCCGAGCGCTATATTACTGAAGAGTTGAAGGAATATGAAGCAAAAATTTTAGGTGCCGAAGAACGTATCCTAACCATTGAGCAACAGTTGTTTTCAGAATTAATTGCTTGGCTGCATCAGTATATAAAAGCAGTACAACAGAATGCTCATTTAATTGGACAATTAGATTGTTTATGTGGGTTTTCGCAGTTAGCTAAAGACAACCATTATGTATACCCCGTTATTGATGATTCTCATGATTTGGATATTAAGGATGGTAGACATCCCGTTATTGAAAAACAATTACCTTTAGGGGAGGCTTACATTGCTAATAATGTGTTTTTAGACAGGGAAACTCAACAAATTATTATGATTACAGGACCAAATATGTCTGGTAAATCGGCCATTCTGCGCCAAACAGCTTTAATTGTATTATTGGCACAAATAGGCAGTTTTGTTCCTGCTAAATCTGCAAAAATAGGCTTAATTGATAAAATTTTCACTAGAGTAGGAGCCAGTGATAATATATCTATGGGTGAGTCCACATTCATGGTAGAAATGAATGAAACGGCATCTATTTTAAATAATGTGTCTGAAAAAAGCTTGGTGTTACTTGATGAAATTGGTCGAGGTACCAGTACCTATGATGGGATTTCTATCGCCTGGGCTATTAGTGAGTATTTGCATGAGCATCCAGCAAAACCTAAAACGCTATTTGCAACGCATTATCATGAGCTCAACGAAATGACCGAAACGTTTAATCGTATTAAAAACTATAATGTTGCTGTTAAAGAATTAAAAGATAATGTGTTATTTCTTAGAAAACTAGTTGAGGGTGGTAGTGAACATAGTTTTGGCATTCATGTAGCAAAAATGGCAGGAATGCCACAGCAGGTACTGCATCGCGCTAACAAAATTTTGAAGAAATTAGAAAAATCACATTCTAGTGAAGAACTTACCGATAAGGTGAAATCGATACAAGATGATATGCAATTGAGTTTTTTCAAGTTAGATGACCCTTTGTTGGAAAATATTAAAGAAGAAATTTTGCATACTGATATTGATACACTTACACCTGTTGAAGCACTCATGAAATTGAATGAAATAAAGCGTATGTTAGTCAAGAAAAAACAGGCTTAAAATATTTTTTCTTTTTTTTTAGAAAAGGCTTTGGATTTAGGAGAAATAGTTTAAATTTGCATCCGCAATAGCGATATTGCTCGTTCATTAAAAGACTGCGAAAGTAGCTCAGGGGTAGAGCATCACCTTGCCAAGGTGAGGGTCGCGGGTTCAAATCCCGTCTTTCGCTCTGAAACTTTCTTAAAATATACCAAGATGCTGAAGTGGTGGAATTGGTAGACACGTTGGACTTAAAATCCAATGACCATTAGGTCGTGCGGGTTCAAGTCCCGCCTTCAGTACTAAATGGGACAAATCAGATTTTTTTGATTTGTCCCTTTTTTTATTCCCTTGTAAACCCTTATTAATACTAGCTATTTTTAAGAGTAACGGATTGATATCAGCGGTTCGAACTTGATTATTTTCAAATTGGAATTTTTTCGGGAATATCGAACCAAGGAGCTTTCTTTTGTGTTCTATGTCAGATTCAACAAACTGAAAATCGATGTCATGCAGGTTTTTTAATCCGTTTTTGTAAGTATCCAATAATACAGATGTTTCCTTTTGTCTAATTTCTTTTTCTTTAAGTTCATCTAGAATATTATTATAGCGCTGTTTGGCAGTTTCATAGTCTGATTTACCAATATCTCCATCAATATATAAATCCTGAAGTTTAATAAGTTTACTGTCAACTTTGGCAATGGCTTCATAGTGTTTAGGACCTAAATGTTTTTGTGATGTCTGAGTATTTATGCGCTCTTTTATCATTTTAAATAAGAGTTTCTGAACATTTGGTTTCAAGGAAATTCCCCCAAGAAAGTTTGCAAACCATTGTTCTACGTCTTCCGCTTTGTAGCGCGTTCCACAGGGTTTAGTGCAATGATAATATGCATAGTATTTAGAACGCCCCTTTGATGCACTAGCTAATAGCGGATTTCCGCATTGAGGACAAAGCACAAAATCCTTTAAAGGGAATTTTTTGTTTACTTTTTTATGTAATGTACCATGTTGTTTCTTTCCTCCATTTATAATCTTTTGTACGTTATTAAAAAGCGTTTTTGTGATTAAAGGTTCATGAATGCCTTTGGTAACCATTTCTTTCTCATCCTTATAAGCTGGAATAAGAATATCTCCACAATAAAGCGAATTGCGTAGCATACGAGCAAAAGAAGAAGAACTCGATTTAAACCCTTTTTTAGACAAGCGTGCTAAAACTTCTTTTTGATTGTAAATTCCCGATGCAATCAGTTCAAAAGCTTCTTTAATAAATACGGCATCATCATTTGGTATTAAAATGGGTTTTTTACTACTATCTCTGCCCATAGCGTAGCCTTTAGGCGGGGTAACAACATAGCGCCCTTCTTTAAAAGCTCTTCTCATACCTGCTTTGACATTTAAAGAACGTCTTTGGTTTTCTACCTCAGGCATTGATAAATATACAGCAAGCATAAGTCCTTGTTCAGGTATTGACAAATCCAGTGGTTGTTCTATGGCATTTACAAGAATACCTAGATCTCTAAATGAATCTATAACATTATAAGACTCCATGGTGTTTCTGGAAAAACGATCCCATTTAACGAATAGTAATTCATTAATATTGTTTTTGTTCTTCTTACAATAAGTCGACAATTTTTTAAATTCAGGACGATTAAATGTTTTGGCGGAATAATCTTCTTTAAACAGTTCTAGCACATTCAAATTATTAAGCTTACAATAATTTAATAGTTTTTGCTCCTGATCTCTTAATGAGAATCCTTTGTCGGCTTGCTCATCAGTTGATACTCTAACGTATAAAATAACATTTTTCATGGCTTAAGGCTTTAAAGGGTTTAAGGTGTGACATATCATGTCTGACATGATATTTAATAATTTTAAAATGTCTTTAATCTCTTGGTCCGTGTAAGGACATTCATTGTTTTTGTTTAAAATGCTTTTTGCATCGTTAAAATTCATGGGTTCCAATAGGTGTCCATAAGAAGTGTACTAAACTTGTTATGTAACTTTGGAATGTTATGAGCTAGGTATTGCCTAGGTCTATCTTTTGTTTTGTTGTATTAGTAATAACTAAATGCTTATCATTTCTGTGAATAATCTCAGCCCGTTCATATTGTTTAAGACCAAGGGTTCTCCTAAGTTCTATGGCTTTATTTCCTAAAACTTGTTCACTTGAAGTGCTCTCTATAGTGATTTGCTGATCATTGTTTTTATGAATGATGATTTTATTAAAATCCTTTGATTTGAGAAGTTTTAATATTTTCAATTCTCCATCTGTGTACAGGTTAAAATCAATAGCATATTTAATCAACAATTTATTATCGAAAAAGTGCTCAAACAGTGGTCTTATAGGAATATTAATAACACTATGTTCTATAAGCCCATTAATAAGATGACTTCTGTAATCCTCATTTATTTGACTATAGTACTTGAATTCTAACGTTGGATTGAATATTTCAAAGCCCAACTCTTCTTCAACGGGTTTTTTAAATATAAATAGTGAAGGTGCTTGACCAGATAATAAAATGACATTGATTAAGATGCTTAAATTACTGTAGTAGATCTTGTTGGAATCAGTAAGATTATTAAGATGGTCAATTTGAGTTTCAACATTAAGGTCAAATGCACTCAAAAAGCTATTCATACCTTGGTTAAGCATATGCTCACTAATCTCTTTTAGCTCAGTCTTTGAAAGATCCTTTATAAAATTATAATTGGGTACTGTAAACAAAAAAGTCTTCAGTTTTCCTATGGTATCTAAACCTATATTAAAAGATCTCAATTCCTTTATTATAAGAATCCATAGGGCTTCGAATGCGTTTAGTTTAATTTTTTTTCGTGTTACATTATTATCAAGATCTTCTTGTGTAAAATTATGTTCATAATCAATAAGTCCTTTTTCTTTCCAATTGAAAAATACTCGATGTGCTACTCCTAAACTAGAAATAGAAACTTTTGATTCTGATAACTTAGGGTATTGATTTAATAATGTGATAAAATCTTTCATACATCAAATATACATAATATATGTAATATAAAAAGCATACTTAAAAAATTTAACGATCATTTGTTTAGTGAAAGTATTAAGCTATTTTTACCTGATGCAGAGCAAAATATTTTACCTTGGTTGATGTGATAGCAATTGCATTTTGGTTTTAATGGCCCGCGGTCTGAAAAAGATAAAACACAAGGAAAACTTATTTTTAAAGTTTATTTTTTTTACTATTTATGTGCAACAGAACTCGAAAAACAACTATTACGAACTTATTTTAGTATGAGTAGGTGTAACCAATTTAATCGTAAATTAAACGTCTAATTTACGTATATATCATGAAAACCACCCAAATTTGCCGTCATTGTGGGGGTGATTACACTCCTAAACGCAGAGGTGCACAAAAATTTTGCAGTAACTCCTGTAGAAGTCGTCACTGGTATTTAAAGCAAGACAAAACAAAACTACCAGGCACCACGCCATCACAAGAAATAGCTCCAGACACATCGGTAACACCACCAAAAAAAGACAGTGTCAATTTAGCCGGTGTTGGAAATGCTGCTATTGGTTCTATAACGGCTGATATTGTGCAAAAGTTTTTCACTTCGAAAGATAATCAACCAGCCACCAAAAAGGATCTGGAAGAACTTAAATCGTTTTTTGCCGGAAAAAAATACTTTCCTATACATAATCTGCCTGTTGATGTTTCCGGAAGAAAGCCTTATTACAACATTGAAACTGGTCATGTAGAGTATTTGTATTTAGCCCCTTTTGAGGGCTCTTAATCCTAAAATTAAAAGCTTATTTACCCATATAACTCTGCCAGGTAATCAACACGTATTTTTCCACATCATGTTCATGACGCTTTAAAAAGCCATATTCATAAACAAACAGATAGACATCTCCCTTAGTATTCTTCCAATAATGGGTGAAGAATTTAGGGTTAAAACCCTGATCATGCAGGACTTTGGCTCTTATAGTTGATTTACCTGATTTGTTATAGGCCTTCAATAATCTCCTGTTCTGTCTGAGTTGATTATCCACAAAATTGTAAAAGCGCTGTGCCTCTTCAAGTGACCTTCGATAATGGTAAGAGCTTTTGCAATGCAAATCACAAAATTTTTTATCAGAACGCCCTGTCATTGGTTTTTGACATGCTAAACACAACCTTGCTTTCATAAAAATGTCATTTAGTCGAATGTTACACGAATACTATTCGCTTAACATTCGAATATAAGGTTTTTATCACTTATTTTTAAGAAAAAACTGATGATTACTATTTCTCTTAAACCACTTTGGCACAAAAAAATACTTTATATTATTATTTACTTTGATAATAGTTCTGAAGTACACAACTATATAAAATCATTTCCAGATGTAAAATGGAGTTTTACTTACAAGACCTTTTATGTTAAATCTTATAAAGGAGCTATCTCAGACCTATTTAAGTACTTCAGGCGAAAAAAATGGTATGTTAATTACAGTGAATTTATTACTAAAAAAAACGAAAGTGAAGAATCTTCAAAGAAAAACCTATCTATTATTAATAAACTACCGCCTTTAAGTGCGGACCAGATTACAGAAATGAATAAATTCAAAAGATGGTTAGAACAAAAACGATTTAGTGCAAATACTGTTGACACCTATGTTGAAGTTACCAGCTTGTTTATACGATATATTAATTTGAAGCAAATCACCAATATTTCTGTTAGATCCATTGAGCAATTTAACTATGACTTTATTTTTAATGCTAAAAAGTCTGTTTCTTATCAAAATCAATGTATTAGTGGTATTAAACATTATTTTACTTTTAAAGATATTGATATAGAACCCTTAGAGATCAAGCGCCCTGATAAAGATAAAAAGCTACCAAATGTACTAAGCAAAAGCGAGATTAAAACCTTGCTGGATAACATCCAAAATATTAAGCACAAAACCCTTCTAAGCTTAGTTTATTCAGCTGGACTACGCATTGGAGAAGCTCTTACTCTAAAACCAAATAATATAGATTATGAGCGTAGATTAATACATATTAAAGCGGCTAAAGGCAGAAAGGACAGATACACCCTCCTTTCCAGTAGTATAATACCATTACTTCATACTTATATTAACCATTACAATCCAAAAAAACACCTATTCGAAGGAAGAAACGGAGAACCATATACACAAGTCAGTGCCAGACAAGTATTAAAACAAGCCTTACAAAGAGCTAACATTACGAAATATGCTACCTTGCACACCTTACGACACAGCTTTGCAACTCATTTATTAGAAAGTGGTACGGATATAAGGTATATTCAAGAACTTTTAGGGCACAATAGCCCAAAAACAACCATGATTTACACACATGTATCTTCAACCAATTTAATGGATATTAAAAATCCTTTTGATACATTGTAAGAAAGTTATTATATTGTAACCAGAATTTATAAAACCAAAATGATAAGTATAATAATTAAGTTAAAAAATCATCGTTATCCCTCCCTCTTTGGTATATTATATAGTTCTAAACCATTCATATAAACAAGTTGTAGGTAATTAAACAGAACTCAATAAACATAAAAAAAATGAAAAAAACACTAATCGTATTAATGATATTAGTATCAAGCAACTTATTTGCACAATCTAGTCCGCAAAATTTGATTGACACTTTTTTTGCTACTTATGAAAAAGACGCTGGAAAAGCAGTAAAGGATTTATATGCAACAAATAAATGGACTGACAGAATAAAAGATGATATTGATAAAATTATTGGAACGGTAAATGGATTTACAGAAAGTTATATGGGAAAGTATTACGGACAAGAACTAATCACTACAAAAAAGTTTGCTGAAAGTTTTGTTTTATACTCATATCTCGTAAAATACGACCGACAACCACTTAGATTTATTTTTAAATTTTATAAACCAAACGATGAATGGGTACTTTATTCATATGCGCTAGATGACAATTTAGATGATGAAATCCAGGAAGCTGCAAAACTGTATTATCTGAATTTAGATAAAGAATAAATAACTACCTACAACAATGGCTATAAGTAATTGCTTATTCTCGCCAACTTATGAAAATCCTCGCGGATTTTCAGTTTGGTGTTTACTTGCAAAGTTAAGTGCTAACCCACGCAACTACTCATAGCCGAGACCGTTATGCCACATTAACCAAAAATTACGCAAATAAAAAAATGACTTTAGAAAAATTTTTCTCATCAGAATTGATTCTTGAAAATGATTCGATTTTATTGCGTCCTTTATCAATTAATGATATTGACTCAATTGAGAAAATAAGTTACAATAAAGAGTTAGGCGAATTTGGAGCAAGAGTAAAAAACAGAAATGATTTAATCGATTATTTTGACTTCTGTTTGAAAGCAAAAAAAGAAAAAGAATTATATCCTTTAATAATTATAAATCGGAAGAATAATAACCCAATCGGATTGACAATGTTTGGAAATATTAGTTTTCAAAGTAAAAGGATAGAAATAGGTTGGACTTGGATTGGCGAAAAATTTCAAGGAACTGGAATTAATGCAATTTGTAAAGGACTACTTTTAGACTATTGTTTTGACAATTTAAATCTACGAAGAGTTGAATTTAAAATAGACATTAATAACATAAAATCTCAAAAGGCGATAGAAAAAATTGGAGCTTATAAAGAAGGTCTTTTAAGAAATTACAATATCCAGTCTTATGGAGAAAGCAAAGGAACTTATGTTTACAGTATTCTTAAAGAAGAATGGAAAAAATAAAAACGTGGCATAACACCGTATAAAAAAAATTGCTAGTTTTAGCTAAACCAAAGTTAGTTGCTCGTTTGCCAGCTTCTGATTTTCCTTCGGCAAATCCTCGCAAGCAAACACGCAACTTTCCTTATACATAAACGTTGGCAACAATATGATGAAACGCAGAAATCATAACAAACAAAGTCGATTTTCGATTTTATTCCCAATTCTGACAATACTCGGAATTGGAATTGTAGTTGTGTTATCTTCATTCTATGAAAAAAGTTGGTCGCATAATTGGAATGATGTTTCGAAATCTATAAAGGATTCTGTTTTAGTAGCTAAAAACATTGGATATACAGGTGGAATTGGACCAAATGGAAGGTCAATGGAAAAGTTTGCCAAAACAAGACTTTGGATAATGAATAACGCCACCGAAAACGAACTCTTGAATTTAATAAAATACCCAAACGGAACTGTTAAAGCAATTGGATACGAAGGACTTTTAAGAAATAATGATTATAATAAAAAAATAGATTTGATTTCAAAATCAATTAATGACAAAGAATATAAAGTTTATTATTCAGCAGGTTGTGAAGGAATTGAATTAGAAATTAGCCAATATTTAATTCAATGGTTTTTAAAAATTGATAATAAAATACCACCTTTCCGACCTGAATTAATTGTTGATTATGGGTTGTCGGAATCCGAAAAAGAAAAAATTCTGACTGAATTTCATAATCGGAAAAAATAAAATACTGTTGCCAACATTGTATATAAAAAATTGCTATTTTGTGCTTAACCAATGTTAGTTGCTTTGTTTGCTAGCTTCTGATTTTCCTTCGGAAAATCCTCGCACACAAACACGCAACATTTCATATACGTAACCGTTGTAAGTAATTTTGACGCACATTTATGGACAATATAAAACCAACATTATTTTTCATTTTCGCAGCTTTAATTTTTTGGTTTGTTGGACCTATAATTGTGAAATTCCAATTAATGTTTCATAAAAAGCATAATCCAAATTTAGTTGAAAAAGCACCAAGGATTTTTAAAGGAATGAAAATCTTTTTTCAAGTCTTTTCGATCATTTGTGTATTATTTGCTTTCATTGTGCTTTTCGGTATTAAAATTTAAAATTAATGAGCAAATTGCAATTAAAGTTTGAAATTCCTAAAAATGGTTGGTTACCTACAAACTTTAAAACTTCGGACTTTGAATTGAATTTTATTATTTCAAATGTTCCCGAAAATCCGACTGACAAGCTTTGTGAATCTCTGATTTTAACTCTGAACGGAATCGAAACGGAAATATGTTGGAACTTGGAGCCTGATTGTTATTTCATTGAATTAAAACCAAGCGGAAAGGTAATTGACCTTATTATCTCAAAAAGTGGCGGAATAAGTAAAAAACGTAATCTGATTTATAAATTGACTGGAGGTTTTGAGACTATAATTTTACCAATGTATCGGAGTTTAAAAAAGTTAAACTCATTGGAATTTGATAAAACGGATTGGAAAAAAATTGACCAAACAAAAATGAATATATTAACCGAATTAGTAACTGAAAGAAAAAACTACTTACAACACCGGCTATAGTTCATTGCGGCGGAATTTCCTCTCGGAAATTCCTGTGTATTTGCTAATTTTGGTTTACGGCGGAATAGTTCTGCCGAACCATTCCGCAACGAAACCATAGCCAAGACCGTTAGCTTTAATGCTAAAGGTCATTGCAAAGCCTCAAATTTCGGGTTTAAATCAAAAGTTATTTAAAGCGGAATTTGAAAATAAAATACGGAATATTAAGCTGAATTACCACTCAAACTCTGAATTGAATTACGTTTGACTTTTAAGCTCGTTGCGGAATCGAAAACTGAATTGAAAAGCGGAATTTCACTCAATCGGAATTTAGCAAGTTATGGAATTGCTTACTTGAAATCTGAATTAAAAATATTGCAGAATTTGAGCAAGTTTGCGGAATGAAAATCGAGCTGAATAAAACATAAAATGCGGAATTAAAAAACCGACTGAAATAAAATATTAACGAAAAAGTAAACGGATAAAAAAGCACTAAAAGCTAACAATGTATAAAAATAATTGCTATTTTAGGCTTAAACAAAGTTAGTTGCTCGTTTGCTTGCTTCTGATTTTCCTTCGGAAAATCCTCGCACTCAAACACGCAACTATTCTTATACTAGACCGTTGTGTGCAATTTGAAAAACGAAAAGTTTGAGAAATAAATTACTGATTTTACTGACCTTAATTTCTCTCAATTCTTGCCAAATGAATTGGTATGGAGATATAGATTTAGGCGCTGACTTTTACTATATGGTTGAACCAGCTTTCAACAGTATTGTAATCCCAGTAAATCTGGACGAACCTTATAAATCCAGTATCTACGTAATAAAGGACATTGAAAGTGTCGGATTTAATAAAAACTATATTCTTGCGACTTCGAAAAACGGAGAGGAAATAAAATATTGGCGGATTGACAAAAATGCGGAATCAAAAGAATTAGGTTATAAGGATGACTCAATAATGGAATTATCAAACGTTTCGGAAATCAATTCAGCGGAATTTAATCAAATAAAGACTGCCGAAAATATCAATCTGAAAACCAAATCGGAATACCGAAAAGAGCTGAATTATGAATAAAAAACTGCACACAACAATGTATAACCGCAATTACGGCGGATTCGACTACGTCCGAATCCACGCGGAATTGCTAACGTCAGTGCCAAACCGAAAATTAACGCATATTAACCCGTAACTGACGGTTATACGAGACCGTTGGCAAACATTATGAGAAATGACTGAAAAAAGACCAATTTATAGTACTTTTTCGTGGATACGCTTTGTAAAGGACATAATTTTTGTATTAATAATCCTCTATTTCGTAATAAATATATTTATT
>NZ_VDCS01000152.1 GCF_006265225.1 Allotamlana fucoidanivorans | reverse complement strand
CCTTGCATTATTAAACATAAGAATTATAATACAATTTATGAAATTTTATCTTATATTTATCACGTTGTGCAACAGGCACAATGGCTATAAGTAATTGCTTGTTCTCGCCTACTTCTGAAAATCCTCGCGGATTTTCAGTTTGGTGTGTACTTGCTAAATTAAGTGTTAACCCACGCAACTACTCATAGCCGAGATCGTTGGC
>NZ_VDCS01000151.1 GCF_006265225.1 Allotamlana fucoidanivorans | reverse complement strand
TTAAAAATTGATTTACGCTGTTTTTAAATATACCATATTTGGTGTTTTATAGTCTAAAGATACATGTAATCTAATTTGGTTGTATAGATTGATTGCACTTTTTGTTGCTCTTTTGGCGTGTTGTACGCTATCAAAGGTCTGGTCAAGATAAAACTCGTCTTTTAGGATGCCGTTTACACGTTCAGCAATAGCGTTTTCGTAGC
>NZ_VDCS01000150.1 GCF_006265225.1 Allotamlana fucoidanivorans | reverse complement strand
TACCCAAGCTGCGATATCAGCATCCAGTGCATTTTGAGCTGCAGTAGGATCCGCATTATCAAACTCACAGGCATCAGCTGTATCATCAGAAGGACTAGTATAGCTTACTACTTGAGGTTGTGTTAAGGTATAGGTAGCTTGAGGAGTAAAAGTTTCACAAATATCATCAATAGTCCAGGTAATGGTTACCGTACCTCCCGTACAG